>CAVPZK010000010.1:0-95000 GCA_963710245.1 uncultured Alphaproteobacteria bacterium
AAAGTCGACCCATTAAATGAGGACGTTGGTCAGCTGTTGAAAAACCTCCAATCTCGCGTCAGTTGGGGCAAGGAGCAGGAGTTAACGAGAACTGTTTAGTTTCGCTACTCAAGTCGAAGCGATACATTTTTTTCTTCGGTCATTACCAAAGGTATGGGCTTGCCAAGTGGGACAGTCCTGCGTTTACGACGTGCCCGAGAGGAAAAGGGGACACTTGAGTGTGTTCGCCGGCAAGCGTATCCGAATTGCCTGCGTAGGTTCTGGGTCCGCGTCACGGAGCGATCCCCCCGCCAAGATTGCCATCGCCCGGTCAGTGAATCGGCGCGGGCCTGTGGGGTCCGACGCCCGAAGACCGTCCGGTGCAACAAAACGTACCTTCGCGCAAATTAGCGCAACGTTCGAGACAGACCCAAATAGAACTTCGTTGCTTTGCGCAGCAGGCGACTTGGCACCTTGCCTCTCATAAAATGATTGAGGCGGGCGAACGGGCCGACCGGATAGCGAAACCGCGGGCGCGGTGCCTCAAGTGCGTTGGCAATGACGAGAGACACCTCGTTCGGGTCACGCGCCACACTCGCGGCATGGGCATCGCCGGCACGAAAGACCTGCTGGACCCATGCATGATATGGGCTGCCCGGCGGCTGAATACGCGGCGTGCTCTTCCAGATCTCAGTCCGGTAGGGTCCGGGCTCTATAAGAATGACCTCTATCTCAAAGGGTTCAAGCTCGTAAGCGATGGCCTCGGCCCACCCTTCGATCGCCCATTTCGATGCGCAATAGATCGAGTTTGTGGGCTGTCCCATGAAGGCGGCCTCGCTCGAGACGAGGACGATCCGGCCGTTTCCTTGCGCCCTGAAGGTCGGGAGCAGCGCGCGTGTCAGCCCGAGCACACCAAAAAAATTCGTCTCCATCACCCGCCGAAGCTCAGTCTCCGGCACATCTTCGAAGGCGCCAGCGGCCGCCACGCCGGCATTGTGCACGACGGCATCGAGCTTGTTGCCAGTCCGAGCCAGTATCGATTCAACAGCCGCTTGGATGGAGGCTTCACTCGTGACATCGAGCTGCTCGAGCTCGACGCTACTTTGCAGGCCCGCTTTCTTGAGCGCCTGCTCGAGCAAGCCTGTCTTTTGCAGATTCCGCATCGTCGCAAACACGACCCTAGTTGGTCCTACCGCGCAGGTGATGGGTTCCCTGTTCCTCCAAGGAACCCGGAGACTTCTTCTTAGAGTGGAAGTCGATCACCGCCTGCAACGGGAAGCGGGACATGCAACAACTGAAGGAGATTGCATTGCGCGGTGTCTCCGGGCGCACCCTCGCTTCTTGGCCGTAGGTGCTATGGGGATGCGTCTGACGAGTGAAGCTTGGCCGATGTCAGCCAGGGTCGCTACGGCGCGCCAGCCGTTGATCGGTCAAGATAGCTGCCGGTGTAACGCCCGGCCATCCCCGCTTACTGAAAGTGCTCACTTAAAAAAATCATGAACACCTTCGAGACCGATGAGCCTCTTCGGCTTTGACCCAGCGCTACCTCCGACAGCAAAAGGCCCTCCACAGGTGAGGGGAGGGCCCTGTTTGGTTTGCTAAGCGGACCGGCTTACCCAGGATGCTTCTTCGAGTAGTAGGCCTGTGCCTTAGTGAGATTGCCCGAAGGGTCTGCCATGAACTGGGTCAGGGCAGATTGGTTGCCGAAGCAATAGGTCTTGCCTTGAATTTGCGAATTGACGGAGCAGTCCGTCTTTATGTCCTTGCCGTTTGCGAGGCCCATCGTGCACATGTTGTCGTACTCGCCGGTCACGGCGAGAGCTGCAGTGGTCATGCCGATGAAGAAAGCGCCCGCGAGGACAGAACCGATGTACGTTCTCATGTTCATCTCCTGTCAGTGGGGGATCTGCGGAGATCCTTTCAGAAGACAATTGTACACCTAGGTTCCTTCGTCGGCGACCCAGCTCACGTCTTCGTGACGGACCTTCCACTTGGACACTCGCGCCGAAACTGGCGTCAACATGACCGGCGCGGCCAAATAGAGACACAAAACCGCCGACCAATTGTGCGCGTATCCTCTCATGATAGAGAGCGCAAAGCTTGACCGACTGCTCACGCAAGTTAATTGCCGCATCACGAGCATCGCTCGTCTAAGGGACGCTGGAGCGATCTCAGAACACAAAGCGGAGCAGCAGCTCAAACCAGCTGTTGAATTTCGTGCGGAGCTCATGCGGCAAATCGATGATCTGAATTTTGTTTTTGACGCCTAGGACCAGATCGACGGGGTGGGACACTCGTGCCAGAAAGCATACGGGGAAGCTTCGGCCTCCGCTGGCGGCGCTCCGTTATCCGATAGTTCCCCTTTTCCTCATCGCGCTCGAGTTTCTTCTCTCCTCGGATCGTGAGAAAGCGAGGAGGCGACTTCCAACCCAAGTTCGACTACACGTCGGGGTCGGCAAATGAATGCATAAGGAAGCGAAAGGATAAGCAATGGCCAAAAACACGATTTGCCTATGGTACGACAAGGACGCCGAGGCTGCTGCCCGCTTCTACGCTGAGACCTTTCCCGAAAGCGCGGTGGGTGCCGTCCACCGTGCACCCAGTGACTACCCGTCCGGCAAGGAGGGCGACGTGCTGACGGTCGAATTCACAGTCGCCGGCATCCCCTGTATCGGCCTCAACGGGGGTCCCGCGTTCAAACATAGCGAAGCCTTCTCGTTCCAGATCGCCACTGACGATCAGCAAGAGACCGACCGCTTCTGGAACGCCATCGTCGGCAATGGCGGCCAGGAAAGCCAGTGCGGCTGGTGCAAAGACAAGTGGGGCGTCTCCTGGCAAATCACGCCGCGCGTGCTGACCGAGGCGCTGGCGGCCGGTGGCGATGAAGCAAAGCGCGCGTTTGATGCGATGATGGGCATGAAAAAGATCGACATCGCCGCGATCAAGGCGCGCGGCGCGGCTGACGTTACACCACAAGAACTTCCACGTTCGATAATCACGCCGATTTAGTTGAGTGGCTCGACAATTTCAATCGGCGTCCGAAATAGACGCGCACTTTTCGTGGGTTCTTTCTGTTGGAACGCAAAGATTAGGCGTTCGTTTTCGTCACCATCCTGGGCTTAAACCCAGATTGCCACCGGTCGCTCGGTTGGGTGCGCTCGCCATCCGGTGCACAGTTTGGCGCTACACTCCCCAGCCAGTGACCGCAATGATTGACCGGTAATACCGGCGGCGGCTGACGAGGCAAGGAAAACGACAGTCTCTGCGATATCCTTCGCGTTTGGTCCAATGCTTCAAATCTTTTGATCACAGCGCTGGAAATACAAGCACGAGGCGCGCAACCCCGGCCGCAGCTGCCTCCCGCGCTACATTCGGCGACTGGTAGACCGCCTGACCGCGGAGGGGATGACTGTACGCGTCGCCGTGCCGGCGAAGACGCCAGCGCATCGAGCATCGGCATCGCCGGACCGCGCGAAAGCGAAGTGCCGGGCATCTACGCCAAGGCGCGGCCATTTTTATGTGCGGTTCTTGCCCGGCTAGCGCGATAAACTGGACATCGAGGATGCGCCGAAACCGGAACGCCAATCGAGATCTGACCCGCCGGCAAGCTTTGGCGGGCGCGGCCGCGACGGCTTCGACGATCCTCGCGTGGAGGCCGGCGGCGCAAGCGGCAGCATCGACAAAGGTCTGCATTCTCACGCCGGAGGCCACGCAAGGGCCGTTCTATTTCGATCCCAACCTTGTGCGCACCGACATCACCGAAGGAAAGCCAGGCGCGTCACTTGCGCTCACGCTGCAAGTGGTCGAGGCAGAGAACTGCGCCTCCTTGAAGGCGGCCCGGGTGGAATCTGGCATTCCGACGGGCTTGGGGTCTATTCCGGCTATGCGCGCCAGGCGACCGGCTCGACGGGCGAGACTTTCCTGCGCGGCACTCAGTTCACTGATGTTGACGGTGCTGTGCGCTTCACCACCATTTATCCCGGCTGGTATCCGGGCCGCACGCCGCATATCCATTTCAAGGCGATCCTCGACAACAAGGATCTCGTCACAGGCCAGCTCTATTTCCCTGATACCGTCAGCGACCGCATCTACGCGATGCTTTCGCCCTATCGCGAGCGGAAGGCCGAGCGTGACACCTTCAACGCCAACGATTTCATCTTTCAGAAGCAGGGCGGCAGCGAAACGCTCGTTGCCCGTCGAGCAAGACGGCGGCTCCTATAGGGCGCGCCTCGTGATTGGAATCGACCGCACCCGCCAGCGGAGCGGCGTCGATCAACCCATTTTGACTCGAATGTGAGCGCTTCTCTCGGCGGATGCGGTCTATGTTCGCTTTCCCAAACGCATCGACGAGGAGAAGCGCCAGATGAACAAGGCATCCGGGACCAAAGCAAATCCCGCCTACGAGGCGACGGTGGTCGAGTTCGAACAACAGCGGACCAAGGTTTGGGGCGAGACCGACAAAGGACAAAGACAACTTAGAAATTTGATGATCACGCCAAACGTCTGGGCCGTGATGATGTCTATCAAGATGCCTTTCGCCAGCTTTGCGGCGCAGAGGGACGAAATGAATCCGCTAGAGTTCGAGTTTGCGAACGTGATGAGGGCGCCGAGCAGGCGCTTTGCCAGGCCACCGCTTCGGCGTACGCCTTTGTGTAGGAACCCAATTTTGTTTGAGGTTCGGCGGCGTCCCGGGTCTATTCCGGCGTGATCGCGTGAACCCCTTGCGCGTTGCTATTGCAGGCTTCGCCCTCCGACACACCAGCCGTCAGGGCTGACGTGCCGGTGCGACAAAAGGGTTGGTCTGGACCGTGCGATTGTTCTTCTCGACGCATTTTTCAAGCCGGTCGAGCGCGACCTCGCTTTTGTCGAGCGGCACGCGGATCGTGGCTCCGGCGCCCGCCACATCAAGCGCGCTTGCGCTGCGAAGCTCCGCTGCAAATTTCTCGTCCTTGATTTCGGTCGAGACGGAGTTCGGCCTGGCGGCGACCTCGGTGTCGATGGTGAGGGACCCAAGCGTCATCTTCACCGGATAGTGCTTTCCGTCTTCGAGCTTCCAGTTCGGAGATTGGAGTTCGAGACTCAGGCCCTCACCGGTACGGACGAACGTGGCCACGATATCGTCTTTCAAAGTGCGATTGATGGAGCAGCGGTCGAACATGTCGCCCTTGAACACCGCCTCGATTTTCCAAGGCCCGATAGTGTCGGACTTGCTCTCCCCCTCTGTACGCCGCGCTTCTTCGGCCCTGCTGGCTCTCTTCCTGATGCCGCTGCGCCGCTTGAAGCCGACGATTCCAAGGCTGCTCTTGAGGCTGCCAGGGCCAAAGTCGAGCGCATCGCGGCGCTTGATCGTGTCCTCGGCTGCGACAGTGAAGGCGGGAAAGAGCACGAAGGTGGCGAACGCGGATGCCACCAGAGCGAAACCGCGGCCGCTCCCTGAGTGTGGTTGGCAAACATGCTGGACCCCCCCTGGGCTTGACTCCGTGAGCAACGCGCCTAGTCCCTCGCGAGTTCCTGGCAAGCTGCCTCAACCTTCTCCGTTGACATCAAATCGACCCTGAAATGACACTTCATGACGGAACCCTTTAACCCGCCGCAACGCCGTGCCGCTGAGCCATGAGCGTCTCGAGCAGCGTCCGAAACTTCGCTTGACCTATCTCGGTTGTCATCGTCACGCGACATCAATCTCTACGCGGCAATGGTCGCTGGGCCCCACCGGTCTGGTTCATTAAATGCCCTGACGCGCACTCGCTCAGGGCGGCGAGTTCCCTCGAACATGAACGGAAAGTCACATGCGTGCTCTAGGTCTGAACCTTCTTGCTGCAACGTGTGTGGTTAGCCTGACGGTCGTTACACCCAGTCCAACCAAGTCGGAGGCAAGCAGCGCGTCTCCTTGGGCTTTGGCCAAACTAACGTAAGTCTGATTAGGGAAGTCGGTTACCGGAATTGGCGGTATCGCTACGCTCGTCCGTATTGGGGTTATCGTTACGCATATCGTCCATCGTACTATCGCCCCTACCGACGCTTCGGCGTCGAGCCTGGTCGCTACTTCGGCGTCGGGCCTGGTTCCTATGAATGCTATGGCTATGATTGCAACTGGTGACGCAGTCGCGGGGCTAATTATGCTAGTCGGGTGAGCTTCGGATAACTCCTGCCCAACCGCGACTAAATGATACCTGGTCCGACTTAGCTGGCGCTGTCTTCGCCTCCAGGTGGGTTCGCAATTCTTCCGCGCTTACCTCCAGCCCAAGGGCGGCCTTCCTGATCAACGCGCCGGCATTTCAGCTGCCCTGGACCAAGCCTGGGCACCAGGGCAAGCGCGTCGCACGAACACTTCAAGGTGGTGCTGCGCTTATCACCTGAAACCCCCACCAATCAGCTGCCGATTTCGCAAACTTTCTTCCTGCCCCTCTAATTATCGAAAGAGAGAGAGGAAACGTGAAGAGCGTTCAGAAGATTTGTAAAAGTGCGCTCAAAACGGTTTCGGTTTCAACCTAACGCGCTACCTCACATGCTGAGATTGAACTGCGCCAGCATTCTCTCGGCATCGTCAGCAGAAGTTGCGATGTATGTCATTTTCAATGGCGCGACTCCCACGGCAAAGCGTTCAATAGGGAACCGGGGACCGTTGATCAGGACCAATTATCGCCGCTTGCCCCCGTTGCAGGAGCCTGCTCATCAATCGGAACCGCGGGCGGCAAAGTATTCCAGAAAGTCTCCCAAGCTTCGGGCGAGGCTGGCGGCAGCGAGACGACCTGAGGCGTGTCCACTACAACTGAATGGACCTCGGATTGTTCAGATGCAGCTCGTAACGATTGAGAACTAGTTACCGTGGGCGCGCAAAGGATAGGGGCCATGAACCAGAGTGCGAGTAGGGCGCGTTTCATGCGGGTCTCCAGGGCGGCCCCGCCCCCGCCGTTAAACGATCACAAAACTATTCCGACCCCTTGACTATTCCCGACCGGCGCTTGGGCGTGGTTGCGTTCACCTCGGCTTGGATGTGACGGCGCTGCTGAGCTCCATCGAGCAGGCACAGCTGAACCGCGAGCTGGTTAGGCAAAGGCTCTTTGGGACATTCAAACCCTAGGCATTGGTCCAGTCCCACGACACGTGTTCCTGCGAGGATGCGCATCTCCACGCCTCCATTTCGGCCTGCTTGAGGAACGCATTACGGAGGGTGCGCTGAGCGCGAGCCATTGCGCCTCAACGCTGTCGAACCTTCATGAATTTATAATGAGCCATTCATGCCAACGTAGGTTGTTCAGACCCTCCGACACTCCATCTTCCGTTCGCCATGAACGGATGCGTGGAGGCGAACATGGGTGCGCTGGTTTTTGTCTGCCCCACCTCGGGCCACGAAGTTTCGACTGGGTTTGAAATCGATCCCGACAGCTATCAGGCCTTACCCAAAGTGCTTGCAGAGATCAAATGTCCGGCCTGTGGCCTGATACACAACCTGTACCAAGTGGACGCACGCCTAGCCGATGAACCAATAACGCGGAGGGAACGAGCTCGGTAGCCCATATCCCCTTATGGCACTAAGCGGACCAACCCAGCAGCGCGCTCGACGGTCATATGATTCATATCACGGCTGAACGACCGGCCTCTCCAATAGTTTAGTCGCCATGGCCGCCCGTACTGCCAACCTCGCCGAACAGTCCGACCCCCACTCGCGCGACCGGGCGGTTATGGTGACTCGGCATCTCGCCGGGCGCGGGATCGGCGATCCGCTGGTGCTTGCGGCCATGGGCGCAGTGCCGCGCGAGGCCTTCGTGGCAGAGCATCTCGCAGACTTCGCCTATGAGGATTCGGCGCTCCCCATCGAGGCCGGGCAGACCATCTCGCAGCCTTACATTGTCGCGCGCATGATCGAGTTGCTCGAACTCAAGCCCACCGACAAGGTGCTCGAGGTGGGAGCCGGTTCGGGCTACGCGGCGGCGGCGCTGGGCCGCATCGCCAGCAAGGTCTTTGCCATCGAGCGCCATGAGGTGTTAGCGGATCAGACCCGAGAGAGGCTTGAACATCTCGGCTACGCCAATGTGAAGATCATCATCGCAGACGGAACAAAGGGATTGCCAGAAGAGGCCCCATTCGATGCCATTCTCGTCTCGGCCGGCGGCCCGAAAGTGCCTGAGCCCCTGAAGCAGCAATTGGCCATTGGCGGGCGGTTGGTGATCCCGGTCGGCCGCGGTGCCCATCAGACGCTGCTGCTCGTCCGCCGTGTCGACGATGACGAGTTCGAGGAGGAAGACCACGGCGCCGTCACCTTCGTGCCGCTGATCGGCGCCGAGGGCTGGGCCGAGCCGGAAGAGGCCAAGCGCGAGACGGCGATCGACGCGGAAAGCTCGGGCTTCGCCGCCGGGCTGCCGATGCTGGCGCAGCGGGCCCGCGCCATCCGCACCAGGCTCAGCCATCTTATCGCTGAGGCCGCCGAACCGTTCGGCGATCTCGACGAGCTCACCCGCTTAGCCGAGCGCTTCGCGCATAAGCGCGTGGTGCTACTCGGCGAGGCGACGCACGGCACATCCGAGTTCTATAACGCGCGCGCCGCCATTACTGCGATGCTGGTCGAGAAGCATGGCTTCAATATCGTCGCTGTCGAAGCCGATTGGCCGGATGCCGCGGTCTACGATGCCTATGTGCGCGGCCTGCCCCGGCCGAAAGTGCCGAAAGCCGCCTTCACCCGCTTCCCTACCTGGATGTGGCGTAACGGCGAGGTCGCCGCCTTCCTCAAGCGGCTCAAGGCCGTCAACGAAACTGTCGGCGAGCCCGAGCGGCGATGCGGCTTCTACGGCCTCGACGTCTATAGCCTCAACGCCTCGATCGAGGCGGTGCTCAATTATCTCGACAAGGTGGACCCCGAGTTCGGCGCGGATCGCGCGCGAACGCTATGGCTGCCTCACACCGTGGCGCTCAGACCCGGTGCGCTACGGGCGCATGGCGCTGTCGCGCGGCTATGCGGTGTGCGAGAAGCCGGTCGCCGACGCCCTGCTCGATCTCCTCAAGAAGCGCCTCGATTATCTGATCAAGGACGGCGAGGCGTTTTTCAGCGCCGAGCAGAATGCGCGCATCGTTACGGCGGCCGAGCAATATTACCGGGTGATGTATTACGGCGATGCCGTGTCGTGGAATTTGCGCGACCAGCATATGTTCGACACGCTGGAGCGGCTGCTTCAGCATCGCGGGCCCGGCTCGAAGGCCGTGGTCTGGGCGCATAACTCGCATATTGGCAATGCCGAGTTCACCGAGATGGGCCAAGTGCGCGGCGAGCATAATATCGGCCAGCTCGCGCGCGATTGGTTCGGGGCCGATGCCGCCCTGATCGGCTTTGGCACCGACCGCGGCACGGTCGCCGCCGCGTCGGACTGGAACGGCCCGATGGAGATCAAGCGCGTGCGCTCGGCATGCGAGGATTCCTACGAAGGCAGCTCGCGCGACGCCGGAATCCCGGCCTTCTTCCTGGAGACAGGCCCCGGCCAGAAGAAGCATGTCCGCGACGCGCTGGCCGAGCCGCTGCTCGAGCGCGCCATCGGTGTCATCTACCGGCCCGAAACCGAACTGCTGTCACATTATTTCCAGGCCGAATTGTCGCGGCAATTCGATGCCTGGATCTGGTTTACCGAGACCAAGGCCGTGGTGGCGCACGGCGAGGTCCATCCGCACGGTCCCGACGAGACCTACCCCTTTGGAATTTAAGTTGTGCGCGGGATATGTCCGCACCTGGCATGAATGGGACGTTCGCGTTCGTCGCTCTTAAATCAGCTTTTGACCCAAAGCGAACATTCCTCGCGGGCCGTACTGGACCGACCGGGGATTTCTGACTCCGTTGTTACGAGCCAGCCAGACCGATGGCTCAACCCGAGCGCCACATTGTGCGCATTCGAGCGGCTACATCTAGCCTGACGGTTCGTGAGGTCGGGGACATGTTGTTCGCCTCCTCTTTGACCGGTGGCCAAGATCGCATCTCAAAGAGAGGTAAAATGGAATTAGGCAAAAAGCGCGTGCGTGAGGTGCATACATGACGATCACCATTCGCTGGCTGGTGATGAACGTAAAATCGTTGTGGCACGATCAGATCAAGTTCGTCTTTGGCTCGCGTCATCGCCACATAAAGCAAACGGCGCTCCTCTTCGAGTTCCGTTGTCGTGCCAGTGCCCAGATCTGACGGAATGCAGCCGTCGACGACATTGAGCACGAACACTGACTTCCATTCCTGACCCTTGGCGGAATGAATGGTCGAAAGGACCAGGTAATCTTCATCGCGGAACGGAACGCCAGCCTGATTGCTACTGGCATCCGGTGGATCCAGAGTGAGCTCAGTCAAAAAGCGCTCACGTGATGGAAAGGTGGCCGCTATCTGCTCAAGCTGTACAAGGTCTGCTCGACGAAGCACCGCATCATCGTAAATTCTAGCGAGGTGCGGCTCGTACCATAGGCGTACGCGCTCAAGCTCGGCTGGCCATCCAGCTTTTCGCGCCCCAAGCTGTGAGATGACGGCTAGGAAGCTCAACCAATCTTCGCCGGCTCGGAGCGGGCCTGGCGCATTCGCAAGAGCTGTAAGTGGTTCTGTGGCAGTCGCCATGTGATCGAGCAGGGTTTGCGCAGAAGCAGGGCCCACGCCGGGTAGAATCTGCATCAAACGGAAGCCAGCGATTTGATCGCGTGGGTTTTCAACGAAGCGCAACATTGCCAGTACGTCCTTGACGTGCGCGGCATCAAGAAACTTGAGACCACCAAACTTCACAAACGGTACATTACGCCGGACAAGCTCGATCTCCACTGGCCCGCTGTGATGCGATGTTCGAAACAGCACTGCTTGCTGTTTCAGAGCCATACCTCGTTCCCGGTTGTCTAACACCCTCTCGACCACGTAGCTGGCCTGATCGGATTCATCTCGCACAGTGATCAACTGGGGTTGGGCGCCGGAGCTGCGATCGGACCAGAGATTCTTAGTGAAGCGTTCAGATGCCTGCTCGATGACCGCGTTGGCTGCAGCGAGAATTGCTTGCGTTGACCGATAGTTTTGGTCGAGCGTAATCATCGCTGCCCGCGGATCAAATTGCGCGGGAAAATCGAGTATGTTGCGCACCGTTGCCGCACGGAATGAATAGATCGACTGCGCGTCGTCGCCAACTACGGTCAGCCCACAGCCAGTGGGTTTGAGGGCGAGGAGAATTGAGGCCTGAAGACGATTGGTATCCTGGTATTCGTCGACGAGTACGTGGTCGAAGCGGTCACCAAGGTTCGTGGCGATTTCTGGATCGCTCATGGCGTGGGCCCAATAAAGCAGGAGGTCGTCGTAATCGAGCACGTTCTGCCGTTGCTTCGCCTCGACATAGGCGCCGAAAAGCTCACGTAATTCGGCGGTCCAGTTGTTGCACCATGGAAACGAGTCTCGAAGTACCTCTTGGAGACTCATCTCCCCGTTTACGGCACGGGAATAAATCGACAGGCACGTGCCTTTAGTTGGGAATCGGCTTTCGGTTTTCGATAAGCCGCATTGATGCCGTACCAGATTCATGAGATCTGCCGAGTCCTCACGGTCGTGGATTGTGAATGAAGGAGCGAGACCGATGCGGTTGGCAGTCTCGCGCAATAAGCGTGCGCCGATGCCATGAAACGTCCCAGCCCAAGTCAATGCGTCAGTCATGGACTTGGAGCTTGTTCCCAAAACTTGTGCTGAAATGCGCTGGACACGCCGGGCAAGTTCGGTCGCCGCGCGGCGGGAAAAAGTGAGGAGAAGTATGCGGCCCGGATCCGCTCCATGGACGATCAGGTGTGCAACTCTATGCGCCAGAGTTTTCGTCTTGCCGGAGCCTGCGCCGGCAATCACGAGTAGCGGACCTTGATTGTCGTCGGGGCTGACGCCGTGCTCAACGGCTCGGCGCTGCTCCCCATTTAACTCGCTAAGATACGTGGCCGCTTGGCACGTCGAATCGGACCCCCGTTTCCAGGATGGTTCGTGTTTTGTTCTAGGTCAAGGGCCGACCGGACACGTAGTCCCGGATGGACGCACATACACATAGACAATTCGCCCATCCGCCTTCTGGAGCGCTTCCGTAATCTCAAGGATCGCATTTTGCAGCGCTGCAGCAGGCCGAGAAAACCGTCCTTCTAGGTTTGAGCCAAAGGGCGCCGAATTCACCGGCGGTTCCGCAGAAGCCCGAGCGGTATACGACCTAGCGCCCGCGAGGTCTTGGGAGCGTTCGACGTCTGCGCAGGGTCGAGCAGATCGAGAAGAGGATGGCCAGGTTTATAGCCGGCGCGAGCATTATCAGCACGGCTGGGGACGACCCGGTAAGGGAATCGATCTGTCCTAGTGCATCGAGAAACAGGGTCCAGGGCAGGCCCAGCGACAGGAGTAAGCCTGAGAAATGCGTTCGCCCTGCGCTGAGGAAAGCCCACGTGCTCATAGCGAGCAGAAAGAAGTAGACCGCGGTGAAGCTCCATTTAATGGCGGTGCACATGAGCGACCATATTACGGCGCAGTGAGCGGCGCGCTAGGGAGGTTCGTGGGATCACGCCGCACGGATCGGCGTCGATTATCCCGGTCCCGTTTCGTCGGTTAAGCCGTACCGATTTACTCCCAAAAACTGAGCTTCGGGAACGCGGAAGATGTGTCGGTCGTTTTTTGGACATCCGAGACGTAAGTTCGTAATGCCTAGGTCGGCGCAAAATAGAGCGTCGTTGACTGAAGGATGCTGTTTTCGACCCTTCAACGAGGTATGCCGTGACGAATGAGGATGCCGGTACCTTGAAACACGCCATCGAGATTGCCAGCGCGGCTCACCGTGGTCAGGTGGATAAGGCCAATGAACCTTACATCCTCCATCCGATGCGCGTGATGGACCAAGTGGAGTCCACGGATGAGAAAATTACGGCGATCCTGCATGACGTAGTGGAAAAAAATCCAGAGTGGTCCCTGGCTCGGCTTGCAAGCGAGGGCTTCAAACCGAAGGTGATTGAAGCTGTCGATGCCATGACTCGCCGCCCTAAGGAAAGCTACGACGATTTCGTTTTGCGAGCTGCCGCCAACCCAACAAGCAGGGCCGTAAAGCTAGCCGACTTAAGCGACAACATTCACATGGCACGCACTACGGGACTCTACGATTCCAAGTACCGAAACGCAATTGAACTCATTGGTCGGCGTTACTCATTGGAAGCGTAAACCCGCTGTCACTTTGTCACAGGTGAGCCCGAACTCCTTCACTGGAACAGCAACTGACGTTGCGTGTTTAAATTTCCCCGAACCAATTAGAGCAACACCACCCAGTAAATTGACGATGAAGGAGTTTGGCCATGCCTCTCAAGAAAGGTTCTTCGCACAAGACTGTTAGTTCGAACATCAAGACCGAAATGAAGGCGGGAAAGCCACAAAAACAGGCTGTGGCTATCGCATTGAAAAAGGCGGGTAAGAGCAATAAGAAGCGCGGCCACTCAAAATCTAAGTAGTTCAATCCTGTTGGCGGCCGAGGCGGTCGCCTAAAGGCGCTTCTTTCGCATACGTCATCCGCACTCTAATTCTGAACTATTTCGTTCCATGCTCGTCGGCATGGGCCTTAGCAGCTTCATCGGCGTGCATTGTCGATTGACGCGCATGGCCGCTGTCGGTGTGCGCATGGTGGGCGGCTTTCTCATGATGGCCAGCGTCGTGGTGCTTTGCCGCTTCGCCATGATGCTTGGCGGCTTGGCTGCTGTGCTCTGATGCCTTCCGGTGATGTTCGGCAGCTTTCTTCGACATGGCGCTTCCTCGTATTAACGTTGGGGGAACATCAAACCAAGTCGAAGAACGTTCGTTCCGATCAGGACAAGATGCCGCGAATGACCCAGGGCGACATTGCAAAGTACGATCGCGAACAAGAAGGATGCATCTTCCCCCGTGTTGGCTCACCGCTCAAATCTCCACGGAACTTTCCACCTAATGCGCCGTTTCTTGGCACCAGACTAAACGGAGAATTCGCCATTGGGAGCGTGGCTGGTGCACTCGGTGGCTATCATCGGGATGAGGTCTAGCGCACCTAGGATTTAGCACCTTCGCGTCGCCCATATTTTTGTGTAGATTCTTTGGCGCGTTACCCATTTGGACGGCGGCATTGCTTCAGAAGCTTGGCGACCACATCCAAAACCGTCTTGGGCGGGCAGAGGAATGCAAAGAGGCGGCTGCATCCGAGCCTGATGCCCGCGTGCGTTCTCAATTATTGAATTTGGAAACTCAATGGCGACACGTAGCGAAAAGCTATGAATTCATCGCCAGCTTAGAACGTTTCCTGGTGGACGCTCAGAAACGCACCTTGCCGCACGAGGTAGAGAATCTGCCGAAGGCCACGCCAGACGATTAGGTTGCTGTTACGCATTGAAAGCGAGCCTACGCGACAGTCTTTTTGCGTAATCGAAGCTTCACTGTCAGCCAAAGCCAAAAAGCAGCAACCACAGCTCCAATTGCTCCCAAACGGTATTTGCCAGAGCGAGCGAGTTCCTCATGCCGTCTTTGAAGGATTTCCCCGGCTATGAGTGCGTCCCGACCTTCGTACTCGCCGCTCTTTATTCCCTGGCGGAGTTGATCGTCACTTAAATCGTTGGTCGGTTTGGCCATATGCGGTCCCGCTCTATACGGTCGCGTATTGAGAAACCATATCAGCGAGGCTGCACAGAGTGGGTCTATCCATACTCAAGACAACCTCTGACCCGTCCCCAAGCAAAAAAACCGATGTCACTCCGCCGCTCAAATTCTGGAACCCCTCGATCTCTATAAACGCCGCGGAGACGGGTCGTTTCAAATCGACCGCTAGCATCACTTTGACGTTTTGGGATTCTCGTTATTAGACTGCTTATCGTTGCCGACATGTTCTCTCTGAGCGAGCCGGTGCAGCCGGTCAGCGAGCGGTTTAGGCAAGGGCTCCTGCGCGATTTTAACTAGCATGTCGCGGATACGTATTCCCATCGACCTGAGTGTTTTAGCGTATTCGCCTCTCATTTCTCGATCCCAAGGAGCGTCACGATCCCCAATCGATATTGTGGGCTAACCGACTTAACGGAGGGCTGGGACCATCGTTCCATGTCCTGGGCCCTCCCAATTTGGGCTTTCCGCCCTCTTTAACCCGCAAGCGCGGGCGAGGGCGGCAAAGATATCGCCAGGCGAGCCGCCTCCGCTTCGCGTTCCTCTCTAATTTGGGCAGCACCGGGTCATTACCGGACCTAGAGTGCACTTGGCGTTCGTCGACTTCTTGCTGGAGAGTGTATGACTCGTGACTAGGGCACCCCGAATGACGGACACGTTTCGCTGGCGGTTAGCCATCGGGGCGGTTTCATCGCCGGCGGCTACGGCGCATGGCTGATCGTTCCTCTAGTGGTGGCTTCCAACCTAAGCCCGAACCGCCGACTTTTCGCGGTTTCGCTGGTGCAGTTCCGCAACCTCAGGCGTAAGCGCGTCACCGAAGTCGGCTGCTTCGAATAGAGGACAGATTTCGATCTCGCTTGGTCCGAGCATTGGGTCAGGGCATCGCCTTACCCACTCGACCGCCTCGGCCATGTCTTTGACCTCCCATAGCCAGAAGCCGGCGACCAATTCCTTGGTTTCAGCAAAGGGGCCGTCGATCACGGCTCGGCTCGGAAAGGCCACGCGCTTGCCCTTCGAAGAAGGATGCAAACCCTCGCCTGCCAACAGGATGCCGGCGTTGACGAGTTCCTCGTTGTATTTGCCCATGGCTTCGAGGAGTTGGGTTGAGGGCATGATGCCCGCTTCGCTATCTTCCGTCGCTTTCACTAGAACCATAACGCGCATTGCTTCTCTCCCTAGTCGCCACGCATCACGCGCATGCAAACGCACATGGACGTGCGGTCGTTTTGAGCTGACGATTGCAAAGCACGCTACGCAGGGGCATCGCCTGGGAGCCTTGCAAAATATTCAGCCAGCTGCTTTGCCGCAATCTCTGAGAACCAAAAAACTACGCGACCAGCTTCTGACATCGCGGCCACCCGATAACGAACAGCTGGTTTAGAGCCCGCAGCGGTCTCGACCACCGCTTCCATCAGCTCCACCTCCGTTATGAGCGTGGTTTCAAGCACGACTATCTCCTCAAATCACTCATTCACTCTTCCGGAGCGAGGTCATACTTCTGCTGAAATTCATGCACGATCGTCGCAAGCACCTCCTGGCAGTCCGGTGATGGTGGGCTGCCACCTCGAAGAAATTTGCATGTCCAGTTGTGTGGGATCCGATCATCCGCAACTGGTTCAATGCCCTCAGCGCCAGCGTGATCGCAAACAGCGTGCTTGCTAAGCTCAGCATTGATTAAGGCGGTGAGCTGGGAAGCGGTCTTGAGAGTTTTAGCCATCTACTAATCGGAGGAGCTGCACCAGACTTTGCTCTGCCCGCTAGTGAAGAAAATGTAAGATCGAACGTCGAACGAGATCGCGCGTATCAGTCACGCCGTTGGCGACCATTTGACCGATGCATAACGCGAGGTCTAGCCGGAGTTGGTCGACCTCGTCATGGTTCAGCGTATATGACCGGCGTCCGACGACCACCCAGGCAGCGTCGAAAACTTCAGCCAGTGAGTTAGGCGCATGTTTAACCGGCGGCGCAAAACGAGCCATCTGACCCTCAGCCTACTGCCCACCCAGAGTTGTAACGCCGAAGACCTGATCTGGTTTCAGGCAGTTTCTGACCTTGGAGCTAGAAGCATCTGCTCAACGCAAACACCGCGGCTTGGTCGAGAGGTTAGCGGAATTCGATGCCACACAGGCACTGCTGCAATGAGTGAACCAACTTACTCGCCACGGCAATGCGACCCATTGAAGGGGTGGCACCCGGGGGTACCCGGGAATGGGGTCCCCCAGGTGAGGGGACGGGAATACGGTGTAGCGCATAGAGAGTGTGTTCTTCACTTTCCGCCGCCTGTTCGCGACCCTTCACCCCGGGCCGACCCAAGGCTCCGCAACAAGCTGAGCGAAGAATTTGTCGCTGAGGTTTACACGGATTGGTGCGAGCACGGCGCTGCGGCGATCCAGACCGTCCGCGAGACGCGACCCGATGTTTACGTGAAGATTGTCGCTTCGCTGCTGCCCCGCCAAGTCCAGGCAGAGGTGACTGGGCCTACTCACGAGGAGCGTGTGGCTGAACTGGTCGAGAGGTTAGCGGAACTCGATGCCACACAGGCACTGCTGCGATGAGTGAACCAACTACATGACAATGGGACCCATTGAAGGGGTAGCACCCGGGGGTACCCGGGAAATGGGGCCCCCCAAATGGGGGGATGGGGTTTGAGGTGCGTCTCTCTGCTCATTTTCACTAGTTCGACAAGTGGCGGGAAGATGCCAATCCTACGCCACGCTTCTCCTGGCGCGTTGCATGGTCGAAGGGTTCTGAGAATGCACTTTGCCGCATGAGGTAGAGAGTGCCGAAGGCCGACCCAGACGACTAGGTTGCTGCCCACGCCTAGGCAGCAGCTTGTACCTCACGTCGCCGTTTCACCCGCGAGAAGGAACGACCTGCATTTGGCAACACGTCGCCGCTGCCCGGGACCTGCATCAAGGCGCGCGCGATTGCGGCATAGTGATAATGGGTCGCGACCTTGAGCGCGTAGATGAACAAGATGTGCGGCTCGCGCCAGCGTGCGCGGAGCATGCGATAAAGCTGCTGCCGATATCTCAAGCGAAGCGCCGCATCCGCCACGAAGCGCAGTAGACGCGAGGCCAAGACAACGAACCTGCAATAATTGAGGAAGGATCGTTTTACCCAGGCCCAACGATGGCTCGTCCAGTAAGGGAGTTGATGTAAGGCGAATTTAAAATTCTCGTCGATAAACTGAGCATCTAGCCGCTGAAAGTAGGCATCGGCCGAATAGCATGTTTGCGTCACTTGGACGAAACCGTCGCGCAGGGCCTTTGGCGACATGCCAAGCGGAATGACATTGGTACCGTATTTGTCGCTTCCATCGTCATCGTTCAGCCGCCCCTCTTGCTTAAGCCGATCATAGAGGGGTGTCGTTGGAATTGCGTGCAGCATGCTGATCAAAGCAGCAGCGATGTGCGCCTCGCTAAGGAATTTTGGCATCACATCAAAGATTGAAGGATCGTCGTGATCGAATCCAACAATCATGCCGCACCAGACGTCGATGCCGCGCTGTTGAACGCGATGTACGCGCTCAAGGAGCGTGCCAGCCTTTGGCCGCACGTTTTGATGCTTCTTGGTTTCCCGAAGTGAGTCCTCGTTCGGGGTCTCGATGCCTATGAAGACGTTCTGAAAGTTAGCCAGGCCCATCAATTCCATCAGCTCATCGTCCTCGGCAAGATCGAGCGAGGCCTCGGTGAAAAGCGTCAGGGGATAGGCACGCTCTTGCTGCCAGCGAATGATGTCGCGGAGTATTGGCTTAATGCCCTTCTTGTTGCCGATCAGATTGTCGTCAACGACAAAGACAATCCTAAATCCGGCGCGTTGGAACGCCTCAAGCTCGGCTAAAACCTGCTCACTCGTTTTAAGGCGGGGCCGCCTACCGAAGGTCACGATGATATCGCAGAACTCGCACGTAAACGGGCAGCCCCGAGAAATCTGCAAACTTCCGAACATGTATCGATCGACCTTCAACAAGTCGATGCGTGGTAGCGGCAATTTGGTGATGTCTGTCTTCTCGTGCTGCTCATAGCGGTTTTTCTGGCACGCGCCTTCCCAGTCATTCAAGAACTGGGGCCAAGTCTCATCTGCTTCACCGATAAAGACGACATCGGCGAGCCCTTCCAACGATTCCGGCTCGACCGTCGCCATCGGTCCGCCAACGACGGTCATGACGCCGCGCAACTTCACTTCCTCGATAATCTCGATTAGACGTCGTCCCTGGATGCTCATACCTGTCAGGCAAACGATATCGGCTCGGCCGACACGGTCGAAGTCGATATCTTCGACGTTTTCATCAATAAGCGTCACCGTATGATGGTTGGGCACCAGCGCTGCCAACAGGGCTAAATTGGCGACAGGCAAGTTTGCCCGCTTCCCGAAAAGCTGCATGCAATGCTCCAACCCCCAAAATGAGATGTCAAAGCGGGGATTGATGATCACGATATCCGCCATTGGCGCTCCTAAGCATGAGTGAGTAGAAAGAGTTTGCTTGAGCTGCCGCTCCAACAAGCGTCGCTTGAGTCGGTGAGGCGCGGCACACGCCCTACGAGGTCGTTGATGGTCAACAGAGGCAAACCGGCCAGTGCTCGCCTATCGCGATTAACGGATATAGTAAGACGCTAAATTCGCAAGCCTTCCGCACTGTATCGCCGAGCCCGGCGTTGTAGAGGTTCACATGGGCCTTTACCGGCGCGAGTAATGAGTCGAGTTCGCGCTGCCAGTGCTGGCCTAGAGCGGCGTAGTGCGATCACCAGAATTCCGCGAAGCGGCACCCCTTTATCACGCAGATATTTGAGTGACCTATCCAACTCCTCTTGGCTCTCGATGAGGTCCGGCAAGGGCCGCCAATGGTCGTCTTCATTTCGCAGCAGAACGGGAAAACGCGTCGGCTTTGGATCTTCTTCTGCACGCCAGACATCGAAGGGATTGATTCCGGCGGCGTGTAAGGCGCGCAATAGCTCGACCCGCGACTTCGCACGCGCAGGATCATTCAGGCAACGCAAGCCCTGCTCGGTAAGAGCGCGGAACAGTTCCCCCGCTCCCCCGAGTTCCCAGGGGGCGAGCCGTTCCAGATCTGTGAAGATATAAGTCGCGCGAGGTACGCGTTTCGCAACGAGCAACCGATCGTAGCACTCCATAACAAATTTCGGGATTGGGAAGCCAAATCTTCCATCGCTTAGGCTCGCCATCGTGTCGTCATGCCCGCGCGTGGTGATTGCTACGATCATCGCTAGGGCGACACCCCCCTCCGCCAGTCGACCACAAGGTCGTTTCAAGGGCACTTTGTCCCACAACTCAATCAATAAGGAAAGGTCTCGCGCGACGGGTTCGCTTGCGCTGTGAGGATCACTCGTTTGAGATGGATCTACGGGGTATTAGGGCCAAATCGAGTGAGCTCGCCAGCGCCAACGATCCGGCCGCAGATCGGCTGCCAATGGCTGCATAATTCCACTTTGCCGCTTTCCCTCGGCATAGGCCTTGAGCGAGTCGAGGAGATACGTAGCCGGCTGGCCGTGCAGTACGGGCACGAGATTGCTTAACGGAGGTTGGCTTTCCTCGCCGTGGCAGCGGGCGCATGCGGTGGCAGCCCTTGCCACCGAGTTCGAGCGTCGCTAGCTGAGCACCGCTGCGCTGAGCCAAATGAACATTGCCAAGCGCCAAGTCGCGGTAGGCGTCGGCATCAAGTTCTTGCACGCGGGTAAGAAATGCGACGACGGCCCAGATCTCGTCGTTGCGCTCGATCGCGACCCAGCCCGGCATTCCCGTATACTTGAAGCCGTTCTTGACGATCCAGAACAGCTCGTTCGGCTGCCACGGCCGCATCGTTACGGCCAAGTCGGGTGGCGGTGGCAGCATGTGCTTGGCAATCGGATTGACTGGAATCCCGGGCGCGCCATGGCAGAATGCGCAACCTCGGTGGAAATGGGCAGCGCCCAGCCGGATCATATTGGGATCGTCGAGCTTCGGTATCTCGATGCCGTCGGCATGCCGCGCTACGGCATTTCGCATGCCGAAGTCGAGGAAACGCTCAACTAACGGCCAATGACCATTGCTCGCCGCGATGTCTCCGAGCCCCGACCAAGCGAAGGCAAGCGCGCCCGAGACGGTCGCTGCCCCAATGGCCAGCAAACCTGCGAGGATTTTCAGACCTGTTTGCAGAGCGTTTCCTCTCGGTCAATTGGCCTAAACGGCAGCCCAGGGTATCACGGCCCTCGGCCCAATCGACCGGATGAAATCTGCAGTCACTGGTGGGGAGTTGCAATTTATGGGTCTCATTTGCCACAGCGCAAAATCCGAGCGGAGCTTTAAGATTTCCACCATGCTCAGAGTGTGAGTGGAGGAAGCAATCATGATGCTCACACGCCCCTTGCCTCCTTCTCTCCGCCTTAGCGCTGACCCCTCGCGATGTGATCGGTTTCGCTGTTAATCTCGCAGCGTGAACCATGCTCGCTCGCGTGAAGAGTTGTAGCCGTACCGCAGATCGCCCTTATGTGGAAATCAGCCGCCAACGCAGCCTCGGATTTCCAGCTGACGTAATCATCGAACCTTGCACCTTCGCCGCATCGATAACTTTTGTCTTCATCGTAGGCGCGGCAGGGTCTCGTAGGTGTGGAATGGCGGTGGTGAAGGCAGCGTCCACTCCAGCGTGGTGGCACCTGTTCCCCAGGGATTTGCCGCCGCAGGAACCTTCTTCAAAAAGGCATAAGCTAGCCCGCAAACAGGAACGCTAAGAATCCGGCAAAAGAGATGTACGATCCCAGGGAGGCAATGAAGTTCCAATCCGCGAACGCCTCCGGATAATCCGCTATGCGCCGTGGCATTCCTGCTAGCCCCAAAAAGTGCAGTGGGAAAAAAGGCGATGTTTGCGCCGATAAACATCAACCAGAAGTGCGCTTTAGCAATAGCCTCCGAGTGCAAGTAACCCGTCATCTTCGGGAACCAATAGTACCAGGCGCCGAAGATCGCAAAGACGGCGGCGAGAGAGAGGACGTAATGAAAGTGGGCTACGACGTAGTAGGTGTCGGTTAGTACGCGATCCGCAGCGGCATTGGCGAGCATCACACCGGTGACCCCCCCGATTGTGAACAGGATGATAAAGCCGATCGCCCATAGCATTGGCGGGCGAAACGAGATCGAACCGCCCCACATGGTGGCAATCCAGGAGAAGACCTTCACGCCGGTAGGCACCGCTATGACCATGCTCGCGAATGCGAAATAGGCCTGCGTGTTGACGCTGATCCCAGCTACGAACATGTGATGGGCCCAGACGACAAAACCAATCACCCCGATCGCCACCATTGCGTAGACCATCCCGAGGTAGCCGAACACTGGCTTGCGCGTGAAGGTCGACACGATTTGGCTGATTATGCCAAAGCCCGGAATGATCATGATGTAGACTTCGGGGTGACCGAAGAACCAGAACAGATGCTGCCACAGCAGCGGATCTCCACCTTTGCGAGAATTGAAGAATGACGTGCCGAAATTGCGGTCAGTCAGCAGCATGGTGAGCGCTCCAGCCAACACCGGCAAGGCGAGTAGCAGCAGGAAAGCCGTCACGAGGACTGACCAGACAAAAAGCGGCATCTTGTGCAGCGTCATGCCGGGCGCGCGCATGTTGAAGATGGTGGTGATGAAGTTGATGGCGCCCAAAATCGACGAAGCGCCTGCTAGATGCAGCGACAGGATAGCGCAATCCATGGCCGGCCCTGGCGTACCTCGCGAGGAAAGCGGCGCATACAGCGTCCAACCAGTATCGATGCCTTTCGCGCCAGGAGGACCGGGCACGAAAAGCGCGATTAGCAGCAAGGCAAATGAGGCTGGGAGCAGCCAGAAGGAGATATTATTCAGGCGTGGGAAGGCCATGTCCGGTGCGCCAATCAGAAGCGGCACCATCCAATTGCCGAACCCTCCCATCATCGCGGGCATCAGGGTGAAGAAAATCATGATCAGCCCGTGAGCGCTGACAAAGAGGTTGTAAGCGTCTGCGCTGCCGAAAACTTGCAAACCAGGCTGCATCAAGCTCAGCTCGAATGCCCATAGAGAGCGAGCCGCCGACAATCCCGCCTACAACCGCGAAGACGAGATACATCGTCCCGATGTCCTTGTGATTGGTGGAGTAGAGCCAGCGCCACGGCCCCCGCGGCCGGTTGTAAGCCACGTTTGTATGGATATTGTGGGTCATTATTGCTCGGCCCTAATACTTTGGGCCCACGCCGTCGCAGAGGAGTTGTTCAAGCGTAAATTGATGTTCGCGTAAGTTGACGCTTGCTAGCGACAACCATCGATTACGCGTCCTTGAACCAACCGAACTCCGCCGAGGCATCGTTTGCGAAGACGCCAGCACGCTCAAATCGGGTAACGATCAGCCGTGCGGGCCATCAACCCACCCTCCGAACAGCTGTTCCGTCAAGCGGCGTGCAACATATTGCCGCTGCTGGCAAATCGGAATGGCGTCAATCGCAATGGCTTAAGGGTGTCATCCTAGGGGCGCGCGACGCGGATATCACCCGGCAATGACAATCGTGGATGGCGAAAAAAAGCCCGCCGGGCGAAGGCGGGCGCTGTTGCCAGGGAGAGAAGTGAGGCCTTAGGCGGTCCAGTCTGCGCCGGGTGGGATTGGGGAGATGCGGAAGAGATGCCGTGAGGTCGGTTGGTCAGGCTTCAGACGGACGACGCTTGGGCTGTTGGGTGCGACGGGATCGAGGATGGCAGAGGAAACAGTCCAGGCCGCAACGACGCTGATCAATGTGACTCCGAGTGTGCTGCTCACGAAAGCGAAGGGGCGGTGATTGCTGTGGCGGGTCATGGATAGGTCCTCCATGCTTACGGGTGCGCGTTTCCTAGGCGACCATCCCGGGGCGTAAGAGATAGCGGTTGCGAGCCAAACCGAAGCCAGGCTGACGACGGTTGCAAGCGTGCTGCACACGAGCACATAGGGGAAGGAGCGGTCTTGGTTGTCGGTCGACTGGGTCATCGGGGTATTCCTCTTCGCATCTCCCGCTCAAGACCATCTTGAGCTTTCCAATGTGCGAATTGTCCCGCGTTCCCGCTCCTTCCGCTGTGAGTTTTGGCACACCGCAAACACGCGCAAAAAAGGCTTACTTTTCTAGGATTTTCTTGCCCCATTTTGAGGCGTCGTCCCGCCGTCGGAGCGCGAGCCTAGGAGAGCGCAGGCGGCGTCTCTCACCTTCGTTTTGATCTTCATTTTCGTATCGAGCTTGAAGTTCGTCGCGTTGTCTGTCGCGCTCGCGGTCGGCCCGTCGCGTATTCGAATTGAGCAGCGATGCTGATTCGCGCCACGGTGCCGATTTGGCAGTGATGATCTTGCCAACCCGACCTTTCGCACGAAAAGATCGACCCGGCTTAGCGTTCCCAACGCTATGAACCTCAGAAGCGGCTCGACCGGCTTGAGCGCATCCTACGCACGATAAGCGCCAGGTGGGCCGCTCGGCCGCGAACCTCGAGCTCCCGGTCCCATCCGTCTTGGCACTCTCTGATCCCTTTCGACTCGCGTCTCTTTATCCATCAGCGTATGATTGGTCGAACGCGTGAACCTCGGCCCCGCGACTTCGGTGGTCCAGAGGAGACGCCGCGCATGAGCGTATCTAGCGGGACGCGCACCGTCAGAAAGATAGTGGCCGGCGAGACCGAGTCCGGCGGCAAGACGATCGAGAGCGGCCCCCGCCATCGCTTGCAGTTCTTGCTCGCGGCCAGTCCCGCCATCCTATACACCACGCGAGCTTCAGGCGATTTTGCCTGCACTTTCGTCAGTGAAAATCTCCGCGCCATCATGGGCTATACGCCAAAGGAGATGACCACTGATCCCAAGTCTTGGCCCGACCGTCTCCATCCCGAGGACGCACCTAGAGTCTTCGAGGAAATGCCACCCTTGATCGAGCACGGCCGGGGAACGGTCGAGTATCGCTTCCGCCATCGCGACGGGCACTACATTTGGATCCAGGATACATTCAGGGTCGTCAAAGACGAGGCGGGCCGACCGTCGGAGCTTGTCGGCGCCTGGGCGGACATCACTGGTCGCAAGGAAATCGAGACAGAGCTGAGCGGAACCCGTCAAAGGTTACAGCATCTCCTCGCGGCGAGCCCCGCTATCATTTACACCAATAAAGCTTCCGGCGATTTCAGCTGCACTTTCGTCAGCGAAAACCTCCGCGCCATCATGGGCTATTCGCCGGAGGAGATGACTACCGACCCGAGATGCTGGTCGGATCATCTCCACCCGGAGGACGCGCCAAGAGTCTTCGAGGAAATGCGCCCCTTGATCGAGCAGGGCCGGGGAACGGTCGAATACCGGTTCCAGCATCGCGACGGACATTACATCTGGATCCAGGATACGTTCAGGGTGGTCAATGACGAGGCGGGCCGACCGTCGGAGCTTGTTGGCGCCTGGGCGGACATAACTAAGCGAAAGGCCATCGAGACAGAGCTGAGCAGCACTCGCCAGCGCCTGCAATATCTGCTCGCTGTCAGTCCGTCCATCATCTACACCACCAAGGCCTCAGGCAATTTTGCGTGCACCTTCGTCAGCGAGAACCTCCGCGCGATCATGGGCTATTCGCCGGAGGAGATGACCACAGACCTGAAGCATTGGCCCGAGCATCTCCATCCAGAAGATGCCCCCAGAGTCTTCGAGGAGATGCACCGCCTGATCGAGAGGCGAGGCGGAACGATCGAGTATCGCTTCCGGCATCGCGATGGGCATTACATCTGGATTCAGGATACCTTCAAGGTGGTCAACGACGAGGACGGTCATCCTTGCGAGCTTGTTGGCGCCTGGGCCGATATCACTGAGAACAAGCGCACAGAGCAGGCGGCTCTAAAAGCCAATACCGAGCTACAGGACACCAAGCGCTATCTGACGCGGCTGATCGAAAGCTCGACCGACGCCATCATCGCTACGGATAGGCGGGGAAATGTCGTGCTCTTCAACGAGGGGGCCGAGGCCCTGTTGGGCTATCGGGCAAGCGACGTCATCGGCCGGCGCGCGACGGATCTTTATGGCAGCGAAGAGCACGCCAAGGAGGTTGCCCGCGAGATGCGCAAACGCGGGGGCACTGTTGCAGGGTTCGAGAGCGTCCTTAAGACCAAAGACAGCGAAAGCATTCCCGTCCTCATCTCAGCCTCGGTCCTGTTCGACGAGCATCGCGAGGAGGTCGGCACGGTCGGCTTCGCCACCGATCTTCGGACGCGCAAAAGGGAAGAGGAAGAGCTGCGCAAGGCGCATGACGAGTTGGAGAAGCGCGTTGACGAGCGCACCACGGAGTTGAAGGCAGCGCGCGAGCGGCTACGCTACCTCATGACGGTCACACCGGCGATCGTCTACACCAACCAGGCGAGCGATTACACTTGCACCTTCGTCAGCGAGAACGTGTCCCATATTATGGGGTTCTCCGCGTGGGAAATGCTCGAAGACAAAGACTTCTGGACTGTGCGTCTGCATCCGCAAGATGCCTCTCGCGTCTTCGCCGAAATGGGTCCGCTTGTAGAAAAACGCGGAGGGACCTTAGAGTATCGATTCCGGCATCGGGACGGGCACTACATCTGGATCCAGGACACTTTCAGGGTCATCGAAGACAAAGAGGGTCGTGCGCTAGAGATCGTCGGTTCCTGGGCTGACATATCCGGTCGCAAGCAGGCGGAGCTTGCTCTCGGCGAGCGCATGGCCCTGATGAACGATCTGGAAACGCTGGTTGGGGCCAGTCCAGCGATCATCTACACAACCCAGGTCTCCGGCGATTACGCCTGCACATTCGTCAGCGAAAATTTAGATTCGATCATGGGCTATGCGCCGTGGGAGATGCGCGATGACAAGAAATTCTGGGTCAAACGCCTTCATCCCGAGGATGCCTCTCGGGTTTTTAGCGAGATGGATCGATTAGTCGGCCAGGGCGGAGGAGCTTTGGAATATCGCTTCCGGCATCGGGACGGGCATTACATCTGGATCCAGGATACGTTTACCGTCACCCATGATGACGACGGCAAGCCGAAGGAAATTGTCGGCTCATGGGCCGACGTGTCAGACCGGAAGCGAGTTGAGGCCGAGCTCAAGCGCCTCGCCGAGCAGGTCGAGCTGCGCAACCGTTTCATCCGCGAAACTTTCGGCCGCTATCTTACCGACGAAGTCGTTTCCACCGTGCTCGAATCGCCCACCGGACTGCAAATGGGCGGGGAGAAGCGCAAGATCAGCATGATCATGACTGATCTCCGGGGCTTCACCGCCCTGTCGGAACGCCTGCCGCCGCAACGCGTTGTGGCCCTGCTCAACCGCTACCTGACGACCATGATTTCGGTGATCAAGCAGTATCAGGGCACCATCGACGAGTTCATCGGCGACGCGATCTTCGTCCTGTTCGGAGCGCCAGTGTGGCAGGAAGACGATGCAGAGCGGGCGGTGGCTTGCGCAGTGGCGATGCAGCTCGCGATGGCCTCGATCAATGAACAGAACCGTAAGGAAGACCTGCCCGAGGTGGAAATGGGCATCGGCCTACACACGGGCCAAGTGGTGGTGGGTAATATCGGCTCTACCGAGAGGATGAAATATGGAGTGGTCGGGAGTCACGTCAATCTCACATCCCGCATACAGTCCTACACCACCGGTGGCCAGATCCTAGTCTCGGAAACCACGCGGCAGGAGGTCGGTCGGATCCTCAAGCTCGGCAAGCAGACGGAGGTTAAGGCCAAGGGCATCGAGCATCCCATCATGCTCTACGAGGTCTTGGGCATCAGCGGGCGGCATAAGCTCGCGCTGCCCTCTACGGTCGAGGAACTACTTCCCCTCGCGGAGGAGATTCCTTTCCAATATGAGGTTGTGGAAGGCAGCCATCTCGGCGGTCCAATGTGCAAAGGCAGCCTAACAAAGCTGTCCCTCAAGGAAGCAGAAGCGCGACTAGAGAGTCCGGTTCCTATCTTGAGCAACCTAAAAATGGTCCTCGTGACCGACGGACAGCCGACCCCTGGAGTTTTCTACTGCAAAGTTGTCGAGATGGTTTCAGAGAGCAACGCGGAATTTTCCATTCGTTTTACTTCCATTTCGCCCAACGTCGAGGCGTTTCTACGAACTAAGACGACGGCAGCGTAGGCGTATCCCATTCAGCGCCGCCATCCGCGCATGCGAAGATTGCACCGCAATCCGTCTTTCGGCCGCTAGCCTCTATCAGGTCTAGGAGCACGATCTCAAGCAGTTCGCGCTGATCCAGATGAACATGGGCCGGGAAGTGAGCCGACGACTCCGGGAGACGGATAATCAGCTGTTGCGCGCCAGGATGGGAACGCCGGAGTGGGTATAGAGTGTCTTCTCCTGAGGTCTGCTTGTGGCACTAAGCCGACATTTGGGTTCGTCGCCATCACGTCAGCTTTTGACCCAAAGCGGACATTGTCTCTGCGCGGCCACAAAGTGAAAGTGGGCGGCCATCCGGCCGCCCACTCACGTGCAGCGCGACGCTGAAGGCTGGCAGCACAGAGGCGTTAGCACCGGCGTCCATGCTTTCCCTGAGCGAGGGCAGGCGGCGAAAATTGAAAGTGACCAAAGTCGTGATTGCCGAAAGCAGCGCCACCACCACCGCCCAGACACCGCCCACCGCGGAAAGAGACGTCGTGCCCCAACGTTCCTCGGCAAGAAAACTCGTATCGAGACGTGGCAGCACAAAGATGCTCATGGCGAAGTTAACAAGAATAACGACGATCAACGGCAACAGCGCGACGAGCACGCCGGGCGGTGTGCCGGAATGATGGCCGTGAGGAATCTCGGCTGGATCGAATTCGCTGGCGAGCGTTGCTCGCTCGCGCAGAGCGGGGTCGTCGACCGCCGTTTCGGCACGAGCGTGTGCCCCATAACCCTCACCCGCGCGTCGGGCTGCGCTCTCCGCCCGTCCGAGCCACCACAAGCCAAAACCGAGCATGATGACGGCCGCAATGATGCCGAGGCCCGGGGCGGCGAAGGGCGTCGTGCCGAAGAATGGCATCGGGATTGCGTTTTGCAGGGCAGGGGTGCCAGGCAACGCGGACATCGTGAAGGTCATGGTGCCGAGAGCGATCGCTGCCGGCATCAGTCGTAGTGGTATGTCGGCCGCCCTGAAAAGTCCCTGCGCCATCGGGACGAGGACAAAAATTGCGACGAAAAGACTGACGCCGCCATAGGTGACGATCGCCCCGGCCAAAACCACCGCCAGCACGGCGCGACCTGTGCCGAGTTTCTCCGTCATGAAGCGAGCGATGACTTCGACCGAGCCGCTGTCCTCCATCAGCTTGCCGAACAAGGCGCCAAGAAGAAATAGTGGGAAGAACTGCGCCAGGAATTGCGCGCCGCCTCCCATGAAAGTCTGGGTCCAGTGGGCGAGGAGCGGCTCGCCTGCGGCAGCGGCCGCTATCAGCGCGGCGGCCGGCGCCAACAGAAGAATGCTCCAGCCGCGATAGGACAGCCAGACGAGCAGGCCTAGAGCGAGGAGTATACCGGCCAGTCCCATCATGCTTCAGACTTGGTCGAGCAGGGCGTCGATGTCGAGAGTCGAGCGCGCGCCCAGATCAGAGGCGTGCGCCGTCAGGAACTCTTCTGCCGAGCGGCGGCCCTCATCGCGCAGCATGGTCAGGAATTCCCACTCAGCGTTGAGCTTCGAGGAAGAGCCAAGGCCCGTAATCATGTCACTTGCAACGCGGTGAATGCGCATCTCGGCCCAGCGAGCTCCCTCACTGCTGCCTGGATCGGACACCTGGCGGAGCACAGCGATCATCCGCAGCTCTTTCAGCAATGTCGCATTGAAGGAGACTTCGTTGACCCGATTCAGAATCTCCTGGGCCGTGCGTGGGGTGCCGGGCCGTTCCACAGGATTGACCTGAATCAGGATCGTATCGATCGACGCACATTCCCGAATGAGCGGCGTGATCGTGGGATTGCCCGCGAACCCGCCGTCCCAATAGGCCTCGCCATCGATCTCGATGGCCTGAAACATCGTTGGTAGACACGCCGACGCAAGCAGGACGTCTGGCGTAAGCTCGGCATTGCGGAACACGCGTCCGCGGCCCGTGTGTACGTTAGTAGCGGTAATGAACAGCTTTATAGGGGCTTGTGATAAGCGCTTGAAATCGATGCAGTCTGCCAAGATCGCGGTCAAAGGGTTGACCCCACGCGGATTGAGATCGTAGGGCGAGAACACGCGGGCCATGAGGTCGAAGGCAAGGAAGAGTGGTGACGTATCGAGCGTCCATCGACCCAGGAGAACGTCGAGCGGGCTGCGCCGGAAGGGGCTGAACCGAGCGCCGTCGGAGACCCGCTTCCAAAAGAGCTCGAGGCGCGCTCTCGCACCATCTGCTCCTCCTTCTGCGTAGCCGTCGACAAGAATCGCGGCGTTCATGGCGCCCGCAGACGTACCTGAGATGCCCTCAATGCGAAGCCAGGGTTCCTGTAGCAAGCGATCTAGCACGCCCCAAGTGAAGGCTCCGTGCGAACCGCCGCCTTGCAAAGCGAGGTCAACAAGAAGGGGCGCCCGCGCAGACCGCGATGAAGGAACGGTGATCATGTCACTCCGAACTAGGCAGTGAGGTATGGTGAGGCTGGCTACTAGCGCCACCCACACACGCGACGCCCCCTGTGCCGCCAGCAGCGCCAGCGGCGATTGCGATGGCGCGCGGCGCGGATGCACGTGAACAGCCTGCTCTGTGCTCTGTCGGTGGACACGCGCTGGTTTCGACCGTCGGCGGTTGCCCTCACGACGAAGCAATTTTCCATTCCTGCCCACGCTGGCTATGGGTCATTAGCGGACACACCGACAAGTCCGCGCCATGTCCGCTTTACCCCCAATAACGGACGTCCACTTAGCTGTCGCGAATTATCGAGCCAAAGATGTCCCTACTGGCACTAAGCGGAGACCAGGGCATGCGCGAGGCGAGTTCCGCTTGTGACGATAGATCAGCCTATGGGACGCTGAAACCGGGGGTCAACGAGTTCTCAGACAAGTCCCATGTCTCAACAGGTTCCCCTCGCGCTCTATACGGCCTCAACCTGGGTCATCCCCTTGGTTATTGCCATTACGTTTCATGAAGCCTCGCACGGATATGTCGCGCGGTTGTTCGGCGACGATACGGCGTGGCGCCTTGGCCGCGTCAGCTTAAATCCGTTCAAGCATATCGACCTTTTGGGGACGGTCCTGCTGCCGGCTCTTTTGCTCATAATGCGTTCGCCGTTCCTGTTCGGCTACGCCAAGCCAGTCCCAGTCAACTTTCAAGCTCTCCGCAATCCACGCCGGGATGCGATCTGGGTCGCGGCAGCGGGCCCAGTCATGAATTTTGCATTGGCAACGCTTGCTGCGCTGTCCTTACACTTCCTCATCTTTCTACCAGATGCGGCTAAGCCGTGGGTCGCCGAGAACCTCCAGAACGCGCTGATCATCAACGTGCTGCTGGCCATCTTTAACCTGCTGCCTCTGCCGCCGCTCGATGGTGGACGCATCGCGGTCGGCGTGCTCCCAGATGCTCTGGCGAGTCCGCTGGCCCGGCTGGAACCCTACGGCTTGATGATTTTAATTGGGGTGCTATTCATATTGCCGTTGCTCGGTGCGCAACTCGGGATCGACCTCAATTTTGTTTGGCGCCTCGTCCAGCGTGCGACCAACCTCATCATTGATGCGATCCTTTGGCTGACCGGCAACGCCATGCTTGGCGAGGCGGCTTAATATTGAAGTGCCGAAATCAAGACCAGAGGCCTCGCCCTCGCGGTTTTGGGATAGTCTTCTCCGATCCGCCGCGCCCCGAAGTATGCGCCCGACCGTGTTTGCTGGAGTAGGGCTATGCCAACCTACAATTATCGTTGCGAGAAATGCGGGACGACGTTCGAGCGTACCGAGACCATCTCCGAGCATGAACGAGCAAAGCCGCAGTGCCCCAAATGTGGGAGCAAGAGCGTGTCCGCGGTACCTGGTCGTATCTACGTGGTGACGTCCAAGAAGAGCTAACACTGCCTCAGGCCTAACGATAATCGCGGGCGCGAGCGGGAGTGGGCCCACTCATGAGGAGCGTGTGGCTGGCTGAACACAAAACCCGTGAAGCTATACCGCAAAAACACCGGAGCTTGCGCGCGCGAAGCGGCAATCCCGCCGGGACGCCCTAAAGGCTCACGCAATAAGTTAAGCGAGGAATTTGTTGCTGAAGTTTACGCCGACTGGTGCGAGCATGGGGCTTTAGCGATCCAGACAGTCCGTCAGACGCGACCTGATGTGTATGTGAAGGTAGTTGCTTCGCTGCTACCCCGCCAAGTGCAGGCAGAAGTGACTGGGCCTACTCACGAGGAGCGTGTGGCTGAACTGGTCGAGAGGTTAGCGGAACTCGATGCCACACAGGCACTGCTGCGATGAGTGAACCAATCTACTCGCCAGTGACAATGGGACCCATTGAGGGGGTGGCACCCTGGGGTACCCGGGAAATGGGGCCCCCCAGATGGGGGAGCGGGGCCTGGGGAGCGGGGCCTAGAGGCTTGGCCGCATCGATCTGATGCGCTTGTGGAGATCGGGTGGTCTCCCGGGGGGGGGTACACCGTGAAAAGGGGCCCCTTTAATCGGGGGTATGGGGTGTACGAATTCGGTCACTGGGAGCCCTCTGCCCTCGGCGGTGTCATGCTTGAAGCACTTACGGCCTTTTCATTGAGGGCACGCAATTCATCTCTTATCGCATCGAGCTTCAAATTGGACAGCACCTGTTGCTCTTTGACAGCTAACAAGGCTGATCCAGTTTCGATTTCATTTTTAGCCACAACGCTGCTGTTGATGTCTGCGCTAACGGCTGAAAGATAAATCGACACTATTACTGCACACGCGCCGAGCAGTGCGGCACACGTAGTTAGCAGTAGCGTGACTGTCCACTCGAAGAGCCCCCATCGAGCTGCTTGTTTGGTATGCCTCATGTCAATACTCCTGCTGCTGAGAGAGCGGGCCTAAGTCGGTGCATAAACCGCGCACTCCCATTTCAACGTCAGTCGACGACCGATATCTTCCTGAGCGGCTGCGCAAGGTGTAGGCTGAAAAATCGGTAGCGCCGTCATGCTACCAGGGAAGTTAGTCTCGCCACTCGTCAGTTGTGAAGGCGCTCACGCGGTTGACTTGAGAGCCTCTTGCGCCAGACCCTTCAGGGCTAATGTGCTGATGAAATCGGTCAGCCGCGCAACGAATGCCTCGTCGATTTTCAGGTTAAACGGCGGCTGCGCGAACTGCTCGCGATTGCGTACGAACACGCTGCATTGACCCATCAGCGAGATGGCGGCGCACATGGCGTCCTGGTCCGAAGTTCCGGGCGGAAGGAAACGCCGCACGAGCTCGGTGGCGCTGGCGAGAAACGGCATGGCGCCCGTCTTGACGAAATTGGTCAGCACCTTGCTGGGACGGACGTTCTCCCAAGCGAAGATGCGTATGTATCGGCTCATCTGATCGCGGGCAAGAAGCGGACGTAGCTGTTGATGCACGAAGCTGCGCAGGGCTTCCTCGCGCGGCATGTCCTTAAGCCCCTCGAGGTCGAAATTGTCGAGCCGTAGATAGCCCTCGAAGGCGACCTTGAGCACCTCGAAGTAGAGCCCCTCCTTGCCCTTGAAATGGTAGTTGATCGCTGCCTGATTGACGCGCGCTTTGGAGACAATCGCCCGAATGCTTGTGCCGTCATAGCCCCGCTCGGCAAACAGGGCGAGCGCGGCCTTCATGATGCTGTTGCGCGTATATTCGGACGGGCGGGACATTTGCATCCAGTTGAAAATTCAAACAAGTGTTTGAATTCAGCTTACGCGCGCCTGCGCGCCGATGCAATCGCCGGATCATGCGGCGAGGCGACCTGCACTCTGCAGCGGCTTCACAATGATTTTCTCTTTCCGCCCATCCCCACCGGTCATTCTTTGGTCACAAACGAGTGTTTGAATTTCAAATGATCGTTTGAAACACCTTGTAACAGTACGTGATTGGTGGGTAAGCGAAATGGCAAAGTCGAGGGAAATGGCTCAATCCGCCAACATGTCGCCGACCAAGGGCTTCGCGGCGTGGCAGGCGCTAACCAAGGCGTTGTTCGACGACTACCGTCCCGAGCTGCACTATATGCGCGGCCCGGGGCCCAAATGGCACGAGAAGCACGATCGGGCCGAGATTAACGGCGCGTCTCCGGCCGTCACTAAAGCATTGATGGCGGGTCTTCGGCCGTGAGTGGATATAGGGCGGTTCATTAGCCCCCTAGCTCCTTCTCGCCCTGCGGACCGCGGCGCGGGTAGGAAGGCACTTTTCCAGGCGCGCCCCTTTTTTGCGCAGCGAAATTCACTGCCCGCGATCCTTTCCGATAACTCTGCTTCTCAGTAACGTGCGCTGGGCTGTTGATGAGACAATCGACTTATTCGACCGCTCTTAGTCCTTTCGCGGCTGTCCGTCGCCGCTGCTGCACTGTCCATAGATGGTGAGCTTGTGACGCCTGGTCCCGGTATTGGTTTGCCCTGTCGAGGAGGCGAACACGCTCTTCATATGCGCACGCTGAAAGAGCCATCCGCACGCACAAATCGGCCTGACGATGGTAGTACTCCGAGCTCGGCATCCCAAACCCCCCACGACGCGCTTCGCCCACAAACACAAACTTGCCACTTCACCAACCCGCCGCGAAAGCGGGCGTTGCAGCGACTGCTAAAAAACGATCTGGCGTGGCTTGGGGGCAACATCGCCCGCAACAAGAAGAAGTCCCGGCAGGGAGGGGCTAAGACGACGCCTTGCCCGAGCTTCGGCCCCGAGGAGCCCGAGGAGCTGGCCTTACAGGTTGATCTCCAGGCCGACTAGCCCTGGCAAAATGAAAGGGCCCCTGTGTTTGCTGGACGCCCCTTGACCTGTTTGCCTAACAGGCGCGGCAGCTTGGCGATATTGGACGCCACGCGCCTCGCTTCGTCCATCGTGAGGACTTTGGCGGTGTCGGCGTCAGCCCGAGTCTCGCGGGCAGAGACATAGGCGAGCGCTTGGCCCACATAGGCACTGCTGCGATGAGTGAACCAATCTACTCGCCAGTGACAATGAGACTCATTGAGGGGGTTGCACCCGCCCGGGAAATGGGGCCCCACAGACAGGGGGGAGTGCGGGTCATAGGCGGCTAACGCACGGCGCAAAAACAAAGAGCCCGACTAACAGAATCCGGGCTCTCGCTTCGCTTGTTGCTACGGGGGCTTGAAAAAAAGCGGCCCGGTGCTGCCCGGAGAGCCGTACGCATCACCGGGCCTAACCTTCTCGGGAGTGTCGTGAAACAGAGACCCGAAGTGGCTGAACCTGCAACCTTAGCCAAGCAGTTCCGTTCCGCGACGAAGTAAAGTTATGTCATGCGTGTCTGAAAGGCATCACGGCGCACGGAAGCCTTAGCGCGCCACGCTCCTCCTGTGCGGGCTTAGGCGTTAAACGCCGAGCGCTCATCAAAAGCGCGGTGCATAACCGCCCATTGCCATTTCGGCGACATTTGACGACCGGTATTCTCTTGTCGCCTTTGTTGTCGCACTGCCCGTTCACTAGTGGAGTCGCTTTCGGAATACCGGAGTAACCGAAACGAATCACCAAGCCAGCAAAGTCAATGACGATGGCGGAAAAGACACTCATACGGACCCACCGAAAGATCCGCGAGGACTATCGTCCGACCGACGATGAGCCGTTCATGTGCAGTCGTCAGCGCGCTTATTTCCGCGGCAAGCTCCTCGCATGGCGGAATCAGATTTTCCGCTCCACAAAAGAAACCCTGCAGCACTTGCACGAAGAGACTGCCCAGCATCCCGACCTTGCAGATCGAGCGAGCACGGAAATCGATCGCGGGGTGGAACTTCGCGCGCGTGATCGTCAGCGTAAGTTGATTGCCAAGATCGACGCGGCGTTGGCGCGTCTGGACGATGGCACCTACGGCTACTGCGAAGAGACTGGCGAGCCGATCAATCTAATGCGACTCGACGACGGCCGGTCGCAACCTTGAGCGTTGACGCCCAGGAACGCCATGAGCGGCGCGAGCGCTTTTATAGCAACGACTAAGGATTTTCACTTCAAATAGATCTTGCGCCGCGAGGAAGAAGTGGGCCCAGAAGCCTGAGGTCGGCGGTCCCGAAGTGTTTGAAAGTGCATCTCGGTGCTTACTATGTGCTTACTAGGCTACCCGAGGGGATCGATTAGATTCGTTAAGTCATTGTTTTTTATGGCGACCCCGGCGCGATTCGAACGCGCGACCCCCAGATTAGGAATCTGGTGCTCTATCCTACTGAGCTACGGGGTCTTGAGCGGCTCTGCATAGCCGAGTTGCAGGCGCGCGGCCAACTCCGATTATTGTGGGTGCGTCGGGTTGCGATCGCAAGGGCAGGCCAGAGCCGCTAGCAGCTCGCCGTGGCCGCGGCGCGACGCCTCTTCTTCGGCGCGACCTCCAGCAAAGCCCCGTCGCGCGGCCGCGCGTTGATCAGCTCGGCGAGCGTATGCTGGTCGAGCACGCTGATGAATGCCTGCAAGGCCTCGCCGAGCAGCCGGTTGATCGGCGCCGCCCGTTTGATGCCGCAAGGCAGCGACGTGCCGCCCGTGCACTCCGCCTCGACATGGGTGGTCTCGGTGACCCGGAGCACGTCGCCGATGCCGATTTCAGCTGCGGGGCGCGCGAGCTTTAACCCGCCGGCACGGCCGCGGCTTGTGGCGATGAAGCCGCCGCGCACGAGGATCGGCACGATCTTCGCCACGTTGTACTCGGTGATGCCGTCTTGGCGCGCAATGTCGGCGGCGCGCACATAGCCGTCGCCGGCGACGGCGCAGTGGATCAAAATCCGGATGGCATAGCTGGTTTGCTTGGTGAGTCGCATCTTGGGTTCGCTTGGCGGCGATTATACCAAGATTGCCGGGGTCGAGCGGGGAAAAGTGCCGCCCATGGGTTGCGGCTAAAGCTACTCGGATTGCGCCACCGGCTCGGTCCAGGGCGTTTTTCCCTGCATGCGAAGGCGGGCAACGCCGATCCCCGCGAGCATCGCTGGCACGAAGATCAGCGTGCCCTTGGCCAACAACGGCAGCGAGACGATGGCCGGTCCCGGACAGAAGCCGGAGAGCCCCCAGCCGATGCCGAACAGCGCGGCGCCCAAGATCAACCGCCCATCGATGATGCTCGCGGCCGGAAGATAAAATCGGTCGGCGAGGATGGGCCTCTCCCGCCGCAACACCAGCCGGTAGCCGATGAAGGTCACCACGACCGCGCCAGCCATCACGAAGATCAGGCTCGGATCGAACGTACCCGCAAGGTCGAGGAAGTTCTGCACCTTCGCCGGGTTCGCCATGCCGGAGATCAGCAGGCCGAGGCCGAAGATGAGACCGGCGAGAAAATTGACGGCTTCACGCATGGCTCAGCCTCCGATCACATGGCGCATGACATAGACCGTGGCGAAGCCGGTGGCCATGAAGGTCGCCGTGGCGACGAGCGAACGCGGCGACAGCCGCGCGATTCCGCACACCCCATGTCCGCTGGTGCAACCGCCGCCGATTAGCCGATCGAAATGGCGGCACCACAAACCGACGCGATGCTGCATGCGGGAAATTCCAACGCGGCTCCAACCTACATCGTGAGCGGTTGGGGAGGCTGCTCGACATTGGCGATATCGATCTCGCCACGCAGCTGCATCAAGTCAATCCGCAGGTGGCGCAAGCGATGGCCGAGGAGATCAACTCTCCCGAGCAGCTGCGCGCGGCCGACTTGGTCGGAGTCGACGTGCAGGTCGGCGTCGTGAGCTGGGGCCACTCTTGCGCCGACGGCGTGTTCCCCGGCGTCTACACCAAAGTCTCGTCCTACAAGGACTGGATCAGCGACACGATCAACGGCACTGCCGCGAGCGACACCGCGGCGAAGCCGTAGCGCAATGCGTAACTTGCGAGAGAGGAAAGCGAAATGCCGCTTTTGGGTTTGGTTCTGTCTGTTCTTCGCCTCTCTCGTCACCTTCGGCATCCTGATAGGCATGGGTGGTTGGCCTCGTGCTCGCCGCCATGGTGGCACCGGGCGAGGTCAATTTATCACCGCGTCGGTTGATCAGCCCTTGGCTCTCGGACGCTCACCCTCAGATGGTTCAATAAGCTCGAGTTTCTCGACGACGCCGCAGGATCAGGCAGCGCTACCCCGGCATTCACCAGCTCATCCACCAGGTGGCCGAGGACTATCGCTTCACCGCGCCGCGCATCGGCTTCATCCACGATCGCAACCCGACTCGCCTTCGACCTACGGTCCAATGCGCTCATCGTGGTCACTCGGGGGATTTTCGAGTTCCTCAGCGAGGAGGAACAGCGCGCCGTCGTGGCGCATGAGCTCGGCCACATCGTCAACCGCGATTTCATCCTGATGACCATGGGCCGGCATGCTGGTGCAGATCCTCTATCAGCTCTAGCCGTGTTCGCCCGCTCGCAGCGCTCGAGCTCGAGCAAGGAAGGCAACGAGCTTGCGGTGATCGGCTTCGTCGCGCTGATCGGCTACGTCGCGCTGATCGGCTACTGTATCGGCATCTACCTCCTGCTCTATCTGCAGCCGGATGCGCGAATATCTGACCGATGCCTTCTCCGCCAACCGCATCGAGTCCAGGTATCTCGCCAACGCGTTGGTCAAGATCGCCTATGGCATCGTCGCGGTCGAGGATACCGAGGCGACGCAAAGCCTGTTGCGCGCGCTACACCGGCCTGCTCGCCGAGAGCACGGTGGCGAGCCAGAACGCCGCCGCCGACGCCATGCTGTTCGAAACCTACAATCCCTGGGCCGCGCTGGTTCAGCTCAACTCCACCAACCCCTTGACAGGTCGGCGCGTCGCCTATCTTGGCGAGATCGCCAAAGCGAAGGGGCAAGCTTTCGCCGATTACGATGTCGAGGCCGCGGCGGCGCGGGTCCATCTCGATCGCGGCAAGCTCTGGGGCCAATTCTTTGAACGTGCGCCTCGACGGCAAGGCGATCGGCCGCGTGAGCCGGCGAGGATGTCATCTTCCAGGCAAAGGCGAATACATGGTCTTCGAACCAAGCTTCGTCGTGGCCGCGCCGGGCGACACGATCAAATTCGTGGCCGTGGATTTCCAGTTCCACAATGCTCGAGACGCTTCCTCGGAGATCTGGCCTGAGGGCGCCGCTCAGCTCAAAGGCGAGTTGAGCAAGGACGTTACCTTGAAGGTCGATAAGGAAAGGCGTCTATGGCATCAAATGCCTGCCTCACTTTCCCATGGGCATGATGGCCATGGTCCTCGTCGGCAAGCCGGTCAATGCCAGCCAGGTCGCGAGCTTCAAGCCGCCAGCCCCGGCAGCGAAGCGATTCGAGGCTCGCGGCGCAGCTTCCGAAATAGGCGGGGAGAGCTGTCCGGGCGGGGCACGGCAGCGCCGCGCCCGGCTTGTCAGCCTGGCGCTTGTGATTCGGCCCGCTACATCCCTAAGATGCGGCATGGTCACGGGGGCGGCCAGAATTCTCGCTTTTGCTGGAGAGGCTTGGCTCGCGACGTGCCCAGCGGCGCGCGCCTGCGACCTACCGGCGCCCGAAACGGGCACCGTCGCATCCGTCGTCGATGGCGAGACGCTCAAGCTCACCGGCGGCAGGACCGTGCGGCTAATCGGCGCCAAGGCGTCGATGCCGCCGCTCGGCTGGCGTGGCGAAGATCCCTGGCCGTTTGTCGACGACGCGAAAGAGGCGCTGGCCGCGCTTGCAGCGAGCGAACAGGTCGAGCTGAAACTCGGTGGTAGCCCCGTCAACCGGCATGGCCATCTGCTGGCTCAGGTCTTCGTCGTGGCCGGAGGAACCCGGCTGTGGCTCCAGGAGGCACTCGTCGCCAAGGGGCTCGCCCGCGTCTATTCATTCCCTGACAACCGCGCCTGCGTGGCCGAGCTGCTCGCGCGCGAGGCCGAGGCGAGAGCCAAGCGGCGTGGACTTTGGGGCTCCTCGCTCTACCGCGTGGCGAGCGCGCTCGACCTCGAGCGCTTGGGACGCCTGACCCATTCCTATCAACTGGTCGAAGGCACCGTTGCGGCGGTCGGCGAAGGCCGTGGCCGGATCTATCTGAATTTCGCCAAGGACTGGCGGAGCGATTTCACCGTCAGCGTCGACCGCAAAGACGCGCCCGCGTTCGCCGCCGCCGGCATCGACCTCAAAGGCCTCTCAGGCAAACGCCTGCGCGTGCGCGGCTTCCTCGGCTGGCGCAACGGGCCGATGATCGAGGCGAGCCACCCGGAGCAGATCGAGCTCCTGCCGGAGGAATCCAAGCAAGACAAGCCGCCGCCGCAGCCAACCGGGCCGGCTATCGCTCTATAGGCCGAGCGGTGCCATAGTCGTAGCCGCCGCCGCGCTCAAGGCCAACGGGGAGTGTCCGATCAGCGCCATGGAGTCCTTCACCCGCGTCTTTCCGCTCGATTGGACGACGCTTGAGAACGTCTTGGCGATCCTTGGCGTGCTCGCCGTATTGCTTGGCCTGTTGGCGCTGTTGGCGCGCTGGTCGCTGCGCAAGGACCAAGTGCAGACCCGGGCGACGGCCGAGCAGATCGCAGCTCTGATCGCCGGCCAGCTGGCAAGCAGTTCGCAGGAGGATGGCGACCGGTTCTCGCTGAAAGAGAGCAACAGCATCAAGTCCCTGATCGCCGAGGCCGTGCTTGCGCTCAATGCGCGGAACACCAGGCCGGCGCGGCGGGCCATCGCGAAGCTCAAATCGGGGGACAGCACGCTCGCGACGGAGATCTTGGCCGAGATTGCGCAAGCAAAGCGCGCCGAGGCCGAGCGTGCCGCGCGCGACGCCGCATCGGCGCTCCGCCATCGAGGCGCACTCATTCTGCCGACGGACACGGAAGGGTCGCTACATCTGTTTCAACGAGCTTACGAGCTGGCGCCCGACGATCCGGAGAATTTGCTGGCGCTCGCTCTCGTCCAGTTCAGGCTCGGCGACATTCCGAGCGTCGAGGCCTTGATTGAAAAGGCTCGCGGGGGGGAGGGGCAGGCCGGGCGCGAGGATATTGCCGCGCTGATCGACATGTTCGCGGGCGTCCTCCATTTGCGGGGCGGGCGCTTTGCCGAAGCCACCGAGAGGTTCGGCGGCGCCGGCCGCATCTTCGCGGAGCACGGCAACCCCAGATCGCAGATCGATGCGCTGATGGCGCTCGCCGGTACGCAGATGAAGGCGGGCGACCTCCAGGGCGCGCTGGCGAATTACAACAAGGCGGCAAAGCTCTGCACCGAGAACAATTACGAGCTGGGCCTCGCCCAGCTCTATGCCGATCTCGGCCTCTTGCTGCAAAGTCTCGGCAAGCCTTACGAAGCGGAGCAGATGCTGCTCAAGAGCTTCTCCATCGCCGATAAGCTCGGCGAGATCGCGATCGCCTCGGTGGCCGTGGGCAATCTCGCTTTGCTCTATCGCGAGACGCAGAATTTCGACCGTGCCGAGGAGATGCTGCGGCAGGCGCTACAGCTCGAAGAGCGCATGAAGCACAAAGACGGGATCGCCCGGGCGAATATCAATCTGGGCACGGTCCTGTTCGAAAAGTCCCGCTTCGAGGAAGCCTCCACGCATTTCAAGGAAAGCCTGCGCCTCTACGAGGAACTCGGCCTGCCGGAGCTCGCCTCGCAAGCGGCCTATAACCTCGGCAACGCCCATCGCGCTCTGAAGCATCCTGCCGAGGCTGAGTCCTGCTACCGCAAGGCGATCGACTTCTTCATGAACGCCAACGACGCTTCAGGCGTGGCCAAGGCGGCCGGCAATCTCGGCGCCGTCTATCTCGACAGCGGCCGCCTCGCCGAAGCCGAGGAGGAGTTCAACATCGCCCTGGATGCGGCGCGCGAGGCGGGCGAGGGGCGCGCGATTGCCATGCAGATGCGCAACCTCGCCGTGCTCGCGCATATGAAGGGGCAGCCTGAGCGAGCCTGCCAAGGTTTGCGCGAGTCGCTCGCGCTCTGCATGGAGATCGACGCCCGCACCGAAGCGCTGGAGCTGAAAGTGCTGATGGGCCAGATTGGCTGCCAATAGCGGAAGTGTTCGCTGGCAACGAGTACGGCTGCGCGTCAGCTATCAGCGCATGCGGCGTTGGCTTCGAAAAGCGGGCGCGAGCAGACTGAGGCGGTTATGGAACAGGCTGTTTTGAGTGTGTCCGGCGCCAGGCCGCTGTCGCAAGACAGTCCGGCCTTGGCGCCTGGCACGAGGCGTTAAGCCGCGCGGGTGCGCGCCTCGGTCTCCGCCGCGAGCTTGTTGTGGCGCGCGGTCTTGGCGAGCAGATCGTCGATCTTGGCGACGGCGCTGGCCTCATCAAGCTTCTCGACGGCGGCGATTTCTCTCGCCATGCGGTCGAGTGCGGCTTCGTAGAGCTGCCGCTCGGAATAAGATTGCTCGGGCTGCGCCTCTGAGCGGTAGAGGTCGCGCACCACCTCGGCGATCGACACGAGATCGCCGGAGTTGATCTTGGCCTCGTATTCCTGAGCGCGCCTGGACCACATGGTGCGCTTGACGCGCGCCTTGCCCTTGAGCGTGCCGAGCGCCTTCTTCACGATCTTCTCTTCGGCGAGCTTGCGCATACCGACGCTTGCGAGCTTCGCGGTCGGCACTCTGAGCGTCATCTTGTCCTTCTCGAAGTTGATGACGAACAGTTCGAGCTTCGCGCCCGCGATCTCCTGCTCTTCGATACTCACGATCCGGCCGACGCCGTGAGCCGGATACACGATATATTCGTTGGTACGAAATCCGTGTCTTTGCTGGGGCTTCTTCTTGTCAGGCATTACTCTCATCTCACTTTGTCAAAATGCTTTGCGTGCGCTGATGCCGGGAGGTCGGCTCGCTCATCGCCAGACGCCGGTTTGAAGCTCCGGCGCCCGTCTCATGCGACGGGAGGCAATGAGCGCAGGATGAGCCGTCGATCAGAGGCCTGATCGCGCTACCTCCCTCAAGTCGGAAAAAAAGTGCGCCCAAACAGGGACGCCTCTCTTGGCGCTTGTTGCGCCGACAGTCCGCGCCATTTCGACATCACTATAACATAATCTTAGTGAATCCGAAAGCCATCCCGTGTCGCTGGGAGGCCCTTTTTGCGCCGCAACATGCGACATTTTGACCAGAGGGTTAACGCTTAACCCTTTGAATTATCTAGTCCCCTTCTCCCGGGTCCGGCGAGAAGTATTTCTCGAACTTGTCAGGCTCGGCCACAAAAGCGTCGGCATCGGCCGGCGCGGGCTTTTTGGTCGTGATATTCGGCCAAGTCTCGGAATATTGCCGGTTCACCTCGAGCCATTTGTCGAGGCTAGGCTCCGTATCGGGCTTGATGGCGTCCACCGGGCATTCCGGCTCGCAAACCCCGCAATCGATGCATTCGTCGGGGTGAATCACCAGCATATTGGCGCCCTCGTAGAAGCAATCCACGGGGCACACCTCGACGCAGTCGGTATATTTGCATTTTATGCAAACTTCGGTGACGACGTAAGTCATCGGTCCCACACGGTTTCGGGGCCAAGTTCGGCCCGTATTCTAGCCCTTGAGGGCCGCCAGAGTCGCCCGAGGAAGGGCACTGCCTATAACAATCGCGCCAGCAGCACAAGGCGACGCGGCACGGCCGCCAAGGGAGCGACTTGGCGCCGAAAAGTCATTCCTCGTCCGTGGCATGGGGTGAAATTCCAGGCTCCGGCTCACCGATGCCACCGCTGGAAAAGCGCACCGAAGATCACGGTCAAGCCGGCAGAAGTCCCTTGCTTTGGCATCTCGGTTGGCAGGGCTCTTACGAGCCAAGTATCGTATACGCCGACCTGTGAAGTTAGCAGGAGGTGGCGATCCGGCTTGGCAGTGAGCTTGGGCTCGATGGTCATCGCCGCTGGGTTGGCAGACCGGTTCGCTGCTGGGCGCCGGTTGCGAACAGGCGCAGGGTTATCTTTTCAGCCGGCCGGTGACAGCAGAAAAGGCGACCGAGTTGTTGCGGGCCGGACGCATCCAGCCCGCAACCGGTCCGCATCTCGCCTCTTCGGCGGCCTAAACAAAGTCTCAGAGATCGGAGTTGCGGAGCGCGTCGAGACGGCGGCGGTCCCGTTTGGTCGGGCGGGGTCCTTGGCGTCCATCGCTATTCGGTGTTGGCGGCGTGGGTGGAGTCAAATCCTCGTAAAGCGTTCGCGCAAGGCTCGCCGGGCCCCGCCGCTCCGATGCTCCGAGCACCCGTACCACTGCCAGCCTGCCGAGAAACGCCGCCGTCACCACATCGCCCGCCTGCACCAACCGGCTCGATTTCAACGCGCGGTCGCCATTGACGCGGACCTTGCCGGCTTCGATCAGCCGCGCGGCGCCGGTGCGCGTCTTTGCTAGCCTCGCGCACCAGAGCCATTTGTCGAGACGCTGACCCGGCATCGTTCTAGGCTCTAGCTTCCTTCCGGCTGGCGGGCCGTGAGACGGCCGCGCAGTGCCTCGAGCGCGGCGAAGGGCGAATGCTCGACGGCTCGCTTTCGCTCCTGCTCGCGCCTCGCCTCGACCTCGCGCTTGGCATGAGCCTCGGGCCTTTGCCGTTCGCGGCGCGGCGCTTTCCCACGCTCCTCGCGCCGAGGTTTATGCTCCCGCCGCGTCTCATGGCGCTCCTGGCGCGCCTCTCGGCGCTTACCTGGCCGCCAAATCTCGTCGAACACTTCGGCCTGAGCTTTGGCGGTCGCCACCTCGTCGCCCGCTTCGGCCTCGCCCGGCGCGGGCGCAAGTGCCTCGGCGCTAGCCGCGGGCGCGAGCTTGCGCCGCTCGCGCCTGAAGCCGAGCGCCTTCAAGATCGAGCAAAACTCCTCGCCCGAGCAGCCGACCACCGACATCAACTCGGGCACCACGCGGAAGCCGCCGTCGCCGGTCGCTCCTGTCGGCGGGGCGACGCCACCTTCCGACGATCGATGGGCGATGCGCGCGCGAATGAGGTCGGACAGCCGCTCCAGCATGTCGATGCGCACCGCGCGGGTCCCCGCGACATGGAACCCGGCCGCGCGCCAATAAGGCTCAGGGACGTTGCCCGCTTCGACCGAGGTCAGCCCCTGTTGCGGGCGCGCGGGCAGGGGGTCCTCGTCGATCCCGTGCTCGCGACCTGAATGGAGCGCCCAGAGCATGAGCACGAGATCGGCTGCGGCGGGCTTGAGCAGCGCCGGGATATAGACGTTGAAGGCGCCGAATCTGGCGCCGTATTTGCGAAGCTGCGCGCGCGCCGCCTGATCGAGCGCCTTGATCTCGGCGGACGCCGTCTCGCGGCGCAGCACGCCGAGATTCTCGGTCAGTTGAAAAGCGAGCCCGCGGGCAAGGCCTGACAGGTCGGAGGCTTCGCTCAAAACGATAAGCGGCGCGATCTTGGCCCTAAGCTCCGCGTCGAGCCACGCTTCCAGCCGCTTCTGCACCCGATCGCGGTCTGGGGCGGCGAGATGCTCGTCGGCGAAAAGCAGCGATCTTAGGCTTGAGCGCCGTCTCGCCCTTCTCGATCCGGGCGATCTCGGACCCCGACCAGACGATCCGCCCATTGGCTTTGAGCGCGATGGCTTCGTCGGGCGCCGCGGCAAGCGCGCCGGCGCGATCCGCAAGCTCGCCGGCCAGAACCTTGGCCGCCGCATGGCGGGTGGCGCGGCCCTGGATGCCGTCGCTCGATGCGTCAGGCGTGAAGCGGAAGCCGTCGAGCCGCCCGACATAATGGTTTTCGACCAGGATCTTGCCGTCGGCGCCGATCTCCGCCGCAATCTCCTCCTTGTCGCGCAAGCGGCGCATCAGCACGCTGGTCCGCCGGTCGACGAAGCGCTGCGTCAGCCGCTCATGCAGCGCGTCGGACAGAGCGTCCTCGATCGCCCGCGTGCGGCCCTGCCAATGCTCTGGATCGTCGAGCCACTCGGCATGATGCGAGACGAAGGTCCAGGTGCGGATCTGCGCCAGCCGGTTGGAGAGCGTGTCGAGATCGCCATCGCTGCGGTCGGCAAGCGACACCTGAGTGGCGAACCAATCGGCGGGGATCTTGCCCACATCGCTCATGACGAAGCCATAGAGCGTGGCGACCAGCTCGGCGTGGCTTGCCGCCGAGATCTTCCGATAGTCGGGGATCTGGCACATCTCCCAGAGGAGAGCGACCGCGGCCGGTCCTCCCGCCATGTCGCGCACGCCCGGGTCGTGGCTCATATTTTCGAGCGCGATCACGTCGTCGACCATGCGCGAGCGGGCAAGCCGCCGATGGTCCGGCGTCTCGCGCAAACTGTCCTTCAACCTCTCGATCGAGCTGAAATCGAGCTTCCGGTTCCGCCATTGCAGGACGCCGACCTGATCGAAGGAATGGTTCTCCAGCCGGTCGATCAGCTCCGCCTCGAAGGGTGGGACCTGGCCGGTGACGCCGAACGTGCCGTCATTCATGTGGCGGCCGGCGCGGCCTGCGATCTGGCCGAGCTCGGCGGGCGTAAGATTGCGGTGGCTCTGCCCGTCGAATTTGCGGATACCGGCGAACGCTACATGATCGAGGTCGAGATTGAGGCCCATGCCGATCGCGTCGGTCGCCACGAGGAAATCGACGTCGCCGTTCTGGTAGAGCGCGACCTGGGCGTTGCGCGTGCGGGGGCTCAGAGCGCCGAGCACGACCGCGGCGCCGCCCCGCTGTCGCCGCACCAGCTCGGCGATGGCATAGACGTCGTTGGCCGAGAAACCGACGATGGCCGAGCGGCGCGGCAGCCGAGTGATCTTCTTGTCGCCGGCATAGCTGAGCTGCGACAGGCGCGGCCGCGACACGAGATTGGCGCCCGGCAGGATCTCGCGGATGGCATCGCGCATGGTCGCCGCGCCGAGCAGCAACGTCTCGCTCAGGCCGCGTGCGTTGAACAGCCGGTCGGTAAACACATGGCCGCGCTCGCCGTCGGCGGCAAGCTGGATTTCGTCGACGGCGACGAAATCCGCTTCGAGGTCGAGCGGCATGGCCTCGACCGTGCAGACATAGAAGCGCGGCGAGGGGGGCTTGATCTTCTCCTCGCCGGTGATCAGCGCGACCTTGGCGGCGCCGACCCGGGTGACGATCTTGTCGTAGACCTCGCGCGCGAGCAGCCGGAGCGGCAGCCCGATAATGCCGACGTCATGCGCGAGCATGCGCTCGATGGCGAGGTGGGTCTTGCCGGTATTGGTCGGGCCGAGCACGGCGGTGACGCCGCGGCCGCGCTGCAGATTTGTGGAATGCGGGGAGAAAGACCGACTCATCCTTGACGTCCTAAACTTCCGTCGGTGCGAAAACTCGGAACGAGGGGGGAACGAATCCCGTCCGAATCGCCGACTCTGCCCATTCGGATTTCGTTCTGTCGCGAATTGGGACGGTTTCTCGCTGGATCGAGGTCCGGGGTGAGGGGACATATCGAAAAATGTCCATCACCACTACATCTCGGTTTTGCTGATTGCGTTCCTTCAAGCGGCAAGGAAATGAAAGGGAACGGAGCACGCACGAATCAGGGGAGCGTTAATCTTCGGCATCTGTTCCCTACTACATCTTGCGATTTGGGCGTTGCCGTTAACACTTCAACTCGGCGAGGCATCGGGATCTACGGCTCGGCGCTGGCGCGACGCGCGCCGGCGACCTGGATCGAGGTCACCAGTGCTGAGCCATAGCCGATCGGCGTCGGCAGAACAATCCGGTAAGGCACGTACATCTTGGTGTTCCGCACCGGTATGAGCCAGACCTCGATCTCGTTCGTTTGCGACATCAGCTTGATGCCAGGATTGTCGGGCTGGTAGCCGGCGATGGGGATGAACTTGACCGCGCAAATCACGGCGGGGCCCGCATAGCCCCCTGGCGTCGCCCGCTGTACGTTGACTGCGCGCTTCGGCGTGATCACGAGATCGAAACGCTGCATGCCGTCGAACACGGGCAAGGTCTGATTGCAGACATTGAGATCGCCATTCGGGTTCTCCGAGTGCGCGCTCAAGAACGCCCCGCTCATCGGATCGAGCACGCCTTCGAGCTGATCCTGGGTCACGGGGATGGTGCGAGGGCTCGGCCGCTTGCCGGGGAACATCGACACGCTGGTGACACCGCGATCGTCGAAGGTCATGCGCAGTTGCGCGGTCTTCTTGCCGCCGTCCGAGTAGTTCAGCGCGTACATGGCTGGCGTCGGCCTGTCGCTGGTCACCCGGCCCGTGCTCGCCGTCACGCCCCGCCATTCATAGACGAGGCCTTGCAGGATGGTGAATCGGCCTTCGCCGCGCATTTGGTACTCTTCGCCGCGGAAGGTCGTGGTCAGCTTGAAATCGCCGAGATTGAAGCCGGCAAGATCGACCCGATAGACGGCGGTAATTCTGGCCGCGGTGGACAGGCCATTTTCGGCATAGGCCGAATCTACAGGGATATTATCGCCAAGGGCGCAGCTGAGAACGGCAACCGCAGCAAGGCTTAAGCATTGGCGTGCGCGTTGCATTCGCTCCAACCCCTGGCAAGTCTGGCCCCGCCTGCTAGACCCCGGGGGAATGTCGGGTTATTTGCAGGTTTCGTCAATTCCGAGCTTGCCGCAAGTTTGTGGCGGCGCCTTGACCCGAAAAGCCCATACCCGTATATGTCGCCCGCCGGTAGCAACGCTTTTCCGGAATTCTTGTAAAGCGTCTCCGGCTTCCACGCGTTTTCAGGAGAAGGATTTAGCCATGGCCCGTCGTTGCGAGCTCACCGGCAAAGCCGTGCTCACCGGCAACAATGTGAGCCATGCCAAGCGCCGCACCAAGCGCCGCTTCCTGCCCAATCTCTGCAATGTGACGCTGGAGAGCGAGGCGCTGAAGAAGCGGGTGCGCATGACCATCAGCGCGCATGCCCTGCGCTCGGTCGAGCATCGCGGCGGGCTTGATGCCTATCTGATGAAGGCGGGCGACGAGGAGCTGTCCTTGAAGGCACGCCGCCTCAAGCGCGACATCGCCAAGAAGCAGGGCGCCGAGGCCGAAGCCGCGTCCTAACCCTGCGGGCCGGCGACCACCGGCTTCGTCTCAGGCAGCGTGAATTGCATGATCAGCGTGCGCTGCAGCGCGCTGAAATTGTCGTCCGACATCAGCGTGAGCACGGTCTCTCCCGACGGCGCGCGGGTAGCGGCGATCGCCTCCATATTGTCGATATTCAAACTGTCGTCGGCATCGAGCAACACCTCGCCCATGATCGGCGCGCCGCGCTTCAGCTCGCTCGCGGCGATCCGGCGCACGCGCATTTTGATACCCTCGCTATAGCGGAAGCGCCGCTCCAGCACGGCGATGCCGCCGTCGGGAAGCGCCGCCGCATCGGTGATGTCGAAGCCGGCTAGCCGCTTCAGCACGATCTCTCCGGGGGTCGGGCCTCCAATCAGCCAGCCACGCAGATTGCCGTTCTTGTCGGTGAGATGCTCGGCGAAGACCACCAGCGTGCCCTTGAGCTTCCCGGTGCGGATCATGGTCATCGCCTCGATGCCGCTATTGGCGGTCATGCCCTTCGTCGCCGGCGGCAAGGGAATCGTCCCCGTAGGCGGCCCGAACTTGTCGGCGGTGAAGGGGTAGCGCGCGATCCGGTGCTTGCGCTCGAACGACACGTAGGCGGTGCCTTGCTTGGTGTCGCCGTCAACCAGCGTCATGCCCTCGGAATCGCGCAGGGCATCGTCGCGGAGCGGCTTGCCGTCGGCGCCGAGCACGGGTCCGAGCACGACATCGCTCAAGCCCTTCAACTTGCGTCCGTCATAGTTGAGCGTCGCCTTCATCCAGGTGCCCGCGTCGGAAATCGCCAGCAGAGAATGTCCGCTCGGATCGATCGCCATGGCGGAGTAGCCGCCGAAATAGATCGACTTGGCGTAGAGATTGAGCCCCGCCCTGAAGATGAGCTTGCCGAAATCCTTGCGCCCCGGATTTTCGCGGTCGAAATCGATGGGGAGGGCGGTGACGGTGGTCGTGGTCGGGCCGGGAAGCACCGTTTGCGGCTTCTCGGCAAGTGCCGGCGCGACACTCAGCACCGCTGCCGCGGCGATTGCCACCGCCGCAAGATAACGCCAAGGGCCGCGGTAGAGGGGCCTCACGCTAATGCAGCTTCCGGCGCTGTGACCGCGCCGCGTTCGGCACCGTGCGCAGAAGCTGCCGCCAGGCCAGATCCTCGTCGAACAGCTCGGCAAGTTTCTCGGTCATCACCCCGGCAAGCTCTTCCGCGTCGGTCACGGTGACGGCGCGCCGGTAATAGCGGGTCACGTCATGGCCGATGCCGATGGCCAGAAGCTCCACTGAGGAGCGGGTCTCGATCTCTTCGATCACCTGGCGGAGGTGACGCTCCAAATATGACCCCGAGTTGACCGAAAGCGTCGAATCGTCGACCGGCGCGCCGTCGGAGATCATCATCAGGATGCGCCGCTGCTCCGGCCGCGCGAGCAGGCGGGCATGCGCCCAGGCGAGCGCCTCGCCGTCGATATTCTCTTTCAGCAGGCCCTCGCGCATCATCAGCCCGAGATTGCGGCGGGAACGGCGCCAGGGCGCGTCGGCAGACTTGTAGACGATATGGCGGAGATCGTTGAGGCGGCCAGGAAGCGGAGGCTTCAACGCATTCAGCCATGCCTCGCGCGCATGCCCGCCCTTCCAGGCGCGCGTGGTGAAACCGAGGATCTCCACCTTGACGCCGCAGCGCTCGAGCGTGCGGGCGAGAATATCGGCGCAACAGGCGGCGACCATGATGGGCCGCCCGCGCATCGAGCCGGAATTGTCGAGCAGCAGCGTGACCACGGTGTCGCGGAACTGTGTCTCGCGCTCCTGCTTGAAGGTGAGGGGATGCATCGGGTCGACGATGACGCGGGCAAGCCGCGCAGCGTCGAGCGTGCCTTCCTCGAGGTCGAAATCCCAGCCGCGGTTCTGTTGCGCGAGCAGCCGCCGCTGCAGCCGGTTGGCGAGTCTTGCCACCGCGCCGTGCAGCGCCTGGAGCTGCTTGTCGAGAAAGGCGCGCAAGCGATCAAGCTCGTCGGTGTCGCACAACTCCTCGGCGTTGACGATCTCGTCATAGGCGCGGGTGAACACCTTGTAGCCGAAGGCTTCCGGATTATCGAGCACCGAGAGATTGGGACGCCAGGGCTCCGAGCGGCGTGGCAGATCTGCGGATTCGGCGTCGCGGTCGAGCCGGTCGGTGGAGCCGTCCTCGCTGTCGTCGAGGGACTCCTCGCTCATCGCCTCCTGATCGGCGCGCGAATTGGCGGTTGAATCGGCGCGCGCCTCGCCGTCGGCGTTCTCCTCGGCCCCTTCGGCCTTATCGTCGTCGCTCTCGGTCTCATTCGGCGACTTTTCGTCGTCTTCCCGCTGATCGAGCTGGTCGGCCAGGTTGAGCGCCGCGAGCAAATCCCGCGTCAGCCTGCCAAAGGCCTCCTGGTCGAACAACAGCTGCGGCATGCGGTCGAGCACGGTCTTGGCGCGGCCCTCGATCCAGGGGCGCCACAGATTCACCACGGCGCGCGCCTTGGCCGGCGCCGCCTGTCCGGTGAGCACCTCGCGCACCAGGAGTCCGAGCGCGTCAGGGAGCGGCGCCTCGGAACGGTCAGCGACTTCGGCGAAGCGACTCCGCTCATAGCGCTGCTCCATGCGCGCGGTGAGGTTGGCCGCCACGCCTTGCATGCGTTTTGCGCCGATCGCCTCGACCCGGGCCTGCTCGATGGCCTCGAACACCGCCCGCGCCTCGCCGCCCGAGGGCGCCAAGGCCTCATGCAAAGCCGGATCGTGGCAGGCGATCGACAGCGCCGCCGCATCGGCATGGCCGCGGATCACGGCGATCTCGCTCTTGGTCGGCACGCGCGACGGCTCGGGCAGCCGTGCGGTCTTGCCGGCAAGTCCCGGAGGCTCGTTCGAGAACACCACCTCGACCGCGCTGTCGGCGGCGATCGAGCGGGTGGTGAGCGTCACCGCGCGCTTGAAGGGATCGAGCGGCGCGTCTTTACGCCGTGTCAGCGTCATCGCTTAGCTCAATGCAACATTGGCCGTGGACTGCGGCAGATCCTCACCGAAGCAGCGCTGATAGAACTCCGCGATCAGCCCGCGCTCTAGCTCGTCGCATTTATTGAGGAAGGACAGCGCGAACGCGGTGCCGACATCGCCGAAGATCTCGGCGTTCTCCGCCCAGGTGATCACCGTACGCGGGCTCATCACCGTGGAGAGGTCCCCATTCATAAAGGCGTTCCGCGTCAGCTCGGCGACGCGCACCATGTTGGACACGACCTTGCGCCCGGCCTCGGTGTTCCAGGCCTTGGCCTTGGCGAGCACGATAGCCACCTCGTCGTCATGCGGCAGGTAATTGAGCGTGACGACGATCGACCAGCGGTCCATCTGGCCCTGGTTGATCTGTTGCGTGCCATGATAGAGCCCGCTGGTATCGCCAAGCCCGATCGTGTTAGTGGTAGCGAACAGGCGAAAAGCGGGGTGCGGCCTGATCACCTTCGATTGGTCGAGCAGCGTGAGCTTGCCGGAGACTTCCAACACGCGCTGGATCACGAACATCACGTCGGGGCGTCCGGCGTCGTATTCGTCGAAGCAGAGCGCGGTGTTCGACTGGAGCGCATAAGGCAGGATGCCCTCGCGGAACTCGGTCACCTGCATGCCGTCGCGGATGACGATGGCATCCTTGCCGACGAGATCGATGCGGCTCACATGGCTGTCGAGATTGATGCGCATGCAGGGCCAGTTGAGCCGCGCCGCCACCTGCTCGATATGCGTCGATTTGCCGGTGCCGTGATAGCCCTGGATCATCACCCGGCGGTTGTGCTTGAAGCCGGCGAGGATCGCCAGCGTCACGTCCCGATTGAACAAATAGTCGGGGTCGATGTCGGGCACATGCTCGTCGGGCCGCGAATAGGCCGGCACTTCGAGATTGGTGTCGATGCCGAACACCTGGCGGACGGAAACCGACATATCCGGCAGGCCGGCGCCGTTGCGGGCAGTTTCAAGGGTCATGGTCGGTGAAAGCCTGTGTTGTCGCGTTGCATATGGCTTGGCCGGAGGCGAAGCCCTCGATGTTTGGGGAAGGGGGGCTGCCCAGCGACGTTACGCAAGCCCTGCCTGCCTTAGATAATTATAGGCTTGGATCACTTCGCGCAACTTGTCCTCTGAGCGGCGGTCGCCCTTGTTGTGGTCGGGATGGAGCCGCTTAACCAACTCCTTGAAGCGCGCCTTGATATCCGCCTTGGTGGCGTGGTCCTCCAGATTGAGCTGGCGCAGGCATTTTCGCTCCGCGCGCTTCAGCGGCCGCTCGGCCGCGGCGGCTGCCGCCTTGTCGGCGGCGCGCTCGGCGAACAGGTTGAACGGGTCGACGGTTGCGAAGCGGTGGGCGAATCCGCCCGCGCGCGCGCCGTTGCGCGGCCCGCGCCGCTTCGCCCAGGGATTGACGCCGATGAACCAGGTCGGGCGATGCCCGATGGTGTCGTCCTTCTGGTGCTGGACGACATCCTCGTCGGGCAGGCCGGCGAAATAATTGTAGCCCTTGTTGTACTCGCGCACATGGTCGAGGCAGAAGCGGTGATACTGGCCTTCCTGCCCCCGGCCCTTGGGCGCCGGGTAGAGCCCCGGCTCGGTGCAGCCCGGCCGATCGCAAGCCGGGCAGGAATCGCGCAGCAGGCGGTCCGCGTCAGGCTTGACGCGCAAGCGGTCGAAGAATTTCGAGTCGAGCTTCATGGACTCGGCATTATGAGAAGTGGCGCTTGTCACAACAAGAATGGCCCTCACGCCATCGATTAGGTTAAGATGCGCGGTTTAGGTGGAGGCGGCGCGATGCGCATTGAAGAGCAAATCACAAAAAAGTTGCGACAAGCCTTCGCGCCGGTCGCGCTCGAAGTCGTCAACGATTCCCATCGACATGCCGGCCATGCCGGCTCGCCCCAAACTGGCGAAAGCCATTTCATCATTAAAGTGGTGTCGGAGAGCTTCGCCGGCAAGTCGCGGGTGGAGCGTCACCGTATGGTCAACGAAGTCTTGGCCGAGGAGCTCAAGGACAGGATCCATGCGCTCGCCATCAGCGCGCTCGCGCCCGAGGAGCGTTCCCGGCCGCTATGAGGCCTTGCTTGACGCCTTCTTCATCTTGCGCGCGGGCTTGAGCGGCGTCACCCGCAAGCTGGTGATCCGGTTCCGCTGCCGTCGCAGCACCTCGAAGCGGAAATCGTGGAAGGTGAAGGCTTGGCCCGTGTCGGGGATGGTCTGGGCCTCGTGAATCACCAGCCCGGCGATGGTGGTCGCTTCCTCGTCGGGGATGTCCCAGTCCATCAGCCGGTTCACGTCGCGGATCGGCACGGTGCCGTCGACGATCAGCGATCCGTCGGGTTGCGGCTTGGCCAGCGCCGCCGCGATGTCGGTCTCGTCGGTGATGTCGCCGACGATCTCCTCGATGATGTCCTCGAGCGTGACGAGGCCCATCACCTCGCCATACTCGTCGACAACGATGGCGAAATGCGCTTTCCGCTTGAGGAAGGCGTTGAGCTGGTCCTTCAGCGTTGTCGTGTCGGGCACGAACCAGGGCGGCGTGGCGAGCGCGATCACGTCAAGCTTGCCGAGATCGCCTTTGGAATCGCGCAACGCCCGGAGCAGCGTCTTGGCGTGCAGGATGCCGATGATCTCCTCGCGCTCGCCGCGCCACAACGGCAGCCGCGTATGCGAGCTCTTCAAGGCCGCGTCGACGATCGCCTCGGTGGGCAGCTCCGCGTCGATCGCGTCCATCTTGGTCCGGTGCACCATGATGTCCGAGACGGTCAACTCGCGCAGATCGAGCACGCCGCCCAGCATGTCGCGGGTGAGCTTGACCACGCCACCTTCCTGGTGATGCAGCTCGATGGCGCCTCTGATCTCTTCATGCGCCGAGAGCACCTCGGCATCATCGCTGATGGAGACGCCGAACAGGCGCAGAGTGTGCCGGACGATCCACTGCATGGTGGCCGTCACGGGCGCCAACACCGCCACGACGAAACGCACGGCAGGCGCGACGGCGAGCGCCATGCGGTCGGCATTCAGGATGGCGTAGGTCTTGGGCAGCACCTCGGCGAACAGCACCACGATCACCGTCATGACGATGGTCGCGTAGACCACGCCCTCTTCGCCAAACAGGGTCAGGAACAGGCTGGTGGCGAGCGCGGACGCGGCGACGTTGGCGAGCGTGTTGCCGAGCAGGATAGCGCCGATGAAGCGCTCGCGCACGCTGAGCAGGTAATTCACCACGCGCGCGCGACGGTTCTCATCCCGCTCCAGCGCATGCATCTTGGCGGGGGAGGCTGCGGTCAGGGCTGTCTCGGAGCCGGAGAAGAAGGCCGAGGCGAGCAGGAGACCCAGGATTGCGCCGAGCGTAATACCCAAGCCTAGTGTCATCGTCTGCCACACTCCTGAATGAGAAACTCCGTGAGCGAAGGAACGGAGACGTCGCGCTCGACGAAGGCCTGGCCGATGCCGCGCACCAGCACCAGCGCGAGCTTGCCGCCCTTCACCTTCTTGTCCTGGGCCATGAGGCGCAACAGCTCATCGGGCTTGGGCTTGCCGCCCGGAATCGCCGAGATTTTGACCGGCAGCCCGACGGCTTCGAAATGCCGCGCGACGCGGGCGGCATCGTCCGCCGAGCAAAGTCCAAGCTCGGCCGAGAAGGTGAAGGCAAGGCGCATGCCGATGGCGATCGCCTCGCCGTGCAACAGCCGGTCCGAATAGCCGGCAAACGCCTCCAGCGCATGGCCGAAAGTATGCCCGAGATTGAGCAGAGCGCGGGTGCCGCTCTCCTCGCGCTCGTCGGCCGCCACGATCAGGGCCTTGGCGCGGATGCTGGTCTCAACCGCATGGCGGCGCTTGTCGCCGGAGGCGGCAAACACCTCAGGCCAATTCTGCTCGAGCCAGGTGAAGAACGGCGCATCGCCGATGAGGCCGTATTTCACCACCTCGGCATAGCCCGCGCGGAACTCGCGCTGGCTCAAGGTCGAGAGCGTGGCGATGTCGGCCAGCACCAGACTCGGCTGGTGGAAGGTGCCGATGAAATTCTTGCCTTGCCGCGTGTCGATGCCGGTCTTGCCGCCGACCGAGGAATCCACCTGGGCCAACAGCGAGGTGGGCATCTGCACGACACGGACGCCGCGCCGCAGGATGCTGGCGGCAAAGCCGGCCAGATCGCCGACCACGCCGCCGCCAAGCGCGATGACGCAATCGCCCCGCTCGACGCCAAGCTCGAGCAGGCTTTCGCAGAGCGGTGCCAGCACGGGGAAGCTCTTGCTTGCCTCGCCAGGGCTCACCACGGCCTCGCCGAGGAACAGGCCCTCTCGATCGAGGCTCGCCTTCAGCGCCCCGAGATAGAGCGCCGCCACGTTGCGGTCGCTGACCACCGCGCAGCGGGCGCCGGGAAGGGCAGCAGCAATGCGTCGCCCGGCCGAGGCGACCAGGCCCTCGCCGATGACGATCGGATAGCTCCGACCCGGAAGCTTCACCTCGATGGTTGTCTCGCATTGGCCGTGGGCCAAGGCGGTTGCGCCGTCGCGCATCATTTCACCTTCTTGCGGCCCTCGGTGTCCGCATTCGCCCTGCAACCGAGCTTGTCGGCGAGCGCGTCGATCACCGCGCCGACGATCACGTCGTGCGGCACGTCGCGGCTCTCCACCGTCACATCGGCCTCGGCATAGATGGGATAGCGCTCTTCCATAAGCTTTTTCATCACTTTTTCCGGGTCGCCGGCGACAAGCAAAGGCCGGTTATCGCGCCGCCCGACCCGTTTCATCAGCACTTTGATGTCAGCCTTAAGCCAAACCGAGAGCCCATGCGCCTTGATATTGGCCCGCGTGTCCGGGTTCATATAGGCCCCGCCGCCGGTCGCAAGCACTTGCGGGCCGTTTTCCAGCAGCCGCGCGATCACCTTGCGCTCGCCCTGACGGAAATAGGCTTCCCCGTGCTCGGCGAAGATCTCGCTGATACTCGCGCCTGCCGCCACCTCGATCTCGGTATCGGCGTCGATAAAGGGGAGGTCGAGCCGGTTCGCCAGCCGCCGGCCCACGGCGGTCTTGCCCGCGCCCATCAGCCCGATCAGCACGATGCTGCGCGGGCCGAGGGCTTCGCGGATCGCCAAGAGCCGCTCCTGCCGGTCGTCTTTCTTATGGTCGCTCAGCCCGAGACTCATCCTTGGATCGGCCTATCGCGATGTCACGCTAGAGGCGCGACTCGCGAAGGGGCGAATTTCCCATGCTGGCCGTGCCCTGTCGAATCGTCCATGATGGTAAATCAGGGCACGCGCTCCCGCATTTTTGGGTCATAATGACGCCCTGTTAGCGGCTAAAAGACCGTTAGAAACACGAGCGCTCAATGCCGACACTGTTTCGTTTCCTGATGGTTGTGGGGGTGATTGCCGGTGTCATCACTGGAAGCCTCTATGTCTTGGCTGAATACTTCCAGCCGGAGCCCAAGGAAATCTCCAAGGCGCTGCGCAACGTCAAGGGGCGCATGGAGGAGACGGCGGCCTCTACGCCTAGCGCTGATACTGGCGCCATTACTCCTGCCGCCATTCCTGACCCTGGGCCTGATCCTGACGAGCTTGCCCCAAGCAAGGGCGCAGGGCGTCGAGCGCAATGAGCTGCCGCCGCTTCCGGGCGCTGGGCCCGCCGATTCAGCCGAACAGCCGCCTGTAAGGCCTGGACCTGATTTCGCCGCGCCGCCGAGCCTCGTCCCATCGTTGGCCGCTGCCGCTGCCGCCACGAGTGCGCTGCCCTACGACCTTTGGCGTGGCGTCGATGCCGAAGCGCTTGAGCGCCTCCTCGCCGCAACTCCGCTTCCGTCACCATCGCCCGCACTTGCCGGATTGACTGCGCGCGCGCTTGCCGCGGCCCCCGGAGGGGATGTTCCAGACTTGGCGGTGAAGGCGGCGGCGCTGATGCAGGCTGGCCGCGTCGAGGAGATCATCAACTTGCTGAGCGATACTCATGGCCCTGACGTGCCGGGGCTTGCGGTGGTCTACGCGCTGGCGTTGTTCGCTGCTGGACAGGAGATGGAAGCCTGCGCGGTCGAGCTCGGCTCGACGTTTCCGGTGGCCGAGAGTGAGGCAGCCAGGGCCGCATCAGTGATTCCCGCCTATTGCGCCGCCCTCAGGGGCGATGACCCGGCCGCGGTCCAGGCGCTGATCCGGGAAGGACGTGCGCGTCTAGCCCAAGGACTCGCCAGAAACTCCACGCTGCGATCGACCGACGACGTCGCCGACTATCTGTCGCTCAAGCTCAATGCCCGTCTCAAACTCGACGGTGCAGGCATCAGGCCCGGCCTCGCCGCGACAGCGACGCCGGAACTCCTTTATTGGCTCGCCCGTGACGAGGGGGCGCCGCCGGAGCTGCGGTTGGCCGCCGCCGAGCGGGCCGCTTCGCTCAACGTCATCGCCGGCGAGGAGCTTGCGCGAGCCTATCGCGACGCCGCGGCCAAGTTGCCCGAGGGGGCAAAGTCGGGACCGGCGTTGCGGGCGCGGTTGTTCGCCTCCTTCGAGACCGCGCCCTCCGCCAATATCCGCGCCGAATCCATCGCCGCCCTGCTGGCCTCGGCCCGCGATCAGGGGATCGAGGTGCCTGTCGCGCAGGCTTTGGCGGAAGCAAGCGCTGGACTCGTGCAGGACCCGCAAGCCGATTTCTTCGCCGAGACCGGCGTTAGGATCGCAGCCCTCGCCGGCGACGAGGAAAGCGCGTGGGCCTGGATCGACACCGGCGGCGAGCGCATGCGGAGCTGGCAGCTTCTGCTTGCGGCGAGCGATCCGCAGGGGCCGCGCGCTGAAGCCGCGCTCGCGGCCGGCATCGATCTCGCGCTGAAAGGCGGGCTGCCGCCGCCGCTGCTGCATCGCCTTGTCACCGTGCTCGATGCCCTCGACTACGAAGTGCCGATTCCGTTGTGGGACGAGGCCAGCAAGACGCCGCAGCCGACTGACGGCGATTTGCCGCCGACCGGTGCACTGACCAGCCTGAAGCAGGCGGCCGATGCCGGCGACGTCGGGCGCACGGTGCTGATCGCCGCCGCGGTGTTGGGACCGAACGGGGCCAGGGGCGCCAACCTCATCGCGCTCGGCGATGCGTTGCGTGCTCTGAAGCGGGTCGGGCTCGACGCCGAGGCGCGCCGTCTCGGCTTCGAGGCGCTCTATGCGCATTGGCCCACGCGCGGGAAGGCTTGAACCTTGGGCGGCAGAGAGTCATCAGAGCTTGCGCTGTTTCTCGACATGCTGAGCGCCGAGCGTGGCGCTGCAGCCCACACCATCGAGGCCTATACGCGCGATCTGTCGGAGTTCCTTGCTTATCTCGCGGTCAAGGACAAGAGCGCGACCGACGCCACGGCCGAGCAGCTGCGCGGGTTTCTCGCCGGGCTCGCACGCAAGGGGCTCGCGCCCACCTCCCGCGCGCGCAAGCTCTCCGCCATCCGCCAATTCTTCCGCTTCCTGCTCGCTGAAGGCCTGCGCGACGACGACCCTTGCTCATCTATCGACAGCCCGCGGCTCGGGCGTCCCTTGCCGAAGATCCTGTCCTTAGCCGAGGTCGAGAGTTTGCTCGACACCGCCAAGCAGGCGAGCGAGACCGCCGGTGACGGCGGCCCGCGACGCCGCGCGCTCCGGCTCTACGCCGCGCTCGAGACGCTCTATGCCACGGGCTTGCGCGTATCGGAGCTGATCTCGCTCCCGCGCAACGTGCTCACCGCCGACGACCGGGTGCTCACCATCAAGGGCAAAGGCGGCCGCGAGCGGCTCGTGCCGCTGAACGAAACGGCGCGCGGAGCGCTGCAAGCTCACCTTGCCGCAGTGCGCGAGGCTGAAGCCGAGGGGAGGGGCGTGTCGCCTTGGCTGTTCCCGTCAGCGGGCGGCGAGCATCTCACCCGACAGCGCTTCGGCCAGGAGCTGAAGGCTCTCGCGCTTGCCGCTAGCATCGAGCCTGCACGCGTCTCGCCGCATGTGCTGCGCCACGCCTTCGCCAGTCATTTGTTGGAGCGTGGCGCCGATCTGCGCACCGTGCAGCAGCTGCTCGGCCATGCCGACATCTCCACCACGCAGATCTACACCCATGTCATAGAGGAGCGCTTAAGGCGCCTCGTCGAGGAGCACCACCCGCTCGCTCAGGTCCATTTAACCAAGCGGGGCTAGAGTGAGGCTTGTCGGGCTGGCTGGTTGACAGGGCTGCTCTCCCAGGCCACTTACAACCACATTCCCGTTGGTTATCTGCTTCTGATCAGGCAAGCCCCGAGCCGGATGCGTACTTACCTCGATTTCGAAAAGCCCATCGCCGAGCTGGAGAGCAAGGTCGCCGAGCTGAAAGCGCTCGCCGCCGAGCAGCGCTCGGTCTCGATCGAAGAGGAACTCGCCAAGCTCGAGACCAAGGCGCGCGAAGCCTTGGAGGAAACCTATTCCGAGCTGACGCCTTGGCAGAAGACGCAAGTCGCCCGCCATCCCGAGCGCCCGCATTTCCGGGATTACATCGATACGTTGGTCGAGGACTTCACTCCGCTCGCCGGCGACCGTTATTTCGGCGAGGATCACGCTATCATCGGCGGCATCGGCCGCTTGGCCGGCCGCTCGGTGATGCTGATCGGCCATGAGAAGGGCTCCGACACCGAAGGCCGCATCAAGCACAATTTCGGCATGGCGCGTCCCGAAGGCTACCGCAAGGCGGCCCGGCTGATGGAGATGGCCGACCGCTTCCAGCTTCCCGTGGTGAGCCTCGTCGATACGGCCGGCGCCTATCCCGGCATCGGCGCCGAGGAGCGGGGGCAGGCCGAGGCCATCGCCCGCTGCACCGATTGCTGCCTCTCCGTCGGTGTCCCGCTGGTCTCCGTCATCATCGGCGAGGGGGGCTCTGGCGGGGCGGTCGCCATCGCCACGGCGAACCGCGTCTATATGCTGGAGCATTCGATTTACACGGTCGCCTCGCCGGAAGCGGCGGCCTCGATCCTGTGGCGCGATTCAACCCGCGCGGTCGATGCCGCGACCAATATGAAGATCACCGCCCAGGATCTTTTGCGGCTCGGCATCATCGATGGAATCATCCCCGAGCCGATCGGCGGCGCGCATCGGGATGGGGTCGAGGTGGTCAAGGTCGCGGGCGACACCATCGTGCAGGCGCTTGCTTATTATGACGACCTCAACCCGGCCGAAATTCGCAAGGAACGGCGCGAAAAATTCCTGTCCATGGGCCGCGTGAGCTAGGCCGCACGCCCAAAAAAGCGCCATTTTTAGAGTCCAACTGCAAACCGACCAGGCTTATACTATCGACCAAAAGCGGGGGAGCCGAGGGGCCGGCGCTGAAGCAGCGCTAACTTCGCTTTAACCCGTCAGCGTCGATCTTGGCCGGGATGCGCAAGGGGCACTGCGTATGCTTCGATCAAGTTTTGTCACGGCCGTAACCGCGGCGTGCGTGGTGGTATTGGCCGCCGCGCTGTCCGGCTGCGGCCAGTTTGCGCCCACTTATCTCAAGCCGCTGTCCCCGCAGACTCAGGCGAAGCTTGCCGAGAAGGGCATGACCGAGCAGTCGCCCATCCTGTTGCGCATTTTCAAGGCCGAGTCCGAGCTTGAAGTGTGGAAGGCAAAAGACGATGGCCGCTTCTACCTGTTCAAGACCTATCCGATCTGCAGTTATTCGGGTGGCCTGGGGCCGAAGGTCGAGCAGGGCGACCGGCAGGCGCCGGAAGGTTTCTATCTCGTCTCGCTCGACCAGATGAATCCGCGCAGCAAGTACCACCTCTCCTTCAATGTGGGTTTCCCCAACGCCTATGATCGTGCCTATGGCCGCACCGGTCAGAACATCATGGTGCACGGCGATTGCACCTCTGCCGGCTGCTACGCCATGACCGACGCCGTGGTCGAGGAGATCTTCATCCTCGCGCGCGAGGCGCTGCAAGGGGGGCAGCCCGCGTTCCAGATCCAGGCGTTCCCCTTCCGCATGACCGCCGCCAACATGGCGGCGCACAAGGACGACAAGTGGATCGACTTCTGGAAGAACCTGAAGGAAGGCTACGATTATTTCGAGATCAGTCACCTGCCGCCTAAGGTCGCCGTCTGCGAAAAGCGCTATCTGATCAACGCGTCCTTCACCTCCGGCAATGTGCGGCCCGATCCCTCCGGTGCCTGTCCCGCCTATCAAAGGCTACCGATCCCGCGTGCGCCTGCCATGCAGGAAGCCTCGAACAAGCCCGCGAAGAAGCTCAATTCCGCCTCGCTGACCAAACCGCTCGGCAGCGTGATGGGATTGCGCTTCGGCCCGTCGAAGCCCGGCTATACCGCCTTCACGCTCGGCCCCGCGACGCCAGGCCGGTAGCAGGCAACACGACGACAGAATTCTGACGCGGAGGACCTATACTGTGTCCTCTGATTTCGGATGGTCGGTTTCGGGATGCGTCAGCTCTTCGTTCTGATCTTCATTGTGGCTCTCGCCGGCGCGGGCATCTATCTGCTCACGCCCGAAGGCCGCGAACTGATCGACCGCGGGCGCATCTACATGACGCGCGCCGACTACATGGCCCGCTTTCGTGCCGGCGAAACCCTGCCGGGCACGCCCGACCTCGCGCGGATCGATGCGCGGCTTGCGGCCGCCGGTGTCGGCATGGGCGTGCCGGTCTATGTCCGCATCTTTAAGCTCGAGCACGAGCTTGAGATCTGGGTTGAGAAGGATGGCCGCTTCGTCCGCTTCGCCACCTATCCGATCTGTCTCTGGTCCGGACGGCTCGGGCCGAAATTGAAGGAGGGCGATCGCCAGGCGCCGGAGGGCTTTTATACGGTCGACGCCGAGCAGCTCAATCCGAACAGTGTCATGCATCGCTCCTTCAGTCTCGGCTTCCCCAATCTGTACGACCAGGCGCATGGGCGCACCGGCTCTTTCCTCATGGTGCATGGGGGCTGCGCCTCGGTCGGCTGCTACGCCGTCACCCATCCCGTGGTCGACGAGATCTGGCGGCTGGTGACGGCGGCGCTCGACAAGGGCCAGCCCCGCTTCGCGGTGCACGCCTTCCCGTTCCGCATGACCGAGAGCAATCTCATGCTGCGCAGGGGGTCGAAGTGGGACGGCTTCTGGGCCGACTTGAAGACCGGCTACGATTTGTTCGAGCGGAGCCACATTCCGCCCGTGGTCAGCGTCTGCAACGGCCGCTACGTGTTCGCGCCGGGGACGATCGCCACCGCCAACAGCGCCGTCGAGGCGCGCTGCCCGCCCGAGGTCGCCGGCAACTAACCGCGAGGCGAGTGAGCCGTCACCCGCCGCCGGATGTCGCAGCCATGGTCACAGATAAGGCGCTAAGATGAGGATAGTGTGTTTTGAGTCTAAGCCTGCATAGGGGGGAACTATGCCCATTCGGACTGCGCTCATAGCTTGCGTGCTTGTGCTTGGAACTCTGGCCGCCGTCACGTCCGCCTCTGCCGGCGATCCTTATGGCGGGTTTGGCCCAAGCAGCGACACAGCAACGCAAGAGATCGGTTCCGATCCCGGCAATGACAGCCCCCCGACGACCGACGACCAGACCTTGCCCTGGCAACAGCAGCAGAGCCAGGATCAGCAGAATATTACGGCAACGCAGGGGATCAGCAAGGCTCTGCCGATAACGGCTACGACATGGACGACGAGGGCGGCCACTAGAGGCCGCCTCGTGTGCCATCTCAGCCGCTGGGATGTCCCCTGTCGGCTAGCTGAACGTGCCGTGGCAGTGCTTGTATTTCTTGCCTGAGCCGCACGGGCAGAGCGCGTTGCGCTGCACCTTGCCCCAAGTCGAGGGATCGGCCGGATTGACGGCCACAGTCGAAGCCGTCTTCGCTCCCGCAGCCGTCTTGGCTGCCGAGGCCGACTTGGATCCCGCACCGCTCTTGCGTGCGCGCGCCTGCTTGGCGCCGCCGCGGCCATTGCCTGAGCCACCGGCGGTCTCCAGCGCCAACTCATCCTCGCCGGTGGTCGGGTCGAGGTGATGCGCCTCCATCGGCGGCAGCTCGGTCGCCTCGAGCGGCGGCACCTCGTCCTGCTTGGCAAGCTCGACATGGGCAAGCTGCCCGGTCACCGCCTCGCGCAGGCGCGCCAGCATGTGCTCGAACAGCGTGAAGCTCTCGCTCTTATATTCGTTCAGCGGATCGCGCTGGCCGTAGCCGCGCAGGCCGATCACCTGGCGCAGATGCTCGAGCGTGACGAGATGCTCGCGCCACAAGCCGTCGAGCGTCTGCAACAGCACCGCCCGCTCGATCTGGCGCATGATCTGCGGCCCGATATTGGCGGCCTTCTGCGCGGTCTTCTCGTCGGCGGCCTTGATCAGCCGCTCGCGGAACTCCTCTTCGCCGATGCCCTCTTCCGCCGCCCAATCGGCGAGGGGGAGATCGACATCGAAGATGTTCTTCATCGCCTCCTGCATGGTCGCCACGTCCCACTGCTCGGCATAAGACTTCTCGGGGATGCTGGTATTGACCAGATCGTCGACGACGTGATGGCGCATGTCGGCCACCGTCTCGCTCAGATCGGCGTCGGTGAGGAGCTCGCGGCGCTGCTCGAAGATCGCCTTGCGCTGATCGTTCATCACGTTGTCGTATTTGAGCAGGTTCTTGCGGATGTCGAAGTTGCGCGCCTCGACCTTGGCTTGTGCCTTCTCCAGCGCCTTGTTGATCCAGGGATGGATGATCGCCTCGTCCTCTTTCAGGCCGAGCGTTTGCAGCATGCCGTCCATGCGCTGCGAGCCGAAAATCCGCATCAGATCGTCTTCCAGCGACAGGAAGAAGCGCGAGCGGCCGGGGTCGCCTTGCCGGCCCGAGCGGCCGCGCAGCTGGTTGTCGATGCGGCGGCTCTCATGCCGCTCGGTGCCGACCACGTAAAGGCCGCCGGCTTGCAGCGCCTGCTCCTTCTTCTTGGCGACGTCGGCCAAAATCTCTTTCCGCTTCTTGGCGATGGCCTCGGCGTCGGGCTCGCCGCCCTTCTCCGTCTCTGCCGCGATCCAGTCCGCGATCAGCATGTCGGGATTGCCGCCGAGCTGGATGTCGGTGCCGCGGCCGGCCATGTTGGTGGCGATGGTGATCCCGCCCGGCACGCCGGCCTGGGCGATGATATGCGCCTCCTGCTCGTGATAGCGGGCGTTCAGCACCTGATGCGGCACCTTCTCCTTCTTGAGCAGCTCCGAGAGGATCTCCGATTTCTCGATCGAAGTGGTGCCGACCAGCATCGGCTGGCCGCGTTTCCGCGCATCCTTGATCAGCGTGATAATCGCCCGGTATTTCTCCTGCGCCGTGCGATAGACCTCGTCGTCCTCGTCCTCGCGGATCATGTCCATGTTGGTCGGCACCTCGACCACGTCGAGGCCGTAAATGTCCATGAACTCGTCGGCCTCGGTCGATGCCGTGCCGGTCATGCCGGCGAGCTTCTCGTAGAGCCGGAAATAGTTCTGGAAGGTGATGGTGGCGAGCGTCTGGTTCTCTGGCTGGATCGCCACATGCTCCTTGGCTTCGAGCGCCTGGTGCAATCCTTCGGAGTAGCGGCGGCCTTGCATCATGCGGCCGGTGAACTCATCGATGATGATTACCTCGTCGTTCTTGACGATGTAATCGCGGTCGCGTTGGAACAGCTTATGCGCGCGGAGCGCCTGCTGCACGTGATGCACGACGGTGACGTTCTCGATGTCGTAGAGCGACTCGCCCTTGAGCAGGTCGGCCTTGGTCAGCAGCTGCTCGACATGCTCGTTGCCGGCCTCGGTCAGCGTCACGATGCGGGTCTTCTCGTCGAGCTCGAAATCGCCGGCCACGAGCTGCGGAATGAACTTGTCGATGGTGATGTAAAGCTCGGAGCGGTCGTCGAGCGGGCCGGAGATGATCAGCGGCGTGCGCGCCTCGTCGATCAGGATCGAGTCCACCTCGTCGACGATGGCGAAGTAGTGGCTCCGCTGCACCATCTCCGAGGCCGCATATTTCATGTTGTCGCGCAGATAGTCGAAGCCGAACTCGTTGTTGGTACCGTAGGTCACGTCGGCGCCGTATTGCTCGCGCCGCTGCGGGTCGGAGAGCTCGTGCACGATGCAACCGACCTTGAGCCCCAGGAACTCGTAGATGGCGCCCATCCACGCGGCGTCGCGCTTGGCGAGATAGTCGTTGACGGTGACCACATGCACGCCCTTGCCGGCGAGCGCGTTGAGATAGACGGGGAGCGTGGCGACGAGCGTCTTGCCTTCGCCGGTCTTCATTTCGGCGATCCGGCCGTCATTCAGCACCATGCCGCCGATCAGCTGCACGTCGAAATGGCGTTGGCCGATCGTACGCTTGGCGGCTTCGCGCACCGTGGCGAAGGCCTCAGGGATCAGATCGTCGAGGGGAGTGCCGGCGCGCACCCGGGCGCGGAAGTCGTCGGTGCGGGCGCGCAACGCCTCGTCGGAGAGTGCCGCGACCTCGGGCTCGAGCGCGTTGATCTGCGCGACGATGGGCCCGTATTTCTTGAGCTTGCGGTCGTTGGCCGAACCGAAGACTTTGCTGGCGAGAGCGCCAAAGGAAAGCATTGATCTTTTAGCCTCTTGAGCGCGAGGAGATTTCCGGGGGCGATCCCCATGAAAGCCCTAGGAAAGCGTCCAAAAAATGCCGGGGAGCAAACGCTCGTGAGACATAAGAGGGCCGCCTAACCTTGTCAACGCGACGGGGGGCGCACTCTTGCGGTTTAAGCGGGTTGTTCGGAAGGGGCTTCCCGCCGCAACCGCCCGATCTCCTCGAGCTGCTTCTGCAAGGACAACTTGCTCAACTTATCGAGAGGCAGGTTGACGAAGATGCCGATGCGCTGGGTCAGCATGCGCATCGTATCGGCGAAGGCGAGATTGCGCTCGGCCTCGGTCCCTTGCGCCTTCACCGGGTCTGGCAGGCCCCAGTGCGCGGTCATCGGTTGGCCCGGCCAGATCGGGCAGGTCTCATTCGCGGCGTCGTCGCAGACCGTGAACACGAAATCGAGCTTGGGCGCACCGGGAATGGCGAATTCGTCCCAAGATTTGGAGCGCAAGCCCGAGACGTCGTAATTCGTTTTGCGCAACAGGTTAAGAGCAAGCGGATTGACCTTGCCGGACGGATGGCCACCGGCGCTGAAGGCGCGAAAATTGCCTGCGCCGAGCCGGTTCAGGATGCATTCCGCCATCACCGAGCGCGCCGAATTGCCCGTGCAAAGGAAAAGGACGTTGAAGCGTTCCTGACCCATCGCGCCGGCCATGCTACCGGAAACGCAATGACAGTTTTGTGACGCGGTGGCGCCTAGCAGCGCGGATAGAGCGCGTTGAGCTCGCGACCCTTCAGCAGAATGACCTTCTGGCTCAGTCCGCCATTCTTTCTGATCCACGCCCTGACGCTTGGCGGGTAAGCCGCATCTATCGTTCGCGTCACGTCACGGTTATGGAATGTCCGTCCGTTCTTATCGACGAGATAAGGCGCATGAAAGCCGAGCACGGCTTTGGATGTGACGCAGATCCGCTTGCGGGGGATGGTGCTGAGCACCAGCGTGCAGGCTGAAAGGCACGGGCCGTCAATGACCACCCGCTCGCCTGACTGCTTCACTTTGGCAAAAAAGTTGAGATAATCCCCGACCGCGCCGCCTCCGCTCGACAGAATGCGGACATCGGCAGCCGCCGGCAGGGTCAAGGAGAGGCTTAGGCCAACGACGAGCGCCGCGCCCGCGACGTGACGCGCTTTGCGCGCAAGGACTGATCGATATTTGGCCACACCAAATTCCTTCCTCCCCCAGCCCGAGGATGATTGCCTGCAAAACATACCTTTTCCAAGACCCAGCGCATGGGGTCGTTTCGTCGCTGTTCCCGACCGGGCCGTGCCGAGGAACCCCTTGGCAACCTTGACTCCCGGGGCTAAAACCCGCCCCGGGGAAGCGAACCCAACCCGCTCGCCCGCTCTTAATAGGAGCAGAACCGGCGAGCCGAAAATGAGGACATTCTTGTGAAAATCTGGTCAGCCTTGCTGCTCGTGGCAGCCCTCGCTGGACTCGCGCCGCTCTCTGCCTTGGCCGACGATGCCGTCGTCGCGCGCGTCAACGGCGTCGAAATCAAGCAATCCGATCTCGATTATGCCGCCTCCGAAGTCGGCGCTCGGCTCGGCAATTACACGCCGCAGGACCGCAGGAAGGTGCTCTTGCAATATGTGATCGAGAACGAACTGATGGCGGGAGCGGGCCAGACCGACGGTCTCGACAAGACCGACACCTTCCCCGGCCGTGTGAAATATCACGAGCGCCGCGCGCTGCGCGATGCCTTCTTCGACGTCAAGATCCACGACGCGGTCAACGAGGCCGACGCCAAGAAAATCTATGACGAGAAGATCGGCCAGGTGAAGCCGGAGAAGGAGATTCACGCCCGCCATATCCTGGTTGCCACCGAAGACGAGGCGAAGGAGATCGCCGAGCGCCTGAAGAAGGGCGAGGACTTCGCCGCGCTCGCCAAGGAGAAGTCGAAGGACGCCAATGCCGAGGGCGGTGATCTCGGCTGGTTTGCCCGCGGTCAGATGTTGAAGCCGTTCGAGGACGCCGCGTTCGCGCTCGAGGTCGGCCAGATCTCCGAGCCCGTGCAGACGCAATTCGGCTGGCACATCATCAAGGTCGAGGAAAAGCGCGACCAGGCTCTTCCCAGCTTCGATCAGGTCAAGGAGGCGATCATCGGCCAGCTCGTGCAAGCCAAGGCGCAAGAGGTGGTCACCGGGCTGCGCAATTCAGCCAAGATCGAAGTGGTCGATCCCGAGCTCAAGAAGTCGATGGACGAAGCCATGGGCAAGGGCAACGCTGGCGGTCCGGGCGATCTGCCGGACGACACGTCAGGGGCGCCCGACGGCAACAATTGACGTCTTCGGAATAGACCGCGCTCGCTAGAGGCAGCTTTGGGCAAGATCTCGCCGTTCGCGCCGAAGCACGTGCCGCAACTGCCGGTGATCGAGGGTGTGCGCATCGCCACCGCGGCCGCGGGCATTCGCTATCCCGGCCGCACCGATCTCTTGCTGGCGTTGTTCGACCCTGGCACGACGGTCGCCGGCGTGCTGACCAAGTCCAAGACCGCGTCGGCGCCGGTCGATTGGTGCCGGGCGCATCTCGCCCACGGCATGGCGCGCGCGCTCGTGGTCAATTCCGGCAATTCCAATGCCTTCACCGGCAAACGCGGCAAGGAGGCGGTGAAGCTCACCGCCGAGGCCGCGGCTTTGGCCGCCGACTGCCTCGAGGCCGACGTCTATATCGCCTCGACCGGGGTGATTGGCGAGCCGCTCGATCCGCGCAAGATCGCCAAGCACCTTGGCCCGCTGGCGCGCGAGGCCAAGGCCGACGCCTATGTCGATGCCGCGCGCGCCATCATGACCACCGATACCTTTCCCAAGCTTGCCACGCGCAAAGCGGAGATCGACGGCGTCACCGTCACCATCAACGGTATCGCAAAGGGCGCCGGAATGATCGCGCCCGACATGGCAACCCTGCTCGCATTCCTCTTTACCGACGCGGCGATCGAGCCGCAGGCGCTGCGCGCTTCGCTCGATGCCGGCGTGGACAACACCTTCAACGCTATCACCATCGACGGCGACACCTCGACCAGCGACACCCTGCTGATCTTCGCCACCGGCCGCGCCACGTCACGCGGTGCGCCGCGCATCGTCGATTGGGACGACCTCAGACTTGCGGGCTTCCGATTGGCGCTTGCCGAAGTGATGCACGACCTCGCGCTGCAAGTCGTCAAGGACGGCGAGGGGCTGACCAAATTCGTCACGGTGAAGGTGACCGGGGCCGAGTCGAAGCAGGCCGCGCGCATCATCGCCAAGTCGATTGCCAATTCGCCCCTGGTCAAGACGGCGATCGCCGGGGAGGACCCCAACTGGGGAAGGGTTGTCGCCGCCGTCGGCAAGGCGGGCGAGGCGGCGGACCGCGACCGCCTGGCGATCTGGTTCGGCGACATCCTCGTCGCCAAGGACGGCGAAGTCGCCCCGTCTTACCGCGAGAAGGATGGCGCGGCGTATATGAAGGAGGCTGAGATCGCCATCACTGTGGACGTCGGCGTGGGTAAGGAAGCGGCAACCATATGGACCTGCGACCTCACCAAAGACTATATCGCCATCAATGCCGACTACCGGTCCTAAGTCGGGTATTTAGACAAAACTGCATTAACCTCCAGGTGCAAGTATGCCCGAGGGCATCAAGCGCCCGATTGTCATCGTCGCGGCCTGCGCTCTGCTCGATGCGGAGGGCGCAGTGTTGATTGCCAAGCGCCCGGAAGGGCGGCCGCTCGCGGGCCTCTGGGAGTTTCCCGGAGGCAAGATCGAGCCGGGAGAGGAGCCGGAGGAAGCCTTGATCCGCGAGTTGCACGAGGAGCTTGGCATCGAGATCGCCAAAGCCGATCTCACCCCGCTCACCTTCGCGAGCCACGCTTATCCAGATTTCCATCTGCTCATGCCGGTCTATCTCTGCCGGCGTTGGCGCGGAGAGGTGGCCGCGCATGAAGGGCAGGAGCTTCTCTGGGTGAAGTCCGACACGCTTCACCTCTACGACATGCCGCCGGCCGACGAGCCGCTCAAGATCGCGTTCCGCGATCTGTTGTGAGGTTGGGGAGGACCATGAGCAATACAAGACACGCGAGGCCCCGGGAGGCGCTGCCGATACGGCTTGCGGCCACGGCGCGGCGCTTCGCCGCCGATTGTTCAGGGGCTACGGCCATCGAATATGGGATCATGACCCTCATCGCCATCGCCATCATGGCCCTGGTCAGCCAGATCGGCGGCTCGGTCAGCGGCATGTTCGAGATGCTCAAGAACGCTTTTGGCTAGGGTTTTGGCTTGGCCGGAAACGCTGCCTTGTCGCCGGCAGGCTGCTCGGTCGTGCCGAGCGCATTGGCGAGACGCTGCGCGGCGCTTCCGGGTTTGAGCGGCTTCTGCTGGCTCGCGTCCGGTCCCCAACCGCTGAGATAGACGATCTCGAAGGAGGCGCTCACCCGCCCGTCGGCCGTCGTATGGCGCTCGCGATAGATCGCTTCAGCGCGCGCGAGCGTCTTGCGCGAGAGCGGCACCCGGCTTCGCGCCAGCAGCACGTTGCCGCCGCCCAGCGCGCGCACCTCGCGCATTAGCTCGCGTGGGCTGGCATAGAGCACCGTCAAGGTCTCTGAATCGGCAACCGGGAGCGCGAAGCCCGTACGTTGCAGCAACGCTCCATACTCCCTGACATCGCCGAACGGGGCGACGCGCGGGCTTGCGCCGCCCACGATCTCGGCTTCGGCTTCGATTAGCGCTTGACGCAGCTCCGATAAAGCGCGGGCGCCGAGCAGCGCCCCCATGAACAAGCCGTCGGGGTGCAGCGCGCGTCTGATCTGGATGAGCGCGCCGGGAAGATCGTTGACCCTGTGCAGCGCCAACCCGGAGACGACCAGATTGAAGCTCGGCGCCTTGAAGGGCAGCAAATCCTCGTCGCAGACGAGCGAGGGGCGCGGGCACAGCGCGGCAAATTCGAACACGCTCTCGGCATAGATCATCGCCCCGACCGACGGGAGCTCCGCCACTTTCCGGCCGAGCAGTCCATGATAGGCGCCAAGGTCGAGCGCGAGCGGGAAGGGGCGCAGCATCAGTTCGACCCGCTCGGCGATCTCCCGCGCGACATGGGCGAGCAAGAACGTGTGCGCCTCGATCTCCGGCGCAAAGCGCGCGCGCCGGGCGCGGAGCAGCTTGCGGTCGAACAGCAGGCGCTCGTTGCTCATATGCGGGTCCCAGGGGGCGCTTTCCGGATGGGGGCCATGCGTCCTATCATAGCGGTTATGCCGACCGGCGAAGCAGAGCTTGCCCTTGAGGCGACGCCCGCCCCTCCGAGCGTAGGGGCGCGGGGCATCGTGCGGCCAATGCTTGGCCGGCTTGCCGATCTCCTTCTGCCGCCGGTCTGCATCGCCTGCCGTACCCGCATCGGCAGCCATGGGCTCTTGTGCGGCGCCTGTTTGGCCAGGATCGACTTCATCGCGCCCCCCATTTGCGCGCGGCTCGGCGTTCCTTTGCCATACGACGCGGGCGAAGGCGCGCTCTCGGCGGCGGCGATCGCCACGCCTCCAGTCTACGACCGGGCGCGGGCCGCGGCGCGCTATTCGAAGACCATGCGCGAGCTTATCCAGAGCTTCAAATATCGCGATCGCCAGGAGGGCCTCGCCTTGTTCGCCCGCTGGCTCAACAGCAGGTGCCGACTCTCGCCTCGCTGCTTCGAACGCGGCGCTGCCAAGCGCGACGGCGAGCGTCGACGGTCGGCCGGCTCTAGCGCCGACCAGCGGCGCCGCAACGTCGCCGGCGCGTTCAAGGTGGACAAGGCGCATGCCGCCACCGTCAGGGGGAAGCGGATCGTGGTGATCGACGACGTGATCACCACGGGAGCGACCGCCGAGGCCTGCGCGCGGGCCCTGAAGCGGGCGCGCGCGCCCGCGTCGACGTGCTGGCGTTGGCGCGTGCCGTCGAGCCCACCGCCTTCTTGCTCAAGAAACGACCTCGTCATGCCCGGACTTGATCCGGGCATCCATGCCGTTAAGATTTAGGGAGGCAGGCGCCAATGGAATGGATTGCCGGGTAAAGCCCGGTAATGGCGCGTCCATGCTCAACGAGAGTTTTGCGTTGAGCCCGTTCGCGGCCCAGTTATTTGGGCATGACGCGCATCCTCCTCTACACCACCCAGTTCTGCGGCTATTGCCAGGCGGCGAAGCGGCTCCTGCGCGGCAAGGGTCTCGACTTCGAGGAGATCGATGTTGGCTTCGATGCCGACAAGCGCGCCGAGATGATCGAGCGCGCGATGGGGTTGCGCACCGTGCCGCAGATCTTCATCCACGGGCGCCATGTGGGCGGCTATGAGGAGCTGGCCGAGCTCGAGCGCCAGGGCAAGCTCGATTCCTGGCTTGCCAACGCGCCCGAAACTCTGGCGCCTGAGGCGCTGGCGGACGCCGACGAGACATGACCTCCTCGCCCGAGAAGCGGCTTCGCGCCGCGCTGGTACAGCTCCGCTCCGGCCGCTCGGTTGACGCCAACCTGGAAGCGGCCGAGCGGCTGATCAGGCAGGCGGCAGCAGGTGGCGCCGTCTATGTGCAGACGCCGGAGAACACCGCGCTGATGGAGCTCAAGCCTGAGCTGACGCTGCAAACGGCCCAGACGGAAGAAGCGAGCGCGGCACTGGCGCGGTTTCGCGCGCTTGCTCGCGAGCTCGGCATCTTCCTGCATATCGGCTCGCTCGCCATCAAGCTCGACGCGACCCGCGTGGCCAACCGCTCTTACCTCATCGATCCCAAAGGCGAGGTCGCCGCGCGCTACGACAAGCTGCATATGTTCGACGTCGATCTGGCGGGAGGGGAGAGCCACCGCGAGTCTGCCACGTGCCGGCCAGGCGGCAAGGCTGTGGTTGTCGATCTTCCCTTCGGCAGGCTCGGCCTTTCCATCTGCTACGACCTCCGTTTCCCGCAGCTCTACCGCGCGCTCGCGTTGGAAGGCGCGGAGTTCATCGCCATTCCCGCGGCCTTCACCAAGCAGACCGGCGAGGCCCATTGGCATGTGCTGATCCGCGCCCGCGCCATCGAGACCGGCGCCTTCGTGCTCGCCGCCACGCAAGGCGGCCTGCACGAGAATGGACGGGCGACCTTCGGCCATAGCCTGATCGTCTCGCCCTGGGGGGAGGTGCTGGCCGAAGCGGGGGAGGAGCCGGGCGTCATCTTTGCCGAGATCGATCTTGCGGCGTCCGCCGAAGCCCGCACCCGCATCCCCGTGCTCAAGCATGGCCGCGAGTTCGAGATCGAAATCGCCGGCGCCGTACCTCGAGCGGCGAGGAGAGAGGCCTCATGATCCGCTTCGCGCTGATCTGCGATCAGGGCCACGATTTCGACGCCTGGTTCGGCTCGGGCGACAGCTATGACGAGCAGATCGAGGCTCGCTCCCTGACCTGCCCCTGTTGCGGCAGCGCCAAGGTGAAAAAGGCGCCCATGGCGCCCGCCGTCAAACGCAGCAAGGCCGCCGCGCCCGCCGAAGCGCTTGGGCCAAGCGACCGCAAGAAGACCTATGCCTTCCTCAAGGGCCTCCGCGCGCATCTGGAGGCGAATGCCGAGCATGTCGGCCCGGCTTTCCCCGAGGAAGCGCGCAAGATGCATTACGGTGAGAGCAAAGCGCGCAGCATCTATGGCGAGGCGAGCCTGGAAGAGGCCAAGGCACTGCACGAGGAAGGGATTCCTGCGGTGCCGCTTCCGCTGCTGCCCAAGGATCACAACTGATGCATGACGCCGCTGATGCATCCGCGTCACACTCGCGCGGTAACGTCTTGTTTGGGTCATTGCGTGTAGAAATTGGATCGGGATGCCCTGGTAATGCCTCGAAGGACTCCTATTTATGAGGCTGTTATTTATGAGGCTGCGGGCGTTGGTTTCTGCGCAACCAGGGTTTTAAAACATGCGCCTGTTGATCGCCTCTCCCACCTTCCGTAGCTTGCTTGCAGTGCCATTTTTGGCGGCAATGCTGGCTTTTCCGGCCAACGCCGAGACCAATCCCAACCCGTCCACGCCTCAGGCCGAAGCCAAACCTTCCGCCGGCGAGACCAATGATGCGGCGGCAGGACAGCAGAACGGCTCGACCGAGACGCCCGCTGCCGATCCGAGCGCGGCACCCACTGCAAACGAGCCGCCCAAATCCAGCATCCTCGTCAATGTCGACAAGTCATCGCAAGAGATGACCGTCTTCGTCGACGGCGTTGAGAAATATTCTTGGCCGGTCTCGACCGGTCAGTCAGGCTATTCAACTCCGTCAGGCACCTATACTGCCAGTTCCATGAACAAGATCTGGTACAGCAAGCAGTGGGACAACGCCCCCATGCCGCATGCGGTGTTCTTCACCAAGGAGGGCCATGCCATTCATGGCACCAAGGAAGTGAAGAATCTTGGCAAGCCGGCCTCGCATGGCTGCGTGCGCCTGGCGCCGGAAAATGCCGCCACGCTTTACGCGCTGGTGGAAGAGAACGGTTTGGCGAATACCCAGGTGGTGCTGAGCGGAACGACGCCCGGCGGCGAGGGCCCGAAGGTCGCAAGCCCCGGCAGGCAGCCCAGAGGCTACGCCTACGGCGTGCCGCCGTGGTTCGATGGCCAATATCAATACTACCAGCAGCCGCAGCCACAGAGGCGTCGCGGACTGTTTGGGCGGCGCTGGTTCCAGCAACAGCAGGGCGGCAATTACTACTATCAGCCGCGCGGCGTTTCCCCGCGAGGCTATTGAGGCTCAAGCCCTCGTCGCGGTCGCGAAATAATTCACGTCTTTATCGGATGAGAGCCGCCAGTCGTCGCCGAGCGGGTGATAGACCATGCCCGTCATGTCGCTGACGCTAAGCCCCGCGCCTCTTAGTGCCGACCCCAGTTCCTCCGGCGTGACGAAGCGCTCCCATTGATGCGTGCCGGCCGGCAGCCAGCGCAGGATCAACTCCGCGCCGATGATCGCCAGCGCATAAGCCTTGAACGTCCGGTTCAGCGTCGAGAGAATCATCACGCCCCCCGGCTTGACCAGAGGCGCGACCGCCTTGAGGAAGGCCGGCACGTCAGGCACGTGTTCCACCACCTCGAGCAGCAGCACGGCATCGAACTCGGCCCCCGAGGCGGCAACCGCCTCCGCGGTTTCGGCGCGATAGGCGATATCGAGCCCCGCGCCGCGAGCGTGGGCCTTGGCGGCCGCGATATTCTCTTGCGCCGGGTCGATGCCGGTGACGTCGGCTCCGAGCCGGGTCAAGGGCTCGGCCACCAGCCCCCCGCCGCAGCCAATATCCAGCACCGAGAGGCCCTTCAGGCTCCCCGCCGCCTTCTTGTCGCGGCTGAATTTCCGGCAGAGCTGATCGCGGATATAGGTGAGGCGCGTCGGGTTGATGCGATGCAACGGCTTGAATGGCCCGTTCGCGTCCCACCATTCGCTCGAGAGCTTGGCGAAGCGGGCCACCTCGTCTGCGTCAAGCGTGCTGTTCCGAGCTTCGGCCATGAAGATCAAAGGCCCCTCGGGCGTGCCGCCTGTCAAGCGGACAGGGTTCATAGCCATGTTGCGGGGCGGGGCCTCAATCAGTATGAAAGACGCGGATTTTCCGGCCGGCCCAAACAGGGCCGGCCCTCTTAGTGTTTGGGGCCGTTTCCCCCTCGCATCTGGACCAGGCCATGGCGCTTTTGGTGCTCAAATTCGGCGGCACGTCCGTCGCCGATATCGACCGGATCCGCAACGTCGCCGCGCATGTGAAGCGCGAGGCCGATGCAGGCCACGCTTGCGCCGTGGTGGTCTCGGCCATGGCCGGCCAGACCAACCAGCTCGTGGCCTGGGTCGAGCAGGCCTGGGGCTTCAAGGAGCGCCAGAACAACGGCGGCCCCGCCTCGGCAAAATATGACGAGCGGGAATATGACGCCGTGGTGTCCTCGGGCGAGCAAGTCACTTCGGGGCTGCTTGCGCTCGTGCTGCAATCCTTAGGCCTCAAGGCCCGATCCTGGCAGGGCTGGCAGATCCCGCTGCACACCGACACCGCCCACCGCGCCGCGCGCATCACCGGGCTCGACGTCGATGAGCTGAAGGCGCGGATGATGGGCGGGGAGGTCGCCGTGATTGCCGGCTTCCAGGGCATCGCCCCCGGCAATCGCATCTCGACGCTCGGGCGCGGCGGGTCGGACACCAGCGCCGTGGCTCTTGCCGCGGCTTTGGCCGCGGACCGTTGCGACATCTATACCGATGTCGACGGCGTCTACACCACCGACCCGCGCGTGGTGCCCAAGGCCCACCGTCTCGACAGAATCTCTTACGAAGAAATGCTAGAAATGGCCTCGCAAGGGGCCAAGGTGCTGCAAACGCGCTCGGTCGAACTTGCCATGCAGCGCGGCGTTCGTGTGCTGGTGCGCTCGAGCTTCGATCCGCCGGATCTCGGCGGGCTGCCGACCGACGCGGCGGAACAGCTTGGAACACTCGTTTGCCATGAGGATGAGATCGTGGAGCAGAATGTCGTCAGTGGGATTGCCTATGCGCGCGACGAAGCCAAGGTGACGCTGCTCAAGGTCGCCGACAAGCCGGGCGTGGCCGCGCAAGTCTTCGGCCCGCTGGCCGAGGCCAATATCAATGTCGATATGATCGTGCAGAACGTCTCCGAGGACGGCCGCTATACCGATCTCACCTTCACCGTGCAGAGCGCCGATCTTGACCGCGCGCTCGAAGTCTTGCGCAACTCCAAGGACAACATCGGTTATTTGGACTTGCGCGGCTCTACCGACATCGCCAAGGTGTCGGCGATCGGCGTCGGCATGCGAAGCCACGCCGGCGTTGCCGCGCAAATGTTCAGCGCACTTGCCGAAAAAGGCATCAATATCGAGGCGATCTCGACTTCCGAGATCAAAATCAGCGTATTGATCGACGCGGCCTACGCCGAGCTTGCGGTGCGCACCTTGCATTCCTTGTTCGGATTGGACAGCCGCTAGAGCATGATCCGGAAAAGTGGCAACCGGTTTTCCGATAAGATCGTGCGCAAGAGGTCTTAGAGCGGCATCAGTCTTGCTGATGAGGCTCTAAGGGAATTGGCGGCCAGCCTTGAGTTTTCTGACGACGCTTGGTCCGCCGCTCCGCCGGCCGGCGAGGACGTGTGATTATGCCTGTCTCTGTTGGCGCCCCGAGACAATTGCTGCGACGCTTGCGCGAGGTGATGGCCGAGCGCGAGACCGCGCAAGTGCGCCTCGACAAGGTCGTGGTTCTGATCGCCTCGAACATGGTGGCCGAAGTGTGCTCGCTCTATTTGCAGCGCCGCGACGGCTCGTTCGAGCTGTTCGCCACCGAGGGCCTCAACCGCGAGGCGGTCCACAATACACATTTGAAGCCGGGTGAAGGTCTGGTCGGCTTGATCGCGCAGCAGGCCGAGCCGTTGCAGTTCCCCGACGCGCAGCATCATCCCGCCTTCTCCTACCGGCCCGAGACGGGCGAGGAGATCTATCACTCCTTCGTCGGCGTGCCGATTCTGCGCGGCGGCCACACAATCGGCGTGCTCACGGTGCAGAACCGCACCAAGCGTCAATATAGCGACGAGGAGATCGAAGCACTGCAAACCACCGCCATGGTTCTTGCCGAGATGATCGCCTCGGGAGGACTTGTGAGCGAAGTCGTCAGCGCCGAAACCCGCCGCGATCTTGCCATGCGGTTTGGCGGCCTTCCCATTTCGGAAGGCGTGGCGCTCGGCCATGTCGTGCTGCACGAGCCGCGCATCGTCGTCACCCGCCTGATCGCCGAGGATATCGAGCTCGAGCGGCGCCGCCTCGCTCAGGCCATCGAGGACCTGACCGGCTCGATCGACAACATGATGGAGCGCGGCGATTTGGCGCGCGCCGGCGAGCACCGCGAAGTGCTTGAAGCCTTCCGGATGTTCGCCCACGACCACGGCTGGCGGCGGCGGCTCGACGAGGCGCTGATCACCGGCCTGACCGCCGAGGCTGCGGTGCAGCGCGTGCGCAACGACACCCGCGCGCGCATGCTGCGCATGCCGGATCAGCATTCGCGCGACCGGCTGCACGATATCGACGATCTGTCCAACCGCCTGTTGCGCCTGCTTTCGGGCGGCGTCGGCACGGCCGCGACGGGAAGCCTGCCGCAAGACGCCATCGTCATCGCCCGCACCATGGGTCCCGCCGAGCTGCTCGATTACGACCGGCAGCGCCTGCGCGGCCTGGTGCTGGAGGAGGGGGGCGCCGCGAGCCATGTCGCCATCGTCGCGCGCGCGCTCGGCATCGCCGCGCTCACGCAAGTGAAGGGCGTGCTCGAGGCCGTCGAGCCGGGCGATGCCGCGATCGTCGACGCCGAGGGCGGCGAGCTGCATGTGCGGCCGACGCAAGAAGTGGTGTCGGCCTATTCCGACAAGGTCCGCTTCAGGGCGCGGCGCCAGGCCCAATATGCGGCCTTGCGCACGGTGCCGTCGGTCACCCTCGACGGCGAGCGGGTCGGCTTGAACATCAATGCCGGCCTCCTGTTCGACCTGCCGCATCTCGATCAGTCGGGCGCCGACGGCATCGGCCTGTTCCGCACCGAGCTGCAATTCATGATCTCTGCCACCTTCCCGCGGCTCGAGCAGCAGACACGACTCTACAAGGCGATCCTCGACGCGGCGGGCGACCGGCCCGTCGTGTTCCGCTCGCTCGACGTCGGCGGCGACAAGGTGCTGCCTTATTTCCGCGCGGCCAAGGAGGAGAACCCGGCCATCGGTTGGCGCGCGATCCGCATGGCGCTCGACCGGCCGGCCCTGTTCCGCACCCAGATCAGGGCGCTGCTCAGGGCCGCGGCCGGCCGCGAGCTCAGGATCATGCTGCCGATGATCGCCGATGTGTCGGAATTCGCCGCGGCACGCGCGCTGATCGATCGCGAAGTCATGATCCTCAAGCGGCATGGCCGGCCCGAGCCGAAGAGGCTGATGATCGGGGCCATGATCGAGGTGCCGGCGCTGCTCTGGCAGCTCGACAGCGTATTGCCTCTGGCCGACTTCGCCTCGGTCGGCTCGAACGACCTGATGCAATTCCTGTTCGCGGCCGACCGCGGCAATATGCGCGTGTCGGAGCGCTTCGATGCGCTCAACCCTGCCGGTCTCAAGGCGCTCAAGGTGATCGCCGAGGCCGCCAAGCGGCACGAGGTGCCACTGACCTTGTGCGGCGAGATGGCGGGCAAGCCGCTCGAAGCCATGACGCTGATCGGACTCGGCTTCCGCTCGATTTCCATGGCGCCGGCCTCGGTCGGACCGGTCAAGGCCATGGTGCTGTCGCTCGATGCCGGCAATCTGGCGCTAAGACTGGCAGAACTGCTCGAAACCAAGGATACGTCGTTGCGCGAGGATTTGAAGCGTTTCGCGGCCGAACAAGGCGTTCAGATCTAGCGTTTATCCAGATGACAAAGCTCCACCCGCGACCCCAATATGCTAGTCTCGCTTTAACTTGCAAACTCGACGTCGTTCAGCTTGTGTTAGCGGAGACCAACTGGACATGGGATCGGCCTTGCGATGCCGCCCGAGTCGCGCCAAGTGCCGCTAAGCCCACACCCGGACGCCGCAGGTCGGCGCCTGCATATTCACGGGATACAAGAAATGCCAGCCGGCTATGACGCTGAGGTGGCGGAGCTGTTTCGAGACCTGAGGGCCGCGACCGCTCTGTCAGAAATGGACCTGGCCGCAAGACTCGGGACCCGGGCCGACGTCGTGCAGTCGCTCGAGCAGGGCGCGCTTTATGCACTGCCGCCTTGGGCCGAGACCTGCCGCGTGGTGAACGCCTATGGCGCGTTGCTCAATCTCGATGTGCGGCCGCTGCTCAGGCGCATCTATGCGCAACTCGAGGCGGGGATCGTCGAGCTCCAGCCGAAACAGATGCCCGACGTGCCGATGATGACGCCGCCGGCGGAACCGCAGGATTACTCTTTCACGCCTTCCAATTCCGGGGCGACATCGGCGCCGAACCCTCTCGACATTCCCTGGCCGCCGCCCTCGCAAGCGGCTCCGCCTCCGCAGCGGAATCCCTGGCCTAACGGGCCGGCTGCCCCGTCGCCGCAGCCGCAAGCGCCTTGGCAGAACGCTCAGCCGCAGCCGCAACCCCAGCAGCATGCGTGGTCGAATCCGCAGCATCCGCAACAACAACCGCAAGCCTGGCCCGGCAGCCAGCCGGCGCCTCAGGCGCCGCGGCCTAACCCGCAGCCGCAGCGTCAAGCCCAACCACAGGGGCAGCCGCAAGGCCAGCCTCAGCGTCCGCCTCAGCCGCGCGCGCCGCAACCCCAGGCTCCGCAGCCGCAGCCACAAGCGCAAGCAAGGCCGCAACCTACGCCGGCACGGCCGGCGCCTCTGCCGGAGCCGCATCCGCTCGATGCCGATTTCGGGGAGCCAACTCCTCTCCAGCCGGCGCCTGAGCCGGAAAAGCCGCGCCGCCGCCGTCCTGCCCTCCTCAAATGGGGTCTCGGCGCGCTGGTGATTTCGATCGTGGCCTTTGGCCTCTGGATGGCGCTCATCCATGCTCCCAGCCCGTCAAGCATCACCGGCTCTAGCGGGCAAAGCGGCGCGATCGATCCCGACGATCCGCGAAGCCGCAAGGCCGACCGGTTGCCCAGCCCTCCGGGCGGCTAGCGACGATCCCTATCTAAACCCGCATGACGACGATTCCCGCCGATAAGCTCGACAAGCTCGTCAACCGTTGGCAGACGGTGCAAGGCACCCTTGCCGCCGGCGCCGATCAGGAGAGCTATGTTCGCCTCAGCCGCGAGTTCGCCGAGCTCGACCCGATCGTCGCCACCATCACCGAGCTCAGGCGCGCCACGCATGAGTGGGACGATCTGCAACAGCTGATCGACGATCCGGCCGCCGACGCCGAAATGGCGGCGCTCGCGGAAGCGGAGCTGGAAGCACTCGGCCCCAAGATCGAGGAGCTTGAGCAGCGGCTGAAAGTGCAGCTCCTGCCGAAGGACGAAGCCGACGAGAAGAGCGCCATCCTCGAACTCCGCGCCGGCACCGGCGGTGAAGAGGCGGCTTTGTTCGCCGGCGACCTGTTCCGCATGTATCAGCGCTATGCCGACCGGCATGGCTGGAAGGTCAACGTGCTGTCGGCCAGCGAGTCCGCGACCGGCGGCTACAAGGAAGTCATCGCCAATATCACCGGCAAGGGCGTTTTCGCGCGTCTCAAATTCGAATCCGGCGTGCATCGCGTGCAGCGCGTGCCGGAGACCGAGGCGCAAGGGCGCATCCACACCTCCGCCGCGACGGTCGCCGTGCTGCCCGAGGCCGAGGAGGTCGACATCAAGATCGACGACAAGGATCTGCGCATCGACGTGTTCCGCGCCAGCGGCCCCGGCGGCCAGTCGGTCAACACCACCGACAGCGCGGTCAGGATCACGCACATGCCGTCAGGGCTTGTGGTCAGCCAGCAGGATGAGAAGTCGCAGCACAAGAACAAGGCCAAGGCGATGAAGGTGTTGCGCGCGCGGCTCTATGAGCTGGAGCGCTCCAAGCTCGATGCGGCGCGGGCGCAGGACCGCAAGAGCCAGATCGGCACCGGCGACCGTTCCGAGCGCATCCGCACCTACAATTACCCGCAAGGCCGCGTCACCGATCATCGCATCGGCTTCACCACGCATCAGCTCCCTTACGTGCTCGAGGGCGGGGAAGCGCTGGACGAGATCATCGACGCGCTGATCACCGAGAACCAGACCTCCCAGCTCTCCGCCATGCAGGAAGAAGCGAATGCCTGAGCCGCTGACCTTGAGCCAAGCCTTCGTCGCGGCGGCGTCCACGTTGCGCCACGGCGGCATCGACACGCCGGAGCTCGATGCGCGGCTCCTGCTCTGCCATGCCACCTCGCTCAGCCATGAGGCCTATATCGCCAGCGCCCGCGACGCGCTTCAGCCCGCGGCCGCCGCGCGGCTCGACGCGGCCATCGCGCGCCGCCTCAAGCATGAGCCCGTGGCGCGCATCACCGGCGACCGTGAGTTCTACGGCCGGAGCTTTCGCGTCGACCCCAACGTCCTCGACCCGCGCCCCGACACCGAGACCCTGATCGAGGTTGCGCTCGCGATCGTGGATCGGCAGGGTTGGCACGAGAAGCCGCTCAGGCTGCTCGATCTCGGCACCGGCACCGGCTGCATCCTCATCACCCTTCTGGCCGAGCTGCCGCGTGCACAAGGGATTGGCACCGACAAAAGCCCCGTCGCGCTCGGCTGCGCTGCCGCCAACGCAAGCCGGCTCGGCGTCGGCTCCCGCGCCAGCTTCATCGCCGCCGATTGGCTGGCGGGCGCTTCCGGCCGATTTCGAGCTGATCCTCTCCAACCCGCCTTACATCGCCTCCGGCGAAATTGCCGGGCTCGCCGCCGACGTGGCGGGTTACGACCCGCATCTCGCCCTCGATGGCGGCCCGGACGGGCTCGACGCCTACCGGCAGATCGCCGGCCCTGCGGGCGAGGTGTTGGCTGAGCAAGGGCGGCTCCTCCTGGAAATCGGCCCAACCCAAGCCGACGCCGTTGCCGATATCCTGCGCGCAGCCGGGCTCAAGCCCCAAGCAATAGAGCAGGATCTTGCCGGCAGGCCGCGCGTGGTTGTGGCAGGGTTGTGACAGAGGGCCGCCGGGTCCACAGGGTCGCAAGCCAAAAAAACACTTGGAAAACCGGGATGTTCGGGTTAGGTTCACTGCAAGACACGACTATTCGGCCATTAGCGCTGGGCAAGCGCGCGGCCGGTTGCAACGGCAACAAGAGCGGATTCTCGCGACTCTCGATTGAAAGGCTTCCGGGCCTCTCGTGATGTCTAAGGGACGCTCAACCGCCCATCAGGCTGAGGTTGGCTGGCGCTAGCTCAAAGACTTTGGACGCTTAGCGCCGGAGTGAACGACTTATAACAAGGCGAAAAAAGCGCGGCTTAGACGACTGCACGGCCGATCCCGCATTCCGGGCGCGAAGAGCGTGGTGGAGGGCTCGGCCGTGGCTAAACCAGGTGGCTAAACCAGTAAGTAACCAGGGAAGGACGCGGGGGCTAACCCCCGCCTAGCAGGTGATCAGACGGAAATGAGGCAAGGACAACAGAATTGCAGGGGCCGCGGCCGCGGTGGCCGGAAGCCCCAGAATCCTTTGGCGCGGAACTACGAATTGAACGGGCCCGACGTGAAGATCAGGGGCACCGCGGCGCATATCGCCGAGAAATACATGTCGCTCGCGCGCGACGCTCTCGCCTCCGGCGACATGGTCTCGGCCGAGAGCTATCTCCAGCACGCCGAGCATTACAATCGCATCATCATGGCGGCGCAGACGCAGTTCGGCGGCCAGCCTGGCCAACACCAAGGCGACAGCCCCAATGGTGGCTCCTATCGCAACCCGCGCTGGAACTCGGAAGGCTCCGATGACGACGGAGATTTCGACGAAGGCGGCGGTGGGGATATCCGCGCCGGCGGCGGTGGTGACATTCGCCCAGGCGGTGGTAGTGACGTGCGCCAAGGTGGCGGCGAGGGGCAGGGCGGCCAGGATCGCCAGCGCCATGCCGGCGACCGCGAGCACCACCCCGGCGGACGCGACCGGAACCGCCATGGCGGCAATGGCCGCGAGGGCGGGCGCGACCGCGACTCAAACGGCTCAGACCAGCCCGAGGCGCATCAGCCCGACGACACCGCTACCGATCCGGTGAGCTAGGGTCTGGCGGTCCAGCCCCTACCGAAGCCCGAGAATCTTATCGATGGTGATGGGAAGGTCGCGCACCCGGACGCCGGTTGCGTGAAATGCGGCATTGGCGATAGCGGCCGCCGTGCCCACGATACCAATCTCGCCGACGCCCTTCACTCCGAGCGGGTTGAGATAATCTTCGCGCTCGTCGACGAAGATGACCTCGATAGCGTGCACGTCGGCATGCACCGGTACGTGGTATTCGGCGAAGTTGTGGTTGATGACGCGGCCATAACGATGATCGATCACCGCCTCTTCGTGTAGCGCCATGCCGATCCCGCCGACTACCGCGCCCATGATCTGACTCCCCGCCGTTTTCGGGTTGAGGATACGGCCGGCGGCGACCGCACTAACGATACGCAACACGCGGAGCATGCCGAGCTCCTCGTCGAGCCTCACCTCGGCGAACACCGCCGAATGCGTGTTGTGCGCAAATCGCTTCTCGACCCTCGGATCCGGAACCGAGGTGACCTTGGCCTTGATCGGCTCGTTGGCTTGGCGGAGCAACTCCACCAGCGGCACCATCCACGAAATGTCGGACCTTAAGGTGATCTTGCCATCGGCGAAGGCGATGTCGGCGGGCTCAGCGTCCTTCAGCGGCGACGTCTTGATCTTTTGCGCTCGCTTAAGCAGCTGTTGGCGTATGCCCTCGCAGGCCTGCATGACCGCGGAGCCAGTCGAGGCCGCCGTCCAGGACCCGCCTTCGACGGGACAGGCCGGCAAGTCGGAATTGCCGATCCTAACCTCGACCCTGGCGAGCGGCAGGCCGAGCATCTCGGCACCGATCTGAGCAAGAATTGTATACGTGCCGGTGCCGATATCGGCTGCCGCCGTGCTGACGAGAAGCCTTCCCTCGGGCGTGAGTTCGACTTCGGCGCTGGTCGGCACGCGCAATGCCTCCCAAATTCCGCTCGCCATGCCGTAGCCGATGAGCTGATGCCCCTCGCGCATGGAGCGTGGCTGCGGATTGCGCTTCGCCCAGCCGAACCTCTCGGCGCCGCGATAGTAGCAATCCTTCAGGGCCTTGCTGGAGAACGGCTTGTCGGCGTTCTGCTCGAGCTCGGAATAGTTCTTGAGACGAAGCTCAAGCGGATCGATGCCGAGGGCATAGCTGAGCTCGTCCATCGCACATTCGAGCGCATAGACACCCGCCGCGGCTCCAGGCGCCCGCATATCCATCGGGCTGGCCAGATCGAGCTGCGCGAGCTTGTGACTGACTTCTGAATTGTCGCAGTGGTATAGCGAGCCGGCCCAGTTGACGACGTTCTCCTGGTAATCCTCGAAACTGGACGTGTTGGCGACCGCGTCATGCTTCACCGCCGTTAGATGTCCATTCGCTTCGGCTCCCAAGCTCAGCGTCTGAATCGTTTGAGGCCTGTGGCCGAAGCCAAGAATCATCTGCTGCCGCGTGAGCGCGACCCTGACCGGGCGCTTCAGGCCGATGGCGGCCATCGCTGCCAGAAACAGCTGATATTGCGGCCGAAGCCCGCAGCCGAAGGCGCCGCCGACGAAGGGCGACAAGACGCGCACCTTGTTCTTTGCGAGGCCGAAGATATTGCACACGTAACGGTGGCTATTCTGCGCGCCCTGCGTCTTGTCATAGATGGTCAGACGTCCGTCGTCGTCCCAAACCGCCGTGCTGCCGAAGCATTCCATCGGATTATGGTGCTCCATCGGCGTGCGATAGTCCTGCGCGACCCGGATCGGCAGATTGCGACAGGGCCTTATCGGCATCGCCGCGTGAAGCCGCTGCCGCCATGGACTCCATTCGCTTTTTCGGAGGGTCGTAGGCTTCGTGGAGTTGAGTATCGAGATCGGTGACCGCCTCCTCCTCCTCATACTCGACGGCGACGAGTGTCGCCGCGAACCGGGCGATCTCGAACTCCTCCGCGACCACCAGCGCGATGGGCTGCCCGGAAAAGAGAATGGCCTCGTCGTAAAGGGGCCGGAATGGCGAGCCCGGCGAGGCAGCCTCGTCCGTATATTTTTTGTGCGAGGAGGCGACGGAAGGTCTGTTGTCGTGAGCGAACACCTCGATCACGCCGGGCACGGCAAGCGCGGCAGTCCGGTCGATGCTCTTGATGCGACCCTTCGCGATCGCGCTCGAAACGACAAAGCCGAAAGCGAGATCAGGGACATTGAATTCCGCCGCATATTTCGCCTGGCCCGTAACCTTGGCGGGGCCGTCGACCCGCGAGATCGGCTTTCCGATCGCATTTGTGCTGATGATGGTCATGATGGCCGCCTAGAGGATCACTTTCACGGATTGAGATTGCGGCGTTCCGGCAGCTGCCTGCTCCAGCGCACGGATGATGGCTCTCCGCGCCAGTTCGATCTTGAAGCTGTTATGGGCAAAGCCGGCCGCACCGTCCAAAATGGCGTCGGCAGTCGCGCCGAACGATTTTCGCGCGGCGGCTTGGCCCTTGAGACGGTCTTCGGCGCCGGGAACCCGCCACGGCTTATGCGCGACCCCGCCAAGCGCTATTCGCGCCTCCTTTATGGCGCCACCCTCAAGCTCCAGACCGATGGCGACGGAAACGAGGGCAAAGGCATAGGAAAGACGATCCCTTATCTTCAGATAGGTGTAGTTGCGAGCGAAGCCTTGCGCCGGCAGCTCGACCGCAATGATGATCTCATCGGCGGCGAGGTTTGTGTCGATCTCCGGCATGTCTCCAGGAAGACGGTGGAACTCGGCGAAAGGAATTGCGCGGCTGCCCCTCGGGCCGGTCACATGCACCGTCGCCTCCAGAACGGCAAGCGCCACGCACATATCCGAAGGGATGCACGGCGATACAGGATTTGCTCCAGCCTAGGATCGCGTTCATGCGGTTGAAGCCCTCAAGCGCGCCGCAGCCGGAACCCGGCTCGCGCTTATTGCAGGCGGTATTCGTGTCGTAAAAATAGAGGCAGCGCGTCCGCTGCAGCAGATTGCCGCCGGTCGAGGCCATATTGCGGAGCTGCGCCGAAGCGCCGGCGAGGATAGCGCTCGACAGAAGCGGATAACGCTGCCTGACCCGCTTATCATAGGCGAGGTCGCTGTTTGGAACGAGCGCCCCGATCCGTAACCTCCGGCCGCAGGTTCCTCGATTTCGCCAAGCGGCAAGCCGGTGATGTCGATGAGCCGTCTAGGCTGCGCGACATTCTCCTTCATCAGATCGATGAGGTTGGTGCCGCCGGCGATAAATCTGGCGTTGGGATCGCGGGCGATCTGGCTGATCGCGTCGCTTACGTCGCGCGCCTTGACATAATCGAAGCCGATCATGGCGCGGACCCCGGTGGGCTGCCCTGCATGACCTCCTCGATGGCCGCCACGATGTTCGGATAGCAGCCGCAGCGGCAGACATTGCCGCTCATCAATTCACGGATGTCGTCAGTCGTCTTTGCGTGGCCCTCGGCAATCAGCCCGACAGCCGAGCAGATCTGACCCGGCGTGCAATAGCCGCATTGAAGGCCGTCATGCGAGATGAACGCCTGTTGCAACGGATGCAGTCGGCCTTGGTCGCGAGGCCTTCGATGGCCGTGATCTCGGCGCCGTCTTTCATGACGGCAAGAGTTAGGCAGGAGAGCACCCGCCGCCCATCGACCAGCACCGTGCAGGCGCCGCATTGCCCGTGGTCGCAGCCTTTCTTGGTTCCGGTGAGATCGAGATATTCGCGCAGCGCGTCGAGCAGCGTGGTCCAGGGCCGGATCGACAAAGCCCGCTCGGTTCCATTGACGCGGAGGGTAACAGTTCGCTCGGGCGGCAACTCAGCCGCTGGCTGCCTTTCGGGCTTCTGAGTTGACCTCTGCACGACGCCCTAACGCTAAGACTGGCAAAGCGGTTGCACTCTAGCGGGGGACGGAATGGTGCAATCCTGGGTTTGGGGGTCGGCTTGCGGGAAGGGGGCATGAACGGGGCATCGCGGGCGGCTTGCGCTCCGTCAATTCCAATCCCCTTTTTCAGGGCTAAGCTCGGCGCTATATGTCCGTTAACGGTGCCTGCGTTATAGCGCCGTCACCCCGCCACGCCTCGCATCCCAGCCTGTACCCAAGGGACGCCACAAATGGATTTCGAGAAACTCTCAGACCGCCTCAAGGGCTTCATCCAGTCGGCGCAGACGCTTGCCGTGCGCGAAGGCAATCCGCAGATCACGCCCGAGCATCTGCTCAAGGTGCTGCTTGACGACCCCGAGGGACTAGCCGCAGGGCTGATCTCCCGCGCCGGCGGCAACCCCAAGCAGGCTCTGGAGAAGACCGAAGCCGCGCTCGCCAAGCTGCCCAAGGTGAGCGGGGGCGGGGCCGCGCAGCCGCATATGGCCGCCGCGCTCGCCCGCGTGCTCGACCAGGCCGAGCAGATGGCGACCAAGGCCGGCGACAGCTACGTGACGGTCGAGCGCGCGCTCCAGGCGCTCTCCATGAGCAAAGAGGCCGAGTCCTCGCGCATCCTCACCGAGTCAGGCCTGACCCCGCAAAATCTGAACAACGCCATCAACGATTTGCGCAAGGGCCGCACCGCCGACTCCGCCGGCGCCGAGCAGTCTTACGATGCGCTGAAGCGCTATACGCGCGACTTCACCGAGGCCGCGGCGGCGGGCAAGCTCGATCCGGTGATCGGGCGTGACGAGGAGATCAGGCGCACCATCCAGGTGCTGTCGCGCCGCACCAAGAACAATCCCGTGCTGATCGGCGAGCCGGGCGTCGGCAAGACGGCGATCGTCGAGGGGCTGGCGCATCGCATCGTGCAGGGCGACGTGCCTGAGAGCCTCAAGGACAAGAAGGTGCTCGCGCTCGACATGGGCTCGCTGATCGCCGGCGCGAAATATCGCGGCGAGTTCGAGGAGCGGCTGAAATCGGTGCTGTCCGAGATCGAGGCGGCGCAAGGGCAGATCATCCTGTTCATCGACGAGATGCATACCCTGGTCGGGGCCGGTAAGGCCGATGGCGCGATGGATGCATCCAACCTGCTGAAGCCCGCGTTGGCGCGCGGCGAGCTGCATTGCGTCGGCGCCACCACGCTCGACGAATATCGCAAGCATGTCGAGAAGGACGCGGCGCTCGCCCGGCGCTTCCAGCCGGTGTTTGTGCCCGAGCCCACGGTCGAGGACACCATCTCGATCCTGCGCGGGCTCAAGGAGAAATACGAGAAGCATCACAACGTGCGCATCTCCGACGCCGCGCTCGTCACCGCCGCGACATTGTCGAACCGGTACATCTCCGACCGTTTCCTGCCCGACAAGGCGATCGACTTGGTCGACGAGGCCGCGTCGCGCTTGCGCATGCAGGTCGACTCCAAGCCCGAGGCGCTGGATGAGCTCGACCGCCGCTTGATGCAGCTGAAGATCGAGCGCGAGGCGCTGAAGAAGGAGAAGGACACCGCCTCGAAGGACCGGCTCGCCAAGCTCGAGAAGGAGATCGCCAATCTCGAGGAGAAGGCGAACGCTCTGTCGCAACGCTGGCAGGCCGAGAAGGAGAAGCTGGCGGCCGCCGGCAAGGTGCGCGAGGACCTCGATCGGGCGCGGACGGAACTCGAGCAGGCGCAGCGCAAGGGCGATCTCGCCAAGGCCGGCGAGCTCGCTTACGGCGTCATCCCCGACCTCGAAGCCAAGCTGAAAAAGCTCGAAGAGGAGGAATCGAAGGGCGGCGCGATGGCGCAAGAAGTCGTGACGCCAGACCTGATCGCCCAGGTCGTCTCGCGCTGGACCGGCATCCCGGTCGACAAGATGCTCGAAGGCGAGCGCGAGAAGCTGTTGCAGATGGAGACGCAGATCGCCAAGCGCGTAGTCGGGCAGGAGGAGGCGGTCGAGGCGGTGTCAACCGCCGTGCGCCGCTCACGCGCCGGCCTGCAAGACCCCAACCGGCCGATCGGCTCATTCATGTTCTTAGGTCCCACCGGCGTCGGCAAGACCGAGCTCTCCCGCGCGCTCGCCGAATTCCTGTTCGACGACGAGCACGCCATGATCCGCATCGACATGAGCGAATACATGGAGAAGCACTCGGTCGCCCGGCTGATCGGCGCGCCTCCCGGCTATGTCGGCTACGAAGAGGGCGGCGCGCTCACCGAGGCGGTGCGCCGGCGTCCCTATCAAGTGATCCTGTTCGACGAGATCGAGAAGGCGCACCCCGACGTGTTCAACGTGCTGCTCCAGGTGCTCGACGACGGCCGCCTGACCGACGGCCAGGGCCGCACCGTCGACTTCCGCAACACGCTGATCATCATGACCTCCAATCTCGGCTCGGAATATCTGGTCAACCAGCCGGAAGGCGAGGACTCGGAACAAGTGCGCGACCAGGTGATGAACGTGGTGCGCTCCCATTTCCGCCCCGAGTTCCTGAACCGCGTCGACGAGATCATCCTGTTCCATCGGCTCAAGCGCGAGGACATGGGCAAGATCGTCGACATCCAGCTGCAGCGCCTGATGAAGCTGCTCGCCGACCGCAAGATCACGCTGCAACTCGACGATGCCGCCAAGGAATGGCTCGGCAAGAAGGGCTACGACCCGGCCTATGGCGCCCGGCCGCTGAAGCGCGTCATCCAGAAATATGTGCAGGACCCGCTGGCCGAGATGGTGCTTGCCGGCAAGATCCATGACGGCGAGACGGTGAAGATCACCGCCGGCAAGGACGGGCTGATGTTCAACGGCGCCGCGGCGAAGAAGGCGGCCTAGCGGCGACGGGGTGAGCGGTAGCTCGCGCCGAAATGTTCAGTGCAACGGCGGCGCGAATGAGCGCCTTCAAAGCCTTTTCATCAATCTTGTCGCCCTCGTGGAAATCGATGGCGCGCCGGGTGTTGCCTTCGAGGCTGGAGTTGAAGAGGCCTGAAGGGTCCTCCAACGAGGCGCCCTTGGCGAAGGTCATCTTCACGACGTTCTTGTACGTCTCACCGGTGCAGATGATTCCGGCGTGCTCCCACACCGGAACCCCTCTCCACTTCCACTCCTCGACCACTTCGGGGTCGGCCTGCTTGATGAGAGCGCGGACCCGAGCGAGCGTCTTGCCCCGCCAATCACTCAGCCCCGCGATTCTCGCATCGATCAGCTGAGCGGGGGAGTCTCCTCCTTTTTCTTCCTTCGAGGCGCTCTTCCGCTTCATGGCTGTTGTCGCCTTCTCCATGGCTGCTGTCGCTCGCCAGTCACTTGAGTATATATATTTATAAGACGCTTACTTCGGTTACCGGGAATACTCCACCTCGTCCTTCTAAGGGGCGCTCTCGCGAGGCGTTGCGATGGCGGGACGGGGTGCAGCGCCGCGGGCCTTCGCGCAAGAATGCACTTGGGCGGCATGCAGCTCCCCGGGGCCTATTTGAGTCCTGCCGATCTGGCTGATGTCTTGATGTTGCGCTATCGGCCTCTGGCCTATTTGAGCGCGACGGCCAAGCTAAAGCGGGGCCCGATGCCGTAAGACGCGTCGCAAGTGGCGCGCCGGAAGGCGCCCGCCGCATCTCGAGACAGATGCGGATGCCATAGGTTTGCGCTTTTCGGCGCGCCATCCCCCTGGGAGGAAAGGGAACAGCATGAGCCGGGCGCATCGGCGTCGCGGCAACGGTTCTGCTTGTGTGCCGTCAGCCCGGCGAAAGCCGGGGTCCAGGGCGGCACACTCAAAGTCGGTTGCGCCTGGGTTCCGGCTTTCGCCGGAATGACGAGTGTGGATCACGAGAAGGAGCGAGATGAAAGGAGCCGACGACAGAAATTTGCGCGAACGGGCTTTGCGCTTCGGCGCTGACCGGATCTGCCTCTGGCGTCTGTGCGGCAAGGCGGGGTGTCTTCGCGCTCGCGGCTGCCGCGGCGATGCGCGGGTCTGCGCCGGCCTCATGCGCGACTGGCTCGAGGCGCTCGATGCGGAGAAGCGGGCGAGACGGAGCTTCGCCGATATCGAACGGCCGCTCTCGACTCCGGAAGGGGTCAGGGCCTATCGCGCCTGGCGCAAGGCGCTCGAATGCTTGCGCTGAAATGCAGCCTGAGTCCGGCCCCGCCACAAATTGCGTCAGAAAAGAGGCAGCAAACGCGGCCCCTGTGGCAGCGCTGCCGCTTGCCTCGGCATGCTTTCTGTTGTTTCCTCAATGCGGAAGCGCTCGCCAAACGGGGGATGAACGCGTTGCAAGCCCGCGTGCTGATCATCCTGCTCTTTGCAGGCCTGTCCGGCTGTGTCTCCGGCGGCGGCGACGACCCGCGCATCCATTATGTCGCCTTCGGCGCGGAGGAGCCGCGCGGCAACCGCGTCACCGTCTGCCACGCTTATACCTGCAAGGTGCAGACGCCCTACACCTTCAGCCGCGCTGAGATCGCCTCGATCGCCGCCGTGATGGCCAAGGTCAAGCGCGCCGACACGCCCTATGAGGAGCGCCGCGCCGTCGCCTACGCCATCGCCAAGATCGATACCGACGTGGGCAACGCGCTCGGCATCAAGGACAGGGCCGGCATGCAGTTCACGGCGTCAGGCGATCCCACCCAGATGGATTGCGTCGACGTGGCGACCAACACCACGAGCTATCTGCTCGTGCTCAAGGCGAACGGGCTGATCAAGTACCACACCGTCGAAGGCACCATGTCTAAGGAGAATCTGGCCAAGGGCATCGTCAAGCTCAATCCGGTGGCCTACTGGCCGCATTGGTCGGCGATTCTGAAGGAGAACAAGTCCGGCCAGAAATACGCCGTCGATCGCTGGCCGTTCGATCAGGGCGAGAACCCCGCCGTGGTGAAGGTCGAGGACTGGTACATCAAGGACACCGAGCGGTAATCCTCGCCCGCCGGACCTGCCGTAAGCTCACATCCGTCGACTGTGTGGCAGCGTCGCCTCTTGCGTCACCCGGCGAAGCACCGTCCCACGCAAAAAAGGGGGGCAGGGAGAGGAGACTTTAGCGGGAGGAGAAAGGAAGGAGAGAGAAGCTAGCGAAGCTAGTTGGCTTGCGCCACGCGGTTGGTGACCGGGTCCATCTGCATCAGCGTTTCGATGCGATTGCGCTCTCTTTGGAACTCGGCGAGCTGGCGGCCTTCGAGCTGTAGCCCACGCGGTACGGGCACGGTCATCGGGTTGACGAAGTTGTTGTTGACCAGCACCTCGAAGTGGCAATGCGGGCCGGTCGACATGCCGGTCGAGCCGACATAGCCGATGATCTGGCCCTGCTTCACGCTGACGCCGGGGGCGACGCCGTCGGCATAGCGCGACATGTGGCCGTAGGCGGTGGCATAGCCGTTGGCGTGGCGGATGCGGACATAATTGCCGTAGCCGCCCTGGCGTCCGACCTGCTCCACCGTGCCGTCGCCGGCGGCGAGGATCGGGGTCCCGGTCGGCGCGGCCCAGTCGACGCCGGTATGCATGCGCATATATTTGAGCAGCGGATGGCGGCGGTCGCCGAAGCCGGATGTGAACCGGCCGCCCTTGACCGGATTGCGCATCAGGAACTTCTTCGCGCTGTTGCCCTGCTCGTCGTAATAGTCGACCACGTCGTCCGGGGTGCGGAAGCGGAAGAATTTGCGCTGCTGCCCGTCGATGGTCATCGAGGTGAAGAGCAGCTCGCCCGCTTCGTCGTCGGAGCCGCCGTCGAAGAACATCTCGAAACTGTCGCCGGCCTTGACCTTCTGCTTGAAGTCGACGTCGTAGGAGTGGACGCGCAGCAGCTTGAGGATGGTCTCGGCCGGAATGTGCTGCTCCAGCGCTGCGTGATAGAAGCTCGTATAGAGCGTGGCGCGGGTCTGGGTTTGCGGGGTCTTGACGTCGCTGCCGATGGCTTGCGCGGAAGCGACATAGTCGCCCCGCCGGTTGCGCGCCACGGTGGCGAGGTGGTCGCCCTTGAGGAAGATGCTGACCTTGACCGGCTCCATCTGGCCGGTGTCGGACGGCGCCGGCACCAGCGTGAAGCGGAGCTCCTGGCCGGATTTGAGATCCTTGGCGGCGAAGATCGGCGACAGCGCCTCGATGATGTCGTTCGCCTCGGAGGGCTCGGTGCCGGCCTTGGTGAACAGGCTCTGCAGCGTGTCGCCGCGGCCGACGACAAACGTCTTGTTCTCGGCGCCGGCGAACATCTCGTCGTCGAATTCGTCCTCTTCGTCGTCAGCGGCGTCATCGGCGGATTTCTGGATCACCGTCATGTGCGGCGCCGCGGCGAGTCCGAGTCCGTCTTCGGGATGATAGGCCGCCTGCAAAAGCTGCGCGTCGCCGTCGCCGATCGCGCCGGTCACCTCGCCCGCGCCGTCAGCGTAAGCGAAATTCTCGGCCGCTTCGGCGACCAACTGATTGACCTCGTCGGCCCTGAGCTCGACGCCGTCGGACTGCGGCAGGACCCCGCCCGGCACGTCGACCACGTTGACGCTGACGGCTTGCGGCGCGTCGTCTGTCGCGCCGCCCGCACCGACCGGCGTCTGGTCGGAGTAGAGCTTGAAGGGATTGAAGGGAGGAAGTTCGGCGGCATCGGCGGGAAGTTCGGTGGCAAGTCCGGCGACGATGCGCAGATAGGGCTTGATGGTGATGAACTCGCGGCTGCCTTGCCGCTCGATCACCGTGTCGTGGATCACCTGGCGGCTGACGAAGCCCGCCGCAGTCATCTGAATGCGGTCTTCCTTCTGGCCATTGGCGCTCTGACCGTTCTTGGCGAGCGTGGCGCTGCGCACCGGCTGCAACGCCGCGAGGCTTGCCCGCTTGAGCGAACTCATCATGCCCGAGCCGTCGCCCATGTTCAGCGACGCGTAGATCGCGACCCCGATGAGGCAGACGCCGACCATGCCGGCGAGACAGGTGCTCGCGAGCCATTTCAGCCGGCAGCTTGCCCCATCGGGGCCCGTTTCGCAGAGATAGACCGGCGGCAGCTTGCGCTCAGGCCTTGGCATCTCGCCGAGAAAGATGGATGGGAGTCCGGAAGCGGCGACAGGCACTAACGCCTGGCCGAGCTTACGACGCGCAAAGCGACCGCGGCTCCTAAACAATCCGCATTCCCCCCGTCGATCGGCAGCCGCCCGCACGCTATTTTGCGTGCTTTAACTTTACGTCCGGGCGGACAACACCGAAGCGGTTGCTGTCCCTCTAGCGAGGCGGGATCGTCGCCGATGGGGGGTGATTTTCCCTCGAGAAGCCCTTGAACCGGCCATTTGTGCTGCCAATCTTAGGCGGCATCGTCACGGCGCGATCTGAAGGAGTTCTCAGTCTTTCAGGTATCCCCCTTCGGCGGGTTCCCTTAAAACCATACCTAGCCCCGTATGGTTACCACGCCGTTAACGATTAGAGACTGGCGGCGCATTCGGGCAGGAATGTGGCCTAAGAGTCACAATCAGGGGGAAAAGCGAAAAGGCCTCCGAACGGTTACCCACCCCTTGACAAGGGCGGGGGTCGCGCTTAAATAAACTCTTCGCGCGGGTCGTTCCCACTTCCTGCGGGACTATACGCGACCGCGCGATCCTCGGACAGAAGCGGACCAACACCTGGGTTCATCTCAGGCGACGTT
>CAVPZK010000010.1:100000-107097 GCA_963710245.1 uncultured Alphaproteobacteria bacterium
GGAGAATTGAGAGGATCTGTCCTTAGTACGAGAGGACCGGGATGGACGCACCTCTAGTGGACCTGTTGTCGCGCCAGCGGCATAGCAGGGTAGCCAAGTGCGGAAGGGATAACCGCTGAAAGCATCTAAGCGGGAAACCCACCTCGAAACTAGTTCTCCCTTGAGAGCCGTGGAAGACCACCACGTTGATAGGCTGGATGTGGAAGCGCAGCAATGCGTGTAGCTAACCAGTACTAATCGCTCGATAGGCTTGATTGCTTTCATTGTCAGCGCCCATTCTCATGGTGCGCGTTGAGACCAGATTTGACACCGCCCTTTGCTGGCCTGGTGATATTGGCGGAGCGTGCACACCCGATCCCATCCCGAACTCGGCCGTGAAAAGCTCCAGCGCCGATGGTACTGCGTCTTAAGACGCGGGAGAGTAGGTCGTCGCCAGGCTTGCTAAGGGCGGGTCGCGCCGGCTGCGCCGGTAGAATCAGAACCCTGAAGTCAGTGCGGCTAACGCCGCCTCATCGAGAAAACGCACTAGCGCGTTCCCCTCTTTCACGATCGTTGGTTTCACCAGCGTGTCACGAGTAGTTCGCCACGAGCGCTAAAGGCCGCCGTCGGATTGTTATCCGCGGCGGCCTTTTTGCGTTTAGCCTCGGGCGATGACGAAACTGAGCGCCGGCATCTTGCTGTATCGCGGCGAGGGCTCTTCGCTTGAGCTGCTGCTGGTACATCCCGGCGGTCCGTTCTGGGCGAAGAAGGATCTTGGCGCCTGGTCGATTCCCAAAGGCGAATATGCAGCGGGCGAGGATCCTCTCGCCGTCGCCAAGCGTGAGTTCGAAGAAGAGCTCGGGGCACCACCGCCGGGCAAATCGGTGAGCGCGCTCAAGGTCAACATGCACCGGGCGCTGAAGGCGTTCCGGGCGCAGTTGAAAGGAGATTAGCCGTGCCGCCCTCGACCGAGCAGCTCATCGCCCAGCTCGCCGCCGGCGCCGAACCCGTCCGGCGCCTGCGACCGCCGTTGCTGCGCGCGGTTTTCTGGCTGATCGGCGTCGCCGTCATCGGCGCGATCATCGTGCCCTTCTATGGCGATTTTGGCCTCTTTGCCGAGAAGACGCGCGATCCGAAATTCGTGATCGAGCTCGTCGGCGCCGTGCTGACCGGCATCGCTGCGGTGATCGCGGCGTTCGAGCTCAGCATGCCCGACCGCTCGCCGGCCTGGGCATGGCTGCCGCTGCCGCCTCTGATCCTGTGGCTCGCCTCGAGCGGCTACAATTGCTGGCGCGACTGGATCGAGTTCGGCGATCAAGGTTGGCATTTCGGCGAGAGCGCCGCATGTTTCGGCACCATCATCGGTTTTAGTATCCCGCTGGGCGTCGGTCTCTTGATTTTCCTTGCCCGCGCCAAGCCCCTCGCCCGAACTCCGGTCGCGGCACTGGGCGGTTTGGGCGTTGCCGGTCTCGCCGCTTTTTTCCTTGAGTTCAATCATCCCATCGATGCCAGCTTCCTCGATCTCGGCTGGCACGCGGCGGCGGTCGGCCTGGTGATCGCGAGCATCTCGCTCTGGGGCCGTTGGCGAGGCCAAACCGATTGGGCAATTATCGAGTTCGCCTGTGGACCGTTGAAAGAAACGCGGAACACAACGCCGGGGTCCACCGTTATGGGTCGATTACAGGCCTATCAACGAGGAGAACCGTATGAACATCACAAGGCATACTCAGGCTGCGCTGGTGGCAGCCCTTCTGGCGGCGGGCTCGCTGACGCCGTTGGCCACGACCGCCCAAGCCGCCACCACCGTGCAGTTCAATTCCGGCAACGTCGCCTTCGGCTATTCCGACGGCTATTGGGACCGTACGCACCAGTGGCATCGCTGGCCGAACACGGCGTCGCGCACCGATTGGCGCACCCATCATCACGAACACTACTATGGGCACAGCCACAGCCACGATCACGCCAGCGGCTGGCGCGAGAATGATCGTTCGTGGGGACGCTAAGTTTCGCGCGCGACGCGCCGTTGAAAAGCCCCGCTCTAGCGGGGCTTTTCTTTTTGCGCGCTTGCGACACCGCGTGCAGCCAAACCGGGCAACCGCGAGCCGGATAGGCCGTTACCTTATCAGCACGTGGATCAACTGAGGAGAACAACATGAAACGCATGATTCAGGCCGCCCTTATCGCTGCCGCGCTGGCGGCGCCGGCTTTCGCGCCGGTGGCGGCACGCGCTGACGTGAGCGTGACCTTCAATTCCGGCAGCGTCGCCTATGGCTACAATGACGGCTATTGGGACCGCGGCCATGCTTGGCACGGCTGGCCGAACGCAGCTGCGGAGCGCGATTACCGCGAGCGTAACGCCGCGCATTACTATGCCTGGAAGCATGATCGCGACCGGGACATGGGCTGGCACGAAGATCATTGGTGGGATCACCACTAAGATCTAAAGCTTGTGATGGAAGAGCCCCGCTTTGGCGGGGCTCTTCTTATTTGGGCAGCAGCATATCCGTCATCAGCCGGATCAACTCGACATAAGAGCGTGCGAGCAGCAATAGCAGCGCGCCGCTCGCTGCGCCGGCGAGCAGCCACCAGGGCGAGGCGCCGAGCACCGCCGCGACAATGCCGGCAAGAAAAGCCGCGACGCCGACCGCGATCGCCAGCCAGCCGCCATGCTTCTCGAGAAAACGTAAGGTTGGATATTCCGCCATCGGCGCGAGATTAGCGCGCCGACGCTGCGAACCGAAGCCTGTGCTGATTGTGCGCGCGTCCTCGGTGGCAACAGGAGCGATAATGGACGATACGCAGGTCGCAATCGCAAAAACCGCATTCGCATTCGCGGGAATAAGCGCGGGCATCGCAAAATGCTCACCGCCCTCACCAAGCTCAACGCCGGCCAACAAGCGGAGGCTTCCGAAGCGATCGCCGAGGCAGTGTCCGCCTTCCAGAAAGCGGAGCCACAAATTCGCGAGATGCTCGAGGCCGTGCAGCGCATCGTCGTCACCTGATGGGACCGGCCGGTGGCAATAGGGCGGCGGTGTCGGAAATGTTTTTGCCGATGTGCTATGCAAGGCTTTGATTTCGCAAGATGGGCCCGCTTGGCGGAATGGTAGACGCAACGGACTTAAAATCGCTTTCTAATCAAATAGATATAGATTTTTCAATCATTTGGCCGTATGCTAGCCTAGCACACAACAAGCACAAAATGGCTGATTGCCATGGATACGACGCGCCACTCGCTGTTAGACAACAAAATCCAGCTTTATATGCGGCCGCTGAGCCCGCATTGGCATTGCTCGTGCACGGTCGCAGGCAAGCAGTTACGCAAGACCACGAAGGAGGAAAGCCTTGCGCGCGCGAAGGACGTCGCGCGCGACTGGTATCTAGGCCTTCTCGGTAAATACCGTTCTGGCGAGATCAAACAAGGCCGGCTCTTTCGGCTCGCAGCCGAACGCTTCCTCCACGAGTACGAAACGCTCATGGACGGGCAAAGAAATCCTCAATACATCAAGGACCACGCTCGACGGACAAAGGTTTATCTCCTCCCATTCTTCGGCGACAAGGTTCTCCCGGAAATTACTCCCGCAGTTGTTCAGGAGTACCGAATCCATCGGAGGAACCTCGCGATGGAGAAATGGGTAAGCCCCCTGCGCGGCAGACGATCCATCAGGAAATCGTGACGCTCCGCCAAATTCTTAAGAAGCCAATCGGCTAGGCTGGTTGGACTACCTCCCTGACCTTTCAGAGCCGTTTCGTGGAAACGGAAAAATCACGCATCGGGCGTGGTTTTCGTATGAAGAATATAAGAAGTTATACGAGGCGACGCGCCAGGGGCCTAGAAGCCTCCCAAAAGACGGTGGCAATGGTCGTGCGAGCAGTTGCACGACTTTGTGTTGTTATGGCAAATACAGGCCTGAGGCCTGACGAGGCCGCAAGGCTGCAATTCAGAGACGTAAGCATCGTCCGCGACGACGCTACCAAAGAAACAATCCTTGAAATAGAGGTTCGAGGAAAACGCGGCGTTGGCTATTGTAAGAGTACCCACAACGCCGTCCTTCCATTCGAACGTTTGCGAGAGAGGCAGCGATCGAGCATCGCAGGGTCACGCAGTGACGTATGCCACAGTGCATCGAGCAACGAGACTACAAAATCAGCCGAGGAAAGCGGCTTCACAAACCCGCCCCTACCGACCTTCTTTCCGAAGACGACCGAGAGCTCTTCAAGGAAATTCTGGACGAGCAGAAACTCAAAACCGACCGCGAGGGCCAGCGCCGTACAGCCTATAGCCTGCGTCACACCTACATCTGCATGCGCTTGATGGAGGGCGCGGACATCTACCAGATCGCGAAAAATTGCCGGACCAGCGTCGAAATGATCGAGAAGTATTACGCTTCCCACATTAAGACGAGCCTCGACGCCGCGGCCATCAACGTCCGCAAACCCAAGGTAAGCACGGCTAAAGCCGAAGCTAAGGCAAACCGGAGGATGAGATCAGAGTCGCTAATTATATGCATTTCCTTCCACTTGGCTGGAGCTCCCTCCCTCGATATACAGGTACCAGTGCGCGGGCGTGGCGAAATTGGTAGACGCAACGGACTTAAACAATTGAGTGCCCAGCGGGAAACCGGCGGCGTAGAACTGCTCAAAGTCGGGGAAACCTTAAATGGCAATCCCGAGCCAAGCCCGGTCCGGGAAGGTGTAGAGACTAGACGGGCAGCACCTAAAGCGGGGACGCATGGTGAAGGTATAGTCCAGACCACGAACGCCGTCGCTTGGCGGGCGGCGGCGAAAGCCGAAGTGGTATGAAAATCCGTAGGGCCGCAAGGCCGTGCCGGTTCAATTCCCGCCGCCCGCACCAAACTGGAAAAGTTTGCCGGTTTCCCCCGGACCATGGCAGTGTCTGTCTGGGCTCCCGTGGATGGGTCTGCTCATAGCGGTACGGCCAAGTAAACACGTGCCGAATGTCCAAGGATCAAAACTTCATGTTCATTGAACGAGTTCAAATCGAAGAAGGCTTCTTAGATGGTCTGGATCTTCGGTTCTGCGAAGGCTTAAACACCATCATTGGTGAGCGCGGTACCGGAAAAACCTCACTGGTTGAACTCATTCGCTTTTGCTTGGATATCCGCGGTTACTCGTCAGACGTTGCGAAGCGCAGCCGCGATCACGCCCTTTCAGTATTGGGCAGCGGCCAAATTACAGTCACACTTACGGACGGGCAGCGACGTATTGTTGTGTCGCGTACAGCCAATGACACCCAACCACGCGCATCCGGACCCTTTAGATCTCCAATTGTTTTTTCCCAAACAGAAATTGAAAGCGTCGGTCTTCAGCCAACTTCACGCCTTCAATTGATAGACATTTTCGCCCCAAGGAACAACTTTGTTGTTGCGAGTATGTTACGAGCCGGAAAAGCCATGACTGGATATCGCTGCTATCTACTAGACGAGGAAATTTCGGATTTTCGAGCGGCAAGCTTTTCGAGGCCGACAGCGATGCTGAGGCCATTGCCATTGCGAGGACTTTCGCTTGGGAACATAAGCCTCGCCGCTTCGAGGTTTGGGAAGGGAACCGCTATTTCCACGGCGAAGATTGCGCGCCCAAAATTCAGGGCAAGGCGGGCCGCGGTGGCAGAAACCGCGCTCTGGCAATTAAAAACAAGGGCAAAGGCCGCTTGCCTAAGCACATCCTTATTGTGGATGACGACGCCGGGGTGCGGACAGTTCTTTGCGACATGCTGGAAGACGCTGGCTAAAGAATAGGCCTCGTCACTAACGGCGCCGAAATGCGTGTGTTCGTCGCAAACGACAAATCGGTCGATGCCATTGTGCTCGATTTATTGATGCCCGGTGAGAATAGCGCCGATCTCGCGCTTCACGCGAAATCCCTAAAGCTGCCGGTCATGGCGTGGGCTACCGGCAGCAACGAAGAGATACCGTTTGTGGAAGAATATCATCTGCCATTGCTACGAAAGCCGTTCGGATATTCCGAGCTTATCGAAGCGTTGAAAAAATATTAACGAGCGGCGTGGCCGGGCATCATCGTTGAGCTGCATCTCGTTTGGAAAAGTGTTTAGGGGGGCATCAGCTTCGTGGCTTGCGCCTCTAGGCTCTCGGCTAGCTTTAGGAACTCGGTTTCTCGCGCTTGCAACAATTCCTCAGCCCTTGGGTCACGCACCATTGCCGCGGCGCGATGGTAGCGAGCGGCTTCCTGCCGGGCCGTCGCTGCTTCGATCAGCATTTCTATTGCGGAGAGCTTATCCTCCATACCGATCCGACAATATCACTCCAACTTGGACGAAAGTATGGCGACTACCTGACATAGTGCCGGGATCGGCAGGTATCTTCGAGCCGGCTGCCATTGAGGCGACCCGCCGACCCTCGCCGCCGGAAATTGCATCCACCCCGCATCGATGCCGCCAAAGCTCGGCCCGGTCGTGTGCGCGCCGAGGGTGCCGCATGCCGCGCACCTGCGCGAGTTCCTGCACCCGGTCGAACGGGATATCGAGGCCGAGCTTGATCGCAATCGGCGCCGGGCAATCGCCCGATAGTGACCGCATGCGGGGTACAGCAATTGAACCAGACCCAATTACCCGTGCGCTGGCTCATGAGGCGGCGGAGGGTCGGAACGGGCCCGGGCGCGTGGCGCGTCCGCGCTCTCGGTGGCGGTAGATGGTCCTGCGGTCGCCAGCTTCCCATGTCGGGATCGAAGCATGGCGGGTGGAGGGTGTGAGCTCAGCGGCCCTTGGGCCAGCCGGACTTGGTTTGCTCGATCATCTCCGCACGCATGCGGAAGTCGTCAGCGATCTCGCGCAGGCTGATGTAGCCGCGCCGCGTCACCTGTCCTCGTACTTTCGCCGGCTACCCAATGGGGTCTGCTCAAGTGCCCGCGCTCGCCGGCGAACTCCTCGGCAAGCTCCTTGAGCCCTCTTCGCTCCTCCTCGTCGGCAACAACGCGCAGCCGAGCCAAAAGCCGTGCTCTCCCATCTTCCGCGATCGATCTGTTGCCGGCCTGTGGGCTATTACCTTCTGGCAATATCGCGCTCCGTGGCTTTGCCAAGCGTGGCCAGCCATCTGCGGCGTTTTTTGCTGGAATGGTGATCATCGTTCCCCACAAAGTGCTTA
>CAVPZK010000011.1:0-46489 GCA_963710245.1 uncultured Alphaproteobacteria bacterium
CGGCCCGTCACGGGCGATCCTCTGTTTTAGCCTTGCCGCAAGCGGCGTCTCTTCAGCGCTGTGGAGCTTGCGTTGCGCGCCCATCACGACGACGCCAAAGCGGGTTGCCGTCTTGCCCGCCAGATCAGCCATGCGCCGACCAGAATCATGGGAATGGAATAGACGATGCCGGGGGTGAAGATGCCGACATCCATCGGATGGCCCGCATGCGGCTCGCGCACGAACTCGACCACGCTGCGGAAGATGCCGTAGCAGACAAGGAATAGCCCGAACACCGTGCCGGGTCGCGTCAGCGCATGGAATTTGTGGGTGGCGATGCGCAGGATGATGAACAGCACGATGCCTTCGAGAAAGGCCTCATAGAGCTGGCTCGGATGCCGCGGCTGATCGCCCGCGCCGGGAAACACCATCGCCCAGGGCACGTCGCTCACCCGACCGACCACCTCCGAATTGACGAAATTGGCGATACGCCCGAAGAACAGCCCGAACGGCGTCGCCGCCGAGGCGATGTCGCCGAGCGACAGCGGATTGATCCCCTTCACGCGGGAGAACAGATAGACCGCGAGCGCCACGCCGAGCAGCCCGCCATGGAACGACATGCCGCCATGCCACACGGCGGGAATCTCAATCGGGTTCTGCCAGAAATAGCTCGGTTCATAGAACAGCACGAAGCCGAGCCTGCCGCCGACCACGATGCCGAGCGTGATCCAGAGGAGAAAGTCGTCGGCTTGTGCGACCGTCAGCGGCGGCTTGCCGCCCCAAAGGTCCGCGCGCGACACGAGCCGTCGCCCATACAGCCAGCCGAGCAGGATGCCGGCCATATAGGCCAGCCCGTACCAGCGCACGGCGACCGGCCCGAACTCGATCGCCACAGGGTCGATCACCGGGTAGGGGAGGACAAGGAGTTCCATGCGGGCTCGGCTTGCGCGTCCTGGCGGGAGGCCCGGACCCTTCACCGCCAAGCGGTCGCTGTCAAGGCGCTGAACGGCCGCTCCCGGCAAGACCGGCTTGCACCTCGGGACCGGCCATCCCATAGTTGGCGCATGACTCAGACGACCGGCCGGTTCTTCGACGAATTGGGCAAGCTCATTACCGACGCCGCCGGCGCGGCCGATGGCGTGCGCAAGGAGATCGAAAGCGTGGTGCGCGCCCAGGCCGAGCGCGTCTTGCGCGATCTCGACGTGGTGCAGCGCGAGGATTTCGAGGCGGTGAAGGCCATGGCGCAGAAAGCGCGCGAGGAGAACGAGGTGCTGAAAGAGCGTATCGCCGCGCTCGAGGCCGCTATCGTCAAGGGCTTGGCCGACAAGGGTTAGCCGGCGTCACCTCCAAATTGCCGAAAAAAATTGTTTCGACATGTCGATTTCGCCGCGCGCCGCTCGACGTGTGGGTAGAGCCAGCCTCCGCTCGCCGGATGCCAGGCTCCGCAACAGAAGGAGACAGCGATTATGCGTTTCATGATTGTGGTCAAAGCCACCAAGGAGTCCGAGGCGGGCGTCAAGCCGCCCGAGGAACTGTTCGCCGCCATGGCGGACTATCACGAGCAGCTGGCCAAGGCGGGCGTGCTGCTCGATGCCAGCGGGCTACAGCCGACCTCGAAGGGCTGGCGGGTCAAATATTCCGGCAACAAGCGGACCATCGTCGACGGGCCGTTCACCGAGGCCAAGGAGCTGATCGCCGGCTACACCATGATCCAGGTGAAGTCGCGCGAGGAAGCGATCGAATGGTCGCGGCGCTTCCCCAATCCGACGCTCGACGGCCGTGACTGCGAGATCGAGGTGCGCCAGCTCTTCGAGCTCGAGGATTTCGGCGAGAGCGAAGCGCTCGACCGGTTCCGCGAGCTGGCCGTGCAGAAATAGTCCAAGCCGATTCGAACATAGGAGACACGACGATGCGATTCCTCTCGATGGTGAAAATGAACGAAGCGAAGATGACTCCAACCCCCAAGGCCATGATGGACGCGATCAATGCGATGGTGGAAGAAGCCGGCAAGGACGGCTGCGTCATGGTGCAGGGAGTGGGCCTGCTGCCGACCGCGAGCGGATGGCGGGTGCGGCTGGCTGGCGGCAAGCTGACAGTCACCGACGGCCCGTTCACCGAGGCCAAAGAAGTCATCGGCGGCTATGCCATCTTCGACGCCAAGTCGAAGGCGCAGATGCTGAAATGGACTGAGCGCTTCATGGAGCTGCACAAGAAGCACATGCCCGGCTGGGAAGGCGAGTGCGAGGTGCGCCAGATCCCCGACCCCGGCCAGGAAGTTTGCGGCCAAGGCGCAGAGCCGCGCGCCGCCGCCGAATAGGCGGCTTGCGGCAACGGTTGAAGTGGCCATAGTCGGTCGCCATGACGGCGACCGACACCCACCGCACCATCGACGCCATCTGGCGGATCGAGCAGGCGAGGCTCATCGCCGGACTGACGCGGATCGTCCGCGATATCAGCCTCGCCGAGGAACTCGCCCAGGACGCCCTCGTCGCGGCGCTCGAGCAGTGGCCTAGGACCGGCATTCCAGACAATCCCGGCGCGTGGCTCATGGCCGCCGCGAAGCATCGGGCGATCGACGTCTTCCGCCGCAACAGCTTGCGCGAACGCAAGCATAAGCAACTGGGTTACGAGCTCGAAGTCGAGCAGGAGACGGGGCAACCGGATCTCGACACGGCGTTGGACGATCAGGTCGGCGACGATCTGCTCCGCCTCGTGTTCATCGCCTGCCACCCGATCCTTTCGCCTGAGGCGCGCGCGGCGCTGACGCTGCGCCTGCTCGGCGGCTTGACCAGTGACGAGATCGCGCGGGCGTTCCTCGTGCCCGAGCCGACCATCCAACAGCGCATCGTCCGCGCCAAGCGCACGCTGAGCGACAGCCGCGTGCCCTTCGAAGTGCCGCGCGGGGAGGGGCTCGAGGCGCGTCTCTCCTCGGTGCTTTCCGTCATCTATCTCATCTTCAACGAGGGCTACTCGGCCACCGCCGGCGAGGACTGGATGCGGCCTCAGCTCTGCCAAGAGGCGCTGCGTCTCGGCCGCATCCTGGCCGAGCTCACCCCGCAGGAGCCCGAGGTACACGGTCTCGTGGCGCTCATGGAGATCCAGGCATCGCGCTTCGGGGCGCGCACCGGCCCATCGGGAGAGCCGGTGCTGCTGCTCGATCAGGACCGCGCGCGCTGGGACCAGCTTCTCATCCGCCGCGGTCTCGCAGCGCTGGAGCGGGCGGAGGCCTTGAATGCCGCACCGGTGCGCGCCTCTGGTCCCTATGCTTTGCAAGCCACGATCGCCGCCTGCCACGCCCGAGCCCGGAGCGCGGAGGAGACCGACTGGGCGCAAATCGTGGGACTCTACGCCAAGCTCGGAGAGGTCACCCCGTCGCCCATCGTGGAACTCAATCGTGCGGTAGCGCTCGCGATGTTGTTCGGTCCGGAGGCGGGTCTGAATGTGGTCGATGCGCTGACCGCGGAGCCGGCGCTCAAGACCTACCATCTGTTGCCGAGCGTGCGCGGCGACCTTCTCCGGAAGCTCGGCCGGCTCGACGAGGCCCGCGCGGAGTTCGAGCGAGCGGCGGGCCTCACCCGAAACGAGCGCGAGCGCCGGCTGCTGCTCGACCGCGCCGCCGCCTGCGCCGTGGAGTCGGGCGACCAGCAAAACCCGCAACCAGAGTCTTGACGAACCGCTTCGGCAGCGCCTTCGGCGTTGAGAGCGAGTTGCGCGGCCGTAACGCGCTCCGCCAAGCCCTCCATCCACAACTATCTTGAGTCAAACGCCGTTACGAACTCCGGCCGCGTTGGTGCTGACACACTGCCCGTTATATAACTGATTCACAAAGTGATTCGCGCGAGCGGGCAGCTTAAACGCGCAACCTATCCCGGGGCCACCGAGGACATGCATGGCTACGACACAGCCGATCTACGACCATTTCACCAACCCGGTGGATTTGGTCGAACATATTGCTACCGTCCACGCTTGGACCTTCGAACGCTCTGCCCCTGACGAGTTGACTCTCACCGTTTCCGGCACTTGGTGCGACTATCATGTCTCGCTGAACTGGCGGGACGATCTCGAGGCGCTGCATCTCGCTTGCGCCTTCGATTTCAAGGTGTCGAAGCTGCGGCTCGCCGAGACCTACAAGTTGATGGCTCTGATCAACGAGCAGCTCTGGCTCGGCCATTTCGACTTGTGGAAGGAGGACGGGCTTTTGCTCTACCGGCACGGCTTGCTGCTGGCGGGCGCCGACACCCATGTCGGCCAGTGCGAGGCGCTTCTTAAAGCTGCGCTCGAAGCCTGCGAGCGCTATTATCAGTCGTTCCAATTCGTGTTGTGGGCGGGCAAGTCCCCCGAGGACGCGCTCGCCGCCACCATGCTCGAGACGCAAGGACACGCATGACACTGAGCCTCGCCGGCCCGCTGCTCCTGGTGGGAGCGGGAAAGATGGGCGGGGCGCTGCTTGAGGGCTGGCTCCGTCAGGGCCTCGACCCGGCCCTTGTGTTCATCCAGGACCCCGCGCCGCCGCCCGAGGTGGCGGCGCTCGCCGCGCGTCATTCGATCGCGGCCGGCACCGCGCCGGACCTGCCGGCGCCGCCCTCGGTGATCGTCGTCGCGGTCAAGCCAGACCTTTTGCAGAAGCTCATGCCGGAGATCGAGCCGATGATCGGCGAGCGCAGCGTGGTGCTCTCCATCGCCGCGGGCCGCACGCTGGACAGCATGTCGCGCCTCCTGCCGCCGGGAACGGCCATCGTGCGCGCCATGCCGAACACGGCCGCCTCGGTTGGGCGCAGCATCACCGTCGCTTGCGCCAATGCCGCCGTCACCCGCGACCAGGCGCTTGAATGCACCATGCTGCTCGAAGCGGTGGGCGAGGTGATGTGGATCGACGACGAGGGCCTGATGGACGCGGTGACGGCGGTCTCTGGAAGCGGTCCGGCTTATGTGTTTCTGCTTGCCGAATGTCTCGCGGAAGCGGGGCGCGAAGCGGGTCTCGCGCCTGAGCTTGCGCGGCACCTCGCACGTGCCACGGTCGAAGGCGCGGGCGAGTTGTTGCGCCGCTCGGACCTGTCGCCTGCCGAGCTCAGGGAGAAGGTGACCTCGCCCAAGGGCACCACCGCGGCGGCGCTCGCGGTGCTGATGGGGCAAGACGCGATGCAGGAGCTGCTCACCCGCGCCGTCGCAGCCGCCGCCAAGCGCTCGAAGGAGCTGTCATCTTAGGGCAGGCGCGCCTTTCGACCGCCACGGAAAGCGCCTATCTTCCCAGTGAAGGAGTACCCCCATGTTCGACGATTTCTCCAAGCGTTCCAAAGCCGTGCGGGCGGCGCTCGATCTCGCCAAAGACAGAGGCTGGGGCGAGATTGGCCTCTCCGACATCGCCGCCGCGGCCAATGTCGGCCTCGCCGATCTCCGCCGCGAGTTCACCTGCAAGAGCGACATCCTCCGCGCCTTCCAAGCCGAGGTCGATGCCGAAGTGCTGGCCAAGGCCCGCGTTGCCGGCGAAGCGCAAAGCCCGCGCGACCGGCTGTTCGATGCGATCATGACGCGCTTCGAGGTGATGCAGCCTTACAAGCAAGCGTTGAAGCGCATCGCTGCCTATCTGCGCTGCCGGCCCGGCGAGGCCGCGCCGCTGCTCTGCGGCTCGCTCGCCTCGCAATATTGGATGCTCGCCAGCGCAGGCGCCAAGCTTAACGGTCCTGGCGGCGCTCTCAGAGTCGCCGGACTCACCGCCATTTACGGCAAGGTGTTCCAGGTCTGGCTCGACGACGACACGCCCTCGCTCGACCGAACCATGGCCGCTCTCGACAAGCGGCTCGGCAAGGGCGAGCGCATGCTGTCAGGCATCGAGACCGCCTGCGGCGATGCCTGCCGTGTGCTGTGCGGCTTCCTGCCGCGCGGCTGGAAGCGCGGCGGCCAGCACGAGGCTCCGCCCGCGCCGGCAGCCAGCGGCCCGCACTAATCAGTCGGGGAGGTCGTCGTCGTCGTCGGGACCTGAGAGATCCTCGGGTCCTTCGCCCGGCAGCTCGGCATCGACGGGATCGTCGGCGATCGGCGCGTCCGGATCGTCCGGCACGTCGAGCTGAGTTCCCGCGCCGGGCGCCATCATCGGCACATCGCCGGGGTGAAACACCGGCGCGCCGCTCTTGCGCTCGATGGTGGCCTCGCCCCCGCCGATACCGAGCTCGATCTCCGAGCCCGGCTGCTCGTCCTCTTGGATTTCTTCCGTCATGTCCTCGGCGAACACGGGGCCAGTGAAAGACATGGCCATCGCCGCAGCAACGCCTAAAGCCAATCGACGCATGAAATGTCTCCTCCCAACGGTTCTCGTCCCAAATTCAAACCGGGACTTTTAGCACAGCCTTCAAGCCGCCGAGCGGGGACCGGCTGAGCGCGATGTCCCCACCGTGAATGCGGGCGATGTCGCGGGCGATCGCCAGGCCAAGCCCAGTCGAGCCCGAATCCTGATTGCGCGCATGATCGATGCGATAGAACGGGCGGAACACCTGCTCGCGCTCGGCCTCGGGAATGCCGGGACCGTCATCTTCCACCGCGACGGTCAACGCGCCGTTCTGCTTGGCGGCGCTGACATTTACATGCTCGGCGAAACGCGCGGCGTTGTTGACGAGATTGGCGACCGCGCGCTTGAAGGCATGGCGACGGACCGGCACCACCAGCGGAGCCTCCTTCACGTCGATCGCGATCGCCCTGCCGCCATGCGCCTGGCTCTTCACCTCGCTCAGGATCTCGCCGATATCGGTGCGCACAATCTCCTCGCCGGCATCGCCCTTGGCGAACGCCATGTAGTCCTCCAGCATCGCCTGCATCTCGTCGACATCGGCGCGCATCGCTTCCAGCTCAGGCGAATCCTCGAATAGAGCGAGCTGCAATTTGAAGCGCGTCAGCACGGTGCGCAGATCGTGGCTGACGCCGGCCAGCATGATGGTGCGCTGCTCGACGTAACGCTCGATGCGGTCACGCATCTCGATGAAGGCATGCGCGGCCTGGCGCACCTCGCGCGCGCCGCGCGGCTTGAAATCGGCTGGCGGCGGCCGCCCTCGACCGAAACTGTCGGCCGCCTCCGACAGTCGCAAGATCGGCTTGATCTGATTCCGCAAAAAGAGAATGGCGACGGTCAACAGCACGAGCGAGGTGCCGACCATCCACAACAAAAAGATCTGCGAGTTCGACGCATAGGTCTGGCTGCGCCGCGCGATCACATGCATCACCGCATTGTCGAGCTTGATGCGGATGTCGACGAAATTGGAGCGGCCTAGCGTGTCGATCCAGAACGGCTTGCCGATCTGCCGGGTCAGCTCGTCCGACAGCGTGGTGTCGAGCAGATCGAAGAACGGCTTCGAGCGGACGGGCGGCAACTCCTCGCCGGGAACAAAACAAATCTTCAGCCCCAGATTCTGCTCGGCGAGCCGCGTCAGCATCTCGGTGTTCGCATCCTGAGGATTGGTTTGATACAGGTCCATCAGCATGTTGATGTTCTGCACGGTGACGGTCGACAGTCGCCGCGTCACCGTCTGCCAGTGGCGCTCCAGGAACACGAAGGTCAGCACCGATTGCAGCAGCACCATCGGCGCGATGATGATGATCAGCGCGCGGGCATAAAGGCCCTTCGGCATGCGGTCGCCAAACGCGGCAAGCAAGCGGCGGAACGGCCTGATGCGCTCGGGCACGATGGGTTTGGCGTCCGGGGTCGCGTCCATCACTCGGGATAGAGAATGTAGCCCTTGCCGCGCACGGTCTGGAGATAGACCGGGTTGGCAGGGTCGTGCTCGATCTTGCGTCTGAGCCGATTGATCTGCACGTCGACGGCGCGCTCGCCGCCGCCGTCCTCGCCCTTGGCAAGCTCGTGGCGTGACACCGGCATGCCGGGGCGCTGCGCGAAATAGCGCAACAGCTCGCGCTCGCGCTCGGTGAGGCGGATCGTCTCGTTCTCGCGCCTGAGCTCGCCGCGCGAAATATGGAACACGAACTCGCCCATGCGCACCTCGCCGCTCGCCTGCGCCGCGCCGCCGCGCCGCAGCACATTGCCGACCCGCAGCAGCAACTCGCGCGGCTCGAACGGCTTGGCGAGATAATCGTCGACGCCGGTCTCCAGCCCCTCGATGCGCTGCTCGGGCTCGGCGCGGGCGGTCAGCATCAGGATCGGCACGCGCGATTCGGTCCGGAGCGAGCGGGCGAAATCGATGCCGGACTCTTGCGGCATCATCCAATCGAGGATCAGCAGGTCGAAAGCGAGGCTGCGCATGCAGGCGCGCGCGCTCGCCGCATCGATCGCCGTGGTCACGCGGAAGCCGTTGTCTTGCAGATAGCGCGCGAGCAGATCGCGGATGCGGCTATCGTCGTCGACCACCAGAATATGCGGCGCGTTGTCGTCGGGGCTGCCGCGATGCGCCTTGAGCGGCGTCGGCACGGTCATCAGCCATCCCCCTTGTTACCCGCTTCGTGAGGGACAGGAGAGGCCATGATAGAGGAAACTTTGGGGCGTTCCTCGGCATTCACCATCGATTCCAGAAAACGGCGCAGCACCGCTTCCGACCCGGGCCCAGCGGCTTTCAACGCTTCCGACAGGCGCACGAGCTGCGGCGCCGCCAGCCGCTCCGCCAGCGCCCGGCCGCGCTCGGTGGGGAACAACAGCCGCTCGCGGCGATCGGCGCTGCCCGCCTGCTGCACGATATAACCCTGGTCGATCAGTTGCTTGAGCACGCGGGAGAGGCTCTGCTTGGTGATGGTGAGAATGTCGAGCAGATCGGCGACGCGCAAACCCGAATGCCGATTGACGAAATGCAGCACGCGGTGATGCGCGCGGCCGAAGCCGAAATCCTTCAGGATCGCGTCGGGATCGCGAGTGAAATCGCGATAGGCGAAGAACAACAGCTCGGCGAATTCGAGCAGCTTCGCCTCGGGCAGCGCACGCTTGCGCGAGTCGCGACCATTGCCGCCCGCCTTAGGCGCTTTCGCCTTACCGCGAAGCGGTTTTTCCGCGGTTTCCAGGGGTTCAGTTAGGTCAGTCATGTTGACTTAATTTTCGCGCTCGGTTATGTCAGCCATGTTGACTTATTTGCGCCATTGATACGCCTCGGCGCTTGCTCGCGCAATTGCCCTTCAAGGTGCTATGAGAGGCGGCATTGCGTGGCGTTGAGGTGCCTGGGTCCGGCCGCGCGAAGAACGGCCGGCCTTGCTCGCGGAGGAATGTCTTATGGCGACCCCTTACGATCAGCGCGACGGGTTCATCTGGCTGAACGGGAAGCTGATCCCGTGGGGCGACGCGCGGCTGCACGTGCTGACGCATGGGCTGCATTATGCGAGCGCGGTGTTCGAGGGGATGCGCGCCTATGACGGCGAGATCTTCAAGCTCACCGAGCACAGCCAGCGCCTGCACAAATCGGCGAAGCTGCTCGATTTCGAAATTCCCTATTCGGTGGCCGAGCTCGACAAGGCGGCGCGCGAGGTGATCCGCGCCAACAATCTGACCGACGCCTATGTCCGCCCGATCGCCTGGCGCGGCAGCGAGCAGATGGGCGTCGCCGCGCAGCAGACCAAGACCAATGTCGCCATCGCCGCCTGGGACTGGGGCTCCTATTTCGATCCGGCCGCGCGCGCGAAGGGCTTGCGCTTGAAATTCGCCGACTATCGCCGGCCGGATCCGCGCACCGCGCCGGTTGAAAGCAAGGCGACCGGGCTCTACATGATCTGTACCATCGAGAAGCACAAAGCCGAGCGCGAAGGCTATAACGACGCGCTGATGCTCGACTGGCGCGGGCAGATCGCCGAAGCCACCGGCGCCAATATCTTCTTCGTCAAGGACGGCGTGCTGCACACGCCGCTTCCCGATTGCTTCCTCGACGGCATCACCCGGCGCACCGTGATCGGCCTCGCCAAGCAGCGCGGGCTGAAAGTCATCGAGCGCGCCATCATGCCGGAGGAGCTATCCGAGTTCACCGAGTGCTTCATCACCGGCACCGCGGCAGAGGTGACGCCGGTCGCGGAGATCGGGCAATACAAATTCGCCATCGGCGACATCACGCGCAAGCTGATGGACGATTTCACCGCGCTGGTTCATCCCGCCAAGGCGGCGGTGGCGGCGGCGGGGTAGGGGGGCTGAACGAGACTCCACCCACATTCAGGAAGGACACGTCATGGGACGCCCACCGCTGAAACAAGCTTTTACCGTCTCCTACGAGAAGGGCGGTATCGAGCTGCAACGCTACACGATCACCGCGCTCAACCAGGGCGACGCCGAGACCGAGGCAGACAATCGCTTCAAGCGCGCGCATCCGGACATCAAAGTCCCGGATGAGTCCGTCTCGCGGCACGTCCAGGCGCATTAGCTAAGGGCTTGAGGTGAGACGCGCGCCGGTCTCTTGGCGCAAGTGCCTTCTCAACGATGGATCTGACCGAACAGCAAGTACGCGCAATTCGGGGAGTGGGCTGCTCGAGCGGGCCACGTCGAAGTTGTCCGTCTTTTCGGGAGCAGGGCAAAGAACTGCGCCAAACCAGAGAGTGACGTGGATCTCGCCATTACGGTGGGAGTCGGCCACTACGTCGCACTCGCCGATAAGTGGGAAGCCGACCTGTCAAAGTCATTGGGCTTGCAGGTCAAGCTTAACCAATACAACTGTCGCGCCAGCCACACTGTGCGCGATTATTGCGATGAGTTCAGCTTAATACTGTTCACAGCCTCGCATTCTCCCCAGACCGACTGAGTAAAGGTAGGCGGACAACGTGTGACTACATTCCATGCTAATCTCCCCACATGGATCGCGTGGGTGAGGTGTCGGTCGTTGAGAGGCGGGAGGGCCCGCCGGAGTTCGACGACGAATTTCGCGAGCTTCTTTACGATCTGCTGCGCTGGCGGCGCGACGTGCGGCGCTTCAAGCGCGCGCCGCTTCCCGCGGGTACCATCGAACGGCTGATTGGCATCGCCTGTCTCTCTCCGTCAGTGGGCCTCTCCGAGCCCTGGCGCTTCGTCATCGTCGAGGACGAGGCGCGCCGCGCGCTCATCCGCCAATGTTTCGAGGCCTGCAACAAGGACGCGCTCAAGATGCAGACGCCTGACCGCGCCGCGCTCTATGCGCGGCTGAAACTCGCCGGCCTCGACGACGCGCCGTGCCAGCTCGCCGTGTTCTCAGACCGCTCGACCGCGCAAGGGGCGGGGCTCGGCCGGCTCACCATGCCCGAGACGCTCGATTATTCCGTGGTCAACGCCGTGCACACGCTCTGGCTCGCCGCGCGTGCGGAAGGGATCGGCGTCGGCTGGGTGTCGATCCTTGCGCCGGCGCGCATCGCCGAGATCCTCGACGTGCCGCCTGATTGGGTGTTCATCGGCTATCTCTGCATCGGCTATCCGGTCGTTGCCGACGATACGCCGGCGCTCGAGCGGGCCGGCTGGGAGCATCGCCACGCCCCGAAAGAGGCCGTGCTCTATCGGTAGAAGTTCTGGTGCCTTCGCCCACAATACACTCCGTCATACCGGCGAAAGCCGGTATCCAGGTTGCTCGCTCGGCGTGAGTATAGCTCTGGATCCCGGCTTGCGCCGGGATGACGAGAATCGATGCGTAGCGCGCGATCTAATCCCCGAACAATCCCCGCTCTCCAAACCGCGCGTCTCATGCAACTCACCTCGTCCACTGAGGGCGCGATCATGAGGCGTCATATGGCGGGACGAGGTACGGTGCCCGCGCGCCTCGTCGCAACGAGGCACCCGGGCGGCGTCGGAGCTCCCCGGGGCCAATAGGAGTCCCTGCCAGGAGCTGGCTGAAGGATCGGTCGGCGCGGTCGAGCGCGACGGACCGGACTAAAGCGGGGCCCGATGCCGCAAACGTCCGCGACTGGCGCGCCGAGAGGCGCCCGCGTGCCGCAAGGCACGAGCCATAGGATTTGCGCTTTTCGGGGCGCCATCACCCTCGGGCCAAGACCTGGGGGAACCGCTCTTTGACATGATCCGGACGCGATGTGCGTCGCGGCGGTGAAGCCGCATGCTTTGTCTCCTCTTTCGGGGAGAGAGGGTTAGGCAGTGCTTTGGGAAAAGCCGTGCATCCCGCGCTTGATCCGGGAGCCCGCAACGGGCACTCTGTAGCGGGGATGGAGGCTGCCCGCGAGAGTCGCGGGGTAAAGGGGGGCCTCGATGCGCAAAGCTTTATCCATGCTTGGCTTGGCCGGCCTGCTGGCAGCCGGGTTTTTGGCGCTGCCTACCGGCGAGGCAAAGGCGATCGTGTGGAAGGACTGCCAGCGGATCGCCATGTGCAGCGGCTGCCGGCCCGTCTACAAATGCCGCTCCTGCTCCTATCAGCGAACTTGCGCCGGCGGCGTTTGCGGTTGGGGCGATGTCTGCGTCTGGGGGCCTTACCTCAAAGTGCTGCCGCGCGGCGCCAGGATCATCCAGGTCCACTAGTTACTCAGCGGCGCGTTTCTTCCAGCGCGAGGCGGCGCTGTCATCCTTCGCATCGGCCTTGACCCAGCGCGCGCCGGCGGGGCCGGACTCGCGCTTCCAGAACGGCGCGCTGGTCTTGAGATAATCCATCAGGAATTTCGCCGCATCGAACGCCGCGTCGCGATGCTCCGACGCCGTCACCACCAGCACGATGTTGTCGCCGGGCGCGAGCGTGCCATAGCGATGCACGATCAGGCTCGCTTGCAATGGCCAGCGCGCATTCGCTTCGTGCTCGATGCGGGTGAGCTCGGCTTCGGTCATGCCGGGATAATGCTCGAGCGTCATCTCGACGACGGCGCCGTGCTGATCGCGCACCGTGCCGATGAAGCTGACGATGGCGCCGATATCGCTGCGGCCCGCTTTGAGCGCGGCGATCTCGGCGCCGATGTCGAAATCCTCAAGCTGCACGCGGATCATCTCTAGCCTCCGGTGACCGGCGGGAAGAAGGCGATCTCGCGAGCGCCCGCGATCTTCGCGTCATGCCGGACATGGATCCGGTCGATCGCCGCGCGGATCACCTCCGACTTGGCAAACGCATCGGCGAATTCGGGGCCGCGCGCCTTCAGCCAGTCGATCAGCTGGGCGATGGTGACGACGCCGTCAGGCGGCTGGATCTCTTCTTCCGTGACGCCGACCTTCTCCTTGACCCAGGCGAAATAGAGGACACGCATCGCGCTACTCTTCCTTCATCGCGTGGCGGAACGCAGCCATGAGATAATCGTAGCCCGTGTAGAGCGTGAAGATTGCCGCGATCCACAGCAGCGAAAGCCCGAACAAAGTGGTGTAAGGCCAGACCTTGTCGCCGGCGCTGCCCGCCAGCAGAAAGCCGATCGCCACCATCTGCACCACGGTCTTCCATTTGGCGAGGCGCGTCACCGGCACCGAGACGGCGAGCGTGCCGAGGAACTCGCGCAAGCCCGAGACCAGGATCTCGCGGCAGAGGATGATCACGCCGGCCCACAGCGACCAGCCGGCGATGGTGCCGTCGGCGGCGAGCATCAGCAGCGCCGCGGCCACGATCAGCTTGTCGGCGATCGGATCGAGCATGCGGCCGACGCTGCTTTGCTGCTGCCAGGCGCGCGCGAGATAGCCGTCGAGGAAATCGCTGACGCCCGCGGCGATGAAGATCCACATCGCGGTCCAGCGGCCCCAATCGCCGGTGACGAAGAAGCAGGCGACGAGCGCCGGAATGGCGAGGATGCGGCCATAGGTGAGGATGTTCGGCAGGCTGCCGAAGCGCGCGCGCGCGCCACCGCGCGGCGTGCGCCGCCAAGCCCTCTCGCGCCATGTCCGATCGTTGGTTCACCGTCCGCTACCCATGGAAATGATCATAGATCGCTTTGGCCATCTGCGCGCTGATGCCGCCGACCGCCTCGAGATCGGCGATGCCGGCGCGGCTCACCGCCTTGGCCGAGCCGAAATGCTGCAACAAGGCGCGCTTGCGCGAGGGTCCGATACCGGGCACCTCGTCGAGCGGCGAGGCGGTGATCGCCTTCTTGCGCTTCGCCCGATGCGCGCCGATGGCGAAGCGATGCGCCTCATCGCGAAGCTTCTGGATGCAGTAGAGCACAGGATCGCGCGGCTCCAGCAAGAGTGGCTCGCGGTCGCGCAAATGGATGCGTTCCCGGCCCGCGTTGCGGTCCGGCCCCTTGGCCACCGCCGCGACCTTGATCTCATCCGCCAAGCCAAGTTCCTCGAGCACGGCATAGGCCGCGGCGAGCTGACCGGGGCCGCCGTCGATCAGCACGAGGTCGGGCGCGGCCCATCCGTTCAAGTCGCCTTTGTCCTTGGCGAGCTTGCTGAAACGCCGCGTCAGCATTTCGCGCATCATGGCGTAGTCGTCGCCGGGGGCCAGATCCTCGCTCTTCATGTTGAACTTGCGGTATTGCCCTTTGATGAAGCCCTCGGGTCCGGCGACGATCATGGCGCCGACCGGGTTGGTGCCGGAGATGTGGCTGTTGTCGTAGACCTCGATCCGCTCCGGCGCCTCGTCGAGATCGAGCAGCTCGGCAAGCCGCGTGAGGATCGCGGCCTGCGAGGTCGAGTCGGCGAGACGGCGCGCCAACGCCTCGCGCGCATTGATCAGCGCATGCTCGACCAGGTCGCGCTTCTCGCCGCGCACCGGCCGCATCACCGCGATCTTGTGTCCGGCGCGGAGCGACAGCGCCTCGGCGAGCAGCCGGCGTGTCGCAATGTCGTGCGACAGCAGAATGAGCTTCGGCGGCGGCTTGTCGTCGTAGAACTGCGCGATGAACGATTCCAGCACCTCCTCGACCGAGAGGCTCTTGTCGGCGCGCGGGAAATAGGCGCGGTTGCCCCAATTGTTGCCGCTGCGGAAGAAGAACACCTGGATGCAGGTCTGCCCCGCCTCTTGATGCGCGGCGAACACGTCGGCCTCCTTCACCGTCTGCGGGTTGATGCCCTGGCGCGACTGGATATGGCTGAGCGCGGTCAGCCGGTCGCGGAAGCTCGCGGCGCGCTCGTAGTCCTGCTTGAGGCTCGCTTCGTCCATCAAGGCATGCAGCCTGAGCTTCACCTCGTCGCTCTCGCCGGTGAGGAAGGCGAGCGCCTCGTCGACCAGCGCGCCGTAATCCTCGGCCGAGATCTCGCCGGTGCACGGCGCCGAGCAGCGCTTGATCTGGAACAGCAAGCACGGCCGCATGCGGGTCTCGTAATAGGCGTCGGAGCAGGAGCGCAGCAGAAAGGCGCGCTGCAGCGTGTTGATGGTGCGGCCGACCGCGCCGGCCGAGGCGAACGGTCCGAAATAATCGCCTTTGCGGTTCCGCGCGCCGCGATGCTTCAGGATCTGCGCCACGGGGTGGTCGCGGGCGATGAGGATGAAGGGGAAGGACTTGTCGTCCCTGAGCACCACGTTGAAGCGCGGCTTCAGCCGCTTGATCAGATTCGCCTCGAGCAGCAGCGCCTCGATCTCGGTCGCGGTGGTGACGAACTCCATGCTCGCCGTGTCGGCGATCATCCGCGCGATGCGGTTGTTGTGACCGGCGCCCCGCGCATAGCTCTGCACGCGCTTCTTCAGATGCCGCGCCTTGCCGACATAGAGCACCTCGCCCGAGCCATCGATCATGCGATAGACGCCCGGGCCCGCCGGCGCCGTCTTGGCATAGCGGCCGATCACCGGCGCCCCGGTCTCGACGCCGGTCATGGCTTTGCGCACGCGCGAAAGGAGCGAGGCTGGGGCGCTGTCGGGGTTCTCTAGGGGCATGGGGATCACGAAGTCTCGCGCATGCTTTAAAGCATGCGGTTGGTGGACCGAAGGTAAGGTCTAAGCGTGGCCTCCTTCAAGGGCTTGGCGGCCGGGACTCACGCGTTTCCCGGGGTTTTCCAAGCGAGATGCTGGCCGCCGTCGAGCGCGATCATCTGGCCGGTGATCGACGGCGTCTTGAGCAAGAACTGGATCGCCGCCGTCACGTCGGCGTCGTCGACAGGGTTCTGGAGCAGGGTCGCGCGCGCCTCACGCTCGAACTCGGCCTGGCTTTGGCCCTGGCTCTTGAGCACGGGCCCCGGCGCAATGGCATTCACTCTGATGCGCGGGGCAAGCGCCTGCGCCATGGTTTGCGTGGCAATCCACAGAGCGGATTTGGCAATCGTGTAGGAGAAATGCTCGGGGTCGAGCCGCAAGACCTTCTGGTCGATGAGGTTGATGACAGTGCCCGTAGCCGGCGCCGGCAGGGCCTTGGCGAAGGCCTGAGTCAGGAACACCGGAGCCCTGAGATTGACGTCGAGGTTCGCCTGCCAAGTCTTGGCATCGAGAGTAGAGAGCCCGTCCCAATCGAAACGGGCGGCGTTGTTGATCAGGCAGGTCGGCGTCCCCAGCGCTTCGGCGCAAGCCTCGATCAGGGGCGTGATCGTCTCCAACCGGGCAAGATCGGCGCCAAACGCCGCCGCGATCCCGCCATTCCGCACGATCTCGGCGGCGAGCGCCAAGGCTTCTTCGGCCGAATCCCGGTAATGGATGCCGACCCGCCATCTCCGAGTCGCGAAATCCAGAGCAATGCTGCGCCCGAGCCGGCGCCCCGCGCCGGTCACGAGAACGGTCCCGGGATCCTCGTCTTGAGCCATGCCGTCTGTGGAAAACTGCTCTGGCGAATCAAATCGCGAAGCAAATTTGCGTGTCAGAGCCACTCTAAGTGAGCCCCTAAGCCCGAACAAGGCCGAGCGGGACGCTTTGCAGTTGTAGTGGGAAGCCTCGCATGCAACCCAATGAATTGATTCTCGAATCAGGCTTCGCCTTCGATTTAGGCAAATGCTCGCGCCATGTGCAGTTTCTGTGAGTAATCGAGCGGCCCTGATCGGCGGCATAAGCCCAATGCGGCGTCAAATGGCTTGGACCATTGCAGAATAGTCACACCGGTCCAGATGTTTTCGAAAAACCGACCTTTTCCGTTGCTTCGGGAGTCCGTGAGCATATTGTGACAGAGAAATCGGGGGACGCTGCGCCACAACGGGGATTCGGGGCGAGCGCTTCATCCTGATAAGCGAGTTTCGATCGCAGGGGACAGCGACAAAATCAGGAGACTGAAAAATGGCTCGGCGCAGGGAAGTGGGGATCATCAAATCGTGCGTTCTGGGTGCAGCTCTCGCTGCCGGGTTGGCGACCGCCGCCCAGGCAGGTGATAACAAGCTGACGCTCACGGGGTCTGCGGCCTTTACGACAGACTACTTGTTCCGCGGCGTTTCCCAAACGAGTCAGAGTCCCGCGGTGCAGCCCGAATTCGATCTGACATACGGTATGTTCTGGGCCTATATGTGGGGATCCAATGTCGATTTTGCCGACAGCATCGAGATCGACTACGGCATCGGCATCTCGCCCAAGTGGGGGAACTTCACCTTTACGATCGGCGGCCTCGAATACACCTATCCAGGCTTTAACGATGAACTAGCGTACTTCGAGCTGAAGACCGGTGTGGCTTGGGCCAGCGGCGCGTGGGCCCTCAGCGTCACCGACTATTGGTCGCCGGATAATTTTCAAGCGTTCGGCAACTCTAATGCGATCGAGGGATTGCTCGGCTACACCTTTTCCCGAAAGCTTTGGAATTTCTTCACGCCTGCGCATCAGCGGCGGCGTTGGATTCCAGTCCTACGAGGAGATTGCCGCCGACTACACCTATTGGAACGCAGGCCTCACCCTCGGTTTCCTAGAGCACTGGTCGGCTGACATCCGGTACTGGGATACCGACCTATAATGAAGACGAGTGTCTCATCCAAAGCGGTGGACGGGGCAACTGCGACGCGCGCGCGGTGGGCACCATCAAGGCCACATTCTAGACTTTCAGAACTCCCAAAAGCACTTCCCACCTTAAGGGGCGCCTGCGTGGCGCCCTTTCTTTTTGTCGGGTCGGATGGCATAGCGGGCCATGACCGAGAAGATCGCGCAAACGGTGCCGCAAGCCGCACTCGACGAGACTGTCGGCCAAGGCGCACGCGGTCTACACGCCCGCCATGCTCTCGATCTACGACGTCCTCGTGCATGGTGTCTCCAACCATGTCGCCTGGCGCTGCTCGACGCGGCGCATCACCGAGCTTTATCGCGCCAATCTCTCCGCCAATCATCTGGAGGCCGGCGTCGGCACCGGATACTTCCTCGATAAGACGGGAGACGCGCGGGTCGGCCGGCTCGCCTTGCTGGACATCAATCGACATTGTCTTGAGCGCGCGGCACGCAGGCTCGCCCGCTTCCAGCCGGAGCTTCACCAAGTCAATCTGCTTGCGCCGATCGAACTCGCTCTCGCGCCCTTCGCGTCGGTCGGACTGACTTACGTGCTGCACTGCCTGCCCGGCCGGATGAGCGAGAAGCTCCTTGCGATCGATCATCTGCGGCCGCTGATGGGAAAGAGCGCGGTGATGTTCGGCGCGACCATCCTCGGCCGCGGTATCGCGCCGAATCGCGCCGCAAGGGCGCTACTCGACCTCTATAACGCCAAGGGCGTGTTCAACAATCGTGAGGACGATCTCGACTCCTTGCGCGACGGCTTGAGGCAGCGCTTCGATGAGGTCGAGATCGAGAGCGAAGGCTGTGTCGCCTTGTTCCGCGCCGCCTGATCAGCGCTTCGTGTCGGCCTTGCAGCGGCACGACACCCCGTCGATGAAGGCGGCGACCGCTGATTCGAACGTCGCCTCGCGATCGAGCGCCCGGAACGCCGGGATCAGCGCCAGCGTCGCGGAACAGGTCAGCGGGTCCAAGGCGCGCAACTCCGCGGCGTCCTCCTCGCCGATCGGTCGCAACAGCCCTTCGGCCTCGGCCAGGGCGTAACCGAGAATGAACGCGTAGAACGCAAGCCCAAGTCCGGCGGCCTCGGCGTCCGAAAGCCCGGCAGTCCGCAGCGCGCGGTAAACCACCTCGCTCGAAGCATGATCGGCGGGACCCGTTGCGTGAAAGCGGAAGTGCAGATGAAACACGCGTGGGTGCCGGTGGGCGAGATCCCGGTAGGAAGCGGCGACGTTGCGCAGATCGGCGCGCCAGTCTGCGCTCGGCAGCGGCAGCTCGACCGTCGCCAGCGCCCGGTCGGCGATCCGCCGCAACAGTTCGTCCTTCGAGCCGAAATGATGCAGCACGGTCATGGGGTCGACGCCGATGCTCACGCCGAGCTTGCGCACCGAGAAACCGACCTCGCCGTCGCGCGACAGCATATCGAACGCCGCATCAAGGATGGCATTCCGGTCGAGGCCGCGCCGTCCACGCGGGCGGGCGGGGGCCTTGCGGGCTGTTTTCGTTGACAATTCTACACCGTAGCCAATACAGTCTTCGGCGTAGCCATACCCGCCAAGGGCCTTCTGTCAAGGTTGCGGGAATGGAACACTGGGCGTGTCCTTCTATGTTGGTTTCCCGAACGTCGCTTGACTCGAGCGGACCGAGTCCGAAGGCGCTTCTGCTGCTGCTCTGCGCGCGCATCGGCTATACGCCTCACACGAGCCTCTAGCGTTAACAGGATGGCCCTCGGGTCAAACGCTGCTGGAGGTTTTTCAAATGACCAATCAATATCAAACCGCGCAATTGAGAGAGCTAGACGCTCTTCACCATCTGCACCCCTTCACCACTCACAGTTCGCTCCGGGCAGCCGGCGCGCGCGTCATCGTGCGCGGCGATGGGCCCTATATCTGGGACAGCGAGGGCAAGCGCATTCTCGACGGCATGGCGGGTCTCTGGACCTGCGACATCGGCTATGGGCGCAAGGAACTCGCGCAAGCGGCTTACGACCAGATGGTCGAGCTTCCCTTCTACAACACGTTCTTCAAGACGACGCACCCCCCGGTCGTGGCGCTGTCGCGCAAGCTCGCCGAGCTTGCTCCCGACACCCTCAACCAGGTGTTCTACGGCTCGTCGGGCTCTGAATCGAACGACACCGCAATCCGCCTGATCCGGCATTATTGGGTGCTCAAAGGCGAGCCCAAGCGGCGCATCATCATCTCGCGCAAGAACGCCTATCACGGCTCGACCATCGCCGCCGGATCGATGGGCGGCATGGCGCATGTGCATAAGCACAGCTATCCCGTCTATGAAGGCTTTCGCCATATCATCGATCCTTATTGGTACGGCGAGGCGGAGGCGGGCGAGTCACCCGAGGCGTTCGGCCTTCGCGCCGCGCGCGCGCTCGAGGAGGAGATCCTCGCGGTCGGGCCCGAGAATGTCGCCGCCTTTGCCGGCGAGCCCGTGCAAGGCGCGGGCGGCGTCAAGATTCCTCCCGCCAGCTACTGGCCGGAGGTGCAACGCATCGTCGACAAGTACGGAATTCTTCTCCTCGCCGACGAGGTGATTACCGGATTCGGCCGCCTCGGCACGTGGTTCGGCTCGCAGTATTACGGCATCCGTCCCAATCTGATCACCTTCGCCAAGGCGGCAACGTCGGGCTATATCCCGCTCTCAGGCGTCATCGTCGACGACAAGATCGCCGGGGCGCTGATGGCGCATGACGACGACTTCCATCACGGCTACACCTTCTCCGGTCACCCGGTGGCCTGCGCCGTCGCGCTGAAGAATCTCGAGATCATCGAGCAGGAGCGACTCGTCCCGCGCGTCAAGGAAGTCACCGGGCCGGCGCTCGCCAAGATGCTGGCGAAATTCAAGGACCACCCGCTGGTGGGCGAAGTTCGCTCCGTCGGACTGCTCGGCGCGATCGAGCTCGTCGCCGATAAAGCCACGCGCCGCCGCTTCACCGATCCGGGCCGCGTCGGGCTCATCTGCCGCGACCACTTCTTCCGCGAAGGCTTCATCATGCGCGCCGTGTTCGACACCATGGTCATGGCGCCGCCGCTGATCTGGACGCAGGAGCAGTTCGACGAGGCGGAGCAGGTGATCGGCCGCGCGCTCGACCTTACCCTCAACGATGTAGCCGGAGAGCTTGCCGCATGAGCCGTCCGGTCGTCGTCATCCCGGCTTGTACCAAGCTGATCGAAGGTCACATCTTTGATGCCGTGGGCCGCAAATATTCGGCGGCGGTCGCCGAGGTCGCGGAGTGCCAGCCTCTGCTTGTGCCGGTCGGCCCCGGCATGACGGATATCGGCTCCATCTTCGAGGTGGCCGACGCGATTCTTTTGTCGGGCAGCGTGTCGAATGTCGCGCCCGAGCATTACGGCGAGGAGACGCCGATCATGCCCGATCGGCTTGATCCGCTGCGCGACGCGCTGACATTGCCGCTCATCCGCGCCGCGGTCGAGCGCAAGACGCCGTTGTTCGCGATTTGCCGCGGCTTTCAGGAGCTGAACGTCGCACTCGGCGGCAGCCTGTATCAGGCCGTTCACGCCGTGGACGGCCACAAGGACCATCGCGCGCGGTTCGATATTCCGCTCGACGAGAGCTACGGGCCGGTCCACGCGGTTAGGCTGAGCGGGAAATTGCGCGATTGGGTCGGAAAAGACGAGATCATGGTCAATTCGCTGCACTGGCAAGGCATTGCGCGCCTCGCCAAGCCGCTGAAGGCCGAGGCCTTCGCCGAGGATGGCCTGGTCGAGGCCGTGCGCGGGCCGGATGACGCGGCCTTCTGTTTGGGCGTGCAGTGGCATCCCGAATGGGCAGCAAAGGCGAATCCCATCTCGGTCGCGCTCTTCCGCCGCTTCGGCGCTGCCGCCAAGGGCAGTCGCGCCATGACCAACACGCGGCTCACCCTCGACGAGGCGAAAAGCTTCCTCGACGCCAATCCGGGGGTGCAATGGATCGACGCCTTTCTGTTCGACATGAATGGCATTGCCGCGCGGCAAGCGCATTCGCCAGTCGGATCTGCTCGGCATCGCCAAGAACGGCATCATGATGCCGATGTCGGTCTTCATCATGGATCCGCTCGGCAATTGCGTTGAGGAGACGGGCCGGCTTGTGGGAGACCGGCGACCGCGATCACCACTGCCATCTTCTGAGCAAGACGCTGGTTCCGATTCCCGTCGGCGACGGTAAGCACGCTCAAGCCGTGATGGTCGTCGACGGCAAGGATGAGATCGATCCCCGTTCGGTGCTCATCGATCAGGTTCAGCATTTCACGGGCGCGGGCCACACGCCCGTCGCCGCAGTGGAGCTTGAGTTCTATGTCTCGCGCCGCTCGACGAATGGCGCCGCCATGCTCCACACACCCGAAGGTCTCTCCGACGATCCCCGCCGGCCGCTCACCTTCGGCTTTGAGGAGATGGACGCGCTGTCTCCCTTCATCGACGACATCTACCGCGTCTGCGAGGTTCAGGGTCTTCCGGTCGACGCGATCATGAAAGAGTCAGGACCCGGGCAGTTCGAGATCAACCTCAAACATCGCGCCGATGCGGTTGCCGCGGCGCTCGACGGCTTGCTGCTGAAGCGCGCGGTGAAGGCGGCGGCGCGGGCGCATCAGCTCGACGCCACCTTCATGGCCAAGCCGCACCACGACTGGGCCGGCTCGGGCATGCATGTCCATCTCAGCCTGCTCGACAGAGCGGGAGAAAATCTCTTTGCCGGCGATCCGATCTCGCCGCTGTTCCGTCATGCGCTGGGCGGCATGCGCGAGACCATGGCGGATTTCATGGCGGTGTGGGCGCAGTCTGCCAACGCCTACCGGCGCTACGTGCCCAAGGCCTATGTCTCCATGGCCGCGCATTGGGGCTTCAACAATCGCACGGTTGCCTTGCGCATTCCCCGCGGCAATGGCGCCGCGACCCGCATCGAGCATCGCATTGCCGGCGCCGACGCCAATCCTTATCTGGTGATCGCGTCGATTCTTGCCGGCGTCCGCCACGGCATTGCCAACCAGATCGATCCCGGCCCGGCGGTCGAAGGCAATTCCGAGGCGATCGAAGCGCCGGCTCTGCCCACCGCCTGGGTCAATTCCCTCGATCTGTTCCAGCGCTCTGAGGTCGTTCGCGGCGCTTTTGGCGCGCCGTTCCAGGACGTATTTTCTCGCTTGAAACATGCCGAGCGCAGCAATTTCGAGCGTATTGTCACTCCGCTCGATCATCTCTGGTATTCGCGCGTCGCGTGAGGTCGACCATGACGTCACTGGCACATTTCGAGAAGGTCGCAGGGTAATCGAGCGCCGCATCTAGCGGTGATCGACGGCCGCCTCGAGCCGAGCGTGACAGGCCGGCAGCCTATTCGACAATGTGACGCCGCGCAACGGCACGGTGATCAACCGCGTTCGCCGAATGCGGCGCCGGTCTATCGAAGCAATCGGGTTTTGGCCGCGACCGTTCGCTTCACGCACTTTATAAATATGCCGATCTGAAGTCGGAATCGATCACGATCCACTGACGGAGATTGCCATGACCATGATCTCCAAGAAATTCCCGACCGCCGCCCTGATCGACGGCGAGTGGGTCACCTCGGCCAAGACCTTTGCCGTCACCGATCCCGCGACCGGCGCCGAGGTGGCGGCCGTTCCGGATCTCGGCGCCAAGGACGCCAAGCGCGCCATCGACGCGGCTGCCCGCGCGCTCCCCGCCTGGTCGGCCAAGACGGCGAAAGAGCGGGCGGCGATCCTCAAACGCTGGTTCGACCTCGTCACCGCCGAGACGGAAAGTCTCGCACAACTGATGACCACCGAGCAGGGCAAGCCGCTTGCCGAAGCGCGTGCCGAGGTAGGCTACGGCGCCTCCTTCATCGAATGGTTCGCCGAGGAGGGGAAGCGCGCCTATGGGCGCACCATCCCGACCACAGTCGCGTCCAAGCGATATCTCACCATCAAGCAGCCGATCGGCGTGGTCGCGGCGATCGCGCCGTGGAATTTCCCGATCGCCATGATCACCCGGAAAGTGGCGCCGGCGCTCGCTGCCGGCTGCACCATCGTGGTAAAGCCGGCCGAGGAGACGCCGCTCTGCGCGCTCGCCATCGCCAAGCTCGCGCAGGATGCCGGGCTGCCGCCCGGTGTGCTTCAATATCGTCACCACCTCCGATGCGCCTGCCGTCGGCAAGGTGTTCTGCGAGGATGGCCGCGTGCGCAAGCTCTCCTTCACCGGCTCGACCGAGGTGGGCAAGATCCTCTACCGGCAATGCGCCGACACGGTGAAGAAGCTGACGCTCGAGCTTGGCGGCAACGCCCCGCTGCTCGTGTTCGACGACGCCGATCTCGACCAGGCGGTCGCCGGCGCCATGGCCTCCAAATACCGCAACGCCGGCCAGACCTGCGTCTGCGCCAACCGCATCCTGGTGCAGTCCGGCATCTACGACCGCTTCGCCGCCGCTCTCGTCGAGGCGGTCAAGAAACTCGTCGTCGGTCCTGGCATGGACGCCGGCACGAAAGTCGGCCCACTGATCAATAGCGCGGCGATCGCCAAGGTCGAAAGCCTGGTGGGCGATGCCGTCAACAAGGGCGCAAAAGTTCTCACCGGCGGTGCGCTCGACAAGGCCGGCCCGCTGTTCTACCGCCCGTCAGTCGTGGGCGGAGTGACCCCAGATATGGAGATCGTGCGCGAGGAGATTTTCGGCCCCGTCGCCGCGCTGGTGCGCTTCGACACCGAGGCCGACGCGGTTCGGCTCGCCAACGACACGCCGTTCGGGCTCGCCGCCTATCTGTTCAGCCAGAATTTGAGCCGCGCTTGGCGCGTCGCCGAGAAGCTCGATGCCGGCATGGTCGGCGTCAACGAAGGCATCTTCTCGAACGAGGTCGTGCCGTTCGGTGGCGTCAAGCAATCCGGTCTCGGCCGCGAGGGCGCCGCCGAGGGGTTGGAGGAGTATCTCGAGATCAAATACATCTGCCTGGGGGCGATTGATGCATGATCGGTCACGCCGAGGCAGATGCTGCCTACGGAATGAGCTTGGCGAGATTGGCTGGCAACGGTCATACTTACCGGGCGTCAACCACACCGAACCAACTGCGAGGCCCAGCTAGCCGTAGTCCAAAGTCAGCACAGGAGAGTGAGTATGACCGGGCAAGCCAAATCGTTACGCACATCACGCCGCTCACTACTGAAGGGTCTCGGCGCCGCCGCGATCGGCATCAGTCTCACCAGCACCAAGCGCTCGGCCTGGGCGGCCGAGGAACCCAAGCTCAATTTCTACAACTGGGACACTTATATCGGCGAGACCACGCTCGAGGACTTCAAGGACGCGAGCGGCATCGACGTCAATATGAGCCTGTTCGCGACCAACGATGAGTTGTTCGCCAAGTTGCGCGCAGGCAATCCGGGCTACGACGTCATCGTTCCCGGCAGCGAGTTCGTCGAGCGCATGATCCAGGCCAATTTGCTCGAGCCGCTCGATCACGCCAAGATCCCGAACATCAAGAACATCGCGCCGGAGTTCATCACCGACGCGCCCTACGATCCGGGCCGCAAATACAGCATGCCCTATACCTGGCTCGTCATCGGCATCGGCTATCGCAAGTCGAAGGTCAAAGAGGTTCCCGACAGCTGGAAGTGTGCTGTTCGACTCCGACGCCTATAAGGGCCGCATCGCCGTCATGTCGGACGCGAGCGAGCTGTTCCGCAACTGCTTCAAATATCTCGGCCACTCGATCAACGACAACTCGCCCGAGCTGATCAAGCAGGCCGAGGCCATGCTCATCAAGCAGAAGCCCAACATCAAGTCGTTCCACGAGGACAACGGTCAGGACCTTCTTCTGGCGGGCGAGGTCGACGTGGTGATGGAATATAACGGCGACATCGCGCAGATCATGACCGAGGACGACGACATCAGCTTCGTCGTGCCCAAGGAAGGCGCCATGAGGCAGTCATGACACGCTGGCCATCCCGAAAGGCGCGCCGCATCCGGAGAACGCGCTCAAATTCATCAACTTCATCCTCGATGCCGAAAGTCGGGGCCGAGATCTCCAAGACCATCTAATATCCGTCTCCGAATGCCGCTGCGGTCGCGCTGATGCCGGCGGCCTACAAGAACAATCCGGTGATCTTCCCGCCCGCCGAGATCATGGCCAAGTGCGAGTATCCCGCGTTACATGGGTCCCGAGTTCACGCGGCTCCTCGACGAAGCGATGACCCGGCTGCGGGCGGCATGATCCAGCGGACTGACGTGAAGTAGCGAGCGACAGGAGCGCCGCGAATGGCAACCCGGACACAGGAGCGTCGGCTGGCCTTCTTGGCAACGGCACTACCACCCATCGCCTGGGTGGTAGTGTTCTTCCTCGTGCCGCTGGCGATCGTCTGGGCCTACAGCTTCGGCCAGAACGCGGGTCTGACCGACGTCGATATCAGCGGCACCTTCGACAACTACGTGCGAGCGCTCCAGCCGCTCTATCTCGGCATCTTCGCCAAGTCGATTTTCGTCGCCGGGATCACCACGCTGCTCTGTCTCATCATCGGCTTCCCGGTCGCACTGGCGATCGTCTTTGCCAGCGAGCGCTGGCGGCCGTGGATGCTGATGCTGGTCATGCTGCCGTTCTGGACCAATCTCTTGATCCGCACCTATGCGCTGATGTCGGTGCTTCGCACCGAGGGCTACGTGAATTTCACGCTCGAATGGCTGTGGAACCAGGGCAGCTGGCTGATGACGCTGGTGGGGTTGCAGCCGCTGGGCGAATTCACGCCGCTCCAGTTGCTCTACAACAATTTTGCCGTCGTTTTCGGGTTGGTCTACGTCCACCTGCCGTTCATGGTGCTGCCGTTGTACGCCGCGCTCGACCGGCTCGACAAGTCGCTGATCGAGGCGAGCCTCGACCTCGGCGCTGGTCACATCCGCACGCTGTTCTCCATCGTGGTGCCGCTGGCGCTGCCGGGCATCATTTCCGGCCTCATCATCACCTTCGTGCCGGCGCTCGGTGCCTATCTGACGCCCGATCTCCTCGGCGGTCCGGACAGCCAGATGATCGCCAACGTCATCGAGCGGCAGTTCAAGCGGGCCAATGACTGGCCGTTCGGCGCCGCGCTGTCGTTCCTCTTGATGTATGCGACCTTCGCGGCCATCGCCTTGCGGGCCTATTTCAGCCGCGGCAAGGCCCCCGAGGGTCACGGGATCTAGCCATGGCCCTGAAACGCGCGCCCGCTCGAATATAACCGCATGTGGCAGATGCGGGCTTGGCTGTTCGCCGTGTTCTTCTTTCTTTACGCGCCGCTGGTCGCGCTGATCGCCTTCAGCTTCAACGACTCCAAGCGCATCACGGTCTGGCGCGGCTTCACGCTCAGATATTACGAGAAGCTGTTCAATAACGACTCGCTGCTTCTCGCCTTCGCCAACTCGCTGACGATCGCCTTTATGGCCACGCTCATCTCGCTCGTCATCGGTGCGCTCGCCGCAGTCCTGCTGTGGCGCTACCGCTTCGTCGGCAGGACGGTGGTGGAGGGCGCTTTCGCGCTGCCACTCGTGGTGCCGGAAATCTGCATGGGCGTCGCCATGCTGCTGTTCTTCACGCGCGTGATCCCGTGGCCCAACAATCTGATCTGGCCGTTCAATCTCGGCTCCATCATCATCGCGCATGTTTCGTTCTGCTTCCCCTTCGTGGCACTCGTGGTCGGCGCCAGGCTCGCGAGCTTCAACAAGGAGCAGGAGGAGGCGGCGCGCGACCTTGGCGCCAACGATTGGCAGGCATTCCGCGACGTCCTGCTGCCGCATATTCGCCCGGCGCTGATCGCCGGTGGCCTGTTGGCGTTCACCTTGTCGCTTGACGACTTCGTCATCACGTTCTTCACCTCCGGCCCTGATACCGTGACCTTCCCGGTCAAGGTCTATTCGATGCTGCGTTTCTCGGTGACGCCGGAGGTCAACGCCGCATCGACCATGTTGATCCTGCTCACCGTCGTGCTCATGGTGGTCATGATGGTGCTGCAGAGCCGAGCCGCAGAAGACCAAAGGATGAGTGCCGTGGACCAAAAGGTAGGCAAGGGCGCCAAAGCCCCCGTCAAGCCGATCATCAGCTTTCGCAACATTTCGAAGCGATGGGGTTCTACGGTCGGGGTGGACAATGTCAGCCTCGACATCGAGCCCGGAGAGTTCTTCGCGCTGCTCGGTCCGTCCGGCTGCGGCAAGACGACGTTGCTGCGCATGCTGGCCGGCCTCGAAGTGCCGACCGAGGGCACCATCCTGATCGACGGCGAGGACATGGGTGACATTCCGCCCAACAGGCGTGCCGTGAACATGGTGTTCCAGTCATACGCGGTGTTTCCGCACATGACGGTCGCCGACAACGTCGCCTATGGTCTCAAGATCGACCGCGTGCCGCAGCCGGAGCGGGACAAGCGCGTGCAAGAGGCGCTCGATCTGGTCCAGCTCGGCCACCTTGCCGCGCGCATGCCGGATCAGCTGTCGGGTGGCCAGCGCCAGCGCGTGGCGCTCGCCCGGGCGCTGGTGAAGAAGCCCAAGGTCCTGTTGCTCGACGAGCCGCTATCCGCGCTCGACGCCAAATTGCGCGAGGCCATGCGCTTCGAGCTGTCGCAGCTCCAGCAGAAGGTCGGCATCACCTTCATCATGGTCACGCATGACCAGGACGAGGCCCTGGCGATTGCCTGTCGCATCGCCGTCATGAACAAGGGCTCGATCGCTCAGCTCGGCACGCCCTCCGATCTTTATGAGTTTCCAGCTTCCCGTTTTGTCGCCGACTTCATCGGCTCGGTGAACATGTTCGAGGGCAAGCTGATCGACGACAAACCCGACGAGGCCACCGTTGCCTGCCCCGAGCTCGAACCGCATCGTGTGCACGTTCCCCATTCCGTGCTTGGCCAGGAAACGTCGTCCGTCTGGGTCGCCATCCGCCCGGAGAAAATGAACCTGCACAAGGATGCCGACGCGCCGCCCGCAGTACCCGAATGTCCGGCAGCCCACAACGTCGCCAAGGGGGAGATCAAGGATGTCTCCTATCTCGGCGATATATCGATCTTCCACGTCCTGCTCGATGGCGGCCGGCTGATCCGCATCTCGCGTCCCAACCGCTCCCGCTTTGACCAGGACAACTTTGGCGCGGGCGAGAAGGTCTGGGTGAGCTGGGTCGGCTCAAGCCCGGTCGTACTCCAGTCCTGACGCTTCACGACTAAGACTAAAAAGAACTAGGGAACGGAAACGCCTGATGCCAAGTTCGGCCGAGTTGCATGAGCGGAGGATGGCGGCCGTGCCGCGCGGCGTCGGCCATGCGACCGCCATCTACGCCAAGCGCGCCAAGAACGCCGAGATCTGGAGCGAGGACGGCAAGCGCTATATCGACTTCGGCGCCGGCATTGCCGTGGTCAATACCGGGCATCAGCATCCGAAGATCATGGCTGCCGTCGAAGAGCAGATGCAGGCGTTCAGCCATGTCTGCTTCCAGGTCACGCCCTATGAATCCTATGTGCGCCTGGCGGAGCGGCTGAATGCGCTTGCGCCGGTCGCCAACCCCGCCAAGACCATGCTGGTCTCGACCGGCGCGGAAGCCGTCGAGAATGCGGTGAAGGTCGCGCGCGCCTTTACCGGCCGCCCGGGGATCGTCTCGTTCAGCGGCGGCTTTCACGGTCGCACGCATATGGGCATGGCGCTGACCGGCAAGGTCGTTCCCTACAAGAAGGGCTTCGGACCGTTCCCGGCCGATGTCTACAACGTTGCCTTCCCGAACACCTATCACGGGGTGAGCGGCGAGCAGAGCCTCGCTGCACTGAACGCCCTGTTCAAATACACCGCCGACCCGTCGAGCATCGCCGCCATCATCATCGAGCCGGTGCAGGGGGAGGGCGGTTTCTATATCGCGCCGTTCGACTTCCTCGCGCGCGCTGCGGGCGCTGTGCGACGAGCACGGCATTCTGCTGATAGCCGACGAGATTCAGACCGGCTTCGCCCGCACCGGCAAAATGTTCGCGCTCGAGCATGTGGGCATCAAGGCCGATGTCGTGACCATGGCTAAGGGATTGGCCGGCGGCCTTCCGCTCTCCGCGATCACCGGACGCGCCGACGTGATGGATGCATCGGCCCCCGGCGGTCTCGGCGGCACTTATGCCGGCAACCCAGTGGCTTGCGCGGCCGCCCATGCCGTGCTCGACGCGATCGAGGAGGAGAAGCTCTGTGATCGCGCCAATGCCATCGGCAAGATCATTCTCGACCGCTGCAATCAGATCAAAGACCGCTCGAACCTGAATTGCGTCGGGGACGTGCGGGGCCTCGGCGCCATGTGCGCCATCGAGCTGGTGAAGGACACGGCGAGCGGCGAGCCGGCGCCGCAGTTGACCCAGGCGCTGATGAAAGTCGCCAACGAGAACGGCCTTATTCTTCTATCCTGCGGCACTTACGGAAACGTCATCCGCTTCCTCGTGCCGCTCACCGCGAGCGACCAACTCGTGCGTGACGGCATGGACATCTTCGAAGCGAGCCTCACCGAGGCCGTGACCCGGGTCGCGTGAGCAGCTCCACTTTAATTCAACAGGCACCGACATGAGCGCAAGGCTCGCCACCAACGATCTCGAAGCATTCTGGATGCCGTTCACGGCGAACCGCCAATATAAGAAGGCGCCGCGCTTGATCGTCAGCGCCGAGCGCACGCACTACACGACCGACGACGGACGCCGGGTGCTCGACGGCACGTCCGGGCTGTGGTGCGTCAATGCCGGTCACTGCCGGCCGCACATCGTCGAGGCGATCCGCAAGCAGGTCGGCGAGCTCGATTTCGCCGGCACCTTCCAGATGGGCCATCCCAGGGCGTTCGAATGCGCCTCGAAGCTGATCAACATCGCCCCGCAGGGCTTCGACCATGTGTTCTTTACGAACTCCGGCTCCGAGTCGGTCGAGACCGCGCTGAAGATGGCGCTCGCCTATCACCGCGCCAAAGGCAACGCCTCGAAAGTCCGCCTGATCGGCCGCGAGCGCGGCTATCACGGCGTCAATTTCGGCGGCACTTCGGTCGGCGGCATCGCCAACAACCGCAAATGGTTCGGCACGCTTCTCTCCGGCGTCGACCATCTTCGCCACACCCACGATCTGGCGCGCAACGCCTTCAGCCGCGGCGAGCCCGAGCATGGCGTCGAGCTTGCCGACGATCTCGAGCGTCTCGTGGCGCTGCACGACGCCTCGACCATCGCCGCGGTGATCGTCGAGCCGGTTGCCTGCTCGACCGGCGTGCTGATCCCGCCTAAGGGCTATCTCAAGCGCCTCGCCGCGATCTGCGCAAAACATGACATCCTGCTGATCTTCGATGAGGTCATCACCGCTTTCGGCCGTCTCGGCACGCCGTTCGGCGCCGATTATTTCGGCGTTTCTCCGGACATCATCACCACCGCCAAGGGCATCACCAACGGCACCATTCCGATGGGCGCCGTGCTGGTGAAGAAGAAGGTCCACGAAGCGTTCATGAACGTTCCCGAAGAGACCATCGACTTCTTCCACGGCTATACCTATTCCGGCCACCCGGTGGCCTGCGCGGCGTGCATCGCCACGCTCGAGGTCTACAAGGAGGAGGGACTGCTGACGCGCGCCGCCGAGCTTGCGCCCTATTGGCAGGACGCGGTGCACTCGCTTAAGGGCCTGCCCCATGTCATCGACATTCGCAATATCGGGCTGATCGGCGCCATCGAGTTCGATCCCATTCCCGACGCGCCAGTCACAGCGCGCGCATGCGCGCTTCGTCGAGGCATTCAATCGCGGCCTGCTCGTCCGCGCCACCGGCGACACCATCGCGCTGTCGCCGCCGCTGATCATCGAGAAGAAGGAGATCGACCAACTCATCGATATTTTCTCTGGCGTGCTCAAAACGGTTGCGGATTGAGAGGCAGCGGGTGACTGCCATGCAGACGATCCAGAACGCCATCGACGGCCGCAAGGTCACGTCCGCCTCGCGCCGGCTCTCACCCGTCTATGATCCGGCGACAGGAGAGCAAACAGCCGAGTTGCCGCTCTCGACCATCGACGAGGTGAACGCCGCCGTCGCCGCCGCCAAACGGGCGGCCGCCGGCTGGGGCGCCACGCCTCCGCTCAAGCGCATCAAGCCCATGTTCCGCTTCAAGCAGCTGCTGGATCGCCACGCCCGCGACATCGCCCGCGCCATCTCCAAGGAGCACGGCAAGACGCATGAAGATGCGCTCGGCGAGCTCGCCCGCGGCATCGACGTGGTCGATTTCGCCTGCGGCATTCCGCATCTGCTGAAGGGCGAGTACAGCCGCAATGTCGGCCCGGAGATCGACAGCTGGTCGGACCGCCAGCCGCTCGGCGTCGTCGCCGGCATCACGCCGTTCAACTTCCCCGCCATGGTGCCGATGTGGATGTATCCGGTCGCCATCGCCTGCGGCAACACCTTCATCCTGAAGCCGTCGGAGCGCGATCCGTCCACCTCGATGCTGATCTGGGATCTGTTCCAGGAGGCCGGCTTCCCGCCCGGCGTGCTCAACGTCGTGCATGGCGACAAGGAAGCGGTCGACGCGATCCTCGACCATCCCGACATCAAGGCCGTGAGCTTCGTCGGCTCGACGCCGGTGGCCGAGCATGTCTATCGGCGCGGCTCCGCTTCGGGCAAACGCGTGCAGGCGCTGGGCGGCGCCAAGAACCACATGATCGTCATGCCCGACGCCGACATGGACCAGGCCGTCGATGCGCTGATGGGAGCGGGCTTCGGCTCGGCGGGCGAGCGCTGCATGGCGATCTCGGTCGCTGTGCCGGTCGGCGAGAAGACCGCCGACCGTCTGGTCGAGGCGCTCGCGCCGAAAGATCCGCATGATGAAAGTCGGTCCCGCCACCGACCCAGAGTCCGAGATGGGCCCCGTGATCACGGCGGAGGCCAAGCGGCGCATCACCGATCTCATCGGCCAAGGCGTGAAGGAAGGCGCCAAGCTCGTCGTCGACGGGCGGGGGCTTGAGCTCCAGGGTTATGAGCGCGGGTTTTTCCTCGGCGGTTCGCTGTTCGACCGCGTGACCGAGGACATGACCATCTACAAGACCGAGATCTTCGGACCGGTGCTGTGCGTGGTGCGGGCCGGCAGTTACGCGGAAGCCGCCGATCTCGATCAACCGCCACGAATACGGCAACGGCACCGCCATCTTCACCCGCGACGGAGACGTGGCCCGCGCCTTTGCCGACGGCATCGAGGTCGGCATGGTCGGCATCAATGTGCCCATCCCGGTTCCGGTCGCCTATCATTCTTTCGGCGGCTGGAAGCGGTCCCTGTTCGGCGATCACTCGATTTATGGCCCTGAGGGCGTACGCTTCTACACGCGGCTGAAGACCGTGACCGCGCGCTGGCCGAACGGCATTCGCGGCGGCGCCGAGTTCAATTTTCCGAGCTTGAAGTAGGCGCGCCTGACCTTCGCCTGCCGCTTGGGGCAGCGAATAGGTCACCGAGCTACTTGGCGCGTTGCTGGTCGCAGGACTTGACGCGGATCAGATTGGGCATTTCGGCTAGCTTGTCGGCAGGTACGCAGTCTGGTACTCCGGCCTTCCGCGCACCATTGACAAACAACTCGGCCTCCTTTTCCGCATAGCCACCCGCCTCACTGAGATATCGTTCTCGCGATCCAGGTCGGATCCAGCTTAATGACGTTGGCGGCAGCAGCCTCTGCATCACCCGTGCGTCCCAAATACGCATTAGCCATGGCCAAGAAGGCGTAATCGAGGGCAAAGGGCTCCTTCACGAGCAATCTGTATTTCACCGACTTGTCATATTGCTCACCAAAAAAGAAACAAGCTGAATCCTTGATTGTACCAGTCGGGATAATGAGGGTTCAGCTTCAGCGCCTGTTCCGCCAGGCTCACGGCATGTTCCGATTCACCAAGCTGGGGAGAGACCAAGCGATCATAAGGAGCAGGTCGGCATTAGAGGGTGCAAGGTTTCGGCCTTGGCAAACTCGGCGAGCAGCTTGCTCGCCGTTTCCCGTGATAGGCATAGGCATGGCCGAGAGCCAGGTGTGTTTCGCCATCGTTGGGATCGAGCTGCACCGCATTTCTCGGCTGCCTCCATCATCTTTGACAGCGCCTCGTCGACAGAGGGTGCCAGGCCGAGGTCAATCAAATAGCATCTGGACATAGACCAGTCCGACATAAGCCGTGGCCAATTGCGGATCGATCTCGAGCGCGTTTCGGAACAAGCGCTCTGCTTCGTCCAGGCCTTCCTTCGTCACACTGCCGGCGGCGCCGCCATGCTTGGCTTCCATTCCAAGGAGATAGATGTCATAGGCGGTCAAATTACTCGGGCGGCTTTCGCCTGATGAGGGACCGTTCGGCCTGGGCAACGGCTCCCTCGTAGCCGGCGAGGGTGGCTGCGATTTTCCCCGTGACATCGTTCTGCACATTGAACAGGTCCGCTGCGGGACGATCATACCGATCGGACCAAACGTGGCCGCCTGTTCTTGTATCGATGAGCTGGGCAGTCACCCGAATCTGGTCGCCACTCGGTTGAATGCTGCCTTCGAGCACATAACGGACGCCGAGATCGCGGCCAATGGTCCTCATGTCCGCGGGCTTGCCTCGGTAAACCTCAGTCGAATTCCGAGCGACGACGAACAGGTCCTTGGAGTGAGAGAGGTCGGTAACGATGTCCTCGGTAATCCCGTCGGCAAAGCGATCCCATTTAGGATCGTTTCCAATGTTCTCGAACGGCAAGACCGCGATTGAAGCTTTTTCAGATAACGGTGTCGGATGGAGTCCACCACCTCCAAGCGCCGAAGCCTGCAAGCAGCACAAGCAAAACTGCAATTGTGGCGGCTGCCAGGAATCCTAAAGACGTCTTGCGAGGAGCGGGGCTGAGATGGCAGCAGGGCCCTGCGAGCAGGGTCGATCTGGAGTTGTCGCGTTCGGTCGATCTGGCCGAGGACCAGGTGTTGTAGGCTGTCGAAACTCGATGTGCGGTGTGTAGCTGCCCTTCGGTAGATCGATGCGAATGGGATCGCCTTGGCCGTCGGCCCCGTAATATTCGCGAAGCTTCTCACGCAGGCGGGCGGCCTCGATCCGCACGAGGGGATCGAGTATGGGATCAAACGTCTCGGGACGATCGAAGACCTCCAGAGCGACGTTGTAGCCCTTCAGCCGCTCACCGCGACCCGCCAGAGTTTCATTGACGAGGTACTCCAAGAACCGTTGCCGGCGCTGCGACTGGTGGAACGGGCCGCTGTGTAGGATGCGGTCCAGTTGGTGACGAATGGCCTCCTGGTCGGATTCGGTCCAGTGTTTGAGCTGAATTTCCGTCACGTTCCAACTCCAAACGTGCCGAGAAAGCGCCACCCCCGCCAATATCGGGGTGTAGTTTCATACTGTTACATACTAGGACGAGCGGGCATGGCCTGTCACGCTTCAGGGAATGATCGTCCGTTGTCCTGGACGGTCCAGAAAGGAGCGCAGCCATGAAAACGTCACTAGCAATCGTGCTCGCAGTAGCAGCGCTGACCATCGGCACCGCAACCATAGCGCCGATTTCGAGCATCGCCGTCGCGGGCGGGGGCGGACCCGACAAGTGGTGCGGGGCGGCCGTGTGCCCACCGAGGCAGACACAGTCAGGAACGCATCGTGGGCCGTAAGCTGCAATAGGCACGCCAGCCGGTCTCTCAACCGGAGAGGCCGGCTGGCGGTCCTTCGATTATGGAGGTCCGCGATGCGGCGACTGATGACGAATTGGATGAACGATGACCCGTGGGTTATGGGGGTCTTGGAACCCTTTCTCCTGCTCCTGTTTATAGCGGTGATTGGAGCTCTCCTGCGGCTGCTTTAACGCGCTACAGCGGCTGCAAACCGCCATGACTATCAAGACACCTGTGCTCCTCGTTCTGAGCCACGGAACGGCAAATGCCGGCAAAAGCGTCGAGGAGGCAGGCGCCCTTGTATGCGTCACTGACAAATGGGACGAGAAGGCGCTTGAGAAGGGCACAAGCTGGTTGACGCTGCTCTCCGATGCGGTGTCGTTCCCGACGATCCTGCCTTGCCGAAGTACGCGCAAGACTGTGCAGCGAAATACGACTACATGCCCGATGGCAGCTGGAAGGCCACCGGGTCCTGCACGAACAGTTATAAAGGTGGAGACAAGAGCTACGAGACCTATGAAGAGGGCTCACACCTCAAAGAGTACACGTACAAGAAAACCGGTGGCACCGGGAAATTTGAGGGTGTCAGTGGCGGCGGCACATATATGTACGACGGCCTGACGGACACCATCTTTTGGCGGCAGGTACCAAGGCACGCTAGTACTGCCCTAGTGCGCGCCGGGTCGGCGGACCTGAGCAATCATAAAAAGAAAAGCCGGTCCGTTCCGGGGGAGGGAAGGCGGACCGGCATACGGACGCGGGGGGAATGCGTCCGGGGAACTCTTTATCGCGTCGCGCTTACTCGGCCGCGACGAGGCGAACTTTTCCCTTGGTCGACGGGCCCGCGGTCGAAGCCGAGCGAGGCGGCGACCGCCGCATGCGTGATCCGTCCGTCGCGGACGTTCAGTCCGGCGGCGAGATGCGGGTCGTCATCGAAGGCGGCAACGCCCTTGTTGGCGAGCTTGATGACGAAGGGCAGCGTCGCGTTGTTGAGCGCCTGCGCCGAGGTGACCGGCACCGCGCCCGGCATGTTCGCCACGCAGTAATGGATGATGCCGTCGACCTCGAAGGTCGGCTCGGCGTGAGTCGTCGGCCGCGAGGTCTCGAAGCAACCGCCCTGGTCAATCGATACATCGACCAGCACGGCGCCGCGCTTCATGCGAGGAAGCATGTCGCGGGTCACAAGCTTCGGCGCGCTCGCTCCGGCGACCAGCACCGCACCAATCACCACATCGGCGGCCAGCACTTCGGTCTCGATGCTCTCCATGGTCGAGGCGAGCGTGCGTACGCGGCCCTCGAACAGCTCGTCGAGCTGCCGCAGCCGGGGCAATGAACGATCGATAATCGACACATCGGCACCAAGGCCGACGGCCATGCGCGCGGCATGCGTGCCGACGACACCGCCGCCAAGCACGACAACTTTGGCTGGGCGAACGCCGGGGACGCCGCCCAACAGCACGCCACGTCCGCCGGTCGGGCGACGCAGCGCGATGGCCGCGGCCTCGATGGCCAAACGGCCGGCGACTTCGCTCATTGGCGCGAGCAGCGGAAGACCTCCGGATGCATCCGTAACGGTCTCGTAGGCGATCGCGGTCGCGCCGGATGCCATCAGGCCACGCGCCTGTTCGGGATCGGGCGCGAGATGCAGATAGGTGAACAGGATCTGGTGCGGCTTGAGCCGGCGATACTCGACCGCCTGCGGCTCCTTCACCTTGACGATCATCTCCGCCTCGGCGAACACGGCCTCCGCCGTGGGCAGAATGCGGGCGCCGGCCTTCTCATAGGTCGCGTCGTCGGCGAAGATGCCGGTACCTGCGCCGGACTGCACCACGACCTCATGGCCCCGCGCGGTCAGCTCGCGCACCGAACCCGGCACGAGCCCAACCCTGAACTCATTACTCTTGATCTCTGTCGGAACACCGATGCGCATAATGCCCTCCGGTTCCAGGAGCTAATTCTCTTCCGTGGAGACTGCCTCATATCGGGGAACGATTGTTGGCGTTTTCTTCAGCCGAAGCGTGCTATTATGCAGAATATCGACGATAAATCCGTAACAGGCGCAGGAAAATGAAGGAAATTGCCATAGACGCGCTGGATCGCGCAATTCTCGGCAGCTCTGATCGAGGATGGCCGCCTGAGCCAGGTCGAGCTCGCCGAGCGCATTCCACTTTCGGCGACGGCGATCGCCCGGCGCATCCGCGCGCTCGAGGAGAAGGGCGTCATTCAAGGCTATCAGGCGCGGATCAACCGCCAAGCGCTCGGCCTCTCCATGACGGTGATCGTGCAGATCGGGCTCAAGAGCCAGAACGAGGATTTGTTGAAGTCCTTCGAGGAGGCCGTCGCGTCCGCGCCGTCCGTCGTTTCCTGCCACCTGATGTCGGGCGAGGACGATTATCTGGTTACCGTCATGGCGCGCGATCTCGCCGATTTCGAGCGCATCCATAAGGAGCAACTCTCGCGCCTACCGGGCGTCGCGCGGCTTAAATCGAGCTTCGCGTTGCGCGACGTCACCAATCGGGCGCTGCCCGCCTCGTGCCTGCTGCCCTGACGCAGATGGCGGTGCACCCCTAAGTTGCCGACATCGACGCAGTAAGAGCGGGGGAAGCGCCAGACGCCTTCAGCTTTCAGGCGCCTCCACAGTCTGCTAGCGTCTCCTGCGTTCCTAAGTTCATGCGGGGAACAGGGCAATAATGCCACGCCGTATTTCATGCCGCGATTTCTTGAGCGGACCGCGTTGAGCATTATCGCCCCAGCTACACCTCTCGCCCAGCTTTGCGCAGATCCCGCTGCACGGAAGAACCTCGTTCACCACAAATTGGGGTCCGATCATGTCGCGCACGCCTTTGTTCGCCGCCATCAAGAAAGCTTTGGCCCGTTCTCTCCATGATGAAGGTCTTGTCCTGCCGCGATCCTCCGCGCTGACGAGACGCCGATTGCTGCGTCTGTCCGCTGCCGCGGCCGGCGCAGCGGCGTTGTCGCCCGTCCTCGACTGGAGCGCTTACGCAAGGCGGGAGCGACCAAAGGGACCGGTCGCCATCATCGGCGGCGGCGTTGCCGGGCTGACCGCGGCCTATCGTCTGCACGCCGCCGGCGCGACGCCGATTGTGTTCGAAGCGAGCAATCGTTGGGGTGGACGCATGTTTACCCAATACGATTTCTATAAGGGCATGTTCTGCGAACTCGGCGGCGAGTTGGTGGACACCGATCACGAGGATTTGCAGAAGCTCGGCCGCGGAGGTCGGCGTGGAGATGCAAAAGTTGACCACCGAAGGCGGTGACGAGCTCTATTTCTTCAAGGGCGCAATTCCATACGCCGAAGGACATGGTCGACCCGGAAAAGCAGACGGGCGCCTTTGCGCCGATTGCCAAGCAGATCGCCGCGGACGCCGACAAAGCTGACTGACAAGGACGAGGATTGGACGCCGCTACGCCCGCAAGCTCGATAACGGACGAGTCTCAAGGCACTATCTGGAGCAGTTCCGCGGCAAGACCGACGACTGGGCGATCGATCTGCTCGATGTCGCCTACAACATCGAATTCGGGCTGCTGACGGAGGAGCAGTCCAGCCTCGCTCTGGTGGACATGATCACCACCGATCTGAGCGAGCCTTTTCAGATGTTCGGCGAAAGCGACGAGGTCTACCGCATCAAGGGTGGCTCATCGGCACTGATCAACGCTCTGGTGGCCGCGCTCGAGAACAAGATCGAGATGAAGCAGGGTTACGCGCTGACGGCGCTCGATCACAAGGGCGGAAAGATTGTCACCAGCTTTGACGCACCCGGAGGCGGCACGAAATCGGAAAGCTTCGAAAGCGTGATCCTCGCCTTGCCATTCACCAAGCTGAGGCAGGTCAAGGGTCTGGAAGGCCTGGAGCTCGGAGCTGACAAGCTGAAATGCATTCGCGAGCTCGGCTACGGGACAAGCGCCAAGATCATGAACGGCACCACATCGCGCGTGTGGCGGAGCCCAGACTCGGGACTTCCCGCGCCATCGAATGGCGACTTCTTTTCCGATCTCGGCTTCCAGAACTTTTACGAGACAAGCCGCGCCCAGCCAGGCGATGCCGGAATCCTCACCAACTTCCTGGGCGTAAAGGTGGCCAAACTGACGCGAAGTCGGCGCTCGACGCCTTCCGCGCCGGCCTGGCCAAGATGTCGCCGAAGATTGCCGAAAGTCTCGACCCGGCGGCGGTCGATTTCCTGGTTCTGGAGCGTCTATCCCTTCACGCTCGGCAGCTACGCCAGCGCCAAGGTGGGGCAATACACGACGATGCTGGAGGTGGCGCCGGAGCCGGCGCTCGACGGCCGCCTGCAATTTGCGGGCGAGCACACCTGCAGCGACTTCCTCGGCTACATGAATGGTGGCGTCGTAAGCGGCAACCGTGCCTCCGCCGCGCTCATCGAGATTATGGCGCTGCAAAAAAAGTGAGTGCTGGGCACGCTGGACCGGCGGTTTGAAGGTGTGACAGGAGCTGACGGGAGCGCTCGCCGCATCCGGTCGTCGCAGCCGTGTGATCGTCCGGTCCCTGCTTTCCTATGGCGCTCAACACCGTCCTCGAATAACATTCCTCTTGGTTTACCCAAGGGTTATGTCGACTTCGAACCCACATTCCAAGCCCTTGTCGTCGTCACGTCTCGTCCCGAGGAGCAATCGTATGAGACCCGCAATCAGTACCTCAGTCGCTGTCGTTGCCCTGCTTGCCGCTGGCGGCATCGCGCTTCGCCGAATTGCCGAAAGCCATCGGCGAGGGCGAGGGCGAAGTCGATATCGTTGCCTGGCCCGGTTACATCGAGCGCGGTGAGACCGACAAGAACTATGATTGGGTGACCGCCTTCGAGAAGGAGACGGGCTGCAAGGTCAACGTCAAAACGGCGGCAACTTCCGACGAGATGGTCACGCTCATGAACCAGGGCGGCTTCGATCTCGTCACTGCTTCGGGCGATGCGTCGCTCCGTCTGGTCGCCGGCAAGAAGGTGCAGCCGATCAACGTCGATTTGATCCCAAGCTGGAAGACGGTTGACGATCGTCTCAAGGACGCACCCTGGCACACCGTTGACGGCGTGCATTACGGCGTTCCGTTCCAATGGGGACCGAACGTGCTCGCCTACAACACCGACGTCTTCAAGGAGGCGCCCAAAACCTGGGCGGTCGTCTTCGAGGAGCAGACCCTTCCCGACGGCAAGAGCAACAAGGGTCGCGTGCAAGCGTATGACGGCGCGATCTATGTCGCCGATGCCGCCCTCTACCTGATGAAGAACAAGCCTGAGCTCGGCATCAAGAATCCCTACGAGCTCAACACTGATCAATATGCCGCGGCGATCGCTCTGCTTCAGGCTCAGCGCGCGCTGGTCGGCCGCTATTGGCATGACGCCATGGTGCAGGTCGACGACTTTAAAAATGAAGGTGTCGTCGCCTCCTCGTCGTGGCCGTTCCAGGTCAATCTCCTGACAACCGACAAGAAGCCCATCGCTTCGACCATTCCGGAAGAGGGGGCCACGGGCTGGGCCGACACCACCATGATGCACGCCGAAGCCAAACACCCGAACTGCGCCTATAAATGGCTCGAGCATTCGTTGAACCCGAAGCTTCAGGGCGACCTTGCATCCTGGTTCGGCTCGGTGCCTGCGGTGCCCGCCGCCTGCAAGGGCAATGCCCTGTTGACCGACAAAGGCTGCGCCACCAACGGCTTCGACAATTTCGAAAAGATTTGGTTTTGGCGTACGCCGACTCCCAAATGCGAGGCGGGGGGCGCAAGCGGCGCATGCGTTCCCTACTCGCGATGGGCAAAGGACTATATCGCCATCCTCGGCAAGTAACGCGATCGGCATGAGCGGCCCCGGACACTTCAAACCCGGGCCGCTCCAGCGATGGACTATCCCATGTCGCCAGCCGTTAAATTCGTCGACTGCTGCCGCCACTTCGGCGCGGTTCGCGCTGTCGATGGCGTCACTCTGGACATCGCTGAAGGCGAGTTTTTCGCCATGCTCGGCCCTTCCGGCTCGGGCAAGACGACCTGCTTGCGGCTGATTGCCGGTTTCGAGCAACCTGACGAAGGTCATATCGAGATCTTCGGCGAGACCGCCGAAGGCGTTCCGCCCTACAAACGCAACGTCAACACGGTGTTCCAGGACTACGCCCTCTTTCCGCACATGACAGTCGGCGAGAATGTCGCCTACGGTCTCATGATCAAGGGCGTTCCGAAGGAAGACCGCGAGCCCAAGGCGAGGGCTGCGCTCGCCATGGTCAAACTTGGCGGCTTTGAGCAGCGCCGTCCGGCACAGCTTTCCGGCGGCCAGCGGCAGCGCGTGGCGCTCGCCCGCGCGCTGGTGAACGGACCGAAGGTCCTGCTCCTCGACGAGCCGCTCGGCGCGCTCGATCTCAAGCTCAGGGAGCAGATGCAGGAAGAGCTGAAGGCCCTGCAGAAGGAGCTCGGCATCACCTTCGTGTTCGTGACGCACGACCAGGGCGAAGCTTTGTCGATGGCCAATCGCGTCGCCGTGTTCAACGACGGCAAGATCGTCCAGGTCGGCGTACCCGACGATGTCTATGAACGACCGCGATCCCGCTTCGTCGCCGACTTCGTAGGCTCGTCCAACGTACTGTCCCCCGCCTTCGCCTCAGGCCATGGCGGAGCGGCGAAGTGGACGAGCCTCAAGCCTGAGAAGATCGGCGTCTTCCCGTCGGGCGCGCATGTTGCTGAGGCGCAAGGCCATACCGACGGCGAGATCAAGATGATCAGCTATCAGGGTGCGGTAACCCGCTTCAGCGTGGAGGCCGGCGATACGCGGATCACCGCCGAGGTCCCCGCCGTCGGAGCAGGCTTCAAGCCGGGCGACAAGGTGCGGCTCATTTGGCCCAAATCGGCAATGGTCACCATGGAGGAGGGCGCGTGAGCCAGGCGGTGACAGCCGAAGCGGTGGTGATCACCGATGAGAGAGACGGGTTCCTCGACAGGATCTCCGACATCTTCTTCGCGCGGCCGAAGCTGCTCACCTTCCTGCTTCTGCTGCCGCCGCTCCTGTGGATCGGCGTCGTCTATGTCGGTTCGCTGTTCGCCCTTCTGCTCCAGAGCTTCTACTCGCTCGACGATTATTCTGGGCTGATCGTCCGCGAGTTCACACTCTCGACCTATGCGCAGCTCCTCGAGTCGGCCAACCTCCAGATCATTCTGCGCAGCGCAGTGATGGCGGCGATGGTGACGATCGCCTGCGCCATCATCGCCTTTCCCATCGCCTATTACGCGGCGCGCTATGCCCGCGGCTGGACCAAGGCGCTGTTCTATCTCGCGGTGATGATGCCGCTGTGGTCGAGCTATCTCGTCAAGGTCTATGCCTGGAAGCTGATCCTCGCCAAGGAAGGCATCGTGATGTGGCTCGCCAAGAGTCTGCATCTCACCTGGCTGATCGACGGACTTCTGGCGGTGCCAATCATCGGCGGCCCGTCGCTGTCGTTCAGCTATATCGGCACGTTTCTCGTCTTCGTCTATATCTGGATTCCCTACATGATCCTGCCGATCCAAGCGGCGCTCGAGCGCGTTCCGGTCAATTATATCGAAGCCTCCGCCGATCTCGGCGCCGAGCCGCGGCAGACCTTCTGGACGGTGATCTTTCCGCTCGCGCTCCCCGGCATCATCGCCGGCTCGATTTTCACCTTCTCGCTGACGCTCGGCGACTACATCGTGCCGACCATCGTCGGCAACTCGCGGCTCATGATCGGGCAGGCGGTGTACACGCTCCAGGGAACCGCCGGAAACATCCCGCTGGCCGCGGCCTTTACCGTCGTTCCCATGGTGATCATGGGCATCTATCTCTATGTAGCCAAGCGCATGGGGGCGTTCGATGTCCTCTGATCCGAACCGCGCCACGCCGGTCGGCGTGCGCATCTCGGCCATCGCCGGGCTGTTGTTCCTGCATCTGCCCTTGGCCCTGATTTTCCTCTACGCCTTCACCACCGAGGACAGGAGCTTCCAGTTCCCGCCGCCAGGCTACACCACGAAATGGTTCGGCATCGCCTGGTTCGACCGGCCCGACATTTGGCCGCCGCTCTATCTCTCGATCAAGGTTGCCGCGATTGCCACCTGCCTTGCGCTCATCCTCGGCACCCTCGCTGCCGCGGCGCTGTCGCGCGCCAAGTTCTTCGGCCGCGAGACGATCTCGCTGCTCTTCATTCTGCCGATCGCGCTTCCCGGCATCATCACCGGCATATCGCTGCGCTCGGCTTTCGACATTATGGGCCTCGATTTCTCGATGTGGACCATCGTCTTCGGGCACGCAACGTTCTGCATCGTGGTCGTCTACAACAACGCCATCGCCCGGTTCCGCCGCCTCTCCGGCAATCTCATCGAAGCGTCGATGGATCTCGGCGCCAACAGCATCCAAACCTTCCGCCATGTGATCCTGCCGCAAATCGGCACCGCGCTGCTCGCCGGTGGCATGCTCGCCTTCGCGCTGTCGTTCGACGAGGTCATCGTCACGACGTTTACCGCCGGTCAGCAATCGACATTGCCGATCTGGATGCTGTCCGAGCTGATCAGGCCGCGGCAGCGCCCGGTGACCAACGTCGTCGCGGTCTTCGTCATTGTGGTTACGCTCCTGCCGATCCTCGCCGCCTATTATCTGACGCGCGAGGGAGAGCACACCGGCGGTTCATCGAAATAGCCCGCGAACCACGCCGCAGTGGAGGACGATCCATGCTCGACACGCAAATGTTGATTGGCTCGAAATTCGTCGACGGCACCGAAGCGCCGGAAGCCGTGATCAATCCCAAGGCGGCAGCGCGTGGCGCTCGCCCGCGCGCTGGTGAACGGGCCGAAGGTCCTGCTCCTCGACGAGCCGCTCGGCGCGCTCGACCTCAAGCTCAGGGAGCAGATGCAGGAGGAGCTGAAGGCGCTCCAGAAGCAGCTCGGCATCACCTTCGTGTTCGTCACACATGATCAGGGCGAAGCTTTGTCGATGGCCAATCGCGTCGCCGTGTTCAACGACGGCAAGATCGTCCAGGTCGGCGTACCCGACGATGTCTATGAACGACCGCGATCCCGCTTCGTCGCCGACTTCGTAGGCTCGTCCAACGTACTGTCCCCCGCCTTCGCCTCAGGCCATGGCGGAGCGGCGAAGTGGACGAGCCTCAAGCCTGAGAAGATCGGCGTCTTCCCGTCGGGCGCGCATGTTGCTGAGGCGCAAGCGCCATACCGACGGCGAGATCAAGATGATCAGCTATCAGGGTGCGGTAACCCGCTTCAGCGTGGAGGCCGGCGATACGCGGATCACCGCCGAGGTCCCCGCCGTCGGATCGGACTTCAAGCCGGGCGACAAGGTGCGGCTCATCTGGCCCAAATCGGCAATGGTCACCATGGAGGAGGGCGCGTGAGCCAGGCGGTGACAGCCGAAGCGGTGGTGATCACCGACGAGCGAAACGGCGTGCTCGACCGGATCTCCGATCTCTTCTTCGCGCGCCCAAAGCTCCTCACTACCTGGTTCTCTTGCTGCCGCCGCTGCTATGGATCGGCATCGTCTACGTAGGCTCGCTGTTTGCCCTGCTGCTGCAGAGCTTCTACTCGCTCGACGATTTCTCGGGCCTTATCGTCCACCAGTTCACGCTCGTGACCTACGCGCAGCTGCTCGAGGAGGCCGATCTCCAGATCATCATACGCATCGCTGCTGATGCGGCACTACGTTCGCGCTCGCCTGCGCGGTGATTGCATTCCCGATCGCCTATTACGCGGCGCGGTACGCGCGCGGCTGGAGCAAGGCGCTGTTCTATCTCGCGGTGATGATGCCGCTATGGTCGAGCTACCTCGTCAAGGTCTATGCCTGGAAGCTCATCCTGGCCAAGGAAGGCATCCTGACGTGGATCGCCAAAGGCCTGCATATCTCGTGGCTTTTGGATGGAATTCTGGCGCTGCCGGTGATCGGCGGCCCGTCGCTGTCGTTCAGCTATATCGGCACGTTCCTGGTGTTCGTCTATATCTGGATCCCTTACATGATCCTGCCGACCCAAGCTGCGTTGGAACGCGTGCCCATCAATTTTATCGAAGCGTCGGCCGATCTTGGTGCCCATCCAAGACAGACATTCTGGACGGTGATCTTTCCGCTCGCGCTGCCTGGCATCATCGCCGGTTCGATCTTCACCTTCTCGCTGACCCTTGGCGACTACATCGTGCCGACCATCGTCGGCAACTCGCGGCTGATGATCGGTCAGGCGGTGTATACGCTGCAGGGTACCGCCGGGAACGTCCCGCTGGCCGCCGCATTCACCGTCGTGCCGATGGCGATCATGGGCGGTTTATCTCTGGGTGGCGAAACGCATGGGGGCATTCGATGTCCTCTGAGATCTGAACCACGACAAGCCGCTCGGCCTCCGCATTGCTGCGATCGGCGGGCTGTTGTTCCTACATCTACCGCTCGCCCTGATCCTGCTTTATGCCTTCACTACCGAAGAGAAGAGCTTTCAGTTTCCGCCCCCCGGGCTACACCGCCAAATGGTTCGGCGTCGCCTGGTTCGCAGCGCCCCGACATCTGGCCGCCGCTTTATCTCTCGCTCGAGGTTGCGGCGATCGCGACCGTGCTGGCGCTCATCTTCGGAACGCTGGCCGCCGCGGCGCTGTCGCGTGCCAAGTTCTTCGGTCGCGAGACGATCTCGCTACTGTTCGTCCTGCCGATCGCGCTCCCCGGCATCATCACCGGCATATCGCTCCGCTCTGCCTTCGACATCATGGGCATTCCTTTCTCGGTGTGGACCATCGTGCTTCGGGCACGCCACGTTCTGCATCGTGGTGGTCTACAACAACGCCATCGCCCGGTTCCGCAGACTGTCGCGCAACCTGGTCGAGGCGTCGATGGATCTCGGCGCCAACGGCTTTCAGACCTTCCGCCATGTGGTCCTGCCGCAGATCGGCACCGCGCTGCTGGCGGGCGGTATGCTGGCCTTTGCGTTGTCGTTCGACGAGGTCATCGTCACGACATTCACTGCTGGTCAGCAGACAACTCTGCCCATATGGATGTTGGGGGAGCTGATCCGGCCGCGGCAGCGCCCGGTGACCAATGTAGTCGCGGTGTTCGTTATCGTCGTTACGCTGTTGCCGATCCTCGCCGCCTACTATCTAACGCGCGAAGGCGAGCATACTGGCGGATCATCGAAATAGCCGGCACGCTACGCAAGCCGTAAGTGGAGATAGTCCATGCTCGACACGCAAATGTTGATTGGTTCGAATTTCGTTGCCGGCGCCGACGCGTCGGAAGCTGTGGTCAATCCCAAGACCGAGGAAACCATCGTCA
>CAVPZK010000012.1:0-231598 GCA_963710245.1 uncultured Alphaproteobacteria bacterium
GCGGCTTTATCCCAGGCATGTCGAGCAGGTTTCGCAGAGCGGCACCTGCCTGCACGGCGAGCTGGTGCAGTCCCACTGCCACGTACACGCTGCGTCCGCAGCCGTCGTGGCAACCAGCATGAACAGCAATGAGATCCGCTATCTTCATTTTCTTTGCGGGAAAATGCCGCTCCTCAGGGTGACCGCGGAGGTAGAACTTCACAACGTCCACTAATTGCGACCCTTGGACATTCTGAACGCAGACGGTTGCTTTTTTACCGGTCACCTGGCCAAGTGTGATGTCCAAGTCTACGACGCCCAAAATATAGCCAGCACATTTCCCGCTAGGATGAGCATCCTTGAGGTCTTCTAGATCGAGATCGCGGTCGAGCGGCCAGTGCCAGCTCGCGCACCACTCCGACAAAGAGTTACCATCAACAAAGTTGCCACCGGCCTGCGCGTTCCCCGCTACGACACAAGATAGAACCGCAGCAAAGATCACACCTCTCTTGACCATAATGCGCCTCCATCACTCTCCGCCTCTTCGGCAAGCTCTGTCAGCGTCGCGCGTAGGTCTTGCGTCAGGGCCACGTTCTGTCGTGGCGTGAGATCTGGCGCACGCCACAGCAATCAGCATGGCTCTAGTCATTTCCATCACGGATATTTCGGCTGTGGATGATCGCGGCAATCGAATGGACCGTGGGCACCATCGGGTCGGCTGCGGATGTTCTCGTTGTAGAACGTGCCCGCCAACCCTGCTGAGAGCAACTGCTGAACCGTCACGGCGTCGATCTCGCAGTACGGGTACCACGTCTCTTTCAGTTTGATTGGCCATGAATGACCTTGGTGCGTCATAGCAGACGCGGCGGATGAAGCTGCTTTGGGGCGTGTCCGTGCAGGCGAAGGTGGAAACGGTCGAGGGGGCATCGGCCATACTTGACGCAAATGATCTGGGCAGTTTCGGGCGTCTTAGCGTGTGCCGCAGTAAGAGCCGACAGTGATAGGGCAAGGCAACACAAGGCCACGGCGACCAGCATGGCTCGACGCATTGCTGCCTCACAAATTACCGGAACTGCGCTTCGTCCATCGACAATGGCTACGCTTCGCTAGTTGGCAGGGGGGCGGGAAGATATAACGGGCGTTGCAGCGATGGGCATCGCTTCGTTGCTTTCCCCATTGCCATTGGAGGGTCGGTTTCGCGCCGTGCTGATCGCGCAATGAACGCTCTAACTCAGCCAAATTGCGGAACCAGTTCGTGCCAGCCGCAGTCTGATGTTCAAGCAAGTCGTCATCAAAAATTCTGATCTTGCCGCCAGGTATATTGGCCTCACGGACTACCACTCTGTCTGGAGCCGCTTCCTCTGTGGTTTCGGGTTTCTCGGCTCTTGAAGTTCGCGGTTGCCAAGCGCGGAGGTGTCCAGCAATTAGATCGCAGAAAGATGAAACTGCCCCGTCTACACCCTATACAAAAGTCTTGGACCTGCGAAGCGCTGATCAAGACCGAAACTCGAGAAAGTTCGAAGCCGACAGGTAGCGATCCTTCAATGCGCCCCTCATTCTCATCTTTCCTCCAGTCTTCTCATCGGGTACGGAAGTCTTCTGCCCGTTGTCCCAGGCTATGTGGAACGATGGTATCGCCATGACTTCCCCTCGGGAAGCTGCTCCAGTAGCCAACTCAACCGAGACTGGTAGCGCCGCCTATCTTGCGGTGCCCCGATCGACCCGGCAGGTCACGTTGCGCCTCAAGGCGTCCGCAATGACGTCGATTGGGCGAGCCAGCGCCGAAGAGTTGAATGTGGCGCGGAGTTGCCTTGTCGTGACGAAGTCCTCCGCGTCTTCGAGCAGGCGCATGCTTTGGCTTTCTTTATGACTTCGATTTAAGTGCAGAGAGACTTGCCTTTGAAGTTCGCGCCCTCGCCGCACGCAGATACTCGACTGTTCTTGATGCCAACTTTTAATGGCGCTTAGTACATCCGGGTCGCTGCCAGCAATCTCACCATCTCCAAAAACTTTATGGATAAGATCAGGCCAACCGGCTCCCATCTGCTGGAACCCGCCTTCAGTCGTCTCGTTTTCGAGATACCGGACAACCTCTTCCAAGATGAAGTACTGCTCGTCGTCAAAATCCTCCTCCTCGCGCAGGAGCATGTCGGCAACCATGCCGAGGTGCGGCCACGACCGTGGTACAGTTCGATGTTACCGATCAACTCGCGAGGAACATCGTACGGAATGTGCTGGGGTCGAGGAGTCAACTCATTTGAGATGGTGATAATCGCGTCGATACCGTTCGCTCGCGCCAAGCGGTAGTAGCGGCTGATCTGCTCCCGTGCAATTCTTCCTTGGCCGACCTTGGCTTCAACAAGCGCCTTCCATTGCCGCCGCACGGTATCAAAAATTATCAACCCATCCGGTCTGCACTTCTCTTCGGCCTGATTCTGGAAGACGACCTCGGTGTAGGCTTCAATCGACGCCCAATTTCCGACCCGCTTGCCAATCTCACTGAGCAAGTCTCTGGCCAAGGGATGGACAACTCTTAGCGCTGCGAGTAGCACGGAGCATGCCGCTCGCTCCCTTTGACTTGATGCGCAAACAGGTATGAGACGGGCACGCTTGCGCCCTGCACAAGGAATTCAGGAAGCCCCTCAGACATGGCCACACCCCCCTACGCGACCGACTACCTCGTTGAGTATGTCAGGTTGTGGCCAAGAAGACCACCAACCGCATCGTGGGAATTACCCCTACGCCCAGCGGCTTGCCTAGCACGTCCTCCATTCTGCGCGATGGTAAGTCCCATCGAGATGCGGGGAAGCCAACTGATCGGCCTCAGCCTCGTCATGCGCATCGAGAGCAAAAGCACTGGACGTGCGTATAGCCGTCAGCGGCAAAGTCCTCGATGGTGGCATGCAGTGGGTCCATGGCCGGAGCATACGATCTTCCGCGACTATTGAGGAGATCGGCGCTGCAGCGGCCACGCCTCATGCCGCGTCAGTCTATGCTCTTTAAAGTCCAATACGCTGACATCGCTGCTATGAAAAATGACATGAGAAGCGCAAGGCATGCCACGGCTGCAATAATGGTGGCGTAGGGTTCCGATTTAAGTGATTTTGCTGTCAGAGCAGCTATAGCTGCGACGAGTGCAATCACTATGCCGCGGAAGGCTCGCCGCGCATGGCGACGGTAAACATCTCGCGCGGAGGATTGGTCTGTGGGATCTAATGTTTCGTAACGAACCGCCACCGCTCCCAAGTAAACCAGGATCAAGCCAGCCAACGCCGTGCCAGCGTCCGCAATGTCACCAGCAACCGACACTATGTCTAATGTCGCCAATCCGTTCTCCCAGGATCTCGGTGTCCATAGCCCTCAGCGGCAAATTTTAAATCCACTAGCTTGCGTTCTATTGATTCCAATCCGCGATACGTATTGGCCACGAAGTCGTGCAGCGCACTCGCCATGAGCATTAGCATGATGGCGACCACTGCGAGCAGCGCACAAGCCACAATCATCAAAGTCATCATCACCCCGGCCATCATCTTGGTGTTCCCCTGAAAACGATAAGCGCGCCGAACAGGAAGACGACTACCTTACCAAGGTTTTAGATGGTCGGCCGACGAAGGTGTTGGGAGTTTTCGAGGGCACGGGGCGTGGCGAGCAACAGCCAAGTTGCCGAGGTTGCTGAAAGCCGAGCCCAAAACAGACTAGTTCCCAACGCGCTTTCTCAGCGCCTCAAGGTGATCTTCTGGCAGGGCCATAGACACGCTTGTGCTGGTCGGCCAAGTCCAGAGGTTGCACACCACACAGCCGATGAGCCGCTCGCCAAATCGGTCGATCTCGATGAGCGTTCCCTTGCAGCGGGGGCATGAGCCAACCGGGGCTTCCATGCTTTAACGCGCCCTCTTCTTTGAAGCAGGAGGCTTGCCGGCAACGCCGACACTTTCCTTGAGCGCCGCCTTCAGCCCGACAGGCTGCTTGTGCTTCTTGAGCAGATCGGCGAAGGCCTCGTCAGTGAGCTGTTGAAAGCTGCTGCCGTTGTCGCGCATCACAGCCTCGATGGCTTCCCACGTCTCATCATCGAACTGAACGCGCTTACCTGGCATAGGCATCCTTCTCAAGCACTCGGCTAAACGCCTTCCGCCTTTGCCTCGCACGCCTTCTTATGTCGCGTTCATGTTGCATGGAGTTGCCGACGCTCCGTGGAAGGCGTTGGGAATGCTGGGTAGCATGTTGCAGTATGTCGCGTATGGAATGGTGGGTGGAATGCCAGCTGTGATTTATGATTTACCCTTATTATCAGTGAGTTGGAGGTGGAGGCCACGCCCGGAATCGAACCGGGGTGCACGGATTTGCAGTCCGCTGCGTAACCACTCCGCCACGTGGCCAATTTGTGGAGAGAAGTCCCTTTACTAAGTGAATGTCCCCCTATTGTGTCAATACGCGATGAAGCGGGCTCGAGCACTCGGCTTGCTTTCAGCGCTCGCGGCGGGATGATAAAGACCCACGGGGCCTTAGTTAATTCGGGCCCCGTTTGCTTGGTGTCAGAGGAAGGGACGATGACCGGCTTCGAGCGCCAGCGGCTGACCATGGTGGAGTCGCAGCTCCGCCCCAACGAGGTCACCGGCACGCGCCTGCTCGCGGCCATGCGCGCGCTGCCGCGCGAGCGCTTCGTGCCGCCTAAGCTGTCGGCTCTGGCCTATATGGATGAGGCGATCGAGGTCTTTCCCGCCTTTGATGGCGCACCGCCGCGCTTCCTGCTTGCGCCGATGGTCTTGGCGCGGCTGGTTCAGCTTGCCGCCATCCAGCCGGAAGACAGCGTGCTCGATATCGGCTGCGCCACGGGCTATTCCACGGCGGTGCTTGCAAGCCTTGGCCGCAGCGTGATCGGGCTGGAGCCAGAGCCCGAACTTGCGAGAGCCGCTCGCGATCGTTTGCGCGAGCTCGGCATCGAGAATGCGACCATCGTCGAGGGGCCGCTCAGCGCTGGTTCGCCCGAAGGCGCGCCTTACGATGTCATTGTCTTGAACGGCAGCGTGCCTGAAGTGCCGGAGAGCCTTCTCGCGCAGTTGAAAGACGGTGGCAGGCTCGCGGCCATCCTGTCGGCGGGTGCGAATCAAGCAAGCCAGGGCAGGGCATATCTTTTCGTCAAAGTGGGCACCGAGCTGAGCGGACTGCCACATTTCGATGCCGGAGCAAGGCCGCTTCCCGGCTTCACACCCGAGCCCTGCTTTAGTTTCTAGGATTTCCGCCATCCGCGGCCTTTTGGCACTGTTGCTCTGATCCCACAGTCGTTTGGGCATTTTCCCCGATCCACCGCAAAGCACTATTCGTGGGTATCGCAGCCCGACTAAGCTGCTCTATGGTTTGACCTCAATGGGGGCCAGGGGGCTTCACCAAAGGCGGAGAAGTCCGTTGCGAGGCGTCGTGAGCCGGCACGACCTTTGGTCGTGCGCAACGTCATGGCGACTGAGTGGCGGGGCTGTTTTAGTAATTGCGTTCCTCGTCGTCACAGTCTTTGGCCGTCCGGCTAGCGCCGAGACGATCGAACAAGCTTTGGTCGACGCCTATCTGATCAATCCCGTGCTGAATGCCGAACGGGCGAGGCTGCGGGCGACCGACGAGCAGGTCGCGCTGGCGAAGTCTGGCCTGCGCCCTTTCGTCTCGGCGAGCGGCGACACGGCCTTCCAACACACAGACAACGAGGTCTCGCCGAACGACGAACCCTGAGCATCATCCCAGGCATTCGCAATTCCCAAAGGGCACCAGCAACCCCCGCGGTTGGTCGGTGCAGCTGACCCAGCCGCTGTTCGAGGGCTTCCAGAATCTCAACGCCATCAGGCAGGCGAAGTCGCAGGTGCAGGCAGCCCGTGAGGCGCTTCGCACCGTGGAACAGACGGTCCTGCTCGACGCCGCGACCGCTTACGTCAATGTCGTGCGCGACACGGCCGTCGTTCGCTTGCGCGAGAACGACGTCACCGTGCTGACCGAGCAACTCAAGGCGACCAAGGACCGTTTCGATGTCGGCGAGGTGACGCGCACCGACGTGGCGCAGGCCGAGGCCCGTCGCGCTGAGTCGCTGGCGACGCTCGCCGCGGCCCAAGCCAATCTCAAGACCAGCCGCGCGGCTTACGAGCAGATCATCGGCCATCCGCCCGGCAATCTGGTCACGCCTCCCTCGATCCGCCATCTCTTGCCGTCGGACATCAACGAAGCCATGACGCTCGGCGATGGCGAGAACCCGATAATCCTCGCCGCCGTCTATACCGAGGAGGCCTCGCTCTATGCCGTCCAGCAGATCATGGGCGAGCTGCTGCCCGTGGTCACGCTCGAGGCGCAATATCAAGAGCGGGGCGGCTTTCTGAATACTCCCGACGTGGCCGGCGATGCGGAGCTTGAGGAGGAGGACACCACCACGGTACTAGGGCGCCTGAACGTGCCGCTCTACCAGGGCGGCGGCGTCTCGGCCCGGGTGCGCCAAGCCAAGGAGACCAACAACCAGCTCAAGAAAGAGGTCGAGGACGCGCGGCTCAGGGTCCATGCCGACGTGATCGCCAATTGGGGCATTCTGCAATCCTCGGGTCCCGCGATCACTTCCGCCCAGGCGGCCGTTTCCGCCAATAAGATCGCTTTGACCGGCGTGCGCGAGGAGGAGAAAGTGGGCCAGCGCACCACGCTCGACGTCCTCGATGCGCAGAGGGAGCTGTTGAACTCGCAGATCGGCCTTGTCACGGCGTTGCGCGACCGCATTGTCGCCGAATATTCGATCTATGCGGCTATCGGCCGGATGGACGCGCAAACGCTCGGTCTACCAGTGCCTTACTACGATCCGATCGAGCATTATGATATCGTCAAGAATAAGTGGTTGGGCTTGCGCCCGCCACCGCCGCCGGCGCCAGATGAGTGAAACAAAACAGCGGCCTTGCGCGTTAACCAACGTTAAGGAACGTTAAGGTTTGCGCCACCAAATCGGGACTGGTTGTTAACGGTGTGTTAAGTTACATAAACGAGAGCGACCCAGGTGTTTTGACCGCCGGTCGATGCGGGGGTTCATATGGCGGTAAGGGATCAAGTCATGACCAGCACGGAGCGAGCTCCGGAGCCGACGATGGAGGAGATTCTTGCGTCCATTCGTCGGATTATTTCTGACGACGAACAGAATCCAACTCGGAAGCCAGCCGCCGCCGCGGCGCCTCAGAGCCATCAGGACGACGAAGGTCTTGAGGCCGTCGAAGGGGAGGCTGACGATCGGATTATCAACGACATCGCCCGCGTGTTGAGCGGCGGTGCCGCGAATGCCAGTGCGCCGGAGGCCCCGGTCGAGGCAGCGATGGAGGAAGAGGAGGACATCCTCGACCTGACTGCCGAGCTTGGCGGGTTGGAGCCCGTCGAGGAGCCCATGGTGGCTGAAGTCGTTGAGATGGTCGAAATGGTCGCCGAGGCCGCTCCAGCCCGAGGCCGTCGCGGCCGAGGCGCCGCCTCCGGAAGTCTTTCAACCGGCGCCCGCAACGCCGCAAGTTCAAGCCGCGCCGGAACCGGCGCCGGCGCCCCAGCCTCCCGCGCCGGTCGCACCGCCGCCGCCAATGTCGGCGAGCGATGAAGCCGCCTCCGCGCTGGAGCGCGCCATTGCCGCCCTGCGGGCTGGCCAGCTTCCCACCTCATTCTCAGAGTTCACCGCCACCCCGGCGCCCGTCTTCCAGACGCAGCCGCTGCCCGAGCCGGTAACGGCGCCGGAGCCTTTAGCAGCCGTGGCTGAGCCTGAGCCGGAGCTCGAGCTTACGCCTGAGCCTGAGGTGGTGCTCACCGAGTTCGAGGCCGAATTGATCATCGAGGAGCCGGTGGTCGTCGAGGCCGTGGAAAGCGAGCCGGAACTGGCTCCCGCTTGGGAGGCCGACGCGCCGTCTTTTGCCGCGGCCGTCGAGCGTGAAGCCATGCTTGAGGCCCCGCGGACCAACGGGCATCACGACTATGCCTCCGCCGCTCCAAGAACCTTGGAGGACAGCGTCAAGGACATGTTGCGTCCGATGCTCCGCCAATGGCTCGATGAGAACATGGCCCGGGTGCTCAGGTCGGCCCTCAAGGACGAGCTCAAGGACAATCCAACTCGTTTCCAGCAGGACTGAAGTCGCTCTCTAGGTTGACAGCCGAGAAGGCAACAGCGTAGGACGCCCGCGACGTTCTCCCGCCGCTGCGTCCTACCCGTTCATGCTCGACAAGACCTATCAGCCGCAAAAAATCGAAGACGCCGTCTATGGCGCCTGGGAGGAGGCCAATGCCTTCGCCGCCGGCGCGCCAGGCCGCGAGCGCGCCAAGCCCTACGCCGTCGTCATCCCGCCGCCGAACGTGACCGGCTCGCTGCATATGGGGCATGCGCTCAACAACACGCTCCAGGACGTGCTGGTGCGCTTCGAGCGCATGCGCGGGCGTGACGTGCTGTGGCAGCCAGGGACCGATCACGCCGGCATCGCCACGCAGATGGTGGTCGAGCGCCAATTGATGGAGCGGCAGGAGCCGAACCGCCGCGCCATGGGCCGCGACGCCTTCATCAAGCGCGTCTGGCAATGGAAAGAGGAGTCGGGCAACACCATTGTCGGCCAGCTGAAGCGGCTCGGCTGCTCCTGCGACTGGTCGCGGCTCCGTTTCACCATGGACGAGGGCCTGTCGCGTGCCGTGCGCAAGGTGTTCGTCGATCTCTATCGCGCCGGCCTCATCTATAAGGACAAGCGTCTCGTCAATTGGGATCCCGAGCTCTTGACCGCGATCTCCGATCTCGAGGTCGAGCAGATCGAGACCAAGGGCCATCTCTGGCATCTGCGCTATCCCATCGAGGGGAGGCCGGGCGAGTTCATCGTCGTCGCCACCACGCGACCGGAGACCATGCTCGGCGACACCGCTGTCGCCGTGCATCCCGACGATGAGCGGTACCAGCATCTCATCGGTAAGAACGTCATCCTGCCGCTGGTCGGCCGGAGAATCCCGATCATCGCCGACGAATATTCAGACCCGGAGAAAGGCTCTGGCGCGGTGAAGATCACGCCTGCGCACGACTTCAACGATTTCGAGGTGGGCCGACGGCACGGCCTGCCGATGGTCAATGTGCTGAGCCCCGAAGGAAAGCTGTTCCTCGATCCTAATCCCGATTTCACCCAAGGCGTCGAGCCGAGCGCTGAGCTGAAAGCGACCATCCTCGAATTCAACGGCGTGTTCCGCTTCGCCGCGCGGAAATTGATCGTGCATCAGCTCGAAGAGAAGGGGCTGATGGAGAAGATCGAGCCGCATCTCCACACCGTGCCGCACGGCGACCGCTCCAATGCCGTGATCGAGCCGCGCCTCACCGACCAGTGGTATGTCGACGCCGCCACGTTGGCCAAGCCGGCGATCGACGCGGTGAAGCGCGGGCAGACCACCTTCGTGCCGAAGAATTGGGAGACGACATACTTCCATTGGATGGAGAACATCCAGCCTTGGTGCATCTCGCGCCAGCTCTGGTGGGGGCACCAGATCCCCGCCTGGTACGGGCCCGACGGCACGATCTTCGTCGCCGAGGACGAAGCAGGAGCGGCCACGCAAGCCAAGGAGCATTACGGCAAGCAGGTCGCGCTCGAACGCGACGAGGACGTGCTGGATACCTGGTTCTCTTCAGCGCTCTGGCCGTTCTCGACCCTTGGCTGGCCCGACAAGACGCCCGAGCTTGCCCGCTATTACCCGACCGACGTGCTCGTCACCGGCTTCGACATCATCTTCTTCTGGGTCGCGCGCATGATGATGATGGGCCTGCATGTGATGGACGAGGTGCCTTTCCGCGACGTCTATATCCATGCGCTGGTCCGCGACGAGAAGGGCCAGAAAATGTCGAAGTCGAAGGGGAACGTGATCGATCCCCTCGATCTGATCGGCAATTACGGCGCCGACGCGCTGCGATTCACGCTTGCCGCCATGGCGGCGCAAGGGCGCGACATCAAGCTGAGCTCGTCGCGCGTCGAGGGCTATCGCAATTTCGCGACCAAGCTCTGGAATGCCGCGCGCTTCGCCGAGATCAATCAATGCGTGCCGTTGAGCGATTTCGATCCGGCCGCCGCCAAGGTGACGCTGAATCGCTGGATCGCCGGCGAGAGCGAGCGGACGCTCGCCGCTGTCACCGAGGCGATACAGGGCTTTCGCTTCAACGAGGCGGCGGGCGCGATCTACCATTTCATCTGGCATGTCTATTGCGATTGGTATCTCGAGCTGATCAAGCCGATCCTCGCTGGCGCTGATCAAGACGCCGCGGCCGAGACCCGCGCGATGGCCGCTTTCGTCCTCGACCAGGCGCTGAAGCTGCTGCACCCCTTCATGCCCTTCGTCACCGAGGAGCTGTGGGTCAAGCGCGCTCCGGCAGAAGGCCGCCCGACCCTTTTGATGCTTGCGCCCTGGCCCGAGCATCGCGGCCTGGAGAATGCGCAAGCCGACGCCGAGATCGGCTGGCTGATCAGGTTCATCTCCGAGGTGCGCTCGGTGCGCTCGGAGATGAACGTGCCGGCCGGCGCCAAGGTGCCGCTCGTGGTCTCGGGCGCGAGCGATGAGACCCGCGCGCGTGTCGCCCGCCATGAGGAGACGCTGCTTCGGCTCGCGCGGTTGGAGAAGATCGAATTCGGCGCTTCTCCGCATGGCGCGGTGCAGATCGTGCTCGACGAGGCCGTGCTCGCTCTGCCGCTTGCCGGCGTCATCGACGTCGATGCCGAGTCGAAGCGGCTGAAGCGCGAGATCGACAAAGTCGGCTCTGAGATCAGGCAGCTCGACGCCAAGCTCTCCAACGAGAAATTCGTCAGTCGCGCGCCCGAGCACGTGGTCGAGGAGCAGCGCGAGCGGAAGAGCGAGGCGGAAGCGATCGCCGCCAAGCTCGAGCAGGCGCTGAAGCGCCTCGAAGCCGCGCTTTAATCCCGTCTCGATCGTAGCGACAATGGAGCGAGCGAACACCGGCGTGGGCCGGCGTAAAACCTCGATCTGCGACATCCGCTGCCCGCTTATGCTATGAAAACCCTCTCATCACCAATTCTGAGAGGAGATCATGCCTACGGGCGATGGCAGTTGGGCGGACCTCGTTGGAGTTCTGCTTGTATTGGTATTGGTGGCTGCAAACGGCTTCTTTGTCGCCGCCGAGTTTTCATTGGTCGCGGTTCGCCGGAGCCGCGTGGCTCAGCTTGTCGCCGCAGGCCGGCGCAACGCGAAAGCCCTTGAAAGAGCCGTCGACAATCTCGACGCCTATCTCGCTGCCACGCAGCTGGGCATAACCATCTCCTCGCTGGCGCTCGGCTGGATTGGCGAGCCCGCGCTCGCGCATCTGATTGAGCCTTGGCTGACGTGGCTGCTGGGAGAGCTTGCCACCGCCGGCTCTCATGCGTTTGCCGTTGCGATCGCTTTCACCATCATCACTGCGCTGCACATCGTGCTTGGCGAGCTCGCACCGAAAAGCCTCGCCCTCCAGCGCAGCGAAGGCACGGCCCTTCGCGTCGTAAGACCCCTCAGGGCATTTTTGTTTTTACTTCGCCCCGCGATCGTCGCTCTCAACGGCCTCGGCAATCTCGTGCTGCGGCTCTGTGGCCTGCGGACAGGTACCGTCGAGGAATCCTTGCACTCCCCGGAAGAGCTTAAGCTTCTGGTCTCTGCCAGTCAGGTAGGTGGGCTGTTGCAAGAGGCACAGCAGGAATTGGTCGAGCGGGTGCTCAATATCGGTGACCGCCGCATCAGCGACATCATGACTCCCCGCGTGGATGTCGACTGGATCGACATGGATGACGATCGAGAGGAAACGCTTCGCCGGATTCGGAACTGTCGCCACGGGCAGCTTCTGGTAGGCAAGGGCAGTATCGATGAACCGGTCGGCATGGTGCTGAAAAGGAACCTGCTTGATCAGGTCCTGGATGGGCGGCCTTTGGATCCGCTCGCCGTCATTCGCGAACCGCTCGTGGTCCATGAGGCGATGACGATCTTCAAGGTCCTGGAGCAATTCAAGAAGGCGCCGGTCCGTTTGGCGATGATCGTCGATGAATATGGAGGGCTGGAGGGAATTGTCACCCAGACCGATCTGCTCGAAGCCATCGCGGGCAATTTGCCGGACTTGGTGGGTGAAGCGCCCGAAGCGATTGAACGGGAGGACGGCTCGCTCCTCATCGATGGCATGATGTCCGCGCAGGATGCGTTCGAGCGGCTGGAGATTCCACCAGCCGAGGGCGGATTCCATACGATCGCGGGGTTCGTGCTCTCCCGGCTCGGGCATCTGCCGGTGGTGGGGGAGCATTTCGACTATGAAGGCTGGCGCTTCGAGGTCGTCGATCTGGACGGGCGGCGCATAGACAAGGTGTTGGCGATCCCGCCTCGTCCTGAGTCGCCCACGTTGAGTTAGAGTTGCTGAACCACCGAGCTCGTTACTTCGGCGCTGGGCCTCGCGCGGCTTCGAGCTCCCTGATCCGCCGCGCGAAGATGACGAGATAGGCGACGATGAAGACATAGAGATAGGTCTCGATCGTCTCGCTCGGCCGGTCCAGCAGCTTGCCGACATGCCCGCCTTGCTCCAGCCTATCCACGACCTTGAAGAACATCGCCCCAATCGCCAGCGGCACCATCGCGTTCGCCGGCAGGAACAGCGACGCGCGGCAGGCGCGCAGCCAGGGATAGAAGATGGCGGCGAACGGCACGCCGAGCCCACCAAGGGCAATCGATAATTCGAGGATCGAGCGCGGCGTCTTCTCGAAGATGGCGTAGGTGTTGTGCAGGTTGGTCTCCTCCTGCCGGTTCACCTCCGCCCAATATTCCGGCGTGTTCCAATGGAAGAAGTGCTGGCCCCAGCTCATCTCTTCGCCGGCGATGTAGAGGCAACTCAAGGCGCCGACGATCGACACGGTGAACATGAAGGGCCGCGCCCTGACGAAGGGATCGAATAGCAGCCGCACCGTGATGAAGAGACCGACCAGCGGAATGATGAAATGCGAGAATTCCAGAATGCCGTAGCCTTCCGGCAGCACGTAGCGGTCGTACCAGGCGGGGTTGAGCCAGTAGCTGCCGAGCGAGAAGGCCGCTACGAACAGCGGAATGCCAAGCCACCACCACGCCTCGCTCCAACCGGGATCGCTGGTGAAGGGACGATAGGGGCCATGCGGGATTTTCGGGTCGGGCAGAGGGAGTGTTGCCATTTGGGATTAGTCTTTGCTGCTCGCGCCCGCCTGATCGGTCTCGAGCTCGCCGATGCGGCGGCTGAACACGATCAGATAAGCGAGGATGAAGAAATAGAGATAGAGCTCGATTGTCTCGCTCGGCCTATGCAGCAACTCGCGGACATGGCCCTTCTGGAAGGCCATGTCGGCAATCTTGATAGCGAACACGATAAGCGATGCCGGAAGCAGCGCCGCCGGCGGGAAGAACAGCGAGAGCCGCATGGCGCGGATACGCGGCATGAAAGCTGCCGCTAACGGAATGATGATGCCGCCGATCAACACGCCGATCTCGAGGATTGCGCGCGGATATTTCTCGAACACGGCATAGGTGTTGTGCAGGTTGGTCTCCTGCTGCCGGTTCACCAGGGCCCAGTATTCCGGGGTGTTCCAATGAAAGAAATGCTGGCCCCAGCTCATTTCTTCGCCGGCGATATAGAGTGAGCTCAGAGCGGCAATGATGGTGACGGTCAGCACGAAAGGACGCCGCCGCACGAAAGGATTGAAGAGCAGCCGGACGGCGAGCGCGAGCGCGACCAACATGATGGCGAATTGCGCGACTTCGAGCACTCCGTAGCCCTCGGGGATGACCCAGGTATCATAGAAATTAGGTGCACGCTGGGATGTGGCGATCAGCCCTGCGAGCACCAGCACTGGCAGCGCGAGCCACCACCACGCTTCATGCCAACCTGGATCGGTCGCGAACGGACGGTAAGGTCCGGTTGTGGCGGGATCGGGTAGATGCGGCCGCGCGGCAGCGCTAGCCATGGCGCCGCGTGACGAAGGCAGCCTATCGCTCATGCCCGGCGCCCTCGAATGGCGGAGCCAGGAACAACGGTGGCGGTTGGGCATTGTCCACACCGCTCACATAGACCGCGTTTGCTGCGGCGATTTCGGGCAACTTGCTGACCTCTTCACCGAGAAGCTGTCCGTTGCGCGCGAAACGCTTCACGGCATACACGCCGGGCCGCGTCTGTTGCACTTCCATGAAGCCCGCGAGCGCAAACGGCATCGTGCTGTTCAAGAAAAACCGACTCTCGCTGACGTCTGGCGTCTCGAGGCGTACGCCGAAGGCGAGCGCGACGGTCTGCGCCAGGCGATAGCTCGTCGGTGGCGATAGCGACTTGAAAAAACGCGCTACGTTCGACTGTGGCCGGTTGGTGAGGAGCATCATGGGGACCATGGCGACCCGCAGGTCGCTGAACCCGTGTCCCCAGCTTCCGTTCTCGGCCATCAGCTCGCTGTGGTCCGCGGTGATGACTATGTAAACGGCGCCGCGTCGCTTCAGGAAGGGCTCAACCAGCACGGTGACATCACGATCCCAGCAGCGCAGGCCGTTATCGTAGGCGGCGCGGCGTCGGTCGTCGGTCGAGCCCGTTGCTGTATCGAAAATGTCCAAGCCGTCCGGCGCCGACTGACAATTATTCATGTAGGGGGTGTGGTTCACGCGCTGGTGCAAGAAGATGAAGCCGCTGTCGGCAGCTTCGGGGACCTCTTGGGCGATCTTGATGAGCGCATCGTCATTCGGTACCGTTGCGATGCGCTCGGCGTGCGGCGCGCCCCCCGCGGCTTCGAGGAAATTCAGGGTCTGCGCCGAGAAATACCAACTCTTGAAACCCTGCTGATGCGCGAGCTCGAACAGGCTGACGCCGAACTTCTGCGCTTGGACCGGCCAGTAAGCGGCCCGTAGGAAGCCCGGCACGCTGGCATAGGTGTCGAGCCCGCCTGAGAAGCCGATTTGCGGGATCAAGGTGAAGCCGTCAGGCGGCGTCGTGCGCCATTTGGCAAGTTCGGGGGTGGTGTCGGCCTTGAAGCCGAGCACGGACAGCCGCGCGGCATTGATGCTCTCGCCCATGACGACGACGACGGTGACGGGCTCGGCGTCACGCGGCATCTGGTGTTGGGTTTGCCCGCGAACATTCAACTCGTTGGCGGCCACCTGCGTGAGACCCATGCGCACGACGCCGACCGCCGCCTGGAGCGGGCCATAGATCGATGCGGTGTGCTTGCCCGGGAAAGCGGCATCGATCCTTGGATGCGCCACCCATGACACCACCGCCGCGATGAGGAGGACCACGAAACTGACGCCCGAGATCCGCGAGCGCCATTGGCTGTAGTCACCCTCCGGCCATTGCAGGACGAACAGCGCTGCTGCGCTGGCCAACAGCGCGAGGCCCCAAGGCAGCAAGGAGTGCCACCCATCCAGCACACCAAGCAGCGTGTCCGCCGCCTCGTACTGCACGAGCAGGAGATGCTCGGGACTCAAGGGCTGTCCGAAATAGACGGCATAGCCGGTCCAGATGAGTTGGTTGATGACTAGGAAGGCAATCGCCGCCATGCGGAAGCGTCGCGATTTAGCCGTGCTGATCAGCAGCGCGGCGACCGCGGTGAACAGGATCGCCTTGAACCTGACGGCCGACTGGACCGAATAGCCGCTCCAATAGAGCAGGAGATCGGGCAGGAACAGAAGCAGCCAGCTCGCCGCCCAAAGCGCGCAAAGCATGGCGAGGCCACGTGCTCTGCCGGGCATTTGCCAGAAGCGGAGTCCCGCGCGGGGGGGCCCTGCGTCGCGATCTGGCAAACCACCCTCCTATTCTTAGCCGCCAAGATGGCGTGTCAGCGCGCGGATATGATTCCGCGTCGCTGGTCCCCGGTTGACGCTTTTATGACATAAGATCGGGGGCCTCGCTCAGGCGAATTTGCCGCGCCCAAACTCGCGCGAAAGTAGCGGCGCTTGACCTTCACCTAGAATCCCCGCAACTGTAGCTAAATTGCAACAATATGCGGCATTTGTGCCTCGTTTGCGCCATAAAACTTTGACACATCACGCTTTGTAGGAGGAGCGACGGCCGCAAAACTTTCCAAGGCTCACCATGGGGGAAGAGCCAGGGAGAAAGTAACGGCCGAACCTTGGGGAGCGGTGGCAGGCACCACATATTCCCCTCGCACCTCATCCGGGCGTTAGCAGATGGACGCGAAGACGTTCGATAAATCACGCTTGCCGAGCCGGCATGTGACCGAGGGGCCCTCCCGCGCCCCGCATCGCTCCTATTATTACGCGATGGGTCTGTCGCGCGAGCAGATCCACCAGCCCTTCGTCGGCGTCGCCACCTGCTGGAACGAGGCCGCTCCCTGCAACATCTCGCTGATGCGCCAAGCTCAGGCGGTGAAGGAGGGGGTCGTCGCCGCTAACGGCACGCCGCGGGAATTCTGCACCATCACCGTCACTGACGGCATCGCCATGGGGCATCAGGGCATGAAGTCCTCGCTGCCCTCGCGCGAGGTCATTGCCGATTCCGTCGAGCTCACCATGCGCGGCCATTGTTACGACGCGCTGATCGGCATGGCCGGCTGCGACAAGTCTTTACCCGGCATGATGATGGCAATGTGTCGTCTCAACGTACCGTCGATCTTTATCTATGGCGGCTCCATCCTGCCCGGCTCGTTCAAGGGCCGGCCGGTCACGGTGCAGGATCTGTTCGAAGCGGTCGGGTCTTTCTCGGTCGGCAAGATGTCGAGCGAGGATCTCGAGGAACTCGAGCAGGTGGCCTGTCCTTCGGCCGGGGCCTGCGGCGCTCAATTCACCGCCAACACCATGGCTTGCGTGTCGGAGGCCATTGGCCTTGCGCTGCCCTATTCGGCCGGCGCGCCCGCGCCTTACGAGATCAGGGACCGCTTCTGCATGGCGGCCGGCGAGAAGGTCATGGACCTGCTGGCTTTGAACATCCGCCCGCGCGATATCGTCACACGGAAATCGCTGGAGAATGCCGCGGCGATCGTCGCCGCCACCGGCGGGTCGACCAACGCGGCGCTACATCTGCCGGCGATCGCGCATGAATGCGGCATCGACTTCGACCTATTCGCCGTTGCCGAAGTCATGAAACGGACACCTTATATCGCGGATTTGAAACCGTCCGGCCGCTATGTCGCCAAGGACCTGTTCGAGGCTGGCGGCGTGCCGATCCTGCTCAAGACCCTCCTCGACCATGGCTATCTCCACGGCGACTGCATGACCGTCACCGGACGGAGCATGAAGGACAATCTCGCCAAGGTTAAGTGGAACCCGGACCAGGACGTGGTGCGCTCCGCAGACAAGCCGCTCTCGCCGACCGGGGGCGTGGTTGGGCTGAAAGGCTCGCTCGCGCCCGACGGCGCCATCGTCAAGGTCGCCGGCATGAAGGGGCTGAAGTTCCGTGGGCCGGCCCGCTGCTTCGACTGCGAGGAAGACGCTTTCGCCGCGGTGAGTGCCAAGCGCTACGAGGAAGGCGACGTGATCGTCATCCGCTACGAGGGCCCGAAAGGCGGCCCCGGCATGCGTGAGATGCTGTCGACGACAGCGGCGATCTACGGCCAGGGCATGGGCGACAAGGTCGCACTCATCACCGACGGCCGGTTCTCCGGCGCTACGCGCGGCTTCTGCGTGGGCCATGTCGGGCCCGAGGCAGCGCTTGGCGGACCGATCGGTCTCCTGCGCGACGGCGACATGATTGTGCTCGACGCTGAGAAGGGCACGCTCGATGTCGAGCTTGACGCCGCCGAGCTGAAGCAGCGGGCGAAGGAATGGAAGGCGCGGCCGATCGCCTTCAAGAGCGGCTATCTGTGGAAATACGCGAACGAGGTGGGGCCGGCGCGCACCGGTGCGGTGACCCATCCCGGCGGTAGCGTGGAAGTGGCGTGCTATGCTGATGTGTAACCGGCTGGCGCTTGGAGCGCTCGGCGCCCTGCTCGTGCTGGGCCTAAGCCCTGTCAGAGCCGGGGGAGACGATCCTCCTCCCTTCACCTCGGCGACCGAGGCCTATCGGCAAGGAACGAGCTCGCTCAAATCGGGTCAGACCGCCGCGTCGCTGCCCGCGCTCGAATATGCCGCCAAGCGCGGCGTGCTCGGCGCCCAGCTCAAGCTCGCGCGCATCTACGCCAGCGGCCGCGACGGCGTGGAGAAGGACGACAGCAAGGCGTTCCTCTATTTCCAGCAGATCGCCGATCAGCAGGCCGATATGAGCCCGTCGAGCCCGATCGCGAAATACGCGGCTGAGGCCTTCGTCGCGCTCGGCCAATATTACGTCGACGGCATCCCCGCCATGTCGCTCTCGCCGAACCCGACTTACGCCGTTGACCTATTCCGCCACGCCGCGAGCTATTTCGGCAATGCCGAGGCGCAATACCGGCTCGCGCGGCTCTACATGAACGGGGACGGCGTCGAGAAAAATGTTGGCCTCGCCGTCAACTGGCTTGCCACCGCGGCCAAGAAGCAGCATGCGGCCGCGCAAGCCACGCTCGGCGAGATCCTGTGGCGCGGCCAAGATGTCCGCCAGCGGCAGGCGAGGGGTCTCGCTCTGATCATCCTTGCCCATGACAACGCGGTGGCGAGCGGCAAGGAGCCGCAATGGATCGGCGACCTCTATCGCGAGGCGTTCGGCAAGTCCGATAGCGTGACCCGCAAGGACGCCGAGGCGATGCTGCCTGAATTGAGCGGCGTGCAGGCCGCATCCGCGGTGCCGACCGCCAAGGCGAAGCCGACCGAGGTGATGGTGGTGCCGGCGTCGGGCGCGGCGGCTAAGGCTGCTGGATCCCCCACGGCCTCGGCGGCAGCCGACACGGCGCCGTTGAGCAAGCCCAGCGCGCCGCCGCCCGCCCCGATCGGCATGTCCGTCGGCTTCGGCGCGACCGGCACGAAACCCTAGACGGCAAGCTCGATAAAGATTGGCACGTGGTCCGAGGGCTTCTCCCAGCTCCGCGGACTGGGATCGATCTCGCAGCCCCGTAAGCGATCGGCCGCTTGCGGCGACAGCAGCAGATGGTCGATGCGCAAGCCCTGGTTCTTCTGGAAGGCGCCGGCCTGATAGTCCCAGAACGTGTAGCGGTGCGGCTCGTCGTGACAGGCGCGGAACGCATCCGTCAGGCCGAGATTGACCAGCGACTGGAAATGCGCGCGCGTCTCGGGCCTGAACAGCGCATCGTCCATCCAGGCGCTCGGATTGTAGACGTCCTCGGGCGCCGGTATGACGTTGAAGTCACCGGCGATGATCATCGTCTCCTCGTTTAGAAGCAGCGTCTTGATGCGCTCCTTGAGCCGCGTCATCCAGGCGAGCTTGTAGACATATTTCTCGGTGCCGAACGGATTGCCGTTCGGCAGATAGATATTGATGAGCCGTAGCGCGCCTGACGGCAACGAGATCACCGCTTCGAGATAGCGCGCCTGCACGTCGTCGGGATCGCCGGCCAGCCGGGGCGTGACCTCGTCGAACGGAAGCTTGGAGAGCAGCGCCACTCCGTTGAAGCCCTTCTGCCCGTGGACGGCGACGTTATAGCCGAGCGCCTCGAACTCGAAGCTGGGGAAGGCCTCGTCGACGCATTTGATCTCTTGCAGGCAGGCAATGTCGGGCGAGGCGGATTTGAGCCAGGTCGTCGCCGCCTCGATGCGCGCCTTGATGCCGTTGATGTTCCAGGTGGCGATTTTCATGGGATGCGTTTCACACCGTGCCGTCATGCCCGGACTTGCTCCGGGCATCCATGCCGTTACCGCGCGGCAAGCCAAAGCGCCAGTGGAATGGATTGGAAGGCGTCAGACCGAGAAGCTGGTGCCGCAGCCGCAGGAGGCGGTGACGTTCGGATTGTTGAGCTTGAACTGGGCGCCGATCAGATCGTCGACGAAATCGAGCTCGGAGCCGGCCACGAAGCCGAGCGAGACGGGATCGACCACCACCCGGGCGCCGTCGCGCTCGACCAGCAAATCGTCCGGCGCCGTCTCTGTCACCAGGTCGAAGCGGTATTGGAAGCCCGAGCAACCGCCGCCCTCGACGCTGACGCGGAACAGCGTAGGCGCGGCTTCGGCCTTGGCAAGCTCGTTGATACGGCGAACGGCGCGCGGGCTGATCGTGATGGTGGACGTTTCGGTCATTCTGGGTGTAGCCAATCTCCAATTGAAAGATAGGGCGGCGCAAGCGCTTGTCAATCGACCAGAGCCGCAAGACCGAGCCGATTTCCCCCGCCAAGCTGGCGGAAAGCGGGCACTTGCGCGCCGTTGCGCCTTTCGCCGTCGACCCGCTGACGAGTCGCGGGCGGCTCATCCCCGAGCCGCCGTCGGACACGCGCTCGCCTTACGCGCGCGATCGCGACCGCATCCTGCATGCGACCGCCTTCCGCCGGCTGAACTACAAGACCCAGGTTTTCATCTATCACGAAGGCGATCATTACCGCTCAAGGCTGACCCACAGCCTCGAAGTCGCGCAGATCGCCCGCGCGCTCGCCCGGACCCTTCGCGTCAACGAGGATCTGACCGAGGCTCTCGCGCTCGCGCATGATCTCGGCCATCCGCCGTTCGGCCACGCCGGCGAGCGCGCTCTCGACGCCGCCATGCAAGGCGCCGGCGGCTTCGACCACAATGCGCAATCGCTGCGCGTCGTCACCGAGCTGGAAAAGAAATATGCGCGCTTCGACGGGATCAATCTCACCTGGGAGACGCTGGAAGGGCTGGTGAAGCATAACGGCCCGCTGACCGGGCCGAACGCGGCGCGGCACGATGGGGCGCCCGTGCCGGACTCGATCCTGGCCTATTGCGTGAAGCAGGACCTCGAGCTTGCCACCTTCGCTTCGGTCGAGGCGCAAGCCGCTGCACTCGCCGACGACATTGCCTACAACAATCACGACATCGATGACGGCTTCCGGGCCGGGCTGTTCAATTTCGCCGAGCTGGCCGAGGTGCCGATCGCTGCCAAAGCTCTGGCGCAAGTGCGCGACGCCTATCCCGGCATTGACGGCACGCGGCTCCTCTACGAATCCATCCGGCGACTCATCACCTGGATGATCGAGGACGCGGTTGCCGAGAGCGAACGGCGTCTCGCCGAGCTTGCGCCGCAAAGCGCAAGCGACGTGCGCCATGCGCCGGCCGCCACGGTGGCCTTCTCCGAAACGATGCAGGCCGATCTCGATCAGCTCCGCGCCTTCCTCTCTGCGCGCGTCTATCGCCATCCGCGCATCGCCAGCATCATGCGGGATGCGGCAAGCGTGGTGCGCGACCTGTTCAAGCGCTATAGCGACGACCCGGCGGCCCTGCCGCCCGAATGGCGTGGGCAGGCGCCCACCCGCGGCAGTCAAGCCTATGCCCGCCATATCTCCGACTTCATCGCCGGCATGACCGACCGCTACGCGCTCGCCGAGCATCGCCGCTTGTTTGACGCCACCCCCGATTTGCGTTAGTCGCGCCGAGCATGATCCGGAAAAGTGGGAACCGGTTTTCCGGCAAGATCATGCGCTAAAAAGATACTTCCTGGAGTTTTCATGGACGTTTTTGCAGGCTTTCACGGGCGGGTTCTCGCCGCCGTCCAGCAGCTCAAACATGACGGCGTGGTGCCGCACGAAGCGAGCATCGACGGCGTCACGCTCGAGCCGCCGAAGGATTTCTCCCACGGCGATCTTGCCACCAATGCCGCCATGGTGCTCGCCAAGGCCGCCGGCCAGCCCCCCCGCACGCTCGCTGAACGTATCGTGCCGCTGCTCGCCTCCGACCCGCATATCGAGAATGTCGAGATCGCGGGGCCGGGCTTCATCAATCTGACATTGAGCTCTGCCTTCTGGCCAAGCGTCCTGCGCATGGTGCTGGAGCAGGGCGCCTCTTATGGACGCAGCGCTATCGGCAAGGGTGAGGCGGTGAACGTGGAATATGTTTCGGCGAACCCGACCGGGCCGATGCATGTCGGCCATTGCCGCGGCGCCGTGTTTGGCGATGCGCTCGCCAATCTGCTCGACTTCGCCGGCTTCGCCGTCACGCGCGAATATTATGTCAACGACGCGGGCGCCCAGGTCGATGCGCTGGCGCGTTCAGCATACCTCCGCTACCGCGAGGCGCTCGGCGAGGAGATCGGACAAATTCCTGAGGGTCTTTATCCCGGCGACTATCTGAAGCCGGTCGGGCAAAAGCTCGCCGATCAGCACGGCAAGGAGCTGCTCGCGATGAACGAGGCGCAATGGCTTCCCATCGTGCGCACCACCGCGCTGCAGGCGATGCTAGTGATGATCCAGGACGATCTCGCCCAGCTCGGCATCCGCCACGATGTGTTCTTCTCCGAGCGCTCGCTCAGCGAAGGCCCGCGCGACGAGATCGCCGAGACCATCAACGACCTCAAGGCGAAAGGGCTCATCTACCAAGGCCGTCTGCCGCCGCCCAAGGGCAAGGTCGATGATGATTGGGAGGACCGCGAGCAGCTCTTGTTCCGCTCGACCGAATTCGGCGACGACATCGACCGCCCGCTGATGAAAGCTGACGGGACCTATACCTATTTCGCAGGCGATGTCGCCTATCACCGCGACAAGTTCGCACGCGGCTTTAACACGATGATCGACGTCTGGGGCGCCGATCACAGCGGCCATATCCGGCGCATGAAAGCGGCCCTTGCCGCGCTGACCGATGGCAAGGCCACACTGGACATCAAGATTTGTCAGTTGGTCCGCTTGTTTCGAGCCGGCGAGCCTGTCAAGATGTCGAAACGTGCCGGGACATTCGTCACGCTCCGGGACGTCGTGGACGAGGTGGGCGCAGGCCCGGTTCGTTTCATGATGCTCTACCGGAAGAACGACGCGCCGCTCGATTTCGACTTCGCCAAAGTCACCGAGCAGACGCGGGACAACCCGGTGTTCTACGTCCAGTACGCCCATGCGCGGGCGAGTTCCGTACTGCGTAATGTTCGGGAAGCCTTCCCGGATCTCGATCCAGAGGAGGGGACTTTGGCTGTGAGCGATCTAGGTCGGCTGACCGACGAGGCGGAGATTAACCTCATCCGCCGCATCGCCCAGTTCCCGCGCGTGGTCGAAGCCGCGGCAATCGCCCATGAGCCGCATCGCATCGGCTTCTATCTCTATGATCTTGCTGGCGACTTTCACGGGCTTTGGAACCGAGGCAAAGACTTGCCACAATTACGATTTATTTACGAGAGTGACCGAGAGTTAACGCGTGCTCGTGTGGCGTTGGTGGCCGCCACGAAGCGCGTTCTGGCGTCGGGTTTGGGGATCCTCGGCGTTCACGCCATGCACGAGTTGCACTGAGCCAATCCGGGGCAGGGGGATGGTTCGAGGGAAGTGTTATGTCTGCACAAGATGACGGGGGAGGGCCCGGCTCAGGCCGGTCCGCAGGCGCAAATGAAGTCTTTGGCCATCCACTCGATGCTGCTCAGCACTTCTATAGCCAGTCAGACCCCAATCCTGCGTCGCAATCCAATTTCAACAGCGTGGGTAATGCGCCGAGCCTCCAGACTTGGGGCAACAACGCGCTCAATGCTCACCAGAGCGAGGTAAGCTTAATGGCTCATGGAGCGGGAAGGCCGGGTCAGCCGGCTGGCGGGCAGCGCCCGATTTTCGGAGGCGGCAGCCCAGTCTTCGCACAAATGCCGACCTATACGCCGGTAACGCGCGGGCCTGACCTTCGCCCGCAGGCCCCACAACCCCAACCCGCTTACACGCCCTATAATTCGAGCCCCGCGCCCGCCCAGCCGAGCCAGCAAGCCGCTTCAGGGCTGAGCTATCCGAGCCCGCAGGCTCCGTCGCCTCTCAGCTATCCGAGCCAGCATCCGAGCGCCGCGCCGAGCTATCAGAGCCCCCATCCGGGCGCCGCGCCGAGCTACCAGAACGCGCAGCCGCAAGCCGCACCGGCCTATCAGAATTTTCAGCCGGCGATGCCCAGTCAGCAGGCTGATTATGCAAACTCGGGCTATCAAACCGCCAATCAGCCGGTTCGTCCGCAGAGCTTCCAGAGCGCCGAGCATCCCGGAGCGCAGGCTTATCCCGCATCGAGCTATAACGGCGCGCAAGGTTTTCCAAATCAGGCCTACGGCAATCAGAACTTTGCCGATGCGAGCTTTCCGGAGCCGGGAACGGGTGACGCGAGCTTCCCGGAATCGAGCTTCGATCAGAACTTCGCCGATTCGAATTTCGGCAGTCAGAATTTCGCCAAGCCGAATTTTGCCGATGCGAGCTTCCCGGAGCCACAGGGCTTCGACGCAAGCTTCCCCGACACGAGCTTCCCCAGTGCACATGGCTTCGCTCAGCAGGAGCCGGCCGCGCCCGACTACGGTCATGGCGCTCAGGCCGACCAAGGCTTCGATTCCTTCCACAGCGAGCCCGCGCAGGATTACGGCCAGGTGCCGCAAAGCGATCCGCGGCGGCAGCTGCAAGCCTTCGACGCCATCTATGATCAGCCGCCGCAGATTTCCCTCGGCTCAACCGAGCCGACCCGCCGGCCGGCGCAGGATTTCTACGAGGGCGAGCGGCTCGATGCCGATTTCCTCGATGAGGGTCAGGCGCTTCCCGCGCCTGGCGCCCGCGCCAAGGCAGGGATGACGTTCAAAGGCCGGAGCGCCTTCATGGTGGGTAGCGCGCTGCTCGGCGCCATTGCTCTCGGTGGGGCCTTGGCCTTCGCCTATAAGCAGAGCGGTGGCGGTCTTGGCAGCGAGCAGCCGCCACTGGTCACGGCCGACAGCCGGCCGGTGAAGGAGCTTCCCGACGATCCCGGCGGCAAGGATTTTCCTCAAAAGAACAAGCTGATCTACGACCGGCTCCAGAATGGCGACGAGCCTGAGTCCGAGCGTCTCGTGCCGCGGCAGGAGAATGTCGCGGTACCCGCGCTGCCGCCTTCGGCCGATACCGCCGGCGCGCCCGCGCCGGTCGCGACCACCGATCTCGCCACGCCCACGACGCAAGCCGTCGGCGGCGCCGAGCCGGTCGCCGTGGCCTCCGCCGACGATTCCATGCCTGACGGGGGCCCGCGCAAAGTGAAGACCATGGTGGTCCGTCCCGACGGCTCGATGGCAGAGCCTCCGGCCGACGCCGCCGCAGCCGAAGCTCCCGCCGCGCCGGAAGCGGCTGCACCTGCTGCGCCCGACGCGCAACTCGCCACTGCCGCGGCGGCGCCAGCGGCCGCCGAGCCGCAAGAGGTTGCCTCCTTGCAGGCACCGCCGGCTCCCGCTCCCAAGCCGAAACCCGCCGCCAAGCCTGTCGCACAGCAGACCGCTGCGGCAACTCCCGCGGCGGCTGCGGGCCCGACCAAATATGTCGTGCAGGTCGGCTCGAAGAAGAACCAGACCGATGCGCTCGCGAGCTTCGCCGATATGCAGCAGAAATATCCGACGCTGCTCGCCAATTATCGGCCGATGGTGCAGAAGGCCGATCTCGGCACCAAAGGGACCTGGTACCGGCTGCGCATTGGCCCGATCCCCGACAAGACTGCCGCCACCAAGCTCTGCGGTCAGCTGAAGTCGCAAGGCCTGCCTGATTGCCTGGTGATGGCGCAATAGAGGGCTTGCGCTTTCCGGCCTTGACCGTGAGCCGCGGCGCACGTTAACCCGCGTCGTGGACTTCAAAGCCTTCATCTCGGGATGTGCGGGCCTCTCGCTCAGCGACGCGGAGCGGCGTTTCTTTGCCGCCGCGCGTCCCTGCGGGCTCATTCTGTTCGCGCGCAATTGTCAGACGCCTGAGCAGATCAAGGCGCTGATTGCCGCCTTCAAGGATGCGGTCGAGAGCGACGAGGTGCTCGTGCTGATCGACCAGGAAGGCGGCCGTGTGCAGCGACTGCGGCCGCCTCATTGGCGCGCCATGCCGCCGGTGCGCTGCTATGGACGCCTCTACGAAATCGACGCCGAACTGGGGAAAGCGGCGGCCTTTGCCGGGGCCCGGCTGATCGCGCAAGAGCTGCACGCGCTCGATATCAATGTCGACTGCACGCCTGTGCTCGACGTGCCGGAGAAGGGCGCGCACGAGATCATCGGCGACCGCGCCTTCTCGACCGATCCCGAGGTGGTGATCGCGCTAGGCCGCGCCGTGATGGATGGCTGCCTCGCCGGTGGCGTGCTGCCGGTGATCAAGCATGTGCCCGGCCACGGCCGGGCCAAGGCCGACAGCCATCTTTCGCTGCCCCGCATCGATGTCGCCGAGGCCGATCTCGACGCGATCGATTTCCGTCCTTTCCGGGCGCTCCGCGATGCCCCGCTCGCCATGACCGCCCATGTGCTCCTGCCCGTCTACGACGACCGGCGACCGGCAAGCATCTCGCCCGTTATAATGGGCGAAGTGATTCGAAATCGGATCGGATTGACCGGCTTGGTGATGAGCGACGATCTTGGCATGAAGGCTCTTGGCGGCCCGTTTGCCGAACGCGCCCGTGGCGTGATCGAGGCGGGCTGCGACGTGGCGCTGCATTGTGGCGGCGATCTTGCCGAGATGACGGATGTCGCGAGTGCCGTGCCGCCGCTCGAGGGGCTTGCCGCCGAGCGCTTTGCCCGCGCGCGAAGCTTCCTGCGCGAGCCGCAACCCTTTGATGTTGCTGAGGCAATGGCCCTTGTCACGGAAGCCGCCGGTACCCAAGTGGCTGCTTTGGGAGCCGACCCGACGGTGCAGGCATGAACCAGACCGAGACGCCAATGGCCGAAGACGAGCCGCAGGGCCAGGGTGAGCTGTCCGATTGGGAGGAGGGAGGCGCGCTGCTCGACGCCGATGCGGGCGACCAGCTCGTGGTCGATGTCGAGGGCTTCGAGGGGCCGCTCGATTTGCTGCTCGCGCTCGCCCGCACGCAAAAGGTCGATCTCGCCAAAATCTCGGTTCTGGCGCTTGCCCAGCAATATCTCGATTTCATCTCCGAGGCGCGCCGGCTCAGGCTCGAGATCGCCGCCGATTATCTGGTCATGGCGGCGTGGCTCGCGTTCCTCAAGTCGAAGCTCCTGCTGCCAGCCGAGCCGTCGGAGGAGGGCGAGCCGACCGGCGCCGAGCTTGCCGCGCTGCTGGCCTTCAGGCTGAAGCGCCTGCATGCCATGCGCGAGGTCTCGGCCCAGCTGATGACGCGCAAGCGGCTCGGCCGCGACGTGTTCGGCCGTGGCGACCCCGAGCCGATCCGCATCAGCCGGCAGAGCGTCTACGACGCCAATGTCTACGATCTGCTCAAGGCCTATTCGCAGCAGCGCCAGCGCACCGCGGTGCTCAGCATGCAGCTCAAGCCGCGCACGGTGTGGTCGCTGAATGAGGCGCGCGAGGAGCTTGAGCGGCTGCTCGGCATGAATGTCGATTGGGCGCCGCTCGATCAGCTGATCGCCGAGTTCCTGGTCGAGCCCGAGCTGCGCAAGACGGCGCTCGCTTCGAGCTTTACCGCGACCTTGGAGATGACGCGCGAGGGCGCGCTGGAAATCCGCCAGGCAAAATCCTTCGCACCGCTTTTTGTCCGCCGCCGCGAGCGCGCCGCATGACCATGATCCACTAGCCAACAACAACAACGGGGCCCAGGGATGACAGCGAAGCAATTGAGTAGGGTAGAGGCAATGCCGGAAGATATGCCGGAAGACGAGACGGAGCGCGAGAGACCGCGCCTGCCTTTGCCGCTCCCCTCCAATGTGATCGCGCTGCAATCGACCGACCGGCGCGAGAAATTACGCATCGTCGAGGCGCTTTTGTTCGCCGCCGCCGAGCCGCTGGCCGAGGCCGCCATCGCGCGCCATTTCGTCGAGGGCGAGGACGTGCGCGCGCTGCTCGAGGAGCTGCAAGGCTCTTATGCCGCGCGCGGCGTCAACCTGGTGCGCGTCGCCGGCAAATGGGCGTTCCGCACCGCCGACGATTTGTCCTTCCTGCTGGAGAAGCAGGCGGTGGAGCAGCGGCGCCTGTCGCGCGCGGCGCTGGAGACGCTCGCCATCATCGCCTATCACCAGCCGGTCACCCGCGCCGAGATCGAGGAGATCAGGGGCGTGAGCACGTCGAAAGGTACCATCGACGTGCTGCTCGAGACGGGCTGGATCAAATTGCGTGGCCGCCGCCGCGCGCCGGGTCGCCCGGTGACCTATGGCACGACCGCGGAATTCCTCGAGCATTTCGGCTTCGACTCGATCCAGGACTTGCCCGGCTTGAACGAGCTGAAAGGCGCAGGCCTGCTCGATTCCAACCTGCCGCCCGGCTTCACCATGCCGAACCCGGACGACGGGCCGCATCTGCGCGACGACGAGGAGCCGCTCGAGGACGACTTCCTCGGCGACGAGCCGCTCGGCGAGGGCGACGAGGGCGAGGGCGGCGACGAGCCCACCTGATCGTTTCTGGTGGTTGCGGAGTGGCGGGGAGTGCTTAGACCTCTCCGATGCTCGAGTTCCTCAAGGCCCGCGGCGGCGCCGCGACCAGGCGCGGCAAGAACGGCAATCGTGGTACAGGACGCGGCAAGGCCGCCGTCACCTTCGCTGCGAGCCTCAGCTTCGAGAACGTGTCGCGCCGCTACGGCGACACTCTCGCGCTCGACCAGGTCAGCCTCGACATCGCCCCGTCTGAGGTCCTCTGCCTGCTCGGGCCGTCGGGCTGCGGCAAGTCGACTTTGCTCAGGATCGCTGCCGGCGTCGAGCGCCCGTCTTCGGGGCGCGTGCTGATCGACGGCCAAGAAGTGGCGGGACCCAACCGCTTCGTGCCGCCTGAGAAACGCGGTGTCGGGCTGATGTTCCAGGACTTCGCGCTGTTCCCGCATCTCACCATCCTCGACAATGTCGCCTTCGGCTTGAAATCGCTGACGCGCGGCGAGGCCAAGGCCGAGGCTTTCGCCGCGCTGGAGCGCGTGGGCCTCAGCCACTACGCAGGCGAGTACCCGCATATCCTCTCCGGCGGCGAGCAGCAGCGTGTGGCGCTTGCCCGCGCCATCGCGCCGCGGCCGAGCGTGCTTCTGATGGACGAGCCGTTCTCGGGGCTCGACCCGCGCTTGCGCGAAAAGATGCGCGAGGAGACGCTCGCAATCCTGCACGAGACCCGCGCCACCTCAATCGTCGTCACGCATGATGCCGAGGAGGCGATGCGCATGGGCGACCGCGTGGCGCTGCTGCGCAAAGGCCGGGTGGTGCAGGCCGGCAAGGCGCTCGATCTCTACCGCGCGCCGAAGGACATCCTCGCCGCCCGCACTTTCTCCGACCTGAACGAGATCAAATCGCGCATCGAAGCTGGCAGCGCGCTGACGCCGATCGGCCGCTTCCCCGCCGACGGACTTGCCGACGGGACTGCGGCCATCGTCTGTGTGCGGCAAGGCGGCGTGCGACTTCTGGCGGCAGGGCAGGGCACCCCGGCCCGCGTGCTCGATACGCGTTTCCTTGGCGACGTGGCGCTGGTCGAGATCGCCGTGCAGGGGCTCGACGCGCCGATCCTCGCCCGGGTGCGGGAGAGCGACGTGCCGCCGCAGGGGACCGAGATCGGTGTCGGCATCGATACCGGCGCGGTGTTGATTTTCGAGGCCGATAACGGCGAGCGGGTCGCAGCCTAACGCCTAAGCGCGGCTTGCGACCGGACGCCGTTTGCTGCCATAGTGCGCCGCGATAGGCTCGCTGGGGACATTGGAGAAATTTCATGGGTTTAGGCAGCGGGTGGCACTGGCTTCTGGTCCTCCTCGTGTTCGTGCTCCTGTTCGGCGCGGGCAAGATTTCGGGCCTCATGGGCGATCTCGCCAAGGGCATCAAGAGCTTCAAGAAGGAGATGGCCGAAGGCGGCGAAGAGCCGGCGGAGCCGGCCAAGCCGGAGCCGACAAAGGTCATCGAGCACACGGTCGAGAAGCCTGCCAGGACGACGACCAAGACCGCGTCGAAGGCACCGCGCAGCCGGAAGTCGGGCTAGCGGCGGCCCACACGCCTCGCGGGCCTAGGCTTTAGTCGGCCCCCAATCCTCGCCCTGAAGCGGCACACATGTTCGACATCGGTTGGTCGGAGCTTCTCGTCATCATCGTGGTCGCGATCGTCGTGGTCGGGCCGAAGGAACTGCCGAGGCTGATGGGCACGTTCGGCCATTACGCCGGCAAGCTCAGACGCGCGGCTGCCGACTTCCAGCGTCAGTTCGACGAGGCCATGCGCGACACGGAGGTGGCCGAGGTGAAGAAGGCGATGGAGGCGGTGCGCGCCGAAACTGCCTTGCTCGACCAGCCGGTGATGCTGCCGAAGATCGATACGCCACCACAGGCGAACCCGACGCCCTCCGCGCCGCCCACGCCCGCGGCACCGCCGGCACCGACCGTGTCAGCGGCGCCGAGCACGCCCGAGGCCGTCGCCAAGCCGAAGCCGCCGCGCAAGCGTGCCGCTTCGAGCAAGCCGAAGAGCGGCAGCGCCAAACGGAGCAAGAAGCCTGCGGAGCCGCCGCATGACGCCTGACGACGACATCGAGGCGAGCAAAGCGCCGCTGATGGAGCATCTGCTCGAGCTCAGGCGGCGGCTGATGTGGTCGCTGCTGGCGGTGTTCCTCGCCTTCCTCGTCTGCTTCTGGTTCGCCAAGCCGATCTACAATCTCCTGCTCTGGCCGTACCGGCTCGCTGTCGGCTCCGATGTGCCGATCGAGATGATCTACACCGCGCCGCAGGAGTTCTTTTTTACGCAAGTGAAGCTCGCCATCTTCGGCGCCATCTTCATCGCCTTCCCGGTGATCGCCTCGCAGATCTACATGTTCGTCGCGCCCGGGCTCTACCGCAACGAGCGCCAGGCGTTCCTGCCGTACCTCATCGCCACGCCGATCCTGTTCCTGCTCGGCGCGGCACTCGTCTATTTCGTGGCCATGCCGCTTGCCATGAAGTTCTTCCTGTCGATGCAGCAGACCGGCGACACGCAGGTGCAGATCCATCTGACCGCGCGGGTGAGCGAGTATCTCTCGCTGATCATGGCGCTGATCCTGGGCTTCGGCATTTGCTTCCAGCTGCCTGTCCTGCTCACGCTGCTCGCGCGCGCGGGTATCGTCACCGCCGATGGGCTCAAGCGCTATCGCCGCCACGCGATCCTCGGCGTGTTCATCGTCGCCGCTGTGCTGACGCCGCCCGACCCGATCAGCCAGATCTCGCTCGCGATCCCGACCATCCTGCTATACGAGCTCTCGATCTACGCGGTGAAGCTGGTCGAGAAGAAGCGCGCCGCCGCGCAATCGGCGCCCAAGCCCGCCGGCAAGCCGGCATAAGGGCGACACGTGCAGCACCTGCTCGACACCAAAACGCTGTTGCTGATTGCGCTGGCCTGGGCAGCCGCCGCCTATCTGATCGTGCCGGCACTGTGGGTGCGCCACTTCCGCCGTCATCCATTCTTCGCGCAGGCCGCGCGCATCACCCAGACAGGCGACGGCCACCCGGGCGACCCGATCAATATCGGCCTGGTCGGCAGCGAGGAGGATGTCGTGCGCGCCATGAGGGGCGCCGGCTGGTTCCCCGCCGACCCGATCACGCTCGCAAGCAGCGCGCGCATCGCCGCGGACACCGTGCTTCGCCGCCCCGACGACGATGCGCCGGTCAGCAATCTCTTTTTGTTTGGCCGCAAGCAGGACCTCGCCTTCGAGCAGCCCATGCCGGGAGGCCCGGGCAAGCGGCACCATGTGCGCTTCTGGCAGTGGGACCAGCTCTATGAAGGCCGGCACGGCTGGTTCGGCGCCGCCACGTTCGACTCCAAGGTGGGCCTCAGCCACACGACGGGACAGGTTACACATCACATTGCACCCAATGTCGACGCGGAGCGCGACCGCCTCGTCAGCGAACTGCAACAGGCCGGAATGGTGCTGTCGGTCCAGTGGCTGGACGGTTTCCACACCGCATGCGAAGGCCGGAACGGCGGTGGCGATCCCTGGCACACCGACGGCCGCCTGGCGATCGTGACGCTGCGCGAAGCCTGATGTCATGGCGGGGACAAGCCCGGCCATGACAAGGATGGGATTGCGCCTTATACGAAGCCTTCGAGTCGCCCAAGGACCAAGCCAGTGCTCGACATCAAATGGATCCGCGACAACCAGGACGCCTTTCTCAAGGGGCTGACCGACCGTGGCTTCGACGATCCCAGGGCGACCTTGAATCGAATTCTGAGCCTGGATGAGGAACGGCGCGGGACGATTCAGCAATTGCAGGAGGCGCAGGCCCGCCGCAACGCCGCCTCCAAGGAGATCGGCCAGGCCATGGCCGCGAAGGAAGTGGACCGCGCAGAGGCCCTGAAAGAGGAGGTGGCGCGCCTCAAGACCGAAATTCAACAAGGCGAGGCCAACGAGCGCGAGATCGAGAAGAAATACCAAGACTTGCTCGCGACCATTCCCAACACACCTGCCGCCGACGTGCCGGTGGGCATAGACGCCGGGGCCAATGTCGAGCTGCGCAAGGTCGGCACGCCGAAGAAATTTACGTTCCAGCCGAAGCAGCATTTCGAGCTGGGCGAAGCGCTCGGGCTGATGGATTTCGAGACGGCGGCCAAACTCTCAGGCGCGCGCTTCGTGGTGTTGAAGGGACCGCTGGCGCGTCTTGAACGCGCTCTCGCCCAGTTCATGCTCGACCTGCACACGAGCGAGCACGGCTACACCGAGATCAATCCGCCACTGATTGTGCAGGATGACACGATGTTCGGAACTGCACAGCTTCCCAAGTTTCGGAAGGATCAATATCCGGCGCTTCGGTGGGTCGGTGATATTGACGGCCCGAAGCTTAAGATGACTGCGAGCGGGGTAAGAAAGACTGGCGATCCACGTTACCCGTGGGCAGATGAGGATGAGGAAGCCTTCCAGTCGATGCAAAGGGAAGGCGCTCGACCGCGGCAGGTCTATCTGTGGGATGCAGCCGGCAAAGTCGTCGGGATGCTGTGGCGTTTCGAGGTCTACCAGTGGCTCATCCCGACAGCCGAAGTGCCGCTGACCAATCTCGTGCGCGAGGACATCGTCGACGAGGCGAAGCTGCCGATGCGCGTGACAGCGTGGACGCCGTGCTTCCGCGCGGAAGCCGGTGCGGCCGGCAAGGACACGCGCGGCATGATCCGCCAGCATCAATTCTCCAAGGTCGAGCTCGTCTCCATCACCACGCCGGAGCAATCGGCCGAAGAGCACGAGCGGATGACCAGATCGGCGGAGGAGGTGCTCAAGCGGCTCGAACTTCCCTTCCGCACCGTGGTGCTCTCGACCGGAGACATGGGCTTCGCCGCCAACAAGACCTACGACATCGAGGTGTGGCTGCCGGGGCAGGGGACTTATCGCGAGATCAGCTCTTGCTCCAATACCGGCGGGTTCCAGGCCCGCCGCATGAATGCCCGCTACAAGGCCAAAGGCGCCAAGGACACGCGCTTCGTGCACACGCTGAACGGCTCCGGCGTCGCGGTCGGGCGGGCGCTGATCGCCGTGCTGGAGAACTACCAGGAGGAAGATGGCAGCATCCGCATTCCCGAGGCGCTCAAGCCCTATATGGGCGGGCTGACCAAGATCGCGCGGCAGTGAAAATCCTCTCCCCCTTAGGAGAGTTCACGACAGGGCCCAAGAATCGTCGGATAATCCGGGACCGCCTCTGAAAGGGGGTGGCTTCGGCCATGGCATCCGCCCAAGACCAGATCGGGCTGATCATGCAGCTCAGGCGGCGCGGCATCCGCGACAACGCGGTGCTGCGGGCGATCGAGCGCGTGCCGCGCGAGCTATTCGTCGACGAGGCGTTCGTCGATCACGCATATCAGGACATCGCGCTGCCGATCGATTGCGGCCAGACCATCTCCCAGCCCTATGTGGTCGCCTTCATGACTGAGCGGCTCGAGCTCGACGAGCGCCACAAAGTGCTCGAGATCGGCACAGGCTCCGGGTATCAGGCGGCGGTGCTCTCCTATCTCTGCCGCCGGGTTTACACCGTCGAGCGCTGGCGCGAATTGCAGAAGGCGGCCGAGCGGCGTTTCGCCAGGCTCGGCATCACCAATGTCACCACCATCATCGGCGACGGCTGGCTCGGCTGGCCGCCGCAAGCGCCGTTCGACCGCATCATCGTCACGGCCGCCGCAGACGAGCCGCCGGCGGCGCTGATCGAGCAGCTCAAGATCGGCGGCCGCATGATCATCCCCCTCGGCGAGACGCGCGATACGCAGATGCTGGTTGCCATCGACAAGACGGATGATGGGCTGCGCCAGACGGAGCTGCTGCCGGTGCGTTTCGTGCCGCTGGTACATGGGCGCGCCGGCGTCGGCGCGCGCGTGCCGAAATCGGCGCGGGGGTCGAAGACCTGACCCGCCTAAACTCGCGCGTCGAATCTTTTCCCGCGATCCCAACGGTTAACAGCCTTTTAACCGCATCCGCGCTTTACTCCTCTGGACGTGTAGCGAGGGGCGGAGTGAGGGATGCGGCAGGCTGCGTATCTGTCTGGCTACGGCCGCGGCACTTTCGGAGTGGCGGCGGCGGCATGCCTTGGCTTGGCGCTCGCCGGCTGTAGCTCCGGCGTCTCGCGTTTCGATTTTCCCGCCTTCAATTTCGCCAGCAACGACACGCCCGCGGAAGGCAGCAACGCCGATCTCGCCTCGACCTCGTCACTGCCGCCGGTGCTTCCGGAGGAGTCGGTGTATAGCTCGGGCGAGGGCGCGCCGCCGCGGCTCACCCGCGCCACCCTGCCGCCCCCGGACTATACGCCACGCCCGGCCGCCTACTCGCCCGCGCCGAGCGGACGCGTCGCAGCAGCAGAAGCCAACTATCCGGCCCCGGCAGCGCCGCGTGCCGAGCCTGCCGTGCTGCGCCCGAAGTTTCAGGGCGCTCACGTCAAGGTCGAGAAGGGCGACACGCTCTCAACCCTGTCGCGCCGTTACGGCGTTCCGGTCGAGAAGATCATGGCGGCTAACAATTTGCCTGACGGCCGCCTGTCGATCGGCCAGGAGTTGATCATTCCGGGCGCGAAAGAGCCCAAGGTGGTGGCCGAGGCTGCTCCCGTCGAAGCTGCTCCGCCGGCTCCGGGTCAATCGACCTACAAGGTCCAGAAGGGCGACACCCCGCATAGCATCGCCGATAAGCTCGGCGTCAGCGAGAAGGCTCTGATCGAGCGCAACAAACTCACCCCGAGCAATCTCCGCATCGGTCAGGTTCTTGTCGTTCCTGGCAAGAGCGCCAAGCCCGTGGTCGCTGCCAAGGACGAAACGCCGCCGCTCGCGGAGCCCGCCATCGACACGGCGCCGAACGTACGCAAGGTCAAGACCATGACCATCCCTGCGCCCGGGACCTCGCTCGCCGAAGAGGAAGAGGCCCAGGCGATGCCCGGCACGAAATCTGCCGGCAAGACGCAAGACAGCGCGGCGAACGACATTCCCGCTTCGCCCGAGGTCACAGGCCCGGGCAGCCAGCGCATCGCCAGCAACGACCAGCTGCCGACGCCCGAGCCGATGTCCGGCAACAGCTTCCGCTGGCCGGTGAAAGGGCGCGTCATCGCCGAGTTCGGTGCGCGCCCGGACGGCGGCCACAATGACGGCATCGACGTTGCGGTCCCGCAAGGCACCTCTGTGAAGGCAGCTGAGAACGGCGTGGTGGCCTATGCCGGAAACGAGCTCAAAGGCTATGGCAATCTGGTGCTGATCCGCCACGCCAATAACTGGGTGTCGGCCTACGCCAATAACGACGAGATCCTGGTCAAGCGTGGCGACAAGGTCGCGCGCGGCCAGACCATCGCCAAAGCCGGCGCTACCGGCTCCGTAAGCCAGCCGCAGGTGCATTTCGAGCTGCGCAAGGGCTCGCGTCCGGTCGATCCTACGAAATACATGAGCGACCAGGCGGCCAACGCCGACTAGCTCTCGAGCTGCCGACCCAATCTTCCGGCGAGGTCCTGGATGTACTGCCAGGCGACGCGGCCCGACCGGCTGCCGCGCGAGATCGCCCAGGCGAGAGCCTCTGCGCGCAAGCTCGCGTCTTCGATGCGCAAGCCGTAATGGCCGGCATAGCTGCGCACCATCTCAAGATAGTCGTCCTGGCTGCAATTGTGGAAACCGATCCACAGACCGAAACGGTCTGACAGCGAGAGTTTCTCCTCGACCGCTTCGCCAGGATTGATCGCGGTCGAGCGCTCATTGTCGACCATCTCGCGTAGCATCAGATGCCTTCGGTTGGAGGTCGCGTAGAACAGTACATTGGCGGGCCGGCCCTCGATGCCGCCTTCAAGCACGGCCTTAAGCGATTTGTACGAGGTGTCGAGCGCCTCGACGGAGAGGTCGTCGCAGAACAGAATGAAGCGCTTGCCCGGTGCCTCGCTTAGATGCGCAAGCAGATGCGGCAGCGACTGGATGTCCTCGCGATGGATCTCGACGAGCTTCAGTCCTGCGATCTCGCCGTGCACGGCCTTGACCAGCGAGCTCTTGCCCATGCCGCGCGCGCCCCAAAGCAGCGCGTTGTTGGCGGGAAGCCCGCGCGCAAACCGCGTCGTATTGGCAAGCAGCGTGTCGCGCGCGGTGTCGATGCCCTTCAGCAGCGAGAGCGGCACGCGGTTGACGGCCTTGACCGGGACGAAGACCTGCGTTTCGGCCTGCCAGACAAAGGCGTCGTCCGCCTCGAAGTCGGGTTGATACGGCTCGCGCGGACCAAGTCGCTCGATCGCCCGGGCAATCCGCTCGAAAAGGCCGGAAAGGGGTTCCTGAAAGTTCATCTGGGGCCGTTGCAAAGGCGCGCGCGGCAGCTATAGTCCCGCCACCTTCGAGGGTTAACTGCCCGTCGCGCGACGACTAGGGGCGTCACCCGGCGAGGGCGGCCATCCTTAAGCCAAGCAAAGGTGAGGAGCAATGCCAGGTTCGATCTACGCTCAAGCCGCCCCCGGCGCGTTCGACATGCTGAATAGCCTGATCGTTCCGACCATGCTAATCATCGGCATCATGTATTTCCTGATGATCCGGCCGCAACAGAAGCGGCTGAAAGAGCATCGGGACATGGTCGCTTCCATTCGCCGCGGCGATACCGTCGTGACCTCGGGCGGCATCATCGGCAAGGTAGCCAAGGTTGACGAGAACGAGCTTCAGGTGGAGATCGCCGACGGCGTCAAGATCAAGGTCGTACGTTCCACGGTCTCCGAGGTGCGCGGGAAGGGCGAGGCCGCCCCGGCTGCAAAGGCAAAGGCCGCCTCATGATGGTTTTTGCATAGTCCAATCGCACCAAGACTGATCTGATCCGGAGCTTCGAGAGCGGCAATGCTGCATTTCCAAAGATGGAAGGTGATACTGATCCTCGGCATCGTCATCGCCGGGTTCCTGTTCGCGCTTCCCAACGTGTTTTCCGCTGCGACCGTGGCGCGGCTGCCCACCTGGCTGCCGCATAAGCAAGTCAATCTCGGCCTCGACCTGCAAGGCGGCGCGCATCTCCTCTATCAGCTCGACGAGAAGGAGATGATCGAAGACTGGCTCAACACTATTCGCGGCGATGTGCGCGAGACGTTGCGCAAGGACCGCATCGGCTATTCGGACCTCGCGCAGAATCTCGATAAGCGCTCGGTGTCGGTGACGATCCGCGAGCCCGGCGACATGGACAAGGCCTATGACGCGCTGAAGAAACTCGCCGCGCCGGTCGGCGGTGACGTGTTCGCCGGCTTCTCCGGCTACGACCTCGATGTTGCCAAGTCGGGCGACACCGCCATTACGCTCACCGTGACCGATCAGGGTTTGGCGCACCGCATGACCTCGGCGATCCAGGCCTCGATCGAGACCATCAGGCGCCGCGTCGACGCCTTCGGCACCACCGAGCCCAGCATCCAGCGCGAGGGCCGCAACCGCGTCTTGGTGCAGGTGCCGGGCATTCAGGACGTGGAGCGCCTCAAGACGCTGATCGGCGAGACGGGCAAGCTCGAATTCAAGCTGGTCGACCCCTCCGTCGATGCGTTACAGGCGGCCGCGACCAAGCAGGTGCCGGTCGGCGATGAGCTCGTCTACAGCGCAGACAATCCGCCGATTCCCTATGTGTTGAAGGACCAGGTGCTGGTCAGCGGCCAAAACCTGGTCGACGCGCAGCCCGGTTTCGACAGCCGCACCGGCGAGCCGGTGGTGACCTTCCGGTTCGACGCCGCAGGCGCCAAGCGCTTCGGTAAGGTGACGCAGGAGAATGTGGGCCTGCCCTTTGCCATTGTGCTCGACAATAAGGTGATCTCCGCGCCGGTGATCCGCGAGCCGATCCTCGGTGGGACAGGTCAGATCAGCGGCAATTTCACCGTGCAGCGGGCCAACGATCTTGCCGTGCTGCTCAGGTCCGGCGCGCTCCCGGCCAAGCTCACTGTCATCGAGGAGCGGACGGTCGGCGCGAGCCTCGGCGCGGATTCGATCGAGTCCGGGAAGAAGGCCGCGATCATGGGTCTCTTGCTCGTCATGATCTTCATGGTGGCGGGTTACGGCTTGTTCGGCATGTTTGCCAACGTGGCGCTGGTCGTGAACATCGCGCTGATATTCGCCGTGCTGTCGCTGATCGGCGCAACGCTGACGCTTCCCGGCATCGCCGGCATCGTGCTCACCATCGGCATCGCCGTGGACGCCAACGTGCTCATCAATGAGCGCATACGCGAGGAGATACGTGCCGGAAAGTCTCCCTATGCCGCGGTAGACGCCGGCTATTCGCGCGCGCTGATCACCATCATCAACTCCAACGTTACGACGCTGATCGCGGTGTTGGTCCTGTTCTGGCTTGGCTCTGGGCCGGTCCGCGGATTTGCCGTGACGCTGACCATCGGCATTCTCGCCTCGATGTTCACCGCCGTGACCTTCACGCGCCTCTTGGTCTCTTATTGGCTGCGCTGGGCGCGGCCGCAGCTCATACCGATTTAGGGAATCGCCAGATGTTCCGCGGCATCCATTTTATTCCGCCTGACACCAAGATAGATTTCGTCGGAATGCGGGCGATCTCTTGGATCGTCTCAGCCTTCCTCACGCTTGCGCCTCTCATTCTCGTCGCCACAGTCGGCCTGAATATGGGCATCGACTTCCAGGGCGGCACGCTGATCGAGGTCAAGACCAAGGTCAGCCCCGCCGATCTTGCCGACATTCGCAGCAAGGTGAACGGGCTCGGCCTCGGCGAGGTACAGATTCAGGAATTCGGCGCGCCAGACGCCGTGCTCATTCGCATCGCCTCGCAACCGACCGAGCAGGAGCAGCAGGCCTCGATCGCCAAGGTCAAGGTGGCGCTCGGCGACACGGTCGAGTATCGCCGCGTCGAAATCGTCGGCCCCACTATTTCCGGCGAGTTGATCGCGAGCGGCACCATCGCCGTGGTCGTGGCCCTCATCGGCATCCTCATCTATGTCTGGTTCCGCTTCGAATGGCAGTTTGCCGTGGCCGCCATCGCCTCGCTGATCCACGACGTCACCGGGACGATCGGGCTCTATTCTTTGTTCCAGCTCGAGTTTAACGTCTCGAGTATCGCCGCGATCCTCACCATCATCGGCTACTCGCTTAACGACAAGGTCGTGATCTTCGACCGGATCCGGGAAAACTTGCGCAAATACAAGCGGATGCCGCTGGTGCAGCTGCTCGACGTGTCGATCAACGAGACCCTGGCGCGCGCCGTGCTGACCCATGTCACGACCTTCCTCGCTATGCTGCCGTTCCTATTCTTCGGCGGCGAGACCATCTTCGGCTTCGCGCTGGCGATGTGCTGGGGCATCGTCATCGGCGCCTATTCGTCGATCTTCGTCGCCTCGCCGCTCCAGCTCATTCTCGGCGTGCGGCGCGAGGCGTGGAGCGCAGCACCGGCGACCGCCAAAGGGAGAGGACCTGCGGCGGCCCGCATCTGATCCTGGTGAGGCGAGCTGACCTTGCATGAGGCCGAGCGGGGCGACAGGGTAAGACGCATCGCGAAGTCAGGCGATCCCGATCGCAGTCTTGCCGCGTTGTTCGCTCCGCGCGAGGCGCGCGCCGATCTGTTCGCCCTCATTGCATTCAATGTCGAACTTGCCCGCATCGCCGAAATCGTGACCGAGCCCGGCCTTGGCGCCATCCGCCTGCAATGGTGGCACGAAGCCATCGACCGCGCGGCAAGAGGGCGAAGCGACCGGACATCAAGTCGCCGACGCGATTGGCGCCGCCATGCGCAAGGGCAAGCTGTCACGCGCGCGCATCAACGCGCTGATCGATGCCCGCAACTTCGACATCGAGACCAGGATCATGCCGGACTGGGCCGCGCTTGAGGCCCATCTCGCCGCGACCTCCGGCGGACTGTTTGCGCTCGGCGGCGAGTGTCTCGGGTCGCGTGGGCCATCACTTGAGAAGGCGGCAACTCAGGCCGGCCTTGCCTATGGCCTCACCGGCCTCATGCGCGCCTTGCCAGTGCATGCTGTGAGCGGACGCGTTTATCTCCCGGCTGACGCTCTCCTTCGTCACGGCACATCGCCCGAAGCGATTCTCGCCGGGAAGTCGAGCGACGGCCTTCTCGCTGTGCTGGCCGACTTGCGACTTAAGGCGAGGCAAGCCCTCGCCGAATCGAGCCGCCATGTCGCTCGGCTTGATGCAAATACGCGCGCCGCCTTCAGGCCGCTTTGCCTGGTTGACCCTTATCTCGCTTCATTGGAGAAAACCGAGGGCGATCCGTTGCGCGAGATCGCCGGGATCAATCCGCTCACCCGGTTTTGGCGCATCGCGCGCTGGCGCGGATAGCGAGAGAAGGCGACGATGCACGAGTCGATCAAATCCTGGTGGCAGCGCCGGCTTCCCGACATCAGCGCCGCCGCGGCGCGCTTTCCTCTCGCCGTCGCCATAGCCGCAGCACTGACCGCCTATAAGCTCTATCACGGCAGCATGATCGGTGACGCCGAGTTCAGGATCATGGCCTGGCTCACTGCGTCGTTTGTTTGGGTCGTTTCGGTCGATCTTAATGCCGAGAGTCAATGCCGATCGTATCAGGCACGCGTTCTGCTGTGGCTCCTCGGTGTGGCAGTGCTTGGCATGCTGCTCTGGCTCGATACCGCCATCTGGCTGAGCGCCGCCCTGCTGGTCGCGAGCCTTGCGTTGGCGCTCACTTTGGCGGGCCATCTCGGCCGCCGCGAGACCAACGAGACCTTTTGGCTGTTCAACCATCGCCTCTGGCTCGGCGGGCTACTTGCGGGTGTCGGCGCCGGATTGCTCGGCATCGGTCTGTCGGCCATTCACGAGACCATCAAGCTGCTGTTCGGCCTGACGCTTTCTCCGCTCGCGCACGAATATATCTGGACCATCTGCCTCTTATTGGTCGCTCCGCTGAGCTTCCTCGCCTTCGCGCCGCGGCGCTTCACCGATCCGATCACCGAAGCCGAGCGGCAGGACTTCACCATGCGCGCCGCGGCCGCGCTGGTGAAATTCGTGGCTGTGCCGCTGCTGCTTGTCTACACCGCCATCCTCTACGCTTATGCCGCCAAGATCGCGCTCGCCTGGGAGCTGCCCAAGGGCACGCTCGGCGCGATGGTGGTGGGCTATCTGTTCGCAGGCGCGGCGACCCTGCTGCTAGGCTATCCGAGCCGCGAGACGGGCGGCCCGCTGGTTCGCCTGTTCTGGCGCTATTGGGTGTGGCTCGCGGCTCTGCCGGTCGCGCTGCTGTTCATCGCCGTCTGGCGGCGCATCGCCGACTATGGTCTCACCGAGCAGCGCTATTTAATGGTGCTGATCGGCGTTTGGGCGCTGATCCTCGCGGCGTTTCGCCTCGCGCAAGGCGCCCGTTTCGATTTGCGGCTTTTGCCGGGCGTGCTCGCGCTGCTTCTGCTTGCGGCTTCGCTCGGCCCGGGCGGCGCCATCGGCCTTTCAGTGTTGAGTCAGAAAGCCGAGCTGGCCTCGATCCTCTCGGGCAAAGGCGTGCTGGTCGACGGCAAGATCGTGCCGCGCGGGGAGGGCGCCGCGGAGAACCCGCTCGGCGGGGAGGCGGCGCGCGCCCGCGCCATCGAATGGTATCTCAACACCCACCACTCGCTTGGCTTGCTTGCGCCCTGGTTTGAGGGCCATCCCGACGATCCCTTCACGCCCGGCAAGTTCCCGGAGGAGACCGCGCGCGAGCTGTTGATCGCGCTCGGGCTTCGTCCCGATCTCGGCAATGCGCCGGGCGCGGTCTATTTCACCCACTATTCGGATGTGCCCGCCGTGCTCGTTCCGGCGAAGGGCGCCTTCGTCGTCGGCCCGGTCGTATTTGAGGGCGGCCCGACGCCTGCACCAATCCCACCGGAGACTGTAGAAGTCGAAGGGCTCGGCAGCGTGAAGCTCGAATTGTCGGACAAGTTGCTGCGGGCGAGCCTTGACGAGGGCGCCGCGGTGACGTTCGACATCTCCGAAGCGGTGAAGGAGGTTTATCGCCGCGGCTGGCCGAAGGTCATGGATCACCGCCCGATCGAGTTGCAGGGTGCCTCCGGCGGCCTTGCCGGCACCATGGTCATCGACAATCTGAACGGCACCTATAGGGAGCCCGATTTCGACATCTCGTTGCTGCGATTCTGGCTGCTGGTCGGCCGCGCGGAATAACACTCACTCGGCAGCGATCGGTTCTTTCCGTGCGAGCCAGATCTCGAGATCGGCAATGGCGCGGGCGGCAAGCGCGCGCTTCCGCTCGAAACCCTTGGAGCTGCGCGGACCCTTGCCGCGCGGCGCGGTGGGCGCGGCGATTTCCGGAAACAACCCGAAATTGACATTCATCGGCTGGAAGCTTCGCGCCGCGCCGTCGCCATCGGTGCTGAGATGCCCGCCAGTGACGTGATTGAGCAGCGCGCCGAGCGCCGTGGTCGGCGGCGGCGACGCAAGCTTGCGGCCAAGCCGCTCAGAAGCGGCGAAGCGTCCGGCGATCAGCCCAATCGCCGCCGACTCCACATAGCCCTCGACGCCGGTGATCTGCCCTGCGAAGCGCAGCCGCGGATCGGCTTTGAGCCTGAGCGCGGCATCGAGCAGTTTCGGGCTGTTGAGGAAGGTATTGCGATGCAGGCCGCCGAGCCGCGCGAACTCGGCGTGCTCGAGCCCGGGAATGGTGCGGAACACGCGCACCTGCTCGCCATGCTTCAGCTTGGTCTGGAAGCCGACCATGTTCCACAAGCTGCCGAGCGCATTGTCCTGACGCAGCTGCACCACGGCATAAAGCTTCACCCGGGGCCGATGCGGGTTCGACAGGCCGACCGGCTTCATCGGTCCGTAGCGCAGCGTCTCGGGCCCTCGCTCGGCCATCACCTCGATGGGAAGGCAGCCCTCGAAATAGGGCGTCCCTTCGAATTCCTTGAAGGCGGTCTTCTCGGCGGCGAGCAGCGCCGCAATGAATGACTCATATTGGTCCTTGTCGAGCGGGCAGTTGATGTAATCGGCGCCGCCTCCGCCCGGACCCGCTTTGTCGTAGCGCGACTGACGCCAGCACACCGACATGTCGATCGTCTCGTGATGCACGATCGGGGCGATGGCGTCGAAGAAGGCGAGCTCTGCCTCGCCGGTCAGCGCCTGGATCGCATGCGCCAGCGCCGGTGAGGTGAGGGGACCTGTCGCCACGATCACGCTGTCCCACGCGACCGGTGGCAACCCCGCGATCTCCTCACGCGAGATCTCGATCAGCGGATGCTCTTCCAGCGCTCGGGTCACCTGCGCCGCGAAGCCCTCGCGGTCGACTGCGAGCGCGCCCCCGGCCGGCAGCTTGTTGGCGTCGGCCGCCGCCATGATCAGCGAGGCGGCGCGGCGCATCTCCTCATGCAACAGTCCGACGGCGTTGGTCTCCCATTCGTCCGAACGGAAGGAGTTCGAGCAGACGAGCTCGGCGAAGGCGCCGGTCTTATGCGCCTCGGTCTGCTGCGCGGGGCGCATCTCGTGCAGCACGACCGGCACGCCGGCTTGCGCAAGCTGCCAGGCCGCCTCGCTTCCCGCCAAGCCGCCGCCGATCACATGAACCTTGCTTGCCATGTCGGATAGCTAAGCCGCTCTGAGCTCAGCCTCAAGTCAACCAAAGCGGGCCTGGCCAACTCCTTGGAACTGACTACGAATTGGGCAAAACGATGAATCGATGTTCAAAATGGCACGGTTTTCCACTATGATTCCCTGGGAGCCGAATCGACCTGGCAAGAATACGAGCTTCCGATCATTGAGCCGGTGGACCGCCGGCACTCCCGGCGCATCTGCCCGCTCTTACACCAAAGGGGGGTAGAATGTCCTCGAATACAGCTCTTGCGATTAGCGTTGGTGTTCTTGGCGCGATTGCCACGTGGCTCTTCTTGGGGCCGCTCGGTGGCGCGCTTGCCATCTGGGCCGCGTTCATCGCCTGGGGCTGCTTCTTCCATTGCGGTGGCAAGGAGCAGGGCCTGCAATCGGCGATCCTCAACAACGCCGCCGGCGCCATCATCGCCGGAATTACTCTGGTCGTAGCCACCAAGACCGGAATGGCAGACAAGCTCGGCCTGCCGGTATGGGCCGGGATCTGCGTCGGCGTTGGCGTGGCGGCCATGGTTCTGCTCGCCAATATGCCGATGTTCGCGGTCATTCCGGCGCAGGTTTACGGGTTCGCCTCGGTCGTCGCTTACACGCTGATGAAAGACGCAGCGGGAAGCCTGACCGCGGGGTCTCTGGAAAATCCAGTCGTCGTCGTCATCCTGTCGATGATCATCGGCGCGGTGTTCGGCTATGTGTCCGAGAGGCTCGCCGGCATGCTGGCGGGAATGGGACACGGCGCACGCCACGCCAAGGCTTAAGCCGCGGCGACAACTCAGCGGGCCGCGGGACGATCAGAGCCTCGCGGCCGACCAAGCTTAAAGAGGCGTGGCGCCCAGCCGGGTCGCCGCGCCTCTTTTTTGGCGTTGGGTTAATCGCGGGTGGCGATGACAAGGGTCACGATCCAGCTCTTGCGCAGCGCCGTGATGAGCAGGATCACCACGCCGATGGCGTTGAAGCTGTTGGCGAACGATGCTTCGAGCGCCCACGCAATCGCCGCTATGACAGTCAGGGCGAAGGACGCAAGCGGCAGCAGCACGTCCCAGACAAGCTCCTGCTCATCGGTTTTGGCTTCCGTGCGCGATAGATGCGCGACATGCAGCACATAGGCAATGCCCGCGCAGCCGATGGCCCCGAGCGAGACGGCGCGCGCCAAGGGCGCCATCGGCGGCACCATCACCATCGCGATGACGAGCAGGCTTACGAAATAGACGAGAATGGGCGTGACGAAGATGCGGATACGCAGCGTATCGCCCTCTTGGGCGTGGTCCATGCCGAGCGTGATAACGACGAAAATGAGGCCGATCAGCGTGCCGGCCGTGCCGCCCGCAAGCATGTAGAAATTGTCCCAGTCGTCCATCCCCGTCTCCACTGCTTAGGCGCGTTTCCCGTTCACTATAACGCGCCGCGCTGCGGGGCATGCATAGTTCGCGCCATGCGAGCGCCGCATAAGTGAATTTCGAGGCAACCTTTTTCAGGGACATCGCTTGCCTGCGCCGCGTGGCCGGGGCAATGTCCCCCATCTTCTCGGCCCTCTCGCTGTCACGGGGACTTTGGTCCATGCCCTCCGTCGCCGTTGTCTGGAAAGGCAACTGCCGCGAACCGCGCGTCCGGGACCGGATGCTCGGTCATTTGCACCGTTTGGCGGCGCGGAGCGACGAATATCTGCGCTTGCGGCAGCCCGAGAGGCCGCGCGTTCTCGAAATCATGAATCAGCAGCGTGGCGGACAGCGCGCAAGGGCCAATATCGAAAGCATCGACCAGGAGGTTTCAGGCAAGATTCTCATCTCGAGCTTCATCAGCCCGCACCCTGAAGCCCTCGTTGCGACTGCGCGTGAAGCGGGCGCGAGCCTGGTCGAGGACGCCGACGCGAAAACTCCGCCGCTGATCGCGATCGAGACCGCGCGGCTGCGGGGCCTCGACTTCAAGCTGTTCGACCCGCGCGGGCTCTATCCCGGGGCTGACCGCATGAGCTTCGTCTTCCTCGAATGTCCGGAGCATCCTTTTCTCAGCGGCAGGTTGGTCGAGGTCGCCACCAAGGAGGACTGCCTGGCGAGCGGCGCCGAAACGCTGAGTGGTGCCGACCTCTATCTCTGCGCTCCCAGCGTCCACCTCCGCTATTACCTCGAAGACTGGACCGACTGCCTGTTCTCTTGGATCAAGTTTTTCTTCATCGGCGATTTCCTCTGGCATCGCTGGCAAGAGATGGAAGGCTATGCCGATTATCGGCAGGTCTTCGCCGATCTCCAGGCCGACCGCGGCAACGAAGCGGCCGAGGAGTCGGCCTTCGACGCCGTGCTCGCGACCTTCGTACAGCATGCCGAGCATTGGATCGGCGAGGTGGAAGGCTGGGCCAAGGCCGAGCAGGGCTAGCCGGCTCCGGCCCTCGACGGCGCCTTGCCGAAAATCTTGCGCAGCTCGTCCTTCGCCTTTTCCAAGCGCGCCTGATCCGCCTGGCTAAGGCCCTTGCCGGCGCGGTTGATGTAGAAGACGAGCATCGACATCGCCGAGCGATAGGGATCGGCCTTGCGCCGATGGCTCGCTTCCGCCGAGCGCTTGAGCGAGGCCGCGATCCGTTTCGGATCCTTCAGCGTGAAAACGCCTTTCTCCAGGTCGAGCGCGTTCGAATGCTCGGTCACGTTCTGCGACCAGCGTTTCGCCGAAGCTTTGGTCTTTGCGGGCGTTTTGCTTGCCATCGATGCGACCAGATGCGCGCTCACCATCATCTTAACGCCACAAGCGCCGGTTAGATGCGTGCCGTAAGCAAAAGGGAGGAACCGGGATGACGAAGCTCACCCTCTATCATGCCGCACCGTCGCGCTCCTCGATCGTCCGCTGGATGCTCGAAGAGCTTGGCGAGCCCTACGACATTCACGTCTTGAGCCTGATGAAGGGCGACCAGCAGCAGCCCGCTTATCTTGCAGTCAACCCGATGGGCAAGGTACCGGCGCTCAAGCATGGCGACGCGATTGTCACCGAGGCCGCCGCCATCTGCACCTATCTCGCCGACGAATTCCCGCATGCCAGGCTCAACGTGCCCGTGGGCGATCCGCGCCGTGGGCCCTATCTCAAATGGCTGTTCTTCTCACCCGGCTGCATCGAGCCCGCCATCACCGACCGGGCGTTCCCGCGCCAAGAGGCGCCGCGGCGGAGCACGCTCGGCTACGGCGATTTCGACACGGTGATGAATGTTGTGGCCGAGGCGGTCAAGCAAGGGCCCTATCTCATGGGCGAGCAGTTCACCGCCGCCGACGTGGTGGTCGGCTCGACGGTGCGCTGGGGCATGATGTTCAGCCTTCTACCGACGCGGCCCGAATTCATGGCCTATGTCGGGCGGCTGGAGCAGCGGCCCGCTTTGCAACGGGCCACCGCTCTTGACCAGCAGCTTGCCGCGGCCTAGCGCCCGAACGACTGGCGCAGCGCCATCTTGGCCTGATCGAGCTTGGCGCGCTGCTCGACGGAGAGCTTGTCGCCGGCGCGATTGACGTAGAAGTCCAGCATCGACATCGCCGTGCGATAAGGATCGTCGCTGTGGCGCGCGGGATCTTGCGCCGACTTCTTCAGCGCGGCGGCGATCTCTTGCGCCGTGCCGTTGGCGAACAGGCCCGGCTCGAGGTCGAAAGGATGATCGTGGGCGGTGACCTCGGCGGACCATTTGTTGGCTGACTTGGCCATGTGGGACCTCCTGCATTGCGTGGGGCACGACCCTCGCAACAGAAGGTGAGGATCGGCCAAACGCGGCGCGCGCAATTTGCATAGATTTGGGAACGAGCGCCCCGGTGAATTGGCGCAAGTTTGAATCGAATGCGCGGCGCACGTTTCGCAGAGAGTACAGGCCATGTGCGTCACGATCATGCCGACGTCCGACCTAACAAGGAGAAGCGGCAATGACCCCAGCCCCTGCGAGCAAATCGAAGCAACCCACGGCCAAGCCCGCCAGTCAGAGTATCGTCGTCGCCTCCGACAGGCTGCCACGCAGCAAGGTCTGGGGCGAGACCGACAAGGCGGTGAGCTGGCAGGGGGCCTTCGCCGTCTATGGCGGGCACGGCGCGACCGCGTCTTCGACCATCGTCTACGAGATCGAGTCCGGCAAGCGGCTCGGCTGGCACACCGACGCGACCGAAGAGACGCAATATATTATCGCCGGCACCGGCAAGCTCTATCTCGAAGACGGCTCGACCCACCTCGTCGGCCCGGGCAGCGTGTTCGTGCTGCCGACGCCGCTGCGCCACGACCTCGAGAACACCGGCAAGGAGACGCTGCGCGCCGTCGCCTTTTTTGCCGCCGCGATGTTCACCCAGGACTTCGATCAGGTGATGCTGCCGCCGAAGAGCCACATCCTCGGCACGCCGAACCGCGCGGGATAGCGGCAGCCCCCACCGGGCCTGAAATCGGCCGAGTGCTCATAAGCGGGGTACGGAACAGCCTTGTCCGCGACGCCGCGATGCTCCAGTCTAGGCGCCGCAGGGTCATTGCAGGGGTTGCCAATGTCGATTTGGGGGAAACTGGGGGCCGCCGAGCTATTGGTCGCGGGACCGATCGGAGCGTTGCTGGGCAACCGTGCCGCGCTCGATAAGCCGCACAAGAAGGTGGAGCATGCGGAAAACGACGTGGCCTTCACCGTCGGCGTGATCGCGCTTGCCGCCAAGATGGCCAAGGCCGATGGCGTCGTCACCAAGGACGAGGTCAAGGCGTTCAAAACTGCGTTCAAGGTCTCCGACGCGGAGATGAAACAAGGCGCCCGCGTCTTCAATCTCGCTAAGCAGAACGTCACCGGCTACGAGGATTGCGCCGAGCAGCTCGTGATCGTCTTCAAGGGCAACCGCAAGATGCTCGAGGACGTGCTGGAAGGCCTGTTCCACATCGCCAAGGCGGACGCGGCATTGCATCCGCGGGAAGAAGAGTTCCTCGGCCAGGTCGCCAAGCGCTTCGGTCTTTCCGATAGCGAGTTTGGCACGATCAAGGCCCGCCACGTCGTCGTGTCCAAGCGGGATCCCTACGAGGTCCTTGGCCTCAAGTCCTCGGTCAGCGATGAGGAGCTGAACAGCCGCTACCGCGCGCTGCTTGCCGAGAACCGTCCCGACGAGTTGATCGCGCGCGGCGTGCCGCCGGAGTTTATCGCTATCGCCATCGAGAAGGTCGCTGCCTTCGACGGGGCCTATAAGGCGATCGCCAAGCAGCGCGGAATTTAGCGTCCGCTGGGTCGGGCGAGCGGGAGGGCTTCGCCGCGAAGCCCGCGCGAAGTCATGTCAAAGAGCGAGGACTGCGGGGCACCGATCGGCCGCGTCCGTGTGCGCAAATTGGGCAGCCTTCCGGCGCCCCGCTTATGCGGCGATATTTTAGGGCCCATGCCGCGACGCCTTACCTCTGTTTCCGCCGTGCGCCGCAAAGAGCGCACGGAAGATTAGACCTGGCGTTTCCAGTCCAGGCGACCGCGAGTTAGGACCCCTGAGGCTGGTCCGTTAGCCTGCCGGCAGGGTCGGGCTTACTCTACACCGGGCCATTGTGTCCGCCGGCACCTCAGGCGCCGCGCCCCTCATCCCAAGATACAGACGGTCTGCAGCTCGCGTCCTCATGGACGAGGGATGGGGCGCATTTTACTACGCGTTCGAGGGGCGGGGATAAGGTCGCACCATAGCGGCAGGGTCAACCAACGCGCGCAAGCCCCAACTCATGCTAATCTGACTGATCGAAGCTTGAAAACATTGGGGGAAACAATGCTGACAGCAATCATCATCGCCTGTGTCATCGGCGCAATCGCGGGCTGGCTCGCCGGCCTGCTCGTGCAAGGGACGGGCTTCGGCCTGGTCGGCGATATCGTCGTGGGCATCCTCGGCGCGCTGATCGCGGGCTTCCTGTTTCCCGTCCTCGGGATCACCCTGACGCTGGGGGGAGGGGTGCTGGGAGCGATCATCCTCGCTTTCATCGGCGCCGTGATCCTGCTGGTGATCGTGCGGCTGTTCAAGCAAATCGCCGCATAGATTTTGGCGCGCGACATGGCGCGGCGCCTCGCTCTGGCTTGCCTGGCGGCAATTGCGCTGCCGGCAGGTTTTGCTCTGGCGCAATCGCCGAACGGCGTGAGAACGCTCGATCCTCCCGGTGCCATCAAGGCCGAGGGGACCTGGAGCTTGGGCGCGCGCGCCGGCGATTTCGTCTTCGTCGCGGGCATGCAGGGTATCGATCCCAAGACCAACACGCTGATCAAGGATCCGCAAGCGCGCATCCGCCAGGCGTTCCTCAACATCAAGTTGATCGCAGCCTCCGAGGGGGTGAGCCTCAAGGATTGCGTGCGGCTCACCGTTTATTTGAGCGATCTGCCGCGCTTCGCGCCGATGGTGGAGAAGGCGCAAGCCGAATTATGGGGCGGCCCGCCATATCCGCCTCGCACCATGATCGAGGTGAAGCGCCTGTTCGACGACGACATCGCCGAGATCGACAGCGTGTTCTATGCGCCTGCGAAGAAGTGACCGGCTGTTCTGATCGTCGTCACAGGCCGAGCTCGCTCAAGCTCGGATAGTCCTTCGGCCGAGGGCCGCGCCGATCCCAATCGAACAGCCGGTCGGCTTCGCGGATCGGGAGATCGTTGATCGAGGCATAGCGCCTGCGCATCAGCCCGTTCGCATCGAACTCCCAATTCTCGTTGCCGTAAGCGCGGAACCAGTTGCCGGAATCGTCGCGATACTCATAGGCGAAGCGCACGGCGATGCGGTCGCTGGCGAAAGTCCACAGCTCCTTGATCAACCGGTAGTCGAGCTCGCGGTTCCACTTCCGCGTCAGGAATGCCACGATCTCCGTGCGCCCGTTGAGGAACTCGCTGCGGTTCCTCCAGGCACTGTCCACGCTATAGGCCAGCGAGACCCGCGCGGGGTCGCAGCTGTTCCAGGCATCCTCTGCCGCGCGCACCTTCTGCATGGCGCTGTCGTGCGTGAACGGCGGCAGCGGCGGGCGATCCTCGCTCATGCTCGTCTCCGGTTTCGACACGCTTGCGCCGACTATCGCAGACCCCATGGATCGATGCAAAACCGAGCCAGTCCAATCCGCAGGTGCGCTCGCACGAGCGCGCAGGCGTGCCTATATGCGAAATAGGACCAACCAACCAAGAAAAGGAAATTTATGGACACATGAACGAGACAGACACCGTCGAAATCGATGATGCCAATTTGACAAGCCCATGGTTCCTCACCGAGGCCGCCGGCTCCATGGGCGCGCCGGGGAGGCCGGACCGGCTCATCAGCCGCGTCGCCGAACGGATGCGACGCAGAACGCGGCCCGAGCAACTCATCTCCAACGGCCTGTTCGGACTGTTCCGCCACGGCGCCACCGCGGCGATCTATCTTGGCCTGGCCTATGCCGCCAAGCTGCTGTTCGGCATTTCCATCGCCTTCAACGCCATGCGGTAGACCGCGCCGACAAGCGCGGACCAGTGTCGCGGGGCGGACCTGGAGCGTCCGGGACCGTTCGAGGGCGTCACGCCGCCGCGTCATGACACGGAAGGTTGAATTGTCACGACCAGCGACGCTTTGCACAGTCGGGCCGTGATGAGATTTGTCGCGGGGCTAGTTCTGCAAATTCTGTTGCTCGGCGCTCCTTGTGCGCCCGCGCACGCGCAAGCCGAGTTCCTCGGCGAGACCTTTCCCTATAAGGCGTTCAGCACGCTGCCGACGACGCCGATCGCGATCGGCGGCGCCACGCTCAATGTCGGATTTGCTCCGGGCAAATTCGCCCTGCCGCGAGGCGCGCTGATGGGCTGGCTCGAGACCTCGGCCAAGGCGGTCACCGTCTATTTCGGCAGGTTCCCGGTCGGCTCAGCGCGCATCCTGATCGTCCCGGTCCCCGGCGGCGAGGTGCAAGGCGGCGCGAGCTACGGTTATCGCGGCGCGGCGATCCGGCTGTTGGTCGGCAGCGACGTAACCGAGGCCGAACTCGCCGACGATTGGAAGGCCGTGCACGAGATGACGCATCTCGCGCTGCCCGACGTTCATCCGCCGCATCTCTGGCTGGCCGAGGGCCTCGCCACCTATGTCGAGCCGATTGCCCGCGTTGAGGCCGGGCAACTCACCGCCGAGAAGATCTGGGGCGACATGCTGCGCGACATGAAGCAGGGGCTGCCCGAGACGGGCGACCGCGGCCTCGACGGCACCGACAGCTGGGGACGCACCTATTGGGGCGGCGCCATGTTCTGCCTGCTGGCCGATGTCGAGATCCGCAAACAGACCGGCAATCGCGCAGGATTGCAGCAGGCGCAGCGCGGCATCCTCGCAGCCGGCGGCAACATGGAGCAGGACTGGCCGGTCGCGCGCATCTTCAAATTGGGCGACAAGGCGACCGGCACCACCGTCCTGACCGATCTCTACGCCAAGATGGGTGATACAGCCTATGCCCCCGATCTCGACGCGCTGTGGCGCGACCTCGGCGTTTCCATGCAGGGCGGCCGGGTGAGTTTCGACGACAGCGCGCCGCTCGCGCCCATCCGCCGCGCCATCACAGCCGTGCCGGCGGGTTAGCCCCTAAAGCCCTTGTAATTGGCTTTTCCGGCAATATCTTTGTTGGGCGGTTCGTAACACCGATCGCCCACGGGGATAGCATGTCGAAAGCGCTTCTAATCCTGTTGCTGCCTCTCGCGCTGGCGGGCTGCTCAGTAGGGCACCTGAACCTGCCGATGACGCTTGGCCCGAGCGACACCCCGAAATCGTCATGCCTGACTTATGCCGACGGACCCGCCTTCGGCGATTGCAAGGGCCCAGACGCGGTGACCATCTCTCCAGAGACGCACTAATCCCGCCTGGTCGGCGAGAAGGCCATCAGTAACAGCGCCTCGCGTTCCTTCGGCAGCGCGTCGAGCTTCGCCTTCTGCTCCGCGATGCGGTCCGCATTGGATCAGCCGACGACTGTCGCAACGGGCGGCGGCGCGGGAATGCGGAAGTCCCCGCAGCGTTGGCAGTCGTGTTGCAATCCGCAGCGCTCTTTCCAGCAGACCACTTCATCGAGTTCGGCGAGCATCAGCCGCTCAAGATGGTCGACAATCGACGCTTTCACGTAGATGAGCTCGTTCGCAGTGCGCGTTGCGTGAAGATACGCGCTTGCCTCATAAGTCGTCGGGAAGGTGAAGAGTCGCTCGCTCAATGCGCCGGTCCGCAGCTTCGCGGCGGACCCGGAATTCGGGCCGATGAAGATCACGCGATCGGCCACTTGAAGGGCGTCCCGGGCGGCGCGGCGGTAACGTGCCCCGCCGGCCCCGGCATAATCCGAGATGGTGCCGAACAGGACTGTCTTGCGAGAGGCGCGGGCATTAGCGACAAACCGCAGAGCGGACGGGATGGTCCAGTACGGAGCCTCCGGCTGTCCAGCGCATAGCTCGCCGTCTGCCGCGGGTGCGCCGAGTACCGGCCGAAAGCCGGCTCTATGGACTTCACGGCGGCCGCGCAGGTCGCAAGGTCCAAGCCGCACGCGATCCCACAGGCAATCGCAGCCAACGCCGACGTAACCCAATGTTCGCCCACCAGCCGGGTTTCAATCCGCGCAGCCGTCTCCGCATGCGTGGCCGTGAATGTGAGGCGGTCTGGCCATCGGCTTGAAATCTCCGAGCCTCTGAGGTCGGCGTGCCCGCTCACCCCATAGGTCATGACGCGTGCACGGGTACGCTCCGCCATGCCCCTGACCAGGGGATCATCGGCATTGAGGATGGCTGTCCCTTCCGGTGGCAAGCATTCCACAAGCTTGCCTTTCTCGAGAGCCGTAGCCTCGCGAGTCCGGAATGCGGTGTAGTGGTCGTCGCCAATCGTCGTCACGATGCCGATCTGCGGGCTCAGCAGCCGAAGCGGCTCCGACAAGGATCCTGGGCCCCTCGCTCCGACCTCACAAACACAGAACCGCGTCTCCGGACCCACTTGCTCAAGCACGTGGCCAAGTCTGCCTGGAATCCAAGTCGCGCCGTGTTGGCAGGGACCGGCCCTTTCCAGAATCGCCGCTGCCAGGTTCCGTGTGGTTGTCTTGCCGCAACTGCCGGTGATGGCGACGAAGGTGACGTGATCGAGCGCGGCGCGGCGGCGGCTCACGGCCTCGCTGCGCGACCGTTTCTTGCTGCGACGTCTCGGCTTCAACCGCGACGGCAGAGCCTTAAGACGTGACAGCAAGGCGTGGAGAAAAGAGCCCATCCCCGGTTCGCGCCTCAATGAGCGGCAATCGCCTCCGGCGCGAGGACGACGACACATAGCCGCCGAGTCCCGGCCTTCGAGCACGATGATCCAGTGGGCAGTCTTGATCACCTCCAGATGCTGCGCAACCCCTAGCCCTTGCTCAACAGCGCCTCGCGCTTCTTCAGCAGCGCGTCGAGCTTCGCCTGCTGCTCGGCGATACGGTCGGCATTGCGCTCTTCGTCGGCGGCGCCGGAATAGGCCGCGGCCTGCTCGACCAGCTGGCGGAGATTGTCCTCGACCAGTTGAATGCGTCTCTCGATGTCCGCCAGTGCTGCTGCGTCTGCCATCTGCGCCTATTCCTTCAGGGAGCGGTTGAACATCGCCATGGGCTCATATTGATTCAAATTTGGCGAGCCTTTTCAAGGTTAAGACTTACCGACAAAAAATCAGAAAAGCCTCGAAGCATTTCACAATGTTGCGCCAATCCCGCCGCCACCATACGCCCCGCCGCCGAGAGCAGGAAGAACTGGCGGCGCAGTTTCGTGGTGGACGTTTCCTCTTTTCAGCATTGGGAGTACGAGCAATGATCGAAGGCCTAATCAGCGTCGTAACGCCTGCCGGCACACCCGCCGGCCAAGCGCCAGCCTCCGAGCAGGCAGCCGACGAGACCATAGACAGCGTGGCTCTGGCTGGCGCAGAAGCCATCCAGCGCATCATTGTCGACCGTAACAACCTTCGCAGCTGCGCCAGCTTACAACAGCGCGACCTGGCAGCCTTAAATGCCATCAACCAAGAGCTGCGGCGACGCCTCGGCCTGATCCGGCATCACTATGTCGAGTTGGCCACCAGAATTCTGACCCAACTCGAGCAGTTCGATCAGGCGACAAGGGAAGCGACGCGCGATTTCAGTCACGGCGCTCCCACCGGCGCGAACGACGACGACAAACTCGCCGCTCTTGCCAATCGCCTCAAGCCGGCCAATTCGACGTCGAAGCCGGTCAACGAAGGACAGTCCCCGGCGCGGTGAAGCCAGAAACGCGATCGCTCACACCGCGTCTTTGGCGGCCTTCACCGGGCGAACCTTGAGCATCTTGCGGGCCGGCTTCGCCTTGAACACGGTCGGCTCCTTAGTGAACGGATTGATGCCGGTGCGCTCTTTGGTGGCCGGCTTCTTGATGACGATGAACTTGGCAAAGCCAGGCAGCAGGAAGGCGCCGCTCTTCTTCAGCTCCTTGTAGGCCACGTTTGCCAGCGACTCGATGGCCGCTTTCACGTCCTTTTTCGCCAGCGAGGTTTCATCGGCGATTTTCTGGATCAGCTCTGATTTCGACATCATGTGATTGTTCTCCCCACATTGCTCGGCCCGGAGCGGGCGTGCGAGTTAAAGCCCTAAACGCGTGGCCGATTCGGCCGAATTTGTCTGCAAAATAAGCACTTCTGTCGCACAGCTCCTAGACAGCGTCGAGGCCAAATCTGGCCTCATTCGGCCGCCTGGCTCGCCGCTGCGCGAGCCTCAAGGCATGCCGGATCGCCCCGCTATCACTCCGGGGCGTGCGTTTCAGCCGCGCGCTTCGCCCTGCCGCTCGTTGGCCGAATGAGCCCTCTCACGTGATCCAGCGAAGCTCTCTCGCTTTGGCAAGCGCAAGTCGCCAGGAGCGCGCAACGAACTCCGCGCGGGGCAGGGGAGCGTGCCGGTCGTCTTGCAGGAAATGGGCGACGAGCTCGGCCGCGCCCTGCCGCTTGCGATAAGACGCCAGAAAATTGGTCCCCGGCATCGTCACGACGATCTGATCGTCAATCATCTCGAGGATGAGTGTGGCGCTTTCCGCCATCATTGCTTCCCTGATCGAGACCGCATGCGGCGCATGCAAATGGACGGCGAAGCAGCGGCCACTTCGTGCCCCCACGGAAAAGGAGGGCGATTTGGGAAGCGCCACAAGATCAACGGCCTGCGACGAGCGATTTCCTTATGGAGATTTCCGCCACTTCGGCCACGGCGATTCGAGCCGCGAGGTCGGCGCGCAAATTGTCGTGCCACGCGGTGAACTCGAGGAGCTTATTCGCCAGTCGAAGCTGAGCCCTTAACTGTTGGAGATTGCTGTCCAGCGTCGTCTTGAGTTGCAAGATCGCCCTCTCGAATTGAGCGTTTTCGTCGGTGATTTGCTGTTCAAGCAGGTTGGCACGAGCCTGCAGGTCGCAGCGAATGTCGCGCATCGATTCCCCCTTTTACGGCCGCACGGCGTTGTAACGGACAAGGGCTGTTGATAGTTCCGGCTCAGCGGCGCCGCGAGAGGCGGGGATAAGTTGCGTCTGCCTGCTGCCAGAGCGGGAAGCCTGCGCCTAAAATGTGGACACTGGGGGTCACCAGGGGGAAAGCAAGATGGATCTCACAGCTCTTCTCGTTCAGCTCGTGTCGGGCGCGGTCGGCGGCAGCGCGGCGGGCGCGGGAGCCAAGCAATATTCGCTCGGTGCATTGGGCAACGCCATCGCGGGCGCGATCGGCGGCGGCATCGTCGGCCAACTCGTCGGCACGTTTGCCGGGCAGATGGTCGAAGGCTGGGTCGGCAATATCGCCGGCGGCGCGGTCGGCGGCATCGTCCTCACACTGCTGGTCGGCGTCATCAAGTCCATGACGGCGAAATAGCAGCTAGGGGGTCTCGGCCCTGCCTGGCGACGGCGACGGACCTTCATTGGTTTGGACTTTGGCTTGCGCTGCTTGTCCCCAGCGGGGGCTTGGCGGAGGAAGTATGTTGAGGCATGCTAAGCGGGTGCTCAGGCTGGAGGCTGAGTTTAGCCGACCGGCGGGGCGATGCCATGACTTAAGGAGCGCCCGGATTGCGAACCGGGCGCCACAGGAGAAGCTGAAATGGGCAGTGTGAATCCTCCCAAGAAGCGGGACTACAGCGACAAGACCCGCATAAACCTGAATCAATCCTACCAGGTCGCTTACTGGAAAGAGCGGTTCGGCGTTTCGGAGCAGGAACTCTGCGAAGCGGTGCTGGCCGCGGGGGCCTTGGCAAGAAAAGTGGAAGAGTACCTCAGGTCCAAGGAAGCTCGCTGAGCCCGCTTGGGTGGTCATGCCGACCACTGCCAGGACAACTCAACGATGAGGAGACTCATGATCGGCAATCGTCTGTGCGCCTTCGCTCTCGCGACCGCTTTCGCGATCCTCTGTTTCGCCGCGCCCGCAACAGCGTCCCAGTATGACGGAAGCTGGAACATGGTCCTCGTGACCACCAACGGCCATTGCGGCGTGATCAACATTGGCATGGCCGTCAACGGCGGCCACATCTCCGCGACGAGCGGCAAATTCGTAATGCACAAGATTGCCTTGGCCGGGCTCATTTCCGGCTCCGGGCAGACCAAGATCAATGGCGTGGCTGGCCCGCGCCAGGCCATTGGGACCGGACGCTTCACGAAGGCGAAGGGCGTCGGCAAGTGGAATGGGACCGGGCCCTCCGGCGTCTGCTCTGGCGTTTGGACCGCCGTTCGCGCCTGACGCACGCTTCTTTTTTGCGCTACCGCCCTTTTTGGCTTTCACCTACATCGATCCCGCTGCCGCAGCGGCAGCTGACAGTGGAAGAAAGTTGGGAGGCGAAACGGAAGGCGAAACAGCAGCAGGATGGAGGCGGGGAGCAAGACCGCAATGACCGCAAGCGCAGGCATGGTTTTCCTGTTCAGCAGATCGACGATCGCATGGTCGGCCTCCACTTTTGGCCGAGCGCCTTCTCGGCCCGTTACTTTCTTGAATTTCCTGAATTGGCGAAACATGTCTGTCGGACGCATGATAGGTTGCAGCACTGCCGGTGACAATGAGACGGTGTTCAGGCGAAGAGGACAAGATGACGGAAGACCCAGTTGGATAGAATTCTCGCCGGGAGCTGCCATCGATGATCACCGTCGGCGACGTGCGGGACTTCGGCGCGAGCTGGTTCGATGCGGTCGCGCGTGGCGCGGCGGCTGCCGAGCAGGCGCAATTCTTCCTCGACCCTCACGCGCTGATCTACGTGGTCTGGAACGGCGCGACCATCGGCCTGAAGGATCATGAGAAGCTGCACGCCCAGTGGATCAACGAGCGGCATAGCTTCGGCCATTTCGATCTCACGCCGCTCAATGCAGCGCCGGAGCGCGTGCGGGCGAGAGGCACCGTCTGTTGGCAGGCGGACTATTGGCAGGCGGAGTTTCCGGGACGCCCGGCGCCCAATGTGATCAAGGCCGTGGTCGGCGAGGACTGGATCCTCGAGCGCGCGGCCTCGGGCGCGCTGAGTTCGTCTCCGCAGCAACTCCGACGACGCTTCACTACACCGGCGACGGCGTGTTCATAGTCGCGAGGCTGGACCAGTCAGCCGCCGCTCCCTTCGGGAACTGCTGGCCGAGATTCAGGTCGTCAGCACTACTCGGCCGCCTGCGTCTCGGCCGCACGTTTGGCTTTACCACTTGGTCTCCGCTCAAGCACCTGCTTGAGATAATGGCCGGTATAGCTCGCTCTGTTGGCGGCGATCTCTTCCGGCGTGCCGATGGCGACCACATGGCCGCCGGCGTCGCCGCCTTCTGGCCCGAGATCGACGATCCAGTCGGCGGTCTTGATCACTTCCAGATTGTGCTCGATCACCACCACCGTGTTGCCCTGGTCGACCAACTCATGCAGCACGTCGAGCAACTTGGCGACGTCGTGGAAGTGGAGTCCGGTGGTGGGCTCGTCGAGAATATACAGCGTGCGGCCGGTGGCGCGCTTCGACAGCTCCTTGGAGAGCTTGATACGCTGCGCCTCGCCGCCCGACAGCGTGGTCGCCTGCTGGCCGACATGGATATAGCCGAGGCCGACGCGCTTTAGCGTCTCGAGCTTGTCGCGCACGCTCGGCACCGCCTTGAACAATTCGGCGGCTTCCTCGACCGTCATGTCCAGCACGTCGGCGATCGACTTGCCCTTGAACTTCACCTCCAGCGTCTCGCGGTTATAGCGCTTGCCCTTGCACACATCGCAGGTGACGTAGATGTCGGGCAGGAAGTGCATCTCGATCTTGATCACGCCGTCGCCCTGGCAGGCCTCGCAGCGCCCGCCTTTGACGTTGAAGGAGAAGCGGCCGGGCTTGTAGCCGCGCGTCTTGGCCTCGGGCAGCTCGGCGAACCATTCGCGGATCGGGGTGAAGGCGCCGGTATAGGTCGCGGGGTTCGAGCGCGGCGTGCGCCCGATAGGCGACTGGTCGATGTCGATCACCTTGTCGAGCAGCTCCAAGCCTTCGATCGCGTCATGCTCGCCGGGGATTTCGCGCGCGCCGTTCAGCTTGCGCGCCACCGCGCGATAGAGCGTCTCGATCAGAAAGGTTGACTTGCCGCCGCCTGAGACGCCCGTCACCGCGGTGAACAAGCCGAGCGGAATGTCGATGGTGATGTTCTTGAGATTGTTGGCGCGGGCGCCGACGACCGTCAGGCGGCGGCCCTTGGTGGGCTTGCGCCGCTGTTTGGGCGAGGCGATCTGCTTGAAGCCGGTGAGATACTGCCCGGTAAGGCTGTTCGGGTTGGCCATCACCTGCGCGGGCGTGCCCTCGGCCACCACCTCGCCGCCATGCACGCCGGCGCCGGGGCCCATGTCCACGACATGGTCGGCTTCGAGGATCGCCTCCTCGTCGTGCTCGACGACGAGCACGCTGTTGCCCATGTCACGCAGCGATTTCAGTGTCTCGAGCAGCCGCGCATTGTCGCGCTGATGCAGCCCGATCGACGGCTCGTCCAGCACGTAAAGCACGCCGGTCAGCCCCGAGCCGATCTGCGAAGCGAGCCTGATGCGCTGACTCTCGCCGCCTGACAGCGTGCCCGCGGCGCGGGCGAGCGTGAGATAATCGAGGCCGACATCGTTGAGGAAGGCCAGCCGTTCCCTGATCTCCTTGAGGATGCGCGCGGCGATCTCGTTCTGCTTCGGCGTGAGTTCTCGGGCAACGCCTCGAACCAGGCCGCGGCATCGCGGATCGACATTTCGGTGACCTGGCCGATATGCAGTCCGTCGATCTTCACCGCCAGCGCCTGCGGCTTCAGGCGATAGCCCTTGCAGGCGTCGCAAAACTGCTCTGACTGGTAGCGCGACAGTTCCTCGGTGACCCAGGCCGACTCCGTCTCGCGCCAGCGCCGCTCGATATTGTTGATCACGCCCTCGAACGGCTTGGTGGTGGAGTAGTGCCGCACGCCGTCGTCATAGGTGAAGGTGATCTCGTCCTCGCCGGAGCCGTAGAGAATCACGTCGCGGAACGCCTTGGGCAGGTCCTTCCACGGCTTGGTCATGGGTTGGCGATAGGCGCGGGCGAGCGACTCAAGCGTCTGAGCGTAATAAGGCGAGCTCGCGCTGGTGCGCGCCCAGGGCGCGATGGCGCCGCGTGCGAGACTCAGATTTTCGTCGGGCACTACGAGGTCAGGCTCGAAGAACAGCTCGGTGCCGAGCCCGTCGCATTCGGGGCACGCGCCATAAGGGTTGTTGAAGGAGAACAGCCGCGGCTCGATCTCCTCGATGGTGAAGCCAGACTCGGGGCAGGCGAACTTCGCCGAGAAGATGATGCGCTTGGCGGTCTCGTCCGCGACCTCGGCGATGACGATGCCTTGCTCGCTCAGGCCGAGCGCCGTCTCGAAGCTATCGGCGAGACGCGAAGCGATGTCGGGGCGCACCACGATGCGGTCCACCACCACGTCGATATCGTGCTTGTACTTCTTGTCGAGGGTGGGGGCCTCGGCGATCTCGTAGAATTTGCCGTCGATCTTGAGCCGCTGGAAGCCCTTCTTCTGCAGCTCGACGAACTCCTTCCGGTATTCGCCCTTCCGCCCGCGCGCGATCGGCGCCAAGAGATAAAGCCGCGTGCCTTCGGGCAGCGCCAGCACGCGATCCACCATCTGGCTCACCGTCTGGCTCTCGATGGGAAGCCCGGTCGTCGGCGAGTAGGGCACGCCGACCCGCGCCCAGAGCAGCCGCATATAGTCGTAGATCTCGGTGACGGTGCCCACCGTGGAGCGCGGGTTCTTCGAAGTGGTCTTCTGCTCGATGGAGATCGCGGGCGACAGGCCCTCGATATGGTCCACGTCGGGCTTCTGCATCATGTCGAGGAACTGCCGCGCATAGGCCGACAGCGACTCGACATAGCGCCGCTGGCCCTCGGCATAGATGGTGTCGAAGGCGAGCGAGGACTTGCCGGAGCCCGAGAGTCCGGTGATCACCACGAGCTTCTCGCGCGGCAAATCGAGCGAGATGTTCTTGAGATTGTGCTCGCGCGCGCCGCGGATGGAGATGAATTTGGAGGTCATTCTTTGCGTTATGTCGGCTTGGCCCAGCCCCTGTGCAAGGCTTAGCCTTCCGGGCCCCGAGCGGCAAGGGGAGGCCCCTTCCACGGGGGATAACTCGGCTAGATGAGCGCGAGTTTCCTGAGGCGGGACCTGATGGCGCTCGCCTTCCGGCCAAGGCGCGCGGCAATGGCGTCGATCGGCTCGCCTTGGCTGTGGCGCAGCACGAGGTCGTTCTCCTCGGCCGTGGTCCAGGGGGCATAGGCCTTGGCATGGCTCTCCCGCATGGCGGCCACCTCATAGCTCTTGGGATAGGCGGAGGGTCTCGGCTTGTTGGGCTCGCGCGCCTGACCCGATTGCGGCCGCGCCTGGGAGGCAACCACGAAAGCCTCCTGCTGCCGGGCAAGCCCGCCCGCATCGGCCGTTACGGCAACCCGAGCCGCTTCCGAGGCGGCCCGGAACTCGGCATCCTTCGCCACCGCCGTTGGGTGCACGCGCAAAGAGCGCTCGTTGAGCCCCAGGAGATGCAGGCCGGAAAGTGTGCGCAGCCGCGACAGCGCGACATAGCCCTGGCCATATTCGAAGGCGCGGGCAAGATCGACCACCGCCGCGTCGAGCGACATGCCCTGGCTCTTATGCACGGTCATCGCCCAGGCGAGCCTGAGCGGAACTTGTGTGATGCTGGCGCGCTCCTTGCCGGCCTCGTCGATCTTCCAGGTCGAGGGCTCCGCCACGATGCGCTTGCCGCTGCGCGTGGCGACGACCGGATGACCCTCGTCGGCATCGAAATCCGCGACCACGCCGAGGGTGCCGTTGACGTAACGGCCGCCTTGGTCATTCTTGGTGAACATCACCGCGGCGCCGGTCTTGAGCTTAAGCGTCTCCGGCGACAGGCAGCCCCGCTTCAGCGCCTGCACGAACGGCTCTGCGCCCTTGGCGACCATGCTGAAGACATGCGTCTCGCCGCCGAGCTTCGCCAATTGCTGCTGATTGATTTCGTCGACCGCCACGTTATGCGTGAACAGCCGCGTGCAGTTCTCGGGCAGACGGTCTCTGTCGATCTGCCGCGCGGCAAGCCGCTCGCGGTGAATTCCGGTGCAGGCGTTGGCGCGGATGGCGGCGAGCACGTCGAGGAATGGCTTGTCGCTCTGCCGGTGCTGCTCCGACAAGTAACAGACCGTGGGAGCAAGATCGCGCCAAGCCGGGGAGGCATGGGCGAACTCGGCGCCGAACGGGTCTTCGCCGTCGCCGAGCGGCAGCATCGCCGCTTGCGCATCGCGGCGGACGACGGGGGGCAGCTGGAAGAAATCGCCGACCAGCACGATTTGCAGCCCGCCGAACGGCGAGGGCACGCCCCTGATGTGCCGGCAGACGGTATCGACCAAAGTGAGGCTCCGCGCTGGCAGCATGGAGATCTCGTCGATCATCAGCGCTTGCGTCTTCTCGATGCGGGTGGCGAGCCTTCGATTAGTAGCGAGCGTATCGAGATCGCGAGCGTTGAGCGTCTCGCGCACGCCTATGCCGCTCCAAGCATGGATGGTCACGCCATGCCCATGCGTGGCGGCGATGCCGGTCGAGGCGGTATAGGCGTACTCGATCCCTTGCCGCTTCAGCCATTGGATGTAGCGGTTGACCGTGTGCGTCTTGCCGCTGCCGGGTTGGCCGGTGAGGAATACCGACGCGCCGGTCTTCAGCAAAGCGAGCGCCTCGTCCTGTGTCATGCGTCCAATGCCCTCCGGGTCCCCGCCGTAGTGCAAGCCTAGGGCGCCGACGGTCGTAAGGGCAAGGCCGACAGAGGATGACGGCGGAGCGTCCGTCGTGCATAGATGCGGCCCGCCATGCAGCTCTCCCGCACGCAAGCCACGCTCCTCGTCACCGGCATCATCGTCGCCGCGGCAGTCGCCGAATATTTGATGGGGCATCCGCTCATCTGCAAATGCGGCTACGTCAAGCTCTGGCATTTCGACGTGCAGAGCGCGGAGAACTCCCAGCATCTCATCGACTGGTACACGCCGTCCCACATCATCCACGGCTTTCTGTTCTATTGGCTGCTGTGGCTCTTATCGCGCTGGATCCCGCTCTCTTTCGGCGCGCGGCTCGTGCTCGCTGTCGCCATCGAGGCGTCCTGGGAGGTGGTCGAGAACACCGACTGGGTCATCAACCATTATCGCGAGCTGACGATCTCGCTCGATTATTACGGCGACAGCGTCATCAATTCGGTGATGGACATTCTCTTCATGGTGCTCGGCTTCTTCGTGGCGGCGTATCTGCCGGTGTGGCTCACCGTGCTGATCGCCATCGCGCTCGAGCTCTTCGTCGGCGCCATGATCAGGGACAATCTGACGCTGAACGTGCTGATGTTCGTCCGGCCGCTCGACTCCGTGCTGCAATGGCAGCAGGGCAGGTGAGGCTAGAGATCCACGTGGATCCCGAACACCATATAGAGAATGAGCCAGAGATAGACGGCGACGGTCGGGTAGAAGGTGATGCCGAAGCCGAAGGCGCGCACATATGGGTTGTAGTGATAGCCGACCCAGAACAGCACGCGTCCCATCAGGAATAGGGCGGTGAGGATGATCAGCGTGCGCGCCTCTTCCGGCGGGCAATAGAGCGCCAAGCCGGCATTGCCGATGAAATAGAGGATGAACTGCTCGACCGTGTTGAGGATGAACCGGTTGTTGATGTCGACCGCCGAATTGGGCTTGGGCATGCGTCCGACGAACATGGTCGGATCGAGGCGCTGCGCGGCGACGATGCAGATGGCGAGCACCGCCGGCAGGATGGCGATGACGGCATCTTTGATGACCAGAGCGATACGGTCGCCAAGCGTCCAGTCGGTCGGCACCCAATGCCAGAGCAGCTTGCAGACGGCGAAGAACAGGCCGGAGAACAGCCAGTTGCCGACCAGCACGTAAATGAACGGCCATTGCCGCGGGGTGAAGCCGAGGACTTGCGCGGTCGGGTGGCGACGCGTGGCCGCGCGCCGCTTCGGCGTCTGTCGCTGCTCAATAGATCGCTGCATGTCTCCCCTCGTCTTGGCCCAAAGGCCCCAGGCCCTAAGCCGGACGCGCCAACAGGTAAATCCTCGACCGATCGCTGGTTCCTAAGGCATAGGGCGCAGCTACGGAAATCTCAAGACGCCAGGCTGGACATTGCCTCTGGACTTATGAGAACAAAAAGGGTACAAAGGCATCCTGGCCCTAGGCTGTGGACAGCATGTCGGGCGGCTGGCAGGCGGTGCCGCGCCGGCGGTAGACTGGGCCAGGCGCGAAGCCCCGCGCATTCCCCGAGAGGAGGTTTTGTCATATGGCCGGATCGGTCAACAAGGTCATTCTGGTCGGTAATCTCGGAGCCGACCCTGAAATTCGCCATACCCAGGACGGCCGCGCCATCGCCAATCTGCGCGTTGCGACGAGCGAGAGCTGGCGCGACAAGGCGACCGGCGAGCGGCGCGAGAAGACCGAATGGCACCGCGTGGTCATCTTCAACGAGAATCTCGCGAAGATCGCCGAGCAATATTTGAAGAAGGGCTCCAAGGTCTATCTCGAAGGCTCGTTGCAGACACGCAAGTGGACCGACAACGACAACAACGAGCGATACTCGACCGAGGTTGTTCTACAAGGTTTCAACGCCCAGCTCACCATGCTCGACGGAAAACAGCGCGACGGCATGGGCGAGGGCGAAGCGCGCAACGGCGGCGATTTCGGACGCTCCGGACCGTTTACCGGCAAGGGCGCTGGAGGCGGCAAGAGCACCGCCTTCGACAAGGAGCTCGACGACGAGATCCCGTTCTAGCGCGTCAACCTTACCAGCCGCGGAAGCTCCACAAATTTGCTGCAATGCCTCCAGCGTTAGGCGCCCTGCTTAACGCTGCGCCCGCCGCGCCCGTCACCCGATCTTTACCCTCGGTATGGTCTTTGCAAAGGCGACTGCGCAATTCGCGCGCGCTGAAGCAGACCGGAACGAGACAGGCATGGCGAAGACGATCGCCACTCTGCTTCACGGCAGAGACAACAACTTGGCAGGGACTGCGTGGGCAACCTGCTGCACGGCGTCCGCCAGCGGCTCGCGGCATCGTTTGGATCGGCCGCCGCCGCCAAGTAGCGCGAAGCGCGGTAGCGCAAATAAGAGCGCCGCTAGGCCATCGCGCCTCGGTCCGGAATCAGCCAGTATTCGCTGCCTAAATTTTGTCGAGCGGAAAGGCTCTCGCGGATGCGCTGCCTCGTGACGCGGGGCCTACGGCTTCATCGGCAGCGCGGTCGTCGCGGCGCTGCGGCGGGAAGGCGTCACCGTCATAGGCGCCGGGCGCGATCTCGAGCTTGCGCGCCGCATTCACCCCGACATCGAGTGGATCGAATGCGACTTCAACAATGATGTCGAGGTGGCGCATTGGCTGCCGCGGCTGAAGCACATCGACGCCGTGGTGAATTGCGTCGGCATCTTGCAAGGCAGCCTGCGCGACGACGCAAGCCGTATCCATGTCGACTCGACCATCGCCCTGTTCCAGGCTTGCGTCGCCGCCGGCATCAAGCGGCTGGTGCATATCTCCGCCGTCAGCGCCGAGGCCGATGTCGAGAGTTCTTATGCGCGGTCGAAGGCCAAGGCCGACGCCGCGCTTGAGAAACTCGATCTCGATTGGCTGATCGTGAAGCCGTCGCTGGTGATCGGGCAGGGGAGCTACGGCGGCACGTCTTTGATGCGCGGGCTCGCCGGGCTTCCTTTAGTGTTGCCCTTGCCAGGCAAGGGCCAAGAACGCTTTCAGCCGATCGCGCTGGACGATTTTGTCGCAGGCCTCGCCAAGCTCGCCGTGAGCTGGCCGCGCCCTCGCGCACGACGCTTTATGCCGCTGGACCAACGCGCGGAGCTTCTTCGCCGTTCCTGTGCTGCACGTCAGCCTTGCTCGCATTCTGGATCCTGACCGGTATCCTGACGCTCATGCCGCAAAGCTTCTCGCGCTCGTGGCTGATGCCGGGTTGAACGCCGGCTTCGCCAAGGTGCTGGTGGCCACGGCCTCGATCGCCGACATTGTTCTTGGCGCGCTGTTTCTGCTGCCGGGCTGGGTGAGACGGGCAGGGCTGGCGCAGCTCGCCCTGAGCGCGTTCTATCTGGTTGGCTTGAGCCTGCTCACGCCGGGACTCTGGAGCGATCATTTCGGCCCTCTGCTCAAGGTCGTGCCGATGATGGCGGCGACGCTGGTGGTGATGGCGTTTCAGGAGAAGCGTTAGGATTACCTGCGTGGACATCACTCTCGCGCTGAAATTCCTGCATGTGGTCGGCGCCGCCATCCTGTTTGGCACCGGGCTCGGCATCGCCTTCTTTCAGTTCAGGGCGAACCGCAAAGACAGCCCCGCCGCCATCGCCGCAACGCTGAGGACCGTGGTCGTCGCCGATTATCTCTTCACTACCACGGCCGCGATCCTCCAGCCTCTCACCGGTCTCGCTCTCGTGCATCTGCGCGGTTATGAGATCGGCCAGACCTGGATCACTCTCAGTCTTGCGCTCTATGTGCTGATCGGGCTGTGCTGGCTGCCGGTCGTCGTGTTGCAGATCAGGATGCGTGACCTCGCCGAAGCCGCCGTTGCCGCGGGCGAGCCTGTGCTGCCGCCGCGCTATCACGCGCTGGCGCGCCTGTGGTTCTGGCTCGGCTGGCCGGCCTTTCTCTGGATGCTGATGATTTTCTGGCTGATGATCGCCAAGCCCGTCTGATCACCCCAAACAAACGAGAGCCCGGCCAACCTTGACGGTGGGCCGGGCTCGGTGCCCCTGACGCTTACCACTTACAGGGGAGCGACCTTAGTAGGTCTTTCCGCCGCTGGCATCCTCGCGATCGCCCTTGGTCGAGCCAACCGTGAGCTTCTGCTCCGACAGCGTTTCGTAGTCAGGCGCAGAAGCGAGCGTCTCCTTATTCAGATCGGCGACGATCTTGATGCTGTCGTCCTCGTTACGGGCGAGCTTCAGATCCTCGAAGCGCACGGCAACGTCCTTTTCGCCGAGGCCGAGGAAGCCGCCGCTGCCGATCAGCACGGCGACGATCTTGCCATTGCGGTCGGTGACGAGATCGTTGATGTCGCCGATATTCTCGTCCTGAGCGTTGTAGACCGACTGGCCGATCAGATTGCTGGCAAGCCAATCGTCGCTCGCCTGCTTGTTCAGGAACTGTGCGCTGCCTGACGCCTCGGCGGCCTTCGGCGCGGCCGGCTCAATAGAAAGCGGCGCCTCTGACGACTGTGCGGGCGGCGCGGCGGTGTCACCGGGCGCCATTGGCGCAGGCGTTACCTGCGATGAGTCGCCGGGGATCGGCGCGGCCGGATCCGCAGGCTGGGCGGAATCAGGCATCACTTCTGGAATTTGCGCCGGCTGATTGGCGGCGGGCGGAGTTTGCGCGTCGTCGCTAGGCAGCTGAGGCTCGGCCAGAGCGGGCGACAGACTCAGGAACAGGCCCACGGCCGTGCATGTAAGGAATCGGTTCATCGTTTCGCTCCGTATCTTTTCATCAGGGTTGAGGGATGATCGCGGTGCGATCGGGCCGAGACCGTTTGGGCCTCTGACCAGCTGTAGAGACAACGTCTCGGCGACTCAGATGTTCCCCTGTTTTTGCCTTTTGGCGACTTTCCGTAGGCTGACAATCAACTCTTCACAGGGATCGCCAAAAGGCCGCTTTGGGGCTACGCGAACCTATTGAAAGATATAGATAATCGAGAGGCGCGCCATGGCCTCTGCGCGGTTGCGAACGGCAGGGCAAATCAGCTATAGAGAAGCGTCTTACGGCCATCGTCTTCGGTCCCGCGCGAGGCGGCTTCCTGCCACCCCGCTGCCGATAGCGTGGACTCCGCTCACCTCTTTGGAACAGGCTTTCTCCGACCTTGGCTGACAACGACGAAATAAAAGTCGAGGGTCCAGGGCCCTCCGACATCAGGCCCATCTCGCTCATCGACGAGATGAAGCGGTCCTATCTCGATTACGCCATGAGCGTGATCGTGTCCCGCGCGTTGCCCGACGTGCGCGACGGACTGAAGCCCGTGCATCGCCGCATTCTCTTCTCGATGCACGAGAACAACTACACACCGGACCGCGCCTACAACAAATCTGCGCGCGTTACCGGCGACACGATGGGTAAGTATCACCCGCACGGCAACCAGGCGATCTACGACGCGCTGGTGCGGCTCGCGCAGGAATTCTCCATGCGCCTGCCGCTGATCGACGGGCAGGGGAATTTCGGCTCGGTCGACGGCGACCCGCCGGCGGCAGAGCGCTACACCGAGGTGCGGCTCGCGCGTCCAGCCATGACGCTGCTCGACGACCTCGAGAACGACACGGTCGATTTCCAGCCGAACTATGACGGCCGCGAGCGCGAGCCGGTCGTGCTGCCGGCGAAATTCCCGAATCTGCTCGTCAACGGCGCGGGCGGCATCGCCGTCGGCATGGCGACCAACATTCCGCCGCATAATCTCGGCGAGGTGATCGACGCCTGCATCGCCTATTTCGACAATCCGGCCATTTCCATCGAGGAGCTGGTGGAGATCGTCCCCGGGCCGGATTTCCCGACCGGCGGACTTATTCTCGGCCGCTCGGGCATTCGCGCCGCCTATCACAAGGGCCGCGGTTCGATCCTGATGCGCGGACGCGTCACGACCGAGACCGTGCGCAAGGAGCGCGAGGCGCTGATCATCACCGAGATCCCGTATCAGGTGAATAAGGCGGCGATGGTGGAGAAGATCGCCGAACTGGTGCGCGAGAAGAAGATCGAAGGCATCTCCGATATTCGCGACGAGTCCGATCGCCAGGGCATGCGCGTCGTGATCGAGCTGAAGCGCGACGCGATGGCCGATGTGGTGCTGAACCAGCTTTACCGCTTCTCGCCGCTGCAGAGCACGTTCGGCGCCAACATGGTGGCGTTGATCGGCGGCAGGCCCGAGCAGCTCAACCTCAAGGACATGATCCGCGCCTTCACCGAGTTCCGCGAGGAGGTGGTTGGGCGGCGCGTCAAGTTCCTGCTGCGCAAGGCGCGCGACCGCGCCCATGTGCTGGTAGGGCTCGGCATCGCCGTGGCCAATATCGACGAGGTGATCGCGCTCATCCGCAAGGCGCCCGATCCCGCCACTGCACGCGAGCAATTGATGGCCCGCGATTGGCCCGCCAAGGACGTAGTGGCCCTGGTCGAGCTGATCGCCGACCCGCGGCACAAAGTGTCGCCCAAGGGCACCTATCGCCTCTCGGAGGAGCAGGCCCGCGCCATCCTCGATCTCCGCCTGCAACGCCTGACCGCACTCGGCCGCGACGAGATCGGCGACGAGCTGACCAAGCTCGGCGGCGAGATCGCCGACTATCTCGACATTCTGCGTTCGCGCGCCCGCATCGTCGCCATCGTCAAGGACGAGCTGACGGCGATCAAGACCGAGTTCGGCACGCCGCGCCGCACCGAGATCACCGAGATGGAAGGCGAGGTCGAGGATGAGGACCTGATCCAACGCGAGGACATGGTCGTCACCGTCAGCCACAAGGGCTACATCAAGCGCGTGCCGCTGTCTGCCTATCGCGCGCAGCGTCGCGGCGGCAAGGGTCGCGCCGGCATGGCGACGCGTGACGAGGATTTCGTCACCCGCATCTTCATCGCCAACACCCACACGCCGGTGTTGTTTTTCTCCACGCGTGGCATGGCCTACAAGATGACTGTGTGGCGGCTGCCGCTCGCGGCGCCGCAGGCGCGCGGCAAGGCGCTGGTCAATCTGCTGCCGCTCGACAAGGACGAGACCATCACCACCATCCTGCCGCTGCCGGAGGACGAGGCGTCCTGGGCGAAGCTCGACGTGATGTTCGCCACCAATTACGGCAGCGTCCGGCGCAACAAGCTCTCTGACTTCATCGAGGTCCGGCAGAACGGCAAGATCGCCATGAAGCTCGATCCGGGCGACCGCATCGTCGGTGTCGGCGTGTGCGGCGAGAACGACGACGTGCTGCTGACCTCAGCCGATGGCCAGGCGATCCGCTTCCCGGTCACCGAGGTGCGGGTGTTCAAGGGCCGCGAGTCGGCCGGCGTGCGCGGCATCAAGCTCGAGAAGGGCGACCAGGTCATCTCCATGGCCATCCTCAGCCATATCGAGGCGTCTCCCGCCGAGCGCAACGCCTACATCCGCCAGGCGAACATGATCCGCCGCGGCGGCGTCGAGGTTCAGGAGCCCGAGCTCGACGCCGAGGGCAATGGCGAGGAGACGGTGGTGCTGAGCCCTGAGCGCTACGCCGAGCTCAGCGCGCATGAGGAATTCGTGCTGACCGTGTCGGAGAACGGCTACGGCAAGCGCACGTCAGCCTATGAGTACCGCATCTCCGGGCGTGGCGGAAAAGGCATCATCGCCATGATCGTCAATCAGCGGAACGGCAAGCTGCTCGCGTCCTTCCCCGTCGAGGAGACCGACCAGATCATGCTGGTCACCGATGGCGGCCAGCTGATCCGCGTGCCGGTCCAGGACATCAGCGTCATGGGTCGCTCGACGCAAGGGGTGATCGTGTTCTCGACGGCCGAAGGTGAGCGCGTCGTCTCGGTCGAGCATATTCCCGACGAGAATGGCGGCGAAGAGAACGGCGAGCCGGAAGACGCCTGAGCAGCCGGTCAGATCGCCGCGCTGAGCGAGGTTTCGATTCGATCGCCACCGCTGATCTCGACCAGCGACTGTGCCGCCGGCGTTCGCGCCGCAAGCGCGGGAAAGTCGCGCACCACGGCGCGGTTCCGCTCGGAATGGCCGATCAACCCCGCCGCCTTGAGCCGGGACATGATGCGCGACAGCGTGTCGGGGTTCAGCCCGAGATAATCGGCAATGTCCTTGCGATTGAAGGGTAGCTCGAACGCCACCCGCCGAGCTCACGCCAGTGCGTAATGCCAGCTCGACGAACAAGGTTGCCACCCTCTGCTCGCAATCGAACTGCCCGAGCGTCGCGGCATGGATGGCCTGGCGCGCCAGCTGGCTCGCCACCGCCTGCTCGAGATAGCGTATGATCGCGGGATCGCTGGCGGCGAGCTATCGCGCGCAAAGCAGAATCTCGATCAGCCGGCAACTGTTCTGTGCTTCGCCAAGCACGACATCGACGGCAAGGGCACCATCGCCAGTCTCGGCGAGAGCGCCGACACCTGGATCTCGCCTCCGGCTTTGACGCTGCAATATCACTTCACAGCATGGGCAAGTTCGAGCCTTATGTAGGTGCCGGCGTGCAATACATCAATTTCTTCGACACCGGCACGGGCGACAATGCGCTCGGCGCGACCAAGGTCGATATCGACCCGGCCTGGGGCTTCACGCTGCAAGCCGGCTTCGACATCTCGCTCAGCAATGGCTGGTCGTAACGCCGACGTCAAGAAGACCTGGCTCAATACCACCATCACTTGGCACAACAACGCCGCGCTCGGCGGTGTCAACGTCGTGGGCGATGCCGATCTCGATCCCTGGATCTTCTCGGCCGGGCTCGGCTACCGCTTCAATCTCGGCTCGATTTTTGGCCACAGCGCTGAAGCCGCCCCGATAAAGTAAACGACCAAATCATCAGGGGTGCGAAAGGGCCCGGCAATGCGCCGCCGGGCCCTTTTTGCTGCTCTAGCGCTTGCCGATGCATGACCTGCGCGGCTAGAAGGTGGCACGCGCGACCGGGCATGACGCCTTCGTGCCATGGGAGTTCAGTCAAGTGCGCGTGGGCCTTTATCCCGGAAGCTTCGATCCCGTCACCTTCGGCCATGTCGACATCGTTCGCCGGGCGGCCCATCTCGTCGACAAGCTGGTCATTGCCGTTGGTACGCATCACGACAAGCATCCTCTGTTCACCGCCGAGGAGCGGGTGAAGCTCACCGAAGAGGTGCTCATGCCGGTGGCGAAAGAGATCGGCCTCAAGCTGGAGGTGACCACCTATGACAATTTGACGGTCGAGGCGGCGAAACGCGCCGGCGCCACCGTCGTCATCAGGGGCCTGCGCGACGCCGGCGATTTCGACTACGAGATGCAGATGGCCGGCATGAACCAGGCCCTTGCGCCGGAGATCGAGACGGTGTTTCTGGCCTCCTCGCCGAATTCCCGCCACATCGCGGCGAGCCTCGTCCGCCAGATTGCCGCAATGGGCGGCGACGTTTCGTCCTTCGTGCCGAAACGCGTCACCGCGGCACTCAAGAGGAAATTTGCCGGCTAGCCCGGTCCCGCCACTGGTCCAAGGAGGAAATATGCGACTTCAGGCAAGCATCGTGTTCGCCGCCGCTCTCAGCCTCGGCCTTCTCGCCGCGCAAGGCGCTGCCCAGGCCGGCAGCCTGTCAGACCCCGCCAGCCTGAACGAGCAGGCTCCCGCCGTCTACAAGGCCAAGTTCGATACCAGCAAGGGCAGCTTCGTGGTCGAGGTGCATCGCGATTGGGCCCCCAACGGCGCCGACCGTTTCTACAATCTGGTCAAGAACGGCTACTACAACGATGCGCGCTTCTTCCGCGTCATCGACGGTTTCATGGTGCAGTTCGGCATCAACGGCGATCCGAAGATCTCGGCCGTGTGGCGCGACGCCAATATCAAGGACGATCCGGTGAAGCAGAGCAATACGCGCGGCATGATCACCTTCGCCACCGCCGGCCCCGATACGCGCACGACGCAGGCGTTCATCAATTTCGGCGACAATGCCAGCCTCGACGGGCAGGGCTTCGCGCCCTTCGGCAAGGTGATCTCCGGCATGGATGTGGTCGATTCCCTGTTTGCCGGTTACGGCGAAGGCTCCCCCAATGGCCACGGCCCGAACCAAGGCATCGTGCAGAGCCTGGGCAATCCCTATCTCGAAAAGGCGTTTCCCAAGCTCGACTACATCAAGAAGGCGACCATCGAAAAATAGTGCCGCCCCGCAACAAGGATCGCTCCCATGGCAAAACCAGAAGACACGCTGATCATCGAGACCACCAAGGGCCGCGTGACCGTCGAAATGCGGCCCGACCTCGCGCCCGCGCATGTCGCCCGCATCAAGGAGCTCGCGCGCAAGGGTTTCTATGACGGCGTCGTGTTCCACCGCGTCATCGAGGGTTTTATGGCGCAGACCGGCGACCCGACCGGCTCGGGCATGGGCGGCTCGGGCCAGAAGCTCAAGGCCGAGTTCAACAAGGAGCCGCATACGCGCGGCGCCGTGTCGATGGCCCGCGCGCAATCGCCCGATTCCGCCGACAGCCAGTTCTTCATCGTCTTCGACGACGCGAGCTTCCTCGACAACAAATATACGGTGTGGGGCCGCGTGATCGACGGCATGGAGAATGTCGACAAGATCAATCGCGGCGAGCCGCCGGCCACTCCGGACAAGATGCTGACGGTGCGGGTCGCCGCCGACGCTGCGTAAGCGCGCATTCCCGTGCGCGTCGATGAATTCGACTATCATCTGCCGGAGGAGTTGATCGCGCTCAGGCCGGCGAGCCCGCGCGATGCCGCCCGGCTGCTGGTGGTCGATCCCGGCGCGACGCCCGCCTTCGCCGACAGGACCATGCTCGACCTTCCCGGCTTGCTCCAGCCGGGCGATGCGCTCGTCCTCAACGACACCAAGGTGATCCCGGCCGAGCTTCGTGGCTCACGGAAGCGGGACGGCGCCACGGCGCAGGTCTCGGTGAATTTGATCGAGCGGCTGGACGCAGAACGCTGGCTCGCTTTGGCGCGTCCGGCCAAGCGCCTGAAGCAAGGCGACCGCATCGTTTTCGGCGAACAGGGCAATGTATGCCTGCTCGGCGGTCTTGCCGCGACGGTCGAGGCTCGCGGCGAGGAGGGGGAGGTTACGCTTCGCTTCGAGCTGAGCGGGCCCGCGCTCGATGAGGCAGTCGCTTCGCTGGGCGCCATGCCGCTCCCGCCTTATATCGCCTCGCGCCGCCCCGCCGACGATCGGGACCGCAGCGACTACCAGACTCTGTTCGCGCGGGAAGAGGGCGCTGTTGCCGCCCCGACCGCTGGGCTGCATTTCACCGAACGGTTGATGCAGGCGCTTCAAGCGCGTGGCGTCTCGCGGCATTTCGTGACGCTGCATGTCGGCGCCGGCACCTTTCTGCCCGTCAGGGCCGCCGACACCGCCGGCCATGTCATGCATGCGGAACGTGGTCACATCACGCCCGACACTGCCGCGGCGTTGAATGAGGTGAAGGCGCGAGGCGGGAAGATCGTCGCGGTGGGCACGACCGCGCTGCGACTCCTGGAAAGCGCTTGCGGCGACGACGGTAGGCTTGCGCCGTTTGACGGGCAAACCAGCCTGTTCATTACCCCTGGCTATCGGTTTCGCTTTGTCGAACGGCTCTTGACCAATTTCCATTTGCCGCGCTCAACCCTGTTCATGCTGGTCTGCTCCTTCTCCGGCCTCGATCTGATGCGCCGTGCTTATGCGCATGCGGTCGAGGCGCGCTATCGCTTCTACTCCTATGGCGATGCCTGCCTGCTCGATCCGGCAAGGAGCGCAACGTGACCGCGCCCTTCCGCTTCACGCTCAAAGCCCAAGACGGCAAGGCACGCACCGGCGCCATCACCACGCCGCGCGGGACTATCCGCACGCCGGCCTTCATGCCGGTCGGCACCGGGGCCACGGTCAAGGCGATGTTCCCCGAAGACGTGGCAGCAAGCGGCGCCGACGTCATCCTGGCCAACACCTATCATCTGATGCTGAGACCCGGCGCCGAGCGCATCGCCAAGCTCGGCGGGTTGCACCAATTCATGCATTGGGAGAAGCCGATCCTCACCAACTCGGGCGGCTATCAGGTGATGTCGCTGGCGAAGCTCAGGCGCATCGACGAGCGTGGCGTCACCTTCCAGTCGCATATCGACGGCGCGACCGTGGAGCTTAGCCCTGAGCGCGCCATCGAGGTGCAATGCCTGCTCGGCGCCGATATCCAGATGGTGCTCGACGAATGCACGCCGTATCCGGCCACGCGCGACGAGGCCAAGACCTCGCTCGACCTCTCGCTCCGTTGGGCCGAGCGCAGCAAGGGCGCCTTCGCCACCCGCGCGGCGCCGGGCCAAGCTTTGTTCGGCATCGTGCAGGGCAGCACCTATCCCGATCTCAGGGAGCAAAGCGTCCACGCGCTGCTCGAGATCGGCTTCGACGGCTATGCGGTCGGCGGGCTTGCCGTTGGCGAAGGGCAGGGCGCCATGCTCGACATGGTCGAGGTCGCGACCGCGATCCTGCCTGCGGACCGACCGCGCTATTTGATGGGCGTGGGCACGCCCGAGGATCTGCTGCTGTCGATCGCGCGCGGTATCGACATGTTCGATTGCGTGATGCCAACCCGCTCAGGCCGCCACTGCCAGGCCTTCACCTGGGGCGGGCGGCTCAATCTGCGCAATGCCCGCTATGCCGAGGACGCCACCCCGCTCGACCCGGAAAGCGCCTGTCCCGCCGCGCGCTATGAGAAGGCCTATCTGCACCATCTCGTGCGGTCGGGCGAGACGCTCGGTGCCATGCTGCTCAGTTACGCCAATGTTCAGTTCTATCAGGAGCTGATGGCCCGCGCGCGGGAGGCGATCGAGGCGGGGCGCTTTGCCAGCTTCACCGAAGAGCTTCGCCAACGCTACGCCAAGAGCTCCGACGCGCCTGACGAGGCTTAAGCCTGCTGTCCCGGCGTCGATTGCAGGATGCAGCCTTTGACGCGCCAATCGCCGCTCTTCATCTGCTCGAGCTGAAACTCGGCCAGCCATTCATGCTCGGTGCTGTCGGTGATCAGCACTTGCTGCACGGTCCGCTGGCCGATCTGCTCGACGCCGAGAAAGGCGAAGCGGCGCGTATCGAGCACGGTCGGCATCTCCTGCGCGAGCGAGCGGAGAAAGCGGTTCGGCTCGCCGAAGAAGCGCTGGGTCGAGGGGGCAAGCTTGGCGAAGGCTTGTTCGGCGTCGCGCGCGGCGTAGGCGCGGATTTGCAGCCTGATGGCCTTCTCGATGTTCCGCTTTTCCGTCAGCGAGAAACCTCTGGGCGCTTCGGCCCGCAGCGCCACGGGCTGGAGCAGGGGTTTCGGGCGGCGGCTGAGGCGAAAGCCTCGTGACTTGCCATCAGCGTTCCGGCAAGCGACGCCATCTGCGTCGCGACAAGCGCCACGCCGGCAAAGGCGAAGCCGGCGAAGCTCGCCCAAATCGCTCCATTGAGTTTGGCTTGCATTGAAGCCGCCTCCCAGCGCGCAAGTCCAGGTCAACAACACGGCACGGCGCGGAAGGTTGCACGACGGCGGAGAATTATTGTGTGGCGATGTCCGCGGCGGGACCGCTCTTGGTCGCGCCCACCGCCTTCCGCTCCCGAGCGAAGAGGTAAAGGCCCGAAAGGATCACCACGGCGGCGCCCGACAGCGTCCACAGCGTCGGCACATTGCCGAAGATGAGATAGCCGGCGGCCGACATCCACAGCAGGCCGAGATAGATGAAGGGCGCCAGCACCGGCGCCGGCGCGCTGCGATGCGCTAGGATGAGCAGCCAATGGCCGAGCCCGCCCCAGAAACCGAGCGAAGCGAGCAGCGCATATTGCAGGGCGCTCTCCGGCCAATGCCAGGCGGCCAGCGCGAACGGCGCGAGGATCAAAACGCCTCCGAGTGGCGTGTAGGTCTGCGTTACCTCCGGCGGATCGAACGCCGCGAGATAGCGCGTGGCAAGGTTGTAGAGCGCATAGCCGAAGGTCGCGACCAGCGCGAGCAGCATGGACCAATGCACGCTGCCGATGCCCGGATGCATCACCAGCAGCACGCCAATGAAGCCTGCGGCGATCGCCACAACGCGATGCCAGCCGACCCATTCGTTGAGCAGGGGCCCGGCCAGCGCCGCGACCAGCAGCGGAGTGAGAAAGAAGATGGTGACGGTCTGATCGAGCTGGAGATAACGCAGCGCCAGGAAATTGAACCCCGTGGTCACGACCATCAGCACCGAGCGCAAGATCTGCAACACGGGCTTGGCCGAGCGGAGCGACGGCTTGAACGCGAAGGGCCAGAGCGCGACCGCGCTGAACACCACATGGCCGACAAAGCGGAGCCATGTCACTTGCGCGACCGGAACGGCCTCTTTGACGATCAGATATTTGCCGGTGGAATCGAGCGCCGCGAAGCACAGCGTCGCGAGCGCCATGAGCCCGATCGCCTTCAGCCTATGGCGAGCGTCAATGTCGGCGACGGAACTCGGGCGGGGCGTCATGGCGGCGTGTTTCTGCATCAATCCTTGCCAAAACACCATCGGTGGCTAAGGTCGCGAGCGGGCCGCAGACGAGCGGCACGCGTGAGGAGGACAGCGTGGCTGACATTCGCGCGATCTGCGCCATAGGCCAGCGCGGGCAGCTTGGGCTGAATGGCCGGTTGCCCTGGGAAGGCAACAAGGGACGTGAATATGTTGCCGATGTGGCGCGGTTCTTCGAGGTCACGCGCGGTCATGTGATCATCGCCGGGCCGACCACGATCGCCTCGATCCCGGCCTTTGCCTACGAGGACCGCACCATCTGCGAGATCCGCTCGGCCAACCACCCGGAAGATGTGTTGGCCTGGTTTCCCGACCGCGTGGTGTTTGTCGGCGGCGGGCCGCCGGTCTGGGACACCTACGCCCCCTATATCCGCCATTGGGACATCAACCGGCTGCCTTATGACGGCGAAGCCGACCGCTGGTTCGACCCGGGCTGGCTCGTTGCCGCGGAGAAGCCGGCCAAGCCCTGAGCCGTTGGCGATTGCGAAAGCATGCCGGCAGGTTGGGTTAGGGAGACGCTGCAAGAACGCTTAGGTTCGGCGGCGTCGGGGATGCGCGGAGGACCATATGCGCTCTCATTCCATCTCTCTCACAAGTTTCGCCGTGGCCGCTTTCGTCGCCGCGATCTCCATCGGCTGCGTGGCGCTCGCCGCGACCGCCGCCAGCAAGGATGAGGCGGTGGCGATGGTGAAAAAGGCCGTCAGCGCCATCAAGGCCGAAGGCCCCGGCAAGGCCTATCCCGAGATCAGCAATCCATCAGGCGAGTTCGTCGACGGCGACCTCTACATCGTCGTCTACGGCCTCGACGGCATGGTGCTCGCACATGGCGCCGACGCCAAACGCATCGGCACCAATCAGCTCGCCGACACGGACCCCGACGGCAAGGCATTCGTGAAGGAGCGCGTCGAGCTCGCCGCGACGCATCCGAGCTTTTGGCAGACCTACAAATTCATGAACCCGGTGACGCACAAGGTCGAGCCGAAGGACATGTACTGCGAGCGGCTGGATCAGACCGTGGTGTGCGGCGGCGTCTATCAGCTCTGAGCGTAGTGCCTAAGCCGCCTGCGCAGCGCTTCGGTAGGTCCGATGGCGCGGGTGAATGCCTCGATGCTTCGCGCATAGGCTAAAATTTTAAGCTGTGCGGAGCATTTTCGCTGGAAAAGCACAGAAAACCGCCTTGCGCGCGCAAGTCGCAAGCGGCAAATTTAAGCTGTTCCGATTTGGGTCGGTCGAGGCTACCATCCATGGGGGACGATTGGGGCGGGGCACGCCTTATCCATGCCGCGTGGAAACCCCATTCTCCGACTAGGTTCATGCACATATCGCCCGCCGACGATCGCGAGGAGGTCGACATCGAAACTGCAAATGACCCTGTCTTCACCGCCGAACAGATCGGCTGGCGTTTCGCGCTTGGCACGCTGATTCTTGTTGGCGCCTATGCCGCGTGGCCGCTGATTCCCGTGGTGATGATGACCGATCTCGAACCCGGCGCGAAAGCCGGTTTGTCGGGCCTGTTGGGCGCGACACCTTTCATGTCGAAATTCGTCGCCCTGGCGATCATGGGCCGGCCGGCCTATTATTTTCTGAAGCGCAACCTGTTCACGCGCATTCGCCGCTGGGCCGCGCGGCCAGCCGAGTAATCCCGAAGCGTAAGAGAAAAACAAAGGCGCCGGACTAAGCCGGCGCCCTACGCTTGGCACGCGCAGATCGGTTGCGCTTAGTAGCAATAGTCCCAATAGCCGCGATACATATACGGATCGGCCCAGTACCAGCAGAGATCGGGCTGGGGCGCGTATGGCACGATGCCCACACCGGTCGCCGCCAGGATCGAGCCGAGCACGACCCCGCCGACGAACTCACCGTAATAGGGCCGGCAATTCCAGTTGCGGACATAGGCGCGGTTGTTCCAGTTCTTGTTCCAATTATTGTTGTAATGGGCCCAGTTTTTGTTCCAGTTCTTGTTCCAGTTTTTGTTGTTGTAGTTCTTGCTCCAATTCTTGTTGTTCTTTTTCCAATCGTCGTTCTTGCCCCAGTTCTTTCCCTTGTTCCAGTCGCCCTTCTTGTAGTTTTTGTGGTTGTCGGCGACCACGATCACATCAGCTGCTGCTTTGTCCTGAGACGCAGCAGGCAGGCGGGTGCCATCCTCGCCTTGGATGGCCGCGTGAGCGGACTGCCCTCGCGGCCAGTCCAGACCGGAAGCAGCAAAACAAAAACCCCGGAGCCCGGGGTTTTTGCCAATGTCGGCGGGGGCCAGCCAGCCGGGAGGGGATAAGGGAGCTTTGCAAGCCGGCCCAGTCTGGCGAGGAGAACTTTTGCAGTGGCGGAAAGGTTCCCGGCTTTAGACACGCGCGCTCAAGGAACCCGCAAACGAATTGCGACGTTGGGAGAGCACCGGCGAAAGCACGTCCCGCTCGGAGTCGTGTCAGCGACAGCCGCCGCATCGGTGTAAAGGGGGCGCCGATCCCCAGCAGGGCGCCCCCTTTAGTATTCCTACGGCAGCGCCGCCTCGAGGCCGCCATTGGCGACGATCCATAGCCAAAAGCTATTGGGAAAACGCAGCCATTTTTCTCATGCTCGGTCCTGCCACTTGGCCGGTCGGTGGCCTCTCAGACCAGCCGGATTTACAGGAGAGGGCGCGGGCGCCCCAAACCACGGAGTATCCCACATGAAGAAATATCTTATTGCAGCTGCACTGATCGTCGGCTTCTCGGTGCCAGCTCTTGCCGTCGAGACGTTTTACATCATGTACGACAACACGATGAAGGGTTGCTCGATCATGACCTCCGAGCCGAGCGACAAGCAGCGTTACAAGATGATGGGCAAATATGGTTCAAAGGCCGACGCGGAGACGGCGATGCATTCGATGAAGGAATGCGGATAATTTCCCTGGGCGCGTGAGCCCGTAGGTTACGGAGAAGGGCGCCGAGTTGGTCACTCGGCGCTCCTCTTGCTTTCAAGTCTCTGATTTCAAATTGAAGGAACGAGTGCGGCCGCCCGAAGCGGGCGTTCCTTACCAGGAGATCGTCCCGTGTCGCAGGGCGAGGAAGGCGACGAAGGCTGCGGCCATTGCTGCCAGCATTGCCCCGGCTGAGATTATGAGCGCGGAGATCGCCCACACCTTCATAGCTCTGACCTCGCCCACAGCTTCACCGGCTGCGTTAATCGCGTCACGAGCCGCAGCCAGCTGCTCCGCAGCGGCTGCTTCCACGCGAGCCAGCTTTATCTGGTCGAGATAGCGTTCCACGACGGGGCGCGCGGGATCGCCCCATACGCCCGCGCGAAGGCCAACCTCGATTTGCTCCTCGGACAGTGTCTCAAGATCGAGGTACAGCTGCTTTTGGCTCACGGTCATACGCACAAACCCACGCTCGTGAAGCCCTTGCATCTTACTGCAGGACGAGAGGCTCAAACATCCCCCAAGCGCCAGGATATTTCGGGGGCCGAATCCAAGAACATGATGGTAGCGGCCCCGGCACCAGCGGGTACGGGGGTACATACGAGGGCGGCACCGGGGCCTAACCAGCCAGGGAAGCAACGCTGGCTAAAGACAAAACGACCGTCCTTGTCTTGACGTTCCCGCAAAAGAAATGGGCGCCCGCCGAAGCGAGCGCCCAGTCTAGGGAAACGACCCCGACACGGCGGGGAGGGGGAGCCCAGAGGCCGCTTAAAGTCGCCGCTACGCAGAACTAGGAAACGGCTCCGGCATGTTCACCCGGAAACCTCGCGGGGCGAATTGGTGCATTAGGCTTAATTCCATAGGCGCGACCGCCGAAGGCGAACGACATTGTAGACTGAATCGAATTTTCGGTCGGTCTTAGCGTCCTCGCTGTGTCGAGCGGATACAGGGAGAAACTCGCAGATGATGAACCTGGGTAAATGCTTCATCACCGACGAGTTGGGATCAACGGCCATCGAGTATGCCCTGGTCGCCGCCGGCATCGCCCTGACCGCTTTAACGACGCTGACCGTGGTTGGCACCCTTGTCTCAGGCCTATTCGGCGGGGCTGTCGCCAACCTCAGTGCAGCGGGCCACGGTTGATCAAACTCGGTGCTCGCCTACAAATGGTTCAGTCTCGCCTGCGCCGCGCTACGCAGTTGAACTCGAGGGGCTTTTCAAGTGAAGAACTGCTCGGCTTAGTTCCAGATTGGCCGCTTACGGCGACAGAGGCTCAGGTAAGTCCTGGCACTTCGCCTCCATGATCGTCGAACATTGCCTGCTCAATCCCGGCGCCAAGGTTGTCTGCATCCGCGAGATACAAAAGACCCTCAGCCAAAGCGCCAAGACCCTGATCAAGTCGAAGATCCAGGAGTTTGGTGTCGGCTCGCAGTTTCCGGGTGTTGTTCGACCGCATCGAGATTCCCGGTGGTGGCTTGATCATCTTCCAAGGGGCTACAACATCGCATGGGTGGAAGAGGCTCAGACCCTCTCAGCAAGAAGCCTAGCATTGTGTGGGACTATGCCCATCGCATTGATTGGTCAAGCCATGCAGTCCATGCCTTTGGCTTGATGGCGATCAGCTATGAAGGTCCACAGCGCGGAGCAAACTTCCGCAAGCCAATCGTATTTCCGAAAATGGGAGTTGTATGACGGCGATCATTAGTGGCGTATTGGGTGCCTCTTCAAGACGCCGCATGCCACTGAAAAGACCTACTGACTTAGGCGTTCGTTCCGAAGCGGAGACATTGCGCGATGTCACTCATCAACGATCTTTTTCAACAGCCCTCCACTTTGTCCACAGCGTCTAAGTACACGGTGGTCAATGGAGCCATCTACCTCGGGATCGGAGTGCTGCTCGTCGGATGGCCGGGTGTGGTCCAGAACTCTTTTCAGGGATCCAGCTTTTGTTGGACACGAGGGAGCACTCATTAGGGTGATCGGCCTGACAGTCGCGGTCATCGGTTGGCTATATTTGTTTGGCGGTCGTTCGGGTGCACGACAATTCGTCGCTGCGTCCGTGATCGACCGAGTAGTGTTCATCCCTGCGGTGCTCGTACCCCTCGCGCTAGCGGGCGTGTTCCCACATTTTCTGCTGACGTTCGCGGTCTTTGATCCATTGCTCGCGGTGGGTGCCTGGGTGCTTCTAAGTCGAGAGTGGCGTCTCATTGGACGATACGATGACAGTCAACCCACAAGGTGACTTAAAGAACCACATTCGCTTTATCGCGGAATACGAGGATGGTTCGAGCGATGTGTTTGCGGTGCCTGAATGCACCTGCGCCGAGCCTCATCCATCGTCAGCACCTTTGCAGTGTGCCGGTCGCGTCCTTCACGACAAAGCTGCCTGGAATGCGCTCAGAATTGACAAAAAGCATGGTCGCGCCCAAATCTACATCAACGAAATGCAATCAATCTCTCATCAAAGTTGCAGCCGTCGCGGCGATCCTCGCACTCGGCGGCTTGGGCCTCGCCCATGACGCCCTCGCTTGTGGCCGTTTCGACGGCGGTCATTTTGGCCACGGCGGGCGCTTCACCGGCAACTTCCATGACCATGGCCGACGAGTATTCTCCAGGTCGCCATCCTACGGCGATGAAGATTCCGGCCGCACCGGCTGTCGGTGCACCGAGCTGAGTTGCTGCGATGGTGGCGACTAAACAGGCGGTGCTAAGCGACATGGATCGCTGTCATAACTGCGGACAAGAGCTAATCGAGATCGACAATCGCGGCGAGCGACTAACCGGTTGCGTGTCACGCAACCTTTGGGTACCGACTGACGGGGACCGATGGGTGAGGCTGTCGGTAGAAGATTTGAACGCGCTTCATCAGTTGCGACATGGCGGATACAAATAGAGTTAGCCTCCACGCCTACCGGGGCACAAATTTTCCCCGAGGCTTGAGCGTCTCAGTAGTACTCAACGCATTTACCTTCGTTCCATTTCGCACACCCACGGTAGTCGCGTCGGCGGACATGGTGGGGGGCGGAGCGCAACATGCAGATACCATTGATTCGTACCTGACTGGGAAGGTCGCACGGTTGGTCGGCTTGGCTGGGTTTGCGGATTTGTGGTCGGCGGACATGGTGGGGGGTGGAGCGCAACATGCAGATACCATTGATTTGTACCTGACTGGGAAGGTCGCACGGTTGGTCGGCTATTTGCGTGATCATGGCGTCTGGCTCATGAAGCGGCGCAGGCGACATGGCCTCTGCCGACGTTGCAACGGCTAAGGCAAAGGCGACACTGATCAACAATCTGATCATTGTTTCCTCGCGTATGAGTGGCCCCGGCACTCAGCTCGGTACGGGGGAACATACGAGTGGGCGGGATACCTGTCCCGCATCCCGGCTGCAGTATGGCCGGACAACGGAGATTACCAACCCGACGTCATCCCGCCGCGCCCACTGATCGAAAGAGAAGCCAGTCTGTCCATTCCATCATCGGGGTGGCGTCGGCAGGGCTCCGGTTCCAAGATGCGGAGGGAACCTCGGCAATTTCCGCTGATTGCCCATGACTCGATAATGATCCGCTCGAAAGAACGTTTGCGCAAACGAAAAGCCCCGACCAAATCATGCGCGGGGCTGAAGGTACTAGCAAGGACCAGCGAAAACGCACACCAAGAGTTTTGAGGTTGAACGTGGAGATATTTCTGAGGCAATGGTGCGCCGACGCAATAGCCGCGCCCCGGCAGCTCATGGCCGGACAAAGGAGCGATCGAAGTCCGTCCCACGTGCCTCGCAATCCAACAATCGAGGATGTGCCGAAAGAGAAGCGGTCGGAGCCCAACGTACAACGACCCAAGACAATGGCGCCAACGACCACCAGGACAGTCTCCTTGGAGGTCATGATCTCCTCCATTGATGTTCTTTATCGGTTCACACCAAAAAGCCCCGCTAGGGACGGGGCTGAGTTTGCAAGTGGAGACTCCCGATGGAGACACGTAATGATAGAGGGGTTGTCGCAGATCGGGTGTCGTTCCCCTGCAACACTTGACCCTAAATAAGAAGAAGCCCCGACACGGGGGGGTTCGGGGCTTCTTAGGTTCCGGGGTTGGGGGAACCGCTAGGCGGATTTTTGAGGGGGGTCCGCCACGGGTAACCATAGCCTGAACACACCTAAATTGATTAAAGCTTTATTAAAGTTGGTTAACAGCGTCTCGGTGTAGCGAGATGAAAAAGGGCGCCGACCGAAGCCGACGCCTCACACGATTCAGCCGAACTCGCGCGGCTTTTCGGCTGCTGCGTGAAAGGCGCGAGCCCTAAACTGATGGATGGCCTCAGTCACCGGCGCAGGGCCGCTCGCGGTAATCGACGTGTGCGTCAACACGAGATGCGGACTACCGAGTTGCTTGATATGTGACGGAAAAATCCGTGCCGAGCATCGTGACGATTATGCTCGTGCCATCGACCACGACCTGGAGAGGCTCATCCACCATTCTCGGTTTCGCAGCTTGATCGAAAAAAGCCCCGCGATGGGTGCGGGGCTAGTTGGCACAAACAAGATGCAGGCTAGGGGGCACTGCACGTCAGAGCCTATGCCTGACAGGGTCCCTCGTCCTGCGGCTGTTTGACCAACGAAAAGTTCTGCTTTTGGGGGAAAATGATCTGCCATTCAAAATCGTGAGTGGAATGACAGATGCCTTCGGCGAACCATCACCGAGCGCCAGGACCACCCCGCTGTTTCCCGGCAGGCTCCAGGCGATTTCTTAGGCACCTACTTTGTTAGCCGACCGGCGAACATAGCACAACGGTCGGTCACTGCTTTTTCCTCCTGATTGGCGGCGGGGGCGACCGACGTGTATCGACGGCGTCGCGGGACTGATGCGCCATCGCCACAGAAAGCGGGGCTGTGAATACCGTGGAGATCTTCGGCTCTGGCATGCGTTGCGGGCTGTAATGCGTTTAGGTGAGCTCGAAGACTCTGCTTCTCCGCCCAGCGCGACGTCGCTTCTCGGCTACGTTTCAAATCGCACCTCGTCGTCAAATGCTACAGAGCTCCGCTTCAGTCTCACATACTCGAACGCTGATCTCATTCAGATTGGTTCTGCCTATCTTGTTATTCGCGCCGCATATGGCGCAGGCGCAGACGGCTCCGCCGCCCTCGGCGGACATCCAGCGTGAGCGCGTCGAGCAGCTGCAAGAGCTGCTCCGCACGAAAAAAGATTTGCAAGCCTCGCAACAAGCCATGCAGCAGCAGCTTGCCGAATTCGACGCAAGGATCGCGGCGCTGGAAGCGAGCTTGGGGGTTACGCCATCGCAGGATGAACAGCCTCAGGGGAACTCCGACGCCACAGCCTCTACTGCGGCGGTCGCATCTCCGGACGGCATGGTCTATGCCAAAACTTCAGACCCGGGGCCCTACGAACCCGGCGCTCCGGCCGGCATGGGTCCCTATGCTAAGGAAGCCAAATCGGGTCCCTTTCCCTACGAATTCGGTAAAGGCTTCGTTCTCGCTCGCGGACCTAACGGGGAGGTCGACTTTTCCACAAAGGGCTATGTACGCTACCTGAACCAGTTGAACTTAAATGACTTCTACACGGATGCGTTTGGACGCACTATCGAGCTCGATCTGAGACAAGACATTCAGTTGAATAGACTTCAATTTATTCTGCACGGATGGCTGTTTGACGAACGGTTCCGCTACTTTTGGTATGCCTGGACGCAAAATGTGAGCCAGGGTGACCCTGCCCAAGTCGTGGTTGGCGGCAATATCAGCTATAAGTTCGGTGATGGTTTGACCGCAATGGCCGGTATCTTCTCGTTGCCTTCAACGCGATCAACCGCTCAGTCATTCCCCAACTGGCTTAGGATTGACCATCGGGAGATGGCAGATGAGTACTTCCGAGGATCGTACATACAGGGATACATGGCGAGCGGAGAGATTACGGATAAACTGGATTACAAGGTGGCACTCGCCGGCAATCTCAGCGCCCTTGGCGTCAGCGCAACCCAGTTGGATCCCGACATTAATACGGTCACTGGCATGCTTTACTGGATGCCGACCACCGGCGAGTTCGGGCCCGGTGCAGGTTTTGGCGACTATGAGTATCACGAGAAGCTTGCGACGCTGCTCGGCGTCCATTTCACAACCAGCCGTGAGGATGCGCAGGAGCAGCCAGGGGTCAACTCTTTCGAAAACAGTCAGATACGCCTCTCGGATGGAACGCTGCTCTTCGCCCCTAATGCTTTCAACACGGGAGGCAATATCAACAGGGCGACCTACAACATGCTGGACCTGGACGGTGGGCTAAAGTGGAAGGGTTGGTCGCTTGACGCAGAGTATTATTTCCGCTGGTTGGGTGACTTCGACGTCACCGGAACCATCCCTGTAACCAGCCTGTTCGATCATGGATTCCAGGTCTACGCGTCAACCATGCTCAAACCGGACTATTGGCAAGCCTATCTCTCAGGAGGAATGATTTTCGGTGAATTTGGAGAGCCGTGGGACATTGCAGCGGGATTGACGTACTTTCCGTTTGGCCACAAGGAGGTGCGCATGAACGGTCAGGCTCTTTACACAGACGCGTTCGGCAGTCGGCTATACGGCAATTCCGTATCAGGTCGGCGGCACCGGATGGATTTTCACGCTCGACGTTGGCACGTGGTTTTAATGCAAGCAGAGCCGTCAAGTTCGCTCCGTCCACTTCGCAATAGCTGACCTGGGGACCCGACACGTAGCGCGCTCTCGCTCATCATTCCGCTGCGAACAAGCTCACAGCCAACAGTCGGAATTTCATACAGCCAGAAGAACACTGCGCCCCAGGCATCAGAGTTTGGCGGTGCATCTCCCCGCGAGTGCTAGCGATGAGTTTGGGGTGGAGACGCCAGCTGATAAATTGCCCGTCTTCAGCGATATGACGGCACTCCAAGTCCTGTTGGTGTCCTTCTTGCCTATACCATGCAGGAGGATGGCGTCGTCAGCCACGGTCACGCTGTCGATGGCGTCCGTGCTCGGGTCTTGGCCCAGTGGAGCCGAGCTAAGCTGCTTCTTTTCAACATCGATCAGCATGACTCCTGCAAGATTGGCGTCTTCTAAAGAGATGCGGCTGCACCCGGCGACAGCCACGCATTCATACACTTCGTTGATTGCACAAAGGTAAGCCTGCTCAGCGAAGACGGGAGCCGGAGCGATGCAGGTGAAGGCGAACCCCAGGCAAGCCTTAGAGATCGAAATTCGCATTACTAGCTCCTATCTTGTAACTTGGTAACCTCTGGCCTCTAAGCAGACCTCGCCGGCTCTGAGGTAGGCGTCATAGAGTTCATTTAGGCGGCGGATGTCGGCGTTCCCCCTGACGGCGGCAATCCCGCCCGGAGCCGGATAGCGCCGGTCATAGGTAGGAAGTGTATTACCGCTCTGCGTGATGATTACGCCTCGCTGAGCCGAATACATAAGCGTGGGATCGTACCCACTCTGAACGACGGCCCAATCATGACAGGCTGACCGATCCGCGTTCTCCTGCTCTGGAGTTTGCCCTTGCATGGGATAAGCGAACAACGCACGCGCGTCGACAGGGGATAGGGCGGCTCCAGCCATTAACACGATGGCGGCGCCGCAGAGAACTTGGCTCATTTGCTTCATATGCTTCCTCTCTAGTCGCGTCAGCTCAGGGGCCTTTGCCTGCGGCCGCAACGGAAATTATTCTGCCGCCTGATTAAGTAATGGCAGAGCTTCGGTCGGCCGGTAGATTACAATCTCTGGTCCCGCTTCGTAGGGCTTGATCGTGTCCCAGCCGGAAATGGAACGGCGCACGTCTTCAAGACCAGCTGCCCACGCATCCTCAATAGTCGCGCGTGAAAATTCGTAGTCCTTCACCAAGCCCGAGCGTGAGGGGCGGGTATTGATCAGGCGAATGATTAACCAGCTTCTCTCGTCGCAGGCGGCCGCCAGTTTCTGCGCGTTGGGATCGGACTTCAGGTGCGGCGGCAGTTTGTCTAGCAGCGCACGGGCTGCGGTAGCGAGCTCGCCCATTTCCTGTATTCGTTCGATGTTGAAACGAGTCCTGCTCGCATACTGGATGTCCTTGGCCCGTTCCGACACCTCGCTTAGATTCCGCGGTAGCTCTCCTTGGGCGTTGAAATTATCGACCTGAATGATGCGGGCGGTGGGCAATGGTCTTTCGTCCACCACATAAGTGATTGGCGTGTTGGTTACCACGCCGCCGTCCCAGTAGTGTTCCCCATCGATCGTGACCGGGGGGAAGCCGGGTGGCAGAGCGCCACTGGCTCGGACATGGTCCGCGTGGATAAGCGTATTCTTCGTATCGAAATAGGTGGAGGTGCCCTTGCATACGTCCACGGCACCCAACGAAAGCCGGACTTGCCCGCGATTGATCAAATCAAAATCCACCAACTCTTCTAACGTCGCCTTGAGCGGAGTTGTGTCATACACACTCAGGGCGGCCTCGGTGCCGTCCGCGGCGAACGAGGCTGGTGGCATTCGAGGTCTATAGAAGCCTGCGACGCCGATAGTGGCAGCTGACATCGCAGCCATGTGGTTGACGGCGGGGCGAAGTGAGTCGAGCCATGCCGGCAAGGGAGGCCCAACATTGACTGAGATTCGACGCCAGAACTCACGCAGTCGCTCGACCCGCCGCTCCGGCGGATTGCCGACAATCAGAGCTGCGTTGATGGCTCCGATCGAGATGCCGACGACCCAGCTAGGCTCGATGCCCGCTTCGACGAGGCCTTCATATACGCCGGCTTGATAGGCTCCAAGCGCACCACCGCCCTGTAGCAGTAGAATCTCGTGGTCGTACTTCATGGGGATACTCCTCCGATTACAACCGGCTTCCAAAGCGGGCAAGCCGTCGCGCCTGCAGTAATGGTGCCGGTAAGGGTCTCGATAACCGGCGTAAGCGAAGATATTTGCCGTCGTCCGAACTCGCCTGAATTACCATTTCAACAGCGGTTACTAAGTTCGCCTTGCAACTCCAGCGCCCACCCGGGTCTTCGCCGACCGCCTGCGCACTTCGTCAGCTATGGTCTTAAGTTCACCGAACTGCTTCTGCCAATAAGCCGTCTGCAGTTCTATGACCTCAGCAAAGTTCTTAGCTCTGCATAGATTCGTCGCCAGATCGAAGCTCGTATCGATGTTACGCTCAGCCAGCTCGATGATCTTTTGGTTGAGCGTCGTAACGCTCTGACCAGCCGTGCCGAAGGAGTTTCGCCAACTCTCTAATACGGACTGGAGAGTGATCTTGGAATGCTCATAGACCTCCCGGGTCTGAGCCACGCTACGTTCAGCAAGCTCGCGCATCGTGTCGGGTACTTGAGTTTCGCCGAACTTTTCGAATTGGGCGGCAATCCCACGATGGGCATCACCTACCTCCCAGAAGGCAATTGCGGGAAGGCTGTTGCGCTCGGCCATAACCTTGGGGCGGGTCTGCTGATGTTTATCGCGCGCCTCCTCGGCGATGACCTTGGACGTCGCCTTGCGACGTGTGCCGCGACGCTTTCTAGCGGCATCTTTCGCAGCGTATGGCTTACTCATGGTACTGCCTCTCGATTTTTTACGCAGGGAAGCCCTATTATCAAGGAAGTGTGGGATCCGCGCTAAGCAATTTTTCTCTTCGGGGATCTAAGGAGGCGGAACGCCGAGCCATGGGAAGTCAAAGGTAGGGGTGATCCGAAGAGTGGCCCACTGTTACTTTACTGATGGTACGTTAGCGTACACGTCCCCAGTGACAGAAACAAGACCGTCGGTAGTGCAGGAGAATTTCCCAGGGCACCTTTGTCATTATCAGCATCGGCCCGCGTCTCGCGCGCGTAGACGTAAGCGAGGGCGGTCGCGTCCTTCACGACATAGGCGTCGAGCCGCTCAGCGTCTCCGTGCGCGGATTGCGGACCGGCCAATTCATAGGTAAGCGAGATCAGGCTCGCCAATGAGCAGGCGGAAAATGGACCAAGTGACTTTCGGCAGGGTGGTGATGAAGCATCAGTTGGGACTGATGCTCGTGCTGATTGGGTCGACGTTTATCCCGAGCCCCACGGAGGCGGCTCTGGACGAAAAAAGTGAAATCCTTGCCGAATGGCTCGTTGACCCTCAGATCGAAACCCAATCAGATCTCACCACTGCTCACCAACGTGCGACTTCCAGTGTTCCGGGGGACGCACTGGCTATCGCTCCTGCCAACCCAGCCGATTGGACACCCATTACTAAGACGGTCCCCGGGGTCCTGATCAAAGGAACCCTCAAAGGTGACTATCAAGGCAGATTTTTGCTGCGTCTCCCAAAGGAGTGGAACGGCAAACTCGTTGTGGGTGGAGCTTCTGGAACGCGCAGCGAATTCAACGGTGACCTCGTTATCAGCGACTTCGTTTTGCAAAAAGGTTACGCCTACGCCGCCCAAAATAAGGGGACGATGAACTTTAGAATGGCTGATAAGAGTGAGCCGAACGCCTGCCCGCTGAGCCCGGTTGCAGACTGCGTGGCAGACTCCGACACCTGTCCGCTCGCGTATTTTTTTCTTCTCGACAACGAAAACTCCCTAGCGGAGTGGGGCGAGCGGATCAATCAGGCTGCTCTCATCGCCAAGGCACTGATCGAAGAGCACTACGAATCTAAGCTATCTCGCACCTATGCCATGGGCGTATCGAACGGTGGCTACCAAGTCCGCAAGGCGATCGAAGATCACCCAGAGACTTTCGATGGGGGCGTCGAGTGGGAAGCGGTTTTGTGGCGCCCTGAGGGGCCGAACTTCATTGGGGAATTACCGGTTGGCCTGAAAAAGTTTCCCGCGTACTTCGATAATCGCCTCGATCCGAATAGTGCTGAGGCCCTAGCCATACAGGCCGCTGATTTTCCACCAGACCTTGTCGAGAATGGCACGTCTCTTTGGAACCTGAATCGCACCCAAGCATGGGAAGTCACCGAGTGTCTGTATGTCCGCAAGCTTGACCCGGATTATAGCAGGCAATTTCCTGGCTTCGCCGCGTTCGCAAACTACGATTATAGAACCCGCCCTGAGAGCGTGAGGAAAACCATCCAAACGTTCGCAAATACTGGCATAGTTCGCAAACCGCTGATCGGTGTCCACGGGACACTGGACGCTTTGATTCCCATCAAGGGACATGCACGGCCTTACAAGGCCATGGTCGAAGCCAAAGGTTTTGGCCAAAACTATCGCCTCTATGAGATCCAGAATGGGAATCACTTGGACTCCTTAAAGGGCGCTACGGTCGGGAAGCAACTTCCAAACCTGGAACTGATCCAACCCTACGCACACAAAGCATTTGAATCGCTCGAGGCGTGGGTCGAGCGCGGCATTGCGCCGCCACCGAGCCAATGCGTTCAGAGGGGAGGGGCGATCGTAGAGAAACCTCCAGCGACCGAGTGTAAAAACCTGCTCGAGCTTGAGAGACCGATTTCAAATGGCCCAAGTGCGATCCGCTGAGTGACGACTCCGTGGGATATAAGAGGCCAAGTTGATGAGAGCCACGCAGTCGCAGATAATCCTCAGTGCACCGCGAGCGCCGCATGGTGATACGCACTAGCCCTGCCGCTGTATCTCAATCGACGAGAATCCGCGTGAGGTAGCTTGGGTTCGGTCCAATAACAAGCATCGGTGACTGCATCCGCGCTTGAGACTTTCCGATCGAGGGCAGGTCATAGAAATCCACTTCAAGCCCGGCGACTATGTAGAGAGGGGCAAGCTGCTCTTCACCCTCGATACGACAAAGGAGGAACTCGAACTCGAGCGCGACAAGGCTCAGCTTTTGCGGGCCGAGGCCCAGCTTCGCATCGCCGAAGTGACTTTGAAGAAAAACGAGGATCTTCGCAAAAAGAACGTCATATCAGAGCTTCGCTACTTGGAGTTGGAGGCGCAGAGGGATATTGCTGCAGCGGCGGCCGCCCAAGCCGGCATTCAAGTGCGGGGCGACGAAATCAAGATTACGGAGACGAAGCTATACTCGCCGTTTGCCGGCGTCATGAGCCGCCCGACGGTTGCCGAAGGTACCCATCTCAGCGAGCAGACGACCATGGCCACGATCTCAGAGCTCGATCCAATCTTGGTCAAGGCCTACGTGCCCTATCAAGTCTACGCTGAGCACCTGCAGCTTCTGGAGCCCGGAGAGACTTTTGATCGGAGCAATGCATTAAACCGTATTGAGGTCTTCGTCACACTACCAACCGGCCAGAGGCTTCCTCAGGTCGGAAAGCTTGCCGGCGGCGGATACGAATTTGATCCGCAGACGCAGGTCATGGAAGTGCTGGTGGAAATTCCTAACCCCAACCTGCTGCTGCGGCCCGGATTGGCTGTGACTCTGATGCGAGGCGCAAACCCGAATAGGGGTCGAAGAAGCGAGGGGTACCCGATTGTACTGTTCGTCAATTCGCGCTGCCTCGGCGTCTAGAGTGATCCTCGTGATCTACTGCAGCCGTGTCTTGGCATAGGCTTGGTCTTAAGCGCGGACGGCAACGTCGGTGGCACGGACCACTGAACTTGCCGGAGCGGGCGAGTTCGCGTGCACGCTCTTGCATGCGCTCCAAGGTCTCACTCATGACTGCACCCCAACTTAGGTTGGGGCGAATTATTGCGCTGATTGGCGTGAGAGAAGCCATCACTTAGGGGTTACGCCCAATGTGACCCGCGGGCTTTTCGCCCGGAAATCGGCAAGGAGTGTGGGCTCGACAATCACTAACGGACATCGATGCCGACGTCCGCTTTCAGGGGCAAAGCGGAGATAGAGTGAGGCTGTGAAAAGAGTCCGCTTTTGACCCAAGGCGGACATCACCAATTGAATGTCACGCCCATCACCGGCCCATGCTGCACGACGTCCAGGGCGTTCTTGCCGAACCGACCCTTCCTCACTGAAATCAACAGCAAGCGCGTGGTAGCCGATAACTGTGTGCAGCGGCGAACCGAAGCAATTGACATCGAAGCCGTAGGTGGCTCCCGGCGCCGAAACCTTCAAGGCTGAGGTTGTTGTACGCGTCGGGGACGAAGGCGTCTGTAAAGTCGTTGTGGCGTGAGGGCGTCAGCAAATCTATTTCCTCGCGCCGCGCCTCCCCAACCGAAGCCTGACAACCATCCGCGGCACCAGTTTCTCATACATACGGATGAGGCCACCCGCTCAGGAATGTGAGCGAATAGCGACAACTCAAGTGGGTCTTGAGCAGCATCTCGAAGATCTGCTTTCCAAAAAGGAGATTCGCAATGTTCGCGAGTAGTCACCCTCAATTCTGGAAGTTGGCCTTAGCTGGCGCGCTTTCAGTGCTGACGACGACGGTCGGCGCACCCTCCCATGGCTACGCCCGCCCGGAAAATTTAGGACCCGTTGTGCCTTACGAGCCGATCTTCACCACCGTTGGCAATAAGAACATCATAGCGTTCTACGAGCCAGGGGGTGGCCGTTGTAGCATCTACGTCGTGGTCTCGGACCGCAGCGATGTCAGCGGTGCCTCAGCAGCGCAATTTCGAGTTAGCCTGAGTGCTCGCCAGATCGTCCGCATCGACAGCACCCAAGACGGGTCACTCAAGACTTCTCAATCTTGGGTGCGGGGACAATGCTGAAAAGCTTGCAATTCTCGACTCGGATAGCCCAGTTGCCTCCGACATCACGATCCAGCCACCCGGACAACCCCTCAAAGCCAATGCATCCGGCTTTTGACCAAGAGGCGGAGAAGCGAGGAAGGCCACTGACCATGTAACAAGTTCTAAGTTAGGCACTGAGCTCCGGCGCCACCTTCTCCTTCACCCAGCCGGAGCTCTTTATCTATCCACCCTAGACGCGGACTGCGTGATTTACATCGGAGGTCATTGGATCTCTTCGGCGTCCGCCGAGTGTCGCTGCAAGTTTCAGGTCTGACGTCGTTCAGAGGGTCTTGTGCCTCAGTCTCAAATCCGTTCGATGAACTTTAAAAAATCTCAACCGGAATTTTCAGCTTCCTGGTGTGCCACTGTTACGCCGCCTTGACAGGTGGCGTAGAGCTCATGAACAGATGTAAGAGCTCAGTCTGTTTGGATGTGCCGGTCTTACCGTAAATGTGCTGCAGGTGGGTTTTGGCCGTCGACTCGCTGACCCCCAGAACATCGGCAGCTTCTTTGACGCTGAGACCCGGTGCCATGGTGATTAGCACGCGCAGCTCGCTACGCGTCAGACCGTAGAGCTTTGCGAAGGCCTCGCCCGGGAGGCGAGGCATCACTATCGGGTCTTGCACAAAGATTGCCGCAACTCCGGGAAAGGCCCCGCCGACGCTTTGGTAGTTGGGCGCCAGCGGGAGGACGGTGGCGATTAAACCTGCATCGTCCATCCCGGGGAGAGCGATTGTGAAGCCCCTCGTTAGCCGATCGGCCTTGTCGCCAGCCGCCTCGTTAATGGCCCGGGCGAGCGCAAGGTGCGCCTTGCGGTCGGTAGGAGCCAGGCGGCTATTCGCAACGGAAATTGCAGTGCTGGTGCCGACTTCGCGCTTAGCGGCATCGTTCATGTAAATGATTCGGCTATGGCGGTCAGTGAGATAGACACTAGAGGTGAGCGCATTCAGCGTTGCCTCAAACGCCTTTGAGCGGAGGATCGTTAGATCGAGAGCATCTGAAATCGCCACCACCTGACGTTGTTGCTCTTCACCCCGTTGGCGCTCGAGAAGCCGCCCAAGCTGCTCTCCAATACTTTGCGCGATATACAGCAGATGCTGATCAGGCGGTTGACGCGTAGTCGAGAAGAACTCCAGGACGGCTTGAAGCTTTCCCTCTGCGTAAAGCGGAAAGGCGAAGGCAGCGTGCAGCCCATGTTTCAGCAGGGCTCGCTTTTCAGCATGATTGTTTTGGCGCGGTCCGAAATGTCTGGCAGCAGCCATTCCGAATATTTAGTCGCCCATATCTTACGGGGCAGTCCCTCACCAACCACGAATACAGTTCCTGCTGTTTCACGAGCGAGCGGCGCTAGCTCTTCGCGCTCAAAATGCCAAATTGGGCTAGGAAGCAAGCGGCGGGTGTCGTTGACGTCGTCGGGAAGATAGACATGTCCAGCGGGCCAGCCTGTGACCCGGCAGATCCGCTCCAGGGTTTCGTGGAGGCTCACACGCGTTGACCGACGATTTGTTCGGGCACCTCATAACGTCTCTCCGATAATCCTCGTCGACGCCCTGCATCAGGTCGGGCAGGGTGTCAGCGCGGCCGCAAGCCTAAGCTCGCGAGCCACGTGAGATGATCATATCGGTCGGATTTGCGCTGAGCATTTCGCGCACTGCAGAAAATAAGCATTTGGGTTATAATGATCGTCAGCTCCCCCGCTTCGTCAACTCGTAGAAATGCGGGAAGTGAAGCCGTGAAGGTTCTAAAAGCTCATCTCCCAAAGGTCATCAACGAGCTGCTGTGTGAGCCCACAGTCGATGATGTTCTCGACCACATGCACCGGAACTTGCGAGAGATCGGCGTCGAAGACTTCGGCGTATTCCGCTTTACCTACGAGGGCCTGCCACTCGAAAAGTGGTTATTGGGAGCAAGAGTTGAGAAAGGGAAGGTTGCACGGCATGTCCATAAAGGCGAGCTTCAAGCTAGCCCTGTGTTCCGGCATTGTAAGGAGGCCCTAGAACCCTTCTTCTGGTACGACACTCCTCACGAGCCCTACGACGCCGAGAGGTTTGAGCGGGCTAGGGAGGATGGTGTTCCAGAGGCGCTCGTCGTTCCAGTTCCAGGCCCGAAGGGCGCGGTTGGGGCGGGCTGGTTTGGCAGCGCCACGAACAGCCGCTCCGAGCTGCACAAGCATCGCTTCACCATTCAGGTCATCTGCATTGCAGGCTTCTATCGCCTGAAAGACCTCATTGCTCCTCCTGACGAGCCTACTCAACGGCGATTGAGCAAAAGAGAGCGGGAGATTTTGGTTGGAGTTGCCAAAGGCATGTCGTCTGAAGAGATCGGAGGCATGCTCCATCTCTCAGACCGAACCGTTGATTGGCACGTCACGCAAGCGATGAAAAGGCTCGAGGCTAAGAATAGGGTTCAGGCTGTCGTGCTCGCGATGCAGAAGGGTGCTCTCACTATTTGATCATTAACGCCAGTTACAGCTGTGCGCCCTCTTAGCGGACTAACCGCGCATCGTGTTTGAGGTCGGCTCCGGACCCTAAGTGGAAATGCCCCCGCCCAATTCAGCTCAGGGGGTGGAGACCCGCATCCGGAATGGCGGCATCGCGGACAGTCGCGATAGTTTCACCGCGACCACTTGAGGCGGCGGTAGGTTCTTACTCCTTCATCAACGGGTGCCGTCGCAGTGCCCATAATGGGCGGCAGTTAGCGGGAAACCCGACGCCACTTGCTGGAGTTTATAGTAAGAGCGGAAACGCGTTTGCGGCGGGGCGGATCTCAGCACCTTGCTGATGCATCGGCATCAGGAGCGGTTGGTTGGGAGCCCGGATAGGAAATGGCGGACCATTGAGTACCAGGACCAATAATCGATTGCTCGGTGTACTTCTGGCGGCTGTGCTCGTGGCCCTCGGCGTGCTCGCATATCGTTACTACGAGAGGACCAGGTCTGTCGCTAAGATCGACGTCCCAGGTGTCTCCGGACAGATCACCAAGGAAGGCGCGGACATCGAGGTCGGCAAGCCAAAGAACTGACCTCCTAGCCTCCACGTAACTCACCGTCCCGCTCACCGCTGCTCAATTACTGGGTGGGACAGCTTGACGCTGACATCTCCCATCCAGAACTGACTTTGACCATTGAGTTCATGTGAGGATTGGTCGGCTCCATGTTTGAGCAACACCAAAGCGCTGAGGCGTCTGGTTAAATGGTTCTACTCAGAATTCGGCCAAGGGGCTTGCTAGCAAGCAATTTCTCATACGAATGGAGGATGGCAATCCTCATAGAGTCTGCATGATCGTCCTTCGAGGTTGAGGTTTCGACCTGAAACCCAGAAGGAGACTCATGATGTTCTCGTTCAGTCACGATCCTTTGTCGAAAGTTGTCGTGGCGGGCGCCTTTGTCGCGTTAACGGCTGTTAGTATTCCTGCCCGTGCCGATGATCTGGTCCAGAATTTGGGACCGGTCGGGCCTCACCAGCCGATTCTCACCACGGTTGGCAGTAAACGCGTCATAGCGTTCTACACGCCAGGTAGCGATCGCTGTTCTCTCCATGCGGTCGTCTGGGATAATACGGGGCCAGACGCTGGCAGCTTAGCTGCACGCGTTCGAATTAGCCTAGAACCGGGCCAGATCGTCCAAATCGACACCGCCCAAGACGGGTCACTCAAGACCCTCAATCTTGGGTGTGGTGATAATGCTGAAAAGCTTGCAATTCTCGAGTTGGATAGCGCGGTTGCCTCCGGCGTCACGATCCAGCCAAAAGGACAACCCCTGAAAGCCAGTGTGTCGGGCTTTTGACGGTGAACTGAGGAACTCTAAAAGCGCTCCCCTCATTCCATGCCTCTCTCCCTCGGGCCTTGGACGTAGCCAACGTTAGAGGCCCAACTTTTTGTGACGCAGTAGGTATCCCGCTAGGCCGAAGTGCCATGCATAGGACAGTCGGTGGGCTTCTAATTGTTTTGACGCTAGCCGCTCCAACCCGAGGCGGTGAGGTCACGAGGGCGGAAATCATGACGCCTTTGGAGCGCGTAGCAAGCACGCCTAAAGGTCAGCTGAAAAGTCCGTACCCAGACTTCGCCAGCATCGCCGCGGAAGGCTATCGCAAGTACATGGCTGCAGGTTGCAATGGCTGCCACGGCGGGGGCGGCGGCGGCGGCATGGCGGCACCCTTAACCAATCCCATTTGGATCTATGGCGATGACGACGACACACTGTTCCGGCTGATCGCGCTTGGCACAGGTAAGCTGAGTCCCGACGATGCGTTTGGAAAGCTAGGCTACCGGCGAAAGGGCTCCGAGGCTGTAGTCGGGCCGATGCCGCACTTCGGAGACGTTATCAAGACCGATGACGACCTCTGGAAAATTATCGCCTGGATGAGGTCAGTGTATTGCGGGCGGCGGCCGGCTGGTTGTTGAATCGATTGTGGCAACGCCCAGCGCGCCTCAATGATGAATGGATGCGAACGCCTAAGCTTTTGGGGGCGTCGCCCGAGCACTAGTTGTGCTGGCAGAAGAGCCGGAGAGTTGGAAAGCTGCCGCTCCAGCGTCTCGGCGATAATGCAGAGGGTAGCTCCGATGGGGATCACCACTTGATCTCGCTGCTGCCTGATGCGGCGTAAGATCAAAGCCAGGGTTTTTCGTGCCCGACGGAAAATGCGCCTGCGCCCAGCCTTGCTGGCGCTTCGCGGCATATAAGGCTCATCCTCCCCGGTGCCTACTAAGCAGTAGAGTCTCCCATGTCCGCTTCTGGCACATAGCGGACGTGCCACTTGCGCTGACTAATGTCTGCTTTAGAGGGCAAAGCGAAATTGACCAACCGCTGCTTGCCCATCTCGACCCGCCACAGGAGAGAAATGCCCAGGTGGCATACGGGCACGTTGAATCTTGTGCAGAGGTATGAGACCGAATGCATCCTTCGGAACGTGAGTTGGCGCGCCGTACCGAAAATCGCACGCCGCACATATCGTATCTCTGCTTAGAGGCTTGCTTCGCTCAGATCCAACATCGACAGCAGAGACATCGAGCGCATCGCGGACATAGAGCGGACACGCAAATGAATCCTCCGCGACCGTACGGAAAAAAGCGGCCAACAGATTGATGCTGTTGAGGAAAATGGTGCGCCCGGAGGGGCTCGAACCCCCAACCCCCAGATTCGAAGTCTGGTGCTCTATCCGTTGAGCTACGGGCGCCTCGCTGCCTCATCAAGGCAGCGGATGGACCGAATATCTATCGCTTGCCCGCGCATCTCAAGCCAAAGCACCGCACATCCAAGCCGTTTCGGAAAAGCCGCTTTACCTCATTCAAGAGCTTGATAGATTAGCGCCATAGGACCAACGCACCGGACGCCCGGCAAGCAGATGAAGCGTCGGCGGTTCCGGCGGTTAGAGGTTGAACACCGTGAATGGGCCGAGCGGCGATACGCGCTCGGCTGCCGTGGTTTCGCTAGACCGCAAGGCCAAGCGAAACGAGACCGGCGACTGCGGGGGAGGTGGCCCAGCGCAAGTCGCAGCCCGGGCGCGTTCAAACGCGCCGGCCCATGGCCTCCCGGCGGCAGCCGAGAGCAAGGAAGACACGGGCGCGTCAACGCGGGCGCAGGCGCCGTCTATTTATGGCGCGCTCGACCTCGGCACCAATAATTGCCGACTGCTGATTGCCAAGCCCTCGCGGCGCGGTTTTCTCGTCATCGACGCGTTTTCCCGCATCATCCGTCTCGGCGAAGGCGTGCTGAGCTCGGGGGAGCTGTCGCAAGCGGCGATGAACCGCACGCTGGAAGCCCTCAAGGTCTGCGCCGAAAAAATGAAGCGGCGCGCGGTGACGCGCTCGCGGCTGATCGCGACGGAAGCCTGCCGCATCGCCGCCAATAGCGGCGAGTTCATCGACGCGGTGGAGCGCCAGACCGGACTCAAGATCGAGATCGTGACGCAGGAGACCGAAGCCAAGCTCGCGGTGTCGGGCTGCGCATCGCTGATCGACCGCAATTGCGACTGGGCGCTGGTGTTCGACATCGGCGGCGGCAGCTCGGAGCTGATCTGGCTCGATCTGGCGCGCTTGGGACGCCCCTGGCGCCGCACGCTGCATGACCGGATCGATGTGCAGGCTTGCATCGCCGCCTGGACCTCATTGCCGATCGGGGTGGTCAATCTCGCCGAGCGGCATGGCGGCCGCGAGGTCACCCCGCAAAACTACGAGGCCATGGTGGCCGACGTGATGGCCGCCGTCGCGCCGTTCGAGACGCAGTATCGCTTCGGCGAGAGGATCGCGGGCAAGCGCGCGCATTTCCTCGGCACCTCCGGCACGGTGACGACCATCTCCGGCATCCACCTCAAGCTTCCGGTCTACGAGCGCTCGCGCGTCGATGGCTGCTGGCTGTCGGCGCGCGACGTGCGCAACGTGTCCGGCGATCTGATCGCCATGTCTTACGCCGAGCGCGTGGCGCAACCTTGCATCGGGCAAGAGCGCGCCGATCTCGTGCTGGCGGGGTGCGCCATTCTCGAAGCGCTGCTCAGGATCTGGCCCTGCCAGCGGTTGCGTGTTGCCGACCGCGGCTTGCGCGAAGGCATCCTCGCCACGCTGATGGCCGAGGACGGCCACGAGAAGCGCGGGCAACGGCAGAGGAACGGCAAGCGCTAGGCGCCAGCCTCTAGATTTGCGAGGCGGGAGCGGGCACCTCTTGCACCCCGACCGGCCGGGCGCGGGCAGCGAGACTGGCGCCGGCATCCTTCGGCAACAGGGCGAAAATCAGCGAGGAGCTTGCCGCGATCGCGGCCACCAGGACGAAGGCGAGTGGGAAGTCGCCCGCCACCACGTCGGTATCGCCGCGACCCATGCGCTGCACCTCAAGGACGAGCGCGCCGATGGCGACGCCGGCTGAAAGCGAGAGCTGCTGCGCCACGCTGGCGAAGCTCGTCGCGCGGCTCATCGCCTTCGCATCGATGTCGGCATAGGCGATCGAGTTGATGCTGGTGAATTCGAGCGATTTGAAGAAACCGCCGACCAAGAGCACGGTGAGAATGATCCAATGCGGCGTGCCGGCGGTGAACAGTGCGATCGCCGCGAGGAACAGGCTGCTCACCACGGCATTGGTCACCAGCACGCGCTTGAAGCCGAATCGGCGAAGAATCGGCGCGGCGGTGGTCTTCATGGCGACGGCGCCAACAGCGGATGCAAAGGTCAGCAGCCCCGATTGCATCGGGTTCAATCCGAAGCCGAGCTGCAACATCAGCGGCAGCAGGAAGGGGAGCGCGCCGACGCCAATGCGATAGAGGAACCCGCCGACCACGCTGGCAAAGAAGGTATCGACCTTGAGCAGGCCGAGATCGAGTAGAGGAGCGGGGGCCACGCGCGCGTGCCGCACATAGAGAACGCAGCCGATGAAGCCCGCCGCAAACAAGCCGGCAACCGCCGCGGGCGGGAACAGCCCCTGGCCGATGGTGGTGAAGCCGAAGGCGAGACCGGCGAGGCCGATGCCTGAGAGCACGAAGCCCTTCACATCGAGCGGCGGCAGTCCTTCCTCGCGAATGTTGGCGACATACAACGTGGCGAGGGTGATGCCGATCAACCCCACGGGAATATTGATCCAGAAGATCCACCGCCAGGAGATATAGGTGGTGATGAAGCCGCCAAGCGGCGGGCCGATCACCGGCCCCATCAGCGCGGGGATGGTGAGCCAGGCCAGCGCCGAGATCAGTTCCGACTTCGGCACGGTGCGCAAGATGACGAGCCGCCCGACCGGCACCATCATGGCGCCGCCCATGCCCTGGATGACGCGGAACAGCACGAAGTCACCGAGACCTTGCGCGAAGCCGCACGCCGCCGAGCCGAGCGTGAACACGACGATCGCCGCGCGGAACACGGTGCGCGCGCCGAAACGGTCGGCCATCCAGCCGCTTAACGGAATAAAGACGGCGAGCGACAAGAGATAAGAAGTGAGCGCCAGCTTGAGCGCGATCGGGTCTTCGTGCAGATCGGCGGCGATGGCCGGCAGCGATGTCGCGATCACCGTCGAATCCATCGTCTCCATAAAGAGGGCGACGGCGACGATGAGGGTGACGAAATAGCGCGGCATGTGGCAGGTGTTAGAGGGGGTGTATGACGCAGATGGGGCGAAGCGACCCGAGGCGTCAAGGCCGGGTGCGGAAAAGGCGCATTACCATATGGTAAGGTCGGCAAAAGGCGGGGGCGGACAGGGTCAGGGCGGCAGCCGGAAGCTCGCCGTCAGGGTGCGCACCGCCAAGGGACGCAAGATCGCCTCGACGCGCTGGCTCCAGCGCCAACTCAACGACCCTTATGTCGAGGAGGCCAAGCGCCGGGGCTATCGCAGCCGTGCCGCCTTCAAGCTCGCCGAGATCGACGACAAATATCATCTGCTGCGGCCCGGCATGACCGTGGTCGATCTCGGCGCCGCGCCGGGCGGCTGGAGCCAGATTGCCGCGCAGCGCGTGCAACTGATCGCGGGGAAGGGACGCGTGCTTGCTCTCGACCTTATCGAGATGGAGCCGGTCTCCGGCGTGACGCAGCTCACTTTGGACATGACCGATGCCGAAAGCCCCGACCGCATTCGCGAGGCTTTGGACGGCAAGCGCGCCGATGTCGTCCTGTCCGACATGCATGCTCCGGCCATGGGGCATAAAGCGACCGACCATTTGCGCATCATGGCCCTGGTCGAGGCGGCGCTCGATCTCGCCGAGGAGATTCTCGCACCGGGCGGCGCCTTCCTCTGCAAGGTGCTGCAAGGCGGCGCGAGCAAGGAGTTGGTGGCGCGGCTCAACCGTTCCTTCGCCAAGGTGCGGCACGTGAAGCCGAAAGCATCCCGCGCCGACTCGGCCGAGATGTATGTGCTCGCGACGGGTTTCCGCGGCGCTTCCGACACTCCGACATGAGACGTTCACGCAACTGTGCGGCTTGCTTGTGCTGCGCGGCCGAAGGCGTGCTGGTAGACTTTCGCCTATTCTCTACCGACAGCGCAGGAGCAGCGTCATGAATCTCGAAGTGGTGAAGGACTATTACGGCAAGGTCCTCAAAAGCTCGAAGGACCTCAAGACCTCGGCCTGCTGCGACGGCGGCAACGTACCGGCGGAGCTCGAGGCGCTGCTAGCCAATGTGCATGAGGAGGTGCGTGCCAAATATTATGGCTGCGGCATCGTCGTTCCGCAGGCGCTTCGCGGCGCGCGCGTGCTCGATCTCGGCTCGGGCTCGGGGCGCGACGTCTATCTGATCTCCCAGCTGGTCGGACCCGAGGGGGAGGTGGTCGGCGTCGACATGACCGACGAGCAGCTTGCGACCGCCGAGGCGCATGCCGATTGGCATATGCGCGCCTTCGGCTATTCACGCCGCAATGTGCGCTTCCTCAAAGGCTATATCGAGAAGCTGGGCGCGCTTGGCCTGGCGCCCGCAAGCTTCGATGCGGTCGTGTCGAATTGCGTGATCAATCTCTCGGTCGACAAGCTCGCGGTGCTGCGCGGCGCCTACGATCTCTTGAAGCCGGGCGGCGAGCTCTATTTCGCCGATGTCTATTGCGACCGGCGGCTGCCCGATGCCGTCCGCGCCGATCCCTTGCTCTATGGCGAGTGCCTCGGCGGCGCACTTTATTGGAACGATTTTGTCCCGATGGCGAAGCAGGCGGGCTTCCTCGATCCGCGGCTGGTGACGAGCCGGCCGATCGATGTCGAGAACGACGCGATGCGGGCGAAGCTCGGCCAGGCCAAGTTCTTCTCGGCGACCTACCGGTTGTTCAAGCTCGATGGGCTCGAGCCGGCTTGCGAGGATTACGGCCAGGCGGTGATCTACAAGGGGACCATCGCTGGGCAGCCTGACGCGTTCGCGCTCGACGGGCATCATCTCATCGAGCGCGGCAAGGTGTTCACCGTCTGCGGCAACACCTGGCGCATGCTGGCCGATACGCGGTTCGCGCCGCATTTCGAGTTCATCGGCGATTTTGGCATGCATTACGGGATCTTCCCCGGCTGCGGCACGTCGATCCCGTTCGCGACGAGCGCTGTGGCTTCAGTCAAATCGAGCAGCGGTTGTTGCTGACGGCGCGGGGGGAGGGGGCATGCAATTCGATCTGACGCGACGGCTCGCGGCGGAAGCGCTCGGCACGCTGATCCTGGTGATGGCGGTGATCGGCTCCGGCATCATGGCCGAGAACCTCGCCGGCGGTAATCAGGCGGTCGCGCTGCTCTGCAACACCATTGCGACCGGTGCGGTGCTGTTCGTCATCATCACCATCTTCGCCCCCGTCTCCGGCGCGCATTTCAATCCGGCCGTCAGCCTGGTGATGCTGTATCGCGGCGAGCTCGATCTCCGCACCACTGCCGCTTATGTCGTCGTGCAGATCGTCGGCGGCTGTGTCGGTGCCGTGCTCGCGCATCTGATGTTCGGACTCGATTTAGTTCAGCTCGGCTCGACGGCACGGACCGGAATCGGGCAATGGGCGGGAGAGTTCATCGCCACGTTCGGGCTGATCGCCACCATCCTCGGCTGTATCCGCTTCAAGCCTGACGCCGTCGCAACCGCGGTTGGGCTCTACATCACCTCCGCCTATTGGTTCACCGCCTCAACCTCCTTCGCCAATCCGGCGGTGACCATCGCGCGCAGCTTGAGCGACACGTTTGCGGGCATTGCCCCGGCGGACGCGCCGGGCTTCATCGTCGCTGAGCTGCTCGGCGCGTTTGCCGGAGTCGTGCTGTTCGGCTGGCTGTTCGCCGTGCCTCCGAAGGCCGTCAAGAAGACGAAGTAGCTGGCGATGCCGACTGCGCGGAGCGCAGACGCGCATTCTCGGCTTCGAGCTCGCCAATGCGCCGCTCGAAGCGCTCAACCATCTTGGCAATGTCCTCGGCGAAGAACATCTGCGGGATATGCTGCGGGCAATTCGCGTCCCAGGCCCCGATGGTGAAGACGATGGACTGCTCGGCGCGGGCCTTGTAGCCCTCGGGGAAGAGCTTGGCGGTGAGTGTGGGATCGTCCTCGACCGCGCGCGCCGTACCCCAGATCTTCACGCGCGCGCGGTTCGCGTAGTCCATGAGGAACAGCATGGCCTTCGCATTGTCGGCGAGATTGCCGGTGGAGATGAATTGCCGGTTGCCGCTGAAATCGGCGAAGGCGAGCGTCTTCTCGTCGAGCACGCGCAGGAAGCCCGGCGGCCCGCCACGATGCTGAATGTAAGGCTGGCCGTCGGCGTTCACCGTCGCGAGATAAAATGAGCGCTGCCTGGCAATGAACTCCGCAAGCGATTCATCGATGGTCGTGGCGAAGCCGCCTTTCCCCTCCATCTTGGCGTAGCCCGCGCGCGAGCCGCGGCGCTGCTGCACCGCCTTGACCGAGGGCGAGAAGGCGATGTCGGAGGAGGGGGGCATCGTGGTCTCCTGTCAATTGCCGGCTTCGGAGGTTCGGGTCCGAAAAGCCGGCGATGGCGCCCCTTATTGGCCGCCACTCCTTAGATGAGCCCTTCCTTGTTTCGGTAGTAGCCGCTGAAATTGGGATTTATCCTTCCATTTTTGGGAGTATGGTTTGCTCCCCGTGGATCAGCTTGCCGCCATCAAGGTTTTCGTTGCCGTCGTCGATGCCGGCAGCCTGTCCGCCGCGGGACGCCGTCTCTCGATGCCGCTGACAACAGTCAGCCGGCACTTGGCTGCACTCGAGGACCTTGTTGGCGTGCGGCTGATCACCCGCACGACGCGTGAGCTCGCGCTCACGGAGACCGGGCGCCATTACTTGGAGTCATGCCACCGCATCCTCGCCGAGCTCGATGCGGCACGCTTGCGTGTCGCGGGGGCCCAAGGCCAGCCACAAGGTGAACTCGCCATCACCGCGCCGGTCGCCTTCGGCCGGCTGCACGTACTGCCGATTGTGACGGCGTTCCTAAAAAACTTGCCACGGGTCACCGCCCGCATGTTGTTGATCGATCGGGTGGTCGATCTCATCGAGGAGGGGATGGATATCTCGGTACGGATCGGCGCGCTTCCGGATTTCATCTTTGCGGGCCACACGGGTCGGCGACATCAGGCTCGTGACCTGCGCAAGCCCCTCCTATCTTGCGGAACGCGGCAAGCCATCGTCGCCGCGCGAGCTTGCCGAGCATGACTGCATCAGCGTCACCGCGCTGTCGCCGGCAGATCGTTGGATTTTTCCTGGAGCAAAGGCGCCGCAGCGTATCGCCGTGCGGCCGCGGTTGATCGTCAATACGGCTGAGGCCGCGATCGACGCGGCCAAAGACGGACTCGGTATCGTCCGCGTGCTGTCCTATCAGGCGGAGACCTGTCTCGCAGACAAGTCGTTGCGGATCATTCTCGAGGCGTTCGAGCCGGAGCCGATACCGGTAAACCTGATCCATCGCGAGGATCGGCTACCGCAGGCGAAAGTGCAGAGCTTCATCGCCTTCGCCGCACCGCGTCTGCGGCAAGCGCTGAAGGAAAGGGTCCCGCCACGGGGCGGGACCAGATCCAAGCCTTAATAGAGACACTCGTTGTAGCGGCGCCACCAATAGGCGCTGCCGGTGGCACGGGCTTGACGCGCGAGCCAGCCGCAGTCGCCGCCGTAATAGCCGTAATCGGCATAGTCGCCGCCATAGAAGAAGGCGTCGCCGGGGAAGAAGCGGACGTGGCGGCCGTGGTCATGATCGAAATGATCGTGATCGAAATGGTTGTGGCCGTTATCGAAATGGTCGTTGGCGCCGTAACGCACGCCGCCTCTCGGACCGCCGCCGCCAATATGGTCGCCGCCGCTAAAATGCGGCCCGGCGTCGCCGCCGATACGACCGCCGCCAGCGATATGTGCGCCGCCGCCGAGGCCGTCACCACCGCCACCGATGTGGCCGCCGCCGCACTGAAGCCGGCACCGCCGCCGCCCATATGGCCGCCGCCGCCGCCAACAAAGCCGCCGCCCTTGACGAGGATTAAGCCGGTCGTGGGCTGAAGCGCATCAGCGAGGTTGGCGGGCGCGGCAATGGCCGCGGTTGAAACCAAGAGGCTGGCCGCTAGGCCCGTCATGGCCATGACATTGTTCATGGCAATCTCCTTCACTTTAAGATAGGGCCTCCCGTCGGACCTGCCCGGCTAAGCGCGGAGGTCACCCCGCCGTTCCTGCCTGCGGCGCATTTGCCGCAGCGCGGGCGAGCCAGGTTACGGGCTCGTAAGCAAGTGCAAGGCTCGAAGCTTCCCAAAATGCGCTGAAACTGCTAAAGGAGGCCGCCAACCGGTGGCCCCCGCATTGCACCCGCGACGATCAGGGCCGTCATGCACGAAAGGTTGGCCGATGCCCGACGGGCAGACCCCTGATAACAAGCAATTCTCCGAGAGCGAGATTGGGCTCACCTTCGACGACGTCCTGATCAGGCCGGCCGCCTCCAACGTGCTGCCGAACGAGGTCGACGTCTCCTCGCGCGTGACCCGCTCGATTTACCTGCATATCCCGGTCATGTCCTCGGCCATGGACACCGTCACCGAGGCGAAGCTTGCCATCGCCATGGCGCAAGCCGGCGGCATCGGCGTCATCCACCGCAATTTCGAGCCCGAGGCGCAGGCCGCCCAGGTCGCGCAGGTGAAGAAGTTCGAGTCCGGCATGGTGGTGAACCCGGTGACTATTCACCCGGATGCCGGCCTCGCCGACGCGCTCAAGCTGATGGCCGATCATCAGATCTCCGGCATCCCCGTGGTCGAGCCCGGCTTGAACGGCGGACGGGCGGGCCGGCTGGTCGGCATCCTCACCAATCGCGACGTGCGCTTCGCCACCAATCCGAACCAGCGCGTGGCCGAGCTGATGACCAAGGACAAGCTCGTCACCGTCACGGAGAGCGTTGGGCTGGAGGAGGCAAAGCGGCTGCTGCACACGCACCGCATCGAGAAGCTGGTGGTGGTGGACAGTGACTATCGCTGCGTCGGCCTGATCACGGTGAAGGATATCGAGAAGGCGCGCCTGCATCCTCACGCCTGCAAGGACGAGCAGGGGCGCTTGCGCGTGGCCGCGGCGACGACGGTAGGCGATTCAGGCCTCGCCCGCGCCGAGCATCTGATCGATGCGGGCGCCGATCTGATCGTGGTCGATACCGCCCACGGCCATTCTCAGCTCGTGCTCGACGCGGTGCGCCGCATCAAGCTTCAGTCAAATGCGGTGCAGGTCGTTGCCGGCAATGTGGCGACCGGCGACGGCACCAAAGCGCTGATCGATGCGGGGGCGGACGCGGTCAAGGTCGGCATCGGCCCGGGCTCGATCTGCACCACGCGCGTGGTGGCCGGGGTCGGTGTGCCGCAATTCACCGCCCTGCTCGAAGCGGTCGAGGTGGCGCGCAAGAGCGACATCCCGGTGATCTCCGACGGCGGCATCAGATATTCGGGCGATCTCGCCAAGGCGCTCGCCGCCGGGGCCGATTGCGTGATGCTCGGCTCTCTGCTCGCCGGCACCGACGAGAGCCCTGGCGAGGTGTTCCTGTATCAAGGCCGCTCCTACAAAGCCTATCGCGGCATGGGCTCGATCGGCGCCATGGCCCGCGGCTCTGCCGACCGCTATTTCCAGCAGGAGATCAAGGACGCGCTGAAGCTCGTGCCGGAAGGCATCGAGGGCCAGGTGCCCTACAAAGGACCAGCGGCCAGCGTGCTGCACCAGTTGATCGGCGGCTTGCGCGCGTCGATGGGCTATACCGGCGCGCGGACCCTTGCCGAGTTCCACGAGCGCGCGAAGTTCATCCGCATCTCAACGGCAAGCTTCCGCGAGAGCCACGTCCACGACGTGACCATCACCCGCGAGTCACCCAACTACCCGCGCGAGGGCTAGGGCAGGCTACTCGACGCCGAGCTTTTTGATCTCGTCGAACACGCCGGGCTCGATCTGCTTGGCAAGCGCCAGATCCGCGGCGCCGTCGGTCGGCTTGCCTTTGCGGCTCTTCACCACGCCGCGTCCGACCAGCGCCGACGGGTCGTTCTGGTGCAGCTCGAGCGCCTTGTCGAAATCGGCCTGTGCCTTGTCGAGATCGTTCTTCAGCACGAACACCCAGCCGCGGTCGATATAGCCCTTGGCGCCTTCGGGATCGATCTTGATCACCTGGTCGTAGTCGGCGACGGAAAGATCGTACTCTTTCCGCATGCGGTAGAGATCGCCGCGCTTGGAGAAGCCGCTCGCCTGGGCGGGATCGAGCTTGACCTTCTCGTTGAACTCGACAAGAGCCCGGTCGAGATCGCCCTTGTCGCGATAGACGATGCCGCGCAGCAGGAAATAGTCGCCGTGGCCGGCATCGAGCTTGATGGCCTCGTCGAGATCGGCGATGGCCTTGTCGTATTCCTTCTTGGCCTCGTAGGCCGCGGCGCGCATGAAATATGGGTTGGGCTTGGTCGCGTCGATCTTCACCGCTTCGTCCATCTCGGCGATGGCCGCGTCGAGATCTCGGGTGGCGGAGAAGGCCATGGCCCGGACGCTATGCGCGGTGATCAGCTTGTCCTTGTCGGTCGAGCCCGAGGCTATATAGGCGGCGCAGGAATCGAGCACCTCCTTGATCGTGCCGTCGCCGGTGAAGCAGGGACTGGTCTCTTCCGCGAGGGCCTGGCTGGCGCCAGCGAACAGCAGCACGCCGGCAAGGGCGACGTAGGTAAGGGTACGGGAAGCGCGAAAGCGCATGGAAAACCTCCTTGGGGAACGCGGGTATTTGTCCTGATTGAGGGTAGCTTTAGAGGGGGGTTTGGGCCGCAGTCAATTGAACTTCCGTCCATGATTACCGGGCGATATTGGCAATCATTCTCCCCGTTTGACCCGGTATCTCACCTCGTAATTGTCGCCGTCGCCCGCTTTGCGCGGATCCTGGCCGGGCTTGTCGTCGATAAAGTCGACGCGCTGCCATGGCCCGAAATCGGCCGAGGCAGGAGGGTTGGACGGGAGCTTGAGCACGAACAGCCGATCGGGTTCTCCCCTGATATGCAGCACGAGGATGCGGCTCGAGGTGCGGAAGTAAAGATCGACAACGCCTTGGATCACTGGCCTGTCGTTATCGGCCGTGGTGCCGGTCAGGGTGGAGAACATCTGGTTCTTGTCAGTGTCGAGGTTCACGCTGACGCCTTCAAGCTTATCCGGCAGCACGGTGCCGGCGGGCAAGCGGAGCTCGAACAGCAATTGTGGCGGGGGACCATTCCGCACCAGCACGTCGTCGGTCAGCGCATAGAAGCCGATCACGGCGCCGTAGGTCGCGGCGACGAGCGCTATGGCCGTAACGATGGCGCCGGCGAAGGCCGCGATGCTGCGGTGGGCGCCGCGTTGATGCAGCACCAGCCAGACACCGAGGCCGAAGCCCAGCAGTGCGCCGAATGGCCCAATGGCGAAGAAGGCGACCATGGCGCGGCCGCCCTCGCGCGCCGACATGCCGGACAGCCCGAGCAGGAAATCGGCGACAAAGCCGGTTGAAAGCCAGAGCAGGATCGCGCCTATCAGGCCGCCGATCGCCGTTAGACCATAAGTGACGATCGTCCGCCCGATCGGCCTCGACATCGCTTCCCTCAGCCCCTAGACACGCCTAGAGCAGACTATACGAGGCGGCGCCTATCTGTCGCGCTCGGCCAGGCTTTTGGGGATATCGGAGGGCGCCATGTCGATCGAGGCTATTCTGATGCCGATGTTCGCGCAGGTCGCGCTGACCTTCGTACTTCTGTTCTGGATGGGCTTCCTGAGACTTCAGGCCTTACGATCCGGCGCGGTGAAGGCTGAACAGATCGCTTTGCGCGAACCCCATTGGCCGCTGCGCGTGCTCCAGATCGGCAACGCCTTCCATAACCAGCTCGAGCTGCCGGTGCTGTTCTACGTGGTGACGCTGCTCGCACTGATCACCGAGACGCTCGACGTCACGCTGTATGTGCTGTCCTGGATGTTCGTGCTGGCGCGCTATCTGCACGCTTACATCCATGTGACCTCGAACCGGCTCGATCGCCGGACCGGCGTGTTCGGCGTCGGCGCCATCGCGCTGCTCCTGATGTGGGTGATCGTCATCGCCCGCATCCTGCTGTTCGCCTCGGCCTGATGACGCCTGCGGCCCGCGCGAGCGCGGCGATCGAAATCCTCACCGATATCGAGGCGCGCAAGCGGCCGGCCGCCGAAGCATTGAAGGATTGGGGAACCTCGCATCGCTTCGCCGGGTCCGGCGACCGGGCGGCGATCGGCAATCTCGTGTTCGACTGCCTGCGGGCCCGTGCATCGGCCGCCTACGCCATGGGCGAGGGGTCGCCCCGCGCGCTTGTGCTGCGCACGCTGGTCACGGGCTGGGGGATGACGCCGGAAGAAGTGGCAGCACTCGCCGATAGTGGCCGCCATGCGCCGGAGCCGCTATCGGAGGCCGAGCTCGCTGGCTTGCGGCGCGAGCTCCCCGCCGACGTGCCGGCGCATATCATGGGCGATTATCCAGAATGGCTCGCGCCCGAATTCGAGCACGCCTTCGGCGCCCGGGCCGCTGAGCAGGGCGCGGCGCTCGCCCGCCGCGCTCCCGTCGATCTCAGGGCGAATACGCTGAAGGCCGATCGCGACAAGGTGCTGAAGGCGCTGCGCCGCTTCGAGCCGCGGCCCACGCCGCATTCGCCCTTAGGGGTGCGTATCGAGCAGGCGCCGGGACCCGGCAAGAGCCCGCATGTCGAGGCCGAGCCCGGTCACGGCAAAGGCTGGTACGAGGTGCAGGACGAGGGGTCCCAGCTCGCCACGCTGCTTTCCGGGGCGCGGCCTCGTCAGCAGATCATCGACCTTTGCGCCGGGGCCGGCGGCAAGACCTTGGCGCTCGCGGCGCTGATGGAAAATTCGGGCCAGCTCTATGCCTATGATTCCGACCGCATGCGGCTCAGGCCGATCTTCGAGCGGCTGAAGCGGGCAGGGGTGAGGAACGTCCAGGTCCTGCCGGCCGGGGACCGCGAGGCCTTGGCAAAGCTCGACGGGCGGATGGACCTCGTCCTCATCGATGCGCCCTGTACGGGGTCTGGCGTCTGGCGGCGGAGGCCCGACGCAAAGTGGCGGCTTTCGCCGCAAATGCTCGAAGCCCGGCTGGCGGAGCAGCGCGAGGTGCTCGATGAGGGGGCGGGCCTCGTCAAGGCCGGCGGACGGCTCGCCTATATCACCTGCTCGGTGCTGCCGGCGGAGAACCGCGACCAGGTGGATGGCTTTCTCGGCCGCCATTCCGAGTTCAAGCTTGTGCCGTGGGCCGGTCTCTGGGAGCAAGCCTTGCCCGGCTCGCCCGCTCCAGCCTCGGCCGACGGCTCCGCCGAGACGCTTCAGATGACTCCCTTGAGCCACGGCACCGACGGCTTCTTCGTCGCCGTGCTGGAGCGGGCTCGATGAGCCTCGCCCCTCCACCGCGTCTGTTGCCGTGGCGACCCCGCGGGCAAAAAAAGTTGTGCCGCGACGCTCTTGTGACTTGAAATTAATAAACAGGTCGCTGAAATGACTCGCGCTTTTGACGGACCAGAGTCGGCGGTAGTCGCTAAGGCAGGTCCGCGAAGCTTGGAGGGGACGCATATCCCATGAAGTTGCTTCAGGTTGAGGCCGAAGAGCCGCCCAGTCGCCCGCAGGCGACATCCCGACTTCTCACCAAACCACATTCCCTGATCAATACTCTCGCGCCGGCACGCAAGCCGCAGCTCGACACCGTCGTGGTGCGCATGGAGCGCTTCCCGGTGGGGCCGCAGACGCGCGCCTTCCGTAAGCGCTTCTATCCCGAGATCGATGCCGCCCAGTGGAACGACTGGCGCTGGCAGGCGCGCTCGCGCATCCGCACGCTGCCTGAGCTGGAGCGCATCTTCGTGCTCTCCGACGACGAGCGCGACGCCGTGGTCCGGCATCAGGGCTCGCTGCCGCTCGGCATCACGCCTTATTATGCGAGCCTGATGGCGCGCGAGGACGCGCAGGAGCCGCTCCGGCGCACCCATATCCCGGTCGGCACCGAATATCTCAAGACGCCCGGAGAGGCCGACGATCCGCTGGGCGAGGACGGCCATAGCGCCGTACCGGGCCTCGTGCATCGCTATCCGGACCGCGTGCTGTTCCTCGCCACCGGCTTCTGCTCGACCTATTGCCGCTATTGCACCCGCTCGCGCATGGTGGGCGAGGCCGGCGGCGACTACACGTTCAGCCGGCCGCAATGGGACGAGGCGCTCAATTACATCGCCGACAATCCCCAGATCCGCGACGTGCTGATTTCGGGCGGCGATCCGCTGACGCTGTCCGACGAGCGGCTCGATTATCTGCTCGGCCGCCTCAGGGCCATCAAGCACGTGGAGTTCGTACGGCTCGGCACCAAGGTGCCTGTGGTGCTGCCGATGCGAGTGACGCGGGCGCTGATCCGCGTGCTCAAGAAGCATCATCCTTTGTGGATGAGCCTCCACTTCACCCATCCGACCGAACTCACCACCGAGGTGACCGAGGCCACGGCGCGTTTGGCCGATGCCGGCATTCCGCTCGGCAGCCAGACGGTGCTGCTCAAGGGCATCAACGACTCGGTCGAGACGCTGAAGCCGCTGTTCCATGGGCTGCTGACGCGCCGGGTCAGGCCGTATTATCTCTATCAATGCGACCCGATCTCGGGCTCGTCGCATTTCCGCACCAGCGTCGACAAGGGGCTCGAGATCATCCAGGGTCTGCGCGGGCATACGACCGGCTATGCCGTTCCGACCTATGTGATCGACGCGCCCGGCGGCGGCGGCAAGATCCCGCTGATCCCGGATTACGTCGTGGGCCGCGAGGGCGACGACCTGATCCTCAAGAATTTCGAGGGCAACACCTACCGCTACACCGATCCCGACGGGACGGTCGGCGCGGATCGGCCTATGCGCGCCGGGCAAGTCTAATGCGTATCGCGCTCGTTTACGATCTCCGCGACGACTATCGCGCGCTCGGCTACTCCGAAGAGGAGATCGCGGAGTTCGACAGCGTGGAGACCATCGATCAGCTGGCTGGCGCGCTTCAGGCGTTGGGCTGCGAGCCGGTGCGCGTCGGCCGCGGTCAGGCGCTTGCCGCGCGACTGGTGGCGGGCGAACGCTACGATCTCGTCTTCTCGATCGCGGAAGGGCTGAAAGGCCGCTCGCGCGAGGCGCAGGTGCCCGCGCTCTGCGAGCTGTTCGATCAGCCTTATCTCTTCTCCGACCCGCTCACGGCCGCCGCCGCTCTCGACAAGGCGGTGGCGAAGCGGCTGGTGCGCGATGCCGGCGTGCCAACGCCGTCCTTCGCGGTGGCAAAGCGGAGCGCGAGCGAGCTTGCGGGTTGGGCCGACTTCCCGGCTTTCGTCAAGCCGCTCGCCGAAGGCACCGGCAAAGGCTGCGAGGCGGCCTCTTTGGTGCATACGCAAGCCGAGCTGTTCGCCGCCGCGACCCGAGTGATCGAGCGCTACAACCAGCCGGCCTTGGTCGAGCAATATTTGCCTGGCCGCGAGTTCACCGTCGGCATCGTCGGCAACGGCAATGACGCGCGGGTGATCGGCGTCTGCGAGATCCTGCTGAAGCCGCAGGCCGAAGCCAATGTCTACTCGCTGCACAATAAGGAGCTTTGCGAGGAGCTGGTGATTTATGCGCCGGCTGCCGATGGCGAGGCCCAGCACGCCGGGACGCGTGCGCTCGAAGCCTATCGCGCGCTCGAATGCCGCGACACGGCGCGGATCGATTTCCGGTCTGACACCAGGGGTGAGCCTTACTTCCTCGAGGCCAACCCGCTGGCTGGCCTCAATCCGTCGCACTCCGACCTGCCGATCCTCGCCGCGCAGAACGGCATCGCGTTCGTCACCCTGATCGGCATGATCCTCGATGCCGGGCTCGCCCGCTATGGGCGGAGCCGGCAGGCGCAAGCGCCAAGGCGGAAACGGGCCTGATGCCGGCGACGGCAGGCTTCATTCCGGTCCTGCACGCGGCGACGGACAGCCGCCCCGACGAGATCGATACGATTGCCGCGGCTGAGTCGGTCGCAGGCGCTCTCTCCCGGCTTGGCTACGCCACCGAGGTGATCGGTCTCGACCACGATCTTGCCGACATCGATGCGCTCCCGTCGCGCCGTCCACTGCTCGTCTTCAATCTGGCCGATGCGGTCGCAGGCGACTGCCGGCTCGCGCCAATGGTGCCCGCGCGGCTCGATGCGATCGGATTGCCCTATACGGGAGCCGGCACCAATGCCTGGCTCGATACGCTGTCGAAGATCGGCACCAAGTTGAAACTTGCGCGCGCCGGATTGCCGACGCCCGAATGGTCGGCCGACGGCAGCGGGCTTCGCCCCGATGCGCGCGTCATCGTCAAGCCGGTGTGGGAGCATGGCTCGCTCGGCATCGGTCCCGACTCGGTGGTGCTTGGCGCCGACGCCGCCCGGGCCATCGCCGAGCGCACGCTGCGCTGGAACACGGAGCATTTCGCGGAAGGCTATATCGACGGGCGCGAATTCGCCTCGGCCATGATGGAAGGGCCAAACGGGGTCGAGCTGTTGCCGATCAGGGAGACCGTGTTTCAGGGTTTCGATGACGGCGAGCCGCTGATCACCGATTACGATGCGAAATGGACTCCCGGCAGCCAGCCGTATAACGGTACCCCGCGCCGGTTTGGGCTCGAGCGGGACGAGCCCGAGCTTGCCGCTGAGTTGAACCGGCTTGCTGTCGCTTGTTGGGATTTGTTCCGGGTCGACGGCTATGCGCGGGTCGATTTCCGCGTCGATCGCGCCGGCGCTCCCTTCATTCTCGAGGTTAACATGAATCCCTGCCTCAGCTCCGACGCGGGCTTTGCCGCTTCCGCGCTGGAAGCCGGGATCGCTTATGACGAGATGATCCGCCGCATCGTCGAGGACAAGCTTGGACGCTTGCAAGCCATCGCCTGACGTGCTTCGCATCTGAACCATGCTCCGTATCCGTAAAGTGGCCGACGCCACGACGGCGGCGAACCGCTCGGCCATCGAAGCGGCGCAGACCATCATGCGCGAGCAGTTTCCTTCGATGCCGGCTTACGACATCGACAAGCTCCCCGAGCAGCTTGCCAATCCGCTGAAGCATAAATTCGTCTCGCGCTTGTTCGTGGCGGAGAATGCGCGGGACCAAACGCTCGGCGTGGCGCTCTTGCTGCACGCGCCGGATATCGGCTTCTCTTATCTCGAGCTGATCTCGACCGCGCTCGGCCGCACGGGGAGGGGCATCGGCGCGACGCTCTATGAACGGGTGCGCGAGGAGGCGCGCGCGCTCGGCACCCAGCTCTATTTCGAGAGCCTCCCCGACGACCCCGCGCTCAGCCCCAATCCCGCGATCAGGGCCGAGAACATGGCTCGCCTGAAATTCTACGAGCGCTACGGCGCCAGGCCGATCGTCAACACCGCCTATGAGACTCCGGTGCGGGAGGGGACCTTCGATCCTCCCTATCTTTTGCTCGATCCGCTCGGTTCGAACGATCTCCCCTCGCGCGACAAGGTGAAGAAGGTCGTCCGCGCCATCCTGGAGCGCAAATACGGGCTCATGGGCGACTACGTGCAGATGGTCGTCGACTCCATCACCGACGATCCGATCAAGCTGCGCGAGCCGCGCTACACCAAATCGCGCCGCGCGCCGAAGGCGGAGGTGAGCGAGACGGCCGAGCCCCGCATCGCGCTCGTGCTCAACGACGACCACACCATCCATCACGTGCAGGAGCGGGGCTATGTCGAGGCGCCGGTGCGCATCCGCTCGATCCTGTCGGAGCTCGACGCCTCGGGCCTGTTCGAGAAGATGCCGGCCAAGCGCTATTCCGACCGGCATATCCGCGCCGTGCATGACGGGCGGCTGGTCGACTACATCCGCAAGGCCTGCCTTATGGCCGGCTCGAAGAAATCGATCTACCCTTATGTGTTCCCGACGCGGAACCCGGCGCGGCCGCCGCGCGATGAGACAGTGCTCGCCGGCTATTACTGCATCGATACGTTCACCCCGCTCAATCAGAACGCCTATCTTGCCGCGCGCTCGGCGGTGGATTGCGCGCTGACCGCCGCCGAGAAGGTGCTCGAGGGCACCGACCTTGCCTATGCCTTGGTGCGGCCGCCCGGCCATCACGCCGAGACGCGCACCTTCGGCGGCTTCTGCTATTTCAATAACGGCGCCGTCGCCGCCAATCTCTTGTCGCGCTATGGCCGCGTGGCGATCCTCGACATCGACTATCACCACGGCAACGGCCAGCAGGAGATCTTCTATAACCGCGCCGACGTGCTGACCGTGTCGATCCACGGCCATCCGAGCTTCGCCTATCCGTATTTCTCGGGCTTCCGTGACGAGACCGGCACGGGCGCCGGCGCGGGATACAATCTTAACATCCCGCTGCCTGAGCACATCACGCCGGAGCAGCACAGGAACGCCGTGGCCGAGGGCTTGCGCCGCATCAGGCGATTTAGCCCGGCGTTCCTCGTCGTGTCGCTCGGCTTCGACACCGGGCGCGGCGATCCGACCGGCACATGGCCGAACCGCGCCAAGGATTTCGAGCAGCTCGGCCGCATGATCGGCGAGCAGGGCTACTCGACCCTCGTGGTGCAGGAAGGCGGCTATCGGGTACGGACGCTCGGCGCGAATGCGCGCAGCTTCTTCAACGGGCTCGTCACCGGATATGCGTCGGCCCGGCAAATGGCGCCCTCGCTGAACCGGAGCGCTGGCCTCGCGCGGGCGGGCCCGCATCGCAACGGCCTCGAGTGGCGAAGCGCGGTGATGGCCGACGACGTCGGACGCGTGCGCTCGCTGGTGGCGAGCACCGGCTTCTTCAATCAGGCCGAGGTGGAAGTGGCCGCCGATCTCGTCACCGAGCGCCTCACCAAGGGCACCCGCTCGGGCTACAATTTCGTGCTTGCCGAGCGGGGCTCATCGCTGGTGGGCTATGCCTGCTATGGACCGATCCACGGGACGCAAGGCTCGTTCGAGCTGTACTGGATTGCGGTCTCGCCCGACGAGCAGCGGCGAGGGCTGGGCGCCCAGGTCTATGCCCGGGCCGAGGCCGCGATGCGCAAAGCCGGCGCCAAGCACATTTATGCCGATACGTCTTCGTCCGACCGCTATGCCGGCACGCGCGGCTTCTATCAGCGCATGGGCTTTCATGAGGATGCGCGGCTCGCCGATTTTTACGCGCCGGGCGACGGCAAGATCGTCTATGTGAAGCCGCTTTCACCCTCCGCCTGAAAGGCGGTGGGAGTCATCTTTTGGCTTCGATGATGGCGAGGCCTGAGCTTGTCGGCGTGACCTTCGACCAAGGCGAGCCCCGACTTCGGACAAGAGCTCCTCGAAGTCGGCGAGGCTACGCGCGCGGCCGCCGGTGATCGTCATCATATGCAGGTCGATCATGATGGCGGCCGGATCATCGACCGCGCGCTCCGGCAGCAGCCGCTCCACGATGGCGAGTTTTGCCCCTTCCGGCATCGCGTAGCGGCAATGGCGAAGGATGGTTCGCGCCGCGTCGTCGTTCCATTGCTGGAGCACGCCTTTCAGCAGATAGAGATCGGCGCTCACCGGGATCGCGGTGAAAAACTCGCCGGCCTCGAGCCTCACGCGCGGCGCAACGCCGAGCGATTCTAGGAAGGGCTTGGCGGCTTCAAGGGTGGCCGGCCGGTCGAACAGCACCGCTTCGATCTCCGGATGGGCGCCGAGCAGGGCAGCGAGCAGCCCGCCATAGCCGCCGCCAATATCGGCGATCGTCTTCGTGCCCGGACACATCGAGCGCAGAGACGATGGGCTCCGCCTGGCCAGCGTCTCCTTGGCGAGATAGGCGTCGAACAAAGCGCCTTGCTCCGCATGCTTGGCGCGCCAGTCGGAAACGCGCATGCCGAAGGTCTGTTCGAAGGCCGGGGTACCGGTCTTGAGGTTGGACGACGACATTCGCCCAAGGCCACCAATATTGTCCCACCACGATCTGGACTTTTTCGGCGAGCCGCGAGGGTGAGCCCGGGCGCAGAGTTTGGCCTCCCGGCGCGAGCGCGAACGCACCGTCAGGCAGCTCCTCGCAAATGCCGATGCTGCAAAGCCCGCGCAGGAAGCGGTGGAGGTGCGGCGGTGACAGCTCGAGCGCCTTGGCAAGCTCGGCTGGCGTCGAACGCGCGAGCGCGAGCCGGTCGGGGAGGCCGAGCCTGACCGCCGCATAGACCAGCGCGGCCTCGTGATAGGCCTCGATTTGCTTGCGCAGCCGATCCTCGAACGACGCTTGATCTGTCATCGGGAGAGCCGTTGGTGTTAGTAACGGTAATTACTCTACCAGTATCAGGGAGCGCGATGCGGAGAGTCATTGCCGACTCAAACACGCTGCTATAACCACCTGCCATGACGAGCGAAACGCCAGATCAAGCGCAAGACGAGACACGAGCCGAGGCCGAAACCCCGGCAGGGCAGGGGCCCCCGGCCGCGTCTTCGCAAGGGGTTACCGTCGAAATGATGCGGCCGGAGCCCGAGGACGACCGGGTCCTGATCGTCGATTTCGGCAGCCAGGTGACGCAGCTGATCGCGCGCCGCGTGCGCGAGGCGGGCGTCTATTCGGAAATCGTGCCTTACGACAAGGCGGAAGCGGCGCTTGCCGCAAGCCCGCCGCGCGCCATCATCCTGTCGGGCGGCCCGGCCAGCGTGCATGAGACGGGCACGCCGCAAGCACCGCAAGCCGTGTTCACCGCCGGCGTGCCGGTGCTCGGCATTTGCTATGGCGAGCAGGCCATGGTGGCGGCGCTCGGCGGCCAGGTCGAAGGCGGGCACGCCCGCGAGTTCGGCCGCGCCGAGCTGCAGGTCATCGACGAGACGCCGCTGTTCGAGGGCGTGTTCCAGATCGGCGAGAAGGCTCCCGTATGGATGAGCCATGGCGATCGCGTGACGCGGCTGCCGCCTGGCTTTCGCGCCGTCGGCATCTCGACCGGCGCGCCGTTCGCGGCGATCGCCGACGATTCGCGCCGTCTCTACGGCGTGCAGTTCCACCCCGAGGTGGTGCACACGCCGCGCGGCGCGGCGCTGCTGGCCAATTTCGTCCATCGCATCGCCGGTTGCGCCGGCGATTGGACCATGGCCCAGTTCCGCGAGAGCGAGGTCGCGCGCATCCGCGAGCAGGTCGGCGACGGGCTGGTGATCTGCGGGCTTTCCGGTGGCGTCAATTCAGCCGTCGCCGCGCTCCTGATCCACGAGGCGATCGGCGACCAGCTGACCTGCATCTTCGTCGATCATGGATTGCTGCGGCAGAACGAGGCCGAGGAGGTCGTCGAGCTGTTCCGCGGGGCTTACAACATCCCGCTCGTCGCGGTCGATGCGTCTTCGCGCTTCCTCGATGCGCTGACCGGCGTCACCGATCCCGAGGTGAAGCGCAAGATGATCGGCAAGCTGTTCGTCGATGTGTTCGAGGCCGAGTCCGAGAAAATCGGCCATGTCGATTTCCTCGCGCAGGGCACGCTCTATCCCGACGTGATCGAAAGCGTGTCGGCGACCGGCGGCCCGTCGGCCACCATCAAGTCGCATCATAATGTCGGTGGACTGCCCGAGCGCATGCGGCTCAAGCTGATCGAGCCGCTGCGCGAACTGTTCAAGGACGAGGTGAGGGCGTTGGGCCGCGAGCTCGGCCTGCCCGATGCCTTCGTCAACCGCCACCCATTCCCTGGGCCAGGGCTTGCCATCCGCATCCCCGGCGAGGTGACCGAGGAGAAGCTGGCCATCTTGCGCAAAGCCGACGCCATCTATCTCGACGAGATCAGGAAGCGCGGGCTCTATGACAAGATCTGGCAGGCGTTTGCCGTGCTGCTGCCGGTGCGCACGGTCGGCGTGATGGGCGATGCGCGCACCTACGATTTCGTCTGCGCGCTGCGCGCCGTCACCTCGACCGACGGCATGACCGCCGACTATTACGACTTCTCCCACGATTTCCTGGGGCACGCCGCCCGGCGCATCATCAACGAGGTGCGCGGCATCAACCGCGTCGTCTACGACATCACCTCAAAGCCGCCCGGCACCATTGAGTGGGAGTGAGCGGGCTTGAGCCGGTTATCGACAGCGGTTGCCAAGCGTCAGGATGCACCACAGGCCTCGGCCGGTCGACCGGACCGCCGTGCCCGTGCCCCTGACAACCCCCGCCCGGCCTGACCGGCGCCTTTAACGACGCCCTTGCCGACCGTGGCGGTGCCTTTGACGGCGCCCTTGACCGGGGCCGTCTCGGCCTACACCGGCAAGGTCATTCCCGCGAGCATGACCGGAAACTAGAACGAGACAGACGCATTTTCAGTCCCTCCGTGTTGCGCTTGCCCCCTCATCCCCAATGGCCAACCGGGAGCAAAAGTTCCGTTGGCGGGTTCCACGAGTTCAGCGAAAGCCGCTTCGCCTCCAACCCGCCCTTTTCTTCTGGAACCCTTGAAGTTGGGGAAAGGGGGGAGGGACGCTAATCGAGGGAGCAAGGCCATGGGGAACGGCCAAGTCGAGGCGCTTCAGCGACTGATTCGAGATCGGGAAGAGCTGGAATTGCACCGGGAGGCGGAGGTGCGTGCCATCGCACACCGTCTGATCCAGACCCATATTGGGTGGCATCGCCGCGGCATCGATATTCCAAAATTCTACGCGGCGCTGGCCGAGGCGCTGATGGCGACGCGAGCCCAGGCGCAGTCGGACTGCATAAGCGAGGACGTGCTCACGCTGACCTAGGGGAACGTGCCCCAGGGTTGCCCCGGCAGTCACCCAAAAGTCACAACGCGACGCAATGCGCGCGTCGCGACTTATCGCGGGAACCGCCGCCCGACTTGGCGGTTCAGCAGGACGAAGTTTATGAAACGGGGGAGAGTTCGATGCGCGACATCCGTGCCGACCTGGAAGAGCGTGCCGCGTGGCTCGAAAAGCAGATCAGTGCCGCACAAGTTCACTTTGACACGCTCGTCGAGCGGTTCAAGGCGGAGCATGAGAGCAGACTCAAGCCTGTAAGGGCGGAGTTCGACGCCGTGCGCATCTTGTTAGGCGGGGAGGACCGGCGGCTCGGCAATGGGGCGTCCGCGCAGAAGCCACAGGCGGCGGTGCAGCAGCCGCAACCCAAGCTCGAGCCAGTGCAGCCGGTGCAACAGCCTCAAGCGCAAAGCGCCCAACACCCGGCACCCAAGCAGGCGCAGTCACAATCGCAGCAGCCGCTCGCCGATTTCCTTAGCCGCAAGCTGCGCGAGGTGGGGGCGATGTCCAAAGACGACCTTCGCCGGCTGGCTGTCCAGGAGGGCTATTTTGCCGAGGCCGGCAGCGCCGATACCGAGCTTGAGGCCGCGCTCATGCAAGGCGTGAAGGCGAGCTTCGTAAGGCAGTTGCCCGACGGGAAATTCGCCGCGCCCAGCCTGCTGGACACGATCAGGCTGCGGCGGGCGATCTAGCCCGGGAGCTATCGCCCCTGCGCGTGGTCGAAAGCTACGCCAGGGGCTCAACGTCCTGCCTGACGAAGGCAACGCTGACCTGCCTGCGCTCGCCTTCGCCGACCTTGTAGACGAGGTCGAAGATGCTGGCCGCGGTGCGAAGCCATTTTGCCCGATCATCCAGGGACCAAATGCCGTTTGGCTTAGGTAGGCGTTCCACGAGCCCCTGGATCAGCAGATCGCTTCTGCCGCACTCCGGTTCCTCGGCGTCACTTTGTTGAGTGACCAGAAGCTTCGCTGTCAGGCTTTCGCTTGGTTCCACCCTTGGCAGCATGAGACGGCTCTTTGCATTCAGAGCGTCGCTGTCGCGCCGCGGCTTGAGACCTGCCATTTCCGAAACGAGAGTGGTCATGACGCTTTCTCCCTCACGCTTTACTGGCTTACCCCCGTCGCAAGCGAGGCGCCCGCGTGGCTTTCCATTGCGGCAGCCACAGGGTTGCTGGAGGCGGGCATTGGTTTGTTAGGTGGAAGCGGGAGGGGCAGCCAATGGCTGGGGACGCGGTCGCTCCCTGTCCATCCGGTTGGAATCGTGTCGTCTCGCCAGCGCGATACCCGCACGGTTCCCGTCGTCCCGTCCTGCGCTTCGAATATGAGAATGCTCGTACCGTCCTTCGGGGCGGTACTGATCGGCTGCCATTTTGGAAACATGCCCCCAACTCCCGCAACTTACTTGCCCACGTCAGTCGAAACGCCGATGACGCGATGTAGTTCCCGGGCGCTAATACAGACGATCCGCCGTCGTCACGCCTGTACCGTTTTGAAACGAAGCAAAGCCGAGTTGCTCCGGATTTCGGCCATAAGCTTTTCCTAGAGCCGCGCCGTCTTCCTACCCGTCGAGGTAAGCAGTCTTTCTCCCCAGCCTAGCAACGAGGCTGTATCATTCAGCGATCGAAAGGGGCTGGGCACACATGACACTCCTCATCATCGGCATCGTCGTCTTTCTCGGCATCCACACTATGCCGACGATCCCGGGCTTACGCGACAGGCTGATCAGCCGGTTCGGCGAGAACGGCTACAAGGCGTTCTTCTCGCTGCTGTCGATCGCGGGCTTCGTCCTGCTCGTCTGGGGCTTCGCCCACGCGCCGGTCATCCAGGTTTGGACGCCGCCGGATTGGACGCGCTGGGTGGCGATCGTCCTGATGTTGCCCGCCTTCATCTTTCTCGTCGCCGCCTACGTGCCGGGAGAGATCAAGGCGAAGCTGAAGCATCCCTTTCTCGTCGCCATCAAGACCTGGGCGCTGGCCCATCTGATCGCCAACGGCGATCTGGCCTCGATAGTCCTGTTCGGCTCGTTCCTCGCCTATGCCGTCTACGACCGCATCACGCTGAAACGGCGTCAGCCGACGAGCCTGATCGGCGTGCCGGGAAGCGGGGGGGCACGCAACGACGTCATCGCCATCGTGCTCGGCGTGGTGCTCTATGTTCTGTTCCTGGTCTGGCTGCATCCGCTCCTGATCGGGACGGCGCCATTGCCGCATTGAAAATTGGCGATTGCGGCCCATTTTTTGCACTGCAAAAGGTCTTATATTTCTGCCATAAGACCAAAGGTAAGGCCGAGGTCTAGCCGTCGATGAGGAGCTTGGAAGTGTCGAAGGAATTTGCCTTTAAGCGGGTCACGGCGCCCGACATCCGCAACCGCAAAGGCGGCGCGCCGATCGTGGCGCTCACCGCCTATCACGCGCATACCGCGCGCATCATCGATCCGCATGTCGACATGCTGCTCGTGGGCGATTCCCTCGGCATGGTGATGCACGGCTACGAGACCACGCTGCCGGTGCCCCTCGAGCTGATGATCATGCATGCGCAGGCGGTGGTGCGCGGCTCGACGCGCGCGCTGGTCGTGGTCGACATGCCGTTCGGCTCCTACGAGGAAAGTCCGGCGGTCGCATTTCGCAACGCCGCGCGCGTGTTGAAGGAAACCGGCTGCGGCGCGATCAAGCTCGAAGGCGGCGTGCATATGGCCGAGACCATCCGCTATCTCTCCGAGCGCGGCATCCCGGTGATGAGCCATATCGGCATGACGCCCCAGTCCATCAACACGATCGGCAGCTTCTCACCGCGCGGGCGCTTGCGCTCCGAATGGGCTGCGTTCGAGGCCGATGCCAAGGCGGTCGCCGACTCCGGCGCGTTCGCCGTCGTGCTCGAAGCGCTGGCCGAGCTGCTCGCCGCGCGCATCACCAAGCAGATCGACATTCCGACCATCGGCATCGGCGCATCGGCCGAATGCGACGGGCAGATCCTCGTGCTCGAGGACATGCTCGGCCTTTCGCCGCGCGTGCCGAAATTCGTCAAGGAATATGCGCAGATCGGCGCCGGCATCGAGGGCGCGGTCAAGGCCTTCGCCAATGAGGTGCGGGCCCGGACCTTCCCGTCATCGGACTACACCTATCCCATGTTCGAGGAGGGCGCGGAAGTCACGAAAAAGACCAAAATGACAGGCAGTTAGCCGAAGTCAGGTCTCTTTACCTTGCGCGCGCAAGACGCCTTCACTATACGGCGGGCAGGGAGGAACGGCGTAAGGTCCTCGGGCCGAAAGCCGGATCGTCATAACCGCAAGTCATAAGAGTCCGCTGAAGATGACCGACCGTGACACTTTTCTGCGCGAGGTGGACGAGGCCGTCCGCCACGATCAATACAAGCAGCTATGGGACAGATACGGCGTCTATGCGCTTGGCGTCGCCGTGCTGGTGGTCGTCGGAGTCGCGGGCTACAAAGGCTGGAACTATTGGCAAGAGAAGCGGGCGCAAGACGCCGGCTCGCAATTTTCCCAAGCCTTGGAAGAAAGCACTGACGCCGCGAAGGTGCGCGAGATCCTCACCGGCTTGGCGCAATCCGGGCCTGAGGGCTATCGCGTGCTTGCCCGCTTCCAGCTCGCCGCTGCCGAAGCCAAGGCCGGGGAAACCGACAAGGCGGTCATCGATTACGATGCGCTGGCCGTCGACCCCAGTGTCGATCCGATCCTGCAAGGTCATGCCACGCTGCAAGCCGCCGCGCTCCGGCTCGACAAGGCGGACTATGCCGAGATGGAGCGGCGGCTCAAACCTCTCATCGATTCCGGAAGCGCCTGGCAGTTTTCCGCGCGCGAGCTGCTCGGGCTAACGGCCTATCGGCTGAACAATATGAACGAGGCCGAACGGCAGTTCAGCGCGCTGGTCGGCGATCAAGGGATACCGCCGAATTTGCGGGAGCGCGCCGATATGATGCTCGCGCTGATCGTGGGAACGCCGCAGGCGCTGAGCACCACGTCGAAATAGCGCGTGAACCTTAAGGGTGGCTCGAAGTTGCGCTCGGGCATGACACGGGGAAACGGCATCAACCTGATCGGCGCAGGGCTCCTGGCAGCCTTGTCCGTCAGCCTTGCCGGCTGCGGCAGCAGCGATGGATTGAACTCGCTCAAACGGACTCTCGAGAATCCGTTCCGCAAGGACGAGGCCAAGCTGCCGGGCGAGCGCGTCGCCGTCATCACCGACCCAAACATGGTCGCGATCGATCCGGCAGAGGCCGGTAGGCCGGTCCAGCTCCCTTCGCCGCAGGCCAACGCATCGTGGTCGCAGCCGGGCGGCTCTCCCTCGAACAGTCTCGGCCATCTCGCTCTGGGCGACCAGCTGCGCAAGGTGTGGTCGGCCGATGCCGGAACCGGCTCGTCGTCGAGCGGACGCTTGAGCGCCGTGCCGCTGGTCGCCGACGGCAAGGTTTATACGCTCGACGCGGGCGGCCGGGTGACGGCCTTCTCCTCCGCGAGCGGCGCGAAGGTTTGGGCGGTGAGCGTGACGCCCGAGAATGAAAAGTCGAAGGAAGGCTTCGGTGGCGGCCTCGCCATAGACGGCGGCCATCTTTATGCCGCGACGGGCTACGGCACGGTTGTGAGCCTCGACGCGAGCAACGGCTCAGTTTTGTGGACGAAGCGGATTGGCAAGCCGATCCGCAGTTCGCCGACCGCCGCCGGCGGCAAGATCTATTTCGTCTCGACCGACAATGTCCTCTATGCGTTGAGCGATGCCGACGGACAGCAATTGTGGACGGCGCGCGGCTTGCCGCAGGCAGCCTCGCTGCTCAGCAATGTGAGCCCGGCGGTCAGCGGCAGCATCGTCATCGCCCCGTTCCCGGCGGGCGACGTCGCCGCCTATGAAGTCGGCAGCGGCAAGGCGGCGTGGAGCGATTCCTTGTCGCGCTCAACCGACACGACGGCTGCCGGCATTCTCGGCGATCCGGCGCGGCCGGTGATCGACCACGGCGTGGTGTTCGCGGTCAGCCATGGGGGCAAGATGATCGCCGCTTCGGAATCCACCGGCGAGCGGCTTTGGACGCGCAATGTCGGCAGCACGCAAATGCCGTGGATCGCCGGTGACACGGTTTATGTCGTTGATCTCAGCGGCAAGCTGGTCGCGCTCGGTCGCGCCGATGGCAAAGTCCGCTGGGCCTCGGACCTTCCCGCGAGCGGCCGGTGGAACGGCCCGGTGCTTGCCGGCGGCAAGCTCTGGCTGGTGTCGGGCAATGGCTTGTTGGTCGGGGCAGACGCGAGGACAGGGCAGATCTCCTCGCAGATCGATCTCGATACGCAGGTGTTCGTTTCGCCGGTTGTGGCCGGCGGACGCATGTATATCTTGGCCGATGACGCCGAACTGATTGCTCTCAACTGAAGCCCCCGCTAGAGGGGAGGGAGCTTCGCGAAACCCCGGCAAGTTCCACGGCATTAGAGGCCAATGTCCTTCACCGTCGCCATCGTCGGACGGCCGAATGTCGGCAAGTCCACCCTGTTCAACCGGCTGATCGGCAAGAAGCTGGCGCTGGTCGACGACCAGCCCGGGCTGACGCGCGACCGGCGCCAGGCCGAGACTGAGCTTGGTCTTTGCGCCGTCACCTTCATCGATACCGCGGGGCTCGAGCCCGGGGATACAGGGCTTACGCCGCGCATGCGCCAGCAGACGGAAGCGGCCATCGCCCAGGCCGATCTCATTCTGTTTATGATCGATGCGCGGGCAGGGGTCGTCGCGGCCGACGAGATCCTCGCCGAGCTCGTGCGGGTCTCCGGCAAGCAAGTGATCCTCGCCGCCAATAAATGCGAAGGCCGCGCGGCCGAGCCCGGTGTTTACGAAGCTTATTCGCTCGGTCTCGGCGAGCCGCAGCCGATCTCTGCCGAGCATGGCACCGGCATCGGCGAGGTCACCGAGATTATCGAGCAAGCCTGCCGCGCGGCTGACGGAACGGCGGAAGTCGCGGACGGCGATGCGATCGAGGCCGAGACACCGCATCCGTTGCGCATTGCCATCGTCGGCCGTCCGAATGTCGGCAAATCAACTCTCGTCAACGCGATCCTCGGCGAGGAGCGTATGATCACCGGGCCCGAGGCCGGGATCACCCGCGACGCGATCGCCTCTCGGCTCGATTGGCAGGGCCGGTCGCTGCTGTTGTTCGATACCGCGGGGCTAAGGCGCAAAATGCGCGTCGAAGGCAAGGCCGAGGAGCTTTCGGTCGGCGATGCGCTGAAGGCGATCCGCTTCGCCGAGGTCGTGGTGCTGACGCTCGACGCCGAGCAGCCGTTCGAGAAGCAGGATTTGCAGATCGCCGATCTGATCGAGCAGGAGGGACGCGCGCTCGTCATCGCCGTCAACAAATGGGATTTGGTACGCGAGCGCGACAAGCGCCTCGCCGAGTTGCGCGAGAAATGCACCCGTCTGTTGCCGCAAATCAAAGGCGTGCCGCTGGTGCCGGTGTCGGCGACGACCGGGCAGGGGCTCGACAGGTTGATGCAGGCCGTGCTCGCGGCCGACGCATTGTGGAACCGCAGGCTGCCGACACATGCGCTCAATCGATGGCTGCAAGACGCGGTCGATGCCCATCCGCCTCCGGCGGTGTCGGGACGGCGCATCAAGCTCCGCTATATGACGCAGGCGAACGCACGGCCGCCGACCTTCGTGCTGTTCTGCTCGCGGCCCAAGACGCTGCCCGAACTCCTATTCGCGCTATCTGGTGAACGCGTTGCGCGAGAGCTTCGACATGCCCGGCGTGCCGATCCGGCTCAATCTGCGCAAGGGTGACAATCCTTACGCGCGAGGCTCGGCGAAATGAGCGAGGGAAGCCTCACCGAAATCTATTTCTATCATCTCGAGAGCCGCTCGCTCGAGCAGGTGCTGCCGACCTTGCTCGAACTGTCGCTCAAGCGCGGCTGGCGCGCCGCCGTGCAAGCGGCGAGCGAGGAGCGCGTCGAAGCTCTGAACACGCTGCTATGGACCTATCGCGAGGAAAGCTTCCTGCCGCACGGCACCGCGCGCGATGGACACGCTTCCGCGCATCCCATCTATCTCACGACCGGCGACGACAACCCCAACGCGGCGCAGGTGCGCTTTCTGGTCGATGGCGCGACGCTTGCCGACGCCTCGCCTTATTCCCGCGTCGCCTATGTATTCGACGGGCGCGACGCGGAAGCGGTTTCGCGCGCGCGCGCGGAGTGGCAGGCGGCGAAGGCGCGAGGCGACGCGGTCAGCTATTGGCAGCAGGATGCCGACGGGCGCTGGGAGCAGAAGGCGTAAAGCGCGGTTATCGCATCATTGACCCAAGTCAGAGCCGACGGTTGCCAGAGGCGCTTTTTTCCTTCAGTTCACATTAATCCAACCTTCCTGCCATTCGCCTTGTGACTGTCATGCGCGGTCGTTATAAGCCGCAGATTCAACTGCTTTAGAGGGACTAATTGTTATGGCCAGTGAACGCACGCTTTCAATCATCAAGCCCGACGCGACGGAGCGGAATATTACCGGGCTGATCAACGCGCGGCTCGAAAGCGCGGGCCTTCGCGTGATCGCGCAGAAGCGCGTGTGGTGGAAGAAGAAGGATGCCAGGAAGTTCTACGACGTGCACAAGGACCAGCCTTTCTTCAAGGATCTTATTTCCTTCATGACCTCGGGTCCGATCGTGCTGCAAGTGCTCGAGGGTGAGGATGCCATTGCCAAGAACCGCGAGGTGATGGGCGCGACCAATCCCGTCGACGCGGCGCCCGGCTCGATCCGCAAGGATTTCGGCGTCAATTTGCAGCGGAACTCGGTGCATGGCTCCGACGGCCCCGATACCGCCAAGCGCGAGATCTCGCTTTGCTTCAAGAAAGGTGAGATCGTCGGCTAGCTTTTCATTCTGCATGCGCCCTGGACGTAGACTGTCGGGGGCGACATCCTGTGCCAGCCTAGACGGCAGAAACGTGCTAGGAGGCCCCGCATGAGCATCATCGAAACACGGCGCGAGCAGATCTTTCCCGTGCTCGACGCCGCGCAGATCGAAACGGCCAAGCGTTTTGCCAGCGGGCCTGCGCGCACGTTCGCTCCGGGCGAGGTGGTGTTCGACGTGGGCGAGCGGAATGCTCCCGCCTGGCTCGTCCTCAAGGGCTCGATCGACGTGGTGCGACGCGACGGGCTCAAGCGCGAGACGCCGATCACGACGCATCATGCCGGGCAAATCTCCGGCGAAGTGAGCCAGCTTGCCGGGCGCGATACGCTCGCTTGCGGCAAAGCCGGAACTGACGGCTGCATGGCGTTGCCATTCGACGCGGCGCATATCCGCGCGCTGATGATCGGCTCGGCGGAAGTCGGCGAGATCGTCATGCGCGCCTTCATCCTGCGCCGCGTCGGGCTAATCGACGACGGAGGCGCCGGGGCTGTGCTGGTTGGAGTTCCCGGCACGGCTGACCTTTCGCGTCTGCAGGACTTTCTTCGCCGGAACGGCTATCCGCACACGGTGCTCGACGCTGCTAACGACGCGGAAGGTCGCGCGATGGTGGAGCGCCTCGGCATACTGCCCGAGGATCTGCCGCTGATACTCTGTCCCAACGGGACAGTGCTGAAACGGCCGACCAACGCAGAGGCCGGAATCTGCCTCGGCATCACGCCCGATCTCGATCCCAACCATGTCTATGACGTGGCGATCGTCGGCGCGGGACCCGCCGGGCTCGCGGCGGCGGTCTACGCCGGGTCGGAAGGTCTGTCGGTGGTCGTGCTCGATTCCCGCGCCTTTGGCGGACAGGCCGGCGCGTCGTCGCGCATCGAGAATTATCTGGGCTTCCCCACCGGCATCTCCGGCATGGCGCTCGCCGGCCGGGCCTTTAATCAGGCGCTGAAATTCGGCGTGGAGATCGCCATCCCGCTGCAAGTCTCCCATCTCGATTGCGCCGACGGCAACGGAAGCGACAGCGACCCGTTCAAGCTCGAGCTCACCGATGGCGGCGCGGTGCATGCCAAGACCGTCGTCGTTGCCTCCGGCGCCGCGTATCGGCGGCCACCGATAGCGAACCTGCCGATGTTCGAGGGGGCGGGCGTGTCCTACTGGGCCTCGCCAGTCGAGGCGAAACTTTGCGAAGGCGAGGAGGTGGCGCTCGTCGGCGGCGGCAACTCGGCCGGACAGGCCGTGGTGTTCCTGGCGCCGAAGGTGAAACGCCTGCACCTCGTCGTTCGGCGCGAAGGACTGGAAGCGACGATGTCGCACTATCTCATCGAGCGCATCAGCGCGTTGTCCAATGTCGAGCTGCACACCCACACGGAAATCATCGGACTCGAGGGTGACGCGGCAACTGGACTCACCGGCGCGAGGTTCCGCGATAGGCGCAGCGGAGCCGAGCACTCCTGCGCAATGCGTCACCTTTTCCTGTTTTGCGGCGCCGATCCAAATGCCGCGTGGCTCGATGGTTGTGTCGCGCTGGACAACAAGGGCTTCGTGCTGACCGGCGAGAAATGCGCCAGCCGGCAAGGGCGCCCGGTCCTGCCGCTCGAAACCAGCCGTCCCGGCGTGTTTGCCATTGGCGATGTGCGGGCAGGATCGACCAAGCGCGTGGCCGCCGCCGTGGGCGACGGCGCTGCAGTCGTGGCGCAGATCCACAGCGTGCTCGGCGCGGAATAGGGATTCAGGAGCGGACATCATATCTTGAGCTGATGGAAACGCCGACGTGGAATTGGCTGAACACCATCACCAAGGATCTTGCCTGGCGTGAGGATTTAGCTGGGTTGCGCGGCGAGCTGTTCGCCAGGGGCCCGGCAGCAAAACCGCCGCCGCCGGTCGCGTGCGCGGCCTGGCGCCGCGATGGCTGTTTCGTTGAAACGGAAGGCACCTTGGTTGTCCAGCCACGAGACTTTAAATCGCCTCGGCAAGATCAAAGGCCTATCGCATCTATCTTATTGATCCGTTTCGGCTTTTGCGCGCAATACTTGCCATTGCCGACGCCACAACCTGCGGATGCCCGGATCGGAAGAACTGACTGTCAGCTCAATTCGCGGATCCGGAAGGGGAGCCCGCCTTTGGGGCAGAGCGTAACCGTCGCATGGATCTTCGCCGGCACAGGCCCCGCATATTCGGGCGTGAAGCGGCGCAACAGCTGCACCAAAGCCAGCGTGTTCTCGATCTGCGACAGCGCTCCGCCGATACAGGCGCGCTTGCCAGCGGCGAAGGGCAAGTAGCTGTACTTCACCCGCTTCTTGGAGCGCTCGGGCGCAAAGCGCTCAGGATCGAACTTCTCGGGCTCTTCCCAATATTTCGGACTGTGATGCATCACATAGGTGCAGATCACCGCCTTGTCGCCTTTGCGAATCTGATGGCCCTCGATCACATCGTCATTAGCGGCGATGCGGATCAGCCCCCAGATGGGAGGGAAGAGCCGCATGGTCTCCTGGATCACCATGCGGGTGAAGCCAAGCTGCTGGACCTCGTTCCATACCGGATCGCGGTCGCCGCAGACGGCGCGCGCCTCAGCCCTGATGCGCTCCATGGCCTCGGGATGCTGCGAGAGGAGGTATAGCGACCAGGCGAGGGTGAGCGCGGTCGTCTCGGTGCCGGCCCAGAGATATTGCTTCATCTCATCGATCACTTGCTGGCGATCGAATTCGGGGAAGCTCGGATCGGCCTCGGCCGCCTCGAGCATCTTCAGAAGCGTCTTATCGCGATGGTCGACGATGTTGGCGCCGATCACGGTCTCGGGGATCTCCCCCCAAATCTCCATGGCCTTAGCCGTATCTTCGTCGGTGATCTCAGTGAGCTCGCCGTGCATCTTCTTGAGGCGAATGGATTTGTGATTCATCACGTCGGTGTAGGTCTTGACCTGACCGAAGATGAAGTGTGGGTTGAACGGCATCTCGCGGTCGAACAGCGCCTTGCACACCATCTCGGCGGCGAGCGTCCAGGTCTCCTCCACCATCTCGATGGTTTCGCCGGTCGAGGCGAACTTCGCCCAGCGCGCCATCTTCGAGTTGATCGCCGACATCAGATAGGGGAAATACGCCTCGAACATCCCCGGGTGGAAGGCGCCCTGTTGCGGCGCGCGGATCTTCTGCCAGAGCGCGCCGTCGACGGTAATCATGCTCTTGCCGAAGATGGGACGCAGCCCGTCGAAATATTTGACGTAGTTGTCGGCGTTGTCGACGAGCACGCGCTGCGCGTGCGCCGGCTCCGAAAGAATCACGATGCGGTGGTTCTTGAGATTGATGGGAACCACGCCGCCATATTTCTCGCTGAGCCACGAGAGAACCTGCATGGGGTTCTCCTGGTTCAACAGCGAGGACAGCTTGAACCAGATGCTCTGCTCTTCGCCGAGCCCGTGCGATGGAGAATAGGCGACTGTCATATCCGCCATTTTACGCCTTTTTCCCTCAGTCCCTGCTGTTGATCGCGGGGCGAAATAGACCGCCCGACCCACCCGCGTGGTCGTCGCGGTAGCGGCAGGCAGGCCCGGAATTGCCTCGATTTAGGCCAGTTTCTAGCATCCGGCCGTCGGCATTGTCCATCAATTGGCACGCGCACATCTTGTGGTGCGACATGCCGCCCCGTCCAGGCCCCGATCTTACGGCCGTTAACAATTTCAATCAAAGCGCTTCGTCAAAAGGAGGGGAAAACAGCGGGGCTTGCTCTCTGACCTGTGTCATTCCCACCACACGCTCGCCTTCGACGCGGGCCTCGCCCGATGCGACCAGGCGCAGCGCAAGCGGATAGAGGCGATGCTCGGCCTGAAGCACACGGACGGCGAGGTCGTCGGGCGAATCGCCCGGAAGCACCGGCACGGCGGCTTGCGCCACGATCGGCCCCGTATCCATCTCCGGGCGCACGAAATGTACGGTGCAGCCGGTGACCTTCACGCCCTCATCCAGCACGCGAGCATGAGTGTGCAAGCCTCTGAACGCGGGCAGGAGAGACGGATGGATATTTAGATGGCGATTCCACCAGCTCCGCACGAAGCCTTCAGTATGCAATCGCAGAAAGCCAGCATTGCAGAGGAGCTCGACACCGGCATCCTTCAGCGCAGCGTCGAGCGCCCTGTCAAACGCTTCGCGCGAGGCGAACTCCTTGTGATTGATGATCACGCCCGGAATGAAATCGGCCTCGGCGCGTAGCAAGCCTTGCGCGCTCGGCACATTCGAAATCACCGCAACGATTTTGGCGGGATAGGAGGGGTCCCGCGCGGCATCGATGAGGGCCTGGAGATTCGATCCGCGGCCCGAGATCAGCACGCCGACGCGCTTCTTCGTCACCTTGCGCTCCCGGCAAGCGTGCCTTTGTAGCGGACCGGCTCGCCGCGCTTGCGTGCGACGATCGCGCCGATCTGTCTGGCCTCTTTTCCGAGATGCTTGCGCACGCGCACGACATCGCTCGGGCCGACGATGACGATCATGCCGATGCCGCAGTTGAACGTGCGCAGCATCTCCGCCTGATCCAATCTTGCTTCCAGTATGAGCCAGGCGAACACCGCCGGCAGAGCGAAGGCGCCGAGGTCGATCTCGGCGGCAAGACCCTTCGGCAGCACGCGCGGGATGTTGTCGGTGAGGCCGCCGCCGGTGATGTGTGCGAGCGCCTTGACGGCTGCGGTTCCGCGAATTGTATCGAGAATCTGCCGGACATAGATGCGGGTCGGTGTGAGCAGCGCCGCACCGAGCGACGTGCCGGGGGCAAACGGCGCGGGATCGCCCCAGTCGAGCCCCGTCTCTTTGACGACCCGGCGCACAAGCGAGAAGCCGTTGGCATGCACGCCTGAGGAGGGCAGCGCGAGGATGACATCACCCGCTTCGATGTTTTTCCGCGGCAGCAGCGCTTTGCGCTCGACCGCGCCGACGGCAAAGCCTGCGAGATCGTAGTCGCCCGGCGCATAGACCCCCGGCATCTCGGCGGTCTCGCCGCCGATCAGCGCGGCGCCCGCCTCCTTGCAGCCTTTGGCGACGCTGCCGATCACCGACTTGGCCACGCCGAGATCGAGCCTGCCGGTGGCGAAATAGTCCAGAAAGAACAGCGGCTCGGCGCCCTGGACGACGATGTCGTTGACGTTCATGGCGACGAGGTCGATGCCGATGCCGTCATGAATGCCGGTTTCGATGGCGAGCTTGAGCTTGGTGCCGACGCCGTCGGTGGCGGCGACCAGCACCGGGTCCTTGAAGCCGCAAGCCTTGAGGTCGAACAGGCCGCCGAAGCCGCCGATGCCGCCAAGCAGACCTGCGCGTTTCGTCTTCGCCGCCAGGGGTCCGATCGCCTCGACCAGCGCGTTGCCTGCGTCGATATCGACCCCCGCGTCGCGATAGGTCAGTTTAGATTTGTCGTTGGGGGTGGCGGGCACCGGACCACTCGGGGTGCAGAAGCAGGCGATGTGGCATAACAATCGTGCCGAGCGCGGCCCGTCAAGGCGCAAAAGGCCGTGGGTCGGCCACATTCCAAGGGTTTACCCAAGGGCGAAGGCTGGGCACCCTGGTGACCGGACCATCCGCGGTAGCATGGACATGGCGTTGTTTCGGTTGATGCGTTGGTCACGAATGGCGGGCATCGCCCTGCCGCTTCTTGCCTTCGCGGCCCTTACGGGTGGCGCTCAGGCGGCCGACAGCCTTTACGAGGTCGCCAAGATCTCGGTCGACATCACCGCCCAGGACGCCGTCGCCGCGCGTGAGGAGGGCATGGCCGAGGCGCAGATGCGCGCGGTCAAGATCGTGCTGCAACGGCTGCTGCCATCGAGCGCGCAGGACCAGATCCCCGAATTCAGCGTGGAGGAAATCGAGGGCTTGGTCAACGGCGTGTCGATCCGCTCCGAGCAGAACTCGACGACGCGCTACATCGCGACGCTCGACGTGAGTGTCAATGAGCGGGGCATCAAGAAGCTGCTCGAAGATCAGGCCATTCCGTATAGCGAGGCGCGGGCGCCCTCGATCTCGGTCCTGCCGCTCGTGATCTCCGGTGGGAGCGTGAAGAGCGAAGGCGGCGAAGGCTGGCGGCAGGCTTGGGAGCAACTCGACCTCGCGCATAGCTCGACGCCGGCCACCATCCTCAGGCCGCGGCCTGAGCTCAACCTCGACACCGTCAAGGCCGTGCTTGCCGGCGATGCCCAGGCACTCGCAACGATGCAAGCGGATTACGGTTATGGGCCGCTGGTTCTCGCCGTGGGCGAAGCCGGGAAGGGTGAGTTCGTCACACGCCTCGCCGGAACCGACAGCGTGGGCGCCATCAATTTCGGGCGCAGCGACAAGCTTTCCGCCGACGCTCAGAGTATCGCGCGCGAGGCCGCGGCAACCGCCTTCGGCATCATCGAAAATCGCTGGAAGGTGTCCCAGGCTCCCGAGGCCCCGCCAACGGAGGTCAAATATGAAGAGGGAACCGCCGCCCCCACGCCAGAACCAGGAGCCCCTCCCAAGGGCGAAGTGCCCCGCAATGTCGTCGCCCAGGTCGAGTTCTCCAGCCTCAAGGATTGGCAGGATATTCGCGGGCGGCTGATGAACGTCGCTGGAATCGAGGCGCTCGAGGTCAATTCGCTCTCGGCGCGGGCCGCCTCGATCACTTTCGACTATGCGGGCTCGCTCGGGCACCTCCAGCAGGTTTTGGGTCAAAGCGGCTTCGACTTCGGCGACAGGGAGGGGACCTTTGTGCTCCGCTCGCGCTAGGGTTGGCAGCGGCAGTGGCCGTCACACCCTGTCCTCGAATCTGCTAAAATGCGGGCTCGGAGGTTCAAGCGGGCGGAAGCCTCGCGCAGGCTTCCGGGAGGAGCGCACGTGAACATCCCCAATAGCCTCACGCTCGGACGGCTCGTGCTCGTCCCGCTCGTCGTCTGGCTGATCATTACCCATGAGATGCAGGCAGCCTTCCTGCTGTTCCTGCTCGCCGGACTGTCTGACGCCGCCGACGGCTATCTCGCCAAGCGCTATGGCTGGAACAGCGAGCTCGGCGCCTATCTCGACCCGATTGCCGACAAGGCGCTGCTTGTCAGCATCTATGTCACGCTGGGTTTCGCAGGGCATTTGCCCGTATGGCTGGTGATCGCGGTGGTAAGCCGCGACATCCTCATCGTCGGCGCGGTGGTGCTGTCGTGGATGCTGTCGCGGCCGCTCAGCATGCAGCCGCTGCTCGTCAGCAAGGCCAACACCTTCTCGCAGATCGTGCTGGCCGGGCTCGTGCTTGCCGAGCTTGGGCTTGGCCTCGGGCTGCATGACCTGGTGAACGTGCTCATCTGGGTGACGGGCGCGCTGACCATCATTTCCGCCGCGGCCTATTTCTGGGAATGGCTCAGGCACATGGCGAGCTACGAGCCGGCGCCCACACCGCTCCCGCCGCGTCAGCGGCAGGCCCCCGGTATCGAGCAACCGCAACGCTCGCGGATCAGGGCTTCGTGACGGTCGCTCAGCTCACGCTCGACCTGCCGCACCGTGCGGCGCTTGGCGCGGAGGATTTTCTCGTCAGTGACTGCAATCTCGCGGCGGTCAGGCTGATCGACGCCTGGCCCAATTGGCAAAACCATGTGCAGCTCTTGATCGGTCCTGAAGCGAGCGGCAAGACGCATCTTGCCCGCGTGTGGCAGGCGCTGTCGGGAGCGCAAGCGCTCTCTCCAGAGACCGTGGCCATGCGGTTCCTCGATGCTTTGGATGAGGGGACGCCGCTCGTGGTCGAGGATGCCGACCGCGTTGCTTACGACGAGAAGGCGCTGTTCCATCTGTTGAACCTGGCGCGCGAGAAGGGTCTCTACGTTCTGATCACGGCGGAGAGCGCGCCGAGCCGGTGGGGTATCGCGCTGCCCGACCTCAAGTCGCGGCTGAACGCGGTCCCGGCTGTCGAGATCGGGGCGCCCGACGAGGCGCTGGTCCGCACAGTGCTGCTGAAGCATTTCACCGACCGCCAGCTCAATATCGATCCCAAAGTGCTGACCTACTTAGCGTTGCATGTGGACCGTTCGCTGGCTGCCGCTGCCGCTGCCGTAGCGGCGGTCGACCGTGCGGCGCTGGCCTCGGGGCGGAAGATCAGCCGCCAACTCGTCATCGAGGCGCTTGCGGCGGCCGGCGTGCCTGAATGAAACGTCCCGCCAGAGCGAAACGCCTGGTTGGCTCGCGGCGTAACGCAAGTGATACAATTCTTGGAGTAACATCCAAGACGGAGCGCGGCGCTCCGACCGGAGACGTCAAAAAACACTTATTTAACAAGAGGTTGCCGATGAGTTTGCCAGAGAAGGTCGACCGGCTGGAACCCAGTCCGGGGATCGCCGCCTTCGGACCGAGCCGCTTTTTCAACCGCGAGCTGTCCTGGCTTCAGTTCAATCAACGGGTGCTGGAGGAGGCCGAGAACGAGCGCCATCCGCTGCTCGAGCGCTTGCGCTTCCTGTCGATCTCCGCCTCGAATCTCGACGAGTTCTACATGGTGCGCGTGGCCGGTTTGCGCGGCCAGGTCGTCGCCGGCATCGAGACCCCGAGCGAGGACGGCCTCACGCCGGCCGAGCAGCTCGATCGCATCAACCGTGCGGTTGTCGAGTTGACCGCGCAGCAGCAGGAAAACTGGGTTACGCTCGAGGCGCTGCTTGCCGAATCCGGCATCCATGTGTTGAGCGCCGACCAGCTTTCCGATCATGAGCGGCAATGGCTCGAGGCGCATTTCCTCGACCATATTTTCCCAGTGCTCACGCCAATTGCGGTCGATCCCGCCCATCCGTTTCCGTTCATCGCGAATTTCGGCTTCACCCTCGGGCTCGAGCTCGTGCGCGAAGGCTCGCTCAAGGCCATGCACGCGCTGATGCCGATCCCGCCGCAGCTCGATCGCTTCATCCGCTTGCCGAGCAAGGGCGAAGCCAAGGAGCCGATCCGCTTCATCAAGCTCGAGACGGTGGTCGCCATCTTCGTCTCGCGCCTCTTCCCGGGCTACCGGGTGAGGAGCCAGGGCGCGTTCCGCGTGCTGCGCGACAGTGACATCGAGGTGCAGGAGGAGGCCGAGGATCTGGTGCGGCTGTTCGAATCCGCGTTGAAGCGGCGCCGACGCGGATCCGTGATCAGGCTCGAGATCGAGGCCTCGATGCCCTCACGGCTCCAGCGCTTCGTCATGCAGGAGCTGAAGGTCACCGAGCGCGAGAGCTTCGTGCAAAAGGGGCTGATCGGGCTAGAGGCGACCAACCAGCTGATCGTCGCCGACCGGCCGGACCTCAAATTCCAGCCCTTCGTCAGCCGCTTCCCCGAGCGCATCCGCGAGCATCAGGGCGATTGCTTCGCCGCCATCCGCAAGAAGGACATCGTCGTCCATCATCCCTACGAGTCGTTCGATGTCGTGCTGCAATTCCTGAAGCAGGCGGCCGCCGATCCGGATGTCGTGGCGATCAAATGGACGCTCTACCGCACATCAAAGAGCTCGCCGATCATCGAGGCGCTGAAGGATGCCGCGGAAGCGGGCAAGTCGGTCACCGTGGTGGTCGAGCTGAAGGCGCGCTTCGACGAGGAAGCCAACATCAAATGGGCGCGCGACCTTGAAAGCGCCGGCGTCCAGGTAGTCTATGGCTTCATCGAGCTGAAGACCCACGCCAAACTCAGCCAGATCGTGCGGCGCGAGCGGGGCGAGCTCGTCACCTATTGCCACGTCGGCACCGGCAACTACCACCCGGTCACGGCCAAGATCTACACCGACCTGTCGTTCTTCACCGCCGACCGCTCCATCGGCCATGACCTGTCGCGCATCTTCAACTACGTCACGGGTTATGCCGAGCCCGCCGAGCTCGAGGCCATGGCGGTCTCGCCCCACGGCATCAGGGCGCGCATCCTCGATCATGTCCGTGAGGAGATGTATCACGCCAAGGCCGGACGTCCGGCCGCCATCTGGATGAAGATGAATTCCCTGGTCGACGGCGAGATCATCGACGCGCTTTACGAGGCGGGCCGAGCAGGGGTGGAGATCGACCTCGTGGTGCGCGGCATTTGCTGCCTGCGTCCGGGAGTGCCCAACCTCTCCGAGAACATCCATGTGAAGAGCATTGTCGGCCGCTTCCTCGAGCATTCGCGCATCTATTGCTTCGGCGCCGGCCACGGCCTTCCGAATCGGAAGGCGGTGGTCTATATCAGCTCTGCCGACATGATGCCGCGCAACCTCGACCGCCGCGTAGAGGCCATGGTGCCGATCAAGAACCCGACGGTGCACGAGCAGATTCTCGACCAGATCATGGTCGCGAATATGCGGGACAATCTGCAAAGCTGGCGGGTGCGGCCCGATGGGAGCTCGGAACGGATTTATCCTGGCAAAGACCAGGAACCTTTCAGCGCCCAGGACTATTTCATGACCAATCCGAGCCTGTCCGGCCGCGGCACGTCTCTGCCAGAGAACATGCCGCCGCGCTTCACGCGCCTGGTCGAGACGGGCTAAGCGCCCAAGCCGAAACGCCCATGGTCTTAAAAAGCGATCGAACCCCCGTTGCGGTCGTCGATATCGGCTCGAACTCCGTCCGGCTGATCGTCTACGAGGATGCCGGCCGGGCGCCGGCGCCGCTGTTCAACGAGAAGGTGCTGTGCGGTCTCGGCCGTTCGCTGGCCACCACCGGCAAGCTCGCGCCCGACGCGGTGAAGCGGGCGCTCAGGGCGCTTCGGCGCTTCCGCGCGCTGATCGATCAGCTCAGCGTTCCGCACGTCGAGGTCATTGCCACGGCGGCGGCGCGTGAAGCCGAGAACGGTCCCGATTTCATCGCGCAAGCCGAACGCATTCTCGGCCAGGAAATCACCGTGCTGTCGGGCACGCGGGAGGCCGAGCTTGCCGCGCTCGGCGTCGTGTCAGGCATTCATGCGGCTGATGGCTTTGCCGGCGATCTCGGCGGCGGCAGCCTGGAATTGATCGATGTGAGGGGCGGCAGGCTGTCTGATGCCGCGACGCTTCCGCTTGGCGGTTTGCGGCTGATCGATGCCTCGGGCGGCAGCCTCAAGAAAGCGCGCGACATCGTCGATGCCGAGCTTGCGAAGGTCGACTGGCTGGAGAAGGGCAGGGGCCGCGACTTCTATGCCATCGGCGGCACCTGGCGGGCGCTGGCGCGGCTGCACATGACGCAGACCAATTATCCGTTGAGCGTCATGCACAACTACCGGATCCCCGCCGACGACGCGCTGCGATTCTCCGCCCTGCTCGATCACCAATCGCAAAGCTCGTTGGCCGGCATCCGCGATATCTCAAGCGCCCGGCGCGAGACCATTCCCTATGGCGCGCTGGTGCTGGAACGGCTGATCAAGCAGATGAAGCCACGCTCGGTTGTGGTCTCGGTGTTTGGCATCCGCGAGGGCCTACTGTACAGCCTGCTCAGCGAAGAGGAGAAGCGCAAGGACCCGCTGATCTCCGCTTGCGACGACATTGCGCGGCGGTGGTCGCGCTCGATCGACAGCGCTTACGAGCTGTGTTTCTGGACCGATGCGCTATTCAGGGCGCCGGGTCCGATCGAGACGCCGGAGCAGAGGCGGCTGCGGCATGCGGCATGCCTGCTCTCAGATGTCGGCTGGCGTGCGCATCCCGACTATCGCGGCATTCAAAGCCTCAATCTGGTCGCTCACGGCACCTTTGTCGGTGTCGATCACCCGGGCCGCGCCTTTCTCGCGCTCACCGTCTATTACCGCAACGAGGGCATCGTGAAGGACGAGCTGAGCCAGAGGCTGATCGAGCTGGTCGACAAGGACATGCTGAAGCGGGCGCGCATCCTGGGGGCCGCCTTCCGGGCCGCGCATATGGTGTCGGCGGCGATGCCGGGCGTGCTCACCAACACGCCGATCACCTATGAAGGCAACCGGCTAGTCTGGACCCTGCCGGACCCCTATTCCAATCTCGAAGGCGAGCGGGTCGAGCGTCGTTTCAAAGAATTGGCGAACCTGCTCGACCGCGAGCCCGAGATCAGGGTCGGCTCCGCCTTCCAGCTCGCCGCGAGTTGACCCAAGTCTTGTCGGGCGAAGGGTCATTTCCCAAATCCACGGGGCAATTTGTCATTCCCGCGCAAGCGGGAATCCAGTAACCACTGAAGGTCTTGTTTACGAAGGCCGTGGCACCTGGATTGCCCGGTCAAGCCGGGCAATGACAATGGCACGCTCCTCATTTTCACCGCTGACCTCCGACCGTTAGATGGCAGACGATCCCTATTCCGTACTTGGCGTGGCGAAGACCGCCAGCGCCGCCGAGATCACCAAGGCCTATCGCAAGCTCGCCAAGAAGCTGCACCCAGACCTCAATCCGGGCGACAAGGCGGCCGAGGAGAAGTTCAAGCAGATCACCGCCGCCTACGACATCATCGGCGATGAGGAGAAGCGCGGGCGCTACGACCGCGGGGAGATCGACGCGGGCGGCCAGGAGCGGCCGCAGCAGCGCTATTACCGCGAATATGCCGGCGGCGAAGAGGGCGCGCGCTACCGCTCGACTGCGGGCTATGAGGATATCGGCGCGTTCAGCGATTTGTTCGGCGATTTGTTCGGCGAGAGGGGCGGCATGCGCGGAGGCGCTGGCGGGAGGCGCTTCTCGATGCGCGGGCAGGACGCCCAGTATCGCCTGGACGTCGACTTTCTCGATGCGGTGAACGGCACCAAAACGCGCATCACGCTGCCAGACGGTGGCACGCTCGACGTCACCATCCCGCCGGGCGTCACCGACGGTCAGGTGCTCCGGCTGAAAGGCAAGGGCAATCCCGGTATGGGCGAGGGGGGTCCTGGCGATGCCCTGATCGAGATCGCGGTCCGACCCCATCCCGTGTTCAAGCGCGAGGGCGACGATATCCTTGTCGAAGTGCCGATCACGCTCGACGAGGCCGTGCTCGGCGGCAAGGTCGAGGTGCCGACCATCACGGGGCGCGTGTCGGTCACGGTGCCGGCGGGCGCCAATACCGGTCAGACGCTCAGGCTGAAAGGCCGCGGCGTGAAGCGCGGGGCAGTTTCTGGAGATCAGCTCGTCAAGCTCAGCGTGGTCATGCCTCAGCGTATCGATGACGAGCTGAAGGCCTTCGCCGAGAAGTGGCGCGAGAGCCACCGCTACGATCCGAGAGGCAAGCTGAAGGAGCAGGCCTGATGCTGACCGAGCGGGACGTCGTTCAGCGCGTGCAACACTTGACCGTCACGCGGCTGAGGGTGTGGGTCGCGCAAGGCTGGATCAAGCCGGCCGACCAAGCGGCGCAAAGCTATTCGGAAGCCGACATCGCGCGGGCGGCGCTGATCTGCAATCTCGAGGACGAGCTTGGCTTCGCCGAGGAGGACGTGCCGGTCCTGCTCAACCTGATCGATCAGATCCACGGGCTGCGCTCGGAGCTGATGGGGCTGCTCGACGCGCTCGAAGAGCTGCCGCCCGACGTCCGGGCCACGGTGAAAATGCGCATCACCAGAAGCAGGGGAGGTGGACAGCGGTGAAGTCGGTCGGCGGCCCGATCCTGTTCGTGCTGGGCGTAGTGGCTCTCGCATATGCGAGCGTCTATTACGGGCTCGGCCGGCTTCCCGGCGACATCGTCATCGACCGTGGCAGTTATTACTTCTACGCGCCGATCACCACAGCGGTGATCGTTAGCGTGCTGCTAAGCCTGGTCCTTTGGCTTTTCCGCCGCCGCTAGCGCTTCGGGCTCAAGCACGGTCACCTCGCCCTTTCTGATCGCAAGCGCAAGCTCGCCGCGCTTCAGCGCCAGCGCATCGTCGCCGAACAGCTTCTTGCGCCAGCCGCGCAATACCGCGACGTCGGTGTCATCGGAGCGGGCGATCTCCTCGAGCTCATCGCTGGTGGCGATCAGCTTTGGCGCCACGCCGTGGCGGCCCGCGGTCGCCTTCAGCAGCACGCGCAACAGATCGACCACGGCTTGCGCCTCAGGCGGCATCGGCTCGCCCCGCTCGATCGGCGGGATGGTCTTGGGATCGCGCTCCAGTCCCTTGCCCACGGCCTCGAGAACGGCGCGGCCGCGCATCGAGCGGGCGAAGCCGTTATGCAGCGTGCGCAACGAGCCGAGATCCTCGACCGTGCGCGGCGCTTGGCTGGCAATGTCGTAAAGCGCCTCGTCCTTCAAGATGCGGGCGCGTGGCACGTCTTGGCTTTGCGCCTCGCGCTCGCGCCAAGCGGCAAGCTCCATCAGCACGGCAAGCGCCTTCGGCGTCTTGATGCGCATCTTGAGCCGCCGCCAAGCCTGCTCGGGATGCAGCTCATAGGTGGCAGGGTCGGTGAGCACCGCCATCTCCTCATTGAGCCAGCTCGCCCGCTCGGACTTGTCGAGCTGCGCGCGGAGTTTGGGATAGAGGTCACGGAGATGCTGCACGTCGCCGATCGCATAAGTGAGCTGGCGATCGGAAAGGGGACGGCGGCTCCAATCGGTGAAGCGCGAGGTCTTGTCCAGATTGCGGTTGAGAAGCCGCTTGACTAGCATCGAATAGCTCACCGCCTCGCCGAAGCCGCAGACCATGGCGGCAACCTGGGTGTCGAAGATCGGATGCGGGATGACCCGCGCGAGGTGATGAACGATCTCAACGTCCTGCCGCGCCGAGTGAAACACCTTCAGCACCCGCTCATTGACCATCAGCTCGAAGAAGGGGGTGAGGTCGAGTCCCGGCGCGAGAGAGTCGATCAGCACCTCGGTGCCGTCGGCGGCGATCTGGATCAGGCAGAGGCGCGGCCAGAAGGTCTGCTCGCGCATGAATTCGGTGTCGACCGCGACAAAGGGCGCATTGCCTAGCCTGGCGCAGGCCTCGGCCAACTCGTCATTACGCGTGATGAGGTTCATGGGGGGCGGGTATAGCCCAAGCGCGCGCGGGAGGCCAAGAGCGCGAGGGCGCAAATATTCGGCACTCCCGTGTTATTGGCCTCTAGGCCTGATCGCGCGCCGGCCGGGAGGGGTAGCCGGCACGCCTCGTGGCTTCAGACTCTGGCCTGATGTGCCACGATTTTCGGCTGCACACGCTGCTCTGCGCTCGGTATGCCATGATGCGAAGGATCGTATGCATGGACCAAAGACGAAATCAGCGAGGCGAGGGTGACGACGGCGGCAATCGCCCAGGCCGCGAACGGCAGGCGGGTGCGCACGGGGATCTTATCGGGGGTCATCAGCATGGGTTTATCCCTCTTCTAACTTGCCATCCCAACGCGGGTGGACTCGGCTTCGTTCCCGTGCGTTTCAGCGTGGGACGACGTTAGGGTCACCGCCTGGAGTGTCGGGCGGAGGAATCACCTCCTCGTCGTACCCTGCATCAGGGTCGGGCGCGTCGGTGTGGATGCCCTCATCCCCGGTCGGAGGCGGTTTGATCACGCCATTGTGCTCGACCATTGGCGGCGTCCCGGACGCATCGTCGTCGGCACCCGGCGGGTCCTCGCCTTGCGGCGCGGCCTGCTCGGGTGATGCGGCAAGTGCGTGCGTTGCAGAAAGCGACGGGGCAAGCAGCGTCAGGCCGGCGAATAGCGCTGTGCGTATAAGGAGCTGCAACATGGAGCGGTACTCCTCGGGTTGACTGTCTCTCCAAGAGAAACAGGTCGGGAGAGGGCATCGTTCCCTGCTAAAGCGTTGGCTTGCTTGACAAGACCGGGCCTCCATGCGCTGTTCCGCGCGATTTCACGCATCCACCCGCCCTTTGGTTTAGGCTTACCAACCAAGCATGCACGACTATCGCACCCATACTTGCGGCGCGCTGCGCAAAGAGGATGTCGGCAAGACCGTGCGATTGTCGGGCTGGGTGCATCGCCTGCGCGATCATGGCGGGCTGTTGTTCATCGATCTCCGCGACCATTACGGCCTGACCCAGGCAGTGGCCGATCCGCATTCACCGGCCTTCAAGCAGGCGGAGCGGCTCAAGCCCGAATGGGTGGTGCGCATCGACGGCGAGGTGGTCGCACGCACGCCGGAGACGGTCAATCCCAACCTGCCGACCGGCGAGGTCGAGGTCAGAATCAAGAACCTCGATGTCTTGTCCGAAGCCAAGGAGCTGCCGCTTCCGGTGTTCGGCGAGCCGGAATATCCCGAGGACACGCGGCTCAGATATCGCTTCCTCGATCTCCGGCGCGAAACGCTGCACGCCAATATCATGAAGCGGCAGGACATCATCTGGTCGCTGCGCCAGCGCATGCGCGACGCCGGCTTCTTCGAGTTTCAGACGCCGATCCTGACCGCGTCGTCGCCCGAAGGCGCGCGCGATTATCTCGTGCCGAGCCGAGTGCATCCCGGCAAGTTCTACGCGCTGCCGCAGGCGCCGCAGCAATTCAAGCAGCTGATCATGATCGCGGGCTTCGATCGCTATTTTCAGATCGCGCCCTGCTTCCGCGACGAGGATGCGCGCGCCGACCGCTCGCCCGGCGAATTCTACCAGCTCGACCTGGAGATGAGCTTCGTCACGCAAGACGATGTGTTCAACACGGTCGAGCCGATCCTGCGCGGATTGTTCGAGGAGTTTGGCGGCGGCAAGCCGGTTACGCAGAAATTCCCGCGCATTCCTTATGCCGAGGCGATGCGGAAATACGGCACCGACAAGCCCGACCTGCGCAATCCGATCGAGATGGCCGACGTGACCGAGCATTTCAGGGGCTCCGGCTTCAAAGTGTTCGCCGGCATGCTCGACATGGATCAGAACTGCCGCGTGTGGGCGATCCCGGCGAAGGGCGGCGGTTCACGTGCCTTCTGCGACCGCATGAATGGCTGGGCCCAGGCCGAGGGGCAGCCGGGCCTCGGCTATATCTTCTTCCGCGAGGGCGAAGGCGCGGGGCCCGTCGCCAAGAATGTCGGTGCCGAGCGCACCGAAGCTATCAAGTCGCAGCTCAAGCTTGCCGACGGCGATGCCGTGTTCTTCGTGGCGGGACTGCCGAAGGAGTTCGCCGCCTTTGCCGGCCAGGCGCGGGTGAGGATCGGCGATGAGCTCGGCCTTACGGCGAAGGACCAATTCGCCTTCTGCTGGATAGTCGACTTCCCGATGTATGAGTGGAACGAGGAGGAGGGGAAGATCGACTTCTCGCATAATCCCTTCTCCATGCCGCAAGGCGGCCTCGAAGCGCTCGAGACCAAGGAGCCGGAGGACATCCTCGCTTATCAATATGACGTGGTCTGCAACGGGGTGGAGCTCTCCTCGGGCGCGATCCGGAACCATAAGCCCGAAATCATGGAGAAGGCCTTCGCCATCGCCGGCTATCCCAAGGAAGAGCTGGAGAAGCGCTTCGGCGGCATGCTGAGAGCCCTGCAATATGGCGCGCCGCCCCATGGCGGCATCGCTCCTGGCATCGACCGCATCGTCATGCTGCTGTGCGGCGAGGACAATCTGCGGCAGGTGGTGATGTTCCCGATGAACCAGCAGGCGGATGACCTGCTGATGGGAGCGCCCTCCGAGGTCTCGCCTAAGCAATTGAAGGAACTACACATTCGGGTCGTCCCGCCGCCCAAGGGCTAATTGTGGCAGCGTCCTAAAGGCGCGGCTTTAGCTCACTCCAACTGTTGCCCAAATGCCGAGTCATTCCTTACCTTTGGCGTCGATCGCTTAAACTGAACCGATAACTAGAAATGGCGATGGGAGGGGCAGGCATGCACAAGATCATCATCATGCGCGTCATCGCGCTCGGCGCCTTTGCCGCCCTCTGTCTGTGCGTGGCACAGGATGACGCTTTTGCGGCCGCGCTCAACACCGCCAATTTCGTCGCCGCTTGCAGCGCTGACGAGAACGTGACCGACGAGCCTGGCTTCGAGGACGGCAAGGTCACGCCGAAGGCCTATTGCGAATGCGTCGCGGCCGAAATCGTCAAGAACAAGCTCAGCCAGGGCGATGTCGACATGCTGACCAAGATGCATAAGGACGACATCAGCGATGCCGACGCCGAAAACTATCCGACGCTCGAAGATCTGATGAACGCAAACGAAGGCTACGAGGATTCCTGCAAGACGACTCTCGGGCTCCCGACCGACGAGGGCACCGACGTCGAAGAGGGAACCGGCGAAGAAGACGACGTAGTTCCCCAGGAGGAGGAAGCTCCGGCCCAAGATGACGGCTCTCCGCCGGAATAGGTCCCCTCGTCTGTACTCGCTCTAGCACCGCTCCGGCCGATTGTCGGTCTGCGAGCATTGGACCCCGCCTCGATGCCCGGCGCGGAAGTTCCCAGTATTTTCATAACAGCTCTCATCAGCGCTAAGGTTTCGCGCTAAACATAGAAGCGTGGGTTCGTGCGGTGATGCCGCAAAAAAGATGGATCCGGAAGGTCTGACGGTGGAACCGTCGGCGCGGGAGGCCTCTTTCCTGGAGTAACGGGTCGAAAGGATGGGGACCATGAACTTCAGCGAGCATGTCTTCCGCTATTGCGAGCGCGGCGCGAGCGATGCGCTGCTGGCAGAGCCCATCAACGTCATCAGCAATGTCGCCTTTCTGTTTGCCGCCCTGATCGGGCTCCAGCTCCTGCTTTGGCGCCCCCGCGAGGAGCGCAGCGCCGATCACTATCTCCTGGTCTTCCTGGTGTTGGCGATCGGGGCGGGGAGCCTCGCCTTCCATCTGTTCGCGACCGAGGGTACCGAACTGCTCGATGTCGTTCCCATCGGCCTGTTCATTCTCGTCTATCTCGGCTTCGCGCTGAATCGTTTCCTTGGCGTGCCGGTTGGCATGACGGTGCTACTGGTGATCGGTTTCACCGCGATCATGGCGATGACCGGGCAGGTGCGGTGCTGGGACGGTGGGGTCGGTTTGCCCGGCCCCGAGATCCAAGGGGCCAAGCCGTGCCTCAACGGCAGCATCTTCTACCTGCCGGCGCTGGGTGCGCTGATCGTCGTCGGCCTGCTGGCCGAGGAGCGGCGGCATCGGGCGGCGCCTTATCTGCTGTGGGCCGCAGCGATCCTCGCCATCTCCATCACGCTCCGCTCGCTCGATTTCGCGCTGTGCGACCGCATCCTGATCGACGGGCGCAAAGTCGGCACCCATTTCGCCTGGCATATTCTCAACGGCTTGGCGCTGTTTCTCCTGCTGCGGGCGAGCCTCGAAGGCGCTCCCGATCGGTGAGCGCGCTTAGGATAGAGCCCGTGCTCGAGGCGCCGCGCGCAGGCGAAGTAGGCGCCGAACCCATGGAAGCGGGTGAGTTAAGGCAGTTCACGGCGATCGAAATGACCTTGGCCAAGGGACTGGTGCCGCCGCGGAAACCAAAGAAGCTGGCCGAAAGGGTTGCATCGGCCAGCGAAGAGGCGGCAAAGGAAGAAGATGCGGCGAAGGAAGATGAGCCTGTCAAGACGGCGCCTGAGCCCCAGGTGCTTTCGCCGGCTTAGGGAACGCTCCACGTTCCCGCGTTAGGGTGGCCTGAAGCGGACGTGGTGGAACTGGTAGACACACAGAATAGCGTCAGTGCGAACCACCACTAAATCAATGCCTTAGTCTGAGGTTCCTAGTCCCATGGACGGCCTGGCAACAGTCTTGGCAACAACGCAGGGATTTCGTGTAAAGCGCAGCGCATCCGCGAGAATCACCGATTTTAAGGCCGAAGCTGCCGCCGCCAAGCTCATCACTCTGCGAAAGAAGCGCGGGGTGATGAAGAGTCGATGATGAGCTACTCGTTTTTTGGCCACGCTCGCTCTAGCCCGCTGGCCATGAGTTCGAAAAACCTCTTCGAGGGCAGTTTTGTGTAGCTTTTCATCACTACGAAGCTCTTCCATAAAGCGATCGGTTAGCTCGTCTGCGGATGCCGTGGGATACCTTGCCTTGAGAGACTCCAAAAGCTCCCTGAGTTTTGATTGGGGCATGGCTCAGTCTCCTCAATAACGCAGGATGCATAACAGAAAAGCGCCCGACCGAAGTCGCGCCGCACTCTCGCCCCTGGGGCGTGCAAATAGCCCCGACCTAAGATTTTCCACATCGCGGTAGATAAATATTGCCAGAGGAGGGCAGCTTGTCTGCCTAACCTTGGCGGCCCTGGCCACGTCAAACGGGGGATCTCCTGGTCGGGGCCGGTTAGGGGCCATCCATGGAGAAGCCCCAGAGTAGGGGGGGGTAACTCGGGGCTTCTCCGGTTCCTTACGGGGGAACCGTGACGGAGAGGGAATACCCATCACGTGCGCGACTTAGTCCTTTGAGGTAAAAAGTCAAGCCACCCCAGGCATTAGGCGGACTGCACAGGTGAATGTGCGGCCCTCCAATCGCAGATTAAGTCAATGGCAGGTAGGAAACTCACCCGTCGCGCTCATCGATTAAGCGCGCTCGTCATTAGCCTTGTTTCTGTCACGCGGGAGGCGTACGCTAGCGTACCATCAGTAAGTACCAGTGGGCACTGGTGGCCGAGAGAGTAGGTCGCGCTCCCGCCTGCATCACAGGGAGGCCGCCTAGTGACCTCTCCAAATCTCCGAGCGGACATACACGATCCCAAGACGCTTGCAGCGATGGACCAAGCGTTCGCCGCCGTTTGGCACATGCTGAGGGCGGATGATCCCTTCCGCGATTATGCGAGCGACAGTGAGCTGAGAATAGCCATCGGCAAAAAGCTGCTGAACCTTGTGGCGGACGGGGTGACTGATCCTCTCCGGCTTCGAAATCTCACCGTGGAGAGCCTGCTTTTGCCACGCCATTGAGACGCGCGTTGTTCCTCCAATGCTGCGCACTGGAAAAAGTGCCTGAACACGAACAGGAGGTTCACATGACCACACCTATTGCTACCACCAGCTTTCTTTTTCTGGCCGCCATGTTGTTGATCCCATCGGCGCAGGCGATGTCGCCTCCTCGGCTTCATCAGTCGGACGGCATGATCACGCAAGTCCGTCAGAACTGTGGCGCGGGGATGAAGTGGAATAACGCACTCCAACGCTGCGCGACTACATCCGCCCGCCGCAATGTCCGGCGAGGCGTCGTCACAGGCAACTGACAAACCAGGAAGCCCGACCGTGCACTTGCAGTGTCGGGCTTCAAATCCTCGAGGACGTTCAATCGAAGTTAGCGACGGGGGCCGGGTGGGGAGACCTGGCCATGAAATGGTTCCTCCAGTTCTTGAGCATTGGGAGCGTGGTCCTCTACGCGCTGCTAGTCATTATCGATGAGCGTATCCCGGACAGCCCTGTCGAAAATACCCTCGTTAGCGAAGCTCAGCCGAAGCAGCGGCGCTTGAGTGTGTGGGACTCCTACCTTCCTTACCGGTCTTTCGGTCAAGATCGGCAAGCTTCATTGACCCCAGAGCCTATACATCAGCAGAATGAGGCCCTTGCATCAAAACCCTATAGGCAGAGCCCCAGGCAATATTTCGACCACCAGCCTGCATCCGACGCTAAATTAACGGCTTCAGAAATCGACGATGACGATTGGGAAGCGACCGGCATCCTTGCCTATTACCGGCGGTTCATTTGAGCCATCGGTGCCATTGGAAGGTAAGGAGGCGATCTGGTTCGTAGTCTCCCGCGCAGCTCGGTTGCATGCCGGTCCGTCTGTCTCTTCCCGTATTACGCACTTCTACCCGGTCGGGACAGAATTGAAACTGGTCGGCCACGAGCAAGGCTGGTTTCTAGTTTCCGATCCCGCGACATTGCGACAGGGATGGATCTACGAGAGGTACTATCTCCAGGCGATCCCTGGTCCTGGCCAGACGCAGCTCGCAGTGCAAGACTTGCCAAGCCCCACACGAGTGGCGCTCGCTGCAGCAAAGCCGAAGCCTGTAAGCCGGGTCAAGAAACCAAGACCCCAACAAAAGATCACCAAATCACGACCTCAACCGAGCAAAAGGATTCGTATCGCTAGTTCGCGCATCCACAACGAGTTCGCCAGCTTGATCGAGAGGGCGTTTCGAGGCTATTGAGGTTAGCCAGCACGCAATCGCACTGAATCCAACCTGAAAAACGCACGGCGAGCCATCAGGATGCTGCCATCCAAGGCGTCGCTTTGCGGTTCAGTGACGAGGTCGCGGATGCGGGGTGGCAACCACGGCAGCAAAGGCTCGGCGAGACCTCCGACTAGGCTAATCGCGGGCGCGCCGGCATCCGCAAGCCGGTCAATAATAGCGACGGCAGCATCCGCAGTTTCTTGCACCAGCGTGACTGCTAGGGGATCGTGCGCCGACGCATATTGGAGCACCAGTGGCGCGAGTTCAGCATAGAGAGCAGGTGTCGCTCTTGATGCAAAACGGACAATCTTGGCCGGGTCCCGACCAAAGCGGTCGAGAAGAGCGGTAGATAGCGCCGTCTTCACCGCGCGACCGTCAAAGGCCCAAAGTGTGCGGCGGAGCGCTTCCCGACCCATTCTTTGACCGCCCGCCTCGTCCGAAACTTCGGCACCCCATCCCGCAACGCCGATGCGCCGGCCGTTGATCAAGGCTAGACCACAGGAACCGGTGCCCAGAATGACGATTGCGCCATCGCCACCTTGATGGGCTCCCAGCCACGCAGCATAGGCATCGGTTTCGAGTACCATCGATGCGAACGGCATTTTTTCCGAGAGCAAGCGGTCACAAGCGCTCTTAATGCCAGCGCCTGCCAGGCCTAATCCCGCATGCGAATGTTGTAGGGTTTTCTCGTCTAGGGCGGCAGAACGAAGAGCCGCCTCGCAGGCCAACCGGATCGACTGCATTGCAAGTCGGAAATTTGAATGAATATTGGCTGGGCCACTTTCGCCCTCGCCGAGCAAACTCCCATCCATATCGCGGATGCGGGCGCGGCAAGAAGTGGCCCCTCCGTCAATACCTATGAAGAAGGGCTTCGACATCAGTGAAGAAAACAGTGCCGTATGATCGTTAACGTGGCGTCACCAACAGGCCAAAGATGGCCAGAGTAAGTCAACAGCCCAACAGCTCGCGTCAAACTCGCTTTATCAAGTTGGAATTAGAGGGCAACCCATGCGCAGAGCTTGCTAGCATGGGCCAAAGTTTTGTTCTTGCTTGCCATTGCCCCAATTGATCGCAAGATTGCTCCCTTCTCGTCATGAAATGATCGTCTTCCTGGGTCGAATCCGCACTCCTCCCAAACATTTCCAAGGAGCCAAGAGTGCGGATTCGACGCCTGCTGTTCGTAATTGCGTTTCTTCTCTTTGGCGGCTCGACACCTCTGTATGCCGCCCTTGGAGATGCCCCCCGTTGTCTTCTTCCGGCTGCCGGACAAGGGACGAAGGAAATCGCCGATGCAAATCTGCCCATCCCAAAACTCCGTCAGGCAGTTCTCAGCTACGCCCCCGAGGAGCGCGACTACTTAATTAGGACGATCGCCTTTGAGGCTTCCGGCGAGCCCGAGGAGGGCAAGGCCGCCGTTGCCCACGTAATCCTCAATCGTAAGATGAGCGGCAGATGGGGTGACAATATCAAGGACGTGGTGACTTATCCCTGGCAGTTTGAGCCATGGATGACGAGGCGGAGGGAGATGGAGAGACTCTCCCCGAATGATCCTCGCTATCAAAGTGCGGCCCAAATTGCAGATGCCGTTCTGTCTGGTCAGAGGCCTGATCCTACCGCGGGCGCAACACACTTCCTCAACCCAACGATCGTTCGGCAGAGGCAAGGCGGTTCACTGCCGTCATGGGCGCGCGGCGAGGGACAGCCTATCGGCAGGCACACCTTCTATTCGCCGAACGAGGGTTATGCCGTGTTGTCCATAGGTTTGATGGCGAACTCCACTTTCATGCTGAAGCACCGAGGGAGCGCAGAAGCTCCAACCGGACACGTTTACGGATGCGGACAAGATGCCCTCACGGCACGATCGCCTGATTTGCCGACGGAAGACCTCGTACAATTCGATGCTAGGTAAGCAGCTCGATCCGCAAAAGACGCTCATCGAGATCGACCGATTTTGCGAGCGGCTCATCGGCTGTGTGGTGTGCAACCTCTGGACTTGGCCGACCAGCACAAGCGTATCTATGGCCCTGCCAGAAGATGACCTTGAGGCGCTGAGAAAGCGCGTTGGGAACTAGGGCGTGTAGTGGCCTACACCACAAATCTGGTCACCGACCTTCGTGTAGAAGGTCGCCTTCTCGAAGGGCTCGTCCGAGCCGGGTCGGGGCCACCAGTAGGTGGTCTGTTTTATCGTTCCCTCGGTGGCATTCTGCATGATCGTTTCACCGAACGGAGCACCGTGCTTGCCCTCAATGTCTCTCAGGTCGCCAAACGAGACCTTCATGCAGGTTGCCGGGGAGGGGATGCGTATCTCGGCTGACGGCCTGCGCGCGGCCATCCCGCAAAGTCGCTCGCTTGAACGCGCGCTGCTTGGGTTTGCTTATACCTTTATGAACCAGACCGCTAACACAGGCCTCTCCAATGGAACCGCCACTCTGGAGGAACGGCTGGCACGATGGCTGCTCATGGCCAATGATCGCCTTAGAGGAGACGAGATCCCTCTCACGCATGAGTTCCTCTCTTTGATGTTGGGAGTGCGACGGGCGGGCGTCACCGTCGGCCTGCACTATCTCGAGCAGAGAGGGCTCATACGTTTAGCGCGGAAGCAGATCATCATTACGGATCGCGATGGGCTGGAGGCGGCGGCCAATGGCACGTATCATCAGCCAGAGAGGCCGAGTTAGGCTACGGCGAGGGTGCCCTGAGGGAACACCGTCGTCTCCTGCACCATCGACGGTCTTATTTCTGTCACTCGGGAGCTGTACGCTAGCGTACCATCAGTAAAGACCAGTGGGCACTGGTGGCTGAGAGAGTAGGTCGCGCTCCCGCCTGCATCACAGGGAGGTAGCCTAGTGACCTCTCCAAATCTCCGAGCGGACATATACGATCCCAAGACGCTTGCAGCGATGGACCAAGCGTTCGCCGCCGTTTGGCGCATGCTGAGAGCGGAGGATCCCTTCCGCGATTACGCGAGCGACAGTGAGCTAAGAATAGCCATCGGCACAAAGCTGCTGGACCTTGTGGCGGACGGGGTGACTGATCCTCTCCGGCTTCGAAATCTCACCGTGGAGAGCCTACTTTTGCCACGCCATTGAGATGCGCGTTGTTCCTCCAATGCTGCGCACCCGAAGAACGGCGCATCAAAGGTGGCTTCGAGGAAAACGACAAATGGACAACGTACTGCAGGACATGGTGCTGCGGCTTCGTGCGATCGAGCTCCTGCTAAGGACGCAGAACGAATTGCTGACCAGAGTGCTCACCGAGCTGGCACAGTTGCGATACGCGGAGGCGAGCAAGGTCCGCGGTGTGCTTCCTGCCCCTGTTGAGCCAAGCCATCGGACAAACATGCCGCGAAAGTTGCGAGCTCGCTAGTAAGGCTCATCCTCGTTGAAAAATCTCTTGGCTACCCCGGCGATGGTTCGGAACTCCCAGAGAGCGCACGTCGGCACCGTCGGAGGTCAGCCTAGACACGCTCACGCCGTTCCTTCTGTTTCTTCTCACAATGGCGACGGATCACATCCTTTAGGTCTACGCGCCCGCCATCATCCTCGTAATGCATTCGCCCCTGCGGCATCTGCCATCAGCACCACACGATCGTGCTTGGGCGTCGGCGCTGCCGGGGGCTCGATCGCACGGAAGCGAGTCGCCATGACCCGGAAGGCGTCGGCGCCATGCGAGGCCCGGTCGTGCCGAGGTTTGTCTCGCCAGGTGGCTCGCTCCTCCTCGTCCCATTCTTTTCTGTAGGCCCTGAGTACCTTCAGTCCCTCTGAGCACGGACCCACATCGAACTCGCACTGCGGCAGGATTGCTCTGACGGCGGCGATACCGTCGTCCACGGTCAGCGTCGGCACGATTTGCGGATAGCGGCCAGTGTATTCGGCGAACATCTCGAGACGAGACTTCCCGCTACCCCACTCCCGTTTGCGACCATCGTGCGGCCATAGGTCATCACCAATCTGCCAGCCGCGTTCTCGAAACATGCGGTCGACCACGTCGACATAATGCCTGAGACCTTCACCGCTCGCGGCGTAGTAGCCGACGAGCCGCGTCCTGTCCGGTAGGCGCTGACCAAACCACAGGGTCGTGTCATCCCCGATGCCGATGTCCCACGCCACGTCGACCGGAACACCCTCGATGGCAGGGAACTCTCCAATGCGACCTTGGAGCTCCGCCGCAGCGAGAAGTTCACTGTAATAAGCGCCCTCAATGCTCGCCTCGAATGCCTCTTCGGGCGTCGACGGATATTCGCGCTTCATATCGGCAAGCTGGGTCTCCGCCTTCTTCGCGTACCAGGCTTGTTGTGCCGGGGTGAGAACAATGCGAGCTGTAGCCTCCAGTTTGGCGAAGTATGTCTTGAGCGTTTCCTCGATCACGACGCCATCGGGGTTGATCGCGTACTCGGAAGCCCTCCACCAGGGGAAGAAGAAGAACTTGAAGTCGAGCGGCGTGAGGGGAGTGCCCATGCGTTGCTTCGTCTGAGCTGTTTCGCACAGATCGAAGAAGTGACCCTCCTTGCCTTCAGCGGTGCTCTCGATGAAAACGACCTGACCAGCCTGAACCGTGTTCAGTGCGCCGGTTCTGACCTCTCGCGCCTTGTCAGGGAAGCGGCTGCAAAGTTGCCCGTACTCAGAGATGTGCAGATATTGCAGCGTGCCGGAGCGCATCGAAGTCGAGACGCGGATCGACGAGTTGTTGGCGAAGATCAACTCATCGGCGGAATCACGCGCGATAGGGATTACTCCCTTCAGCCCTTCCGGGAGGTTGTCGTAGGGAAATTTGACCTTGTCTCGAAAAATCACGCGCGCGTCGTCGAGCCGGTGAGCAATGGTGCCTGCGCGTATGTTGCTGTTGAAGAGGCAGGCATCGAGCTGGAAAAGTTGCAGGAAAGTTGTGAAGCCGAGCTGCCGAGCCTTCAGGATGAGATTGAAGTGGTGCAGTCCGCGTAACAGCTCCTCCTGCGCCCAGTTAAGCCGGAAGGGGATCTGTTTCCCCGTCTTGTCCTGAATCACGTAGAGCGTGTTCAATCGCCAGCATCGATCCGCCAGCCGCGAGGCCTCGGTTAATTCCGGTTGTTGTTCCATCGATGGCCTTCAACAACGACCGGAGGGAGTCCCCAGCCTCTAGAGTTGTTTGCGACATGACCGCCTGCAAGCGCGGCTCTTCATAGGGCAGAAGTTGCACAGCTAATCGGCAGGCTTCTTTTTTGGAGGTCTCGTCGTCGCGCTTCACCAGCTCGCGAATGCGCAATTCAATCGTATCCCGTGCGATGTGCTTCGGCTTGATCCCGTTCCAAAGCCGTCCAGGCTTGCGTCCGCGCTTGGCCATCAGAGCCCCCGAAAGCCAAGCAGATCGTCGCCGACGGCTATCGCCCTGCGCGTCATACCGTCCGAAAGGTACGCCAGCGTTCTCCAGAGCCCTGTAAACGGCTTGGCGCGTTGCTTCGCTTCTTCGTCTGTCGCTGTCTGCGGGCGAGCCTCTCAAGGGCTGCGGTGGTGCCGCTGGGCACCTGCACCTGCAAAAGCTCGGGGAAACGGGTTCTAGGCGAAATGGTCATTCTGACCTCCAAATTAGCGTGACGTTGCCGATGTGTTGCCAAATTGGCCTATCACGGGCGAAATCTACTATGCAAATAAGCTAATGTTTCTGGGAATATCTAGCAAGCCGACTCACTGGTTACAGACCAGGATCTTTTTACAAATGCCCCGAAAGAACAAGTTTCAAGAAATCGTCGGGCAATCTCCGAAGACTCTGGAGCAGCAATGCATGGGTGCGGTTGATAGCCATCACTTTCGCCCCTTCAACTTCACTACATTCTCAGGTGGCGGTTCGGTGAGATCGCGTATCTTCCGAGCCCACAGCTCGAGCGCCTCGCGCATCTCGTCCAGAAATTTGTGCTGGTCATACACGCGGTCGAGGCCTTTCTTGCCGTGACCGATCACCATCTCCGCGACCCTATGTTCCACTTTGAGGGCTGACAGGCGCGTGCGCACTGTACGCCTCAAGTCGTGGATGGTGAACGGAGTGTCAGGGGCTTTGCCAAGTTCCCTCGCAACCAGCTCGTCAAGCCGCTCCTTCCCAACACTGAAGCTGTGGACAGGAGATTTGCCTAACTTGAAGCTGAATATGTAATCGCCTCCATCGAGTTCGAGGCAGCGCCTCGATGATTTCAAGTGCCAACCCCGACAGCGGGACCACGTGAGCGACTTTGCTTTTGAAGCGTTCCGGCGGGACGGTTAAGATCCGAAGTCTTGAGATCGATCTCGCCCCAACGTGCGCCGCCGATCTCACTCAGCCTAGCTCCAGTCAGTAGCAGCAATCGGTAGAGAGGCCCGAATGGGTAGGCCATCGCCTCAGTCGCCCGCCAGAACGCCACCAGTTCGTCGTCCTGAAGGACGCGATCGCGCATGGCCCTTTCACCGATTACCTTCCTGGGGCTGATGCCGGCGGCGGGGGAGGCGGCTATGTATTCTTCGTCTGCGGCCCACTCAAAAAAGACCTTGGCAGCAGTGAGGACGTTTCGTGCCATAGCTGGGGAACCGCGCTCGGCGATCTCGATGACGCGGTTCTTTACGTCCCTGCGGGTGATGTCGTGGAGCAGTTTCTCGCTCCAGGCAGCCGCAATCTCCTTTGTGAGTATGCGCGTCGTCTCCGCGATCTGGCGTTGGTCCCTGACGTGAGGCTGGCGTAGAAATTCATCGATCCGCGCCGGGAGTGAGTTTTCTTGCTTTAACTGTTCTGCCTTCTTCGCCTTCTCCAGCTCCACCTGTCGGCTGCGTGCTTCATCTTCGGGATCGGTGCCACTTTGGATTAGCCCAAGCCATTCGTGGGCCTTCGTGCGAGCGTCGGCCAGAGAGAGGAGGGGGTAGCGACCTAGTCGACGCCGCGACGGGAAGGGGCTTCCGGGGTAACGAGCGACGAGGATGAACGTGAGCAGGCCTTTGTCTGAAACACGCACACCGAAACCGGGGAGCGAGCCATCATAAATGACGCCTGCATCGGAGGGCTTCAGGGATCGGAGCTTCCTATCGGTGAGATGTTCCCTGCGTGGCTCGCGCGCTGTATCTTTCGCTGCTTTCACCACGGTGGCTCCATCTGGCAACGTCTTGGCAACATTTATCATGCGCTTGCATGCGCGGCAATGCTCTCCCGCGCTCACGAAAATCCTTGAAATTCACGGTATTTAGAGGGATACCAATTTCCAATGCGCGGGTATGCGCTCTAATGCGGACGTGGTGGAACTGGTAGACACACAGGACTTAAAATCCTGAGGGGGGCAACCCCCGTGAGGGTTCGACTCCCTCCGTCCGCACCAATTCATTTCCTCAATTGTCAAGGCGTTAAGCGTTGCAGTGCGAACCGGGCGAGGTTTATCAGGCCCGGCCTACAAAAGTTTGAGACCCAGCTAAGACCCGCCGGTGAGCAAGCTGCAAACCACAGGCGCGGAGCTGAGCGCGCCGCAAGGTACACCCGCTGCTGAAGTCGGGGGCCGTCGGCTTTCCCCTCGGGGCCCCTCGGCTCGCGGCGGCTGTTGGGGCCCAGAGTAGCTGCCAAGGTGGACGTTTGGAAAAACTAAAACCGACAGCTAGACTGGCATTGAAGTAGAGGGGGAGGGGGCAATGCGACTTCTAATCGCCTTGGTGATTTCGGTTTTACTTGCAGTACCTGCGCACGCCCTGCGGATGTGCCCGGACGGTTCTTACGTCTCAGGAGGTTCATGTCGCATGGCGCCGGATGGTTCCTACGTGTCCGGAGATGACGACGTTCGTATGGCGCCGGATGGTTCCTATACCACCGTGGGCCATCGCGGATGGCGCCCGATGGCTCCTATGTTGGCGGCGGCGGCCCACCTAGAATGTGCCCAGACGGAAGCTACGTCACCGGAAACTGTCGCATGGCACCAGACGGCAATTACGTTGGCGAGTGACGCACCGTCCACTATCCCTGCCACGCACGTTCCTCGCATTCTAGCCGATGCTAACATCCAACAGAGGTGGCATCGCAAGGGGCCCTGGATGATCTTCTAAGTCTGAGGAATTAGATGACGCCTAACGAATTCATCGCGAAGTGGAAAAACGTCGAGTGCGGTCGAAGCTCGTTGAGGTTGACCCAATTTTCCCGAGCGCGACTAGTGGCAGCGGGCATATTGAAGACGTGCGGGTGCCAGGCGTCTTCAGCGCGTGGGAAGATATAGCCGGCAAGACTATCAAGTTCACGCCGCACGGGCTGCGCGCAACATTCATAGGGGCGGGACATGCGGCGGGGGTTAGCGACAGATATGTGCAGCTCCTTGCTAACCACGCCCTGCATAAGGGTGATGTGCATGGTGGTTATGTGCCGGACGATGATTTGGCAGCGTTGTCGGCGGCCACTCAACGCATCACGGACTATTTGAGGCGAAATGGTTTGCCCGTGTGACCATTGAACCAGCGATAGCGGCGTGAGCGATTGCGCTGCTTTGTGCATGTGAGATTGTGCGTAGACCGGCAAAGCGCCGCGTTCGTCGCGAATGGACTGCGCAGGACATTCGGGAGCTAAAGAAGCATTCTAAAAGCAAAACCCCGGTGGTGGTGATTTCTAAAGCGACGAAGCGCACCCCGGCAGCGCTAAGACAAAAGGCGCTCGTTCTTGGACTGCCTTTGGGACATCGCCGCTAGGAGCATTGTTCGCTCATCCCGAACTATTACGTTGGACCGTTAGCTTAGCCCCGAGATGCGAACATGGGTGGGGCGCTCGCTCGTGAGCGCTGCCCAATCGCTGATGTCTGCTTCTGGCACTTAGCGGACAATCGCCTCTGTTCAGCCCAGGTCAGCTTTTGACCCCAACAGCGGACTTAGTATGTGGACTCACGAGCTGGAACTTCCCGATACCCTCGAAGTTTTGGCTTAATGCCAACAAATCAAGCGCACCGCATTGGTGACATCCTTAAGCCAAGAGCGGGCCTCCCCGCGCAGATGGCGCCTCTTAGACTGGGAAGCTTGCAGCTTCGGGAACTTCTTTCCCGTCACCTCAAAAAAGCCAACACCCTCCTTGACGAATGGGATCGAGATTTGCCGCGGTCGACAAGGCGGCAGGATCTTTCTGCATCCCCTCGATCTCGGAGTGGGTAGTGGCGGATATCGTCCTGATCAATCCTCGCTTCGAGCTATCATTTTGGGGGTTGGAGCATTGCATGCGTCTGTTTGGAAAACGCGCAAACTTGCCGGTCGCGTGCCTTGCCTTGCTTGCCGCTTTGGTTCCAGACCGCCACCAAGTGACTTTGGTCGATGAGAACGTCGAAGATATTGATTTCGAGCGTCTCGGCCGTGCAGACCTCGTCTGCTTGACGGGGATGAGCATTCAAGGGCGCCGGCTGATCGAAATTCTCGAAGAGTGTAGAGCGCGTGGCGTGATGACGGTTGTCGGGGGGCCAATGGCCACCGTCGAACCCGAGGCGCTCGAAGGTTTTGCGGATGTCATCTTCGTCGGCGAAGCGGACAGCACCTGGCCAGAGTTTTTGCGCGAGTGGGAGCAGGGCCGTCACAAGACACGCTACGAACAGCCAGAAAAAACCGACTTAACATTGTTGCCGCTTCCGCGTGTCGAGCTGCTCAAGTCGGATCGCTACATGTTCGGCAGCTTGCAGATTTCTCGTGGCTGTCCCTTCACGTGCGAGTTCTGTGACATCATTGTCACCTTTGGAAGGCGTCCCCGACTCAAGACAAGCGAGCAAGTCTTAGCCGAGCTTGAAGCGTTCCGCCGCGCCGGGCTCGACATCATTTTCGTCGTGGACGACAATCTGATTGGCAATAAGAAGGCTATCAAGCCGGTGCTTCGCGAGATCGTTCGCTGGCAGCAGGAGCGGGCCTATCCGCTCACCCTCTTCACCGAGGCCTCTCTCGATCTAGCCGAGGACGAGGAACTCATGGAGTTGATGGGCCTCGCCAATTTCCAGAGCGTTTTCATTGGCATCGAAACGCCCAACGAGGAGTCGCTCCGCGAAACCAAAAAGCACCAGAATGTACGACCAAGCGCAGGCACGCTGCTTGATCGCGTGCACCGGGTGCAACAGCACGGCATCGACGTCTGGTGTGGCATGATCGTCGGCTTCGATCATGATGATGTTTCGATTTTCGACGTGATGCCGAGGTTCCTCAACGAGGCGCGCATTTCGGCCGCGCTGATTGGCATGTTGTACGCAATCCCCACGACCCCGCTCTATGATCGGTTACGTGAAGCCGGACGGCTGAACGACGCCGAAGCCAGCGAGACATACGGCACTAATGTCATTCCGCTAGGTATGTCGTCGGAAGAGCTGCGTGATGGCTTCGTTCGCGTGATGCAGGCCTGCTATAGCAGCGACCAATACTTCCAGCGCCTCGACGCACAGTTCCTCGACGAGAACTTCAAGTTCACCCTGCATGCACTGCCCTATTGGCAGAGCCACCGCTGGGCGTGGTTGAAGCGATCCGCCTTGAACTACGTCAAATTTGCCGCTGTCGCCGCGCAGCTGCTGCGGCTGGACGACGCTGAGCTGCGGGTGCGATACCGTCTACAGCTCCTTCGCATCCTGCGCGCTCGCTGGAAGGAACCTCATATCCTGTTTATCTATGCGCTGAAGGTGAGTTTTCATTATCACTTCGCGGCAATCGCGACGGCCCTGCGACAGGTGAGCGAGGCAACGGGGGCTATGCCCACTGCGGGGCGGTCATTCTCGCGTGTGAAGCCTCGGATTGAAGGGCAAGCGGCCGCTTAAGATTGTCATCTGGTTGAGTTCCGTTTTTGGCACTTTGCGGACGGATGCGCCACGCAACTGCGTCAGCTACTGACCCACAGCGGACTTCGGCGGCTCACGAGCCTTTTGAGGTGCGCTTCGGCCTCCTCCCGCTCCGCCAAGCGAATTCGTCGTGAACGCCACTTGCTATCGGAGCGGTGTAATCCATTGAAGCCGAGGGTAGTGCAGTAGGCTGCTTAAGGGCTCTTGAGACCCCGCTGAGACCCGCGCCGAGGCGAAATCCCTGAGGAATAAAGCGTTGCTGGCCAGCGCGCGGCGCCCATTTCAGGACTTAAAATCCTGAGGGGGGCAACCCCCGTGAGGGTTCGAACTCCCTCCGTCCGCACCACCCGCTCTCGTGGGCCCCTTCCGTCTTGTCATCTTGATGAGCGCTGTCAGGTTGATGAGCGCTGTCAGGTCAGCTTCTGACCCATAGCGACGTCGGTGCTTATGAAATTCCTATAAAGACGCCCCCGGTTCCCTCTCGAAAACATACGCAGGAAAGCGCCAATTTAGCGTCGTCGGAATGATCCGGCGCGGCTCGACGCTTAGCGAAAGGGCATATCCCATGTTGGACGTCATCCTGATCTGCCTCGGACTCGGCTTCTTCGCAGCTTCGGTCGCCTACGCTTACGCCTGCGACCGGCTCTAGGGGAGGGTGCCGTGATTTTCGATTATTGGCTCGCGGGCCTCGTGACGGCAGGGCTGCTCGCCTACCTCACTTACGCGCTGATCAGGCCCGAGAAGTTCTAAGAGGCGCACCATGACGGTCAACGGTTGGATTCAGATCGCGATCTACTGCGCGATCGTTGCCGCGCTGGTGAAGCCGCTCGGCTGGTACATGACGGCCGTGTTCAACGGCGAGCGCACCTTTCTGTCGCCGGTGCTGCGGCCGGTCGAGACAGGGCTCTATCGCCTCGGAGGCGTCGACGAGAGGCGGGAGCAGGATTGGCTCACCTACACCGTCGGCCATGCTGTTCTTCCATGTCGGCGGCTTTCTGATCCTCTACGGCTTGCTGCGCCTGCAAGGCTTCCTGCCGTTCAATCCGCAAGCCATGGCAGCGGTGCCTGAATATTTGAGCTTCAACACGGCCGTCAGCTTCATCACCAACACCAACTGGCAGAACTACGGTGGCGAGAGCACGCTGTCTTATCTGGTGCAGATGCTTGGCCTCACGCATCAGAATTTCCTCTCTGCGGCGACCGGCATCGTGCTTGCGGTCGCACTGATCCGTGGCTTCGCGCGGGCCTCAACCAAAACTGTCGGCAATTTCTGGGTCGATATCACCCGCTGCACGCTCTACATCCTCATCCCGATCTGCGTGCCTTTTGCGCTTTTCTTGGTCTGGCAGGGCATGCCGCAGACGCTCGGCGCTTATGTCGACGCGACGACGCTGGAGGGCGCCAAACAGACCATCGCCGTGGGTCCCGTCGCCTCGCAAGTCGCCATCAAGATGCTCGGCACCAACGGTGGCGGCTTCTTCAACGCCAATGCGGCGCATCCCTTCGAGAACCCGACCGCGCTGTCGAATTTGCTCCAGATCATCTCGATCTTCGCCATCGGCGCGGCGCTCACCAATGTGTTCGGCCGCATGGTGGGCGATCAGCGCCAGGGCTGGGCCATTCTGGCCGCGATGGGCATCGTGTTCGTCGCGGGGGTTACGATCGCCTATTGGGCCGAAGCTGCCGGCAACCCGCAATTCGCCGCGCTTGGGCTCGACCCCGCCAATATGGAGGGCAAGGAGGTTCGCTTCGGCGTGCCCCTGTCAGCGCTGTTCGCCGTCATCACCACGGCTGCATCCTGCGGCGCCGTCAATGCCATGCACGACAGTTTCACGCCGCTCGGCGGCATGATTCCCCTGATCAACATGGAGCTCGGCGAGATCATCATCGGTGGCGTCGGCGCCGGCCTCTACGGCATGCTGATCTTCGTCGTCATCACCATCTTCGTGGCGGGACTGATGGTGGGCCGCACGCCGGAATATGTCGGCAAAAAGATCGAGGCGAAAGAGGTCAAGATGGCGATGCTCGCCATCCTGGTTTTGCCGCTGATGTTTCTCGGCTGGACGGCCGTCGCCACGGTGCTGCCGTCGGCCGTGGCCTCGATCGCCAATCCAGGGCCGCACGGCTTCTCCGAGATCCTCTATCTCTTCACCTCGAGCACCGCCAATAACGGCTCGGCCTTCGGCGGAATCACCGGCAACACGCCCTTCTACAACACGACCGGCGCCGTCGTGATGTTCGTCGGCCGCTTTTTCATGATTGTTCCGGCCATGGCGATTGCTGGGTCGTTGGCGGCCAAGAAGACGCTTCCGGCCTCGGCCGGCACCTTCCCGACCCATGGTGGACTGTTCATCGGGCTGCTGGTCGGCGTGATCCTGATCGTCGGCGGTCTGACTTTCTTCCCCGCGCTCGCCCTCGGTCCCATCGTCGAGCAGCTCGCCATGCGCGCCGGGCAGTTGTTCTAATCGCGCCAAGCGGAGTCGCATCAATGGAAACCTCGCAGTTGCGCAAGCGGACGCCGGTCACTTCCCTGACCGATCCCAAGATCGTTTGGCCTGCCATCGGCTCGGCCTTCGCCAAGCTCGACCCGCGTTTGATGATGAAGAACCCGGTGATGTTTGTGGTCGAGGTCGTCGCCGCTCTGACCACAATCATCTTCATTCGCGATTGGGTGAACGGCGGCGATCATCTCGGCTTCACGTTTCAGATCATCGTTTGGCTGTGGTTCACCGTCCTGTTCGCAAACTTTGCCGAAGCCATGGCCGAGGGCCGCGGCAAGGCACAGGCCGCAACTCTGCGGCAGACGCGCGAGGAGACCAATGCCAAGCTTATCGTCGATGAGAAAACGGGACTTATCGTGCCGACGCGCGCAGGCAAGCTCGGCCCGGGTCAGGTGGTGCTGGTGGAAGCGGGCGACTTGATTCCCTCCGACGGCGAGGTGATCGAAGGCATTGCTTCGGTCAACGAGGCGGCCATCACCGGCGAGTCCGCGCCGGTCATCCGCGAGTCCGGCGGCGACCGCTCGGCTGTCACCGGGGGTACGCTGGTTGTCTCGGATTGGTTGAAGGTGCGTATCACCGCCGCGCAAGGCTCGACCTTCCTCGACCGCATGATTGCCTTGGTGGAAGGCGCCCAACGCCAAAAGACGCCGAACGAGATCGCGCTGAACATTCTGCTCGCCGGCATGACCATCATCTTCGTCTTCGCCACGGCGACCATCCCAAGCTTTGCGGCTTATGCTGGCGGAACGATTTCGGTCGTCGTTCTCGTGGCGCTGTTCGTGACGCTGATCCCGACAACGATCGGCGCGCTCCTGTCCGCAATCGGCATCGCCGGCATGGATCGGCTGGTGCGCTTCAATGTCTTGGCCATGTCGGGCCGGGCCGTCGAGGCGGCCGGCGACGTCGACACCCTCCTGCTCGACAAGACCGGCACCATCACGCTCGGCAATCGTCAGGCAGCCGAGTTCAAGCCCGTTTCGGGCGTGAGCGAGCATGAGCTGGCTGACGCTGCGCAGCTCGCCTCGCTCGCCGACGAGACCCCCGAGGGGCGCTCGATCGTCGTGCTCGCCAAGGAGAAATACGGCATCCGCGGCCGTGACATCCACGAGCTCGGCGCCAAGTTCATCCCATTCACGGCGCAGAGCCGGATGAGCGGCGTCGAGATCAACGGCTCGTGGGTCCGCAAGGGCGCCGTCGAAGCGATCCTGGATTATCTCAAGACAGTGCCCAAGGCCGCTGCGGGCGCGTCCAGGCGGAAAGCGGGTGTGACCGCGGAGCAAGCGCGAGAGGTCCATGTCCTTGCCGAGACGATCGGCAAATCGGGCGGCACGCCGCTCGCCGTCGCTAAAGACGGACAGATTGCTCGGCGTCATTCACCTCAAGGACATCGTCAAAGGCGGCATCCGCGAGCGCTTTACCGAACTTCGCCGCATGGGTATCCGCACCGTCATGATCACCGGCGACAACCCTATGACCGCGGCGGCAATCGCCGCGGAAGCCGGCGTCGACGATTTCCTCGCCCAGGCCACGCCTGAGGAGAAGCTCAAGCTGATCCGTGCCGAGCAGGCCAAGGGCAAGCTCGTCGCCATGTGCGGTGATGGTACTAACGACGCCCCCGCACTGGCTCAGGCCGATGTCGGCGTCGCCATGAATGCCGGCACGCAGGCCGCGCGCGAGGCCGGCAACATGGTCGACCTCGATTCCAATCCGACCAAGCTCATCGAGATCGTCGAGATCGGCAAGCAACTCCTGATGACGCGCGGCGCGTTGACGACCTTCTCCATCGCCAACGACGTGGCGAAGTACTTCGCCATCATCCCGGCGATGTTCCTCGCCTTCTATCCGCAGCTGCAGGCGTTGAACGTGATGCACCTCGCGACCCCGCAAAGCGCGATCCTGTCGGCCATCATCTTCAATGCGCTGATCATCATCGCGTTGATTCCGCTGGCGCTGAAGGGCGTCGCCTATCGGCCGATTGGTGCCGGCCCGCTGCTCCGCCGCAATCTGCTGATCTACGGGCTTGGCGGCATCCTCATTCCATTCGTCGGCATTAAGGCCATCGACCTTTTGGTCACGGCCTTGCACCTTGCCTAAGGAGAAGCTCGCATGTTGCAGGAAGTCCGCCCAGCCATCGTCTTCATCATCGCGCTTACGCTGATCACCGGGCTCGTCTATCCCCTGGCCATAACCGGCGTCGCAGGGCTGGTTTTTCCCTATCAGGCGCAAGGCAGCTTGATCAAGAAGGACGGGACGGTGGTGGGGTCTGCGCTGATCGGGCAAGAGTTCACCTCAGATCGCTATTTTCACGGGCGCCCCTCGGCCACGCTCGGGCCTGACCCCGCCGACCCGTCAAAGACGGCCTCGGTGCCCTATAATGCCATCAACTCGATGGGCTCCAATCTCGGCCCGACCAACAAGGCGCTGATCGACCGTGTCACCGATGATGTACAAAAGCTCAAGCAGGAAAACCCTGGCGCCCAGGTTCCGATCGATCTGGTAACCACGTCGGGCAGCGGGCTCGACCCGGACATCACGCCTGATGCCGCCTATTTCCAGGTCCCGCGCATTGCGAAGGCCCGTAACATGCCGGAGAATGCGGTTCGCCAGCTCGTCGCCGACCATATCGAGGGTCGTACCCTCGGTCGTCTTCGGCGAGCCGCGCGTGAATGTGCTTGCGCTGAACCTTGCTCTGGATCGCGCCGGCACGCCGTGATGCTGGCGAGTGGGACCATATCCCGCGTAAGGACCGATGCCCCATGGCCGACCAGCGGCGTGAGCCTGACCAGCGCCCTTCGCCGGACGCCCTGCTTGCCAAGGCAAGAAAAGAGGAGAATCGCGCCGGGCGGCTGAAGATTTTTCTCGGTGCGGCTCCCGGCGTGGGCAAGACCTTTGAGATGCTGCAAGAGGCGCGCGCTCGACTGAAGGACGGCGCCGATGTCGTCGCGGGCGTGGTTGAGACCCATGGACGCCCCGAGACCGAGGCGCTTGTTGAGGGCCTCGAGGTCGTTCCTCGCCATCGCCTCGAATACAAAGGGCGTCAGCTGGAGGAAATGGATCTCGACGCTTTGCTCGGGCGTCGCCCGCAGCTTGCGCTTGGTCGATGAACTCGCCCACACCAATGTCGCGGGAAGCCGACATCCCAAGCGCTACATGGATGTCGAGGAGCTGTTGCGCAACGGCATCGATGTCTATACCACGCTCAACGTTCAGCACGTCGAAAGCCTGAACGACGTCGTGGCGCAAATTACGCATGTTCGCATGCGCGAGACGCTGCCCGACTCGATCCTCGATCGCGCCGACGCCATAGAGCTGGTCGACATCACCCCCGACGACCTGATCCAGCGTCTCCGCGACGGCAAGGTGTACGTTCCCAAGCAGGCCGAGCGGGCGCTTGAGCATTTCTTCTCACCGGCCAACCTGACGGCGCTTCGCGAGCTGGCGCTGCGTCGCACGGCGGAGCGCGTCGACGAACAGTTGCTCATGGAGATGCAGGCGCGGGCAATCTCAGGCCCGTGGGCCGCAGGCGATCGTCTGCTCGTCTGCGTGAGCGAGGACCCGCGCGCCGCGGGGCTGGTGCGTTACACCAAGCGGCTCGCCGACCGATTACACGCGCCTTGGACGGCGCTCTATGTCGAGACCAGGCGTAGTCTGCAATTGACCGAGGAGGAGCGCGACCGAATCGCAGATACCTTGCGGCTCGCGCAGGCGCTTGGCGGCGAGCCCGTCACGATTCCAGGGGGCGACCGCCGGATCGCCGACGACGTGGTCGCCTTCGCGCAAGCCAACAACATCACCCAGGTGATCGTCGGAAAATCCTCGCGCTCGCGTTGGTTCGAGTTGCTCAACGGCTCGGTGGTGCGCGATCTCTCGCGCGCGTGCGGCAATATCAGCCTGCATATCATCGCCGGTGAGGAGATCGCCGGCGAACCGCTCCCGAAAAAGACCGTTCGTTCCGCCGAACGGCAAGAGCCCGTCGACCCCAAGCCATACATTTTTGCCTTGCTGGGGGTCGGCGCCGCCGTCGGTGTGAGCGAACTGCTCTGGCCATGGATTGGCACTCAGAACACCGACCTCGTGTTCCTCACGGCAATCGTCGCCATTGCTGTTCGCTTCGGCTTGTTACCTTCGCTCGTCGCCAGCGTGGTGTCGGCGCTTTGCTATAATTTCTTCTTCACCGAGCCCTACCATACGTTCTCGATCGCGGATCCGAGAAACGTCATTGCCGTTATTTTCTTCACCATCGTGGCGATCACCGTTTCCAATGTCGCGGCGCGTGTCCGCACTCTCGCGGTCACGGCCATGGCCCGGGCGCGGACCACCGAGTCGCTTTACGTGTTCAGCCGCAAGCTGGCCGGGGTAGGGACCCTCGACGATTTGCTTTGGGCGACGGCGTACCAAACGGCCTTGATGCTGAAGGTCCGGGTCGTGTTGCTGCTGCCCGACAATGGAACGATCGCCGTCAAGGCCGGCTATCCTCCTGAGGACGTTCTCGACAAGGCCGATCTCGCCGCCGCGAACTGGGCCTGGGAGCACGATCGGCCGGCGGGACGCGGCTCGGATACGCTGCCGGGCGCCAAGCGGCTGTTTCTGCCCATGCGCACCGGCCGAGGCGCCATTGGCGTCGTCGGCATCGACAGCGACAAGCCCGGACCGCTGCTCACCCCTGACCAGCGTCGCCTGCTCGATGCCCTCATTGATCAAGCTGCCCTGGCTATTGAGCGCGTCCATCTCGTCGACGATCTGGATCAAGCCAAGCGCAGGGTCGAAGCGGATCGCCTGCGCGCGGCGCTTCTCACCTCCATCTCCCATGACTTGAAGACGCCGCTTGCCGCCATCGTTGGTGCCGCTGGTGCGCTCAAGGATCTGTCGCCTCAGCTCGACGATAAGGCCAAGGCAGACCTGGTGGCTACCATTCTCGACGAGTTGGAGAGGCTTAACCGGTTCATTGCCAACCTGCTCGACATGACCAAGCTCGAGGCCGGCTCGATCAAGCCCAACATGGCGCGCCACGACGTCGGTGAGATTGTCGGCTCTGTGCTGGAGCGTGCCCGGAAGATTCTGGCGCGGCACACAGTGGAGATCGAGATTGCGAGCGGCCTGCCGCTACTCGAGCTTGACCCAGTCCTGTTTGAGCAAGTGTTGTTCAATCTCCTCGACAACGCTGCCAAATATGCGCCGCCCGAGACGACGATACGCATCGAAAGCTGGTTGGAGGGGGAAACGGTCAAGCTGCAAGTCATCGACGAGGGTAGTGGCATCCCGCCTGAGGAGGTCGAGCTTGTGTTCGAGAAGTTTCACCGTGCTCCCAAGGGCGACCAGGTTCGCGCCGGGACCGGTCTCGGGCTGGCGATTTCCCGCGGTTTCATCGAGGCGATGGGCGGCACCATCGATGCCGCGAACCGATCGGATCGGTCGGGCGCCGTCTTCACCATCAACCTGCCTGTTCCCAAAGCCGGGGAGCGCTGGACGCGGCGGCATGAGCTCACCTCCGCTGAAGGTCCTTGTCGTCGATGACGAGCCGCCGATCCGCAAATTGCTGCGCATGGGACTCGGCACGCAGGGCTATCACATCATCGACGCGCCGAACGCGAAGGCCGCTCTCGATCTGATGGCCGACGAGCCCGACCTCGTCATTCTCGATCTCGGCCTTCCCGATATGCAGGGGCTTGAGCTGCTCCGCCAAATCCGTCGGCTGTGCGAGGATGTTCCAATCGTGGTGCTGTCCAGCCGCGGGGACGAAGTGGCCAAGGTGGAGGCGCTCGATCTCGGCGCCGACGATTACGTCACCAAGCCGTTCGGCATGGACGAGCTGCTCGCGCGCATCCGCGCTGCGCTGAGGCATCAGCTGCAGGTGCAGGGAGAGCGGCCGGTCTTCACGTTGGGCGACTTGTCGGTCGATCTGGTGCGCCGCGTCGTCAGGCTCGGCGGCAAGGAGGTCAAGCTCTCACCCAAGGAATATGAGCTGCTGCGCATCATGGTTCAGCACGCCGGAAAGGTGCTCACCCACAAATTCCTGCTTAACCAGCTTTGGTCGACGCCCATAGACCCCCAACATCTTCGCGTCTATGTGCGGCAGCTTAGAAGCAAGATTGAGCCCGACCCGGCCCGGCCTCACTATATTCTGACAGAGACCGGCATCGGCTATCGCCTGCGGGCCCCGGACTAGAGTCGCAATGAAGATCAGTGATTTCCTCACGCCGGCCAATGTGATGCTCGACGTGCGCGCCAGCGACAAGAGCCGCCTTCTGCATCAGCTCTCGACTCTCGCGGCAGGCGAAGTCGGCTTGGATGCAGCCGATGTTTCCAAGCAGATCGCCAAGCGCGAGGAATTGGGATCGACCGGCGTCGGCAATGGCGTCGCACTGCCACACGCGAGGCTCAAAGGACTCAAGTCGCCATTCGGCCTCCTGGCTCGGCTTTACCACGGCATCGACTTTGAAGCCATCGACGACCAACCGGTCGATATCGTGTTCCTGCTCCTGTTGCCTGGTACGCCTGACGAGGCTCAGCTCTTCGCGCTCGCCTGCGCTGCCCGCGCCCTAAGAGCCCCGGAGGTACTTGAGCGAGTACGTAGCGCCACCAATCGCGAGACCGTATTCCGCGCTTTGGCCGAGTCCGGCGGGGCTTAGACGTGGGGTGCGGTACGTCTGCTCTGGCACGAAGCGAGCCATTATCCACCGCCGCTAGTGACCGAATTTTGATGCGGTCTTTTCTGCCTAGAGAGCCTCGGTCGGAGTCCCCTGGCCGGGGCTGCGAGGCACCTGCTGGAGTGAGCCTCGGATTGGCCTGGAGAAGAAGAAATACGGGACGGCGATCTATCACCCGCCAAAGGCGGGGATGCCATATTTGGTGGTAACCGTCTCGCCTGAGGGCGTAACCGCCACCGCATGCGAGTCAAAGGATGAAGCGAGAATTCTCGCGTCTAGCAAGGCGATGAAAGTTTTGATCGAGGACGCCACCCCGAGATGCCTGAGGCCGATGGCTGCGAAGTGATCGCCTCTCTCTGCCAGCACCAATCCCTATCGACCGCACGCAATACATAGATACCGGAGGCGGGTGCGAGCGGCCCACAGATCTGCCGCGATTGGCGCCGCTTTCGGCTCAAGGCCTTAATTCGTCAGCATGACGACAATCCCCAGGCTTGGCCTGGGCGGGGTCGGTCTTCCGGCCTATGTCGGCGACGATCGCGGCACGTTTGGCGATCTCCCGCTGGCGCGGCTCACTGAGCTGGCCCGAGCTTGCCGTCTACCTGATCGGCGTCGCCTATATGCTGTATGTTGCCGTGCCGCTTATCCAAGCGCCCCAGTCAACCTGACCATCCGCCTTTGTCTATCGGCGGATCGGAAAACCTAATCGACAAGCCCGCTCCCGCTTCGTAGGCTGACCTAAATCAGCCTCCTCAAGGAGGCCGTAAGCCTGGGGAGGGTGATTATGAATATTCGGCCGCAACGCCAGACCTTTTTCGGCGCATGCCCGCATGACTGTCCCGACACCTGCGCCATGGTGTACGAGGTCGAGAACGGCAAATTGGTCGAAGTCAGGGGCAACAAAGACCATCCGATGACCCGCGGCGGCCTTTGCGTGAAGCTGAAAGACTTCCACGATCACCATGCCAATCCCGACCGGCTGATGTACCCGCTGCGCCGGACCGGACCAAAAGGGTCCAAGCAATTCGAGCGCATCTCCTGGGACGAGGCGATCGCCGAGATCGGCAGGCGTTGGCGCAAGATCATCGCCACTTATGGTAGCCAGGCGATCATGCCCTATTCCTATCTCGGCAATATGGGCCTGGTGCAAGGCATCAACTCGGGCGATCCGTTCTTCAACCGCCTCGGCACGACTGTGAACGAGAAGACCTTCTGCGCATCGGGCTCTTCCACCGCCTGGCTGCTGACCGTCGGCCCGACCGGCGGCGTCGATCCGGAAAGCTTCGTGCATTCCAAGTTCATCGTCATCTGGGCTTGCAACTCGATATCGACCAATCTGCACCATTGGCCGTTCGTGCTCGAGGCGCAGAAGCGCGGCGCCAAGGTGGTGGTCATCGACAGCTACCGCTCGCGCACGGCCAAGGCCGGCGATTGGCATATCTGCCCGCGGCCGGGTACCGATGGCGCGTTGGCGATGGGCATCATCAACTCGATCATCGAGCAGGGACTGGTCGATCGGGACTATGTCGAGCAGCACACTTACGGCTTCGAGGAGCTCAAGGCGCGCGCGGCCGAGTTCACGCCCGACTATGTCGAGAGGATCACCGGCGTCAAAGCGTCGGACATCAGGAATTTCGCCAAGGAGTTCGCCACCACTCAGCCATCCGTCATCCGCCTCGGTGTCGCGCTGGAGCGTCACGCCGGCGGCGGGCAGGCGATCCGCGCGGTGTGCGCTCTACCGGCGCTCGTCGGATCCTGGAAGCATGTCGGCGGCGGTCTGTTGCAAATGCCGCTGTGGGATTTCCCCGTGGATTGGATGAAAGTGTCGCGCGGCGGATTGGATCAAGCCCGGCACGCGCGGCGATCAACAATCTCAAGCTCGGCGCGGCGCTGACCGGCGAGATGCAGCTCGATCCGCCGATGAAGAGCCTGTTCGTGTTTTGCACCAACCCGGTCAGCCAGGCGCCCGAGACCAACAAGATCGTCAAGGGGTTGCAGCGCGAGGATCTGTTCACGATCGTCGCCGAGCATTTCCTCACCGACACGGCGAAATATGCGGACATCGTTCTTCCTGCCGCCATGGCCGGCGAGGCCGAGGACATGATGTGGTCCTGGGGGCATTTTTATTTCACGTACAATCAAAAGGCGTCGACCCGCCCGGCGAGTGCAAGCCGACCAGCGATATGTGGCGCATGCTGGCCAAGGAGATGGGCTTCGACGATCCGGTCTTCAAAATGACCGACAGCGAGCTTGCCGCCTATTACATCAACTGGGCCGATCCCAAGATGGGCGGCATCGACATGGAGCATTTCAAGACGCACGGTTACTACAAGATCGATGTCGGCGCGGCGGACACGCGCACGCCGCACAAGGACGGCAAGTTTCCGACACCCTCAGGCAAGGTCGAGTTCCTGCTGCACGATGCGAAGAATTTCGTCGCCGGCCCGTTCCGGGCCATGCATGAGGGCGACCAGGACGGCTCGGCGGTCGATCCTCTGCCGGGATACGTTCCGAACCGCGAAGCTCCGGAGACCAACCCGGAGCGGGCCAAGCTCTACGCGCTCAATATCATCTCGCCGAAGAGCCACGGCTTTCTCAATTCCTGCTACGCCAACGAGAAGCACAAGATCAAAGGTCAGGGCGAACAGTTCGTATTGATCTCGCCGGCCGACGCGGCCAAGCGGAACATTCGCGAAGGCGATCCCGTGCGGGTCTATAACGACCGCGGCGATTTCGAGGGCGTGGCCAAGGTGACCGACGACGTCAATCCCGGCATCGTCGTGGCGACGCTCGGCTATTGGCGGAGCCTCAATCGCTCGGACGGATCGGTGAATTCGATCTCATCGGATGCGCATTGCGGGCTCGGCCGCGCGCCGACCTTCTCCGACAATCTGGTCGAGGTGAGCCGCGTCAACTGACGCGTCTATTCGGCGGCCCGGGCGGCGCCTTTCGGTTTCACCTCTTGAATGACGGTGAAGCCTTCGAACTCGGGATGGTCGAGATAGAGCGGCTTGTTGCCGCCGGCTCCGGCATGCGCTTTGCGGAACGCCTCTGACCGGGTCCAATCGAGGAAGGCTTCCTCCGAGCCCCACAGCGTGTGCGAGGAATAAAGCACATAATCGTCGCGCTCGGGTCCCTTCAAGAGATGGAAGGCGATGAAGCCGGGCACGCCGTCCAGATGGCTGTCGCGCTTGAGCCAGACCTGCTCGAAGTCGTGCTCGGCGCCTTTGCGCACTTTGAAGCGATTCATAGCAATGAACATACTTTCGTTCCTTCCTTGCAGCCTCCAAGATAGCGGAGAAATGCCCGGTTTTCAGGGTATTCTCGCCGTAAGGTTTGGGATGCCGGTCAGCGACAATTGACCGCCGTCAATAAACCGGCAGGCAACCTGTTCCTATATACGCACGTTGGTATTAGAGCCGCCCCGCCAAGGAGACCTCCCATGGACAAGACTGTGAAGGAGCGCCGCAAGGCGCCGCTGACCACGCCGACCGATCTCGGCGACAATGCCCGCCGCGACATCACCGGCGCGCTGAATGCTCTGCTTGCCGATGTGTTCGCTCTCTACCTCAAGACCAAGAACTTTCATTGGCATGTGAGCGGACCGCATTTCCGCGATTACCATCTTCTGTTCGACGAGCAGGCCGACCAGATCTTCGCCATCACCGACGACATCGCCGAGCGGGTGCGCAAGGTCGGCGGCACCACGCTGCATTCGATCGGCAACATCGCGCGGCTCCAGCGCATTCCCGACAATGACGCCGACTATGTCGATCCGCTCGACATGCTGGCCGAGCTCAGATCGGACAACCAGGCGCTGATTGCGAGTCTGCGCGAGGCGCATGAGCTTTGCGATGAGGAGAACGACGTGGCGACCACCAGCTTAATCGAGGTGTGGATCGACCAGGCCGAACGGCGCGTGTGGTTCCTCTACGAGGCAAGCCGCCGGGGCGATCCCGGACATTGAGGCTCGCGCAGAGACTCCGACTTCGCTTGCGTCGGGAACTTGTTTCCGCGTATTGGCCTTTTATCTTGATGCCGCGGCCTAGCGGTCGCGGGACCCCGCCTTAACTTGGAGCAGCAGCCATGCGCAATCATCTCATGGCCGCGCTCGCCGCCTTGGCGACGCTGGCCCTCGTTTCCTGCGGTGCGCCCAGCACGCCGGACTTTGTCAAGAAGGCCGCCTCCAGTGACTTGTACGAGGTCGCCGCGGGCAAGATCGCGAGCGAAAAAGGACAGTCCGACGCGGTCAAGCAGTTCGGCCAGCATATGGTCGAGGCGCATAGCAAGACGACCGAGGAGCTGAAGGGCATCGTTCAGGCCGAGAAGCTCGACGTGAAGCTGCCGACCGAAGTCAACAAGAAGCAGGAAAAGATGCTGAAGGCGTTGACCGAGGCGAAGCCCGAGGAGTTCGACAAGCTCTACATCGAGCAGCAGATCAAGGCGCACGAAAAGGCTTCCGACCTCTTCGACAAATATGCCGAGCGGGGCGATAACGACGCGTTGAAGCAATTCGCGGCGAATACGCTGTCGGCGATCAAGCAGCACCTCGAAGAGGTGAAAAAGCTCAAGCCATAGCCATTCGGCTTCTGCCGAGCGTCGGCGCCGACGTGCCGTAGAGCCAGTCGAAATCGGAGAGGGCCGCTTCTCCGCTCCGCCGTTCGAGCACAAGATTGCGCGCGAGCCGCAAGGGTCCGCCTAGGTGATAGATCAGGCCGAGGCGCCGCGACAGGCGCTGGACGCGGGAGGTACGCGGCCAGCGGAGCGTCTCGTAACGAGGAAAGGCCAGAGCCGGGTCGCCGGGGCTTGCCGCGATCGTGTCCGCGAGGGTGATGGCATCCTCGAGGGCGAGCGCCGCGCCTTGCGCGAGATACGGCAGGACCGGATGTGCGGCGTCGCCGAGAAGGGCGATGCGGCCTTCGCAGAAGCGCCGCAAACCGGTGAGGCGGTAGAGCGACCAGCTGCGCCAGCTCGTCGCCCGTTCCAGCAATGATTTCGAATCCTTAGTCCAGCGCGTGAAAGCGGCGAGCAAAGTTTCGGCGCTGCCGGTTTGGTTCCAGCCTTGCAGCGCGGCACCGCCTTCAATAACGGCGACGACATTGAGGTCGCTGCCGCCGCGGACTGGATAATGCACGAGGTGGGTGCGCGGCCCGAGCCAAAGCCCGACCTCGGACGCGTTGAACGGGCCGGGAAGCTCTGCGCGCGGCAACAGCGTGCGCCATGCGGTCGCGCCGGTGAAGCGCAAGCTTGCCGCGGGGGCGATCAGCGGGCGAACCGTCGACCACAAGCCGTCGGCGCCGACCAGGGCCACACCCTTGGCTTCGCTTCCCTCAGTGCTGCGAACCAAAACATCGGAGCCTTGCGTGTCGGCCGCAGACACATCGAAGCCCGGCCGGAGCGTGACCGGCGCCAGGCTTTCAGCGGCGGCGCGAAGTCCGGCATGCAAGTCGGCGCGGTGCAGCGTGAGGTACGGCGCGCCATAGCGGTCCTCGGCGCGTCCGCCGAGCGGCACGGAGGTGAGCTTGCGTCCGGTGAGGCCGTCATAGATGGCGATCGCGTCGGGTTGGAAGGCGCGGGCGCCGATCGCCTCGAGCACGCCGAGCGCGGCGAGCGCGCGGGTGGCGTTGGGGCCGAGCTGAATGCCGGCGCCCGACTCCTCGGTGAAGCGGGAGCGCTCCAGCACTTCGCTCTCGATGTTGCGCCGCCCAAGCGCAATGGCTGCCGCAAGGCCGCCGATGCCGCCGCCGGCAATGAGCACGCGCTCTACCTGCTTGGGCATGGCTGCGGCGGCCTCAAGCCGCCGGTGCGCCTGGCGGGGCCGTGGCGATATAGATGCAAGCGGGGGGATCGCTCTCCGTCGCCTTGAGCGCGCCGTCATGCACGAACAGGGTCGAGCAATAGGGGCAGACGATCTGCGCCTCATGCCCCATGTCGAGATAGACATGCGGGTGATCGTGAGGCGGCGTGGCCCCCATGCATTGGAATTCCTTGACGCCGATCTTGATCCGGTCGACGCCCTGATCGTTCACCAAATGCGGCACGAGCGTTTGAGCCATGGACGTTGTTCTTCGCCTCTCGCCTTCGGAAATCGCCGCGAGCATAGTGAGCCTTGGGGCAAAGCGGTAGCGCAAGAATGCAGAGCTTTAATTCCGATGGCGTCAGCATCGCCTATGTCGACGAGGGGGAAGGGGAGCCCATCCTCCTGATCCATGGCTTTGCCTCCAATATCGCGGCCAATTGGCGCGATGCGGGCTGGATCCGCGCGCTCGCCGAGGCCGGGCGTCGCGTCATCGCCTTCGACAATCGCGGGCACGGGCAAAGCGAGAAGCTTTACGATCCGAGCCGCTATGGCGCGCCGTCGATGGCGGAGGACGCACGCCGGCTGCTCGATCATCTCGGCATCGCCCGCGCCGACGTGATGGGCTATTCGATGGGTGCGCGCATCGCCACCTTTCTCATGCTTCAGCATCAGGAGCGTGTGCGGAGCGCGATCCTTGCCGGCGTCGGCATCAATCTGGTGCGCGGCATGGTGGGCACAGGGCCGATCGCCAAGGCGCTGGAGGCTCCCCGCGTCGAGGACGTGACCAACGATACGGCGCGGAGCTTCCGGGCGTTTGCCGAAAAGACGGGAAGCGATCTCAAGGCCCTTGCCGCCTGCATGCGTGGCCCGCGCGAGAAGATCACACCGGAGGATCTTGCCCACATTCGCGTCCCCGTTCTCGTAGCGACCGGCAGCGAGGATGTGATCGCGGGCTCCGGGCGGGACCTTGCAAGCCTAATCCCCGACGCCCAACTCCTTGAAATCATAGGGCGCGACCATATGAAGGCGGTGGGCGATGCCCGTTTTAAGCAAGGTGTGCTCGACTTTTTAACCGAGCGGCCTTAGTTCAGTGGTCAGGTCAGTCGATTAGCCCCCAAATCCGCTGCATGTGGGGGCAGGTTGAGGTTCCCATGCAAAAGCCCTTCGCGGCGGCAGAGCCGCAGATCAAGAGCTACGATCCGATCTGGAGCCAGGTGCGGCGCGAAGCCGAGGAGATCAGCGCGGCCGAGCCCGCGCTTGGCGGTTTCATCTATGCCACCGTGCTCGACCATACGCGGCTTGAGGACGCAGTCTGCCATCGGCTTGCGCGCCGGCTGCAACATTCGGCGCTCAATTCAGGGCTGCTGCACAAGACGTTTCACGAGGTGCTTGTCACCGATCCCTCGCTCGGCGAGGCGTTCCGTGCCGACCTCATGGCCACCGTCAAACGCGACCCCGCCTCCAGCCGCCTGATCGAACCTTTGCTCTATTTCAAAGGCTTTCATGCGCTCGAGACCTATCGTATCGCGCACGTGCTCTGGAAGGCGGGCCGCAAGGATTTTGCCCTCTATCTCCAGAGCCTGATCTCGCGCTTCCTGCAAGTCGATATCCATCCGGCCGCCGTGATCGGCAAGGGCATCATGTTCGACCATGCGACGGGCATCGTGATCGGCGAGACCGCGGTGATCGGCGACAATTGCTCGATGCTGCACGGCGTGACCCTTGGCGGCAGCGGCAATGACAGAGGCGACCGCCATCCGAAGATCGGGCGTGGCGTGATGATCGGCGCCGGCGCCAAGATCCTCGGCAATATTAAGGTCGGCGATTGCGTGCGCGTGGCCGCCGGCAGCGTCGTGCTGAACGACGTGCCCGCGCGGCGCACCGTGGCCGGCGTGCCGGCCAGAGAAGTCGGCTTCGCCGGCTGCGAGGAGCCGGCGTTGGCCATGGATCAGATGTTCGTGGGCGATGACGATCAAGACCGCCGCTAGGACCTGGAAACACTTGGGAGGTCCCGTGATGCGGGCCTCGGGGAGGCGGCGGTGACACGGGACGAGATCATCAAGCTCGAGCATTATCTCAAGAAGGTGTTCCGCCTGCCAGCGCTGCAAGTGCGGCAGCGCCCGCGGAAGGAGGATTCCGCCGAGGTCTATGTCGATGAAGAGTTCATCGGTATCCTGTTCCGCGACGACGACGAGGGCGAGGTCGCCTATCAATTTCAAATGGCGATCCTCGATTACGACCTGAAAGACTAGGACCTGGGTCCAAGCAGCGCGGAGCGCGGCAGCCCGACCCTTAGTGCCGTTCGGGCACGGTCGTTAACTACTCCTTAAGAATTCCGGCGAAGGCATCCCCGCCCTGGCTAGACTGCGCGCCGGGTAACAGCGTGGCGGCTGGGGGACCTGATGCAATTCGCGATCTATCTCTACGTCATGGCGGTCGGCTTCGTTTCGGCCGGCGTCCTGGCGAGCTTCGTTCAGCTCGTCTCCGGCCAGCCGATGCGCTTCAGCATCGAGCCCGACTCCATCCTGCTCTCGCTCGGCGGCGTCATCCTGCGCGTCTGGGCTGGCCCCGCCATTCTCATGCGCAACGCGTGGCGAGGATTGAGGATTCAATCACGGTCGAAAATCTGGTTTGGGCTTTCCGCGGCGATCGCAGCCGTCTGGAGCCTGTTTTGCGGAGCGCTGTTGCTCGATCTGATCTTGACCCTTGGGGCGCTCGCCGCCTGAAAAAAAGAGAGCCGGCCTCTTGAAGAGGCCGGCTCGAGTAAAGGCCCGGTGGGGTCGGGGATGGGTGGGGGATGATCACCGGGCCTCAAAAGCGTCCCAGTTGGACTGGGGTGTCGAAAACTCCTGCTAGTGGCTGTTAGAGGCTGACACCGCGGTTTGCGGCACGGCGTCCGGCGGCAGAAGCGAGATCCAGACCAGCGGGTTCTTCTCGGACTGCCGCTTCACGTAGGTGTAGGGCGTATCGGCCCAGCGCATGACCTCGCGCCGCTTATTGTCGAGAACGAAGTCGCCCTGGTCGGTGCGGACGGTGAGCACCGCGTGGCCTTCGTTGTTCTCGTCGCGGACGACGGTGATCAGAAGCGTGCTCTCAGGATAACCGTGCTCGATCAGCGTGCGGCGCTTGAGCAGCACGTAATCCTCGCAATCGCCCTTGTTGGCGCTCGGATAGGTCCAAACTTCCGGCTTTCCGTAGAGCTCGAGATCGGTGATCGGTGCCACCTCCGTGTTCACGGCGGTGTTCACCTCCTCGATCTCATGGAACTTGGCGGCCGTGAGCTGGATCCGGTCGGCGAAGCGGCGGCCAGGACGGCACTCGACCTGATGCTCACGGCAAAAGGTCACGTAACCGATCGGCGGCAAGGTATCGCCAAAGGACGTCATGAAGGCGACCTTCTGCACTTGAGGCGGCGGCGCCAAGCTGATCGCATGATCATTAGTGGCGTCAGCCGGCATCGATGAAATAAACATCAAGAAGGCAGAGCCTACGACAAACTGTTTCATTGCACCCCCCGTATTGTTGGGTGCACTGTCTCAGAAAGACTTTGAGATCCCGATAAAAGAAGACATCGGTTTGAAGTAGTATTGGTAGGGGTTTTTTAGTGAGAACTACTCAAACCTGAACGTTCTGCGATTGCCTAAAATTTTAATTAATCTGAGAACAAAAGGTGTTTTTCCCGGATTCCCGCGGACAGCCGGCGGCCGAGCGAGCAGCTTTGATCGGGAGGGGGTAGGGAGGAGCCTAGCCGAAGGTCCGGGCGAGGCTGTCTGGATCCTGGAGCTCGATGAATTGCAGAGCAATGCCTAGCTCGTGATGTCGCACCACGCGGCCCCGCATGCGGCCGAGAATGACCATGGTGCCGAGCGGCGGCTTAACGGTGCAGGCGACCGAGGCGCCGCTCAGGGAAACGTCGATCACCCGGCAATTGTGCACGTCGCCATTTGGCATGATCAGCTTCGAGGCGTTGATCCGCGGCACGATACGCTCGTGCTTGCGCTCCTCGCCGAGGCCGAGGCTCTTCTGATTGATGAGCCAGGTCAAAAGGTTGGCGATGCGTTCCCGCTTGTAGAGGCTCGCCAGGATGCGCACGGCGAAGCCGCCCTCGAAGGAGCGGACCACGATCCCCTCGATGCGCCCGAGATTGTCGAGATAGGCAACGATGCGCTCGCCGTCCTTGACGCTCACGGGCGCGATCATCGCCATACCACCGGCGGACATATTCACCACTTGGCAAGGATATTCCTGCTTGTCCTCGCGCATGAAGCGGCCAAAGACGCTAACGGGCGCGCGGCGATGCCTGCGCCGGTCCGGCACGATCTTCGGCCGGTTCATCCTGCGTTCGAGGCGGCGCTCTTCGCGTTCCTTGGGGGATAACGCCGGCGTTCCATCCTCAACTGTAGGGACGCTCATCCTGTCGCCTAAAGCCCGCTGGTTGTAACGGCTGTCTATATGGCGTGCACTGATTGAGAAATCAGTGGCGCAGCTCAGCCTAGGCGGCTCTAGGTTAAGGAAGGTCTAAGCGCGCGCTCCAAAACGGTAACTATCCGTAGGCGTCCTATTGCAGCTTGTCGCCGCGCTCGCCGCCCAGGCCCCCCTCGAGCACGCGGAAGCGGCGGCTGCCGATGCTGACGACCTCGCTGGCCGGCGCCGGCAACGCTGGGTGACCATCCGGCCAATGCAGATTGAGCTCGAGGATCTCCTGGCGCAGCAGCGGCTCGGCGCCGAGCCAGAAGGGCGGCTCGATCGCGGTGATCGCGCCGAGAACGCGATTGATGGTGTCACCGGTGTGGATCAGCGGCAACAGCACGAACTCGAAGCTTGCCTGCCGGTTGGTGCAGCTATAGGCGCGGAAGCGCCCGCAGCCGACAACGCCGTCGGCGACGACGTTGCGGAGCAGGGAGGCGACAGCATCGCGATCGGCGTCCTCCCATAGACTCAACAGGTCGGCGCCGCGCAGCTCGCGGCCGAACTGCTCGCAAATCCGCGTGCCGGCGAGGCGGAACCGGTAACCGAGCGCGCCAGTGCCTTCGACAATGAAGGTCTCCGGCAGCACCGCTGCGATCATCGATGGCTCGATCTCGAAGCGGCGCGGCGCAACGCGGCCATTGCGTACGTGATCCCAATACGCGTAAAGCTGCCTACTCGTTGGCTGCTGCATAACCCACCCGACGCAAAACGCTACACCGTACCTAAGGGCCCGCCCAACCCTCGACCGCGCCAAGGTAAACATCCCTGTTTGGCACAAAGGCGAGCTGCACATTGCTCATGGACCATCACCTAAGCAGAGAGCATGCCAGCGCCGGGGAGGCCCCGAGGGGAGCCGACGCGGAGGTGCAATTAAGGTTGCCGGGGGCGGATATACTCGGCTTTAGAGGGCTTTCCGGCCATGGCCGCGCGTGAGCCAATCTTCAACGTGCCGCGCAGCGTGGCCGGCGTCGCCGCTCTTCTGATTCTGGTGCAAATCGTCAGGGGTCTTTTGCCCGACGAGCTCGACCTCACGCTCTTGCTCACGCTTGCCTTCATCCCGGCGCGCTATAGCGGGGCCGCGCTCGAGCTTCCGGGAGGCTATCTCACCGCCGTCACGTCTTTCGTCACCTACATGGTCGTGCATGCCGGCTGGGTGCATCTTCTGGTCAATCTGGCCTGGATGCTCGCTTTCGGCAGCGCCGTGGCGCGCCGCATGGGCGACCTCAAATTCCTCGCCTTCTCGGTTTTGTGCGGCGTCGCTGGCGCCCTCACGCATCTCGCCTTCCACTATGGCGACATGGCACCAGTGGTGGGAGCGTCCGCGGCGATTTCGGGCCAGATGGCCGGCGCGCTCAGATTCATCTTCAGGGCAAAGCCAGAACCCGGCGAGCGGGCGCCGGATTTCATCGCCGCGCCGCGCATGAGCCTAGGCGAGACCCTCACCGACAAGTGCATGATCGCCTTCTTGGCGTTCTGGGTCCTGCTCAACGCTTATTTCGGCCTGAGCGCCGTCAAGATTGCCGGGGAGCAAGGCGGGATCGCATGGGAGGCGCATATCGGCGGGTTTCTGTGCGGATTGTTCCTGTTCGGCGCCTTCGACCGGGAGCAGCCGGCTGTGGACGAGCCTCGCCTCGTCTAGGGAGAGGAATTTCCGTGCAACTTTTGTCCTCCCTTGCGCGTCTTTCCAGTCCGGGACAGAATGTCGCAGCAACGGGGCCGAAGTTCCCGGGCTGGAGGAAACAGTCATGAACGTCGCCACAATTCTAAAGATGAAGGGCAGGGAAGTGGTGACCTCTGCCCCCACCACCTCGCTGCTCGATATCGCCGAGCAGCTTGGGACCCGCGGCATTGGCTGCATTGTCATCACCGGCGTCGACGGCAAGGTCGCCGGCATTGTGTCGGAGCGCGATATTGTGCGGGAGATTGGCCGGGCCGGCCCGAAAGTGTTGAAGGACCCGGTATCGACCTGCATGACCAAGACCGTGGTGACCTGCCGGGAAGCCGACACTATCGACAGGTTGATGGCGGAGATGACCGCGCACCGGTTCCGCCACATGCCCGTGGTCGAGAGGGGACGTCTGTGCGGACTCGTGTCGATCGGCGATGTGGTGCGGATGCGGATCGCTGAAGCGGAGATGGAAGCCGCGGCGATGCGCGATTACATCGCCACCGGCTGAGCGGCTGCTCTAAGCGGCGAGCGCGCGCACTGCGATCTTGATCTCTTCGATCAGCTTCTCGGTCGCGCGCGCGCCAAGCTCGATCGCCTCGCAGGCACGGTGGAAATCGAACAGGCCGATGCTGCCCGTCTTGGGCGCGATGAGGATGTCGGGTGGGTCGCCGGCGAGCCGCGAGCGGGCGATGCGGTCCTGGGTGATGTTGATCGCGTCCATCATCACCGCGGACATGCCCGGCGCGTCGCTCCGGCCGAAGATCTGCCGATGCAATAGATGCACCGCCGCGCGTCCGTTGGAGCCAAGCAGCTCTTCGCCGTCTGACGGGGCGGCGGCGGGCTCGGCATAGGTTTCCTGATCGTGGATCACCGAGCCTTTGCTGAACACGTCGTTGCTCAGATTGACGGCGATGACGATGCGGGCGCCAAACGCGCGGCAGACCGAAACGGGAATCGGATTCACCAGCGCGCCATCGATCAGCCAGCGGCCGTTGATCTGCACGGGGCGGAAGATGCCGGGCAGCGCGAATGACGCTTTCAGCGCGTTCACCAAGCTGCCTTTGTTGAGCCACACCTCATGCCCGGTGCCGAGCTCGGTGGCCACCGCCACGAACCTGCGCTCAAGCCGCTCGATGTCGAATTGCTGGAGATGGTGCTCGAGCCGGGCGCTCAAGCGCTGTCCGGTGATGAGGCCAGAGCCCGCGAAATTGATGTCGAGAAAGCCGAAGATGCGGCGGCGGGTGAGGCCGCAGGCAAAGTCCTCGAGCGCGTCGAGCCTGCCGGTGACGAAACAGGCGCCGGCCACGGCGCCGATCGAAGTGCCGGCGACGATGTCGGGCTCAAGGCCGGCAGCGATCAGGCTTTTCAGCACGCCGATATGCGCCCAGCCGCGGGCCGCGCCGCCGCCAAGGGCAATGCCAATCGTCGGTCTTCCGGTAGTCACCATACTCTAGGCCCAAGCCGGAGGGGGTCCGGCCGCTCCAGGCCGCACTCGACCATCCTTTTGCTTAACCGGCGTGGCCGAATGCGACGATCTAGCCGCGGATCATATTACTTCGAACTCTTTAAGGTTCCCTTTGCGGCACCAGAATGACGGTAAACGGTCTGAGGATCGAACTGACGCTCTGCGTCGACGAAGCGCAGCGACACACCGCCGCCCAGCGAGGCGCCCAGCGGGACCGCCCGGTAGAAGCAGCTCTTGCGCCCAGTATGACAGGCTGCGTCTTTGCCTTGCTGCTCGACCTTCAGCCATATGGCGTCCTGGTCGCAGTCAATGCGCATCTCGACCACACGCTGGGTGTTGCCGCTCTCCTCGCCCTTGCGCCACATCCGGCCGCGCGAGCGCGACCAATAATGCGCTTCGCCCGTCTCGATGGTGCGGGCGAGCGCGTCGGCGTTCATATAGGCGAACATCAGCACCTCGCCGGTTTTGGCCGAGGTGGCGACCACGGGCAAGAGACCGTCGGCGTCGAAGCGCGGAGCGAAGACGGTTCCTTCCTCGCTTTCGGTCTTGCTCAAAGGGGCAGGGAAGACGCTAGCCTTGCTCACCGCTTCATGTCCTCCCGCGGGCGCGCGGGTTAGCCGCGGCCGCGCTCGGTCGCGAGCATCATGAAACGCGCCTGCTGCGCCGGATCCTCTTTGAAGATGCCGGTGAACTGCGTGGTGATGGTGGCGACGTCGGGCTTCTTCACGCCGCGGATCGACATGCATTGATGCACGGCCTCGATCATCACCGCGACGCCTTTCGGCTTGAGCGCCTTGTCGATGGTCTCGGCGATCTGAGCGGTCATGGTCTCCTGCGTCTGCAAGCGGCGGGCGAACACTTCGACCACGCGGGCGAGCTTGGAGATGCCCACCACCCGGTCGGTCGGGAAATAAGCGACATGCGCCTTGCCGACGAAGGGAATCATGTGGTGCTCGCAATGCGAGTGCAGCTCGATGTCGCGCAGCATCACGATATCGTCATAGCCGGCGACCTCGTCGAAGGTGCGCGACAGCACTTCGAGCGGATCCTCGTGATAGCCCGCGAAGAACTCGTCATAGGCCGCGGTGACGCGGCGAGGCGTCTCGCGTAGGCCCTCGCGGTCGGGATCATCGCCCGCATAGGCGATCAACGTGCGGACGGCCTCTTCGGCCTCCTCGCGGGAGGGCTTAACAATGGCAGGCCCGCGGCCGATTTCGGTTTGCGGCCTGGTCCGCAATTTCTTCACCGTGGCATCCATCGGATACGAAACTTTCCTTGTCTGGCTTAACGCCTGGCGGCACAAAGCCGTTCGGCCGCCTTCAGCTGGAATAGTATAGCCTCAACGTCAACAACCGGTGTCGGGGCATTTTCCCCGCGCCTTCTCATTCTGAGGCCCGGCTGCATATATAATGCGTGAATTCAGCCTGCAAGGCGAGCTTGACCCAAGATAGCCATGACGCTTCCCGAAGACATTTATAGCCAGCGCATCCTGGAGCTTGCCGCCGCCTTGCCGCGGACGGCGCGCCTCGCCACGCCGGAAGCCACGGCAACGGCCCATTCAAAGCTCTGCGGCAGCACGGTCACCGTAGACCTCGCCATGGAGGGCGATGTGGTGACCGACTATGGCCAAAGCGTGAAGGCCTGCCTGCTCGGTCAGTCTTCCGCCTCGGTGATGGGGCGCGAGGTGATCGGCGCCAGCGCCGGCGAGTTGCGCGCGGTGGGCGCGGCGATGCGCAAGATGTTGAAAGAGGGCGGACCACCGCCTCAAGGCAAATGGGGCGACCTCGCCGTGCTCGAACCGGTGCGCGACTACAAAGCGCGGCACGCCTCGACGCTGCTCGTGTTCGATGCGGTCGAGGACGCGATCCGCCAGATCGAAGCCAAGCGCATGAAGGAGCGGGCGCATGCCTAGTTGGCTCGACCCCAAAAGCGTGCCACCGAGGCTCGGCAGCATTTACCCGGCGCCGTTCGACGAGCCGCTTGCGGGCCGCGCCAAGCGTGCGCTCGGGGACGCGCTTCACCTTAAACAATTCGGCGTCAACCTCGTGACGCTTGCTCCTGGCGCGTGGTCCTCGCAGCGCCATTGGCACGCGAACGAGGATGAGTTCGTCTACATCTTGGACGGCGAGGCGACCCTCGTCACCGACGCAGGCGAGACGGTGCTCAGGCCCGGTATGGCCGCAGGCTTCCCGGCGGGTAGGCCCGACGGACACCATCTGGTCAACCGGAGCGACAAGCCCGTCCTCTACCTCGAAGTCGGCACCCGTGCCGAGACGGTGGAGGCGCAATATAGCGACATCGACATGATGGTGCGGAGGACTGACGGGCGCTTCGTGTTCACGCACAAAGACGGGAAGCCTTATCCGTGAGCGCGCCGGCATCGATCTCCGAGAGCGTCGCCAAGCGTGCGGCCAAGGCGGTCATGCTCGCGCCCATCCTCGCGTACCGCTACACGCTGTCGCCGCTCGTCGGGGTCAATTGCCGGCATCTGCCGGGCTGTTCGGATTATGCGCGCGAGGCCATCGAGACGAACGGCGCCTGGAAGGGCGGCTGGCTCACGGCGGCGAGACTCTGCCGCTGCCACCCTTGGGGCAGCCATGGTTTCGACCCGGTGCCCGATCTGAGAGAAGAGCATCATCCATTTGCCCCCTGGCGCTACGGGCGCTGGCGGCTAAACCCGCGTGACGCGGCGGCCGATTCCGGCTAAAAGGCGCGCCTGACACTCGAACGATCTCTTACCTGCGCTGGTACGCAGGAGTGAGAGGAGCAGATGACATGTCGCAAATCTCCCTGACATTTCCCGATGGCGCAAAGCGCGAGGTGCCCGCCGGCACGTCGGGCCTCGAAGTTGCCAAGTCGATCGCGCCCTCGCTCGCCAAGCGCAGCGTGGCGATGAGCCTCGACGGCAAGCTCGCCGACCTCTCCGCTCCCATCAAGGCCGACTCCGCGATCAAATTCCTCACGCGCGAGGACAAAGAGGCGCTCGAGTTGATCCGCCATGACGCGGCGCATGTGATGGCGCAGGCCGTGCAGGAGCTCTATCCCGGCACGCAAGTCACCATCGGCCCGGTGATCGAGAACGGCTTCTACTACGATTTCGCGCGCGACGAGCCGTTCACGCCCGACGATCTGCCGAAGATCGAAGCCAAGATGCGCGAGATCATCGCGCGCGACGCGCCCTTCTCTTGCGAGGTCGTTGACCGCAAGGCGGCAAAGAAGCTGTTCGCCGACAAAGGCGAGATCTTCAAGCTCGAATTGATCGACGCGATCCCAGAGGGCGATGAGATCAAGATCTACTCACAGCGTGAGTGGCTCGATCTCTGCCGCGGCCCGCATATGACGTCGACCGGAAAGGTCGGCAAGGGCTTCAAGCTGCTCAAGATCGCCGGCGCCTATTGGCGCGGGGATTCGACCAAGCCCATGCTCCAGCGCATCTACGGCACGGCCTGGGCCAGCGAGGACGACCTCAAGGCCTATCTGCACCAGCTCGAAGAGGCGGAGAAGCGCGACCATCGCCGCCTGGGCCGCGAGATGGACCTGTTCCATTTCCAGGAGGAGGCGCCGGGCGCGGTGTTCTGGCATCCCAAGGGCTGGGCGCTGTTCACCACGCTGATCGCCTATATGCGCCGGCGGCAGAATGCGTGGGGCTATGTCGAGGTGAACTCTCCCGACATGATGGAGCGGAAGCTGTGGGAGCAGTCCGGCCATTGGGAGAAGTTCGCGGAGAACATGTATATCGCCGAGACGCCGGACGAGCGCATTTATTGCTGCAAGCCCATGAACTGCCCGGGTCACGTGCAGATCTTCAAGCATGGCCTGAAGAGCTATCGCGATCTGCCGCTGCGCATCGCCGAGTTCGGCAAGGTGCATCGCTACGAGCCGTCAGGCGCATTGCACGGGCTGTTGCGCGTGCGGCACTTCACGCAAGACGATGCGCATATCTTCTGCACCGAGGACCAGATCACCGAGGAATGCGTGAAGCTCAACGAGCAATTGCTGTCGATCTATCGGGATTTCGGCTTCACCGATGTGCGCATCAAATTTTCGGACCGGCCGGAGAAGCGGGTCGGCGCGGACGAGGTCTGGGACAAGGCGGAGTCCGCGTTGAAGCGCGCGGTGGAGGCGGCGGGGCTCGACTATGAGCTCAATCCGGGCGAGGGCGCATTCTACGGGCCCAAGCTCGAATATGTCCTGCGCGACGCGATCGGGCGCGATTGGCAATGCGGCACGGTGCAGGTCGACCTCAACATGCCGATGCGTCTCGGCGCCTTCTATATCGGGCCCGACGGCGAGAAGACCGTGCCGGTGATGATCCACCGCGCCATGTTCGGCTCGCTCGAGCGCTTCACCGGCATTCTCATCGAGCATTATGCCGGGCATTTGCCGCTCTGGCTCGCGCCGGTGCAGGCGGTGGTCGCCACCATCGTGTCCGATGCCGATGCCTACGCGGGCGAGGTGCTCGACGCGCTGCACAAGGCAGGCTTGCGCGCCGAGGCCGATCTCCGCAACGAGAAGATCAATTACAAAGTGCGCGAGCACTCGCTCGCCAAGGTGCCGATCTTGCTTGTCGTGGGTAAGCGCGAGGCCGAGGAACGCACGGTCTCGGTGCGGCGGCTTGGCAGCCAAGAGCAGCAGGTGATGACACTCGACGCGGCGATCAAGCTGCTGGTCGACGAGGCGGTCCCGCCCGATTTGCGCGATGCCGCCGCAGCCAAGGCGGCCTAGCTCCGGCGTGAGTGGAATGGCGCGGCTGCGATCGATCCTCACCATCGGGCATTCGCGGCATTCGCTTGAGCGCTTTGTCGCCTTGCTGGAAGGAGCGGGAGCGACCGCGGTTGCCGATGTCCGCTCAGCGCCGGTCTCACGATTCTCGCCGCATTTCAACAAGGCTGCGCTGGCGGCGTCGCTTGGCGCGCGCAACATAGACTATGTCTTTCTCGGCAAGGAGCTCGGCGGTCGGCCTGAGCAGAAGGCGATGTATACGCAAGGCGTGGCCGACTACGAGAAGATGGCCGCGTCGCCGGACTTCCATGCCGGGATTGCGCGGCTTACCGAAGAGGCCGAGAGAAGCCGGGTGGCGGTGATGTGCTCAGAGGCCGACCCCCTCGATTGCCATCGGTGTCTGCTGGTCGCTCGCGCTTTGGCGGGCAACGGCATTGAGGTCGGGCATATCCTCAGGTCGAGCGCCGTGATGCCGCATGCCGAGGCAGAGGATCGGCTGCTCCAACTCGCCAATCTCGCCGAAGCCGGCTTGCTGCTCGGTTCGCGCGATGAGCGCTTGGCCGAGGCCTATCGCGCCCGCGCCCGCAAAGTCGCCTATGCCAAGCGACCAAAGCCTAGCGGGCGCCGCGGAGCAGAACGCCGGGATTGATCAGCGGCGCATTGGGGTCGGCAGGCGCGGTCGCGGAGAAGCCGTCGAAGCCCACACCTGCCCCAGACGAGGGGGCTTGCCCGTCGCCGGCCACCACGCCGCCGGCGCCAGCGGGTACCGGCGGCGGCTCGGGCGGATCGGTCAGGGCTTTCAGATCCTCCGGCGAGGTCGGGCCGTCGTCGACCACGACCTCGATCTGCTTGGTATCCCCCGGCTCGATGCTGAATTTGCGCGTATAGCTCAAGCCGCCATGATCGGCGACCACGGCATAGCTGCCCGGCGACAGGATATGGGTCGGGAGCGCGCCGGCATTCTCCTTCACCACGTCCCCGGCCGAAGTGAGGATGGTCCATTTGGTGTCGGCAAGCGCCTCGCCGCCGAGAGTCTGCACGAGCTTGAAGGTGGTCTTGGTGCCCGTTTGCTTGATCGTCGCCTCGGTGACCTTGCCGGGCTCCACCGTCACGTCGGCGCGCACGATGGCGTTGGCATCGCCATAGAGGCTCTCGATGCGATAGGCGCCGGCATTGAGCCTGATGGTCAGTCCGGGCTTGGCATTGTGCAGGATCATGTGACGGTTGCCGCGCTGATCCTCCTCGTCGGAGAGGATGTCGAATTTGACGGCGCCGTCCGGCGCGGCCTCGCCATTGCCAAGCGCGGCGGTCAGCTTCAGGCCGCCGGTATTGAGCACGAAGGTCTCCTCGAGCGAGCGGCCGCTCTCGACCTTGATCTTCTTGGTGAGGTTGGACAGCCCGTAAGCGGCATTGACGAGATATTCGCCGGGCAGAAGCGCGGCGGTCGGCATCGCTTCGCGGTGGGTACTGAGGAGCTGGTAACCGCTACCCTCGGCCGAGGCCTTTGCGGCAAACACACGCCAGGTGAGCCCCGATTGCAGCTTGGGCCCCTGCTCGGTGACGAGCGCCCTGAAGGTGACGGGGACGGGCAGCTGAACTTGCGCCGCCGCGGTTTGTGCTGCCGGCTTGGGCGTTGGCGCCGGGATTGGCGGCGGCAGCGCGGCGACCTGTGACGGTGGGGGCGGCGGTGGCGGTGCCGGTAGCGGAGCGATGGCAACGGACTGCACCTTCCTGACCGGAGGCGCCGAGGGCGGCGTTTCGCCTGGAGGCGGCGCCGCCGATTTGAGCACGGCAGTCTCGCCGGCGGTTTCTTCAGCCTTGGGCGCCGCGGCTTGCGGCGCCACCACCGATTGAGGTTCGGGTGCGGCTGGCGCGTCAGGCGGAGCGGCCTCTTCAGGCTCGAGAATCATCGGCACCGCGCTGGCCACACCCGGCGGGAGCGCGCCAAGCGCCGGCGGCGCGGGACTCTCTTCCACTGCGACCGCTTGTGGGGACGCGCCCGCCGGATTGGCGATAGCATCGAGCACCGTGGTGAGGCCTTGCTTCAGCTCGCCAGCGTTGGTCGCCGCGACAAACGTTCCACCCGTGACGCCGGCGAGACAGGCCAGCGGCTTCAGCTCATCGGCCTTGCTGCTATAGCCGACCACATGGATGCGCAGCGTCTTCGACTTCTCCTTCATCGCCACGGCCGCCGAGCAGATGTCGGCATCGCAGGTATCGCCGCCGTCGGCGATGAGGACGATGTCGAGGCTCTGATCTTTCACTTGCGCCTTGGCGGCGTCGCTCAAGGCAGCGGCGATCGGGGCCTGCCCCTTCGGCTTGATCTTGTCGAACAGCTTGTCTTTGGCCGCGAAGGTCAGCTCGCCGGGCTTGGCCAGGGTCTCGCTGTCGGCGCAGTTCGACGCCTTGCGATGGCCCAAGGCCACGAGCCCGAAAGACAACCGGCCAGCGTAAGTGCCGAGAGCAGCACCAAGCTCCGCTTTCGCGGCGGCGATCTTGGTCGCGCTGCCGATCTTGGTGTTCATGCTGCTCGAAGCATCGAGCACGACGATGGTGGCGGGGTAGCCGGCGGCGGGGGAGGGCGCGTTTTCGGCTGCGGCAGGAGCCGCCACAAGCAGAGCGGCGGACAGAAGCATGGGGCTAAGCCCCGCGCAGCGTTTCCCCCGCATGGCGATAGCTCCGATAAGCCGGCCGCAAGCTGTTATACCCGTTTCCGGTGCGCAACGATGGGGTGAAATTCCTTTGGGAATGAGGCCGATTTGCGGTGTGTTTATCGGCCTTACCCCTTCGCGGTGACCCCGGATTCCGGCATTGTTCGCCGCCTCAATTCAGGATAGGGAACGCGACCTTTCCCCGACCTCGCTCTGAGAAATGCCCAACCCCACCCTCGACCTCCTGCTTGCTCGCCGCTCGGTGTCGGCCAATAGCCTGGCCGAGCCGGGCCCCAATGCGGCAGAGCTTGAGCTGATCTTGCGGGCCGCCTCGCGCGTGCCCGACCACAAGAAGCTCGTGCCCTGGCGCTTTATCCTGTTTCAAGGCGAGGCACGCGCGGAATTCGGCAAGGTCCTGGCTGAGGTGTGTGCCGCCGAGGAGAAGGACCCTGGCGCGTTCCGGCTCGAGAACGAGGCGAAGCGATTCTTGCGCGCGCCGATTGTCGTCGCGGTGATCTCGCGCGTGGTGAAGAACCCGGCGGCACCCGAATGGGAGCAAATCCTCTCGGCCGGCGCCGCTTGCCAGAACCTCATCGTCGCCGCCACCGCGCTCGGCTACGGGGTGCAATGGATCACTGAATGGTGTGGCTATAGCCAGGGCGTGCGGAACGCACTTCGGCTCGCCGAGAACGAGCGGGTGGCCGGTTTCGTCTATATTGGCACGCCTAAGGAGAAACCCGACGAGCGCGAGCGGCCGGTGCTCGCCGAGATCGTCACGCCCTGGCGCCCATAAAGGCGGACAGAGAGAGTGTCATGTTCTACGACGCCGTCGCCAACACGCATGGCCTAGCGCTCGACCCGTTCAAGGCATTGGTCGCGCCGCGGCCGATCGGCTGGATCTCGACACTGAGCAAGGTCGGCGTGGTCAATCTCGCGCCTTACAGCTTCTTCAACGCCGTCTCGGAGGATCCGCATTTCGTGATGTTCGCTTCCGGCGGCCGGAAAGACAGTCAGCGCAACGCCGAGGAGACCGGCGAATTCGTTTGCTCGCTCGCCACCTACGACTTGCGCGAGGCGATGAGCAAGACATCGGCCGCGGTCGGCCCTGATGTCGACGAGATGCGGCTTGCCGGTCTCACGCCCGCGCCGTCGCTTCTGGTGGCGCCGCCACGCGTCGCGGAGTCGCCGGTCGCCTTCGAATGCCGCTATTGGCGCACCATCGAGCTGCCGGGCCGGGACGGCACGCCGAGCGGGCATGCAATCGTGCTGGGACAAGTCGTCGGCGTGCATATCGCCGACGAGGCGATCGTCAATGGCAAGGTTGACGTGACGCTGCTGAAGCCGATCGCGCGGCTCGGCTATGGCGATTATGCGGTGATCGACGAGGTGTTTACGCTGCCCAGGCCCGGTGTCCCTGGGCGCGGCGCGTCTCAATAGCCGAACTGCTCGGCGAGGATGCGTTCGGCCAGCGTGTGGCCCGGATCGAACAGCATCAGAATGTCGATGCCGCTTTCCTCCATCACCTCGACCTTGATCACGTCGCGGAACTCGGTGTGGTCGGCCACGGCGCTCACCGGGCGCTTGTCGGGCTCTAGCACCTCGATGGTCACCTTGGCGTCGTTCGGCAGAAGGGCGCCGCGCCAGCGCCGCGGGCGGAAGGGGCTGATCGGGGTCAGCGCGAGAAGCGGCGCGTTGATCGGCAGGATCGGGCCATGCGCCGAAAGATTGTAGGCGGTCGAGCCGGCGGGGGTCGAAACCAGGATGCCGTCGCAGATGAGCTCATCCATGCGCACCTTGCCGTCGACCGCGATCTTCAGCTTGGCGGCCTGATAGATCTGCCGGAACAGAGACGCCTCGTTGATGGCGAGCGCCTCGTGCTTGACACCGTGCTCGTCATACGCGGTCATGCGCAAGGGATGGATGACGGTTATCTCGGCCGCTTTCAGCCGCTCCTTGAGGCTGTCCTCATGGTAGTCGTTGAGCAGGAAGCCGACCGAGCCACAATTCATGCCGTAGATCGGGATGCGGCTGTTGAGATGGCCGTGCATGGTCTGCAACATTAGCCCGTCGCCGCCAAGCGCCACGATGGCGTCGGCCTCGGTGAAGGCGGCATTGCCGTAGCGCTTGGTGAGCTTGGCGAGCGCCTCCTCAGCCTCCTTGGTCTCGCTGGCAACGAAGGCGATTTTGTCGAAGCGTGGCATGGTTCTATCGAGGCGCTTTGAGCTTGCTTAAGAAGCGGGCACTATAAATGCGGCCGTGGACCGCAAATGCAAGTCCCTCTCTTTACAGGCGTAATGGTGAATTTATGGGGAACGACGACCGGCCGGTGCTGATCTATACGACCTTTCCGGCGCTTGCCGACGCCAAGCGGGTCGGCGAGGCGCTGGTCGCGGCGCGGCTTGCGGCCTGCGTCAACATGTTTCCCGGCATGATCTCGATCTTCGAGTGGAAGGGCGCGCGCGAGGAGGCGAGCGAGGTCGCCATGATCATCAAGACGCGAAGCTCGCTCACCGATGCGGTGCTTGCCGAGACCAAGCGGCTGCATCCTTACGAGCTGCCGGCGCTGCTCGTGCTGCCGACCGAAGGGGGCAGCGCCGAATATTGCGGCTGGATAGCCGACCAGACGCAAAACGCCGAACCAAAATGAGCGAGAAGAGCTTCGTCCTCGCCATCGATCAGGGGACGACCAGCACGCGAGCCATCCTGTTCGACCGGCAGGGGCGGGCTCGCGCGACGGCACAAATCCCGCTCACGCAGATCTATCCGGCGCCGGGACGCGTCGAGCACGATCCCGAGGAGATCTGGCGGTTCGTGCTGCACGTCGGGCGGCAGGTGCTGAGCGAGGCGGGCGCGAGCTCCGTCGCTGCCATCGGCATCACCAATCAGCGCGAGACGACGGTCGTGTGGGAGCGGGCGACAGGCAAGCCGCTCGCCAATGCCATCGTCTGGCAAGACCGCCGCAGCGCCCCGCTCTGCGCCGAGCTTGCGCAAGAGGGTTGGGACGCGCATGTCGCGGAAACGACGGGACTGGTGATCGATCCGTATTTCTCGGCGACCAAGCTCGCCTGGCTGCTCGATGCGGTGCCGGGGCTCGCGGTGCGCGCGCGCGCAGGGGAGGTCTGCTTCGGCACGATCGACAGCTTCCTGCTGTTCAAGCTCACCGGCGGCAGACTGCACGCAACCGATGCGACCAACGCCGCCCGCACCAAGCTCTACGACATTCGCTCCGGCCGATGGGACGACCGGCTGATCGAGCGGCTTTCGGTGCCGCGCACCATGCTGCCGGAGGTCCGCGATAGCCAAAGCGATTTCGGTCTCGCGCGGTCTGAGCATTTCGGCGGCGAGATTCCGATCAGGGGCATTGCCGGCGATCAGCAGGCGGCCGCCTACGGCCAGGCGTGCTTCCGGCCCGGCATGCTCAAGGCGACCTTCGGCACCGGCTGCTTCGTACTCGCCAATACGGGAGAGAAGAAAGTGGCCTCGGCCACGCGCATGCTCTCGACCATCTTTCATCAGCTCGAAGGCAAGCGCGCTTACGCGCTGGAAGGCGCGATCTTCATGGCCGGCGCGACCGTGCAATGGCTGCGGGACAATCTCGGCATCATCGCTACGGCCGCCGAAAGCGAGGCTTTGGCGAAGGAGGCAGACCCGAACTCGGGCGTTTATCTCGTTCCCGCCTTTCAGGGGCTCGGCGCGCCGTTCTGGGATGCGGGCGCGCGCGCCGCCATTCTCGGCATGACCCGCGCCGCAACGAAGGCCGATCTGGTTGCGGCGGGGCTTGAGGCGGTTGCCTTTCAGACGCGCGATCTGTTGACCGCGATGGGCCGCGACATGGCGGTGAGCGGCATCCCCACGCCGTCAGCTTTGCGGGTCGACGGCGGCATGACGGCGAATGCTTGGCTCATGCAGCGGCTCGCCGATAGTCTTGGGCAGAGCGTTGAAGTCGCGGCTACGCCTGAGACCACGGCGCTCGGCGCGGCCTATCATGCCGGCCAGGCAATGGGCTTTTACGGCGATGCGGAAGAGCTCGGCAAAGCCTGGGCGCCGGCGCGGGTGTTCGAGCCGAACATGAGCGAGACCGAGCGGGAAGCGCGCTATGGCGGCTGGCTTGAAGCGGTTGCAAGGGTGAGATCGCAAGGAGTTTGAGGGTGCGCGAGCCTTTATAGTACCGTCACAGGACCGTCATAGATTGCGTCCGAATAGCCGGGGCAAGGAGGACAGAGGCATGGCGCTGGCTGCAACCGATTTCCAACTTCTCGCCAATGCGGGCTTCCCTCCCGCCAAGTTCGAGCAGGGCGAGGTGATCTTCTCGGAGGGCGACAAGGGCGACAAGATGTATGTGATCCGCTCGGGCGAGATCGAGGTCGAGCGCGACGGCAAGATCGTCGAGACGCTGTCGGGCGGCGGCATTTTCGGCGAGATGGCCTTGATCGACGGCTCGCCGCGGGCGGCAACCGCACGCGCCAAGACGGCATGCGAGGTCGCTCCCATCACCGAGAAGACTTTCCTCTTTCTGGTGCATGAAACGCCGTTCTTTGCCATCGCGGTGATGCGCTCACTCGCCGACCGCTTGCGGCGATCAGCCCCATAAACTTACCGTTTCCGCCTCGCTTAGGGCCTCCCGGCTTGCCATTGTGACGTGGCCCAGCCATGATCGGGCGCGACTAAACCCCAAGCCTGCGCATTAGGCCCTTGTCACTGTTAGCGAATCTCGCGCTGCGCCGCCCGCGCAATATCGACGCGTCAACGCTCGGGCGAGACGCCATGGCGGGCGCCATCTCGGCGGTGGTGCAGATCGCCTATTGCATCTCCTTCGCCGCGCTCATCTTCACCGGCGATCTCGCCAGCGGCTTCTCGCTCGGCCTGGCGGGACTCATCATGGGCACCGTGGTCACCTGCGTGGTGATCGCCTTGACCTCGACCTTCTCGCCGGTGATCGGTGGACCGGACTCGCCGGCTGTCGCGGTGATGAGCGTGCTCGCCGCCTCGATCGCCACCGCGCTCGCCGCCAAGGGCGCGCCCACGGCGCAGATCGTCATCAATGTGCTGGTCGCGCTGTCGGTCAGCACACTCCTGACCGGCGTTCTGCTCTACGGCGTCGGCGCGCTGAAGATGGGGCAATGGCTGCGCTTCATCCCTTACCCGGTGATCGGCGGCTTCCTTGCCGCTTCCGGCATCCTGCTCATCACCGGCGGCATGGAGGTCGTTACCCAAACCAACCTCACGCTCTCGCCCTTGAGCTGGCAGTTGCTCTTTTCGCCACTTTACGCGCCGCAGATCCTGATCGGCGCGCTGTTCGCCATCTCCATCCCGCTGCTCGGGCGGTTCGTCCCCAATTACCTCGCCCTGCCGATCGCCTTTTTCGGTTTTCTCATCATCCTCGATGTGGCGTTGTTCGGCTTCTTCAACGATGAAAAGATACACAACGCCTGGTTCCTGCCGAGCCTCGGCGAGCTGAGTCTGTGGTGGCCGTTAACCGCCATGATCCGCCAGCAGGTCGATTGGGGCGTGATCGCTCAAAGCAGCGCCGAGATCGGCTCGTTTTGCGGCGTCATGGCGATCGCGCTGCTGCTCGACGTGTCGAGCCTCGAAGTCGCGCGCCAGAAGACCAGCGATCTCGACCAGGAGTTCCGCTCCAACGGCCTCGCCAATCTGTTGGCGTCGGTGCTCGGCGGCTTTGGCGGATCGCTGTCGATGAATGCCTGCTTGCTGCTCGACGAATCCGGCGCCACTACGCGCTGGGCCGGCGCCATTGTCGGCATCGTCTGCGCCATCATTCTGTTCTCGGGCACCGATGTCGGCAGCATGGTGCCCAAGGCCATCCTCGCCGGGATGCTCGCTTATCTCGGCGCGGTGATCCTCATCGAGCTATGGGGCGCGCCGGCGCAAAGTTCCTGGATGGAATGGGCGCTCACCGGCGTGATGACCCTGGTCATCATCAATTTCGGATATTTCATGGGCGTCGTGATTGGCGTGATCGGCGCCTGCCTGATGTTCGCGCTGAGCTATAGCCGCATCGGCGTGGTCAGGCGCCATCTGACGCGGCAGGAATTCTCCAGCAATGTCGAGCGCTCGCCGGAGCAGACGCGGCTGCTGCGCGAGGAGGGCAAGCGCGTCCACGTGTTTTGGCTGTCGGGCTTCATCTTTTTCGGCTCCTCCAACGGCCTATTCGAGCGCATCAAGCGCGCCATCGAGGCGCAGCGCGAGAAGCCCGTCGGCTATGTGGTGCTCGATTTCAGCGCGGTTCCCGGTCTCGATACCTCGGCGGTGTTGAGCCTCGTCAAGCTGCGCAATTATTGCGAGGAGAATGGTGTCACGCTCGGCTTCTCCGGCTTGAGCGACATCATGCGGGCGAGCTTCGAGAAGGCGGACTTCTTCGGCAGCGAGCGGCCGCATCAGGTTTTCGGCAGCCGCAACGAGGCGATCGAGTGGTGCGAGGATATGCTGCTCATGTATCACGAGGTGGGCGCCGCCTCGACGCATAGCTTCGAGAGCTGGCTGCAATCGGAATTCGGCGAGAAAGTCGAGTTCGAGAAGATCGCCCCTTACATGCAGTGCCAGGAGTTGGAGAGCGGCGAATTCCTGTTCCGCCAGGGCGAGCCGTCGGATTCCGTGGTGCTGCAAGCCTCCGGCTCGGTCGCCATCACCATCATCGACGAGCACGGGCGGCCGATCCGGCTGCGGCGCATGATCGGGCATACGGTGGTGGGAGAGATGGGCTTCTATCGCGGCGTGCCGCGCACGGCGAGCGTGATCGCGGAGGGGCCGACCGTGATCTACCGGCTGACGCGCGAAGCCTTCGACCGGATGCAGGCGGAAAACCCAACCGCGGCGGCCGCGCTGCACCAGCTCATCATTAGGCTGCTGTCGGACCGCCTTGAATTCGCCAATCGCGAAATTTCGGCCCTGCTCTAGGCCGCGGCGGCTATCACCAGAACGGCGACGATGCCGAGATAGGTGAGCCCATGCACCAGCTGATCGGTGCCGAGCGCAAACCAGAAGCCGCGGTCGCTGGTCGTCCAGCCGTTACGGTGGGTGAACTGCTCCTTCAGCCAATCGATGTGATAGTGCACCACGAACTCCCCAAGCGCGAGGCCGGCGGCAATCAGCAGCGAGCCCGGGAGAAGCACCAGATAGACCAGCGGCGTCAGCGCGGTATGGATGCCGGCATGGATGAAGCCGCCCGGATGGCCATACTTTCCCTTGTTCAAATATTGATACGGCGTCTGCAGATAAAAATCGGCGACCGCATGCTTGAACATGAGAACCGCTACAGCGGCGAGAGCGAGAAGGACGAGCTTAGGCATCGGACTATTTCGACATGGCCTCGGCTGTGCCGTCCCAATCGGCCGGCGGCGGGTTGATCCGGAAATAGGCAATGCGCTCGCGATAGAGCGCGTAGAGGTGGTCGAGGCGCGCGGTGTTCAGCTGCGCGCATTCGCGGGCGAGCGCTTCGGCCGCGTCCCAATCCTTGGCGCGGTAGCGGGCGAGAAAGTCTCCGTGACGCTGCGCGAGGTCGATGAAGTCCTTCGACTGCTTGAGCGCAGTGTCGCCGAGGAGCGCGAAGATGCGGGTCGCTTCGGTCTTGCCCTTCACCTTCAAGAGGTCGAGCTCGAGAAAGGCGAAGTCGGGCGCGCGCGCGGTGGTGGACTCGCCGACCACCGTGCCAACGTCGTAGGTCTTGGACTGGCCTTCCAGCCGTGAGGCGACATTGACGTTGTCGCCGATCACCGAATAGTCGAAGCGCGTCTCCGAACCGAGATTGCCGACGCAGCAAATGCCGGTGTTGAGCCCGATGCCGAGCCGAACCGGCTTGAAGTTCCGGCCTCTGGCTTCAGCTTCCTCGCGCCAGCGCGCGTTCAAGCTCTCCATCTCATTCATCATGCGCAGCGCCGCGCTACAGGCATGGCTCGGATGCGCGGCATCGTCGAGCGGCGCGTTCCAGAAAGCCATCACCGCATCGCCCATGAATTTGTCGATGGTGCCTTGCTCGTCGAGGATGATGTTGCTCAAGGGCGTGAATAGCGAATTGAGGAAGCGGGTGAGCTCTTCGGCGTCGAGCCCCTCGGAGATGGTGGTGAAGCCGCGCACGTCGCTGAACAGCAGCGTCATGTCGCGCGTCTCGCCGCCAAGCTTCAGCCGCGACGGATCGTCGGCCAGTCGCTCGACCAGAGCGGGCGCCATGTAATGGGAGAAAGCGTGACGCACCCGGTTCCGCTCGCGCTCGGTCCGTAGAAAGACGAACAGCGTGCCGGCGAGATAGATCGCGGTGAGCGCGATGGCCGGATAGATCGGATCGACCAGCCAGCCAAAGGCGTCGAAGGCATACCAGGAGACGCCGATCACCCCGGCGACGGCGAGGCCGCCCAGCACCGCGCTGCCGGCCGCGCCCAGACGATAGATGAGAAAGGCGATGAGCGTGCCGAGCACGAGGATATAGAGGAGCTCGGCGGGTGTGGCGAAGTCGGGCCGTTGCAGGAAGCTGCCTTGCAGGATTTGCTCAATGGCCTGGGCGTGGAGCGAGACACCGGGCACCGAGGCGTCGAGCGGCGTCGCTCTGAGATCGAGCAGACCTGCCGCGCTCGTGCCGATGATCAGGATGCGGCCCTCGAGCGCGTCGGCGCCGATCTCGCCGTTCAGAACTTTCCAGGCCGGGAGATAGCGTTCTTTCGATTCCGGCGTGAACCGGATCCACATCTGGCCGTTGGCTTCGGTCGGCACCTCGAAATCGCCGACCTTCACGGCCACGATGCCGGTCTTCTCGCCGAACGCCTTCTCGCCGCTCGCGCCTGACGACTTCACCACATAGGTCGAAGCGCCTTGCGCGAGCCTGAGCATGTCGGCCGACAAAGAGGGATAGAGCGTATCGCCGACGCGCACCAGCATGGGCATGCGGCGGATGATCTGGTCGTGCTCGGGGATCCAGTTGAGCGAGCCTGCGCCTTGCGCCTTGTCCTGTAGCTCTGTGAGGCTCGCCGCGGCGCCCGGATAGTACGGGGCGAACAGTTTCGGGTCGTCGCCGGCATGGGCGAAGCCGGCCTTGGTCTCGGGCAGCGAGGTGGCTTGCGGCGAAGCGATGAAGCCGAGTACCACGGGGCCCTTGCCGATCGCCTCGGCGAAGACCTGATCGTTGCTGGGGAGCTTCTCGACCTCTTCCCTAAGCGCCGCGAGAGCGTCGGACTTCGGCCAATAGCGCAGCGTGTTGGCCGGCGACATGCGGTCGGGCTCGGGGAACACCATGTCGAAGCCGATCGCCGCTGCGCCGCCCGCGGCGAGCTTGTCGACGAGCTCGGCAAGCACGGTGCGCGGCCAAGGCCATTGCCCGACCTGCTTCAGCGACTCCTCGTCGATATCGACGATGCGCACCGGCAAAGCCGGATCGAATGCGCGCGGGTCCAGCCGCTGATAGGCGTCGAAGACGAGCGACCGCAGCCTCGCGACCGGGGATGGGTCCCACACACGCAAGGCAAGCGCAGCTAAGATGACCATCCCCACAATGAGGACATAGAGGAGACGCGGACCCATCCCGTTGCTTGTCAGCCTTCTGGAAAGCGCGCCGGAGCGGCGCAAGGTGGCAGACCCTAGCCAATGGCGCTGTGCCGCTCCAGTGGCAAGTTCAAGTCATGACAGAGGCTCGCGAAGCGCACGGCACATTCCAAGAACATCCTTGCGCAGCGGGCCGCTAGCGGGCGGGGCGGAGGTTCTGGTGCACAGCGTCGGTCTCGATGTCGCCCTGGCCTTGATCAGGCGGCGCCCGATGCAGCCGCGGCGGGATATAGCGCGGCGGAATGTAGCGTGGGTTCTTGCCGACCTGCTTCACGCGGGGGCGCGGCTTGACGATAGGCGGCGTCGCCGGACCGGGCTCCTCGCGGGCGATCTCCTCGACCGGGCAATGGGGACCCTGCCATGCCTTCAGCGCGTCGAGCGTTGCCTGCTCGGGGGCATCGCTATTGAGGTCGAGGCCGCGAGCGTGTTGAAGCGCTCGACGCCGCTGCGTTCCCGCTGCCCACGGGCGTCGATCTTGCCGCCATAGCAGCCATTCCGGGGGGGGCGGTGCACGCTCGGGCGGGTTCGCAATGAGCGCCTTGTCGGTGGTGCTCTTCACATCCATGTGTCTTGCATCGCCCTATTCACGGCGGGAGGCTTTGGCGAAGCGAAGAACCGGCCCAATTGCCGCGGAGTTAATCCCCGCACGGGCACTTTGGCATACTATGGAGAACGATGGTCCAGACTGACAAAAGCCTTTCGGCGCAACGGCTAATAAGGATACTCTTTGCGAGGAAAGCGACTCATGGCGGAGGGCATATGCGTCTTCCGATCCTCGTAGCGGCTATCGCGGGTCTCGGGCTGTTTTGCGGCAGCTCCGAAGCGGCCAGGATGTGGATGCCCAAGGCCGACAATCCGTATTGCGACGTCACCACCTATACCTTGCGCGACGTGCCCGAGCAGGCGATGTCGATGCTCGACTCCAATGGCAAGCCGGTGATCGTCGTGAACGCCATGACGCTCAACGACCAGCCGTCTTACGGCCGCTTCCTCATGGCGCATGAATGCTGCCACCACACGCTCGGCCATGTGGGACGCTATCGCGAGGGGTTTGGCCATGTCGGGCCGCAGCCCTTCTTCTATATCGCGCCGGCGCTGAAGCAGATGGAGCTCGACGCGGATTGCTGCGCGGTGAAGCTGCTGCGATCGAAGCACGAGATGGACAGCATCGAGGCGGGCCGGCAGGCAATGATCGCGTTCGGCACGTCGCCGACGGGCGCTTACTATCCGACCGGGACCGAGCGGGCCGACAATATCGCCAAATGTGAGGCGCAAGACTGACGCTTGCCGGTCCCGCGGCAGGCTTTGTCAGCGAAGTTTAATGTTGCGGTAGGCTGGCGCGGTTTTCCCTCGATCTCCATATTTTCATGCGGTTAGGCATTTGCGGTCCAGACGGCGAGCGCCGAGGCTGTGCTATGATTGGATCTTTCCCACGCATGACGGGCGAGAGGCGAGTTTGAGTGGACGAGCGGCGATAGAGACTCTGCGGCGAGGAGCGGCGACCGCCGCCAGGATCGGCCTCGCCGTGCTGCTCGGCGCCGCAAGCACCGGCGCCGCTCCGGCCAGCGCCGCCTATTTGCGCGTCTGCGCCGACCCCGACAATCTGCCGTTCTCCAACGAGAAGGCCGAGGGGTTCGAGAACAAGCTCGCCGAGCTGATCGCGCAGAAACTCGATGCAACGCTCGAATATACCTGGTTCGCCGAAGCGACCGGCTATGTGCCGAACACGATGGGACGCGAGGCCTGCGATCTGGTCATGGGTTATGCCCAAGGCACCGGTCTGATCGAGGACACCAACCCCTATTACTACACGTCCTATGTGCTGATTTACCGCGAGCAGGACCCGAGCCTCGCCGGTGTCGACAATCTGTCCGACCCGCGGCTCAAGGGAAAACGCATCGGTCTCTTCGCCCGCACGCCGCCGGCGAGCATCCTCGCCATGCATGGGCTGGTGGCGAACGCCAAGCCGTTCGAGGTCAATGCCGACGAGAGCGCTGCCAAGACCACCATGACCATCATCGGTGAGATCGCCTCGGGCGAGCTCGACGCGGCACTGTTGTGGGGGCCGGTCGGCGGCTACTACGCCGAGCGCGCCGGCGTGCCGCTCAAGCTTGTGCCGCTCGTCAAGGAGAACGCGGGTCCGAGCACGATCTACGGCATCACCATGGGTGTGCGTCCGAACGAGCCGCAATGGAAACATACCATCAACAAGCTGATTGCCGAGAACCAGGGTGAGATCAACGTGATCCTGGAGGGCTATAACGTGCCCTTGCTGGACGAGAAGGGCAATTTGATCACCGCCGCCGCAGCCGAGCGCTGAGCGAGCGCGCGATCCTCGAGCCTTACATCTTGCAGAGACTCTCAGGCTCGTCGATGCCAAGCGTGTCCACCTCGATCTCGGGATGGCTCGCATGCGGGAAGCCGGCCTGCGGCGAAATCGACACCGGCACCTTGTCGGTCGCGATCAGGATCGGCTGCCGGAACTGACCGTCCCAGGGCCGGTATTGCTGCTTGATGCCCTTGAAAGGGGCAAGCTGGAGTTGGGGTCCGTGGATGAAGGCAGCGATGGTGGCGAAACTCTCGCCGTCGTTGCGCGTGACGGCCTCGCCGATGGTGCGCGTCGCGACATAAGCCTGATAGTCGATCGGCAGGATCAGGCGGTTATAATCTTTCTGGAAGTGATTGTTCATCTGGGTCGCGCCCCATTTCTCGTGGCCCGGGCTCCAGGTCGTGGCCGTGAGACCGGTGGTGCCGGCGACGGGCCGCGCATCGGCGCCGCCGCGATAGGGCATATATGGGCCGAACAGCTGATCCTCATCGGCGACGACGATGATCTGGTAGTCGGGACTGGCGGCGAACGCCGCATCGTTGCTCGCCTGCTTGCCGGGCGGAATGGTGCCGACATCGTCGCGGCGTCCGCCGGAGACGTCCTTATATTCGCGCGCGTCGACGATATTGGCGCCGAACCGCGACGCCGCGCGCTTGATCGCGTCGGCATAGGCAAGGTCGCCCGGGGTCGAGCCGTAGACCAGGAGCCAGTTGGTCCACTTCTTCACTACGAGATATTGCGCGAGCGCGTCGGCCAGCATGTAGCGGTCGGGCGCCACATGCATGATGTTGGCGCGGCAATCTTCCTGCCGCAGCGACACGTCGGTAGCGCGGATATTGAAGAACAGAACGTCTTTGCCCTTGGCCCAGTCGGACAGCTTGAGCAGGGTCTCGGCCGGAGCGTCGACGAGCATGAAGTGGTGGCCGCTATCGAGAAGTTTTTTCGCCTCGGCAACCGCTTGGTCGGCTGAGGCGACAGTCGCGACGTCGAGGCTGTAGAACTCGCCGGTGAACTGACCGCCGGCATTGTTCTCGTCATTGGCCAATTTGGCGCCGGCGATACCGGCATTGGCGGGCTCCACATCCACGCGCGACGCGGGGCGCGGATGGTCTCCCACTTGGCGGATATAGCCGATCGGCACCGGATTTTTCGGCGTCGGCGACTGAGGCACCTCGACCGTGAAGCCGCCGGGCTTTTTCTCGGAGGCTGGCGCATCCGCGGCTGGCGGCGCGGCCGGTTCGGCGGCAGCCGGCTCGTCGCCGGCCAGGGCCGGGGCGCTCGTCAGGCTACCGAGGAGGAAAAGCGATCCGCAAACACCGAGGATCGCAAGAGAATGTCCGAAAATGCGGCAAGAGGACTTGGCGACCAGAGACATGGTGACGGGACCGATTGGGCGGGCAAAGGCGCCGGTTATCTGGCTCGAACCCGAACTAGGCGCTCGCTGGCGGGGGTTCGCGAAGGCCAGCCGAGCGGTCTAGCGCCCATGGTAGCGATAAAGAAATAGGCATTGCAAGCCGGAGTTCCTTACAAAGACGTAAGGCAACTCAATGAGTTGGGTCGCGCTGTCCAATAATTGGCCAATAAACCTGCGTTTGACCTCACCCGCGCCGAAGCCCATCCTGCGCACGCGGCGATACGGAGGCACGCTGAGGCCTCCGAGGGTTGAGGGAGCTGCGTTATGGAACCTCACCAGAGACTCGAAGTCTTCCTGCCGAAGCTGTTAGCTGCGTTAGAACGCAAGGGACTTTCGGAAGCGGCTGTCGTATTCGCCTGGAAGTCAGTGATGGCTGGCTCTAAGCAGCCGCCCATCAAGACTGTTGAGCACTATCAGGTCGCCTGGACCGCGTGTGATGCGGCCTCACAAATCCTAACCACACTTGATGACGGCTCGGAAGCTGCGGCGTGGTGCAGTGCGCTTACTCACCGAATCTTTGCCTTCGAGGACGCCTACAAGGCGCAACACGGGCATCTGCCGTTAAGCCCAGGCGGTCCCGAAGAGGCCGATGGCCCTATGGGCAACGCGTGAGAGGGTAAGCTAGTGGCTTTCCAGATAGTCGAACTCGCCATTGATGCCGGGGACAACGTTATCGACCGCAAGGTAGTGCCCTATCCCTTTGCCACCCGCACGGAGGCGGCCATGCAGATCGAGGACATGGTCGCGAGATACGCAAGCTCTGGCTACGAGAAAAAACCCGACTATTGGTGGGTCAGAGCTAAGGACGGGGACAGGTTCCGCTTTCTTATCGAAACTGTTTGAGAGCGCCCCGGCTCGCCGCTGCCCGTCCCCGTGGTCAGCAGAACGCATCCCCGGTGGCTATGTTGTTGTTGTTCGTGGGCGCGATAGGCATTGTCGGAATTCTGTTCTCGCCGAGCTTATTTGAAGGTTTGCTGTCGGCATCGGCCAGGCGACCTTCGAAATCCTCCCCGGCTTGCCGGAACCACTACCTTCACGGAGCGTTTTCTCTTCCCCCCGAGCAACCGTCTGTAGGAGCAATCGCCATGAAAACGCTTCTTTCCACACTGGCTTTGGCGCTCGCACTTGGATTTGCGATGCCCGCATTTGCTGGGGACGTGACCACGGCGAAGAACGCCGCCGATTGCGAGAAGGCTGGCGGCACATGGGATGCTGCAAAGAACGCGTGCTCAGAGAAAAAGATGTAGAGAGACCATTCTCTGTTTGAATTGAGAGGGCGTCGGCTTCGGTCGGCGCTCCTCTATTTTAGGGACAAGTGTTGCAGGGGAACGACATCCGATCTGCGGCAAAGCCTCTATGATTGCGTGGCTCCATATTGGGAGTCTCCAACTTGCAAACTCAGCCCCGTCCCTAGCGGGGCTTTTTGTTTGTGACCTAATGGACAGCTGGGGGTGAGGTTGACAACGGCTGTGCCAAAAAAGGCCAGCGGTGAGAGCAGCGGCAACTTTAATGGAGGATAGGCGGCGAGGACGATCCCGGCGGCAATCAGCGCATACTCGATTGCCGTTGATCCAGACTTAGCGGTGATGAAGGGCTTAACCAGGTTCATCAGATTGGCCCCTGTATCCGTTTGATCTAGGGACGCACCAATGCACGACTAATGCCAGGGCGGTTTCACCGCAACCACATCTATCGACTTTGCTTAATCACCCGCGCCTTCTGCCGAAGCGTGGGTCCATAACCAGAGCTATTGGCCAACGGCAACGAATTTTCTTATCTTTTCTCAGAGCATTTATTGTTCGGCACATCCCACATACCTCCGGCCTTCTCGCAGTCGATCAAATTCGTTGCTCTCTCCCATTCTCTCGGTGCCTGTGCCTGTCCTTCGTTGCCGACGGCTGCTTCTGGCGGCGTCTCGCCGGTCTGTAAGTCGCGCCAGAGTTCTTTGTTTTCTTCGTTTTGGATCGGCATGATGAGGCGGGCAGAGTTGTTCAAGTACACTGGGGCTAATGCCAAAGCTGGGCCGATGACAGTGAAAATGGCAAACGCGACCACAGCGCCTGCCTTTATAGATGACTGAAGCATTGGATAATCTCCGCTGGCTGACCCCGTCTAGAAGTACGCCACAACCGACGGGAAGCTTTAGGGTTCCAAAGACAGAGGCCAGCGCCCGCAAATGCCTCACCGCTTCCCGCCGCCTTGGTCTGTCGAGCAGATACCCGGCGGCTATAAAGTCAAAGACGCCAACGGTGCGCGCGAGACACGGGCTGACGCCGACATCGCGAATGTGCTGACGATGGACGAGGCTCGGCGGGTTGCGTCCAACATTGCCAAGCTGCCAACGCTGCTTGTTTGAAGACCGCTGCGCACCGACTCGGGACCGCCGTTGAACAAGTCTATAATTATTAGTTCCAGCATGCCTCCTGCGCGCGTGCCACTGTGAAGCGCCAAGAAGTCATTCAGCGAAAATTGCTTGTCACTGGAATTGGCTTTAACCGAAAGCACTTTAGCTTCGACGTCATATGCAAGATACCAATCTTCCCCATCAAGCTTATGCGTCATTACCGTCATAGCGCATCCTCTGAATAGCGCATCCTCTGACGAAAGAGTAATCCGACGCAGCTAGGCTCAGTTCCAAGCTCGACATAGAAAATGAAGGTACAAAACCGTACCGCGCCCCATCCGTGCGCGACGCGGGGGCCGATGCCGACAACGCTAAGGTGCTGACGATGGACTAAGCGCGGCGAGTGGCGAGTAACATTGCCTAGCTGCCAGGGCTGCTCAATGCCAAAGACACTTAGGAATGTCAGTTCGGAAGCGTCCGATTTTGCGCTTGACGATTGACCGTGCTTTTGCTGTCGATTCGGCAGATGCCGGGGTGTGACTAAGAGGAGCGTCACATGCCTGGAAATCCGAAAGAGTGCCGAGAGCACGCTAGGTGCTGCTTAGAGCACGCAGCGGCTGCGACATCGCCTCTCGTCAGGGACAATTTCCTGAGATTGGCGGAAAGCTGGAGTTGTCTTGCGCGAGAGCTAGAAGCAAGCAAGAGATTTCTGGACGCTTTGGGGGAAGAGTTTCCTGTCGAGAAGCCTTCACCGCCGCGCGGGCGAGTAGCTTAGAGTCTGAGCCCAGCGGCATGCGTCGGCTTCGCTCGGCGCCCTTTTTGATTTGGATGTGTTTCCACAGTCACACGGCATGAGCCGAACCCTGCTAGGTTGGTCGCGCTACAGTCTGAGGGGGAGCGCAACATGCAAAAGATTGATTTCAAGAAGCTGCTTGGCTTTGAGACCGTTGCTGGAACTGTCAGCGATTTCGATTTTCGTGATGAGACCGTGGGCAGCAAGCTCGGTGCGAAGATTGGCGATGGGATCGAACCTGCTGCTTCCCCCAAAGTCATCGACTTTCAGGATGAAACTCTCGGGGGCCAAGCTTGGCGCGAAGATCGGAACTGAATTTTAATCTACGGACGCACCAGCTTCGCGTCCCCAGGGCATCCGAGCAAAATTTTGGCACGTTTCACCATGTGCAGGCCCTGCCCTGAAACCTATGATTAGGGGGCTTCCGTATTGGAAGCTTCCATATCGTCAACTCAGCCCCGTCCCTGGCGGGGCTTTTTGTTTGGATCGGATGGCGCTTGCCGTGACTCGGGTGAATAATGGCTCTTAGGTTGACGCCGCCATGGACCGCCGAACGAATACCGGGCGGCCATTCGTGAAGAGGCCAATGGGCAATCTCTCGCCTACGTCTATGCGCGCGACACTGGCGCTGACGCAGACAACAAGTACGAGCTAGCTCATCTTGCCCGCTTGCGCCCCTGCGCCAGAGGTTTAGAGACCCGCCGGGTCACATCCAGATACATTTCCCCGAGCCGAGAGACTTCGCCGACGTAAGCCTCGTATGCGTTCTGCGCATTTTGGGCATACCGCGCCTGAATTTCAAAAACCTGCCGAAGCGGTCCCGCGTCGAGAAACTGCTGCCATGCATGCAATACTTGCTCAAGCGACCGCACAGAATACGTGTTCATCTCTTCGGCGATGTGCCGAAAGCCATCATTGAACTCACCGACGGATTGCCTGGTCATGGCCTTCAACCCCGTCGTTGCGGCGTCCTGGTATAGCCGCTCGATCCTTGTGGCGGTGTCTTGAGCTTCCTTCGCCATCTGTCTGCGTTTCTGCGATGCTTTCTTGGCTCGACGCATAACAAACCTCCCACACTGAAAGGACATCTATCCGCAGATTGAAACAAGACCAATAAAGTGAGGCGATCTGATTGCGTTAAAAGAAAGGCAAACCCGGCGATAAACGTACGCGGTTGCCCTAAGAACGGCCTTCCTTGCGCGCACTGTTTTTTACCAGCATGCCTCCCTGGCTGGTCGGCCCGACGCCCCGCCAACGCACGGGGGTGTTTCAACGAGGTGTCGTGCCCTTTCCAAGTTGCTGCTGTAAGACCCGCTCTTAATGCGTCGTCGCTTTCCCTCACCTTGGTCCGCCGAACGCATTTCCAGTGGAATGTCGTCGAAGGGCGCGAACGGCCAAGCGCTCTTATGTCTATGCGCGCGAGACACGGACGACGCTGATGGCTTTGGCAGGCTGCTGGTTACCCTGTAGTAACCGGTATGACGTGAGCCCCTCTCGGCCAGGGCTTCTTTTGGTATCATGTCGGAATGATCGGGGATCCGCTGAACACCGAAGATGATGGCACTAGCATCATCGTAACGATGCCCGGCACGGATTTCTCAGTCACGTACCAAAAGCCATCCGGCAGTCCCCAGCTTAAGCTTTTGCGGAGTCGGATCGCCGCTAATACGACCTCGGCCGTGATAGCAGACTTTCGAGCCCGGGCCTTTCAGTCCGCCGTTGCAAAGGCTCGTGAACTCGGTTGGATAGTTTAAGCCCGGAGACGCGAACCACGCGCTTGCGGCATCCGATGAGTGCGCGAAGTTAAGCGGCTTCAGGATCCGCGCGGCTGATGCGCATTCTTGCCTCGGCGCAGAGGCGATCTAATTCTTCTTGCGTCTCAAGATTGTGTAGCCACCCGAATGCTTGCGCGTACCCGCGCTCAAACTGCAGCTCAAATGTAACCGCCCGTGATCCGACGAACTTGCCTGAGCGAGCGAGTTCACGCGCGCGATGCTGAATGCGCTTTAGGTCCTTACTCATCACAAAGCCTCAGCCCTCTGCCTCCAGAAACAGATCATAGCTCAACACTGGTTTGAAACGACTAATGCCCTTTGTAGCTACCACAAAGGTTGCGTCCATTCCCTGACCGATGGCGCGTTCTCACAATTAATTGGCCGTCAATCGCAAGGACCTGAAGGGATAGATCGGGCACCACACCAACGCCCTTTGCCACTGACTGTGATGTGGTTCGCGCGAAGTGGCGGGGTGGGGCGTTCGAGCCTGCGGCCCACGCAGCTCGGGCGCCTCTTCGCGCATAGACGTAAGCGAGAAGCTGTCAAATCATGGGCCTTAGAGAACACACGTTGTTCTGGGCGGCCTGCGTCCTAGCGGTCGCTTCCTTTGCTTATGGCACTTATGTGCTCATGGCGTACCGCCGCCACCCTTCGCCGTCTGATTTGCCGAGTTGGCTCGTGCCACTCGGATTCTATGTCGCCTGTCTACTGTCCGTACTTATGGCGTTCCTCGCCCGTAAGAACTGAATAGGCATGCGACACGTCATGCGGTGATTGCGTTGTCGGGCTTCTGAGACCGCAAGAACTCATCAACGGCATCAGACTTGCGGCGGGGGTTCCAGGTGAACCAAATCTCGCTTCCATCCGCTCTAATGGTTGGGCGTAAGAGGGCGAGACTGCGGGCTATGATCAGGCCCCCACCGGGAGTCTCTATGCGGTCGAACAACACCCGGAACTGAGAGCCGACACCAAGAGACTGAATGGTGCTCTCGATTAGCGCCTTTGCGCTCTGGTTCAGCGTCTTCTGAATCTCGCGGATGCAGACGACCTTGGAACCTGGATTTAGCAGACAATGCTCGACGATCATGGAGGCAAAGTGCCAAGACTTGCCGCTACCACGGCCACCATAAGCAGCTTTGTAACGGGATGGTTGAGCTAGGGGCTTGAAGCATTCAGGGGTTGGGAGGGTGAGATCGGTCATGCAGTCCTCAGTGGAACGGTTGCAGTGTGCGGATTGTTTTCGGAGTAGCCGTCCTTCGCGTCGTACCGGGAAGGATGGTTAGGCCCGGTGTCGGGCCTGGCACCGCTGTATGGTTGAGTATTCCCAGACAGCAGGTGCTGGGCCTTTTCACTGCTCAGCCCTAAAGATTCCCATCATCAACCTCTAAACTCCTGACTGACCACCCTGCGGGTCGCTAGTCCCCCCTGCAGTGGTCAGGCCCAGTGCCGCTACCTTGAGTGTGCGTAACGGTGCTGGGTCCTATCTTGGGCAGGCGTCGCGTCGTAAACTCTCCCCTGAACCACCTGCGGGATTCAGTCCCCCCTTGGGTGGTCAGGCCCGGTGCTGCTTTGTCGTCTCCCTAAGGCATGGTGCGCCCTAGCAGTGCCGGGTCTTTCTCTGGACGCTGGTGGCCTTAGCGCCAAAAGAAAGAGGCCGGGGATGCGGGTCCCGACATCTTCCTGACAAAGCCGCCAGCCGCTCAGCCGCCACTTATGCGCCTGGTTTGGTTGCCTAACCGAGCGTCCCTAGCTAGGTCTCGGCCTTCGGTCCTTTGCGCTTAGTGGTAGCTCGGCGGCTTCTGCAACGGACGATTCCATCCGCGCCTCTCAAGCGACTTCTCGATGATTGCAGCCGCAGCCTCGAACTCAGTCTGGCTCGACTTAAACAAGTCGGGAATGCTCTCCAGGAAGTCTGCCTCGGCGCGGCGCTGGCATCCAAGACAAATCCTGATCATTGGCTCCCTCCGCTCAAAGTTAGGTGCGTTGCCCAACCCGCATTGATTTCGGCGTCCCTCAACTCTCGCTTGAGATCCACTCCATGGATGCTGATGTGCTGCCCGAGTTCCAACGCCTTCTTGACGTTCTTCACTCGTAGCCTCTCCAGGTCGTGGTCGATGGCACGAGCATAATCGTCACGATGCTCGGCACGGATTTTTCCGTCACATATCAAGCAACTCGGGCCTAATCCAGAGCCAGGGCGGCCCCCCTTCGCTTTGGTGTTTTTGGAGAATACAATGGCAAAACCCATCCCTGGCTTTTGGAGTTTATGTCTATGGACATGAAACCCGAAATCCTCACCAGCCCCTCGTTCTTTCTGAAGACACCTAGGTCCGACATCGAACAGAGGAGACGCTTACGCGCTCTTGTTGAGGCTATGACTCCCGAGCAGCAGAAGGCGCTTTTGACTATCCTGACGCAATCCCGTGAGACGGAAAAATCAACTTCCGATTAAATTCCCTCGACCCAACATTAACGCTTCATTTGACTCGCAACATGCGCTCGCGAAACGAGCTATGTTACGGTTGAATGGACCCGTTGCACCTCTGTTTGAAAATTCTGCCAAGCCCTGCTCCGGAGATTTGGCCATGCGCTCAAACGAGCTCTCCACAGTCGCCCTTTCGATAACCGTATTCACTTTGATTGCAGTGACTCCCGCCGTTGCCCGCATCGAATGCCGCGATAACTTCCAAGTCACCAAACACGGCTTGATCTCCACGCCCTATTGCGAGGAGAAGCAAATTGCACGTGTAGCCAGATCCTACGGTTTCGCCGTGTCAGACGAAGAGGTTCGCAACAATCCCAACACGAAGGTCTATCTCTGCCAAATCATCGGTAACGATATCCGGCTGAAGGGTTCTTGCGGCGCTTACTCCGAGCCTCGAGGATTTCCTTGGTAGCCTTGGTCATGAACCTCCTGCATGCGACCATCGAGGAGTTTGCCGCTGACGGCTACAATACGTCGAGTGCATCTGCCCGCGATGCCGCGTGATCAGGCTCAGCTTCAACCGATACTCCTCGGCGGTCAGACCACCGCGCATGGCCGAGAGCTGCTCCTCGGTGAACGCCACCCGGACGCCTCCACGATCCTAATCGTCTCAAGCTCCGCACGCAGCGATGCACACAGTTTTTCGCCGAGCTTGAGCGTCTCGCTACATCGTGGGCCGCGTTTAAGAGTTCACGGATGATCGATGTCAAGTGGTTCCAACCTACGCTGATGGTGCGAGTGAGGCATCTGGCGGGAAGCAAGACCCTCCGTCACGCCACCGTAAGAGCCTTAGCCAATTAGGAGCTTTGGCGCTTACCGCTCAGTGCTTCATGAGCTAACGTTGCGCTACTAGGTTTGAAGCGGTTCGCGAGCGCAATAAGATCGGCATGATCGCTCGGCAAGGTAGCGGGGTTGTATTTGTCCAGCATCGCATCACGTGTAGCACGATCAAATTTCTCGAAATGAGCGATGATTTCCTTGGCAAAGGCAATGTACTGACGGTGGACCAACGCAATCCGACCACGAAGCTCTTCGTTGACAGCCCTCAAGGCCACTAATTCCTGTTGTTGGACATGGGTGCAGTTACGAAGGTCATTGCGTTCAGCGATGATGTGTTGGATGGCGGTCGCCCCGGCGATGGCGATACGCTCCAAGGTGTCGTCCTCAGTCATGTCTGCGGTTCTTTGGAATCGGCCGTGTCATAAGCTACTAGGCGCACTTTTTATTTCCATCGCGTAAACCGCCTATCGTTTGCACCAAAGGGACAGACGCTAGGGCGCTCGCTTCGGCGGGCGTCCCCTTTTAGTTGGCTGTCGGAAGTCTGCGCTATCCTTGATGCCTTTTCGCAGCTGATAAAACAGGTGCGCCTGCCCCTTTGCCTCCCGGGCTGCATTCATCGCTACATTCCAAGCGTGACGCATTGTGCCCCGAGCCACAATTCTTTCGCCGCACCATGCCTCCCAAACTCGCCGATCTGCGCCGGAGGGACGAACGTTCCATTCCTTGAGCGACATGTTTGTAAGATAGCAGAACCGCTGATTCCGCGTGCCAATTTTTCTTTGACAGAACACAACGTTATGGCATTTAGTTAATTCTCAGCCGCGACTCTCCTTAATCACCCGAGCCTTCTGACGCAACGTGATGAGCTTCCCCGTTCTGCGCTTTACCGCCTCATCGTAAGCGCCGCATGCCCTCGCAAAGTCGGAAGCTAAACTATCGTGGAAATCGGTTTCGTCGAACTTCTAGAATCAGGACACGTGCTATCGTGCGGCCATGCAATTTTCGGCAAGTAAGGCCATACGCTTCGGTTGGGAGACGTTCAAGCGGCGGCCGTGGTTCTTTGTCGGAGCGACCTTCCTCATCCTACTCGCCTCAGCCATTTGCGACGGCTTCACCAGCGGCATCGATGCCGCGCTGACCGGCTCCGCCGAGGACCCTTCGATCATCGGCACGGTGATCAATCTCGCGCTTGGCACGCTGGTCAGCATGGGGGCCACGGCATTCTTTCTCGCCGCGCATGACAATCCCGACACGGCCGATCTTTCCTTGCTGTGGCACCCGCGGCCGTTCTGGAAATATCTCGGAAGCTCCATTCTGCTCTCGCTCGCCGTCGGCATCGGCTTCGTCTTGCTGATCGTGCCCGGGATCATCTTCGGGCTCATGTTCATGTTCGCGCCCTTCGTCGTGATCGAGCGCGAGCTCGGTCCGATCGATGCGATGAACGAGAGCAATCGGCTCACTCGCGGGCATAAATGGCAGCTGTTGGGCTTTGTGCTTCTGCTCGTGCTGATCAATCTGCTCGGTCTGCTGGCGCTGGTCGTGGGACTCCTGGTCTCGATCCCTGTGTCCACGCTCGCCTTCGTGCACGCCTATCGCGTGTTGGGTGGCAAGCCAGGGGCGCGCCCGGCCGATGCGGCGCTCGCCGCCTGAGACGGGTCGTCACATCTCTACACAGTGAAGTAGAGGGGCCTGCTATTCCGCGGGGACGAGCGGACGCTCGGCCTTGAGGGCTTCGGTGGCGTTGCGCGGATTGCGATAGACGAACGGCGTCGGCGGCTTCGCCGCCTCCTCGCGCGCCAGCCGCACCATCTCGCCGTGATAGGGCGACAGCGCGCAAGCGGGATCGGTGTTGCGGGCATCGCCGGTGATCGCCATCGCCTGGCAGCGGCAACCGCCGAAATCGATCTCGCGGAAGGCGCAGGAGCGGCAGGGCTCTTTCATCCAGGCGGTCCCGCGGAAGGCATTGAAGGCGTCGGAGTTGAGCCAGATGTCGAGCAGCGGACGATCCTGCACATTGTCGAAGTGAAGCGTCTTGATCGTCTCGGCGGCGTGGCAGGGAAGCACCTTGCCGGCCGGAGTGATATTCATGAAGCCTTTGCCCCAGCCGCCCATGCAGGGCTTCGGGCGCTTGGCGTAGTAGTCGGGCACGACCATGTCGATGGTGAGCACCCCTTTAAGGCGTTCGCGCTCGCGCTCGACTAACTCGATCAACTCCAAGGTCTGATCGTAGGTCGGGATCAGGGCAGCGCGGTTGAGATAGGCCCAGCCGTAATATTGCACGTGGGCGATCTCGAGCCGCTGCGCGCCGAGCTTGATGGCGAGCTCGATATACCGGCCGACATTATGGATGTTCTGGCGGTGGATCGGCGCGTTGACGGTGAGCGGCAGGCCGAGCTCGGTCACCCAGCGGGCAACGTCGAGCTTCTTCGCGGTGGCGCCGGGATAGGCGCCGATCCGTTCGGCGTTCTCGGCATCGACGTCCTGGAACGAGATCTGGACGTGATCGAGCCCACGCTTTGCGAGGTCCTCGAGGCGGGCGCGGTTGAGCGTAACGGCGGCGGTGATCAGGTTCGAGTAGAGGCCGGCCTCGGAGGCGGCCGAGACGATGTCCTCGAGATCCTTGCGTGCGGTGGGTTCGCCGCCCGAAAGATGCACTTGCAGGATGCCCATCTCGCCGGCTTGGCGCATCACCGAACACCAAATCTCGGTGGAGAGCTCCTTGTTGACGCGTTCGAGCTCGATAGGGTTCGAGCAATACGAGCACTGCAAGGGACAACGATGCGTCAGCTCGGCGAGCAAGCCGACGGGAGCGCGGGCGCAAAGCGCCGCTTGGGCGTCGCCGCTCGCGCCTTCGGTCGGCTCGTCGTCGACCACGACACTCTGGCAATGCCCATTGGTCTTAAGCTCTTCGCTCATCCCTTTATGTATCCCTTGTCAGCCAGGCCTTGGAGCAGGTCGAGCACGTCGGCGCGGATCACGTCGGCGGGCGCGGAGTACTCCTTGGCAAGGGCCTCGACAATCTCCTCCACGGTTCGTTTGCCGTCGCAGAGCTTGAGCACTGCGACCGCGGTGTCGTCAGGCGTCAGCACCCGCTCGGGTGCCAACAAAATCCATCGGCCTCGCCCCGCGTCGTGGCGGAGCTTCAAATAGGCCGGCAAATGAGGCCGCGTCTCCGCATCGACGATCAGACGTGCAGGGGACGAGGCTGCGTTCATGCTTTGGCCGGCACGAAAGCGCCGGGCGGGATCAGTCCCGGCTCGACATAGGCGTAGTGCAGCGCATCGAGCTGCGCCCAAAGCACGTTACATTTGAATCGCAGCGCATCGAGCACGGCCGTTTGCGCTTCGGGCGTGCGCGCATTGCGCTTCACATATTCGAGTGCGAAGGCGGCATCGTCGGGAGCCTGGGTCAGGCGGCGCTTGAAATATTGCATCACCTTGTCGCTGATGAAGTCGTAGTTCTCGAGCATGCCGGAGATGCGCTCCTTGTGAATCTTGGGAGCGAACAGCTCGGTGAGCGAGGAGGCGACCGCCTCGACCAGGGTCTTCTCCCGCACGAAATTGACATAGGCCTCGACGGCGAAAACGGTCTCGGGCAGGGCGCCCTTCCGCGAAATGACATAGTCGCGATCGAGCCCGAGGCCATCGGTGAGCACGAGCCAGCGCTCGATACCGCCTTCTTCCTCGCCGAAGCCGTCATGATCCATGATGCGGTGGATCCAGTCGCGGCGGAGCTGGCGGTCGTGGCAGCGGCTCATCAGGGCTGCGTCCTTGCGCGGCACCGCCGACTGATAGCAGTAGCGGTTCAGCGCCCAGGCCTGTACCTGGCCTTTGTTGAGCTTGCCGCCATGCAGCAGCTTATGAAACGGATGTTTGTCGTGATAGCGCTCGGCGCCGATGGCGCGAAGCTCCTGCTCCAGTTCCTCGGGGCTCATAATCTTGGTCACGGCGTTACCTCTTGCTACCCAATTCTGATGATGGAACCGGGTAGTCCTCCCTAGAATTCGCCGCCTTGATACACGTCAACGGCTAGCTGAGCAGCGCCGTCAACCTCGGGGCGTAGTTCGACAGACTGAATATAGGAAGCCCAAGTGAGCGCTGCATGATCTCCGCATGAACGCTAGCTGCATACCACATTAAGAAAACCTGAACGGAATGTTTGGCAGTGCGCTTGCTGAGGGTAATCGAACCTGCCGATCAGCGCCACTGCCGGGCGAGGTTGCTAGGGCCCTAAACGAAACGGCGACCAGGCTTGTCGCCGGATCGCCGTTCGCAGTGTTTCCGAGATGAGAGACCGGATTAAGCGCGATCCAGCTCTGCCGGCAGGTAGCTTGTGACTTCCATGCCGGACTCCGTCTCGTCGATCGTCGGCTTGTGCCACTCACGCATTGCAGCTCTCCTTCCGCGAGTTAGGGCCAAGCGTCGGCCGGAGCAGCCACTTTAGTTTTGCGAACCCGGAGATGGCTGCCCGGCTCTGCGATTTGAATATGCTTTCGGGTCATGATAATTTCAAATCGTATTTCCTTATAGTCAGCATAAGCGGCACTTATCGCGTGGTCTCGCTCAGGCAGTTGCGTTACCTGGAGTCGTTGGCGGAAACCCGCCATTTCGGCCATGCGGCTGAAGCCTGCGCCGTCAGCCAGCCAGCACTCTCCATGCAGATCAAGGAGCTCGAGGACGAGCTGAAGGTGAGCCTTGTCGAGCGCCGCAAATCGGGCATCGAATTCACCGAGCAAGGCGAGGAGATCGCCAGGCGGGCTCGCAGCATTCTCGCTTCGGTGCGCGACCTGCTCGATTACGCCCAGCATCAGGAAGGCGTGCTGTCCGGCGTCTTGAAGCTCGGCGCCATCCCCTCGATCGCGCCCTACCTTCTGCCGACGGCGCTACCGGAATTGCAGCGGCGCTTTCCCGCGCTACAACTGCAACTGCGCGAGACCGTGACCTCCAATCTCGTGCGCGAGCTGGTGACGGGGGATCTCGATCTCATCCTCGTCGCTCTGCCGATCGAGGATCCGGAGGTAGAGACGCTCTATCTGTTCGACGACCGGTTCATCCTCGCTACCAAGGCGACCAAGGCCAATCAGCGCTTACGTCACGCTAACGCCGATATGCTGTCGCACGATCGCCTCCTCTTGCTGGAGGAGGGTCATTGTTTGCGCGACCAGGCATTGTCTTATTGCCACATGCTGACGCCCGAGGCGCGCGACAGCTTCGGTGCGTCGAGCCTCGCCACCATCGTGCAGATGGTCGCCAACGGCTATGGCATCACGCTCCTGCCGGAGATGGCGATCGCGAGCGAGGTGCATGCGAGCGGCGGTATCCGCCTGTTGCGTTTCGACACGCCCGAGCCGAAGCGGGAGATCGGCCTTGCCTGGCGCAAGACCTCGCCGCGCAAAAAGGATTTTATGCAATTCGCCGCATTGTTGCGTGAGGTGGTGCCGCGGCCAAGAAAGCAAGCGCTCAAGTAGCCTAGAGGGCGATAGCGCAGCTAAAGTAACCCAGTGGGCGATAGCGCATCGCAAGGGAGGCGGGGTGACGCTGGCGATCAAATTTCTCGTGCTGGCAGTCTTGGCGATCTATGCCAGGGCAGGGGCGGTCGCGCTGCGGCGGCCGATCTCCGATTTCTATGTCGCGGGGCGACTGGTGCCCGGCCTATTCAACGGCATGGCCATCGCCGTTTCGCTGATCCCCGTGCTCGCCTTTGCCGAGCTTGCCGGCGCGCTGAGCCAAGGGTGGGACGGGGCGACGCTGCTGGTGCTTGGCGGGGCAGGGGGCCTCCTCATCATCGCGTTTTTTCTCGCGCCCTATCTCCGCAAATTCGGCGGCTACACGATTGCCGATTTTCTCGGCGAAAGGTTCGGCGGCAACGGAGTCAGGCCGCTTGCCGTGCTCGCTGTGATCTTGTGCTCGTTTCCCGCGCTCGCTCTGGCGCTCTTGGGTCTCGGCGTTATCGTCACGCAAATCTTCGCCCTCGACATGGGCACAGGGCTTGGCCTCGCCGTAGCGATGCTCCTGTTATGCAGCTTCGCCGCCGGCATGCGTTCGGCGAGCGTCACGCAGATCGTCCAATATGCCGTGCTGCTCGCGGTTTCGGTCGTCGCACTGGGGCTGCTGGTGTGGCAGCAGGGAGCGGTGTTTTCCGGAGCCGAGCCGCGCGGGCCTCAAAGCGGCGCTCGCGATCTTCAAGCTGGATGGCTTTGCCGCGGAGGATAGCCTCAACCGCCTCGCATTGCTGTTTTGTCTTGTCACGGGGATTGCATCGCTGCCGCCTCTCTTGATGCGTGGTCTCGTCACGCCGTCCATCGAGGAGGCGCGGACATCGTTTCTGTGGGCTCTGCCCTTTGCCGGCGCGCTTTCGCTGCTCGCCGCACCCATTCTCCCGCTGTTCGAGGGGCCGCCGGCCGCTTCGTCTGGGGCTAGCGCCATCCTGTCTTTCGGCCTGATCGCCGTCGGTGCGATCGCGCTCCTGCTTGCCGTCGCCAGCGCTCTGGTGCTCGCTGTCGCCAACGCGCTTTCTTACGACCTCTATTACCGGAGCCTGCATCTCAGCGCCTCGACGGAGCAGCGCATCCGCATCGCGCGGGTAGCCGTCGTGCTGGTCGCGGCGCTCGCCGCATGGGCCGCCTACGCGGCGCCGGACGCCATTCCGGTGATGACGGGAGCGTCCTTCTCGCTCGCGGCGAGCGCGTTTCTGCCCGCACTTCTGCTGGGCATCTGGTGGAAACGCGCGACCGGCGAGGGGGCGCTTGCCGGCATGCTCGCGGGCCTCGCCGTGTGTCTCTATTACATGCTGGCGCCGCGCTATATCCCGTTTGCCTTCTACGAGACGTCGAGCTTCCTCTCAAACGCCACGCCGGGCGAGGCGGCGCGCTATATTGCGCTCCGGCAGGGCTATTACCTCGCCGATGAGACGGCGCGAGGAGCGGCCTTGGCGGCATGGGAGGCGTCGGCGCGCGCGCTTGCCAATTGGGCTGGCGTAAAGCGCGATTTTGCCGCCCTGTTTGCCGTGCCGATCGGTTTCCTCGTGATGATCGGGGTGAGCCTGTTCACGCCGGCCCCGTCGCGCGATGTGCAGAGCTTGGTCGAGGATCTGCGCAAGCCGCAGACCGCCTAGCGACTACTGAGCCGGCGGGTTGGACGCCGATTGCGAGCTGTCCGCATTGGATGCGCTATCGAGCACGTGGAATGAATCGCGGAAGCGCTCGGCGTCGTCGCTCGTGGCGTGGCTCTTAGGCCCCGCGGTGACGAGCATATAGACGCGGTCGCCGGCGGGCACGACATCGATCAAATGGCTGAGCTTGCTCTTGTTGTCGTCAGCGATCGCCTCGAAACCGGAGCGTCCGTCGATGGTCGCCGGGCCGCGCTTGCGCAAGCGCGACTCGCTGCCTTTGGCGTAGGCGTTGACGAGCTTGAGAAAGGCGTCGGTGTCGGGGTTCGGCCCTTTGCCGGCCGGATATTCGAACACGACAACGCTGTAGACAGTGTCCTCGCCGACGCTCGCCTGGAAATCGTATTGGACGAGGGGGTTCTGACCCTCGACCGGTGTGTTCGTCGTCTTGGGGGCGCCGGGGAAGGACACGGCGAAACCGCGCTCGGCCGACTGGAACTCCGTCCATTGCGGTTCAGGCGTCGTTGGCGCTGCTGGTGGATCCTCGGCGAGAGCGGGGAGCACCGTCACGGTGAGCAAAGCCAAGCCAAGCGTTGCGCTTCGGATCGACATCCCTCAAGCCCTCCTCATCGCGGTCCGCCGAATCGGCATCTTAGCCGATCCGGCTGCGCGGTTCACCCGGCGCTGTCGCCCTCCGCCTAGCCCTGCGGCGAGGATTTCAGCGCCCGCTCATACATGGCCTCGACGTCCTTCTTCAGCGCGCGGCGCGAATCCGGGCGGAGATAGAGCATATGGCCGCCGGCATAGTCCTCGATGGTGATCGGACTTGCGCCTTCGAGCGGGGTCAACTGGCTCACGAGATAGGTCGGTGAGAGATACGGCGTGATCAGGTCGGTGTAGCCGGTGCCGATGAAGACTTCGAGCGCTCGGTTGGTGGCGCGGGCGTCCTGAATGTCGTCGAGCACGCCGGCATAGCCTTGCCGCGTCGGGCTGGTGCCGAAATCCCATTTCGGCCGCACGTCGCGATTGAGCAGGCGATAGGTCGCGTCGGTTTTATAGCCAAGCTCGTCTTGCGCATATTGCACGAAGGCGCTCGTCCAAAGCGGCACGGTCGAGTCGAGCACGGGGTCCGGCCCGCGCGGCCAAGCGCTCGAAGGGCTCGGGTCGGGGCCGCTCACGCTGCCGTCATAGCGGCTCAGCACCTGGCCGTGGGCGCGGTCGAATTCCTTGATGAAGGTGCCGGGCGAGATGCGCGCGAAATTCCGGCGCACGATATCGGGCGGAAGCCCGGTCAGCTCGGCCACCTTGGCGCTCGCTTCATCGGAGCCTTGGGACGCGCCCGAGGCAAGCGCCACGAGATAATCCGACAGCGCGTAACGCTCGGACTCTTGCAGCGCGCTCGCCAGAGCCTCGCGGCCGGTGACGCCTTTGCTCTCGAGATTGACCGCCGCATAAGAGGGCAGGCTGAGGGCCCAGGGCAGCGGGTCGTAATCCTCGCCGCTGAGCAGCGAAAATTCCAGAGCGGGGGAGATCAGCACGAGGCCGCTCGGCGAGATGCCGCCCGTCTTCTGCAGCGAGCGCGCGATGGTCACGGCGCGGAAACCGCCATAGCTTTCGCCGGCCAAGAACACAGGCGAGGTCATGCGCGCGGCATCGGTCAGATAAAGGCGGATGAAATCGGCAAGCGCTTGGGTGTCCTGCTCGACGCCAAAGAAGTCGCTCTCGCTCTTGCCTTCGCCCGCGCGGCTATAGCCGGTGCCGACCGGATCGACGAAGACGAGATCGGTGAAGTCGAGCCAGCTCGCATCGTTGTCGGCGAGGCGGGGAGGGGGACCGAGCAATTCGCCCTTGGCGCTCACCTCGACGGCCTTAGGACCGATCGCGCCAAGATGCAGATAGGCCGATGCAGCCCCCGGACCGCCATTGAAGACGAAGGTGATCGGCCGCTTGCTGTCCTGGGGCTCCCGCCAATAGGCGACGTAAAAGATGCTGGCGATCATCTTGTCCTGGGCGTCGCGCAGCGGAAGCATGCCGGCTTTCGCGCCATAAGAGAGGTTCGATCCGTCGAGGCCGATATTGTGATGGGTGATGACGGGCAGAGACAGAATCGGCGCCGCGGCGGCCGGGGCGCTCGCCTTCGCCTCCTCGCTCGGGCCAGCGCCGGCGCCGTCAGGCTTGGCCTGGTCTCCGGTGGGCTCGCTTGGCGCGGGGGCAGCGTGATGTTTCGGCGCTCCCATCTGCCGCGCCTCGCCGGCCTCCTGGGCGAATGTGGCCACGGGAACGATAAGAAGCGCCATGAGCGCGCCGATGCTCAGGGCTCGCCAGAGGCGGTGCAAGAACTGCGTCGTCAAATGTCCAGCTCCGATCCGATCCGTACTTGCGGAATGTGGCGAAGGGAATATGTCGCAACAAAGGTGGGAGCGGGGCGCGTCCGAAACCAGAGGCGGGCCGAGCTGAGCGTGACCGGAGCCAGATTCCGCCCCTTTCGCCCGCCGACAAGGCTGCCCGCCTCGGTGAACGCCGGCGGTGGCAAAGACGCCACGCTACTCTTCCATCGAGCTGGCGACCCGTAAAAACGGTAGGCCGATATGGCTTTGATCGTTAATGTAAAGGTTGGCGCAGAGCTGCTAGCCACGCGGTGCTGCTTGATTTCCGGCGTTTCCCCGTCTCAGCGTCCTCGCCGGGAGCGGTCATCGCGTTGCGCCCCTTGATGGCGGCAACACGTTCAGCAGCCTCGCGCGACCTTAAGGCTTCCACGACGGGGGAGCGGAAGTCCTTGCCTGGTCAGCCCACAAGCCCCCCTGGAGGCGTCACCCGTATGAGTCTTGTGTCACATGAGGCTCGCCATGGACCCGGGTTTTAGGGGAGCCGCTCCGCATGGTCAGTCCGATGCGTGAGAAGCGCGCATGGCCGCCGCGTGACAAGGATGCCGACGCTGAAGCCGTCGCCGCGTTCGAGAAGACCGTTGCCGTCGTCAAGGAGACGGTGGTCAGGTCCGGCGAGGTCCTCGTCTCGGCCAAGGAAGATCTCAACGATCATCAGCGCTGGCTCAAGGTTCAGACCGCGCAGGTCGCGGCCGACAGGGAACGCCATGATCGGTGGCTGCAACGCCAGCGCGAACAGCAAGAAGCGCATGAGCGTCGCGAGCAGAAACGGGCACGACGCCGGCGAATGCGCGAAGCGGTCGTGCAATCCGTCACGGGCGCGATCGCTGCGGTTGTATTCGCGGTACGATCGGCCGTCTGGTTTGTGATCGCCAAGACGATCGCCGGCCTCAATTATATCGACGCGACGGCGGCAAACGGTTTGCGCTTCGTTGCCCGGAAGCTCCGCGATCTTGCGCTTTATGTAGCGGGAGCCATCTGGGGCGTTGTTGCCCTTGCCGGCAGGGCGGCGCGTTCGCTCGCGCTGTCGGCCTGGGCGCTCATGATCGCCGGTCTCGGCGGGCTTGGAGGATTGTTCAAGGCCGCCGCCGCCGGCATCTCAGCCAAAGTCCATGCGCTCGCCCCCTCGATCGGTCATTTCCTGTCGGTGAACTTCGGGGGAATTGCGGCGCGGACGCGTGACGCATCAAGCTCGATCGGAAGCTGGCTCGGCGCGGGGCTCGCGTCGCTTGCCACCACGGCGAGCGTTTTGACGCGTAGGATCGGTGAAGGGCTCGCCCCCGCCTTGAGCGCCGTCGCGGCCAAAGGCCACGCAATAGCCCCCTCGCTGTTTGAGACCATCGGCAATGCCGGCCGCGCCGCCGGGACCTATGCAAGAGCCGGGGCCCTGCGCGCGCAAAAATTTCTACCGGCCAAGGCCTCTCCGATTGACGCCGAAAACGCGGTATCCTCGCCTCGGGCCATGGGGGGATTTGAGCTAAGCCAGATGCTCATTATCGCGGGAGCTCTGTTGCTAGTGTGCGGCGGCCTAATGCTGGGCGGCGGCCTGCTCATGCGCGCGGGCGCGGGCAGCTCGTCCTCGGTGACCGCCGCCTCGCCGACAGAGCCGATCGCGTGGCTGTTCGAGCACAAGAGCCTGCCGATAGACGAGCGGTCGGTGTTCGCCTATGTCGCGACGCCTGACGGCGTGCGCATCAAGGGATTCGCCATCGGCGGGGTCAATCTGTCGGAGCAGCCGGTCAGCGCGCTCGCCGGCATCATCAAGCCCGACGCGCAGGCGCACGACCTCAAGCTCGCGCTCAGCGTCGAGATGCCGGGCGAACATGAAGGCGCGCAGTCCTCGGAGGCCATGGCCGCCGCGGTGCCGGATGGCACGATCCCCTCGCAAGCTCCGTTCAGGCTTGTGTTTCTCTTCCCATCGGCGACGGATGGCGGAATGACGCCGCACGATGTGCTCGCCGCTTATGGCGGCCTCATGCTCAGGGTCCGCTATGAAGTGGATGGGAAGCAGAGATCCTTCATCCAGTATCTGCCGCAGGCCTTGCTGGAGGAGCAGCTCGCAGAGATCGCGGCTGAGGCGAAGGGATCCTAGGCGCCCGGCGAGATCCGAAGCGCAACTCTCAGAAGCATTGCAGGGTCGGAGAGGCGCAGCCTCTAATGTTCAGGCATGCCTTGAACTGCGTGCAGCATTTAAGGCTACAGCCGGCGATATCGGCGGAAGGGTCCAACGCGGTGGCGGTGCACGTGCTACCGCAAGAGCGAAAGTCGTCGTTGCAGACGCGCACGCTTTGGCTGCTGGCCGAGCACGGAGATTTTGAAGGACTCAGCGATTGAGCGGGCGGGATGGGTTTCCCGTGCCTTGTTGGGCCTGCACGCCTCCGACTGGGAGTACGAGCAAGAGCCCAAGGATAAAAAGCAGATATTTCATCATAGGAAACGCCGCTCCCCCGATCGACGCCTTGCTAGCGTCCCTCCATATGGGCAAGGCCGTCAAGCCCCACGTGATCGAGACTTGCGCTTCCTATCACCAAATGGCCAAAAAGCCGCGCAAGGTTCGCCACATCCGAAGGAGAAACCGTCCATTGCGGCCGCACCTCATCGCGCTCTTATTGTTCGTGGCCGCCGCTTCCGGCCTTGGCTGCGCCAGCCAGGACCCCGCGGCCCGCGCCGCCGAGCACGCCGCGCAAGAGAGCGAGGATGACGCCACCTGCCGGCAGAAGGGCGCCGAGGACAGCAAGGCCTATGAAGAGTGCCGCAAGGGTCTCGCTGAGGCGCAGGCCAGGCAAAGCGCGGTGCAAGAGCAGAAAAGACGGGATTTCGACCGGGTCCTCGGCGCCGGCACCGACGGCCAGAACAGCTATTGAGCGCCGAGACAGCGGCGACGAGCACCGGCAGAAAGGGTCTCGCCGTCGGTTATGCTGCGTGAGACGTGCGCTTGACCCGCTTCAGCTTGCATGGCCTATGTCCCGCCGACATAGCACTAGGGATAACATAGCACTCCAATTCCTCACATTAAACACCGAGAAAACCCTTGAAGGGTATGGTGTTGCGGTCCTTGGGTATAACAAGACATACCCATTGCTATTCTCTGAAAACTGCCCATATTGTTACCTATCGTTCCTTGGAGGTAACAAAATTGAAGAAGCACCTAACCGACCTTGGCATTGAGCGCATGAGCCCACCCAAGGCTGGGCAGACTGAGATATTCGACCTTGGCTATCCTGGCCTTGCCCTTCGGATCGGCAATGGCGGCGCCAAGAGCTTCGTCCTGTTCTTCCGCCGAGAAGGCAAGCTGAGGCGTGTCACGCTTGGGCGATGGCCTCGCATCACGTTGGCTGCGGCGCGTGACGCATGGCGGACTATTCAGGAAGGCAAGCCACTCGCACAGGAGCAATCGAGCGGCGCGCTGTTCTCTGCCGCGTTCGAGGATTACATCAAGCGGGACGCTGCCCAGCGCAACAAGCCCTCAAGCCTCTACCAGCTCACCAAAGCGATTGAGCTTGATGTGTTGCCGGTGTGGCGGGGCCGGCGCGTTGATGAGATCGCCAAGCGCGACGTGAATGCCTTGCTCGATTTTATTATTGATCGTGGCGCACCCATCAAGGCGCGGAGAGTGTGTGCCTACCTTGCGAGGTTCTTCAAGTGGTGCGTTGACCGGGAGGTGATCCAGACGAATCCGATGGCGGGCATGGAGCGCCCCGGCACTGAGGCGAGTTGTGATCGTGTGTTGAGTGATGATGAGCTTGCCGAGGTGTGGAATGCTGCCGGCGAACTGCCGAGCTTCGGCCCGCTCGTCAAGCTGCTGATACTCACAGGCGCTCGCCGTGAAGAGATCGGACAACTGAAATGGTCCGAGATTGCCGGCGACACAATCAAACTCTCCAACGGTCGCACCAAGACCGGCGTCCCGCAAACCATTCCACTATCGCCCCAGGCGCGCGAGCTGCTTGCGGGCAGCCGGCGCATCGCTGGGAGTGATTACGTTTTCACCACAGATGGCGTTAAGCCAGTCTCGGCATGGTCAAGAGCCAAGGCAAGGCTTGACGAGGCTTGTGGCGTTGCTGACTGGCGCATTCACGATCTCCGCAGGACGGTAGCGACTGGCTTGCAGCGTCTAGGCTTTAACCTGCAAACCATTGAGGCCGTCCTAGGCCACACCTCAGGTTCGCGGTCGGGGAGTTGTTGGCGTTTATCAGCGTCACAGCTTCGATACTGAGAAGCGGGCAGCACTTGAGGCTTGGGGGAGTCACGTTAATAACATTGCGTAACCAAAGTTGAATTGACTTATAGCCTGGGGGCTATGCCCGCAGAGCATACATCATTGCGAATTACAGCGAATTGCTTCGTATTCGGCTCACCCTTAACAACCAAAGAGGAGTGAGCAGATGGAGTTGCCGGTTACTGAGCAAGTCTTTTTTACTGACAAGCAGCTACGCGAGCGTTGGCATTGCTCGCACATGACGATCTACCGGTTGCGGGCTGATGGCCTCTTGCCTCCCCCCATCAAGCTTGGCCGAGGTTGCAAAAACCTCACGCCAGCCGAAGCCATCAGGCAGCTCGAACAAGCTCCACTGAATGACGAGAGGGCTGCGTGATGCGCAGCCTCGATGAGATCGCCGCCGAGATAAATGCGCTCACGGGCGTTACGGATGATAGCCCGCGCCAGCTGGCGTGGCGCATTATCTGTAACAGTCAGCGCGACTGCTCTTGTTGCGGCAAATGCGGAAAGGCGATTGCTGCTGGGGAGAGAGTTTGCCGCACCCGCATTTCTCGACAAGGTTTCTTTGGCGGCGCCAGTCACAGCCTTGTGGCTCTTTGCCAAAAATGTGCAGAGCAAGACTGGCACTGGAAATATCGCAAGCTGGTGCTCAAGCCTTGCGAGGGCTGCAGCCGCGAGATCTGGACTGAAGCGCAGTTGCGATGGTCCGACGATGCGGGCGGCTACCTAGCGATTCCCGTTACCTGCTGCGAGGATTGCTCACACAAGGTTCGGGTTGCTGCTGCCCGCCGCCGGCGCACCGCACGGCGCGGCACCCGTGAGTGCCTGATCTGCTCCGAGACGTTCGAGCCAACGGGCGCCGACGCAAAGTTCTGCTCGGTCGCATGCAAGCAGAGAGCGACCGACACCGCGTTACGGATGATGCGGCGGTGCTACGCCACAACTGGTCGAGAGAACAGACGCGCAAAGCGAAGAGCCCACAATGTGAAGCCAAGAGAGGTTTAATCGCGCTAGATGGCCTCAAGAATGGATTGCCGAAGGGATCTACGCAGGACATGGGAGCGCCGCCTCAAAGCGATGTCGCAAGGTGTGGTTCCAACAAGACTTACTAAGGTAGTACCAGACCTTGCGTCACCCTCGAGTGTGGGAGGTTGAGGGGCTACCATGAAGGAGCGTGGTTGAGAAGCATCAGCTAGAGGCAATGGAATGAGAAGATGGATACGAATGCATCAAGCTCGCCTGGACTGGTGACAGAACTTCGTCATCCCCATTGAGAACAGCTCGAGTAATTTGGTTCGCGCCGTGACGCCAAGCTGTTCGGGACCAAAGGGAGTGGTTTAAAAAAATTCGACGCCGCTTCGACGCCATCGTGACGCCAAGGAGGGAAGTAGCCTGATGGAAGCGATCAACGAGGAATTGGATTGCGGTGCGGGGTATGGCTATCTAGGCACGTGTGCGTACCCAGCAAATCAATTTGCTTTGCATCGATTTCCTTCTAGCGCGACCCCGGCTTCCGCCGCCCCACTCGACTTGAGCGTATCTGATCGACACAGGCCGCCTTCGACTTCAGCGGCACGACTTTTGAGTTTGTCCCAGCGTGCCAACATTGCATTGTCGTGCTCGAAAATCTCTGCGAGCTTCAGCCACGTGTAAGCAAGGGCCGCATAATCCGCTCCGTCGCGGGAATCACCAGAATACATTGCGATTTGCGCGCATTCACGCGCCTGCTCGCGACATTCGCGGGGATCGCTCGACATGACTCCCGTTTCATGACCTACAGGCGGGCGCGCCCCTTAGCCCAGATGGCCCAGGCTGGGGACCTGCCTAACTCAGCGATTTGAGTATACGTTGGGGTCATCTTAATTTCCAATCGTATATCCTTATTGATGCATAAGCGGGACTTATCGTGTGGTATTTCAATTACGTATGTAACTGAAAACTTGTTTCGTTGATTTGTTGGCAAACAAAGGGGGCGGAATACGCTCCAGAAAAAGGTAAGGGGGGTCTCTCGCCTAGGCCGTGACGCATAGACCGAGTTTACCAGCGGTTGGTCAATGTCCGCTTTGCCCCCGAAAGCAGACATTCGTCGGCGCATTGACCATGTCTGCTTTGTGTACCGGGCAAAATTCCGGCGGGCGTCTTGCTAGACCAGATGATGTCGCACATGGATGTGTGGCCGACGACCGCAGCGATGGTGGCCTCACACCGCCGCCGCATGGAGAATGGGTGGGGAACGACGGCAAGCCAATCTACTTTGACGGCATCGACAACAGTGCCTACGTGACCGGCAAGTCGCCCAATTCCGCGCGGAACTCGTTCATCTATATCGATGGCGAGGCCTTAGGTGCCGTGCGGCCGACATTGGCGGCGACCCCGATAATCCAGATCTGAAAATAGCGTGGAAGTATCTGTGGACGGCCAAGGACACCTGGCTCGGCCCGGAGCAAGTCCTCGGCGGCATTGGTGCGCTCTATAACCTCACCATGGACCCGTACGAGAAGTACGACATGACGTTCAACGGCGCCGTGTCCTATCGCTTGGCATCGAGCTGCCGGGGTAAGGTACTCCGGCCAGGACAACGGCTGGTCTTCTCGTTGATCTATCCGCCGCTGATCGAGTTCGACAAGTTGATCATTAAGTACCCAAGATCTGCCGTTTCCCTGGCGTAGTTCGAATGACCTGCGGCCCAATCTGCAGGATCCGTCGAAACCGGTGCCGGCGATGGATCCGAATAAGCTCGCCACGCATCGGAGGCGGCGGCGGTTGGGTCGCAACGCAAACAGGGGGGGTGCTCATCGCACGTCCCCTCTATTTTGAGTGGCCAGGGATGGGGGATGTGAATGTTCGCTTTGGGTCAGTAGCGGACATACCGACAAGTCCGCGCCATGTCCGCTTTACCCCCAATAACGGACGTTGGGCGGCAAGCTTGGGTTCGACCCACCGCTGCCGGATACTTGCGGCATTGCGCATTCAGCCACGGCGCTGTGCTTCTCAAGCCATTTTGGACCGGGCCCCCGCATGTAGTGCAACTCAGGTCGATAGTGATTGAATATTTTTCGGAAGAGGGTGTCTTCCACTTGCAAAATCTCGGGCCAGAGCCTCATGGCATCCTTGCACGGTAAAGGACCATGCAGAGGGACATGGAGGGCCAGCATTAAAGTTGCCTGTCGAAATTATTAAAACCCAGTAAGGAACGCTCGGTGCGGCAATTTTTCTTGCGGGTCCCGCGCCGCGCTCGCTTCACCGCCATCAAAAGGGGCAAGCGCTAGCTCAGCGCCCGCAGCTCCCTACAAAGTTTCAGCCTGCGTAACCTAGAAACTACAGCCGTGGGCTTCCTCGCGAGGAGGTATTTAAGTGACTAGGGCTGCGTTTTTTCGGATGCGCGGCTGGGCGGGCGCTGCGCGTTCCGCCGGAACCGGATGGCATTGATCCCGTTCTGGCCTAGTGCGGTCACCGCGCATGGTGATTGGCCAAGTCGAACACGGTTATTTCGATGTTGCAGTTATTCGTCGCTCCAACACCTTTTGAGGGTTGGGGCGAAGACGCGTATGACGGAACATCACAACGTCAACTGCTCGCGGTGTTGATCGTGGGCGTTGGTGCACTCGCGCTGACATTGTGCGTAGCACTTCTCATGCTTTTTTCTGGCGAACCGTTTGAGCCTCCTGATCAGAGCCGCTTTCCTATACCGGCCTGTTTAATCTCGTTCGCGGCGTGGCGCGGCATCTGTCTAGGCCGGTACTTATAAATCGAGATTGGTAAGCAGCGGTTGGTCACTGTCCGCTTTGCATAAGCGGACATTCGTCAGCGCATTGAGCATGTCTGCTTTGTGCCAATAACCGACATTCAGCCGCTTGCATGATTGGGTTGCCCTTCAGGCGATACTAGCGTGGCTGACCAACGACTGGCTTGCTCCAGGTGTCAAAGATGTCTTGAACCTGTTTCAAGCCCTCGGGCTCTACACGTGCGAAGCCAGCAAAAGGGTGTTCCATCGCTACAATAGAGAGCAACACGAGTGCGATGATCATCGCAAGGCCTCCAGTCATCAGGGCCTGGGTAAAGGTATTTTTTGTGCCCAATAGGAAGCTGAAACCTATTGTGATGGCACCGGCACCAACCAGCACGCCCACATCACCGCGGGTATGCCGCTGGATTGACTGGTCAGGAGTTGCAGTCGCTGCTGATCGCCAAACTCGTTCAGTCTTGCGAGCGATTGGGCATACCAAATCCTTTCGTACTGATTCTGCGGCCTGAATCGGTAATAGGTCTGCCAAATCTGGTTAAATGCCTCCCAGGCTTCGGGGCTCCGATCTGCCTTCGGCCATCGCTGGCCACTCTTTTTCAATAACCAGCCGGACATAGGAACGCAGGTTAGTTTCCAACTCTTCTCTGAAGTCATCGGGAAACGCTTGGGCATTTCGGAAAAGGTCACCAAGTTGATCGGCTGCCTTTTCGACATTGGTTTGCGCGTCTGCAAACCGCTCCCAAACGATCACCGCCGTGAAGCCGAGCACGATAGCCACAACACCCCGATCACGGCATAAATGAAACCGGCAACGTCGTTGTGTTGCTCGAGCACCTCGACGGTGACCCAGCGGCGTACCAACAATCCGCCCACGACTGCTACGACCGTAATCCCCCCGGTTATTAGGAGACTCTCATAACACTGCAGCTGCTGGCGACATCGTCTCGTCCTAGAGGGGCTTGGCCCGATCGCAGCTTCGGGTTTCCGGTGATCAACAGCGA
>CAVPZK010000013.1:0-98937 GCA_963710245.1 uncultured Alphaproteobacteria bacterium
ATTGGCCCCCAATCGCATGGCCTTGAAAGGACGAACCGGCGACCAACTGCCGCCCTTGCCACGGACTGTGATGTGGTTCGCGCGAAGTGGCCGGGGTGGGGCGTTCGAGCCTGCGGCCCACGCAGCTCGGACGCCTCTTTGCGAAGACCCAAGCGAGAAGCTGTCAAATCATGGACCTTAGAGAACGCACGCTGTTGTGCCGTAGGTCAAGGAGACGAGTGATGTTTCTCCGCAATCTTTAGAAAAAGACCTAAGAGAAAATCGGCTATTTCTGTGGCCTCCTGGATCGGACATTTGCTTGCAGGTCGCAGCGATTGAACCGATCTGTCATCTGGAACTCTCGTAATCCGAGACCGAATTTGTTCAAATGTGGCTCGCATCTCCTTGTCGTCGAAATCTTTCGATTCTACATCAATAAAGCTCCTGTAGGCCCCCTCGAGTCGCCTCGAGATGGCTTGTAGCCAGCACCTCCACCGTCACCATGAATTTTTCGTACAGATGGGAGGGCTTCATCGTGTCCATGATAGCCGTTTCTTAGCAGGGAGCGCGCTCTGAGAGACCTGCAGAGGCTTTGTCTTCGCACTGCGCGAACCAAATCAGCACCTGTCATTCCGCTGATTCGGCCCGGGCTAAACCCTTACCGGTTAGCGATGAATGGCGTAACTCACATTTTTTCCAGCTCCATGAATGCGAAGTCAATAGTATCGATATGGTCACTTGGAAGGTGATAGTTGGGATGTGCGTTTTGCGCCAGTCGGGGACATAAGCGGAGCAACAGCCCGCGTCGCGCGTTGTGAGCAGCATGGAACAGCGACAATTCTTTGAAGTGATGGGTGAAGAAAGCGGTGAATGGCTCGTCCTAGACGGCAAGCGCCATCCGCCGCGTGTGATTTGTAGGTGCCGCGGCTGGAACGCTCCGAAAAATGCAGGGCTGATCGTGGCTGCTTTGAGGCGCACCACTCGGAGCTCTACTCAAAATTCCCCCTCGACGGTTCAGGGCCGCCCAATGAGCAGCCAGCTCAAACCGTGCTTGCCACCAGGCGAGGCTAATCTGCGCCTGCACCCAAGCCTGCAACCCGAAAGTCCCGGGTAGGGCACCGGGGCTAGGCACCGGGGCTAGGCGGCGATCTCGATCAGATCAGAAACCCAGCTTTTGCAGCCACCGCCGAACCGGGCCCGGTGGTTTGCCGGTCTCTCCGCTTCAGCTGGCGGCAAACGGATGGTGTGCCGAGTCCTTCTTCGCGGTGACCTCGGAGGCCTTGGGCTCGCCCTTAACGGCGCGAGCAAGAGCTTCCTTCGTGGCGCGATAGTTGAAATCCTGGATCTTCTTGTCGTCCTTGGCTTCCCAGTGGATGAAGACGCCGACGGTGACGTAGAGATCATCAGCCTCGTTGGCGGGGATCACGCCTTCTGCCACGGAGTCGGCGACGGCTTTGGCAACGGCGTACTGCGCCGGACCGAACATCTGTACCGCCTGGCGCGCGTCCTTGATCGTCACCTTGTTGTAAAGGATCGTTGGAGGTTTACACATAAGGTTCGGGGCGACCAACGCGAGAAGCGTGGTGAACCCATCCTTGTTGTTGGTCAACGCATGGCAATAGGCCGTCTCGACGGCGCTGCCGCGGGGACCGATCAGCAAATCGACGTGAGCAACTTCGTTGCCTTCACCAACGAGCAATTCACCGACACATACACCACTGATCTTGGCCATAAACTACCTCCTCTTTAGGTTCGCTGAGATGACTTCCCCGAGTTGCGGGTCAACGGCAAGCTGAGGAAAGCGCTAGCTGAACGCGTTCGCTCGATCAGAGCTACGCGACGAGTAGATCCGCCGGAGATGGAACGACCGGCAAGGTCGTTATTAGGATAGGACCGTGACGCCGATTGAGCCAGCCCAGAGTTGAGCCTTGACCTAAGCCTTTGACGATACCCCCTTACGCTTCCCCTGAGGCTTCTCGCAAAGAACTTCCCGACGAAAGATGATAGCCACGTCCCAATGACCCAAACAGAGTTCCTCGAACGGGCCTGGAAGCTCTCCAACGACAAGGGGCGTGAGCTCGGGTGGATCGTGTAGAGAAACGTCCGCATGACCAACAACACTGCGAGTGACCAACCGGGGTCGGTTGGATGTCCGCTTTGGGTCATTAGCGGACATACCGACAAGTCCGCGCCATGTCCGCTTCACCCCCAATAACGGAAGTTGGGCGCCGCATCCAAGTTCGCATTGGGGTTTATGCGTACACGCCCTAGCAAGCGGACCTTCAGCGGTGATGAGGCCCTGTCACGCAAGTCTCATACTAGCCCCGCTCCAGCCGGGGCTTTTTCTTGTTGCGGCGGATGCAGGTTTGGCTTTGCGTGACATTTCTGTTGCAGATCCCGCAGGGAATGATGTTCATGCTGACCAGCGTTGGAACCTTGAGGTCATTGCGGGCTTTCGGGTTTTGCGCGGGCGAGACATTCACCCCTACCGCGCGCACGGCACGGTGACTGCGTAGAAGAAGCCCGGTGTTTGGCCTCCCCGGGCTTCTTTTTGCTCACGCCCCCTCTCAGCCACGTTGAGCCGCTAAACTCTAACTGGCTAGCCTGCGGGAAAGTCAGCCCCCCTGCAGTTGGTCGGGGCCTCTTTGACTTATCCAGGATCGATCAGTTGCGAGAATGAGGCGCTTCCTGCACCACGAGCTTCATCGAGTCTCCAGGCGGAACTTTGCGTTCGCAATTCAACTTTAACAAGGCGACGCAGTTAACAAGGAGACGCAGCCATGGATTGGAATCGCATCGAGGGCAATTGGAAGCAGTTCAGCGGTAGAGTTAAGGAGAAGTGGGGCAACCTCACCGATGACGATCTCGATGTTATCAACGGCCGACGCGAGCAATTGGAAGGGAAAATTCAGGAGCGCTACGGGATTGCTAAGGACCAGGTGCGCCGTGACGTGGACGACTGGCTTAAGTCAATACCATGAGGGCATTGGGCCAATGGGTTCCGACGGCTAAGGCATCGACGAGGCTTTCAGTCGTTGGGACGCTGGGAAAGGGTACATAATGGGAAATAGCATTGTCGCATCGCGTGGGCTGCTCGCTAAAGTGGTAGCGGGTACGGCTATTGCGCTGTTTTGGTGCGTCAGCGCGATCAGTACGGTCGGCGTCGCGTCTTTGGCCACAGCGGTGAGTGCGGTGACCTCGCCCGCATCGGCAGGTGACCGAGACCGAAGGAATAGAGACGGCAATAGAAACCGCCACCGTCGCCAACGCCGTCGCCGTCGTCGCGGCAACAGTTGGGAGTGGTACTGGTGGCAGGGACCTTGGGGGTATTAAGGCCCTCAAGCGGTTTGAGTTCAGGAAGAACAGAGGGCGTCGGCTTCGGTCCCCGCAGGACGAGGACGAGGGGATAGGCTCACCTAGGGTCGATGCGCCGCACACTTGGGCACGCTATCTCATTTTTTTGGAATCGATGGCGTGTGATGGGTATTCCCTCCCCATCACGGTTCCCCCGTAAGGAACCGGAAAAGCCCCCAAGTTCCCCCGTCTCCGGGGCTTCTTCATCTAAGTCAAGCGGCCCCGACCGACAGTTCCCCCGTTTGACATGGCCAGGGCCGCCGAGGTCAGGCAGAGCTGGAGCTGCCCTCCTCTGGCAACATTATTCGCGGCGATGTGGAAAATTTTAGGTCGGCGCTATTTGCACGCTCAAGGCTAAAGAGTGCGTGCCGAACCGTCAGAATGAACGATGCGCCGCTTTCCCCCGATATGGACCGTCGAGCAGATACCTGGCGGCTATAAAGTCAAAGACGCCAACGGTCAGGCCCTAGCCTATGTCTATGCGCGCGAGACACGGGCTGACGCCGCCATCGCGAATGTGCTGACGATGGACGAGGCGCGGCGCATCGCCAGCAATATCGCGAAGCTGCCAACCTTGGGTCAGGCCACTTTTTTTCTGTCTGAACTCCCTGGTCCGGGCCGCGCGCCCTCCGCACCTTTCGACACCAACGATCGAACCTTCAAAGGTGTAATGCGCTCAACCGGAGGATGAGCAACCGCGTGGTGTGTGATGCGCACAAGGGGCAGTGGGGAAAGTGGTACAGCACTCGGCCGCAAAAAATCCGATCTCAGAGCCAGCCAAGCCCGACCAGAAAGCGGCGCGTGTGTTAGCTCGTCTTGTTGCCACGTTTCAACTTGGGCAGGTCTCGGAGCGGGCTTAGTCTTCTTCTTGAAGGCGAGATCGATCAGAGCAAACATAACCATCAAACAAACGACCGCGATGGAGGCGGCCAGCAGGATAAGGAACGTGGCGACCATCAGGTCACCAAGCATTTCCTCCCACTTAATTTGCCCGAAGAGATCCATTGGGTCGCAAAACGGCGGCCCCCGTCTAGTCCGAAAGGTTTAGCACCGCTTTAGCAGGTACCAAGAGGTTTTTTTGGCGCTTGGTTACCCTTTTCTAGCGCCAGCCGCACTTGCCTTCGGTGGCCATAGCGCCAAAAGAAAGAGGCCGGGGGACGAGTTCCGACCTCTCTTTTGCTTCCTGATGGAGCCGCCAGCCGCTCAGGCGCTAGCGTGACGTCGAGAAAACTTTTCAAGCAAAAAACAGTTCACCTTTTTCTTGGTGCACTTCCGTACTCGGTCTTGACCCCCCATTACGACACAAAAAGCCCGCTCGCGCGTTTAGGGGTCATGGAAGAGCGCAACGCAAAACTTGCCAATGTCCTGATCGGCATCTTCTTCATAATTCTGGCGGGTACGCTGATAGTCGATTTAATCACCTTCTGGCCAATCCTTGAGGCTCGTCCTCAATCATTGCAGCACGCAGTCGAGTGACGCCCAATCCAACTCATGAAAAAAGTTATTGCCGAGTTCATTGGCACATTTGCGTTGGTCTTTATCGGCTGCGGAACCGTCGTGGTAGGTGGAATGGCAACGGGCTCGACGGCCATCACTGAACTCGCGATCGCGATCGCGTTCGGCCTTAGCATCGTGGCCATGGCTTACGGCATCGGACAGATCTCCGGTTGCCACGTCAATCCAGCGGTCAGCTTCGGGGTCTACACCGCAGGAAGAATGTCACTTAAGGAGTTGCTCGCCTATTGTATGGCTCAGGTCGCCGGCGCGATTGCCGCAGCCCTCGTGCTCTATTTGATCTTGTCGGGCAAGGCCGCTGGGTGGAATGGAGCGTTGGGCCAGACCACATGGAGCGAATATAGCGCTCTTTCTGCTTTTGTTTTTGAGGTGGTTGGTACCTTCCTTTTTCTTGTTTGCATTCTGGGTGTCACTCAGCGCGGTGCACCTGTGGAATTGGCCGGTATCGCGATCGGACTGACCCTCGCCGCAATACACCTCGTCGAAATCAATATCTCCGGCTCGTCAGTAAATCCCGCACGTTCGCTGGGTCCGGCGCTTGTAGGTTTTGCGCACAACCCTGAAGCCCTTAAGCAAATCTGGCTCTATATCCTTGCTCCGCTGATTGGCGCGGGAGCGGCCGGATATCTGTTTAGGTCAGGCGCGCTTGCGGCCGAAACGGTTATCCCAATCCGTGGCGAAGGCGGAGTAGATGTGCCACCAGCCGCTTCGGCTCCCCGGGAGCGATAATTCTCGGCAACGGACGTCGCATCGACTCCTGATTAGAATGTCATCCAATCGAGAGGTTTTTCTTCGAACCCTACCGGCGGTAACCGATATCAACCTTGGGCTTTTCCGGCTGTCTCGGTTTCTGACCGGGCACCATCTGATCAAGCAACTGGCCGATGAGCCCAGCGCATCGACCAGTACGGCCTCGCTTGGTCGGCGCCCTCTGCGCGGCTCTTGCCGCCACGACGACCAACGCACCACCATTCGTCAACACGCTGCGATGGGGGAATCTTCCTGCCTGTGAACTTGGTGAAGGTCTCATTTTTGTTCAGCGGCTCACCCATTGCGGCCAGCAGAACAGATCGCCATACACCCGACATAAACTCCTCGGTCGTTAGCCTCCGGGACTCTCTTAATTTTCCCCGGCTTGATACTCCTCGTTACTCCAGTCTCAGCGATCTCCAGTTCCGAAACTAGCCCCGCGGCACGAGCTGCGGGGCTCTTTTTGCCGCGGTGCGTTTTTGCACCGCACACTAGGGGCTTGCACCTCACCCGAGTTTTTGGAACCGATATAGGGTAGTAACTAATGGAGGGTCGCATGCCTGGCGATCCAAAAGAGTGCAGAGAGCACGCCAAGCGGTGCTGGCAGTTGGCCTCTGAGACCAAAAACCCCGACCTGAAACAGAGCCTCACCGATATCGCCCAAACCTGGGCGAGGCTCGCAACCGATCTAGATGCCACTCGCGCGCTAATCGAAAAGTGGGCGCCTGAGACGCCAAAAGCGACACCGGATAGTCAGCGTTTTAGTCGTTATCAATACACGATTTATATCAGCCAGAGATCAAGGCTCGCGTGGGCCATTTTGCTGGTACGAAAACTTGCGCCACGCTGAGAAGCTTCGGTGCCTAGGGGCGGCTGACACATTGACACCGCCGCAATGCACAGATCTCAGTCCAGGTTTTTTTCATACCTCCGAACGACGGCCCGCCGCGTCCATCGCACTCCGAGCCAAATTATCAGCAGCAGAAATGGTGTCGCGGCGCCGACAATAAGCTCAACGTTCAAGGGAACTCCAGCCGTCTCCACCGCCTTCAATATCGTCGTTAGTAGCACCGCTAGGTAATAGGTGAGCGCCACTATAGAGATAACCTCCAGTATTCGTTGCAGCCGTGATTGTAGGCGGGCACGCCGGTCCATGGATAGCAGCAGGTCGCGATTTTGCTCTTGGAGCGCAACATCGACTTGAGTGCGCAGCAAGTCGCTTGCCCGGGCTAGACGACGTGACAACGATTCCAGCCGCCTCGCAGCCGTCTCACACGTCTGCATGGCCGGCGCTAGGCGCCGTTCCATGAACTCCTCAATAGTTTGCAATCGCTCAAGGCGCTCTTCCCGCAGGCGCTCGACGCGACGCCGCACGAGGGCAAAGTAGGCACGTGTCGCGTCGAAACGGTAGCTGAGGCTGGCTGTTATTCTCTCGACATCGGCCGAGAGCCGAGAGAGGCGGGTCAGCAGCGCCCGGGTGTCATCAAGCCCGGCTATTTCGCTCATGCTTCGAGCGATCTTGGCCGTCTCTTCATCAATTAAGCTGATCTGTGGGCCGTGCTCTCGTACCAGCGGGAGGGCAACCAACGCCATCATGCGATAGGTCTCAATCTCAAGAAGACGTTGCACGAGGCGTCCTACCTCGAAATGATCGAGACTAATGTCTCGAACTAAAATCCGACCGAACCCATCCTCATGGACGGCAAAGTCGGTCCACGTTAGGGCCGCTCCTCCGAAAACACGACTGCCGGAAACTGTCTCGGATTGAAAAATCGTCGCCAGATCCACCGCAGAGGGCGGCGGCCGGTTGCGCGGATCCACCGCAATGTGGACTGCCACTAGCCGTTCTCCCGGGAGGGCCTCTAACCAGTCGCGGGGAACAGTTAAGATCGCCGGGAGGGCAAAAGGTTGCTCCGACGGGTTCTGGCAAAAAAACGTGTACGTGCAGAATTCGCCATGCCGCTCCCATTTAAGCCGGAACGTGCCGAAGTCGCAGGTGAAGTGTATTGACCCCTCAGTCGGTGGCGAGAGGCTATAGCGCTGGCACAGGCGAACGAGATGTGCAAAATCATCCGCTGCGCCATGTTCACCAGAAACAAGCGCGAGATGCGACGCTTGCACCGGCGGTTCGAGGGCCGCAAAGGGCCGGGCATGAACTTCTTCGATTAATGCCGATCGCAACGGATGGTCTACGAAACATGCGCCCTTCGGCGGTTTACCTCCGGTCACCGATGCGTCTCGGTCGGACCTCCTAGTCACGATTGCTCCTGCCGTGATCATAATCCGCCGCCGAGGAGAAAGCCGGGCGGTTCTGGTAACCGTAAGAGTAAAAGCGGGGGTACTCAACGCCCGTGCTGCCCGGCATAAATCGCGGCAAAACTGACTTAACTCAGTGTGGTCAACGATGCCCCACTATCCGCTGGAACCCCAGGCTGGACGCGGCATTATGCTTTCGACCTCACCATTCCCAATCTTTATCAACAAACATGACCCGCAAGCCCGATCCCTACGGCCGCGATGCGACCCGGCCTTATCACATCCCCCTCAAAGGTTGGTGGCAGGTTGCTCAAAGAGTGTGGAGCGAAAGCAATCGCGACAATCTCTCGGTGGTTGCCGCGGGATGCGCATTCTTCGCACTCGCTGCCATCTTCCCCGCATTGTCAGCGCTGATTTCTCTTTATGGTCTGACCGCAGACCCCGCGACAGTGGAGCAACAGTTCCAGATGTTGGGTTCGGTGTTGCCTTCCCAAGCCTATGGCATCGTTATCGAACAGATCCATCGCATCTCGGCAGCATCGAACGGAACTCTCGGCTGGAGTCTTGTGCTGAGTCTGCTCCTTGCACTTTGGAGTGCCAATGCCGGCACGCAAGCTATGATAGCAGCTTTGAACATCGCTTATGAAGAACCCGAGCGCCGGAGCTTGTTCCGATATTATTTTGATGCCTTCACTTTCACGATTACCGGCATCCTTGGCGGCGTGGTCATGCTTCTCGCTATCCTCTACGTGCCGATCCTGTTCGCTTTCACTGGCTATTCCCACGCCTTTGAGCTGGTCGTTAGCATTGCCCGCTGGCCGTTCCTTGCGCTCTTCGCGGTCTTTCTGCTTTCTCTCCTCTACCGTTACGGCCCTTGCCGTCGCAACGCTAAATGGCACTGGGTTAGCGTCGGGTCTCTCTTCGCCATGGTGGTTTGGCTGATCGCCTCGGCAGGCTTCTCGCTCTACGTATCAAACTTCGCAAACTACGATAGGCTTTACGGGTCTCTCGGTGCTGTCATCATCTTGCTGTTCTGGCTTTACATCTCGTTCTACATCGTTCTGATCGGCGCCGAGATCAATGCGGAGCTCGAACTGCAGACCGCCAAGGACACGACCGCAGGCAAACCGCGGCCCATGGGAGAGCGAGGCGCCTTCGTCGCCGACCATGTGGCCGGTGGACCTGACGGTCATAAGCGACCGGTAAGTCCCGTGACACGCGACCCGGCAGCAGCTAAGCCCGGCGGCTCCTGACCTTTGAAAAGCGATAAAATGCAACCAAGCGCGCCCAAACAATAGATTTTCGCTCGCCTGCAAGAACTCTTCTAATCAGGAGGCGTTCAAATGTCTCAGAAGTCAGCAAAGACCGCCGCCGAACTCGAAAGTATGATCACGGCCGAACTGCGCGAGCATCCGGAGTGCGAAAGCGCTGGTGTAGCGGTAATCAGGCCAACGGGTGCGACTTGGGATGCCGCCCTCATCCGCGAGGGTCCGCAACTCAATGACGAGTGCGAGGCGAAGCTCGCCGAAATTACCAGTCGGCTTCGCCAAGAGTTCGATCTGAGCGAATAGGCATTCAATAATGGCCTCAGGACGAACTCGCCGTTGCCAACCGCCGAGGAAAATCCGTCCCGAGCCGGATTGGTTACAGACTGGAACCGCGAGCTTTCTCCTCACCCACCGCAAGCGGTCCCCGCAAAACCTCGGACCCTGCGTGGGGTTTTTGTCGTCATGGTTGGAGGTTAAGCGGCACTGAAGGGTGGCGGCCATGGATCACGATGGAGCGCAGCGCGCTGTCATCACAGTTGGTGAGGGTCGCGGGTTTGTTGTCGAAGGCGGCCGTCAACGGCTCGTCATTACGGCTGCGCACTGTCTGTCCCATTTTCCACCTTGCGCAGCTTTTTCGCATATCGAAGAGCGGACCTACCAAGACTTGCTTGGTCCGCTCGGCGAGCCTCCCAAGGTATGGGCTGAATGTCTCTTCGCCGATCCGATCGGCGACATAGCGGTGCTAGGTTCGCCCGACAGCCAAGCGCTATCGGAACAATCGGAAGCTTATGAGGCTTTGATGGAGTCAACGGCGGCGCTAGTAATTGGCGATGCTCCCAATAAGGGTGCCGGGTGGACGCTATCGCTTGATGGTCAATGGTTCCAATGCGACCTGATGCATCAAGACAGCCGACTATGGATTATCGGTGCCGCCAACAACATCGAGGGCGGCATGTCTGGCTCGCCCATAATTAACGACAACTGCTTTGCTATCGGAGTCGTGTGCGCAGGCGGGGGCACTGACGGAGCGCGCTGGCCGAGCGGTCCGAACCCGCGGCTGGTCCACAACTTGCCGGGATGGCTGTTGAAGGAATTGCGCGGTGATGCGCAGGGTCCGGTAACGGGTCCAACCGATGAGCTCCACAACGACTAAGGGCCACCCCGTGCAGAGTGTCGGCTTCGGCCGGCGCCGGCTGAAGTCGCGAGCAGGGTCATAAAAGACGGTGCGACGGCGCACCCGGTCGCCGACGCCACAATCGGGCGATCAAGGTCTTGAAACTGTCACGCCTTTTTGCAATCGATCTGGGGTTAGTAACCGAGTGGAGTTCGCGTATGTGGGGCGATCCGGAAGAGTACAGAGAGCGCGCGAGGCGCTATTGTGAGATGGCGGCAGAAACAAACGATCCGGTTCTGAAAGAGAGCCTGATCGATTATGCAGAACGATGGACCTGCATGGCTGCCGATCTAGAGTACGCGCACGACCGTGTGAACCAGCGGCGTCAGAAAACCGAGAAGCTTGCAGTTTGGTATCGCTCTCACTTCATTCTTAGCATGGCAGCTTGGCGATGTTGCTTGCCGCACGGCGCGCCTTATCCATCGTCAGCACCTTGGCCGTGTCGGCCTCAGTCTCACGGGCATACACATAGGCGAGAGCTTGGCCTGTGGCGTCCCCACGACATAGCCGCCGGCGGCGACTTTCATCTGCATTGCTTGCTGGGTGGAGTTGCGACTCGAAGAAATCACTCGGCAGTTTCTCGACCAGAAGAGAGAGCCGCACGAAGGTCCTCGATAGCGCGGCTTCGGTCGGCGCCCATTTTCCCGAACGCGGTCGAAGCTACTTGGATTCAGGAAGCTCGCCTTTCTACTTCCGCCAGCACCTTGACGAAGAGAGTGTCACCAGCGCGTAGTGAAGTGGTTAGTAGGGAAGGCTACCAAAATAGATTGCGATGACAATGAAAGCGATAATTATGCCGGCTAATCCAAATGCGAGGACATATCGCACATTATGTTCGGTGACGCCGCCTCGTGTCCTAACCGTGCTCTTGATTGGAGACTGAGCCTTAGTCTCGATATTCTTCCTCTCGGGTTGAGGTGCAATCTGTTCTTCGCTCTGGCGTTTTTCTCTGACCTCCTCTTGACGATAATTGTCACGTACGGCTTCGTCTTGGGCTTGCCGCAAATCCCGACGGCGTTGAGCCCACATGGCACTACCGTAGGCGATGGCCAGGCCTAATCCGCCTACGCCCAACACCGCTAAAATGACCCACAACCATCCACTGGGATCGCTCATCGTCCTCACCCCTCAGCGCTACAGCCAATTGCTTCCGTCGGTGGTAGCTGATTCCCGTGCGGGGTGGCCGCTCTTAATTCACCGGGGGAAGCGGAGACCACAGCAAACTCGCACTGGTCTAATCTCCGGATTCTGGACCAGCCCCGTCGCCACAAGCCGGGGCTATTTTTTTTGGGGCCGTCTTCGCCGTCACAGGCTGCTTGGATGGATTGTTTGACGCTTGAGGGCTGGGCGCGAATAGCAATCGCCTCATTAATAGAATCCCGCGATCATCCCACCGTTAGCAACCGCGCTGATCATTTGGTAGGAGCCAGCGGTCTCGCTTAACTCGGCGGGATGAAGGGATCGAAGAAAGTGCCTACTCCAGACCGTGCTCCATTTCGCAAAAGCTTGAGAGCGAGGAGAGCTTGTGTACGCGACCGCACCAACAAAACACGCGACCAACCCAAAGACGACCCCATTGGCTCGGAACGCTTGGCTACCAGTTTGGTTAAGCGGCAAAGGTGTCGGCTCCGAGCTGGCAAGCGACTAGTTTGGACTGGTTGCGGAGGGCCGGGGTCTGAGTATGTCGCATGTTAGGCGACCCCACGGAATGTCGGCAACGAGCAATGTGCTTCACCTTGCGAGCAAGTGAATGCAAATCGCCCGCAGCTCGGCAAAGATACCACAAGCTCGCCCTGAATTGGATAAGTCTAGCCGTTCGGATCGAGAAGCAGGGATGGGTTCCTCTTCATCGCCACATCGACCCGATTTCATTTGGGAAACAACCAGCCTCCGTCGTGGTTGGTCCCTGGTACGCAGCCAGCGCATTTCTTTTTGAATAACTCGTCTTGCGAAACTCTCCAGGGCAAAGGCTCGCTGCGCTGGCTGGCCAAGGCGCCGGGCGGGTCAGCGGAGTGCGTAAGCTTGGCGCATGGTTTGAAGGGCACTTTCCAGCCACGTTTCGCAACAGCCTCTGGACCGGCCGAATAGCGGGCAAGCCTAATCCCCCTGCGCGGGCCAGGCCCGGCGAGCTTCTACCCCGCGGCTGGCGTAGGTCCTAAATCTTCTTAGCAGTGAGCTAAGGAGTATCTCGGCCGTGAACCTCAGCCGGAGGCGCAGTGGCTTCGACAGCGGTGAACGGTTCCATAATCGTATATTGATGAGTGGCGCCTGCGGGCACCAACCAGAAATCGCCTGTTTTAAGATCGAGAGTCTGCCCTTCTAACTCAAGTCTCGCGTGACCCGAGATTACGTAGCCGACGGTCTCGTAATCTCTTGTCGTCGGTTCTTTGAGCTTACCCCCTGGCTCGTCACGCCAAAGACGCATTGAAACCCGTTTTCCAGCGACGAGGTATCGCTGGCCCATTTCTCCTTTTGGAGAAGATGCTGCCTCGACCTTTTTTACAGTAGTGTCTGCCATGACGGCCTCCGTGAAAGGTATGGCGAAAATGAACCGCTCGTGATTAAACGCCGCTGATCATGTTTCAGGTTCAATTGGGTAACAAGATCAAGCAGCCGACCCGGATGGGTTCGTCTAGGATGACGGTCGCCAGCCTCTCGGGTTCGCCACCTCGGGCTGGTTAGGCTCGGCACCCTTACTCTCCTGTGTGGGTTTGCAACTGGTGTCGGGCTGCTGTGTCGCATCACTGACATCGCAAGGAACTAAAGTCGATGCGCTCCCGTCAAGATCGCACGACCGGGTCTTCCCAATCCCCCAAGTGGACCCCCCGCCACCGATCCGGTCGATGGAAGCCCCGCTCACCCGGGGCTTCTTATTCTCCAGCCACATGCATTGACTCGCTGAAAGCGGAGTAGTAAGTCGTTTATTGTGGTGGGTATTCGGTCCCCATCACGGTTCCCCCGTAAGGGACCGGAGAAGCCCCCAATAATTCCCCGTCTCTGGGGCTTCTTCATTTGAGCGGCCCCGACCGGCAAATCCCCGTTTGACGTGGGCAGGGCCGCCGAGGTCAGGCAGAGCTGGAGAGCTGCCCTCCTCTGGCAACATTATTTGCGGCGATGTGGAAAATTTTAGGTCGGGGCTAGGAGCGCGGGTTCGCGGCGCTCCTCTATTCTTGGGCCAAGTGTTGCAGGGAACGACACCCGATATGCGGCAAAGCCTCTAAGATTACGGGGCTTCCTTATTGGGAGCCTCCAACTTGCTAACTCAGCCCCGCCCCTAGCGGGGCTTTTTGTTTTTGATGTGCCTCAGAGGCTACAGCTATCGTTGGCCGCAGTGCTAACACGACGCTCGTGCGGGGTGGCTGCCTGGACCGACTCGGGGAGGCAGAGACCACGGTAACTCGCACTTTTCAAATCGCCTAAATCTGGACGCGGCCCCGGTCTGAGCTGACACCTCCAGGCCGGGGCTGTGTCAAAGGGGGATGACCATGTACAGACTTGCGGACATCGACTTCTCAAATCGATTGGGCGTTGTAGTTAGCGAGCTAGCACCTGAAGAAATGGATCATCAGGAGCGCAAAGCCGAAGGCCACGCGAAGCGACCCTGCGACCGCATCCTCGGCCGACAGAGACTTAGAGATGGCGGTTTTCGGCGCTGCCTAAGTCCGGAGCTTTTTGGCTTGGCTTCAGTCGGTGCCCCACTTATAGCCCCCATGTCGCAACTGATGAAGCGCGCGGAGATCTGCCTCCGAAAGCCGCACCCACCGCTTCCCACCGGCTGCAGCCCATAGGTTGCATGACAGGCATCCGGTCAGGTGCAAACCGTCATTGTCGATCTCGACAAGCTCTTGCCCGCAGTTATGGCAGCGACGACCCATGCCACCTAATCCTCGTACCGGGAGATTACAAAACTAAAGGGCGCCACGAGAGTTGGCGCCCCTTTAACTCATTCGGCGGCAGTTCGCTTGCGCAGTCAGTTGCGCTTTCGCCACGGGTTAGTCAACGAGCGGCCGAGCCTTAAGTCCAGGGGGCGTCGGCTTCGGTCGGCGCCCTTTCACCACCCCGCTAAGGCGCTTCAGGCTCCTGCTTGCGCTCTCGCTCTTGGCGAGGCGAGTGGTGCTCGGAGTTGTCCGGCACTACGCGATCGAGAACCCTCGCTAATATCCATAGCGCTGGGAACACCGCAACAAACAGAAAGACGTAGAGAGTGTCAGAACTGGTCATTTCTCTTCCGTAGGTTGCCAGCCCCAAGTAACTTCGGCCAGCTCCTCAGGTTTGCGGACATGCGGTCTGTCTCAGCTCCCACCAGCATAGGCTAAGATGGCGCTCGCTTCGGCGCGCCTTTTTTTATTTTCGATGTTAGGCTTGCGCTTTTAATCAGGAGGGTTCGAATGTCTCAGAAGTCGGTGAAGACCGCTGCGGAACTCGAAAGCATGATCACCGCTGAACTTCGCGAACATCCGGAGTGCGAGAGTGCCGGGGTAGAAGTAATTAGGCGGACGGGCGTTGCGTGGGACGCCGTACTAGTCCGCGATGGGCCGCAACTCACTATCGACTGCAAAGAAGGCTCGCGGAAATCCACTCGGCTTCGCCAGGAGTTCGATTTGGCCGAATAGCGGCATCGCAGAGAACCATATCATGACGGCCAACTCGGAATTCAGCGTCCAGCTGGTTGACGACGAGATCGTCGTGACGCTTCCCGGGTCACACTATTCTGTCACGTACTACAAATAGGAAATCTCCTCAGCTGCTCGCAAAGTACATTTCGGACAGAGACGATCCGCGCGTTGAAATGAGGGTGTCAGAGTTCCTCGCTCTCGCCTGGAGGCTCGCCCACGACAGGGCGGCTGCGACAAGATATTTCCTCTTAAAGTTCTCCTTGAGATAAGCCCACTCCCTCTCGCAGAGAACACGCAACTCACGTAACGCCAAAGTCACATCTTAGGCATCAACTCCCCTTAATCATCCGACCCGCAGCTTAGAAGTCCATCCTGCTTACTCTCCGTCTGCCATTTGGGCGTCACCAAATGACCGCTAAAGCCTCAGGCGGAACGCTTGCGCGTGTCAGGGCTTATCTCCACAAGGAAGAAAAAGGAGAATGGAATGAAAACCACAATTGCGATCTTCAGCGGCATACTCCTCTTCGGAGTAGGTATGGCCTTTGCGGGCCAACCCGATAAGCCGGGTGCCTTTGGCCGGGATCGTGCTTCCGGCGTGCAGAGCTTCCAAGATGGCGGAGCCAATGACACTGGTGCCCCAGGCGCGTCTGAGTGGGGCAAGACAGCCGGTGAGCGTGCTGGAACAAACGGCACCCTTAACCAGGACTACAAGCAAGAAAATGGTGGCGCGCCCACAAAGGGCAAACCGTAGCCTTCAAGGGGTGTAGCGGCGTCGGCTTCGGTCGGCGTCCCTTTTCTTTTGGGCAGCTTGTCGGTCGCTTCGGTGGGCGTCCTTTGCCTCACATTATGAGGCCACTTTGTCTTCGTGGGTCTCTATGAACGCCTCATCAATGTATCCAGCGACTACGCCAACAGCCTTGATCCAACTCGCCCGTAGGGTGAGAAAACGTGAATACTTTAAGGTGGGCAGATCGGGTCTCGTGGGAGATACACGAAGGAGCATGCCTTCGCCCTGCTTCAATCCCTCAATGCGATACCCCCGATAGCAGGTCTCCGGCCTTACCGATACAAGTTCGCATCGTCCTAAAAGCTCAAGCGGTAAAGGAGTGAAATCACGCGTTACTCAGTCAACTTACACTTGCTAGATTAGATGATTTAGCCACAACTCTTTCCCTTTAGAAGTACCTCCGATGGACCGACTGCCGCGCGGTTTTGCGGGGTTGCGGTCGCTCCCAAAACATATTTGCAGGATTACGTACCCTGCTACCGTCCGAACAGGGAGGGGGCCATGACGCGACCAGAGCTACTTGAAGCTGCGTCCAGCAAGCTAACTGAAGCAGCCTTATTGTTGCTTGCCGCAGGTGAGGAGCATCTTGCAGCGGACGCTGAGCAGCTTGCAGAGTGGGCGAACTTTAATTCAGACAAGCCCAACGCACTGATTCCTCCCACTCTAAATTGAAACGGTGCATACGGATTGTTCTGCATGAGAACTCTCGCATGAACGGCACACGAGCTAATCGCGTCCATGATGCTGGAATGTCGCTTGCGTCTCGTCACGGCAATGCTCGCCGTTGCCGCTCTTGCCGTGCTAGGGCACGACGCCTTCGCCAGCGAGTTCAAGGTCGGCGCAATCACCATCGAGACGCCGTGGTCGCGGGCAACGCCAGGGGGCGCTAAAGTTGCCGCGGGCTATCTCACCATCAAGAACGACGCGCCGACACCCGATAGGCTCGTCTCGGTGACTGCCGACATTGCGGGCAGCGCCGGGATCCACCAAATGAGTATGGCGGACGGCATGATGAAAATGCGCGAGTTGACCGACGGACTGCCAATTCCAGTCCAAGGCTCGGTGGCGCTCGCTCCCGCCTCCTATCATCTGATGTTCCTGGACCTCAAAAAGCCGTTGAAGGAGGGCGAGACGTTCCCGGCCACGCTCAACTTCGAGAAGGCGGGCACCGTTAGTGTGACCTTTGAGGTCAAAGGCATGGGTGCGGCGACGCCAGACCAAACCGACCATCAGCATCACTGACAAAAGTGAGCATCACTGACAAAAGTATCCGCGGGGCGCACCTTGCGCCAATGGCGCTGAAATGTTGTAAGCCGCAGGCTAGAGGTAGCGGCGGAGGGTCTCGGTCATTTTTGCGGCAGGCGTGCCATAGGTGAACTGCGTGATGTATTCGCCGTCTTTGCCCATCAGATAGACAAGCCCAGAATGGTCGATGCTGTAATCGGGCTTGGATATGTCTTCCTGAACCTTCGCGTAGGCGACGCGATAAGCGTCGGCGGCTGCGGCAATTGCTTCTGGAGACCCCGTCAGCCCCACGAAGCGCGATCCGAAATTCTTGACGAACGCACCCATCGCCTCTTGCGTATCGCGCTCGGGATCGAGGGTAATAAAGATGGGGACCATCTGCTCGGCCTTGGGCCCAAGCTCGTCAAGGCTCGCCGACATCACTTGAAGCTCGGCGGGGCAGACATCGGGGCAATGGGTGAAGCCGAAGAAGACGAGCATATAGCGCCCGCGGAAGTCCTGATCGGTGACAGTCTTCCCGTTTTGATCGACAAGGGTGAAGGGGCCGCCGATCAGCGCCTTGCCACTTGTCTGCACGGCGGGGCCTGCGGGGCCTTGACTCAGAGCGAGGACAGCCGCGCCGCCGAGCGCACCGATGAGCAAGCCCGCGACGATCACGGTTAACAAGCGGCCACGCATCTACTTACCCAATTGCACTAGAGTACCGTTCTTCCGCGGCTGCAGCGCATGCCTTCAAACACATGGGTCGTCGGCAGGGCAAGTGCAATGACCTGCAGCCAGTCCCCGGCTCTCTAGCGTGGCTAGGATAGGTTCATTAGGACGTCATGTTGCCAAGTTTCAACCTGGGCAAGTCTCGGAACGGGCTTAGCCTTCTTCTTGAAGGCGAGATTCAGACAAACGACCACAATTTATTGGGAGTCTCCAACGTGCAAACTCAGCGCCGTCCTAGCGAGGCTTTTTGTTTGTAACGTCGGGCTCTTGGCGTGCCTTTTCCGAGTTGAACGCGACGTTATTTGCGAGCGAACTCGCGCAGGATTTCGCATCAGCCCGCGCGCGCGGCCGAAAGGGAGGCCGTCGGCCAAAAATGACGGCTGCGAAGCTCCGACTTGCTCAGGCATCAATGGGAAAGCCCGAAACCAATGTCGGGGCTTTATGCGTGGAGTTGGGCGTCACGCGTTCGACGCTTTATAGGCACCTCTTACCCACCGGGGAGCTAAGACCGAAATGAGAGTAAGAGAATTCTCATCGCCACGTCTCCGGCCGTTCTGGCGTTTAACGTGTGCTAGAATCCTGAAACGCGATTTTGTGGGAGTTCATCAAATGAACCGTCTCTGGATGTTCCTTGTCGCAGCGACGTTGGTAAGTCTACCGGCTACCGCCGGTGCCGAAACCTTGCACGGCACCCTCTACAAGGCCCAAGCGTGCGATTGTTGCGAAGCACATGCAGATTACCTTCGCAAAAACGGTTTCAACCTAAAGATTGAGCCCGTGGAGAACCTCGCTGAGATGAGCATGAGTGCTGGAGTGCCTGCTGGCTTCGAGGGCTGCCATTTGATCAAGCTCAACGGCTATGTGTTTGAAGGTCACATCACCAGCGATATCATCAAGCGGGTTCTGGCAGAGCGGCCCAAAGACCTCGTAGGTTTAAGCATCCCAGGGATGCCGAGCGGGGTGCCGGGCATGGAAGGTCCGAAGAAGGGGCCAATCAAAGTCTACGCAATCAAGAAGGATGGGACGACCGCGACCTACGCCGAGCAATGATTAAGCCGTAGCTTTCGGCGCTCCTCTTGGAGCTTGACTTGGCGTCCTATTCTCGATATGTCTAGAGGGATGGACACATCGCACGCACTTGAAGCATTATCTGCCTTGGCTCAAGAGAGCCGTCTGAAGGTATTTCGCCTGCTTGTGCCTTGTGGACCCGATGGCATGGCTGCTGGCGATATCGCACGTCAACTGAAGATTCCGCATAACACCCTATCGTCGCACGTTGGCATCCTCACTCGCGCGAGGCTCGTGAAGTCGCGCAAAGAAAGCCGCTCAATCATCTACTCAGTCGATCTAGACGGTACGCGCGGCCTTCTGTCCTTTCTGGTTGAGGATTGCTGTCGCGGCAAACCAGAGGTCTGTCGCCCACTGATTGCGTCGGCATTGGCAGAGTGCTGCTCATCGGCAGAATGCTGCTAATCGGAGGTAAGACATGAAGGCTGTGAACAGTCAGCAACCTCTGAACGTGCTGTTCCTATGTACCCGCAATTCTGCGCGGTCGATCATGGCTGAGGTCATCCTCAACCGTTTGGGCCGAGGCAAGTTCCAAGCATTTAGTGCCGGGAGCGAGCCGAAGGGACGGGTCCATCCCAACACGCTGCGTGTTCTAAACCTAGCCCACTTCGACGTTAGTGGCCTCCGCTCGAAATCCTGGGAGGAGTTCTCCGGGCCGGACGCACCAAAGCTCGATTTCGTTTTCACCGTCTGCGACAACGCTGCGAAGGAAATATGCCCGATCTGGCCGGGCCAACCAATGACCGCCCATTGGGGATTGCCCGATCCCGCGCAAGCGGAGGGAACTGAGGCCGAGCGCAACCTTGCTTTTGCCGACGCGCTTCGGATGATCACTAATCGCATTGGTATTTTCGTAAGCCTGCCAATCGAAAAACTCAGCAAGCTGTCGCTCCAAAGGCACCTCGACGACATCGGCAAAGTCAAGAGCGCGGCGGAAATAGCCGAGCGGTATCTCGGGTGGACAGAGCGTCCCGATGAGGGCAACGCCGGAAATCGGTGTGAAGCCGTTTGCTCGCGTCAATGATGATGAGCGACTGCTGCCACGGCCGCAGGAAGGCTGTCGCGATAAAGCATCTTGGACAGCACGCAAGCTCCAGGAACTTGCTCATGGATGCGGTCGATGGTGTCGGGGTCTGTATATCCAGTGATGAAAAGGATGGGCGCCTCGCATACGCTGCGAATCCATCGAGCGGTCTCGATACCCTCGCGGCCTCCTTCGAGATTGATGTCCATTAGGACGATGTCGGGCTGATTGGTTATTGCCAGCCTGGAGGCTTGATGTCCATTTGCCGCTAAATCGCAAATGTCGAACCCCAAGGCGTGCATGTCTGCTTCGAGATTGATGGCGAAAATAATCTCGTCATCGACAATCAGAGCACGACGGTGATGCTCAGGCGAAGGTTGGGCCATGGGGCACCCTTTGCAATGTATGATAACGCACAAACCGGAAATTGGTGCCACGCGCCGACACTCTCTACATTGTAAGGGCTTCCGTTTTTTCTAGCTCGGGAGGTTCCAATGGTTACAAAGCCCTCCAAAACGCGGCAGGAGCTCGAGGCACTAATCATGGAGTAAATTAACCTTCACATTGAATGCGCTGAGGTCGAAAGCGTGCGTGTGATGAAAATTGGCTCCTCGTGGGATGCATTACCTCAAGGCAGTGAAGCGAGCATTTCATGTCGCCAGCGGCTGTGCGACATTAGCGCCCGTCTCGCCAATGATTATGATTTGGCAGCCGACTGACACTCGGTTAGTAAACCGTTGTTCCCATGTCTAGGAACCTTTCGCCCAATACAGCCATTTTAAAAACGGCGTTCAGGAGAGGAAACATGGCCGCCGATAAGCCGATTGTGCCTAATGGGACTTTCCCTGACCCGAAAGAGCGCACCCCTACGCTACTGATTGTCGAGGACGAGGTCCTTATCCGAATGGCGCTATCGGATTATTTGCAGGACTGCGGTTATAAAGTGTTGGAAGCCTCTGCTGCCGAAGAGGCCGTGCTGATCATCGAGCAAGGTGACATAATCATCGACGTAGTATTTAGCGACGTGAAGCTGCCGGGTCCAATGGACGGATTCGGCCTCGCTCAATGGCTCCGAGCAAATAGACGTGGCCTCCCTATCATTCTCACATCAGGCGACGCGAAGAAAACATCAGCTGCGAAGGAGCTATGTGAAACCGAACCCTTCTTGGCGAAACCCTATGACCTGAAAATGGTGGTCGCCAGAATTAGAGCCACAATAAACTTGACCCGTACGAGCCGCCGCTAGGATCCGAGCACCGGTGGAAACCCGAACATGGATTTTTCATCCATCGACACGGCCCCGGCAAGGATGCGCATCTGCACCTCCGTCGGAGGTGTCGCGCCTACTAACAAGTCAGCCTGTTTTACGAGCCACCAACGGGACTCTGGTACGTTCCCCGTACAAAAAATTAAATTTCGGGCATAGCCCTCTGTTCGCAAACGTACTGACTCTGCGCTTGACTGAATTAATCATCTTTTGGAATCGAATCAAAGCACGGGGGTGTGTGGGGAAAGGCCTTCACGTGCCGGGCGATCCTAAAGAGTGCAGAGAGCACGCCAAGTGCTGCCTACCGATGGCGGCTGCGGCGTCGTCGCCCATGGTCCGTGATCAATTTCCTCAGCCTTGCGCAAACGTGGACTCGGCTTGCACGCGAGCTAGAAGCCAGCAAGAGGTTTTTAGAGGCCTTGGGCGAGGAATTTCCGATGGAGAACCCTTCACCGCCTCGCGAACGAGTTGCTTAGGGCTATATGACGCTGCGGGTAAGATATGCCGAAGGGCAAAATATTTTTACCGCCGTTCTTCTTCCAGACGACTTATTCAAATCGTCAAAGGCTCCAGGTCTGGGCAGACGAGTACATGATGACGAAAATTCTCATTCGCGACGAGAATTTAGATAGATGGCCTCATTGAGCGATAGCTTTGTCGCGATTGTGTGTGCAGGTGTTTTTGTCTAATGAGCTTCCGCAGTTTTGCTACGCTTGCTTTTCGGGCTTGTGATAGGTGCCGTTCGCGGCAGCTTCCAATCCCTTTCGATCCGTAATCACGATCTGCTTTCGCGCCATCCGAATCAGCGCCCGTTGCTCAAGATAGTGTAGGGCTACGGTCACACCCGCCCGCCGCACTCCGAGCATCAGCGAGAGAAACTCATGTGTGAGAGGAACCTCGTCACCTCGCAGCCGGTCATTGGCCATCAGAGCCATCGAGCCAATCGTTCTTCTAGAGTGGCAGTGCCATTCGAGAGAGCGGTGCTGGCGGTCTGGTTCATGAACGCATGAGCGAAACCTAGAAGCGCGCGTTCAAGTGATCGACTTTGTGAGATAGCCTCGCGCAGCTTGTCGGCGGCGATGCGTATTCCGTTCCCGGCGCACCTGCATGAAGGTTTCGTTCGGAGACCTGTCGTTGCCGAGCACGATCGGAAGGCCGGTCATGCCCTCACAGCCGATGAGGCCGACTTCCAGCCGCTTATGTCCGTTAGCCGCAACAATGGAAGCAAGCCCATATTCAATGAAATAGCTGTGTGTGATTGGCTTGTTCGGCTCTTCGAGCACATAACGAAGCGGGAGTTCGATGGCCTCAAGATCGGGTCTCAGCAACGCCATATCGGCGGCTGACAAGCGCGAAAGAATACGATTTTTGGTGGAGGCTGAGGTCTTCTGCTGCATGGCTCTTACCTTGAGGGGCAAGAGCGCAGTTCAAAACTCTCTCAGCCGCCTGCGCCCGGTGGACCGTTGCAGACGATAATCTACATATATGCACTTGGCCTTCCGTTTACTACGGCCCTTTGGGTTGGCCAGGGGCATCGGCTTGCCGTCGGATTGGCCCGGTCTGAACTCATTTGTGCGACCACTGAAAGCGACCTGATCTACCCCTGCGGGCTTGACACCCCTTAAAAATTCAACGTGCTTTGGCGAGCACATTTTCGGTTAAGAATGGAACATGGCGAAGGGGAATCTGCAGGTTGAAGTCAACGGCACCAGTATCACTGTCACGAAGCCAGGGACCGATTTCGCAGTTACCTATCAAAAGCGGTTCGGGAATCCGCATCTAGTTTTGAGGGACAGCTGGGTGGCCGCGAGTGTTTCATCCCCCGCCATCGCAGAATTTCGCAGGGAAGCCCTTCACGCCGCGGTGGCTAAAGCGCGAGAATTAGACTGGATTGCCTAGAACAGGATTCTCGTGATTGCTGACGGCAAGGTCGAGGCCCACCGAAAACGTCTCTTCAAATATGAGGGCCACTAAGGACCAAAGAAAAACCATGGAAAAAATTCTACCAAAAATCGCTCAGCTAGTCGCTGCTGCCAGGGCTGACTTAAAGCGCCTGGGAATGGATACCGATGGCAAGCGATCTGATGAGCTTCTGACTATGGCTCGCGAGGAGAGAAACAGGACGCCGCGAGCTAAACCAGAATGAGCGTCCTTATTGATCAAGAATGAGTTCGCGCCAGACCTTTTTCATCGTCATCATCACGTCTGCGTATCGATAGATTTCACCGCTCCATAGCTTCCTGCCGATTTCTCCCGTCCAAATCAGTACCGATTCCGCGTGCCCCAAAACCGGAGTGAACTCGGCTCCAGTGGCAATGTGGATAATCGCCTCATCTCTGATTTCGAATTGGTCGCGCGTGACTGTTGCGTACATTGCACCTCCCCTTCTAGCTGCGGACCTCGATAACGAACCAGGGTGTAAAATTTTGGTGTAATACGCGTTAATTTCTGGGCAGCCGCTCGAGGCGCGAATGCTCTTAGGCGTGGAAATCAGCCGCCGCGGGGCGTGAGAGTGGTCTCCTCGATCTGATGTTCGCCTCTCAATCGCCAGTACGAACACCTAGGGAACTAGCTCGGGATTATCTCGGGACTTTTTGGGCTGTCTCGGGACTTTTGCGTCCCTTTCGTTCCAATTTTGTATTCGGAGCGATGACCGCAATTAACGGCTATGTCTTGTTTTTGGCGGGGAAACTGGTCGGAGCGGGGAGATTTGAACTCCCGACCCCCGGTCCCCCAGACCGGTGCGCTAACCGAGCTGCGCTACGCTCCGAAGCCTATCTCAGGGCTGGCCTGGATATACACGGTCAGGCCGTCGAAACAAGCCATCAGCCGGCGGGGGAGGCTATTCCCTGGCCAGGGTAAGCACCCGGGTGCAGGCGGCGATCTCCTCGATCAGGGTGCTGAGCGTTTTGGGGTCGAGCTTCGCCCGTTGCACGTTGGGCTCGCGGCCCAGGGCTTGTCCCCCGCTTCGCGCGGCCTCGGCGGCGACATCGGGAATCTCATGCGCCGGCATCGCGTCGTCTTGCTCTTCGTCCTCGGCCATGCGCCGGTAATCCATCACAAAGCGCGGCCCATGCTCGCGGAGGATCTTCTGGACGCCTCTGATGGTGTAGCCGTCGTTGTAAAGCAGGGAGCGGATGCCGCGGAGAAGCTGCACGTCCTCAGGCCGGTAGTAGCGTCGGCCGCCGCCGCGCTTCATCGGTTTCAGCTGGGCAAATTTGGCCTCCCAGAAGCGAAGCACGTGCTTCGGGACCTCAAGCTCGTCAGCTACCTCGCTGATCGTGCGAAACGCCTCAGGCGCCTTGTCCAACGCTCTTCCTCCTCACTCGCGTCCAACCGCCGGCGACTCTATTCGGCCGCCTTTCTTCGCGAGAGCGCATCGTTGATACGCTGCTTCATGATGTTGCTCGCACGGAACACCAGCACGCGCCGCGGCGTGATGGGAACTTCCTGACCGGTCTTTGGATTGCGGCCGATGCGTTGGCCCTTGTCGCGAATGCCGAAAGAGCCGAACGACGACAACTTAACCGTGTCGCCGCGCTCGAGACTCGCCACGATCTCGCGCAGCACAAGCTCAACGATCTCAGCGGACTCGTTCCGCGGCAGACCGACCTTCTGAAACACCGCTTCCGCCAAGTCGGCGCGCGTAAGTGTCTTCCCGCTCATATGCGTACGCTCCCCCAGTCGCGGGACTAATCAAGATGCTAATCGAGCGAATGCGAGACGGTCAATCTGTCCCGCGATCAAATTCCTGATATTGCACCCTTTTCCATCGAGGTGTGGCTTTCGCGCGGCACTCGCCCTTTTTTTCGTCTCTACCAGCGTAGCAGCACCGCCCCCCAGGTAAAGCCCCCACCCATGGCCTCGAGCAGCACCAGGTCGCCGGTTTTGATGCGTCCGTCGGCCCGCGCCGTGCTCAATGCCAATGGAATCGAGGCTGCGGAGGTATTGGCATGCTTATCCAGTGTAATGATGATGCGATCCTTGTCGAGTCCAAGCTTCTTGGCAGCACCGTCCAAGATACGCTTATTGGCTTGATGCGGCACGAACCAGTCGATATCGGATGCTTTATAGCCAGCCTGGTCCAATGTCGCGCCGATCACCTCGCTGATCTTCGTCACCGCATGACGAAATACTTCTGGGCCGTCCATGCGGAGGTGGCCGACCGTGCCGGTGGATGACGGTCCGCCATCGACATAGAGCTTGTCCCGGTAGCGGCCGTCCGATCTTAGGCAGGTCGCGAGAATTCCCCGGTCGGTCATGACGCCATTTAGCTTCTGGGCTTCGACCACCACGGCGCCTGCCCCATCGCCGAACAGGACGCAGGTCGACCGATCCTCCCAGTCGAGGATGCGCGAGAACGCTTCCGCGCCGATGACGAGCGCCCGCTTGAACATGCCGCTCTTCAGATAATTGTCGGCGGTCGCCAGCGCGAACACGAAGCCCGAGCACACCGCTTGCACGTCGAAGGCCGCGCCATGGGTGATGCCAAGCTCGGCCTGGATGGTCACGGCGGTTGCCGGAAAGGTTTGGTCGGGGGTCGAGGTGGCAAGGATGATGAGGTCGATGTCTTCGGGCGCGAGCCCCGCATCGTCGAGCGCCGCGCGCGCCGCGACGGCGCCCATCGATGAGGTGAGCTCGCCGTCGGCGGCGATCCGGCGTTCCTTGATCCCGGTCCGCTCGGTGATCCAAGCGTCGGAAGTGTCGACCAGCTTGGCGAGGTCCGCATTGGTCACAACCCGCGTGGGCAGGTAGCCGCCAACTCCCTTGATGACCGTCCTCACCGGATTCAACGTTGCCGCTCCCCGCGCCTTACGCGGCGCCTTCGAGTTCCAACTTGGTGTGAAAGCCGGCGACGTCGCTCGCCAACCGCTTCACCACGCCGTTCGACGCCATGTCGTAGGCGAGATCGATCGCGCTCGCGAAGCCGGTCGCGTCGGTTCCGCCGTGACTTTTGACGACGATGCCGTTTAGCCCAAGGAAGATGCCGCCGTTCAGCTGGCGCGGATCCATCTTTTCCTTGAGAGCGCGGAACGCACCCTGCGCCAGGATTGCGCCAAGGCGAGCAAGCAACGAGCGCCCCATCGCGGCGCGCAAATACTCGCCGATCTGCTTAGCGGTTCCTTCCGCGGTCTTCAAGGCGATGTTGCCGGTGAAGCCGTCGGTGACGACCACGTCGACCACGCCTTTCCCCACGTCGTCGCCTTCGACGAAGCCATGATAGCGAATGGGAAGCGGCGACTCCTTCAGAACGGCGGCGGCCTTTCTGATCTCCTCGACGCCCTTCACTTCCTCGACGCCGATATTGAGCAGCCCGACCGAAGGCTTGTCTACGCCGAACAATGCCCGCGCCATGCCCGCGCCCATCAGCGCGAACTCGACGAGTTGGCGGGAATCCGCGCCGACATTGGCGCCAACGTCCAGCACGATGCACTCGCTCTCGATGGTCGGCCAGATGGCGGCGATGGCCGGGCGGTCCACGCCTTCAAGCGTCTTCAGGCAGAACTTCGCCATGACCATCAGCGCGCCGGTATTGCCGGCCGACACGGCCGCGTCGGCGCGGCCGTCTTTTACCGCCTCGAGGCTTAGCCACATGCTCGAGTGATAGCGGCCCTTACGCAGCGCCTGGCTCGGCTTCGCGTCCATGGCGACGGCAACTTCGGTGTGGATCAGCTCAGACTTGGCGGCGAGTGCCGGATAGGCCTCGAGCTCGGGCGCGATGCTCGCTCTGTCGCCGACCAACAGGAAACGCATGTCGGGATGACGAACGAGCGCGATCGCGGCAGCCGGAATGACCACGCTTGGCCCGTGGTCCCCGCCCATGGCGTCGAGCGCTATGGTGACTGGAGAACCCATACTCTGTGCCGATCAGGAAAGACTTTACCTCATGCAGCGGCTCGGCCGCGGCAACCCCCGGAAATGAAACCCGAATAGACTGAAAAAGGCCGTCAGTGACAACCTGATTTTGCCGCTAGGCCTGCCGCTCGCCCCGCTTCAGGGCGGCAAGGGCCGCAAATGGGCCGCTCTGGGCTTCCTGGGCCTGGTTGGGCTCGCCTTGCGACCAATCGAAGCTTACCCCTTCCCGCTTGGGATACGGATCGAGCGACGTGGCGAGGGTCTCGTAGGCTACCCTGCCAAGATCGATCTGCCCACTGACGATCGGCTCTGCCCCATCGAGCAGAACCACGCTGCCCGGCAATTCGGCGCTGCTCTCGGAGGTCTGCAATAGCGCCTCAGGCCAAAACTCGATCTCTAGCGGCACATCGATCCGCGCATCGACGGGATCGAGCGACACGACGCAGGTTTGCGTCACGTCTGCCTTGAGACGCCCCGTCAGGCGCAAGCGGCCGCTGCCGCCATGATTGAGGCGGTAGTCGAAGGTCAGTCCCTCCAGCCGCACCAGATCGAGCAGGCCGGCGATGGCGTTCATCTCGGCCTCTGTGGCGATAATCTCTCCGCTCGCGCCATCCTTGATCTCATCGACCTTGAAGATGCGCGACAGGGGTGCGGGCTCAGTCTCGCTCGTCATGTTCGTCTCCCAGCTCTCCCTCGGGGATCGTCCCCGGAAATCTCACCTCGCCCTCGCGCAGCGCCGCAAAGTCTTGCGCACGCAACAGGCTCGAGGTCTCCGTTAGATAGTGTGCCAGGCGCCTGGCTACAGCCCCGGAGGCCCCTGCTTCGAGCGGCAAGGCCTCGGCGATGACGGCGGCGACGGCCGCCTCGCACTCGGCCAGCGCCTCCGCACAGGCTTGCAGCAGAGCCCCACTCGACGCGGCGAGTCCCCTCACCTTTTTCGGAATGCTGAGATCGCCGACGCCGATCTCCCGCAGCACCGTTTCCATATCCGCACTGAAGCGGTCGATGAGGTCTTGCGCTAGGCTATGGGCTGGGGGTCCTTCGGCCTTGAGCCGGTGCAGCACCGCAAAGAGCTGGAGCGACAGCACGACGAAACGCCCTTCCAGCGTATCGGGCACGCCAACGCCTTGATAAAAAACCGGAAGCCGCGCCTGCGCCACAATCGAGCCATAGAGTTTGACTGCGCTCGTGTCGTCGCGGCGCCAGGCGCTGAGGAAAGGGAAAGGGTTCAAAGGACGGCCTATTTGGTCTAGCCTTTTGCCAATTTCGACCCGGTCAGGCGTGGGGCTTCGCGGTTCCGTTTACGGGGTATTCGAGGGGACATCCGATTTGCGCAAGCTCGAGCCGGTCTTTGCCGCACGGCGGTCTCTTGCCGCGCTGATGCTCGGCGCCGCGCTGCTTGCGGGTTGCGGCGGCCAAGTCGACCGGCACGGGCATGTGTTCATCGACGTCGACCTCAACCAAGTTCAGCCCGGCATGACGAAGGAGCAGGTCCAGACCGTTCTCGGTTCGCCGGACACGACGAGCACGATCGGCGGCGACGCCTATTATTACATCTCCACCACGACCAAGACGGTGGCCTTCCTCAAGCCGAAAGAGATCGACCGGCAGGTCGTCGCGGTCTATTTCGACAAAGGCCAGGCCGTCCAGGAGGTCGCCCATTACGGCCTGAAGGACGGCATCGTCGTCAACTACTACAAGGGCGAGACGCCGGCGCGCGGCAAGGATGTCAGCGTGATCGAGCAAATCTTCGGCAATCTCGCCAATCGCGGCATGTTCAAGGATCAGAGACCCGGCAACGCAGCCCGGCAGCGGCATCCCCGGCATCTGATCGCGTGACCTTTGTTGCGCCTATTGGTGGGCGAGTACCGCGAGCAGCAGCAGCGCGACGATGTTGGTGATCTTGATCATCGGATTGACCGCCGGCCCCGCCGTATCCTTGTAAGGATCGCCGACCGTGTCGCCGGTCACGGCCGCCTTGTGCGCGTCCGAGCCTTTGCCGCCGTAATTGCCGTCCTCGATATATTTCTTGGCATTGTCCCAGGCGCCTCCGCCCGCCGTCATCGAGATGGCGACGAACAGGCCGGTGACGATGACGCCGAGCAGCATGGCGCCGAGCGCCGAGAAGGCCGCGCTCTTGCCCGCTATCCAATTGATGATGAAGTAGAAGGCAACCGGCGACAGCACCGGCAGGAGCGAGGGGATGATCATCTCCTTGATCGCCGCGCGGGTGAGCAGATCGACCGCCTTGCCGTAATCCGGGCGGTCGGTGCCCTTCATGATGCCGGGCTTCTCCTTGAACTGGCGGCGCACCTCCTCGACGATCGACGAGGCGGCCCGGCCCACCGCCGTCATGGCGATGCCGCCGAACAGATAAGGCAGCAGCCCGCCGAGGAAGAGGCCGACCACTACATAAGGATTGGATAGCGAGAAGGTCGGATCGACACCGCTGAAATAGGGAAACTTGTCGGCATTGGCCGAGAAGAACTTCAGGTCCTCGGTATAGGCCGCGAATAGAACCAGCGCGCCGAGCCCCGCCGAGCCGATGGCATAGCCCTTGGTCACGGCTTTGGTGGTGTTGCCCACCGCATCGAGCGCGTCGGTGGTCTTGCGGATGTCCTTCGGCAGGCCAGCCATTTCGGCGATGCCGCCGGCATTGTCAGTGACCGGACCAAACGCATCGAGCGCCACGATCATGCCGGCGAGCGCCAGCATGGTGGTGACGGCGATGGCGATACCGAACAGGCCGGCAAGCCCGTAGGCGATGATGATGGCCCCCATGATGACAAGCGCAGGAAGCGCCGTCGATTCAAGGGAGATCGCCAGGCCCTGGATCACGTTGGTGCCATGGCCGGTGACGGAGGCCTTGGCGATCGACTGCACCGGGCGAAAATTCGTGCCGGTGTAATACTCGGTGATCACGACGATCAGCGCGGTAACGACCAGGCCGACGGCGCCGCAATAGAATAGCGATTTGCCGGTGAAGCTCACCTCGCCCACCTTCATGGCGGTGTCCATGCCGACCAGCCATGCGGTCAAAGGCCAAAGCAGGATGAGCGACAAGACGCCGGTTGCCAGCACGCCCTTATAGAGCGCCCCCATGATCGACTGACTCTTGCCGAGCCGCACGAAATACGTGCCGATGATCGAGGTGATGACGCAGATGGCGCCGATAGCGAGCGGATAGAGCATCATCTGCATGACGCGATCGCCGCCGGCGAAATAGATCGAAGCGAGCACCATCGTGGCCACCACGGTCACCACATAGGTCTCGAACAGATCGGCGGCCATGCCGGCGCAGTCGCCGACATTGTCACCGACATTGTCGGCGATAGTGGCCGGGTTGCGCGGGTCGTCCTCGGGAATGCCTGCCTCGACCTTGCCGACGAGATCGCCGCCGACATCGGCGCCCTTGGTGAAGATGCCGCCGCCGAGACGGGCGAAGATGGAGATGAGCGAGGCGCCGAAGCCGAGCGCGACCAGCGCATCCACCACGTCGCGTGAGGCGGGGCTATAACCGACGAATTGCGTGAGAATGAGGAAATAGACCGAGACGCCGAGCAGAGCGAGGCCGGCGACGAGAAGGCCGGTGATAGCGCCGGCGCGGAAGGCGAGGCTCAGTCCCTCGGCGAGGCTCTTGGTGGCGGCTTGCGCGGTTCTGACATTGGCGCGGACCGAAACGTTCATGCCGATATAGCCGGCCACGCCCGACAGTACCGCGCCGATGGCGAAGCCGATCGCCTGCGGAATGCCGAGCAGATAGGCAAGGATGAGGAAGATGACGACGCCGACAATGCCGATCGTGGTGTATTGCCTGGCGAGATAGGCTTGCGCGCCTTCCTGGATGGCCGCGGCGATCTCCTGCATGCGCGCGGTGCCGGGGTCGGCGGCGAGAACGGCCCGGGTGGTCCAGACGCCGTAGGCGATCGAGAGCGCTCCGCAAGCGATGATCAAATAAAGAACCCAGGTCATGTCGGCTGCCTCTCAAGCGTTCGATTGGGATGGGCGGGGACATAAGGCCGCCAGAGCGAGGCACGAGAATCGTGCCCCCCGGCCCGAAGCCCCCGAAGAAAGATGCGCGCGGAAAATGCCAAAGTTGGAGGGCAGACGCAACAGAACGTCCAAGTTTCAGGCATTTTTCCTTAAGGCACTGATCCGGCGCTAGAAATGGGAGAATCCCGAGTGCTCCAGCTTGAGCGTCTCGCCGTCGGGGCCAAGCACCCTCACCTCGCCGGCATGGTCCTCGATGCGGCCGATCATGGTGAGAGCCGCGCCTTTCGCCGCCGCCTCGGCCTCAAAGCCCGACGGCGTTCGCCTCGGGCACGGCGGCCACGATCTCGTAATCGTCGCCCGCGGTGATGAGCGTTGCGAGGAGCTCCGGATTACGCTTCAGCGCTTTTTGTGCCGCGGACGAGAACGGCACGCGCGCGGTCTCGATCACGGCGCCGACATGGGAAACGCTGCGCGAGCTTCTGCACGTCGCCGACAAGACCGTCAGACACATCGATCGCGCCTTGCGCGAAGTTGCGGACGAGGAGTGCAAGATTGCCGCGCGGCTCGGGGCGGCGGTAGCGGCCGACGAGAAAGGCTCCGTCCTCCTCCGACAAGTTCCATGCTGCGGCGAGCGCGGGATCCTTCAGCAGCTGAAGGCCAAGACAGGCGTCGCCGATGCTGCCGCTGACATAGAGCCGGTCGCCCGGCTTGGCGCCGAGCCGGAGCACGGCATGGCCTTGCGGCACCAGGCCGAGCGCCGTGATGGTGATGGTGAGCGGTCCCGGGGTCCGCGTGGTGTCGCCGCCGACCAGGCAAATGCCGGCTTGCTCTTGAAGCTTGCGCAAGCCCGAGGCGAAGGCCTCGAGCCACGCCGGATCGGGTTCGGCTGGAAGCGCCAGCGCCAGGAGATAGACGTAAGGCTTGGCTCCCTTGGCGGCGAGGTCCGACAAATTCACCGCGAGCGCCTTATGCGCGATGGTGTCGGGAGGGTCGTCGGGCAGGAAATGCACGCCGGCGACGATGGTGTCGCATGAGATGACGATCTCCCGGCTCTCGGGCGGCCTGAGCACTGCGGCATCGTCGCGCAAGGCAAGCGCCGCGGCGTCATCGGCGAGCGGCGCGAAATAGCGGGCGATCAGCTCGAACTCGCCAAGGTGTCCCCCCTCGACGCGTCCGGCGCCCTTAACCATCGCGCGTCCCTTCGGAAGCGAACTCCTTCGGGCGCGCTTTCCGCGCCATCCCGTCAAGAATGCCATTCACCACTTTCGGCTCGTCCTCGGCGAAGAAGGCATGAGCGATGTCGACATATTCCGAGATGGTCACGCGCGCCGGCACATCGCTCCGCTCGAGAATCTCATACGCCCCGGCGCGGAGAATGGCGCGCAGGATGGAATCGACGCGGGTGAGCCGCCAGCCCTCGGCAAGCTGCTTGTCGATCAGAGGATCGATCTTGAGCTGCTCGCGCACCACGCCATTGACGAGGTCGCGGAAGAAGGCGGCTTCGGCGTCGGCATATTGGCAGCCCTCGATCTCCTGGCCGAGCCGATGCGTCTCGAACTCGGCGATCACCTCGTTGAGGTCGATGCCGGTCATGTCCATCTGATAGAGCGCTTGCACGGCGGCGAGCCTCGCTGCGCTTCGGGAGGAAGCGCGGGGTCGCGTCTCGGCTTTTTTGCTCATGGCGGCTAGCGCCGGCTCGCGGAGGAGAAATGCTGCTCGAGCTGCATGAGGGTGAGGCAGGCCCGCGCCGCATCGCCGCCTTTATTGCGTCCGTCGACGCTTGCCCGCTCCCAGGCCTGCTCGCGGTTCTCGCAAGTGATAATGCCGAAGCCGATGGGAACCGCATGCTGCACGGCGAGCTGATGCAGGCCTGCGGCAGACTCGCGCGCCACGATGTCGTAATGGGTGGTCTCACCGCGGATCACGCAGCCGAGCGCGATGCAGCCCCGGTGCCGCCCCGCGCGGCCGACGAAGCCGTTTGCGAGCGCGAGGCTCAGCGCCAGCGCGATTTCGAGCGAGCCCGGAACGGCAAGCCGCTCATAAGCCACGTTGTGCGAGTTGAGTTCGTCGATCGCGCCGCGCGCGAGCTCGTCGGCGATGTCCTCATAGAAGCGCGCCTCGATGATGAGGACCGAACGCGGGCCTTTGCGGGTCATCTAATCCAAGCCCCTGTGGCCGGCAAGTTTGAGCCCGTAGCCTTCCAGCCCGACGATCTTGCGCGCCGGCGAGTTGCTCAGGAGCGTCATCTCGCGCACGCCGAGATCGAGCAGGATCTGGGCGCCGATGCCATATTCGATGAGCCGCTGTTGACCTTGGCCGCCCGCCTCCTGCTTGAGACGCGCCGAAATCGCGTCGGGCCGCGACTCGCGGATCAGCACGATGACGCCGCGTCCTTCGCGGCCAATGATGTCCATCGCCTTGTGCACCAGCGTCTCGCGCTTGGCGCCGGTCGAGATGACGTCGTCGATCGTGTTCAGGGCATGCACGCGCACCAGCACCGGGCCGCCCGAGGCGACGTCGCCTTTCACAAGCGCCACATGCTCGGCAGGGTCGACGGTGGTGGCATAGACCTTGAGATCGAACTCGCCGCCAAAGGCGCTCTCCACCTTGCTCTCGGCGACGACCTTGACCAGGTGGTCGTAACGCAGCCGGTAGGCGATCAGATCGGCGATGGTGCCGATCTTCAGCCCATGGCGTTGCGCGAAGGCGATCAGGTCGGGCAGGCGCGCCATGGTGCCGTCGTCATTCATGATCTCGCAGATCACACCGGCCGGATAAAGCCCGGCGAGACGGGCGAGATCGACGGCAGCCTCGGTATGGCCGGCGCGGACCAGCACGCCGCCGTCCTTGGCGACCAGCGGGAAGACATGGCCGGGGGTCATGACGTCGCGATAATCCTTGGTCGGATCGATGGCGACGGAGATGGTGTGCGAGCGGTCATGCGCGGAGATGCCGGTCGAGACCCCTTCCCGCGCCTCGATCGACACGGTGAAGGCGGTCGAATGGCGCGCGCGGTTCGAGCGGGACATCAGCTCGAGATGCAACTGCTTGGCGCGCTCCGGCGTCAGCGCGAGGCAGATCAGCCCGCGGCCATGCTTGGCCATGAAATTGATGGTGTCGGGCGTCGCCATCTGCGCGGGAATGACGAGGTCGCCCTCGTTCTCGCGCTCCTCGGCGTCGACCAGAATGAACATGCGGCCATTGCGCGCATCCTCGACCACCTCCTCGATGGAGGAGAGGAACTGATGGTGGTGGGCCTTGCTAACGAGGTTCACGAGATGCGCCTTCCTGTTCTCTCAAGCGCGCGACGTAGCGCGCCAGGAGATCGACTTCAAGGTTTACCAGATCGCCGGGGCCAAGGTCTCCCCATGTGGTATGCGCAAGAGTGTAAGGAATGATGTTCACGCCGAAGCGCGTGTCGGTGACGGCGTTAACGGTAAGCGAGACGCCGTCGAGCGCGACCGACCCCTTCTCGGCCACGAACGGGGCGAGTTCGCGCGGGCTTTCGATCAGGAACCTGACGCTATCGCCGTCAGGATCGCGCGCGATGATCTTCGCCCGCCCATCGACATGGCCGGTCACGAGATGGCCGCCAAGCTCATCGCCAAAGGCCAGCGCCCGTTCGAGATTGATGCGGCGGCCCTCCTGCCACGTGTCGAGCGTGGTGCGCGCCAAAGTCTCGTTCGAGGCCTCTACGGCAAAGACGGTCCCCTTGCCCTTCGCCTTGCCGACCCCGACGACGGTGAGACAGCAGCCGTCGCAAGCGATGGAGGCGCCCTCTTCGAGGCTCCGCCGCTTGTACGGGCAGGCGATCAGAAAGGCCGACCGCTTCCGCTCAAGCAGCGTGCCTACGCCGCTGACAATGCCGGTGAACATCGACGCACTCGCCGCCACCACGTCATTCGGTCGGGTCCGAACGAGCGTGCTTCAAGCTGCATGAAATGCCCGCTCGCGGTCACGCGATCAAGCCCTTCGCTGACGAAGGGCAGAAGTCCATCGGGACCGGCGGGCTTGGGCCCTTGGTAGATCACCGCCTCGTCGATGAGATCGGCATCCAGGAAGGCACGTGCGACCTGTGGCCCGCCTTCGACCAGGACGCGGGTAATGCCGCGGCCGGCGAGCGTTTCCAGAGCGTCGCGCACGCCAAGCATGCCATGCGCGTCGACCGGGACCCCGACGATCTCCGCGCCGCGGTCCTGGAGCGCGTCGGTGTTGGGATGTTCCTCGTCGGCTGCGCAAAGCAGCCAGACCGGCACCATCAGATCGTCGAACAGATGCGCCTCAGGCGGCGTCCGCAGGCGCCGGTCGAGCACGACGCGGACCGGCGAGCGGCAGGTCATGCCCGGCAACCGGCAGGTGAGGCTCGGATTGTCGGCCAACACAGTGCCGCGCCCGACCAGGATCGCGTCGTTCCTGGCGCGAAGGAGATGCCCATGCGCGCGGGCGTCGGGCCCGGTGATCCAGACTGGCGTTCCCTTGCCTCTCGGCAGGCGGCCGTCGGCGCCGACCGCGAGCTTCAGCGTCACGGCAGGGCGGCCTTCAGTAACGCGGAGGATGTGCCCGAGCGCGACCGCTGCCGCCTCCTCGGCGAGCACGCCCTGCTCGACCTCGATGCCGGCCGAGATCAGCCGCTCGATGCCGCCGCCCGCCGTGCGCGGGTCTGGATCGCGCAGCGCGATCACGGCGCGCGCGGTGCCTGACGCGACAATGACATCGGCGCAAGCGGGCCCGCGTCCGCCCGGGTGGGCGCAGGGCTCGAGCGTGACATAGATGGTAGCGCCCCGAGCTCTCGCGCCGGCCCTCTCAAGAGCGATGGCCTCAGCATGCGGGCGACCGCCGGGCGCAGTCGAGCCGCGCCCCAAGATCTCGCCAGATTGCGTCACGACGAGCGAGCCGACGGAGGGATTTGGCCAGGTGAGCCCAAGCCCGCGCCGGGCGAGCTGAAGCGCTTGCGCCATATGAGCTTCGTCGCTCGGGTTCATCGATGTGATGTGGGGTGCAAGTTTAGTCATCGGCAGAGGCCGAAGCCTCTCCGGTCGCCGCTTCGTCGTCGTCCTCGGTTGCGGCAAGCTCACCGAGCAGCGCCTCGAAATCCTTGGCCTCGCGGAAATTCTTGTAAACCGAGGCGAAGCGCACATAGGCGACGTCGTCGAGCGCCTTCAAGGCCTCCATCACCAGCTTGCCGATCGTCTCGGACTTGATGTCGTTCTCGCCCATATTCTCGAGCCGTCGCACGATACCGCTGACCATGCGCTCGATCCGTTCCGGATCGACGGGCCGCTTCCTGAGCGCGATCTGCACCGAGCGCATTAGCTTGTCGCGGTCGAACGGCATCCTGCGGCCGCTCCGCTTGACGACAGTCAGCTCGCGCAGCTGCACGCGCTCGAAGGTGGTGAAGCGGCCGCCGCAATCGGCGCAGACGCGACGGCGCCGGATCGTGGTGTGATCCTCGCTAGGACGCGAGTCCTTCACTTGCGTGTTGGTGCTGCCGCAATAGGGGCATCGCATGAGCGAACGCCCTCCCCTTTCTCACCTTCACGCCTCAGCCTTACCGGTAGATGGGATAGCGCTCGCAAAGCTCGATGGCGCGCTTCTTCACCGACGCTTCGACCTTGCCATTGCCCTCATCGCCATTGGCCACGAGCCCATCGAGAACCTCGATGATCATGCCGCCGATCTGCTGGAACTCGGCAATGCCGAAACCGCGCGTGGTCCCCGCCGGCGAGCCGAGCCGGATGCCGGAGGTGATCGCGGGCTTCTCCGGGTCGAAGGGGATGCCGTTCTTGTTGCAGGTGATGTTGGCGCGGCCAAGAGCGACCTCGGCGGCCTTGCCGGTGAGCTTCTTGGGCCGGAGGTCGACCAGCATCACATGCGTGTCGGTGCCGCCCGAGACGAGCGCCAAGCCGCCCTTGACGAGCGTCTCGCCGAGCGCCTTGGCATTGTCGATCACGCCCTTGATGTAGAGCTTGTAGTCCGGCCGGAGCGCCTCGCCAAAGGCGACGGCCTTGGCGGCGATGATGTGCATCAGAGGGCCGCCCTGAAGGCCGGGGAACACGGCAGAGTTGATCTTTTTGCCGATCTCCTCGTCATTGGAAAGCACCAAGCCGGCGCGCGGGCCGCGCAGCGTCTTATGCGTGGTGGTGGTGACGACATGAGCGTGCGGCAGCGGGCTCGGATGCAGTCCCGCGGCGACCAGGCCGGCGAAATGCGCCATGTCGACCATCAGATAGGCGCCGACGCTGTCCGCGATCTTGCGGAAGCGCGCGAAGTCGATGATGCGCGGATAGGCAGAGCCGCCGGTGATGATCATCGCGGGCTTGTGCTCCTTCGCGAGCCGCTCGACCTCGTCGTAATCGATGCGGTGATCGTCGGGGCGCACGCCGTATTGCACGGCGTTGAACCATTTGCCGGAGAGGTTAGGCGGCGCGCCGTGGGTGAGATGGCCGCCGGAAGCGAGGCCGAGCCCCATGATGGTATCGCCGGGTTTCAACAGCGCCAGCATGACGGACTGGTTCGCCTGGCTGCCCGAATGCGGCTGCACATTGGCGAAGTTGCAATTGAACAGGCGCTTGGCGCGGTCGATGGCGAGCTGCTCGACGACGTCGACATATTGGCAGCCGCCGTAATAGCGCCGACCGGGATAGCCTTCGGCATATTTGTTGGTGAGCAGGGTGCCGGCAGCATCGAGCACGGCCTGGGACACGATGTTCTCTGACGCGATCAGCTCGATCTCGTTCTGCTGGCGCTCGGCCTCGTGCGCGATCGCGCTGTAGACCTCCGGGTCCGCATCCTTCAGATGCTTGGTGAAGAAAGCGCTCTCGCGCATCTCGGCGCGTCTTGCATCACTTGCCGTCATGGCCAACTGCTCCTCGAGCTTACATCCGCCCCAACTCAACAAGGGAGACTTGCCGCTCGTTTGCTCCGAGCCGGCATTTCCCTGGGTATTTGGCTGGCTCTACCACATGTCGCGGGCGCGCGCTAGCAACACCCAAGGCGTGGGTTGCTTGACGCCACCACGAGACGCCATGGCGAGAGAGATCGAGCGCCTGACCTAGAAAATCAATAGGCCGAAGCCGTGGCCGCGCCGCCGTCTTGATTGTAGATATCGGGCCGGAATTGCACGCTGCCGTCCGGCAAGCCCCAGGCGCTGATATAGGCGAAATAGACCGGGATCGGCTTGCTGAGCTTCACGTCGATCTGCTCGCCCGTCTGCTTCATCGACCGAATTCGGCCGATGTCCCAGTCGGGCGAGTCACGCAGGATCCAGGCGGTCAAGGTGTCGACGTTGTGCACGCGCACGCAGCCTGAGCTATCGAAGCGCTCCGCCCGGCCGAACAGGCTCTTGAGCGGCGTGTCGTGCATATAGACAGAGTCCTTGTTCGGGAAATTGATCTTGATATAGCCGAGCGAGTTCTCCGTCCACGGAAGCTGGCGGAACTGATAATTGTAGACCTCGGTGCCGTTCCAATTGATCTGACGGCCATCGATAGGATTGCCGGCCGCGTCGAAGGCCTGCATGCGGTAGGCGGCGAGGAAGTCCTGACCACGCCGCGTGAATTCGCGAGCCTTCGGCACCAGGTCTTTGTAGATGATGCTCTTCGGCACGTACCAATAGGGATTGAAATTAATCTCCTGAATCTTGCTGGAGAGTTCGGGAGACGGACGCTCGGGCTTACCAACCACGGCGGCATGACGCTGCGCGACCTGTCCCGATTCCACGGCTTCCACCTGCGCCGCCGGAATGTTGACCACGACGTAACGCGCGGGCGCCGATGGTGCCAAGGCTTGCAGCCGCTTCAGGCTGGCCTGCAATTGCGCAAGCCGCACTACCGCCGGCACGTTCAGTGCATCGATCGTCGCGCGGTTGTCGATGACGCCCGTGGGCGGCAAGCCATGTCGCGTCTGAAACTTCTTCACCGCCGCGACGACGGCGGCATCATATTCGCCTGGCACGCTGCGACCGACGAGGTCGCCCGAAATTTCGAGCCGGCGTTGCAAGGTGGCGATGGCCTGTCCGTTTGAGCCGGGCTTCATCACCGTCGCCGGCACCATGGGCCAGCCGCCTTGGGCGACGATACCCTGATAGCGTTGGATCGCGGCCTTGGTCGCGGCGATGTTGGCGCTAGAGAGCGTCGGCGTGCCGAGCGCCGGATTGGTGATCCAGGCTTGCGTCGCGGCGTTGCCTTCCTCGGGCGGAAGCTCATCGCCATGGAAGGCGCGCGAGCCGGGTTGCTGCGGCTGCCGCTGCCCGCCGCCGAACAAGCCGCCGCCGCTCGATCCGCCTGAATTGTCGTTGTAGCCGCCGGAATTACCGTCGTTCGTATTGCCCTGGCCGCCCTTCATCCAAGAGAAGAGGCCGGCATTGGATGGCTCGATGCTGCCGACGAGAAGCGCCGCGGCCAAACCCGCGGCGGCGAGGATGCCCCCGCCTCTCAGTCGATTCTGCAAATTCATTGGCCGCTCCCCGTCCGTTGCGGCTTCTGTCCCTAATCAACTATAGGCGCTTTGCCTTGATCACTCTAGTGCCAATGATTCCAGAACTTTGCCTCGTTATCGGCATGAGCCGTGTGGAGTTCCAGGCATGGAATCTTCAGTTGAGCGAAACGTTACGCCGCCACTGATACAGAAAAATGTCCCTCGAAAAGCCTGATCAGGCTCTCCGCAGTACATGTTGCGGGTGAAGCCAAGGTTCAATGTCTAGCGGCTGAATTGGGCGAATTTAGGCTTTGCGCCTTTGTCCAAAACGAAGCGCCCCGGGAAGCATCGCTTCACCGGGGCGCTGAGGCGCGAGAGAATTCGTAGCAGATTAGAGCTGGTAGCGGATCTGGTCGGTCCAGAAGCGCTCGAGCCGGATCAACGCCTTATTGAGCGTCTCGAGGTCATTGGGAGCGAGCCCGCCGACGTGCTGCAAGGACTTGAGCTGGCGGTGATAAAGATCGTTCACCACCCGGCACACCTCCTGCCCTTTTTCGGTGAGGCGCACGCGCACCGACCGGCGGTCGGTGGTCGAGCGCTGGTGGTTGATGTAACCGGCATCGACCAGCTTCTTCAGATTGTAGGAGACGTTGGAGCCGAGATAGTAGCCGCGGCTGGTGAGCTCGCCAGCGGTCAGCTCGGCGTCGCCGATATTGTAGAGCAGCAGAGCCTGCACGCTGTTCACGTCGGCACGGCCCAGGCGCTCGAATTCGTCTTTGATGACATCGAGCAGCAACCGATGCAGCCGCTCAATGAGTTTCAGTGAAACAAGATAGCGGCCCTTGAGGTCTTCCGCCTCGTCAACAGCCGCATGCTTCCCTAGATCCAGGGCTACACTCATCGCCTACCCTCGTTAGTTGTTGTTAATCCCCAACTTGATGATGACTGTAGGCGAAGCAACCTAAAATCCGCTTAAGCGAGACGCTTAAGATTGCATGAAATTCTAGCATTAAGTTTCGGTGATCTTGGCGGATTCCCGCCGATTACAAGCCGGGAGCCAGCTCTTTGAACTCGAGCTCGTCCTCGGCGGGGGTCGTGAACAGGCGCTCGATGGCCTCGTCGTCGACGCCGGCGAGCGTTGCCGGCTGCCAATCGGGCTCGCGGCCGTTTCCCGCGATGCGGGCGGCGACGCCCTCGCGATAGTCGTGGCTGCCGATCAGATGGGAGGCCAGCCGGAATTCGAGCTTCAGCGCGTTCGCCAGGCTCAACGACTTGCCGCGCTTGAATTGACCGAAGGCGACTTTGAGCGAGGTGGGCGACTTCTTGCGAATCTCGGTCGCCGTCTCGCGCGCGAAGGCTTCATCCTCGCCCTGTTCGGAATCGAGCCCTTCGAGGATCGACTCGACCGAGTCGCGCGAGAAGATGCGGTCGATCAGCGGCGTATGCCGCACGAGCTCGCCCTCGCCCGGGTCCCTATGCAAGCCGTCGAGCAGCCGGTCGATCGGATGGTTGTCGCGGAGCGCATCCTTGATCACGCCGAAATGCGCGGCGGGCACGCAGTGGCTGACCAGGCGATGGCGATAGGCTTCGGCGGGCCCGATGATGCGCCCGGTCAACGCAAGATAGAGCCCGGTCCAGCCCAGCATGCGCGGCAGGAAATAGGTGCCGCCAATGTCGGGAAGAAACCCGATGCCCACTTGCGGCATGCCGAAGCGATATCCCTCTCCCGCTACGCAATGCGTACCGTAGAGGCTGATGCCGATGCCGCCGCCAAGAGCGAGGCCGTTGATCAGAGGCACGTTCGGCCTGATGAATTTCTCGAGCACCCAGACATGGGTGTAAGCCGCGCGGTAGAACTCACGGATCGCGCTGGTCGCGCCCTGCTCGCTCCACTCTTGCAGGACCTTGAGGTCGCCACCGCTGGAGAACACCGAAGGGTGCGAGGACTGCATCACCACGCCGTAGATTTGCGGGTTGGGCGCCCACTTCCGATATTGCGCGCTCAACGCCTCGAACATTTCCCGGTTGAGCGCGTTTAATCTTGCGGGGCGATTGAGCGTTACCACTCCGGCCCGATCGATCTCCTCGAAGGTGATGCCAAGCGCTTCCGACACGCCAATGCCTCAACTGGATGTTGCGCAAATGAAGCCTTTGGTAAGGCCCGCAATGCAAGTTTTGCCTTGAAAAGGCCTGCTTGTCCTCACAAAGGCCCGGGGCAGCTAGCACCCAAACGCCGAAACCACAAGCTTCCCGACGCGCGAATTGGATAGAAGCACGATGCTCAACCTGCTTGCCCGGATCAGTTTCGTGGCTCTCGTCGCGCTTCCCGTCTATGCGCAGGCAGAGACAGGGGATGCACCGTCTGCGCCTGACCGCAATCCGTTCCGCGCCAAGACACCGGCGACGGCGCAACAGCCGGCGGCGAAGCCGGCGCTTCCCGGCGATCAGCCAACCGTGGCGTGGAGTGACGCTCAAGTCGCCGCCGCGAAGCTCGATTGCGCGAAGGTGCTTTCTGGCGTCACGCTCGACTACGAGAATCTGCCGCCGCTGAAAGAGGGCCTCTGCGGCGCTCCGGCGCCGATCCTGGTCAAGTCGATCGGCGGGGTCGCGATCGAACCCCCGGCAACCATGACCTGTGCGCTCGCGAGCGGGGTCGCCAGTTGGATCAGCAAGACGCTTCAGCCTCATGCCAAGGCCATTCTCGGCACGCAAGTGGTCAAGCTGCACAACGCCACCTCCTATTCCTGCCGCAACCGTTATGGCGGCGAGACCACGCCGCTCAGCGAGCACGCGCTCGCCAACGCGCTCGATATCTCCGAGTTCGTGTTCGAGTCCGGCGAGAAGGTGACGGTGCTGGCGAGACTGGCCGCGCGTGGTGAAAGCATCCGCCGAAACCACGGGATCGGTCACGCCCCCTCAGACTGCAAGCCCCACGGCGATCGAGGCCGTGGAGGTCACTCAGGCCAAGGCAAGCCCAGAAACGAATCCCTTTGCCGTGACGGTCAAAGCCAAGACCAATCCCTTTGTGGTGCCGACGGCTGTCGCGAAGACGCCCCCTCCCACGCCGCCCGCCGAAGCCACCGCTCCCCAAACGCAGTCCCAAGCCGAGCTCAAGGGCGAGTTCGTGAAGGTGGTGCATGACGATGCCTGTCAAACGTTCGGCACGGTGCTCGGGCCGGCAGCCAACGAGGCGCACAAGAACCATTTCCATTTCGACATGAAGGCGCGGCGGAAGACGGCCTTCTGCGAATAGGTCTGCCGAAATGGCAAACCATGTCCGCCGAGAGGCGTTGGAGCTTTACGGCGCGGAGTGGTAGCTTGCGGCCAATCTTAGGTCAGTGAGCACGGCGAAACGAAGTGGCATCCTCTAAGGACAAAGCAGTCTCGTTGCGGACCGAGCGGGCGAAGCGCGCCGGCGACAGCAAGGCGGAAGCCGCGACGCGGTCGGGATACCCCGCAACACGGATGCGGCGGAATCGGCGCGCCGACTGGTCGCGGCGGCTCGTGCGCGAGACGACGCTCACCACCGACGATCTGATCTGGCCGATCTTCCTCATCGAGGGGACGCGCGCGCGCACGCCGATCGCCGCTATGCCTGGCGTCGAGCGACTGTCGGTCGACCTCGCGGTCAAGGCGGCGGAAGAAGCCGCCACGCTCGGCCTGCCTGCGATCGCGCTGTTCCCCAATACCGATGCTTCGCTGCGCGACGATCAGGCGAGCGAGGCGCTCAATCCGGGCAATCTCGTGTGCCGCGCGGTGCGTGCCATCAAGCAGGAGGTGCCGGAGATCGGCATCATTTGCGACGTGGCGCTCGATCCCTATACGAGCCACGGCCATGACGGCCTCTTGATCGGCGGCGAGATCGACAACGACAAGACCGTCGAGGTGCTGATCAATCAGGCCCTGGTGCAGGCCGAGGCCGGCTGCGACATCCTCGCGCCGTCCGACATGATGGACGGCAGGATCGGCGCGATCAGGGCGGCGCTCGAGGCGAACGGCTTCACCAACACCCAGCTGCTCGCTTACGCGGCGAAATATGCCTCGGCGTTCTACGGACCGTTTCGCGACGCGGTCGGCTCGTCCTCGATGCTGAAGGGCGACAAACGCAGCTACCAGATGGATCCCGCCAATGGCGACGAAGCGCTGCGCGAGGTTGCCCTCGACATCGAAGAGGGCGCCGACCTGGTGATGGTGAAGCCGGGACTGGCCTATCTCGACATCGTCTGGCGCGTGAAGCAGGCCTTCAGGCTGCCGACCTTCGTCTATCAGACCTCAGGCGAGTACTCGATGCTGATGGCCGCTTCGGAGCGCGGCTGGCTCGACAGAGAGCGTGTCATGCTGGAGAGCCTGATTGCCTGCAAGCGCGCCGGTGCCGACGCGATCTTCACCTATTTCGCGCGCGACGCGGCGAAGCTGCTTCGCTCCAGCTAATTCGTCACCTTCACGGTCTTGAAGACTACCCTGGCGTCTTTCTGCTTGTCGAAATTGTCGCCCGACAGGCCGAAGCGCCAAGCGGTCTTTGGCGCCTGGCCGCGTAGCTCGCGCACTTTCGTATCGTTGATGAAGAAGGTGACGCTGTTGCCGTTGGTCTTGACTCGCAGGATGTTGGCTGCGCCGGGCTCCTTTTTGATGGCGCTCGAATCGACATTGGCGGCGATGGTGCCGAGCCATTTGCCGTCCTGCTTGCGCGCGATCCAGAACTTGCCGTTGTTGAGAATGCCGAACTGGAAATAGGTGCGGTTGTCCTCGCCCCAGAATAGGAGCCCTGCGCCCAGCATCGATTGCTCGTCGTTCGGCCATACCGTCTCGGAACAGATATCGGCGTCCTTTACGGTGAAGGTGACGTTCAGATTGGATTGCATGTCGTCGGGCGGCAGCTTGAAGATGAACAAGCCGTCCTTCACCTCGATCGTCTCTTTGAGCGGCCAGCCACCGGCGTCGTCGGCGAACTTGTCCTCGAAGATGGTTTCCGGACCGTCGCAGGCAGCGACGGCTTTCTGCCAGGCGGGGAAGGCAGCGAAAACCGCGGCAAACCCGAGCAACAACACTGGTCTTCGCATAGACGTTTCCCCGCTAGCTTTGGCTCCCGCGCACCCGTCGGGCGAAATTTTTATCCTGTTGGCATGGGCTCGGCAACCTGCGCGGTAATCCGGCCTGCCAGATTTCAAGGCGTCGCGGGAGGCAGAGAGGTGCGGCATTCTTGTCTCGCCCGGGAACAATCACCATGTAGCAACGTGGATTGGCCAGGCTTGCATCCCTTGGCCCAATGGGAGACGAGATGAGCGAGCAACGTACTCTTCCACCGCGTACCGGAAGAGATTTCACCGACCAGCCGCACGCCTACGATCCCGTGGCGCAGTCGCAGCTTTTCGCCGGCGTGATCGGCAAGCGCTCGCTCGCCTTCATCGTCGACGCCATCATCATCCTCATTCTGACGGTGGTCGCCTATATCGTCGTGGCGCTGCTCGGCATCATCACGCTCGGGCTTGCCTGGCTCCTGTTCGGCATCGTGTTTCCTGCCGTGGGGCTTGGCTACAACGCGCTCACGATTGGCGGACCGAACTCGGCGACCATCGGTCAGAGGATGATGGGGCTCGAGGTCAAGATGTGGTTCGGCGGCAAGGTCACGCCGCTGGTTGCGGCCTTCCATGCGCTTCTGTTCTGGTTCTCGCTGGTCGTGTTCTGCCCGATCCTGCTTTGGGCGTTTTTCGACCCGCGCAAGCGCTGCCTGCACGATATTCTCGCGGGCGTTGTGGTTGTCAACCGGCGCTAGTCCCGAATCATTCTAAATTTGGCGGCGGATTTCGGGCTGGTGCGGCACTTGTGCCGGATTGCATTCGCGGCCTTCGATCCACTAAGCTTGCCGTGAGGCGGTTTGGATTCGCTTCGGGCCGGTGGCACGTGACAGAGCATAAGAGCAACTTTCCAGAATTCTACATCACGGCGCCGCAGCCCTGTCCCTACCTCCCTGGCCGGCTCGAGCGGAAGCTGTTCACGCATCTCACCCGCGACAAGCCGCGCTTCCTCATCGACAATCTCCTGAAGGGCGGGTTCCGGCGCAGCCAGAACATCGCCTATATGCCTTATTGCGACGCCTGCTCGGCCTGCGTGCCGGTGCGCATCCTGGTCGATGAGTTCGTGCCCAGGCGCTCGTTGAGGCGCATCGCCCGCATCAATGCCGATCTGGTCGCCACCCGCATGTCGCCCTCGCCGAGCTCGGAGCAATATTCGCTGTTTCGCACCTATATCGACGCGCGCCACGCCGACGGCGGCATGGCCGAGATGTCGGTGCTCGACTATTCGCTGATGGTTGAGGACAGCGTGGTCGAGACCTTCGTTACGGAATACCGGCTGAAGCCCGATCCTTACGGCGATGGCAAGTCGCCGCTCATCGCCGTGTCGCTCTGCGACCGCTTAAGCGATGGCGTGTCGATGGTGTACAGCTTCTACGACCCGACCCAGCCGCAGCGTAGCCTCGGCACCTACATGATCCTCGATCATGTCGAGTTCGCGCGCTCCCAAGGGCACCCGTTCGTCTATCTCGGCTACTGGATCGAGGGCTCGCGCAAGATGCGCTACAAGAATCGCTTCGAGCCGCAGGAGCGCCTCACCTCCAAGGGCTGGGTGCGCACCGACATGCAGGCGCCGGAGGCCAAACTCCGCAAACCGGAAGTCGTCGGCCGCTAGTTTTTCTCTCGACACAATTCGTGGTCTAGAAGCGTGGGCCGAAGCTGTTCGACTTGGGGAACCCTTTCGGCGGCAGGCGTCCGGCCTGGGCGCGCTGGCCCCACCAATCGCGCAACTCGGTCACGGCGAAGGAACGGCCTGCCGCGTCGATATAGGTCAGCCCGTCCTTCTTGCTGAACACTTTGGTGTCGGCCAAGCCGCCATCCTTGTAGCGCTGTAGCCGCACACCCTTGCCGCGCGGCATCTCGGGCAGCTCCGCGAGTGGGAACAGCAGGAGCTTGCGGTTGTCGCCGATCACCGCCACGCTGTCGCCCGAGACCGGCGCGCAGACCGTAGCCTCGGCGCCGGCCGTGACGTTCAGCACTTGCTTGCCCTTACGCGTCTGGGCAAGGACCTCATCCTCAGGCACGATGAAGCCGTGGCCGCTGGTCGAGGCAACAAGCAGCTTGCGGCCTGGCTCGTGCACCAAAAGCTCGACCGCGTCTGCCGCTTCCTCGATGTCGATCATCAGGCGGAAGGGCTCGCCATGGCCCCTGCCCCCCGGCAGCTTGTCGGCGCCGAGCGAGTAGAAGCGGCCATTGGTGGCGAACAGCAGCAGCGTGTCTGTCGTCTGCGCCTTGACTGCCTGCTTCAGCCGGTCGCCTTCCTTGAAGGTAAGGCTGTCGATATCGGTCTGGTGCCCGCGAATGGCGCGGATCCAACCCTTCTCCGAGAGCACGATGGTGACCGGCTCCTTCTCGATCATCGCCTCGGCAAGCTCGGTCTCGACGCCCTCTGGCGCCTCCGCGAAGCTCGTGCGGCGTTTTCCGAGCGCGGTCTTCTGGCCGAACTGATCCTTCAGCGCCTTGATCTCGTCGGCGATGGTCTTCCACTGCTTATCCTTGGAGGCGAGCAGCGCTTTCAACTCCTTGCGTTCCTTGGTCAGATTGTCGTGCTCGCGTCTGATCTCCATCTCCTCGAGTTTGCGCAAGGAGCGGAGCCGCATATTGAGGATCGCCTCGGCCTGGACGTCGCTGAGCTTGAACGCCTTCATCAGGTGAGGCTTAGGCTCATCCTTCTCGCGGATGATCTTGATGACCTTGTCGATGTTGAGATAGACGATGAGATAACCGTCGAGCACCTCGATGCGGTGGTCGATCTTGGCCAGCCGGAATTTCGAGCGGCGGACCAGCACCACCTGGCGATGGTCGAGCCATTCGCGCAAGACCTGGCGTAAGCCCAGCACGTTCGGCACCACGCCGCGGCTCAGCACATTCATGTTGAGGGGCACGCGCGTCTCGAGCTCGGTCAGCTTGAACATCTGCTCCATCAGCAGGACCGGATCGACGCTTCGGCTCTTCGGCTCCAGCACCAGCCGCACCTCCTCCGTCAACTCGTCACGGACGTCGGCGAGTAGCGGCAACTTCTTCTGGAGCAGCAGTTCGGCGATGCGGGCGACGAGCCGCGCCTTGGGGATCTGATACGGGATTTCGGTGACGACGATCTGATAGGTGCCCCGGCCGGTCTCCTCTTGCTCCCAGCGCGCGCGGAGCCGGAAGCTGCCGCGCCCGGTCTTATAGGCTTGCACGATCTCGGCGCGCGGTTCGACGATGATGCCCCCCGTGGGAAGGTCGGGGCCGGGAACGAAATCGACCAGCTTGTCGGCGGTAGCGTTGGGGAATTTGATGAGATGCAGCGCCGCGTCGCACAGCTCGCCCACGTTATGCGGCGGGATATTGGTAGCCATGCCGACGGCGATGCCTGACGAGCCATTGGCGAGCAGGTTGGGGAAATTGGCAGGCAGTACCGACGGCTCCTGCTCGCGGCCGTCGTAATTGGCGCGGAAATCGACCGTGTCCTCGTCGATCCCGTCGAGCAGGTGCGCGGCAATCTCGGTGAGCCGCGCCTCGGTGTAGCGGTCGGCGGCGGGGTTATCGCCGTCGATATTGCCGAAATTGCCTTGGCCGTCGATCAGCGGATAGCGGACGGAGAAATCCTGCGCCAGCCGCGCGAGCGCGTCGTAGATCGCCTGATTGCCGTGCGGATGGAAATTGCCCATCGTGTCGCCGACGATCTTGGCGCATTTCCTAAACTCGCCCTGAGGGCTAAGCCTGAGCTGCTGCATGGCGTACAGCAGCCGGCGATGCACGGGCTTGAGCCCGTCGCGCACGTCGGGCAGCGCGCGGTGCATGATGGTGGAAAGCGCGTAAGCGAGATAGCGCTCTTCCAGCGCATCGCGCAGATTTACCGGCTCGATCGGCCCTTGCGAATCAGGTGGCGGAATCCTTTTTCCCATGTCCCGCGCTTAGCGCATCGCATCGATTTTGTCACCGCTCGGCTTGACCGGCTGGTCGGTAGCCACGGTGTGGTTTGTCGTCAGGCGACAGCCGACTTGGGTGGCCGAGCGAGGATCTGAATGAGCCGCTCGCGCGCCTGCGGCATGGAGAGGCCATGCGGCTCGAGTACGTCGCGCTCGAGGAAATGGCCGGTGAGCGCGAGTCCCGCCAGAATGTCGGCTTCGCTCGCTGGTGCCGTCGCATCGAGCAAAAAGGCCGGCAGCTTGAGCAGCCTGTCGCAATAGGGTTGGCCGGCGTCACGCGATACTGCACGGCCCGAGCGCGGCGACACATAAACCAGATCGGCGTCGGTGCCGGTGGCCGCGCATTCGCTGAGATCGAGCCCGAAGCCGAGCTCTCCCAGAAGCTGAAGCTCCCAGCGCACGAATAGCGTGGGCCAGAGGCTCGCATCGTCGAAGGCGTGCACAATGGCGAGCGTTGCTGCATAGAGTTCGGGATGCGGGTCGCGCTCGGCCAAAAGCCTTGCCAATCCCGCCAGGGAGCCAATCGCGGCGAGCGCGGCGGGGTCGTCGAGAATGCGCGCGGCGTTAGCCTCGAGCAGCTCGACATTGAAGCCGCCGAGATGCTCCGAGAGCCGCGCCCGCCAGGTGACTCTGAGCAGGTTGCCGGGCTGGAGCAGAGGCCGCATGCGGCGCGAGCGCCCTCCCCGCACGAGGCCGAGATGGCGTCCATGGCCGCGGGTGAACAGCTCGGCCACGGCGTTCGCCTCGCCCAGCGGCTTGGCGGATAGGAAGATGCCTTCGTCGCTCCAATCCATGCCTCACGCTAGAGCGGAGCACCGGAAAGGCCAAGCGCGATGCTCTGCCGTCAGCCCCCGTTATTCAGGCTTGGGGTCGTTCCGGTGTTTGTGTTGGGACTGCCAAAGCCCGCCGCCGAGGTGCCCGGATTGGGTGCAAGCGCAGAGCCAGGGTTGCCGAGCGCCGGGAGCGCCGTGCTTGGATCGTAAGTCGCCGATCCGGGCGATCCGGGTAGCGCGCCGAAATTGGGCTGATTGGTGATGGTTTGCTGATTGAGCGGAACGATCGTGCCGGAGTTCACCGCGGGCAGCCCGAATTCGGACGGACCGGAGAGCGTTCCCGGATTGACCGGCGGCGGCACGGAACTCTCCATCGGGGGCGTAACGCTTTCCACAGCGGGTCCGGGGAAAACGATCGCCGGGCCATGACCTCTGGACGGCGCGGCCTGGGCGCTACTTGCACCGATCAGGGCGGCGGAAGCGGCGAGAATGAGCAGGGAGTTTTTCATGAGACCAATCCTCATGCGTGGATGATGAGGGTGGTCAACTAAGCCTCCCAACCGAAGTTCCGCAGTATCCCGCTATGCGACATTTAGCGCGCGGGCTCAGCGGCCCTTGGGATAATCGAGGCCCATCTCGCGATAGCGCTCGGGGTCCTCGGCCCAGCGCTCGCGCACCTTGACGAACAAGAACAGATGCACCGGCACGCCCGCCATCTCGCCGATCTCGGCGCGCGCGGCCTTGCCGATCTCCTTGATGGTCTGTCCTTTGGCGCCGAGCACGATCTTCCGCTGGCTCTCGCGTTCTACATAGATTGTCTGCTCGATCCTGATAGAACCGTCGGCGAGTTCCTTCCAGTCAGCGGTCTCGACGGTCAGCGTATAAGGCAGCTCGTCATGCAGCCGGAGGAAGAGCTTCTCGCGGGTGATCTCCGCCGCGCTTTGCCTGAGCGAGGCGTCGGTCAGCTGGTCCTCTGGGAAGAGCCAAGGACCTATAGGCACGGCCTCGGCCAGATAGGATTTGAGGTCACCGACGCCGTCGCCGGTCAGGGCCGAGACCATGAACACCCGATCGAATTGCTTGAGCGCCGAAAGCTCGCCGGCGAGGCGCAAGAGGTCGGGCTTCTGGACAAGATCGATCTTGTTGAGGACTGCGAGCATCGGCCGCTTCACTTGGGGCAGATGGTCGAGCAGCGGCTGTAGCACCTGATCGAGCCCGTATTGGGCATCGATCACCAGCGCCACGAGATCGGCGTCGCCCGCCCTCTCCCAGGCTGCCTGCGACATGGCGCGATCGAGTCGCCGCTTCGGCAGAAAAATGCCCGGAGTATCGACCAGGATGACTTGCGACGAGCCGATCAAAGCAATGCCGCGCACGGGTCCGCGCGTCGTCTGCGCCTTGTGGGTGACGATCGAAACCTTGGCGCCGACCAGCGCATTGGTTAGCGTCGACTTGCCGCTATTCGGCGCGCCGATCAGCGCTACGAAGCCGCAGCGCGTCTGCGGCGCCTTCTCGACGGTCGGGCTAGCCATCTTGAGGCGCCTGCCACACACCTTCGCGGAGCAGAACGGCAAGCGCCGCCGCCTGCTCGGCTTCTCGCTTATTGGCGCCCTGTCCGCGCTCGGGGCTCACGCCTTCGATCTGCACCTCGGCGGTGAAACGCGGCGCATGGTCGGGGCCCTCGCGCGCCACTTCGAGATAGCGCGGCAGTGGCAGGCCGCGGCCTTGCGCCCATTCCTGCAACAGGGATTTCGCGTCCGGCGCGGCAAGCTCGAGCGTGGCGAATTGCGGCTGCCAGAAGCGCCGCACCACCTGCTTGGCGGCGTCGTAGCCGGCATCGGCGAACACCGCGCCGAGCACCGCCTCGCAGGTATTGGCGAGGATGGTCTTCTTGCGGCGTCCGCCGCTTCCCGCCTCGCCGCCGCTCATCAGGATGAAATCGCCGAGCTGCCATGCTTGCGCAACCTCGGCGCAGGTCTCGGCGCGCACGAGCTGATTGAACCAGCGGGCCAGCTCTCCCTCGCGCGCTTTGGGGAAGGTGTCGGCCAGAAGCTCGGCAACGGCTAGGCCGAGCACCCGGTCGCCCAGGAACTCGAGCCGCTCATTGTCCTGATCGGGCTTCAACCCCGCCCGCGCGCTCGCATGCGTCAAGGCGAGCTTGAGCCAAGCCGGGTCCGAGAATTCATGCCCAAGCCGGGCGGAGAGATCCTGAAGCGCCGTTTTGCGCGGGCGTGGCAAGGCTCTAATGCACCACCTGCAAGATGCGCGACCAGCGGATGCTGGTCGGCCAGTGCCAGAATTCCAGGAAGCTCGAATTCTCGTCGAGCGAGAAGAAGATGATCTGCGCCTTACCCACCAGATTCTCGAACGGGACGAAACCCACTTCCGACAGGAAACGGCTGTCGGTCGAGTTGTCGCGGTTGTCGCCCATCATGAAGAAATGGCCTTCGGGCACCTTGTAGATCTCGGTGTTGTCGCCGAAGCCGTCCTGTACCAGATCGAGCACGGGATAGCTCACGCCGTTCGGCAAGGTTTCCTGATAGCGCGGCATATGCCGCTCGCGGCCATTCGGCTCGGTCACCACAAAATCGTCGATGCGCACTTTGGGCACCGACTTGCCGTTGATATTGAGCACGCCGTGCTGCATCTGGATCTCGTCGCCGGGCAGCCCGATCACGCGCTTGATGTAGTCCGTCTCGTTGTCGCGCGGGAGCTTGAAAACGACCACGTCGCCGCGATCGGGCTCTTTTGCCCAGACCCGTCCCGAGAACAGGTTGAAGCCGAAGGGGAAGGAATATTTGCTGTAGCCGTAGCTGTATTTCGACACGAACAGATAGTCGCCGATCAGCAGTGTCGGGATCATCGAGCCTGACGGGATATTGAAGGGCTGAAACAGAAGGACACGCACGACCAGCGCCAGGATCAGCGCATGGATGATGACGCGGACGGTGTCCTTTACGCCGCTTCTTGCTTCCGTGTTCTCGGCTTCGACGCTCATGCGGAAGCTCTCCTTCAGGCTTGGCTTGAAAATACGATCCGGTCCCCGAAGGCGCCCCTATAGCCCCTCCCCTGCAAACAGGCAAACAAAGCGGTCAGTCGCGGAGGGAGACCCTTATGGCGGTAATGATGACGATCGCCTGGGCGGTCGGGAAATCGTCAGTAATTGACAGGTCGATGCGCACCTCGTGACCTTCGGGCGTCAGCCGGGCAAGCGCCCGCGCCGCCCCACCGGTAAGCTGCAAAGTGGGGCGGCCTGAAGGCAAATTCACCACCCCCATATCGCGCCAAAACACGCCGTGGCGAAAGCCGGTGCCGAGCGCCTTGGCGCAGGCCTCCTTGGCGGCGAAGCGTTTGGCGTAGGAGGCGGCGCGCTGGGCGCGCCCGTCGGATTTTTGCCGCTCGGCGTCGGTGAACACGCGGTCGAGAAATCGCTCGCCGTAGCGCTCGATGGTGCGCTCGACGCGCCTAATGTCGATCATGTCGTTGCCGAGGCCGATGATCATCACTTGCTGCCGACCGTGGCTTCCGTGTCGCTATGCCGCAGCGATTCCCGCGCGCCGTCCATCAGCGTCCGCATGCGAGAGACGCTCTCGGCCAGGCCTACGAAAACCGCCTCGCCCACCAGGTAATGCCCGATGTTGAGCTCGACGATCTCGGGAATCGCGGCGACCGCGACAACATTATCATAATCGAGGCCGTGGCCGGCATGCACCTCCAGCCCGGCCTTTGCCGCGACCCGTGCGCCCTCGATCAAGCGTGCCAGCTCACGGCGGCGTGCGGGGCCGTCGCCTTCGGCGGCAGCCAGGCAATAGGTGCCAGTATGCAATTCGACGGCGTCGGCGCCGACCTTGCGCGAGGCTTCGATCTGCTCGAGCTCGGGGTCGATGAAAAGCGAGACCTGGATACCGGCACGCCTCAGCTCGGCAACGAACGGGGTCAGCGTGGCCACCTGGCTCGCGACATCGAGCCCGCCTTCGGTGGTGATCTCCTCCCGCCGCTCGGGCACGAGGCACGACGCATGCGGCCGCGTCTTAAGCGCGATCGCCAGCATCTCCGGCGTCACCGCCATTTCTAGATTGAGCGGCGCGAGCCTGGCGGCCGTCAGCCGGGCGATGTCCTCATCGCGGATGTGACGCCGGTCCTCGCGGAGATGCGCGGTGATATTGTCGGCGCCGGCCTCGACCGCGAGCTTCGCCGCGCGCAGCGGATCGGGATACCGGGCGCCACGCGCATTGCGGAGCGTCGCGATGTGATCGATGTTGATGCCGAGACGGATCGGGGCAACGCTCATGCCACTTCGCGCCGTCTTCGCAGTCTTCGTGCTCATCGAGCGCCTAACGCCTCGCGGCCCGATCTGAGCTCGAGTTGGCGGCGGCGGCGATGCTTGTAGGCCTCGACCATGGGCCGCACGAGCATGTAGCTAAGCGCCGCAAGCGCAAGTCCAACCGGCAGGCAGCCGAGCGTCATCGGTTTCAGGATCGGCCAGAGCTGATCGAGCGACGACTGAAAGATGCCGCCCGAGAGGTCGATGGGCTCCTTGCCGGTTTCACCGCGCAGCATCAGATTGCCCACCTCGTAGGTGGAGTACCAGATGAGCGGATAGGTGAGCGGATTGCCGACGAAGGTGCCGAGCAGAGCGGCGACGACACTGCCGCCAATCACCCAGGCGAGCAACACGGCCATGACCATATGCGTGCCGAGGAACGGGGTTGCGGCGGTGAACACGCCGATTGCGAAGCCCAGCGCTACGGCGTGCGGCGTGTCGCTCAAGCGCCTCAGCCGATAGACCACGTAGCGGCTCGAGCGGGTCCAGCTCCGCCGCGGCCACAGATGCACGCGCATCCGCTCCAGGAAGCTCTCCGACTCGCGGCGCCTAAACAGCATCACCACCTCGAAACGCGAAACATCGAGCCAAAAGCCAGACCAAGGTGGCCCTTTGGCGACTGCGCTCTAGCATATTTAGGTAAAATTCCTTGCCGACACCAGCGCTAGGCTCCCGCGCGCGCGGCGCTGCTCACCATGTCCTTGGCCCTAAGCCCGGCGATGATGTCGTTCAGATGCTTGAGATCCCATACCTCGAGGTCGATCAGGATCTCGGTGTAATCGTGCACGCGGTTGGTCATCTTGATGTTGTCGATATTGCCGTCGGCCTCGCCGATCACGGAAGCCACCTGGGCGAGGCTGCCCGGCTCGTTCAACACCGTGACGGCGAGCTTGGCGGGGAAGCGCTGCGGATTGTCCTCGTCGATGTCCCAGGTCACGTCGATCCAGCGCTCCGGCTCCTCGTCGAAGGCCTTCAGCGCCTCGGCGTGGATCGGGTAGATGGTGATGCCCTGCCCCGGGGTGAGAATGCCGACGATGCGATCGCCGGGGACGGCCCCGCCATCGGCGAAGCTCACCGGCAGATCGCCGCGCAAGCCCCTGATTGGAATGCCGGCAGGGCCGTTCCCACGCTGCTTCCCGCTCGATCCGGGCCAGCGGAATTTCAGGCCCATCACCTTGCCCAAGCCGAACCAGCCTTCGTCGGTGCGTTTGACCTTGCGGCGCCGCTTGAGCGGCTCCTGCGACTTCTCTTCCGGGAAGACCGCGCGCACCACGTCGGCTGAGGCGAGCTCGCCCCGGCCCACTGCCGCCATCACATCCTCCGCGGTCTTTTGCGACAGGCGGCCAAGTGCCGCGGCGAGAGTTTCCTCGCTGAAGGTCTTCTCGCGGCGCTGGAACGCCCTGACCAAAATCTCGCGGCCGAGCTTGCCGTATTGCGCGCGCACGGCGTCGCGGGTTGCGCGCCTGATGGCCGAGCGCGCCTTGCCGGTGACGGCGAGGCTCTGCCAGGCCGACGGCGGGAGCTGCGCCTTGGAGCAGATGATCTCGACCTCGTCGCCGTTTCTGAGCTCGGTGGTGAGCGGCATCGGCCGGCCGTTGATCTTGGCGCCAACGCAGGTATTGCCGACGTCGGTGTGTACCGCATACGCAAAATCGATCGGGTTCGCGCCGCGCGGCAGCGCGATCAGGCGGCCCTTGGGCGTGAAGCAGAAGACCTGATCCTGGAACAGCTCGAGCTTGGTGTGCTCGAGAAACTCCTCGGGGTTGTCGCCGTCGAGCAGCATGCCGACCAGATGACGCAGCCAGCGATAGGCGTTGGAATCCTGCGAGGGGACCCCGCCCTTGCCGTTCACGCCGCCGTTGTCTTTGTAGAGCGCATGCGCGGCCACGCCATATTCGGCGACGGAATGCATCCGCTCGGTGCGGATTTGCAGCTCGACCCTCTGGTGGCGCGGGCCGACGATTGTGGTGTGGATCGACTGGTAGTCGTTCTGCTTCGGATTGGAGATGTAGTCCTTGAAGCGACCGGGCACAGCGTGCCAGCTCGTGTGCACGACGGAAAGCGCGCGGTAGCAGTCCTCGACCTTGGGCACGACAATGCGAAACGCGTAGATGTCGGAGAGTTGCTCGAGCGAGATCTGCTTCCGCTCCATCTTGCTCCAAATGGCGTAGGGCTTCTTCTCGCGGCCTGATACGACACCCTCGACAGTGGCCTCTTCGAGTTTCGAGGTGATCGCCGCCTCGATCTCGTCGATCAAGCCCTGGTTGCGCTCACGCAAAATCTTTAAGCGCTCGACCACCGCCGAGTAGGCCTCGGGGTTGAGCGACTTGAAGGCATGGTCCTCGAGCTCCTCGCGCAGCCATTGCATGCCCATGCGCCCGGCGAGCGGCGCATAGATGTCCATGGTCTCCTCGGCGATGATCTTGCGCTTGGCCGGCTTCATATGCTCGAGCGTGCGCATGTTGTGCAGGCGGTCGGCGAGCTTGACGAGCAGCACGCGAATGTCGCTGGAGATGGCGAGCAGCAGCTTGCGGAAGTTCTCCGCCTGCTCGGCCTTCTTGGTGACAAGGTCGAGCTTCTTGATCTTGGTCAGGCCGTCGACCAGCGTGCCGATCTCGCGCCCGAACAGCGCGTCGATCTCGCTGCGCGTGGTGTCGGTATCCTCGATCGTGTCGTGCAGCAGCGCGGTGGCGATGGTCGCGTCGTCGAGCCGCATCTCGGCGAGGATCGCCGCGACCTCGACGGGATGGGAGAAATAGGGCGCGCCCGACGCCCGCTTCTGATTGCCATGCGCCTTCATGGCATAGACATAGGCGCGGTTGAGCAGCGCCTCGTCGGCGTGCGGCTGATAGCTCAGCACGCGCTCGACCAGCTCGTATTGACGGGTCATGGCGCGGCACGCTCCGCGCCAGCGGTCATGCCGGCGAAAGCCGGTATACGGTCAGGGCAAAGAACGTCAGCGTGAGCGGGGTCCCGCATTGGAGCCATCCGAGGGCGCCTGGCTCGCCATCCTACGCAACAGCTCTTCCTCGGTCATCTTGTCGATCGAACTGTCGATCGACTGATCGTCCTGGCCTAGGACCGGCATTCTGGTGTCGGTCGAGAGCATCGGTACGGCTTCCGCCTCGGGCTCGTCCACCTCGACATATTTCTGCATCGAGTGGATGAAGTCTTCCCTAAGGTCGTCGGGAGCAATTTTCTTCTCGGCGATCTCGCGGAGCGCCACCACCGGGTTCTTGTCGTTGTCGCGCTGAACGGCGATCTGGGCGCCGGCTGAGATGGTCCGGGCACGGTGGCCAGCCAAGAGCACGAGCTCGAAGCGGTTTTGAATCTTATCGATGCAGTCCTCGACGGTAACGCGAGCCATCAGGCGATCCTTGTGCGAGAGGGGCGGATTTGGCCTCTATTTAGGCAGTTCGCCGCCGGACTAGCAAGCTAAAGCCGTTTGATCACAGCGCCCTGACCGCGCCTCGTAGCAAGCCGCCATAGCTTCTCGGCACTGACTTTGAGCGCCGGATGGCGCCAATTGGGCGCAATATCCATCAGCGGCTTCAGCACGAAAGGCCGCTCATGGGCCAGCGGATGCGGCAGAACCAGCGGCCGGGCCCCGGGGCGGGCGAAGTCCCCTCTCCCGTCGCGCCAATACCTGACGAGCCCCTTGTAGTCGACAATATCGATGTCGAGGGTACGCTGGCCCCATGGCCTGCCGCCGCGCCTTCCGGAGTCTCGCTCGACCTGCTTCAACACTCTGAGCAGCGATTCGGGTGAGAGCGTGGTGTCGAGCAGAGCTACGGCATTCACATAGGCCGGCTGTCGCGCATTGCCGACCGCGCGCGTTTCATAGAGCGGCGAAACGGCGCGCACGGCGATATGAGCCTCTTCGATTTTGCCTAAAGCGTGAGCAATCGCTTCGGCGGGCGTCCCCCAAGGTCCGGGACAATTTGCACCAAGAGCTACCAGGACTTTGCCGCGCACCAGCAATTGCGGAGTCACGCTGTCACACCTATGTTGTTGATGCAGCCCTTAGTCATGTCCGTGCGTTATTGCGATAGGGACTTGCGTCTTTCCATCAAGGCATTTTTGCAGTGAACGGACCTCAAATGAATTTTTATCCGACCGAGCGCATCGCGCTCTTCATCGACGGCGCCAATCTTTACGCTACGGCCAAGTCGCTCGCCTTCGACATCGACTATAAGCGGTTGCTCGCGCTATTCCGCTCCAAGGGCCAACTCGTCAGAGCGCTGTATTATACGGCGCTCGCCGAGGAGCAGGAGTACTCCTCGATCAGACCGCTGATCGATTGGCTCGATTATAACGGCTACACCATGGTCACCAAGCCGACCAAGGAGTTCGTCGATGCGACGGGCCGGCGCAAGATCAAGGGCAACATGGATATCGAGCTTGCGGTCGATGCCATGGAACTTGCCGACCATCTCGATCACATCGTGCTGTTCTCCGGCGACGGCGACTTCCGCTCGCTGGTCGAGGCGCTGCAGCACAAGGGCAAGCGCGTCAGCGTCGTCTCCACGCTGACGACCAATCCGCCGATGGTCGCCGACGAGCTTCGCCGCCAGGCGGATCAATTCATCGATCTTGCGTATCTCCAGGACGAGATCGGCCGCGATCCCGCCGATCGGGCACAGCGCGGCGAACGGCGGCGGCCTGAGCCAGAGCCGCTCGATGAGTTCGAGTCCGAAGATTTGATCGAGACCTGAAACCCGCCTTCCGCCGAAACTGTTACAGTGGCGATAGGAGGCGCGTGAGCGATGCAGGTCGGCTTCGTCGGGCTTGGACGCATGGGCAGCGGTATGGCGGCCAATCTGTTGGCCGCGGGCCACGCGCTCACCGTCTATAATCGCAGTCCCGCTAAAACCGATCCTCGTCAGCAAGGGCGCGCAACTCGCCAAGACGCCGGGCGATGCCGCGCGCGGAAGTGGTCATCACGATGCTGGCGAACGATCCCGCCTTAGAGAAAATCGTGTTCGGAGAGAGCGGTATCCTCCAGGCGCTCGCTCCAGGGGCGATCCATCTCTCGATGAGCACGATCAGCGTGGAGCTCGCCGAGCGGCTCGCCGCGGCGCATCGCGAGAAAGGTCAAGAGTTTGTCTCGGCGCCGGTATTCGGGCGCCCTGATCTCGCGGCCGCCGGCAAGCTCTTCGTCATTGCCGCGGCGCTCGGCCTCCTCGCTAAGCGCGATGCCGGCAAGTCGCCGACGCTCATGCCCCCCAAGTGAACGGCCATGGCTCTTCCCGCCGCGCGCACGCACGTTTCGCCTGAGCCCGCAAAGACCTGCCCGCTCTGCCCGCGCCTCGTCGCCTTTCGTCGAGCGAACGAGCGCGCGCATCCCGACTGGTTCAATGGCGCGGTTCCATCATTCGGCTCCGACGATGCGCGGCTCCTTATCGTCGGCCTCGCGCCCGGACTGAAAGGCGCCAACCGCACGGGCCGTCCCTTCCTCGGCGACTATGCCGGCGAGTTGCTCTACCGCACGCTGCTCAAGGTCGGGCTCGCGCGTGGACGCCATGATGTTGCCGCGCCGCAGGACCTGGAGCTTGTCGACTGCATGATCTCGAACACGGTCCGCTGCGTGCCGCCGCAGAACAAGCCGACGCCAGCCGAGATCGCGACCTGCCGGCAGTTCCTGATCGGCCGCATCGCCGCTCTGCCGCGTCTCCGCTCGCTTCTAGCGATCGGCCGCATCGCCCATGAGGGCATTCTCGATGCGTTGAACTTGAAGCGGCGCGACTTCCCGTTTGCGCATAGCGCACGGCACGAGTTGCCCAACGGACTGGTACTCTTCGACAGCTATCATTGCTCGCGCCAGAACACGAATACGGGGCGCCTCACCACGCCCATGTTCGAGGCGGTGCTAGCCGAGGTCGCGGCGAGTTTGCACACGGCTTGAGAACGACGTTTCGGCGCCTTGCCGCCGCACGCCAAGTCGGGCATGCTTTCCTTGCGGGGCGACTGCTGGTTGCGAGGGTCCCATGGCGGGGCTAGAGATTTCACCGGAGAAGGTCGGCTTCGTGATCGTCAAGGCGCGCGAAATCGCTGCCAAGGTCGCGGCTTGGGAGGACAACGGCGCCACGTCGGATCACGACGCCGAGTCGATCCTTGAATCCTTCTCGGACGACGCGACGCAGGAGCAGCTCAAGGAATTCATTCGCGACCTCAATGTCGACGAGCAGGCGAGCCTGGTCGCGCTTGCGTGGATTGGCAGGGGCTCGTTTACGCCAGAGGAGCTCGATGAAGCGCTCGCCACCGCGCGGGCCGAGCGCACCAACCGCACCGAGGACTATCTGCTCGGCATGCCGCTGCTTCCCGATTATCTCGAGGAAGGGCTCGACCGGCTCGGCTATTCGGTCGAGGACGCCGAGGACGATTCGCTTTAGGTCGCGCGCCGAAGCTCAAGCAAGACCTCAACCGCGTGCCCCGCAGGATCGGCAACAGGATAGAACACCCTGTCGATGCGGCCGTCGCCGATCAGCAGCGTGAGACGCCTCAAATAGATCTCGCCGCCGGTGGTGAAGCTCGGCAAATCCAGTGCGGCGGCGAAGCGTCCGTCGGCATCGCTCAGGATCGGAAATGGCAGTTCGAGTCGCGCGACAAGCTCCTGTTGATACTCCGTAGTCTGACGACTTAATCCCAGCAGTCGGACGCCCAACTTGACAAATGTCGCAGCGTGGACGCGGAAGCCTTCGAGCTCGGGTGTCGAGCCGTGTGCGCCTGCGATCACGTCCCAGTCAGGCGGATTGGGATGGCCGGGACGCCCGGTCCACGGGTAGACGATGACGATGCTTCGTCCTGCAAGCGCGGCGAGGTCGAGATTGCTTCCGCTCGTTGCCGGCAGCGCGAATGATGGCAGTCTCGTCCCGGGCTGCAAATGATCGGCGCCCGCGTCATTCAACATCAAGGGCCTAACCCTTCTCGCGCATCAGGCGGCCCTTCTGGCGCTCCCAATCCCGCTTCTTCTCCGTCTCGCGCTTGTCATGCAGCTTCTTGCCCTTGGCCAGGCCGAGCTCGACTTTGGCGATGCCGCGGGCGTTGAAATACATCTTGAGCGGAACGACCGTCATGCCCTCTCGCTGAATGGCGCCCGCCAACCGTCCGATCTCTTTCCGGTGCAGCAGGAGCTTGCGCGGACGCGTCGGTGCGTGGCCGTTGCGGCCGGCCTGCACATATTCGGCGATGTGGGCGTTGATCAGATAAAGCTCGCCGCCTTCGCTCGACGCGTAGGAGTCGGCGATATTGGCCTTGCCCGCGCGCAGCGACTTCACCTCGGAGCCCGTCAGCGCGATCCCCGCCTCGAGCTTCTCCCCGATGTCGTAGTTGAAGCGCGCCTTCCGGTTCTCGGCGACGAGCTTGCCGCTCTCGCGCTTCGGCGCCATCACGTCACCTATAAGGCTTAGGCAAGGACGAGGCCGACCGCGGCGATCGCCTCGTCGACTTTCTTCTTGGAAGCCGGCGCAAGCGGCGCAAGCGGAAGCCGGGTCTCACCGTTGCAGAGCCCGAGCTTGCTCGCGGCATATTTCACCGGTCCGGGGTTGGATTCCACGAACAAGGCGTCATGCAGCGGCATCAGCCGATCCTGGATCTCGAGCGCGCGCTTGAAATTGCCGCCGAGGCAGGCGAGCTGGAACTCAGAGCAGAGCGCGGGCGCAACATTGGCGGTGACGGAGATGCAGCCCTGCCCGCCATGCGCCATGAAGCCAAGCGCGGTGGCGTCCTCGCCGGAGAGCTGGACGAAGTCCTTGCCCAGTGCCGCGCGCTGCTGGCTCACCCGCGCCATGTTCGCGGTCGCGTCCTTCACGCCGACGATGTTCTTCAGCTTGAACAGCCGCGCCATGGTATCGACCGTCATATCGACGACGCTGCGGCCTGGGATGTTGTAGATGAGAATGGGGATATCGGTGCAGTCGTTGATTGCCTTGTAGTGGAGATAGAGCCCTTCCTGGGTCGGCTTGTTGTAATAGGGCGTCACCACGAGCACGCCGTCGGCGCCGGCGCTCTTAGCGTGGCGGGTCAGCTCCACGGCTTCGGCGGTCGAGTTCGATCCGGTCCCGGCGATCACCGGCACGCGGCCAGAAGCCGCCTCGATGCAAAGCTCGACGACCTCTCTGTGCTCGTCATGGGTGAGCGTGGGCGATTCGCCCGTGGTCCCGCAGGGCACCAGACCGTGCGTGCCTTGGTCGATCTGCCACTCGACGAGCTTCCGGAACGCCTTGGTGTCGACCTTGCCGTTCTTGAAGGGCGTGATCAGGGCCGTGATCGAGCCTTGAAACGGCGGCATGGGCACGAGATGAACTCCTGTGGCGGTCGCGTGTGGTAAATCCAGGTCGGCAAGGACGGCGGACAATAGGGGTTGCAGTTAGAGGCGGCAAGCCGCAGAAAACCTTGGATATGCGTGCTTGACATGCGCCCTGACCGGCACACCATGCCCGAGTTTGCATCAGTTAAATTGCAGTTTGTTCATAGGCTTATCAGGGTTCGCTGAGAATAGTTGTAATCCTCGGACGGCCATTCCAGTCATTTTTCTGCCGGATTCTTTCAGACATTGTTCAAATCCGGCACACTACAGTGCCGTCATCGTCGCGGCTCCCCGGCTCGGGGGACGTCCTGACTGCAGGATCGTAACCGGAAACCGATCGACGAGATGAAACGCATTCGCGCGCACATCTTACTATTTGCCTGCTTCGCGTGTGTCGCTTCGGCGGTCGCCGTGGCGAAGTCGCCGCGCGCGCCGGCGGCAAAGCCGGCGCGAGCAGCAAAGGCGCAAGTTCCGCCCTCTTTGCCTGACCGCAATCCGTTAAGGCTAACGACGCCGGCTGCGCCGGTTGCCGAACCCGCTCCTACCGCCGCAGAGAACACGGCACCCACACAGGCCGCGGGGCAAGACACTCCCCCCGCGCCAGAGCCCTCGCCTTCGATGGCGTCGGACGCCACGATGGAGACGGGGACCGTTTCGACGCCTGACCGGAACCCCGCAGCCACCCCGGCTGACGCGCTTCCCCTTCCCGACCGTAATCCTTCGTCCTCGGTGGCGATGACACCGCCTGCTGAAGCGCCGGTGCAGACGGTCACGCCGCAAACCGACGTAGCGGCGGCAACCTCGGTCGTGCCACTACCTGACCGCAATCCAAAGGCCCCGGCTCTGCTCGCGCCGCCGTCGATGCCGGTGGCGCCCTCGTCTTCCGCCTCGCCGCCGCCGCAAGTTGTCACCGACATGCCGCCGCCCGATCCCAATCCCAATCGCAGCGCGGCACTCCCCTTCGCCATGAAAGGCACGCTCACGCCGGCAATCGCGGCGCCGCCTCCGGCGATGGATTACGCCGCGATTTTGAAGCCGATCCTCTCTTACGATCTCTCGGCATCCGACGAAGCCAATATCAGGGAGGTGCTGCGGTCGAGTGCGTCGGTAGCGGCTAGGATCAAGGATCCTGCGGCCCGCGATTTCGCGCTTTGGTACAAATATCGGAACAGCCCGGCGACCTCAGGCAACGCCGAAGCCATCGAATCCTTCCGGCTCGCCCATCCGGACTGGCCGGGGCAAGACGAACTGCGCGAGAAGGCCGAGACGGTTCTGTTCCTGACCGACGCAAGTCCTGACGAGGTCAGGGCATTCTTCAAGGATTCGGCGCCGCTGACCGGAGCGGGTAAGGCGGCGCTTGCGGGCGTCAATATCAAGGACGGCGACGAGGCCGGTGCGAAGGCGCTGGTGGTTTCGGCTTGGCGCGATCATCAGCTCAATGCCGCGGTCGAGAAGAAGATCCTCGATCGCTACGGCAACATGCTCACCGCGGACATTCATCGCGCGCGCATCGACAGGCTGCTCTATCCGGACGATCCGACCGCCACCGAGGCGGCGCTGCGCGTGTCAAAGCTGCTGCCCGCCGACGAGCAAAAGAAGATCGCGGCCCGCATCGCGGTCGTGAAGCGGGGCGGTAATGCCGGCAAGCTGCTCGATGCGTTGCCGGCGAGCGCGGTCGAGGCCGATGTTGGCTTGCGCTTCAATCGAATCCAGTGGCTCCGCCGCACCAAGGACAAAGACCGCAGACAACAAGCCTGGAAGATGCTGCTCGATGCGCCGAGCGAGCCGAATATCCTGCTTGACCTCAACAATTGGTGGACCGAGCGGCGCATCAATTGCCGCGGCGCGCTGAATGACGGACAGCCGCGCACGGCCTATGAGATCGCCGCCAAGCATGGGCTTGTCTCTGGCGACGCCTATATCGAGGCCGAGTTCCTCGCCGGCTGGATCGCGCTGCGCTTTTTGGGCGAGCCACATACGGCCATGCGCCATTTCACCTCGCTGCGCGCCGCCGCCACCAGCTCGAAGAGCATCGCGCTCGGCGAATATTGGCTCGGGCGCACCTCGCTCGCGCTCGGCGACCGCGCCTCGGCCATGGTGCATTTCCATGGCGCGGCCAAATACCCGCAATATTTCTACGGCCAGCTCGGCCGCCAATCGCTCGACGCACGGCCAGCGCATCTCGAGGTGACGAGCACGCCGCTACCGAAGGAAGCCGACATTCAGAGCTTCCTATCCCGCGACGCCGTGCGCGCGATCGGTGTTGCGCGCAGCTCGGGGCTCGACGGTGCCACCCCGCAATTCCTGCTCGCGCTGTCGCGCAAGCTCACCAATCCTGCGGAAGTCGTTCTGCTCGTCGAGCTGGCCAAGGCGGCCGGCGAACCGCAGGTCGCGCTGCGGCTCGCCAAGATCGCCTTCAACCGCGATCTTCCGGTCGGCGACTATGCGCTGCCCATCGGGGTCATTCCCGAATTCAGAAGCCTGCTGACGGATCGCGTCGATCCGGCGCTGGTGCATGCCCTGTCGCGGCAGGAGAGTGAGTTCAACGCGGCCGCCAAGAGCCCGGTGGGCGCCAGCGGCTTGATGCAGCTGATGCCGAGCACGGCCAAGGCAGTGGCGAAGGCCTATAAGGTCAAGTTCGATGCCAACCAGCTGACCAACGCGTCATACAATACCCAGCTCGGCGAGGCGCATCTGCGTGACCTGATCGACAGCTATAACGGCTCCTATTTCCTGTCGCTTGCCGCCTACAATGCCGGCGGCGGCCGCGTTGCCGAATGGATCAAGCAGTTCGGCGACCCGCGCGACCCGCAGGTCGATCCCATCGACTGGATCGAGCGCATCCCCTTCACCGAGACGCGGCAATATGTGGTGAAGATCATGGAGACGCTCCAGCTCTACCGCTCGCGCCTGGCGGGGCCGAAACAGGCCTTGCAGCTGGTTCAGGATCTCAATCGCGGCCGCAGAATTCCTCACGCCGACGCGCCCAAGGTCGAGGCGGTGCTGGGCGTGCAGGCGAAATCCGAGTGAGACGAAACGAGCGTCCCCTGCCCTTTGGTAAGGCTTGCCCCGTCAGCGCGTTTGCTGGAAAACTGATGGCGAGGCGCAACAGGGGGACGCGCCGCCAGTCGGTTAGACACGCTCCCAAGGTTGATATTGAAAGATGCCCGAGCTTGATGGCGAGCTGTGGCGAGACATCTACTATGCGTCGTTCGACGACCTGAGGCTCTATGTCCGCCATTACGCGGCACCCGACGAGAAGTTCCGGAGCGTCATTTGCCTGCCCGGATTGACGCGCAACTGCCGGGACTTCACCGCGCTCGCCACCTATCTCTGCAAACATCCGGAACGGCCCCGCAATGTTTATTGCTTCGATTATCGGGGGCGCGGGCGCTCGCAATATGATCGTAACTGGCGGAACTACACGCCGTTCGTCGAGCTGCTCGATACGCTCGATTTCCTGACCCTGCGCGGCCTGCATAAGGTCGGCATCGTCGGCACCTCGCGGGGCGGCATGATCGCCATGATGATGGCCGCGCTCAGGCCGACGGCAATGGGTCCCGTGGTGCTCAACGATATCGGTCCGGTGATCGAGACCCGCGGGCTGGCGCGCATCATCGGCTATGTCGGGCGCATGCCGGTGCCGAAGACCTGGCCCGACGCGGTGAACATCCTACGCGAGATGAACGAGCGCGCCTTCCCGAGCTTCAGCGACGCGCAATGGGAGGAGATCGCCAAGGACGTGTTCGACGAGCAGAAGGGCCGGCCGGCCGGAGCTTACGACCGGAAGCTCGCCCGCGCGCTCGGCACCATCGATCTCAGCCGCCCAGTGCCCGACCTCTGGCCGCAATTCATCGCGCTCGGCCAGGTTCCGGCCTTCGTGTTGCGAGGCGAGAACTCCGACGTGTTGAGCGACGATACGCTGGAAGCGATGGTCGAGCGGCATCCCAATCTCCGCACCATGACAGTGCCCGAGCAGGGGCATGCCCCCGTGCTGAAAGAGCCGGAGACCATCGAGGCCATCAGCGCCTTCTTCGCAGCCAACGATTGATGTCGAGGAGGCCGGCGCCGCACGGTGGGCGCCGCGACGCTCTAGTCGCTGCCGAGCAAGGGAAGCAGATCTGGAAGATTGCCCTTGGGAAGTTTGCTCTCGGCGGGAGACGTCTCCTTGATGCGGGGAATGACCCGCGCGGCGATGTCTTGCGAGGCCGCCGCCTCTTTCCAGCTAATGCTCTCCGAAGTTGAGAACAAAGCCGGCAGATCGCGTCTCAGCTGATAGGAGACCGCGACAGCGGTGCCCTTGTCAGGCGCCACGCCCTCGATCGTCACGGCAAGGCCCGATAGCGCGATCTTGCCCGACTCCAATTGGCTCAGCGCGCGCAAGGCGGCGGCGACCGCCTCATCCCAGTTCTTGGGCGCACCGGAGGCAAGCTCGAGCCGATCGTCGAGGCCGGGCCGGCGGAACAATTGCCGCGACAGGTCGCGCACCTCTTTGCGCGCGCTCTCGCTCGGGACGCTGCCCGATAAACTCAAGGCGTTGGAGCCGAGATCGGCGACGAACACGAAGGGATCGGCGATCGGCGGCCTGATGTTTTCGCCGGCAATGGTGAGGCCGGTCGGCAACGGACCGGCCAGCGCTTTCTTCACCTCGACATAGTCGGCGGCGCTGCGCGCCTCGCCGTCGACCTTGATGGCGATATTGAGGAGTCGCGCCGAGCCGCGTTTCAAGTGTGAGAGCTGCTTGAGCCCGAAGCTGACCGCTCCGAGCCATTGATCGGTCGGCGGCGCGCCTTTGACGACCTTGAGCCGATCCTCGACCTCGAGATCAGGAAAATGCGCTTTGACCATGCCAAGCAAGGTCCGGCGATCCTCGTCGGTCGGCACGGAGCCGCGCAAGCGTATGCCGGACTCGATGCGTGTCGCCGACCAGACATAACCGGCCGGGCGATGCACGGGTTTGTCGGCGACCTTCACCGCGGCCAGCGCGCCAGTGATGTCGGGCGGAAACACCAGCCAAGCATGCGCGGCACGCAGCTGTGGCCCGGTGGCGAAGCCTGCATGCACGCCGACGGTGGCGATCAGCGCGAGCGCCGCGACAACGCACAGCGGCAGTCTCGGCCGGAATTCCGACATGGAACCCTCACCCTTCTCGACGCGGGACGACTTGGTGTGGTCGACTGATCTGGCCAAACCTCGTTTACCCTGTCTTGCCGCAACGTTTCGCTACAGCGAAACGCAATGATGCTGCCGCGGTGGGCGGACCCCAGCCCTTGGCTCATTGTCCCCGATGCAAATAGGAATCGGTCCCCTCTCGCGTGTGCGAACTCGCATCAGGTCATGGGCTTGAATCCGCAAACTATAGGCCATCGGCGGAGGCGGTTCCAGTTGGCTCTTATTTATTTCGCACTTGATTTTACTAGGCCGCTCAACTGGCACTTGCTGCCGATTAGCCCGTCGGCAGGACAGGAGCCTATCCGAGCGTCCCCGATTAATGGAAGTGATTCGCTAGACCGATGATGCCAATCGCGATCAGATAGATCGCCACCACGTAGTTCAACAGGCGCGGCATGAGCAGGATCAGAATTCCGGCGATCAAGGCGATCAGTGGACTGATCACGACGGGATCAATGGTCATCGTTCTTCCCCGTAGCAGGGGCCGGTTGGCCCGATTCGTCGCTTAGACGAAGTGGAGCATAAGCGATCGGCCCGGGCTTGTCGTGGCTGGAAAAAACTGCGCAAGACATGGGCATCGACAAACGGCACCTAAACTCTGCCTGCCACCTTCCATCTTGTTCCAAAAAGCATATATGCCGTCTTGTCCTTGCCGCTTTTGGCGGCAAAGGGTAATGGACCGCTGGCCGGAGTCGGCACGCAAAGCACTCCCACGGGGAGAGGGGGGCTATCAGCTTCATGGTTGTCGAAGAACCCGGCTTCTGGCTTGCCGTTTTGCAGATCATCTGGATCGATGTTCTGCTGTCGGGTGACAACGCCGTCGTCATTGCGCTCGCTTGCCGCAAGCTCCCTCCCCAACAACGCATCTGGGGCGTGGTTCTCGGTACCGTGGTCGCCATCACGCTCCGGATCATGTTTGCCGGACTGGTGACGACGCTGATGCAGATGGCGTATCTGAAGCTCGTCGGCGGCGTGCTTTTGTTGTGGATCGCCGTCAAGCTGCTTGGGCCGGAGGAAAACGGCAAGAGCAACGCGGTCGAGCCGGTCGACACTCTGTGGCGCGCGATCAGGATCGTCGCCATCGCCGACTTGGTGATGAGCCTCGATAACGTCATCGCCATTGCCGCCGTGGCGGAGCGCTTCGAGGCGCCGCAAAGCTATGCGCTGCTGATGTTCGGGCTTGCCGTCAGCATTCCGCTGATCATGGCGGGCGCCGCGCTGATCATGAGCGTGCTCGAGCGCTTTCCCGTCGTGGTCTGGGCGGGCGCCGCGCTGCTCGGCTGGATCGCCGGTGAGATCATCGCCAAGGATCCCCTGTTCACCGCCAATCTCGATCCCGCCGCGGCGCATACGGTATGGATGGTCGGCGCGACGCTGGGGGCGCTGTTCGTGGTCGGCGCCGGTTTGGTGCGACGACGCTGGATGAGGCGCAGCGCGCCCGATCAGATCTAAGGCTCACCCTGCTTCGCTTGCAGCGGGTCGGCCGTCACGGGACTTGCCGGCCGTTTGTGGCCACCGGGCCCTCCCGCGACATTATCGGCGACGAAAGCGCCACGCTTGCCGATCGGCCGCGACTTGCCTCGGGTCGTGTCCTGCGCGGTCTGCAATTCGAGCTCGGCGTTGATCTCGGCGCCGAGCAGCACGATGTAGAACGAGATATACAGCCAAAACAGCAGCACGATCACCGCGCCGAGCGAGCCATAGGTGCGGTCGTAATGCGCGAAGTTCGACACATAGAACGAGAAGCCCGCCGAGGCGATCAGCCACATGATCGTGGCGAACAACGAACCCACGCTCACCCAGCGCCATTTGGCGGTTCTGCGGCACGGGCCGTAGCGGTAGAGCAGCGCCAGGAAGATCAGCACGATGAGCGCCAGGAGCGGCCAGCGCGCCACTTTCACGAGAAGCTCGAAGGCGTGCGAATAGCCGGCATAGGCGAACAGGATCGGCACATAGACGATGGCGAGCAGCATCAGCACGCCGCTCAAGATGCCGGCCACGGCGAATGCAAAGGCGCTGAGATAGAAGCGCAACAGGCTGCGCCGCTCGGGCTCCTCATAGGCGATGTTTAGCGCGGCGAACATGGCTTGCGTCAGATTACTGACGCTCCACACGGCAAGCCCGAGGCTCAGGATAAATCCCCAACCTAGCGAACTGTTGGAGCTCTCGGTGAGGTGCCTGATCTGCTCGATGACGATGTCATAGGCCTGCGGCGGAAGCACGGAGGACAGCATATTGAATTGCTGTTCGACGGAGGCCGGGTCGGCGGTCAGTCCGTAGAGGGCGATCAGTGCCGAGAGCGCGGGAAACACGGCGAATAGCGCATAAAACGCGCAGCCTGCTGCCACGACAGACAGGTTATCGCGGCCGCTCTCGATCCACACCCGCTGTGCCACCTGCCACCAGCCCTTGGGCGGAATGTGGAAAGGGAGCGTGGCATCGCGGCCATAGGGATCGGGCTTGCGACTCATGACCTTATGAAGGATGGCGCGAGGGCCTAAAGACAAGCGCAAAATGCGGTAGTGGCCCTCGCCTATTTTATGGCGTCGCGAAGACTTTCGGCGAGGGATTATTCGCGAGGGACAGGTCGTGCTGAAAGCCGAATTTGGTCAGCGCGCCCAGAGCCAAACCTACGGCCAGCGCTGCTACCATCAGCAGGACGTTTCTCGTTGCGCTATTGCCCATCTGCTGAGCATAGCGAAACAAGCTAACAATTCTTTGAACCCGCGGGTGCGTCTGGGATTGCGAATTCAGCCTTGGGGGCGCGCTCGCTCCGGCGATCCCCCCTTTTTTCGTTTCGGACCAACACGCTGCGTGATCATTTGACTCGCTATCCAGTGGCCAAAGGCGCACGGTCCGCCATCACCGGCAAAAATAACAACAGGCCTGCAACTGCTGAAGCGAGCGAAGGAGGCGATGCTGATGAGAAAAATCTACGTTTCTGACAGCGGAAACGACAAAGACGATGGCCTCAGCGAAAAAACACCGATCCGCTCTTGGCAGCGGTTCATCCAACTTTGTGAAGGCAACGACGAAATCATCATCATGGGGAATGCCGACACAGGGAAAATGAGACTCATTGCCGAGATTGATAAGAAAAGTCGTGTCGCTCAAGGCGAGGTTGCTCCGAAGGTCTCTTAGGGACCAAGCGTTGCGTGGAAGAGTTGTTGCTGGGTCCCCGCTCCTCGGAAAGCGAGTAACTCGCTCTTGGGGGGAATCAATGCTTTGTGAAACTGATTTTGTGCGCGAGGCCCCGGTGTTCGAATCGGTTCACTTTTCGCTTCTGCCCCCCCCGCCAGTCCTCTGCTAGGATGCGCTGAGCCAGCCTTCTCGGGATTTGCCACTCAGGCTGGTTAGGCCCGGCTTCTTCCTCTCAACCAGCTAGTTGCCGGGCCACCTACAACCGGACCACATGACTTTTGGCATCGGAAATCTCGTCGCGATTATATGCATCGTGATCAGCATCATATTCGCGGTGGTTACGAACCAAGCGACTAATGCGCTCTGGTGGGCGCTCTTGGCTATCTTCGCTGTCTTGTGGTGGGGAGCTCGCGCACCATGGCGTAGCAGCTAGATTTGATGAGCGGGAACGTCGCCGCAAACCACTCGTTGTATCCTCGGCCAGCGAGCACGTCTGCAATCCGTGCGCCTGGCGAGGCCGGTACCGCCCGCACCCAGCTTCAACGAGGTGCCGCGCCGCTCGGCGGAAGACGTCAGCCTTCAGCCATCCCTCAGAGGATCCTCGAAGCGGAGAATAGGCCTGGCGCGCCTTCATTACCCGTGGCTGCGCCGGGCCGACTCGCCACCAACGCGTGTCAATCGAACAGTCAGAGTGAACGATGCCCACCACTCTTTTTCATGGAACAACGCCGCGAAGCGCACGTTACAGAGCGTCCGGATTGGTGAGGGTTTCACGACCTTCTCCGCCCGTTCGCCTTCCTTGTTATTAGCCCCGCGCACCAGTACAGCCGGGGCTTTCTTTTTGCAGGGCGTCGGCTTGGTGGTGCGCCCTTTCATTGGCGGATTAACCGACTTCAAGCAAAGTCGAATTGAATTGTGCGGAAAGTCGTATTCTTGCCTTGTGGGCTGATCCCCATCGCCCACAGGTTCCCCGGGGGAAGGAACCGGAGAAGCCCCGGACCCCCCGTATCGGGGCTTCTCTATTTCGGTAGCCTCAATCGTCATCCAAGCCGAGATGGTTCTGAATAAGGACATGCGCCATTTGGCGCGCCTCTGCCTCCCTTTCGGCTTCAACGGCTTGGTGTTGCCTAATGAGTTGGGCCACTTGCTCTGCTCGATCCGTACGCATGAGCTTACTCCCTCGCAGTATGCCGCATTCATCCAAACAAAAGAAGAAGGCGGGCGCGAGGCCGGGGCAGTGCCCACCCGTGAGACGCGGCGATTGCACTGCGCGATTAGGGTCTTGAAACAACACTTCGCTGTTCATCCTTTTTCTCGTGGGGTTTTCTATTTGCCCTGGATCAACCAGGCACCGTGAAGCGTTCAGCTCTCATGAGACACGAATACGACGTTAGACCGTATGAAGCCTACGACGTGACTATCGCAGCCATCTTCATCGTACTCATGCTTATTGTGACCGTGCTTGTTTTCGTCCTGTCCTGACCCCCTCCATAGACAAGGAAGATCGGATCATCTCTTCGTCACCTCAGTGGTCTGAACGCATGTTCCCGCGACCTCGTACCTAGCGAGGCCTCCAGAAACGATAGGCTTCGTCAGGGCCTGAAGTTCCCGAGCCGCGATCAGGCAAAGCTGCTGGGTGCTGAACTCTAGCGTGGTGACAGTGCCGGATGCTGCGCCGGTTGTTGCAAAGGTGAACAAGACCAGAGCCCACATGACCTATCCTTCCTCATTTGGCTTCTGCTTATCGTCGCTGTTGAGACTGGAAAAATTGTGCGTGTAAGGGCGCTGGGTTTGATATCGGTTGATAAACAATAGTCAGTTCCAACCGCCCTCGTATCGAACCGACCTGCTTTGACTTTGGGCTTCCCATTCCCCTGTAGTGATACATGGCTCTGGCGCGTAGATCACATATTGCTGCAGCGCGTGATTGGTTTGATCTACGCTCGCCAAACGGGCATGGACATAAGGAGCGGCATCCTGGCTATCCTGGCCGCCTCACGTTTAGCTTCGGGTGTGCCTTCGTCCCACAACTCGCGCACCTCAATGAGCGTGATGCCGATTTCCGCAGCTTGGCGTGCGACCTCGGCTGAACGTTGATTTTCTAGATCCCGGCTCGAAATCCGGCTAGCGCTCAGTATGGGCAACATCACCCATCGACGCTTGTATTCGGCACCGTGGAGGGCGAGTTGATACGCCCCCGCGATCTGAGCAAGGCATGGGACCGCACACGCAGCCCCCATGAAGCTGCCAGCAGTCTCATCATGCGTTCCGACATTCCCATGCTTCTATATTTATCCGCGCCGGGGTTGACGTGCTTACCATTAGCCGTCGCCTCGGGCACGCTCAGGCCAGCATCACCCTGGATGTTTACGGGCATATCTTTGAGAGTGGAGGCGCGGCAGCAGCAAAAGCTATCGCCGGGATACTAGCAACGCGTGATATTGCCCTGCCGGTTGCAAGTCGGTTGCAATTCCTGCTTTGTTTCTCATACAGAGGGGACTAACCCACTGAAATTATTGCAAGGATGGGTGGCCGAGTGGTTGAAGGCACCGGTCTTGAAATGGTAGTCACTGTTCCTTGGTGTTGTCCCCTCCCCGCCTGTTTGGTTTTTCCAGGATTTCTGGTGTCACCTTACTGACACCCTCACCCCCCGTCCCTGCTCGCCCGGGTCCGATTCCGGGTACAGAATCCCCTCATCGGGCGGACCTTGGCGCAAATATAAAGATGGTAGCCGGGCAACGGTGGCGGGGGTTCCACATGACACCGGGCAAAAAGAAAGGGGCTTACGGGGCACCATGTGACTCCAGCGAGGTGTTCGCTTCACAACGCCTTCAGTTTGTTCTCCACTCGAATGAGCGCCTCGGCGATAATGCCGCCGGAGCCGGGTGTGTGGCTCCCGCAGTCGAGCGCACCGACCGCGCCAATCCGATTAGGCGCACCTCGCGGCAGAGTTCAGCAATGCGGTCTTCATGCAGTTGCGCTCTGGCTTCCGTAGCTGCTCGATGGCCATGGCGTCCTCACCGCAGGTGATGGAGGTGAACTGAACGGCCCGCATAGGCCCCGTCGTTGAATGTCCGCTTTGGGTCAGAAGCTGACATCGCCAAGACATCGCAATGTCCGCTTAGTGCCACAAGCGGACGTTGCACCATCGCCGCGCCCTACTTACCGCAGTCGGACGCTCTGAACTTCCGCCCGTTACGCCAGCAAATCGTGGCCTAGCTTGATACCGAGGGTCGCATTGGGCGTAACCCTAAAGCGATCTCTCATCTAACGCCGTTCAGGTGCAATATTTGGGCGTTGGCCCGCGCGGCGGTTCCCAGATGAGCAGGCTTTCAGAGCCGCCGCTCACTCAAGGAGGAACCGATGAAGCCTATCCTTCTAAATACGATTCTTGCTGCCACCTGGGTCTTGAGTTCGCCCGGGATCGTTTTGGCAGGTCAAGTAGAGCAAAAAGGGACAGATCCCTACGTAACCCATTTCATTTTTCGGCCGCTACAAACTCTCGATGTCTCCGGGGTGGGCACGGCGACCCTCTTGGAGGCCGTAGGGACTACCGAAAACATGAAGGGCGAAAAGATGTTCGACAAGATGTCGGCGCGCTGTACTGCCTTGAGCATTGATTCCGGAGGCAAGAAATATATCGACGGCGCTTGCGTGCTCGCCGACAAGGACGGCGACAAGATTTTCTCGACGTTCGATACACGCGATGTCGATAAATCGCAGCCGGATATGAGTTGCGGCACGCACCTCATCACCGGCGGCACAGGGAAGTATGCGGGTATCACAGGCAGCGAACCGTTTGCATGTAATCCGATGCCCGCACTAGCCGGCGAAGGCGGTTATACCGCCATGGACATCCCGCACAACACGACGTGGGAGATCAAAAGTCAGTAAGGTTCGTCCGCGCGAACAGGCTAACAAATAGTTCAAAAAAGTGGCTAGCGGTGGGGCACTCCTGCAGAGGAGAAGACTCACATGAAGCGCAGAAGCCCTCTACTCACGATCTTGCCCTCGGATGTTTGGTTGCGATTGCTACGCTGACCCCAGTCGAGCCAATCAAGGACGCCTCCTGTGCAGTTACCGGGAGCATTACTTCGTCACGGCCAGCCATAGGCTGAGATTTTGAACTTAATTAACACAACAAGGGTCGTCGGCCGTCCCCCCCCCGGGGGGGTCGACGCCCCCTCTCTTTCTAAGAACTTAGTTCAAGCCGGAACCAGCAGATTGCGAGGTCCGATTCGAGCAGCATCGCCATGTCCGATTTGGGTCAGTTGCTGACATCGACAGGGCAAATCACGATGTCTGCTTGGTGCCTTAAGCCGGCATCAGCCTGCCTAGCGGATCAGCCCTCGATAAATCGCCGGAAACTGCTGAAAATAGGCCCATCTGCGGTGTGGCAAAGCCAACCGGGAATGAATGTTGGGCAGATTATCCGAAGGTTCGAGCTCGAGACGGTCTTGAGCGGCACTTGGAGAAATCGAAATGACCGATAATTCATTCCCCTACGTCCTTATCTGCAGCACCTTCACCGCGGTCGTCAGCCTCGCCTCGGTGTGGATCGTCACCGCCCAATCATTCGTTCCGGCGCTGGTCGCCTAGGTCCTCACTCGTCGAGACTTCAATCGTAGGATCTCGCCATGACCCGCACGATGACAAACCCTCGCTTCCGTATGCACTTGCGAGCAGCACTCTGGGAACCGTTTTTGTCAGCATGACCGCGGTCTGGCTTGCTACCGCCAGCTACCCGCCGCTCACTGCTCGCGACGCACAGCCCTCGCATTCCACCAATTCGCAGCAGCTCTACCGCCTGTCACCTGTCCCCGCCGGCGCCGACTGGACCTCATAGCTTGCTTCTGCGTGGTAGCCGTCCAATAGGAGGTCGCCTCGTTTGCGTCAGAAAACCAAGGATCAAATCATAGACGAGCTACGCCAACAGATTGTTGTCCTGGAGGCGGAGCGAAAACACGCAGAGCAAGCTGCGGAGGCGAACGATAATGTCTCTGGTCGAAACTGGCCAACGTCACCTCAGTAAGACGTGCCGACTTGTCAGCAAGGGCCAGAACCATTTGAGTAATAAGCGGAAGAGGTTATCGGTTGAAATCCGGTGCTACTGAACGCGCCTGCGCACGACACGTCGTCCCGGCAGTTAACTAGCGGGCCGTCCAGTGCGATCGTCAAGCTCAAAGGTCCAGCATCCACCGATTAACAACGGTCTCCTCTTTGACCCGCAATGCGATGCCGCCAAGTGCCAGAAGCGGACATTCATGGTTCGTCCCTTCGAGCATGCGGGTTGCGCGCGATCGTCCGCTTTGGGTCATTAGCGGACAATAGAGCGCGCATCAGTGACGTCCGCTTCACCCCCTAAAGCGGACATGCTCAGCGCCCGACTTGATGTCGGCTAAGTGCCAGAAGCCGACGTTTTGTGAAGCCGGACTGCCAAGCAAACTCCACCGGACTGCCGAACCAAACCCCACCAGACTGCCGTAGGAAACCCCACCGGAAAATCGCCTCGAAAGGTGTAGTGCGGCGTACAATACTTCCCCTTTTCAACCGTTATGGAGCACGCAGACCTTCGGCTTCACAGCCGATGCCCTCCGTCACTGCTGATTGCAGCTCAATGCAGGCTGTTCACGAAGGAAGATCAACATGGAGATATGGGCCCCCATAAAAGAGTATCAGGATCTACTGCTCGATCGTGTCGACGACGGCATTGCCAAGATCACCATCAACAGGCCCGAGGTGCGCAATGCCTTCCGGCCACAGACGATCATGGAACTGATCGATGCTTTCGAACTCTGTCGTGCAGATACGTCAATCGGCGTTGTCATCCTGACGGGGCAAGGGCCTGATGCGTTCTGCTCTGGAGCTGACATTAAAATCGGACACGCTGGCTACATCGGTGGGAAAGATGCCCCGCCAGCCAACATTTTGGACGTACAAAAGCTGATCCGCGCGCTGCCGAAGCCGGTCATCGCCATGGTCGCGGGATACGCGATCGGTGGCGGCCATGTGTTGCACGTCGTGTGTGACATCACTATCGCCGCAGAAAATGCGCGCTTTGGCCAGACTGGCCCAAGGGTGGGCTCCTTCGACGCCGGATTGGGCAGCAGTTATCTTGCGCGGATCGTTGGGCAAAAGAAAGCGCGTGAGATTTGGTTTCTGTGCCGTCAGTACGACGCAGCTGAAGCCTTAGAAATGGGGCTGGTCAACAAGATTGTTCCGCTGGCCGATTTGGAGCGTGAGACGTTGGGATGGGCCCGGCAAATTATGCAGCACTCGCCGCTTGCCATTCGCTGTTTGAAGGCAGCCTTAAATGCAGATTGTGATGGGCAGATCGGGTTAATGGATTTGGCCGGCACTGCCACCCTTTTATACTACTCGTCGCAAGAAGCCAAAGAAGGGGAACAGGCGTTCCTCGAGCGACGCATTCCCAACTTCAGCAAATTTCCACGTCTGCCTTAGAGCACCGCCTCAACAGCCGCTATGGGTCACTAGCGGAATAGAGGCGCGTCTGCGAGTGTCCGGTCTTCCCCAAAAGCAGACATTAGTCAGCCGAGTGGCACGTCCGCTATGTGCCACTAGCGGACTGACCAACGCAGAGCGACCGCCAGTGATCTATTTGAAAATTAGCTTGAGTTTAGTGATCTTCAGTTGTCTCGGTGTGGAAGCGCTCAAGTTTTTGACCTAGGTCTGCCGATCTTTTTGTGTGCATTTTTCGGATGGCATTGGCACGATGTACCTTCACCGAACCTCGCTCAACCCCAGCTCGGCAGCTATTTCCTTATTCGAGGTTTCCGGCTGCTACCCGTGCGATCACTTCTCGCTGACGGGCACTTAGTGACTTAAAGTGCTCCCGTAAAGTTGAGCGTAATTGTTGCATTTCGCGGCGGGTCCTATCCTGTTCCAGGGCCGTGAAAACCGCATCAAGTAGGTCCTGGCTACGGATGGGCTTGGTCAGAAAGTCGACTGCTCCTGCTTTCATCGCGCGCACGGCCATCGGGATGTCTCCATGGCCGGTGACGAAAACGATCGGTACGTGAACGTCGGCTCTCGCCAGTTCCTCTTGAACGTTGAGGCCACTCGTTTCGGGCAACCTCACATCGAGCACCAAGCAGCTCGTAGCGTCAGGAATGCGATCTTCCAGGAAGGCACTCCCCGATGCGTAGAGTTGGACTTTTAGTCCGACGGATTCGAAGAGCTCCTTTAGGGCTGCCCGGACCGAGGCGTCATCGTCAATCACGACGACGACTCCCGCCCTGGTTACGTCAGTTTCCCCAGCAACAGCGCCAGGGGTGTGCATCAGCATTGTCCATCCGATGCCACCGCTGGATTGGTACAACACTTGTCTTCAGGTATCAGGTTCCTAACGCCGTTAGGTCCAGTTCAGAGTCGACCAGTCCGTAATAGGTCCGAAGCGCTGACACTCTCCCCAGTTCAACACCGAAATACCTAGCGATCTTGTTGTTCGATAAACCGAGATCGACCAGGCTCGCTAGTTCGCCAGCGCTGATGGGCCATGGGTCGTAGTCTTCGCTAGGCAACTTCGAGGACGTGTCAGCGTAGTGGGGCATGTCCGAACGACTCATGATGTCATCTCACTCACAATCGGCCCGTAGCCACTGAGGATAATCTCGACCCAACGCTTGGGTCCCTTATAGGGAAGACAGAGTTGTTGCCCTTCGCCGCGTGGTTGCAACGCGACAGGGTGTCGAGATGCTCCTCGTTATCCCTGCTCGAGAGTCAGCTGCCCTTGGTGATGACAACTTCGAGATACTCGCTGGGGATAACGAGTGTGCCATCGTCTGCGGCGTTCAATTCGTCGATTAGCGCGTAGAGATCAGCCTCAAGCGCTCCCGTGCCTTCGGATCGATCGCAGCGAATGCCTTGAGGACCGGGCCATAATAGCCGCGGAAAATTTCGACCCAATGCCTTGGCGACTTGTAGCGGAAAGCGAAATTTCTGCTCTTCGCGGCGACCTCGTTTCGAGCCAAACAGGGCATCGAGATGGGCCTTGGTGCCCCACAGCACTGGCGACTTCACGCCCGGGGCCGGCGGCACATATTTGCCGATGGTCTTGAACAGCTTGCCGATGAAGCCCTCCGGCGTCCAATTGGCGAGCCCGATCTTGCCGCCCGGACGGCAGACGCGGATGAGTTCGCTTGCGGCCTGCTCTTGGTTGGGAGTGAACATGACGCCGAAGGTCGAGAGCACGACATCGAAGCTGCCGTCGGCGAAGGGTAGATCTTCCGCGTCGGCTTCCTGGAAGATGACTGCCAGGCGATCGGCGTCGGCGCGTCACGGCCGCGCTCAAGAAGCGAGCCGACATAGTCGGTCGAGACAACGTCCGCAAAGCGGCGAGCGGCGGCGAGTGTCGCATTGCCGTTGCCGGCGGCGACATCGAGGACGCGCTGGTTGCTGCGGAGGTCGACGGCCTCGCAGAGCATTTCGCCGACGATCTGCAAGCGTCGTGCCGATCACCGCGTAGTCGCCGGAGCCCCAGGCGGCCTGCTGACGGCTCTTGATCGCTGCGAGATCAATGGCGGCGGGGATGGATGTTTGAACGTTCATCTGTTCAGTTCTCTCCTTGCGCTGCCATGATCTCAGGCCGCGGCACTTGCCTCGGCCGGGTCTTCGCGGATGACGATGGTGTTGAGACCGGGAAAATCTGGTCGCCCGGCATGCCGACGCGCCGGGCATGCTCGCGGAGCGAATTCAGGGTCCCGCGCCTGGTAGATGCAGACTGTCCCGAGCCGGCCGTCGGTCTCCTTGACCACATAGCTGCGGATCCAGCGCACGCGGTCGGCCATCTCGTCGTTACCGATCATGCCGACTTGGTGCCTGCGGCTTCGAGTTCCTGCAAGTTTGCCCAGGGGCTGGGGCGGCGAATGACATAGAGATCCATGACTTTCCTTCTATTTTGGTGGCATCGTGCCGTTGCGACGTGGCGTGTTCCTAGGCCAACGGTCGCGGTTACGAATGATCGGGCGTCCGTAATTCTTGATACAACGTCCGAAGTCCATAGGTTCTTGATAGGGCGTCCGGATCACATGCTCAGCGTCTGGCGGAGCCGCAATGGCAGCTGATGCGCTATCCTAACGTATTGAGAACGGTACGGCTGACTGGCGCCACGTTCTTTGACGTCGTGGCCAAGGCACCGTGGGTCGCCGAGCAGCCGCGGGCCGGAGATGATCCTGCCGAAGATCCTGCCGGGTGCCGAGCATCTGATCGCTTATCATGTGGTCACTGAAGGCCGGTGCTTCGCTTATACCATCGGCGGGGAGCCGATCGCGGTCGAAGCAGGCGAAGTCATCGTCTTCACCAAAGGGGATCCGCATGTCATGTCGAGCGGCCCGGGCATGCGCGCTGATCCATTCACACCGAGCGTGATTGACGCTGCCACCCGCAGCCAATTGCCGTTCCTCATCAACTTCGGCGGTACGGGCCTGCGACGCAAGGTTCGTCTGCGGCTTCCTCGCCTGCGATGCCCAACCTTTCAATCCGCTTCTCGAAAACCTGCCGCCGGTGATCAAGGCCGGAGACCCGCAAGGACAGGGATGCAGGCTGGCTCGGCCAGTTCATCCGTTTTGCGATGATGAAATCGGCGGAGAAGCGTGCCGGCGGTGAAAGCGTCCTCGCCAGAGCTGAGCGAGCTAATGTTCATCGAGGTCGTGCGGCGGTATCTGGAGGCCCTGCCGCCGGAACAGGCCGGGTGGCTCGCAGGTCTGCGCGACCCGTTCATTGGCAAGGCGTTGTCTTTGATGCACGGGTGGCCGGCGCAAAACTGGACGATAGAGGAATTGGCGAAGGAGGTCGGCCTGTCGCGCTCGCTGCTTGCCGAACGCTTCACCAATCTCATCGGCATGCCGCCGATGCAGTACCTCGCCAAATGGCGGATGCAGATCGCGTCGGGTCTTCTGAGCTGGCGGCAGCGCCAATGTAGCGACCGTCGCCGCCGAAATCGGCTACGGATCCGAGGCGGCTTTTAGCCGCGCCTTCAAGAAGATGGTGGGGGTGTCGCCCTCGGCTTGGCGTCGCCGCCGTGATTAGGGGTCGGTCATGCTGAACCCGGGAATCGGATTCACCGGCGGCGTCACGGGACATGTACCTAGCGACAACTCCCTCCCCAAGATCGCTGGGTGATTTACTTCGTTCCTAAGTCCCCACCGGCTGGTTGACGAACCCAGGGCTTACCGCAAGTCCACGCCGAGATGTGTCTGGGCCTTGGGCTTGGCAAGGTGGAGCTAGTGTTCCCCCACTGGCCCGATGGAAAACTCCAACACCCCGCCACTTTCACCAAAACGTTCAGTCGTGATGTCGCAGCCGCCAAGCTGCACCAGTCACCTTCCACGGGCTACGGCATACCCACATCACCCACTTGCTACGGAGCGGGGTGCCGGTGCATGTGGTGTCAGCCAGGGCCGGGCACGCGAACCCCTCGGTCACCCTTAACATCTACGCCCACCTGCTGTCGGACGACCAGGAGAGCGCGGCAGCGGTTATTGACGTGGCCCTACGGCAAGCACTACCTGATTAGCGTGCGGGTCCAATCCGGGTACATTTATGTGGGGTCCGAACTAAATGACCCTTGGTTTCCAAAGCAGGATGGGTGGCGGAGTGGTTGAAGGCACCGGTCTTGAAAAGCGGGCGCTGTTGTTTTTCTGGTATTTCGCTGCACTCTTCAGTCCCTGCTAATCCTTAGTTTCTCAGTTTTTTGACCAGCACCGCTTGGAAAGCTTAGCGGCGTTTGGGTTGCAATTTGGGTTGCAACTTTAGCCCTCAAGGACGCCCACGAGCCGGCCAGTGGGCAGTCGCGCTGGGTGCCATCCGGATGAGTGAAGCCTTAGGTACCTAGGGCGTGTACTCATAAACCGACAGCCAAATGCTGCCTTGGATGCGCCGCCCAACGTCCGTTAGTGGGGATAAAGCGGACATGGCGCGGACTTGTCAGTATGTCCGCCAATGACCCAAAGCGGAAGTTTGTAGCTGGGTGAGGCGGTCTTTGACGGCGCGTCTCTCTGACGGCGGAAGCTAGTGATCGGTTCGCTCGAATCGTTTGGGCAGCATCATCACAGCCACTCCGCCGATTGCCGACAGCACTGAGCCTGCCAGCACAGCGAGCTTGGTCATGGCCACATGGGATGGATCGTCGAAGGCGAGCAAGCCGATGAAAAAACTCATCGTGAAGCCGATGCCGCAGAGAATGGCGACGCCATAGACTTCGAGCATGGTGGCTTGTTCCGGCAGGCGCGCAATTCCAAGACGAACCGCGAAGAACACAGCGGCCATGATGCCGAGCTGCTTCCCAATGAACAGGCCGAGCACGATGCCGAGGGATAAGGGAGCGAGCAGCAGGTCGATGCTAAGACCGCCGAGCGGCACGCCTGCATTGGAGAAGCCGAAAATCGGCAGAACGAGGAACGCGACCCAGGGGCCAAGCCCATGTTCGAGTTGGTGCAAGGGCGACCTCGCCGCGTTCGTTTCTCGGCCGGCGCCGATAGGAATGGCCATGGCCAGGACGACGCCTGCAAGCGTGGCGTGGATGCCCGAGAACAACATGGCGGTCCATAACCCCAGGCCAACGAGAAGATAAGGCCAGAGCCTCATTACATTCAGGCGATTGAGCAGAGCCAACAGAGCGACCGTAAGTGCCGCGATCCCAAGCGCCGGCCAAGACAGCCCATGGGCGAAGAAAATAGCAATGATCAGAATGGCGCCCAGGTCATCGATGATCGCGAGCGAGGTGAGGAACACCTTGAGCGAGTTTGGAACGCGCGATCCGCACAGTGAAAGCACGCCGAGTGCAAAGGCGATGTCAGTTGCAGTCGGAACAGCCCAGCCTCGCAACGTCTCCGGCGTCTGCCAATTGACAAGGACAAACACGAGAGCAGGTGCGAGCATTCCGCCGAAGGCGCCGATCGAAGGCAACGCCCGCCGTGACCAGGTGTCTAGTTCTCCCACTGCCATCTCCCGCTTGATCTCGAGTCCGACCAGCAGGAAGAAAAGCGCCATTAGGCCATCGTTGATCCAATGCAAGACATCGAGGCCGCCGACTTTGGTGTGCAGGATGTCACTATAATTGGGGGCGAGCGCCGAGTTGGCCACAAGCATGCCGATCGCAGCACTCGCCATAAGAAAGAGGCCCCCCGACGCTTCCGATTGCGCAAAACGTTGGAAGGCGGACCGCGCATGGCGACTGAGGGGCATGAGAAGAGACCCTTGAGGTAACTTGGAAGCTGTTTGTGAAGAGGCTTAACTAAGGGGGTGTCTGTGACATCGCGATACCTATGATCCCCCCAGCACCCTGCTGTCGTTTATGCGGGGTCGATTTGGAGCGCAGGCCGAGGCGAAGCAATAGGCGAAGTCCGCTTTTGGCACATAGCGGACGTGCCACTCGGCCTGATTAATGTCTGCTTTTGGGGGAAGACCGGACACGTCGCAGACGCGCCTGTACTTCCGCTAGACCCATAGCGGACATTGAATGAGGGTGTGGGACAAAGTTCCGGGTTCGCCACTCGACGGTGACCTCAATCCATTAAAGTGCCCGCCCCCCCCGCGGAAGTCGCACCCCCTTTCAGTAATCGCAGCGCATCACCTAACGCACCAACTCCATAGCCAACCGCTATTGGGCAAACGGCTCCGCACGGCCCACCTAATAGATGTTCGAACGGCACACTTGGCCAGCCGATCGAACCAGAGATCAACCGGCCAAACCCTAACGGAGAACTCTCATGAAGAAGCTTGTTATCGCCGTTGCCCTGATCGTCGCCTCAGCCGCCCCCGTGATGGCCGAAGGCTTCCCAAACGTCTACATGACCCGCTAACCGACACCCCTAACCGAACACCTAAAGGAGATACCCCAATGAAGAAGCTCATCATCGCCGTTGCGCTCGTCGTTGCCTCAGCTGCCCCTGTCATGGCCGAAGGCTTCCCGAACGTCTACATGACCCGCTAACGCCTCACGACGAAACAAGGGACCGAGGTCCTAGCATGACTAACCTCTTCCCACTTCCCTATTGGGCACCCGCTCTCAAGCGGGTGCCCATCCCTCCGCTTCGTGAGGAGATGGTCATTAATCAGCTGGTTGTCATGCCAAAGATTTGATTTCTGCCTGAGTGGCATGAGTGCTTTGCTGATAGGGGGCGGGGTCCCAGTCGCTGAGCGTTGGTAAGCCCCCACACCACCTTTCCGATGCTTCGGCTCCGTATTCAAGCCCGACTGCGCATCGAGGTCCCATCGCGCCCAAGCAGAAGCTGGAGGAACGGTCATGCCGACCAGCAAAGTTCTTAGCCCGCTCGAAGCGGTGAACGAGATCCGCAACAACAATGACGGCCAGGTCGTGCTCGTGCTGCAAGGAGGCGGCGCGCTTGGCGCCTATCAAGGCGGCGTCTATCAGGCGCTGCACGAGGCGGGCGTCGAGCCCGACTGGATCATCGGCACCTCCATTGGCGCCATCAATGCAGGCATCATCACCGGCAATAAGCCAGAGGATCGCTTGCCGAAACTCAAAGAATTCTGGCAGCGAGTGGAGCGCGCGACCTTCTGGGGCGCCTTTCCTGCCTGGGCCGGCGTTGCCGACGCTCTGTCGTCATGGATGACGCTGACCAGTGGCATCTCCGGGTTTTTTGAACCCCACACCCGTGCTTTCCTCGGCGCGCATGTGCCACTCGGCGCCGACCATGCGGGATACTACTCGACAGAGCCCTTGCGCAAGACGCTTGAGGAACTCGTCGATTTCGACCTCATCAATCGCGGCCACCCGCGGCTCACCGTGGGTGCTGCGCATGTGCGCTCGAGCATGATGCATTACTTCAATTCCAAGGAAATGAAGCTGACGGCAAAGCACATCCTCGCCTCGGGCGCTCTGCCGCCGGCTTTTCCGGCGGTCCGCATCGAGGGCGAGCTCTATTGGGACGGGGGTATTCTCTCCAACACTCCAACCGAACGGATTTTCGATGATCATCCGCGCCGCAACTCGCTGATCTTTGCGGTGCATCTCTGGCACCCGACCGGGGAAGAGCCGGAGACGATCTGGCAGATCCTCAATCGCACCAAGGACATCCAATATTCGAGCCGGATCGCCAACCACATCATGCGCCAGCGCGAGACCCATAAGCTTCGCCATGTCATCACCCAGCTTCTGGAATACGTGCCCGAAGAGGAGAAAAGCGACCCGCTCTATCAGGAGCTTGCTGGTTATCACTGCGACACCCGCATGCATGTGGTGCGGCTACTCAGCCCGCGGCTCGACAACGAGAGCCACACCAAGGACATCGATTTTTCACCCGCGGGCATCCGTAACCGTTGGGAGGCCGGCTATACCGATACCATGCGTGCACTCGAGCAACAGCCTTGGATCGGCGAGTGGGGCCTGCTCGACGCCGTGGTCCTGCACGAACCTATGCCCGCGCCCGGGCTCGCGGTCGAACAGCCGAGCCTAGAAGAAGTGGGGACCCCGCAGAAACATGCGGCCGAGTAGCGGAGCGATCATGTGTAGCTGCATGGGGCTACAGTGGGCGCGGAATAGCGCTGGGCTATAGAGTCAGAAGCCAACCGGCATTTCCGTTCGAAATGGCCTCGGCCGATGCTCTGCATTATCGCCGCACGCCGTTCCTTTGGACCGGTCCTCCTAGCCAAAAGGAGTCAAAAGGATGTTTCTTTCGAGAACCAAACGCCGGCTCGGCCGAAGCCTTCTACTTGCCGGCGTGTTCGCCAGCGCAAGTTTTGCCGTCACGTCGGCTTATGCCGGTGAATGCCCCGCCGATCAGAAAAAACCCGACGCAACTAAGCCGGTTGACATGAAACCAGTCGGCGTCACCGACACCGTGATCGCCATGAAGACAACATCGACCGTAAAATAGCGATCTGGAGGGATTCCGAGAGGAAGCTCGCGTGCAGCACACAAATGGCGCTAGCGGGCCACCGCATCGGGAGTGTCTGTTATGCAAATCTCTCGTCTCTGCTTAGCCGCAAGTCTCGCCGCGATCCGTCAGTTGGTCCAGCTTTCGCTGCCGAGGACGTCGGCGCCGGCCAGGAAATCTATCAGGCGCAATGCTCGGCCTGCCATTCCAACCAGCCCGGCGTGAACGGCATCGGCCCGTCGCTGGCCGGCGTTGCCGGGCGGAAAGCAGGATCGCTGCCAGGCTTCCACTACACCCCGGCGATCAGCGGCTCAGGCCTGACCTGGGACGCCAAGACCTTCATCCAATTCCTGGCAGACCCGACCAAGCTCGTGCCCGGCACGGCGATGACGGTCATGGTGCCGGACGAGACGGGCCGCGCCAATCTGTTCGCCTATCTCGCCACGCTCAAGGACACGACGCGCCGAGGCAAAGCCGACGGGCCGGCGGTGCCCAAGATCACCGGTCCCACGCAAGCCGAGCTCGACGGGGCTGCCTCCGCGACCGACGCCTGGCTTTACGCCTCGCACGATTATGCGGGCACGCGTTTCGTCGATCTCAACCAGATCACGCCGGCCAACGCCAAGAACCTGCGTCCCGTCTGCCTCTACCGCTCCGAGCAATCGGCCTCGGTGCAAACAAGCCCGCTCGTCTATGGCGGGGTGATGTATCTCACCTTCGGCCGCGCCACCGTCGCCATCGACGCCAAGACCTGCCGCGAGCGCTGGACCTATATCTGGCAGCCCAAGGGCCAGGAGATCTCGCCGGCCAATCGCGGCGCCGCCATCAAGGACGGCAAGCTCGTGCGCGGCACGGCCGACGGCTATCTCATCGCCCTCGACATGACCGACGGCTCGCTGTCTGTGGAGCCAGCCGGTCGCCAGCGCCGCCGGCGGTCAATATTTCTCGATGCCGCCGCTCATCTTCGGCGACCTCATCATCGCCGGGCCTTCGGGCGCCGATTTCGGCGCCAAGAATTGGGTCGGCGCATTTAAGCTCGAGACCGGCGAGCCGGTGTGGAAGTTCAATCTCGTCCCCGATCCCGGCGAGCCCGGCGCCGAAACTTGGGAAAACGCAGAGTCGCTCAAGCATGGCGGCGGCAGCCTGTGGACGCCGCTCTCGCTCGACGCCAAGGCCGGCATCGTCTACCTGCCGGTCGGCAATCCCGCGCCGGACTTCTACGGCGAGCTTAGGCCAGGCGCCAATCTCTACACGAACTCGCTGGTCGCGCTCGACGCCAAGACCGGCAAGCTCCTGTGGTACCGCCAGTTCATTCCCCACGACGTGCACGACGCCGATTTGAGCCAGGTCAGCCCTCTGTTCACGACCACCATCGACGGCAAGAAGCACGAGGTGATCAGCGTCAGCGGCAAGGACGGTCTGCTTCGCCTGCTCGACCGCAACAGCCATGAGCAATTCTATGAGGTGCCGATCACCACGCGCGAGAACGTCGACGCGTTGCCGACCGTCGAAGGCGTGCATCGCTGCCCCGGTCTGCTCGGCGGCATGGAGTGGAACGGGCCGGCCTACGATCCCGGGCAGCAACAGCTCTGTTCGTGCCGGCGGTCGATTGGTGCGGCATCTTCAGCAAGGCGCCAAAGGACCCGCCGATCATGCAGGGCATGCACTATTACGGCGGCGCGGTCGCCTCGGACCCGCGCGAGAAATCGAAGGGCTGGCTGACCGCGTTCGACGCCTCGACCGGCAAGGAGCGCTGGAAATATGCCTCGCCGACGCCGCTCGTGGCGGGCGTCACCGCGACCTCCGGCGGCGTTCTGTTCACCGGCGACCTCAACAACGATTTCCTCGCGCTCGATGCCAAGACCGGAGACGTGCTCTACCGCTTCAACACCGGCGGCAGCATCGGCGGCGGCGTCATCTCCTATGCACTCGCCGGCAAGCAATACGTCGCGACCGCGTCCGGGACCGTGTCGGCGTTCTTCGGCGGCTCGGGGCTGCCTGCAATCGTGATTTTCGCCGTGGATAGCGGCGTGAAGCAGATGGCGCTGGAGCCTCTCGATCCGGACAAGGCGCCGATCGCCGCTGTCGACCGGTTCAGTGACAAGGCCGCCCATTTGCAGCTGCGCACGCCCGACAACCATCTTCCCGGCCCCAATGAGCCGGTCGATTTCGACACTGGACCGTTCATCACCCAAGGCCTGTCGCCAAGCACGGGCAAGCCGGTGCGCTATTACAATTTTGACGTCCAAGGCACCACGCCGGCGCCGGTCTACGTGCTCTATCGCGAGGGCGAAGACCAGCCGGTGAAGGACCAACTCGACATCATCGACACGCTGCCGGGCGAGACGGGCTACAACGATTTCCGGCAGGTTTGGAAAGTGACGGTGCCCAAAGACTATGTCGCCAACACCATCACCGACTCCGCGGCCCTGCTCGATGCCGGCTATAAGATGGAACAGACCGGTGCGTTGCGGAACATGCCGGTCGTGCCTGACAAGTCGACCGCGCGGGCGCGCCTAAAGGGCGAAAGCGCGGAACTGCAACGCGCCTGGTATCGCGGCCAGGTCACGAAATTCTTCAGCTTCGCCGAGGCGCCGTTGGCCGCGGCCGGAGCTAACGTCCCGCTGTCGCCGATCTACGTAACCTTCAACGTCAATCCCGGCGCACCGAACGGCGGACCCGGTTCCGGCTTCCGCACCGAGCCCGACTCCAACAGACCCATAACGTCCCGTTCACGCTGCCCGGCGATCCGGGCTATTCGCCGTTGTGGCTGGTGGCGGTCTACGACAACGCCGATTTTCCGTCGGTGCATGATCGGGCTACCGCGCAGAAGGCCAAGGTGCTGGCGCCGGGGGCGGCGACAGTCAATTGTCCGATTGTCTTCGTTGAGCCTTAGGTTACGACCAAGGAGCAGATCCTATGCGCCTCCCCTTGATCGCGCCGGCTGACCTCAGCCCCGAGCAGCGTCCAATCTACGAGGATATGCACGCCGGCATCGAGAAGAGCTTCCAGGGATTTAAGTCCATCGCCGAGAATGGTGCACTGATGGGACCGTGGAATCCGTGGCTACACGAACCGAAGTTTGGGAAGCCGATCTGGGAGCTCACCAAGGCGCTCTCCGCCTCGCCTTCCCTGACAAAACCAGTCCGAGAGGTAGCGATCCTCGTCACCGGCGCGAAATTTCGCTCCGCCTATGAGATCTATGCCCACGTCATGATTGCCGAGCAACGCGGACTTTGCGACGACAAGATCGCCACCATCGTGGCCGGCCAGCGTCCGACCGACCTCACGCGCGAGGAGGGAATCGCCTACGATATCGCCTCCACGCTGGTCGATCATGGCGTGCTGCCGGAGCTAAACTATCGTCTAGCCGTCCAGACATTTGGCCAACACGGCGCCGCGGAGCTGATCTATTTGGTCGGACTCTATTGCCTCGTATCCGTCACGTTAAACGGGTTCGACGTGCCGGTACCAGAGCCGAGCACCACGTGATCGGATTAGGCTAACCCACTTGGATTTCATAAATGCGAACCGTGCGGGACGTTCGCTTCTGGCACTTAGCGGACATCGATGGTGACGCTGAGCATGTCCGCTTTCAGGGGTAAAGCGGACATCCCTAATTCGCTCGCTAATGTCCGCTAATGACCCAAAGCGGACATTGAGGGAACGCCCAAACGGGAGGGAAAGGGTTTGCAGCGGGTTTGCAATAAACCGCTACTAGTGGATGACTTAAGCGCCCGCGGGAAGCCTAAGGTCGGCGCCGCGCAGGGTTTCGGCGGATCCGACGCCAATGTGTTTCACGATCGCCATGGCCTGGACCATCGTGATGTTCAATGGCCGTACCCGATCCGCCGGCAGGTACATCACGTTGCCCGACATAGGGGTAGGCGCCTGCGGCAGAAATACAGTAACCCAGCCATTCTCTAGCGGTTCGAGCAGGTATGCGATCTGCCATCCGTCCTCGATGCTGACGAGTGCCGGCTGCACGCCTTCGGCACTTTCTACACGTGCAAGGCCCTCGGCCATGCTCTTCACCAGTTGATACTGCGGGAGACCGCCCAGAAAGGAGTTCTCGCACCAGCGTATGAAGCGCCTCCCCGCATTCGTTTTGGCGACGAGGCCGGCGACCAACGAGATTAAGATTAGCAGCAGTACTGCGAGGAAAGTCTCTCGCCGGACGCCGAGTACGGCCTCCACAGGCAGCAAATCCGAAATGGGTTTTGTAACCTTTACGGCCAGCCGCATTGCGTGGCGCAAGACGATCAGGATCAGAACTACCGGCAGGAGAAACAACAGCCCACCCGCGATCGTCGCTTTAAAAAATTCTCTCAAAGAGGTTTCTATCCCGTGCTTCGGCAGAGCCATCTAAAGCCTCCTCTACGGTCCACAAGCAATCGCGCCTGTAATTGGTTTGTCCGGTCATGGCACTAAGCGGACATCGCGCAGTGAGGCCGGTAAGTCCGCTTTTGACCCAAAGCGGACATCGCTTGAGTATTGCGCTCACTTTGGCCGTCATCTCATTAGAGCCAAATTCCGCCAGAAGTTTTCCAGGCTGTCTGTGCCGCCGAAAAGGGTGGTGAAATTAGTCGAAGTCCACTAGCACGATATCTCCGGCTCGCTGCTCGTTTGGTGGCATCCAGAGCAGGCAGTTGAACTCCGTGTTGCCTGCCGCGCTGAAGGGGTGCGGGCGGTCGAGATCAATGGGCTGGCGTGCAAGCATCTGTACCGACTTGGGGTCCGTGGTCGTCAGCTCATAGTGGGGAAGGTGCGGATGGAAATTCAGAGTAGGCACGTTTTCGAGCAGCCCCAAGCTGTCAACATCCCGAAATGCTGTGAGCGGTGCGATCTCCTTCGTCCCCTTGACGACCGCGGGACGGAGTCCCCAGCGGTTGTGCACGGGTACGTTAAGGGCCTTCATAAGCGAACGCGTGTATTGTCCAAATCGCTGCTGGCGAGGAACGAGGCGGTCGCCGTGGTGCCTGTACTCAATCTGGCGCTGCTCCATGTCCTCCGTGAAGCCCACATCATGATGCGGCGCGAGCAGCAGGCAGGTGCCTTCCCTTTTTAGCCACTCCCGGATTGCCTCAACTTCTTCCGGCGCTGCCTCTTGCTCTGAAACGAGATGATCAAGGCCGAACACCATCATCGTGTCGGTGTCGGCCAGGACCCGCTCGTCGATCAACTGCTTGTAGCCAGCCTGGTCGATCCGCTGGAACACCGCGACCGGGTGACCTGTAACCTCGCCAACGATGTTCTGAAAGCTGAGTGTCGAGCGGTGGAACAGTTCGAGCGTCCCTGCGATCCCCTGCAGGAAATTCGCCGCGTCCCACTCCGGCGTTTCATAGTTAGGCCACGCGACGCGGCGAACCTCGGTCATCGTCGAGAAGCGATTGTCCATGACCGCAGGATCGCGGTTGGATTCCCACGGGTAGCTCCAGGTCCAGTAGATGCTAACCCTTCGCTTGCCACCCGTGTATTTGCGCGGCATGTGGCTTTGATTGTAGGTGCGTGCCGGCCTTAGTGTGCTCATTACTGCTTCCTCATGCCATTCGTTCCTTCAGAACTGATACGAAGTGCTCTCTATACGATGTGCTTGCCAATTCGCTTTCAGATTGAGTTCGCGTGTCGCGCTGGCCGCCGCGTGAGCCAATATTCCTGCGTAGGTGGGAAACGAGAGCGGAATATGAGCCATGTCGTTGACCGGCATCCTAGCGGCTATGGCTATCGCCGCCACCTGGGCGATCTCCACTGCCCGCTCGCCAACAATGTGGCAGCCCAATATCCTGCAGGTCGTGCGGTCGACGATCAGTTTGCAAAAACCCACCGTGCGCCCGTCAATGATTGTGCGCGTGGTCGCATCGAAGCGTACAACCGCGGTCACGACATCGTGTGTTTCTCGGGCCTTTGCTTCAGTGAGACCCACCTGAGCATACTCCGGGTCGGTGAAGCTGCCGATAGGACTCACCGGGTCCCCAATCGTCATAGTCAGGCCTCGCACGGCGTTGGTAGCCGCCACGAAGCCCTCCTGTATTGCCTGAGGGACCAGCATCTGGCGACCAGTAATGTCCCCAGCGGCGAAGATATTGGGCGTAGAAGTCCGCAGATACCCATCAACCTGCACGAACCCCCGATGATCGGTCTCGACGCCCGCCGAAGCGAGCCTTAGCCCTTCAATATCGGCGACCCAGCCTACCGCCAGGACCGCAAGCGTCGCCTCAGCGCTCGCCCGGTTGCCGTTCCTGGAGAAGATCATTCGCACCCCCGTCGGGATCTTCTCGAAAGACTCGACGGCGCCGAAGTTCTCATGCACTACGATGCCCGACTCGCGGAACGCCACCGCAACCGCTGCTGACACATCTTCATCCTCACTCGGCAGGATGCGTGGGCCAGTCTGAAAGAGTTGAATTCGTGAGCCGAATGCATTGAAAATCGAGGCGATCTGCACCCCCGTTGCTCCGGCACCAATGACCAGCATCGACGAAGGGACGGAAGTCAATTCCCAAGCATCGCTATGGGTACTCGCTAAGTCGCAGCCGGGAACTGAGAGCCGCCGGCTCACACCGCCAGTGCAAATGATGATCTTTTCAGCCTGAAGCCGTAGGCCGTCTTCGGTCTCAACGGTGTGCTGGTCGGCGAAGCGCGCAATGCCGGCGTGCTCATGGACTACCACTCCCAGGGAATCGATCTGCCGGCGCAGGGAAGAACGCGCACACACATCGTCGACGACCTCGCGCACGCGCGCAAGCAGCCGGGAATAATCCAGTACCGGCTCGCCCACGCCGATACCGTATTGACCCAGCTGTCGAGCTTCACGAATCAGCCGGGCTGCGTGGGCTAGGGTCCGCACCGGAACTGGTCCGTCGTTTGCGGCCATGCCGCCAAACTCAGCGCGAGTTACCAGCATGGTGCGGGCGCCCAGGTCCGCAGCACGCAAGGCGGCGAGTACACCCGCTGGTCCAGCGCCGATAACGATGGTGTCGATCATCTTTGGCACGATGAGCGATACCTATCCCGTTTCAATGCACACCCAATGTCGCGAGATACCGAAGCGCTTTGAGGCCCGGGAGAAAGAAGTAAGCGCCGCCTTTCACTGTAGTGAAGGCCGGTAAGCCGGTAATTGTTTTGCGGATCGGACGTTTTGGGATTTTGAATTCGAGCGTGCCGTCCTGAGCGCCGATGATCGGGTCGCGCTCGTTGCCGAGCTCATGAAAATTACGGTCGTTAGCCCATACATTCTGCGCAAACTCGAACTGTCGGATTAGGCTTGCACAGATGATGAAAGCCGCTATGCCGCGGTCGGTACCATCATCTGGAGCGTCTTCCGGCAGAGGCAAACCATAAGTAGCGCCGCGGCGAATCATGCGGCGTCGGTTTATGTTCGCTGCAGTGTCGCGAGGGTTCATGCGACGCATGTGCGAACCGAGGGGCACCGCATACCCATGCGGATCGGTCTCCTTGTAGTTGAAGTTATTGTTTCGCTGCATGTCGGCCCCCAATGCCGGATCGTCTTTCTCCGGCGCCAGTGTGAGCGGCGCGCCGCTGCGCCAGCGCCCCATGAGCTTCGCCGCGATGAGTTCCTGCTCCTCGGGAGTCTCCCCATGCTGGCGCAGAAAATCACGAAACCTTCCGACATGCTCCTGTAGACGCCGATAGGCCATATAGCTGCCGTTTCGAGACAAGATTTCTGGTTGCGGCAGGTCTACGGGCGGTCCGTTCTCGTCTGGGTAGCCAAGGATAAATTCCCCTGGTTTGAGTGGCGAACCGGAGCCGGGCGTTGGTACGTCGTCAGTGCCTTCAATGACTGGCTGCGTGAGCCGGTCACGGAAACCGAAATGGTCATGCGCCGTATCGAATGGCGGGATCGCTAGGAGGTCGAGGGACGACAGCACCTCAACGCCTTCGCATTCCGCTAGGAGCCTTTGGTGCTCTGTAATGCAACGCTCCCGCTCGGCTTCATTGCGGGCAAATAGAATGGCGATGGCGTGAAGATCCGAGCTGGCAAGTCCCCCTACCCAGTTGTCAGGATGATTGGCGCCGGTGTCACCGAGAATTTCTGCGCGTGCGGCGCCATGCCTTGCTTGAACTCCTCCGGGAACGTGGCGAGCGATGTTTCGTCCACGCCTAGAGCCTTGAGGCCATTCCAAGTGAACGCCACAGTTACCCAGCGCTTGTCCTCATCGACCGAGTCCAGAACATCAGCCGCTGATTGTACGGTTTTGAGAATCTCGTTCAGCCACGCCCGGCCACTCGAAGCGCTGCGAAACGACAAAAACTCATATCGTCCGGTGAGGGCCGGAGTGCGGGTCAGCAGGATGTGCTGAATATCGTCAAATTCAAGCATGACTCACTGAGGAGTGCCTGATGCGCTGTTCTGGGAATCACTGCATCTGGTCGAGCATGTTCGAGAAGGCGGCCTTGAGCTTCAGCGCCTTCTTGATCTCGTCGGCACTCACATAGGGATATTCCCCGTATTCGAGGAAGCTCGGGCACTGGTGCTCGCGGACGAACTTGACGAATTCCTCCGGCTTGGTCTTCCAATCTTTAGGGAACCCTTCGAGGTTTTCGAAGACAGTATCAATGCCGGTGGCTGAGAAGAGAGCCACGGCATCCTCAGTGTATTTGTCGAAGTCAGTGTCAAAGATGCCTTGATACATAAAGTAGGTCTCCCCGTTGATCGGAAAGAGGATCCAGCGCAGGTAATGCAGCTTGAGCACGGCAAGACAGTCGGGCTGAGCCGCTACCGTCTTCTCGATGTTTTTGGCATACTCGTAGAACACCTCCTCCCGACCGGGGATGATTTTTGCGAGAATCGAGAAGCCGTAGCAGGCTGGACTCTTGGGAAAGATCGGGCCGTATCTGCCCTGTTCCACCTTATCCTTGGAGAATCCCCCTTTGGGGATCGCCATCGCCGCCGGTTGGGTCCAGTCTTGCTGCTTCGATACCTCAGACATAATCGTATGCCTTTCTCGGGTTGGTAGCCGATTGCTCCTTCACTTCTCGATCAAATTCCCGGCCAACTCGATCATCGCGGCGAAAACAGGAAGGTCATCCCAAGCCTGCCGCCAAAACCATGGGGACCGGTGTCGGGAGAGTCCATCCAATAGCGCACGCCGCCAACGATGCTGACCGGCTGCCCCCCAACCTTGACAATCTTGGAAACTAGGAAGTTGACCGGCGCCAACCATTCGCCAGTCTCCCAGTTGTAAGTATCTTCGCCCTGCAGCGTAAAAGTCCACGCCCGCGATGTCGTATAGGCGAGGACGGGCTGCAGGAATGTTTCGTCGACATCGGCGCGGTCGGCGTCGCCAGCGAAAGACCAGTTGTGCCAGGCGAGAATGCCCACCGTCCAGCCACCGCCCTGCCAGACAACAACCCCGGTCGGACCCGCGCCCCATTTCCCGGCGCCGAGCAGCTCATCGGTTGCGGTCGGCAGCAGAAAAATCGGCCCCGCTCCCAAGGTGAAGCCATTGAATGTTCGGCTTGGCGAAAAATAGAGTCCTTCCGTCGTGTCGCGCAGACCGGACTGCGAACCGGAGCCGGGGAAGAGGCCGTTCTGGCTAAACATTACGGGAAGGATTGTTCGCGAGATCACATACCAATCGGGATTGAGCGTGAACGGTACTACTGGTTGGATGTTCACGAACCATTGTGAACCCTCTCTCTCCGAACCGACTTCCCCGTTGTAGTTTCCGAAGAACGGTACACTGATGAGGGCGGCGAGCGGGTTGGCGAGCTCTTCGGCCAGAGCCCTGCTGTCATCCTGCGCAAGCGCGGTTCCAGCCCCACAAAAGAGTGCAGCGACTACCGCGGAAACAACGAGTGCGTGCTTCGGATCCGCGCCACGCCAACCGCTTAGACGCATCGCTGAACTCGAAGCGGTCATGGTCCCCCATCGCCTTAGCGCGTTCTGACATGCTAACACGAGGAACTGCCGTAGCGCAGGCCATTCATGGTCCCCTTGGCACGCTGAGCATGTCCGCTGGGGTGAAGCGAACATCGCTAATTTGCGCGCATACTTTGGTCTAGAACGCGAGCGCGATCAGGGAGGACGCGGCGTTCAAGCCACGCTAATATTCTTAGCCGTCACCAGCATCTATGTGACTTGTCAGGGTTAGATCGGGCGTGTTCAAGGATCTACGCACCAGCACGAAGCTCTTCCTTCTGTGCGGTATGTTCGTTGGCCGCGATCATATTGGCGACGTATAGCCTCATCAAGGAAAAGCAAATCGCGATCGGGTTTGTCCGCAAAGAACTCGTTGGCGCTCAATATTTGGAAGCATTGCGCGGAGTTTACGCGGTCATTCTCGAGCCGACGCATCGCAAGCTTCGCAGCGGCAAGCCTCTGCCGATTGCCGCATTGGATGCGCTGGCCAAAGCTGAAGCGAAGACGGGCGGCTCACTCCATACGGCCACGCTCGCGGAAAATCTTGCGACCACGGTTCGCGACCTGATCGCCGCGGGAACCGGGGATGATAAGGGCCCGCTTACCGCTGAGGCGCTCGCGGGCGCCCGCGACCTGGCCGCACGGATAGGCGACGAATTCAATCTCGCCCTCGATCCGGATCTCGACAGCTATTATATTCAGAACATCGTCGTGAAGAGAGTGCCTGCCCTGCTTTCCCAAATGGGGGAGCTGCAGTCACTCCTCGACCGGTTCGCCATCGGCGACGATGATCAGGTGCGTCCCCTTCTTCTCGACGGGATGATCCGATCAAGCATCGAGGAGATCGAACGGGACGCCGAGGCGGCCTACCGCAGAGATCCCGATGGTCAACTGAAGCGGTACTGTCGCGCCCGCGATCAGCGCCATGGTCTCGGCCGTCAATACCTATCTTGGGACCGCGAACACGGTTATAAGAGGGCAAGGCAACCCAACTTCGCTCCCCCCTGCTTTTGCGGCCGCGCATCAGAGCGTCGATAGCGCCTGGTCGGTGAGCAAGTCGGAACTCAATGGGCTGCTCAACAAGCGGCTCTCCAACCTGCTTGGCAAACTTCTGCGGTAGTCTGCTTCTAAACGGCTTGGTCGCGGGTCTTAGCTTGTTGTTCGCCGCAATGACTTATCGGCAGATCGTCCGGCCGCTCCGGCGAACTCGGAGGAGCTCGCGGAGCAAGGTCCGCGAGACCAAGGACTACAGCCTGCGCACCAGCTCTGGACGCGACGAGACGAAATCGGCCAGCTTGCGACCGCCTTCAATGCCATGCTGGCGGAGCTTGCCGCAGCGCGAGAGCGCGAAGTCGGCGGATCAGGCGCGCAACGCCGCGATGCAAGCCGAACTCGCGCGGGTTGCCCGTCTAACGACCATGGGCGAGATGGCAGCCTCGATTGCGCATGAAATCAACCAACCCCTCGCCGCCGTCGTCAACAATGCCAATGCGGGACTGCGATGGCTCAACAGGGAGCCGCCGAACACCGAGGAGGTGCGGTCAGCCTTGATGCGCATCGTCAATGATGGGGAGCGCGGCGGCGGCATTATCGAAAGCATTCGCGCGATGTTGAAGAAGGGCGTCCGGGAGAGAACGGAGCTCAATCTCAATGAGCTGATTAGTGACGTGACGCGGCTGACGCAGGGTCAGTTCCAAAGGCACGGAGTAGTCAATTCGATCCGAGCTGGCTGATGACCTGCCGAGCGTCTTGGCTGATCGTATTCAGCTGCAGCAGGTCATCCTCAATCTGTTCATGAACGCCGCCGAGGCGATGGTATCCATCCCGGACGGGGAGCGCCTGGTCCGTGTGCGATCCGAGAAGCACGATGGTGGCGGCGCTCTCATCGCCGTGGAGGATGCTGGGACCGGGCGTCGAACCCGAGGACGCCAAGCGCATCTTTGAGGCATTCTTCACGACGAAAGCAGAAGGAATGGGGATGGGCCTTTCAATCTGCCGCTCAATCGTCGAATCACACGGCGGACGCATAACGGTCGCCAAGGCAGTTCCCAAGGGAACAGTGTTCCAAGTCACCTTGCCTGGCAACTCGAGCTAGCGGGATCGATGAAGCAGGAGCAACCAGCCATTGACTGCGTCGTGTTCGTCATCGACGACGACGCATCCGTACGCGCCTCGCTCAAGAGCCTATTTGAATTGGTGGGTCTTCACGTGCAGCTTTTTGAGTCGGCGGACGCCTTCATACAAAGCGAACGTCCGGATCTCCCTTGCTGCCTTGTGCTCGATGTCCGAATGCCCGGGCTTAGCGGCCTCGAGTTCCAAAGCGAATTGGCGAAGGCGGGAACCGACGTCCCGATCATCTTCATAACCGGGCATGGCGATATTCCAATGACCGTGCAGGCCATGAAGGCGGGAGCTGTAGAGTTCCTAACCAAGCCCTGTCGCGATCAGGAACTGCTTGACGCCGTTCGCTCGGCAATTGAAGGGCATCGAGCGAGGCGCAAAGAGGGCAAGCACATCGCCGTTCTGCGGGAGCAATTTGCCTCGCTGACCGCCCGCGAGAAGGAGGTCGTCGGCTTCGTTACCGCCGGGCTCCTGAATAAGCAGATTGCCGCCGAGCTGGATATCAGCGAAGTCACGGTGAAGATGCACCGCGGCAACATCATGCGAAAAATGCAAGCGCGATCCTTGGCTGACCTGGTCAGAATGGCCGATCTCTTGGGTGTCAGTCGATCGAGGCCGGCTGCATCCTAGACCAAAGTACACTTTCTTTCCGGCGCGCAAATCGCCAACTTCGCTGTTAGATAGAACCCAAAACCACAACGCGAGTCCGCAAGCGCCACACGCATTGCGCTTGCTGAATCCGGGGAAGATAGGATTGTCGAAAACTCCAATGATCTCAATTGTCGATGACGATGAATTTGTCCGCGAGTTGACCAAGGCCCTCGTCAGGTCGCTTGGCTACTCGGCGCGCACGTTTTCCTCAGCTGAGGAATTTCTGGACTTCAAACCCGAACGAGACGAGTTGCCTCATTCTCGACGTTCAAATGAAGGGCCTGAGCGGCGTCGAGCTCCTGGAGCGTCTGATTGCGGAAGGCCGGCAGACACCGGTAATCTTTGTCACGGCCTTCCCAGACGAGCGGGTTCGCGACCACGTGCTTGATGCTGGGGCCGTCGGCTTTCTGCGCAAGCCGTTCAGCGACGAGAAACTGACCCGCTGCCTCGATACCGCGCTCGCGAATTACCCCTCCTAGATTCTAGATCCAACAAACACCCGCACCCTCTCGATTACGAGGGATCGGGCACGCCCCAATTGGCGAACTAGACCAAGGTATGGAGTCACCGGTCGTTTCGGTGGGGCGCGCCATACCGGTGTACACTGGAGCGCGCATCTCCTTCCCGTTAGCGTTTCCCCAACGTCCAAGAAGCTCACCTGGAATAAGGACGGGAACGGGGTGGTTTGTGATGCAATCTTCGCTTCAGGCGACGACCGGCCAGAACGGGCTTCCCTCGGAGCCGCGGCGCTCCGACGACGAACTCGTAACCCGGGCGCGCAGCATTCTTCGGTGGAAGATCCGCTACAACGAAGTCCGCGTTGCGGCTCGGGACGGCCACGTCATTCTTTCGGGACATGTGTTCTCGAATCTCGACCGGGAAGTAGCGGAGCATACCATCCGCAAAATGACCGGTGTGGTGACGCTGACAAATCGGATCGTCACCACCTCTCCGCTGATCTTCAAAGCAGCATTGCGGGATGACACGCCCGGCCACACAAGCGCGGATCATCGTGAAGGAAGGCTGAGCCTGCGGCGGCGGACGTTAAGAACATCAGGAAGGGGTACAGTCATGGTTAGAGCGGCGTTGCACACGGACGAATCGGAGATTTGGTGGGTCTATCTTCTCGAAGGGATAGCCGCCATCGTGTTCGGCTTGTTGCTGCCGATGGGATTTCTGCTGCTGAGTTTCTCGGTCATGGCAGCACTCGCGCTCGGCGCGCTGCTGCTGATCGAGGGTGCGGCCCTTATTTCTTGGGCCTGCCACCTCCGAGAGTCGGCTTAGCTCCCCCAGCCAATTTCCTGCGGTTATCGCCGGCGTCGGGTTCAGCCGATTGCCTAACTGACCAATTACCAACCCAACCGAAACCGAAGGGACTCCACGCTTATTGGGGAATGTCCGCTTCTGGCACAAAGCAGACATACTCAATGCGATCACGACTG
>CAVPZK010000014.1:0-69936 GCA_963710245.1 uncultured Alphaproteobacteria bacterium
GTCTGCCACCGTCTATGAGGCCTTAAGGTTCTGACGGCGCCGCCTTCGACCCAGCGGCACGACTTTTGGGTCCTTGCCCCAGCGTGCCAGCATTGCATTGTCGTGCTCGAAAATCTTTGCGAGCCTCAGCCACGTGTAGGCAAGGGTCGCATAATCCGCTCGGACGCGGGGATCATCAGTCGAATTTGCGAGTAGCACGCATTCACGCGCCTGCTCACGACATTCACGGGGGTCGCCAGGCATGTGGAACATAGCTCCTTAGTTGCACCGCACTCTCCCCTTGAAGTGCTGGGGGCCGCCCCCATGACGGTAGCGGCCACCGGGTCCGTTAGTTCCTCGCCGGTGATTCGTCCCGGGCCTCGCAAATGCTGCTGCCTACGCTTGTCGGGTCAAAGGCAAGTGGCATCCCGAACCGGCGATGCCACAGAATCTGGATCTCGGGCAAGGGCGGGGGACGGGGTAGCCGTAAAGGGCGCCAAGCTCGAGAGGGGGCCGTATGATTTGGCTGGAACAAGACGACCCGACACACTCAAAAAAGTTCGCCGCAGCGGCGTGGGGTCCTTCCAGATCGGATGAAGCGCTAAATGCCCGCCCAGCGTCCTGTCGGGAGATCCGATCGCAATTTATATCGTCACCGCCGAGGTTTTGCGGGCACGTCAGGGCGGAACGCAAGAGGCCGCGTTCAAGAGATTTACGAAGGTTTTGATCCTTCCCCTCTCAAGCGCGGTGTCAGTCCATCTTTCGATACGCAAACTAGGAAAGTCGTTGGCGATGCGCTTTCGATCGATCGCATCGAACAGCTTTACAAGGTCGCTCGAAGGCTCCTACGTAGGCGACCAAGCATTAAGATCGGAAATAAGCAGCCGCGTGACCCTTCTCAAAGAAGCTTTTGCAAAAAAACCTGGGTCCACGCTCCGGCTCTTTGGGAAAGGGGTCCTCATCGCGGGATTATACGCTGGTGGCTAGTGCAGTGTTGCCCTGGAGAGCCGCCCATGTTTCACCTGGCCAATGAACCGCCCCCAGGATATGGCGTCACGGTCTTGCAGGGCCCCACTCCAGATGGACGTTTTAAATAGCGCGACCCTGTCCATTTAACCCCTTCGTCTGCGCATTTAACCCCTTCGACGATTAGACTTCGGTCCTGCTCCCTCATGGTGCTCCTAGCGCAGCGGCAATCGCTGCGAAGCAATAGGAGCAACAATGACTGATACAAAGCGAGTGCTGCGAGCCCCTGCCGCCGCGAAATATACCGGACTAAGCGAAAGCACCTTAGCCGAGCGTTGGCTTTACGGGCTCCCGCCGGCGTTTCTCAACCTTGGCGGACGGGCAGTTGGCTACGCGATTGAGGACCTAAATTCGTGGCTGGAAACTGCCGTCGCCAATCCACCTCACAAGTGGAGGGCGCTTAAATGGCTTCTTCCGCTGAGCTCCTGGAAATATCGCCATATCAGGCTGACGGTGGGGAGAGGATAGGTAAGATGCCCACCAAGGTGCCTTCCGATTTTCTCGCCCGATACTACGGGGAGAAAAACCCGCTGAGAGCCATCCGGGCGAAGTGTCTCGACTGCTGTTGCGGCAGCGCGAGCGAGGTTCGCAAGTGTGTCGCGGTGGATTGCTCGCTGTGGCCGTTCCGCATCGGCGTCAATCCCTTTCGCAAGAAGCGGACCCTCTCGGCCGAGCAGAAGCGCAAAATGGCTGAGCGCCTCTCAAATCAAACGGAGGGCACAGACATGGCATCTCCGCGTAAACTAACCGCCCCGGAAGCGAATCGGGGCGAAGCACCGAACGCCGCGAATGATATGGCCCGTGCCTGCGGTGGTCGGTGGCTGCCATGAGCGCCCCCTCGAAGCTGAAGGAAGCCACGGCCAGGCTTAGCGCCCTCACGGACACTCTCGAGCACATGGCCGATCGGCGGGACGAGATCGAGCGCATCTTTGGCTTGCGAGTCAAGTCGGCCTCGACGCTACCGAGCGAGGCCGCCTTGAGGCAGAGGTGCGTGCCTTCCGTGAGGAGTGCTTCGCCCTGGCCGAAAGTATAACGGCGAAATACCGGAGGGCGGCATGAGTAGCCTCCACGATCCCGATAACCGGACTTACCATCCATTCCCGGGTATGGATCGGCTGAAGCCAATCGACATTCACGCCCTGCTCGCCCTCGACATCCCGGAACGTCAGATGATTTTGAACCCTGCGATCCCTGAGAAGGGCTTGGCGATGTTGTACGCGGGCCGAGGCACGGGAAAAACATTCGTTGCCATCGGAATGTCACATGCGATAGCAACGGGCACAAAGTTTCTTAAGTGGCAGGCTCCAAAGCCACGCAGGGTTTTACATTGCGACGGAGAGATGGCGGCTGGTGATCTGCGCGAGCTGTTTGCCCAAGTGATGGAAGCGACCGGCGTTAAGCCAGAGCCGGGATCTCAAGTACTCACAGCCGACTTGATAGACCTTGGCATCGGCAACCTAGCTTCCCCGAAAATCCAAGCAGAGCTCGAGCCCTGGCGCAGCATCGAACTTTTGGTGCTCGACAACCTTCAAAGTTTTACGGCCGTAATCAGGGACAATGATGCCGACAGCTGGAATGATTAGAATGGTTGTCCTATTCCGCCGCCGCGGCGTCTCGGTGCTCATCGTTCACCACGCGGGCAAAGGCGGCGAGCAGCGAGGCACGAGCAGGCGCGAAGACGTTCTCGATACGTCAATCTCCCTCCGGCGGCCGAACGATTACGTCCCGACGGAGGGTGCGCGGTTTGAGGTTCATTTCGAGAAAGCCCGGGGCATCCACGAAGATCGGGCGAAACCGTTCGAGGCGAAGCTCGAAGATCTTTAATGGTCAAAGTCGATGGACCTCCGCGACATCGAAGATGTGAACGTTCCCGCGTGAAGGCGCTCTTGGATGACGAACAATCTATTCGCGACATTGCCGACGCATCGCCTAAAAAAGCAAATCGAGGCTGAAGCTTCGGGGCATAATTCGGGACATAAAGAGTGTCCCAACGCTGCTAACTCCTCTGAGACAGCTGAAAGCCAGGCAAACCAAGGGATTTCGGCCGCCGTCCCACTGTCCCACGCCCTAGGGGGACGGGACATGGGACACTTGCCTTGCGGGGCCTGCGATGGCTCGGGCTGCCCAACCTCCAGCCGGAAAAGTTCGGCCTCGCGTGGAAGGCTCGGGCGACAGAGACCCGGGTTGCAGCCGAGTTCCCGCACCGCCTTTCCTTAACCGATGAACCTAGGGAGCTGAAGAAAATGTCTGACCAAAATAGTGATAACGGTGAACTAGCACCACACAAGCACCGCGGCCTACGTCAACCCTGGAAGCCAGGACAAAGCGGAAATCCAGCTGGGCGGCCCAAAGGCTCACGCAACAGACTCAGCGAGGAATTTGTCGCCGAAGTTTACGCTGATTGGTGCGAACATGGCGCCGCGGCAATTCAGACCGTTCGTGAGACGCGACCTGATGTTTACGTGAAGGTTGTCGCTTCGCTGCTGCCGCGCCAAGTTCAGGCAGAGGTTAGCGGGCCCAGTCATGAGGATCGCGTAACTGCACTAGCTGAGAGGCTTGCGAGAATCGATCAAGAGAGAGCGGAGCAAAACCGTTCGAGAGAGTGATCGTCCCACTCACCACCGGGATGGGCCGCCTCTTGAGGGGATGGGGTGGGGTGGACCGTGAAATGGGGCCCCCAGACGGGGGAGTGGGGTGGGGAAAGGCCCCCTGTACCCAAAATGCATCAGTCCAGACTTGTCAGCCATTCTCATCCAAAAGGATGATGCCGAAGCACAGGGAATAAGAGCAAATCCACGCCAGAAGAATCGGGCTACGTGGCAAGGCCAGCGCTAGTTCGAAAGAGGATGCGTGGTCATCCGCTCAAGGGGTCTTGAGCAGGCAATCTCGAAGGGAGATCCTAAATGTTCTCGCTCAGTCGTATCCAGTTCTCGAAGTTCGCTGCAATGGGCAGCCTCGTCGTCCTTAGCACTCTGGGAACCCCCACACGTGCTGACGAGCTGGCCCAGAATTTAGGACCGGTTGGGCCTCACGAGGCCATTCTCACTGAGGTTGGCAGTGAACGCATCATAGCGTTTTATGAGCCGGACAACGGTCGCTGCGCTGTCCATGCGGTGGTCTTTGACAAAACGGACGCCCACACCGGTATGACCACGGCGGCGCGCGTTCGAGTCAGTCTAAATCCGCGCGAGACGGTTCATATCGATAGCGCCGACAACGAGTCGGTCAAGTCGCTCAATTTGCAGTGCGGTGAAAATGCTGAAAAGCTTACGATCATCGACACCGATAGCTCGGTTGCCTCCGGCATCACGATCCAACCACCCGGACAACCCATCAAAGCCAATGCATCGGGCTTTTGACGGCGCGAACCACCACCGGTCGGGTTCATAAGGGTCTTGTTGGATCGTCATATCAAATAATGGCAAGTAGCACGGCTTCACTTCCCGCATTTCTACGAGTTGACGAGGCGGGTGAGCTGACGATCATCATAACCCAAATGCTTATTTTCTGCGGTGTGGCTAATGTCACAGATCCGAGCGCTAGGGCATGATCCTATGGCTCGCAAGCTTAGGCTTCCGGCCGCGGGCTGACACTCTGCCCGGCCTGGTGCAGGTGACGTTATGAGGTATCCAAACAAATCGTTGGAAATTCCGCCTGAGACCTTCTCCAAGGTCGCCCTGGAGAAACTGCTTTGGGCGATGCTGCATCAGCTTGGGGGCAAGCCGCCATGACGGTAGGCAACTAGCGTCTCCCACGCGAAGCACGGGGCGTGATCCTCCCCGAGCCCACCCACTAGGATCTGACGCCGTCCGCCTGATCCTTGTAGGGTTTGCCTATTTCGCGCTTGCCTATCTCGGCCTGCGGCTTGCCTCGATTAATCCAAGCGCCACGCCCATCTGGCCTCCGACGGGTTTAGCCATCGCAGCCGTTTTGTTGTGGGGCCCTCGGATTGCGCCCGCCATTTTTGTTGCCGCCTTTCTGATCAATCAGCTCACCGCAGGCTCGATTTTCACCTCATTAGCCATTGCATGCGGCAATACTCTTGAGGCGGTGATTGCGGGCTACCTCGTCAGGCATTGGGCGGAGGGTGAGCAGGTTTTCGACACGCCTCTTGGCGTAATGAAATTCACGCTAATTAGCCTTGCCGCGACGCTGGTCAGTGCCACGATAGGAGTGAGCAGTCTGACCGTCGCTGGCTATGCTGAAATGAGCAGTTTCATGTCAGTCTGGCCCACTTGGTGGCTCGGCGATTTGGCGGGGGCTCTTGTTGTTACCCCAGTTGTGGTGCTCTGGGCCAAAAGCGAACCAGCATCATTCACGCCACCTCAAATTACCGGAACAGGATTGACTTATCTTGCCGCCATAGCTGTCGGAGCTTTTGCTTTCAGTCCCCTGTTGCAGCAGACGACCCTTCACGACGCGCTGATTTTTGTGGTCATTCTGCCGTTACTGTGGGCGTCCCTCCGTCAGGGCCCACGAGATACCGCTACCGTGGCGCTTATCATTTCCGCATTCGTGGTTTCGTGCACCGCAATGCAATGCGGGCCCTTCGCCAAGCCAGATCTGAACAACTCGTTCATGGTGTCGCTGGCCTTCATGATCAGCACTGCCGTGCTCTCCCTCACTCTGAGCACCGATGTAGCGGTGAGAAACCGCACTGAGAATCAGTTAAGACAGCGCGCCTTGGAAACCGAGGTGTTATGGCAAGCCACTGTTCAGGTCGCCGTTGGCGGTACTTTCGAAGATCTCCTTCGCGGTTGCCTGGAGCGGATCTGCCGGGTGACGGGCTGGCCCGCTGGCCATGTTTACGTTCCCGACAACATCAATGACCCCCACCGCTTGCTTCCTAGCCAGGTTTGGCATTTTGAGCGCGAAGACTTAGCACCTCTCGCTCGTGAGATTGCAGGAGATGCATTGGTGGTGGGGGAGGGACTTCCCTGTAAAGTATGTGAAACTAATAAGGAATCGCTTCATGACATCGGCACGAGGATCCCAATCCTGCTGAAACCTAGGAAGCAACTCCTGCTTAAGCATGGACTTCACGCTGCCTTCGGCTTTCCGCTCTACGCAGAGGGGAAGCTTCAGGCGGTCCTGGAGTTCTTCTCGGAAACAAATCAACCGCCCGACCAGCATGTCCTTCATGTCGTGCAAAGCATTGGACAGCAGCTTGGGCGGCTTCTCGAGCGCCAACAAGGCCAAGAGCAAAAACGCCAGGCGGTCGCGATTGCAGATGTTCTCAATCTAACGAGCATCCGCTCGGCGGCCCTGGAGGCAATACTCAATGCGCTTACCGCTAGTGTCTATCTCGCTGACCGCGACGGTCGAATCGTTTACATGAACCGTGCCGCTGAGCGCCAACTCGTCACTGGCAATGTAATCCGTATTGCAAATGGCCGTCTTGCTCCTGTCGATTCCAAGGCGAGGCTTACCCTCGGCAGGGCCATTGACGTGGTAATCGGCGAGGGCGATCAGCTAACCGGCGGCATTACCGTCGCTCTCGCAGGAGTAGACCATGCAGGCCTAATCGCCACCATCCTGCCGCTCTCGCCCGGCGAAAACCCAAGCTCCTGCAGGGGAGCGGGAATGGCGGCCATCGTCATGCAAGATCCGATCGTAATGCCGCCCTCGGCAGCCGAGGCCTTCGCCCAGCTCTATAGCCTCACGGGGAGCGAGCTACGTGTGCTGCTCGCCATGGCGCCAGGGCTTAGCGTCAAGGAAGCGGCTGAGATGTTGGGGATCGGCGAGAACACGGCCAAAACTCACCTGCAACACATTCACTCCAAGACCGGCACGTCGAAGCAGACCGAACTCATCCGTTTATTCATGAGTGCCACACCGCCAATAAGCCCCGAACTCATCCGTTTATTCATGAGTGCCACACCGCCACTAAGCTCCAGCGCGCCTAGGCAAGATACTGGTTCTAAGGCCCAGAGTGGAAAGGCAGCTTTGTTTGCCGGTGAAAAAACTAGTGCTCTGGCGTTGCGCCCAAAAGCTTGAGGTTGTCTCTCGCTGCTTCCAGAGACGGGTCGAGTTGAAGCGCCTTCCGGTAGTGTGCGATGGCCTTTCGTTCGTCGTGCATTGCCTCGTAGGTCCAGCCTAGGTTGCAATAGGCGAGGGCTGATTTCGGGTTGAGCCCAAGAGCCTTGTTCAAGTCGGCGATGGCGTGGTCGAACTCAGCTTTTTCGTAATGGGCGCTACCCCTGTTGGTGTAGGCGGAGGCATCGTTTGGGTTGAGCTCAATGGCCTTGGTGAAGTCGGCTATGGCGCTGTCGAAATCAAATGCCTTGAGATGCGCGGTTCCCCGAGCGAAGTATGAGGTGGGACTATCGGGATTCGATTCAATCGCGTTGGTGTAATCCGCGATGGGGCAGTCAACCTCTTGCTCTTGGTTCCGATCCGCCAATGTCTCTGTCCCGAACCGTCAAGGTGCCGAAGCAAACGTAAGAGGTCGAACCCTAAACAAACTTATCGCAGCGGCTTGCTAAGCTGATACTTAGCTTCGCTGCGCTCGATCCGAACCGCCGCAACAGGCGATCGGCAAAAATGCCGACGTGCGCCAGTGCGGGTACTCGGCGGCACGTTCTAGGAAATGTGCATAACGGGCTAGAGTTCCACATAGGGCACAAGGAGCACTAACCATCAGCTAAAAAAGGTTCTGGCGTGGCTTGGAGGCAACATCGCCCGAGGACGATGAGTGCCACCCCTCTTGTGTCTCTACCATTCGGAGAGGCCCGCCTTGGCGCCTACCGCGTCCGCTCCCGCTTACGGATTTGGAATGGCTGGCTGCGGCAACCCGTTCTGCGCGCAGGCGGCCTTCAAGGTGTTGAGCATGAGGCAGGCGATCGTCATCGGACCGACGCCGCCGGGCACCGGGGTGATGGCGCCTGCCACTTCAGCCACTTCCGCGAAGGCCACATCGCCGACGATCTTGGTCTTGCCGTTCTCGGCCGACACCCGATTGATCCCCACATCGATGATGGTGGCGTCGGGTTTGACCCAGTCGCGGCGCACCATCTCAGGCTGGCCGACCGCCGCAAAAACAAGGGCGCCGCGCCGGCATACCGCCGGGAGGTCGCGCGTCTTGGAATGGGCAATAGTCACCGTCGCGTTCTCCATCAGGAGCAGCTGCGCCAACGGCTTGCCGACGATGTTCGACCGCCCGATCACAACCGCCTCGCGCCCGGCCAGCGATCCATGCACGTGCTTGGCGAGCAGGATGCAGGCAAGCGGCGTGCACGGCACAATGCCCGGCAGGCCGGTCGAGAGCAGCCCCGCCGTCAGAGGATGGAAGCCGTCGACGTCCTTGGCCGGCGCGATGGCCTCGATCACCTTGCGCGAGTCGATCTGCTGCGGCAGCGGCAGCTGCACGAGAATGCCGTGAACGGTCGGGTCCTGGTTCAACCGCTCGACCAGCTCCAGCAGCTCGACCTCGGCGGCCGTTGCCGGCAACTTGAAGAACAGCGAGCGCATATTGGTGGCGGCGGTCTTGGCGGTCTTGCTGCGCACATAGATTTCGCTCGCCGGATTGTCGCCCACGAGGGCGACTGCGAGCCCGGGCTCGATGCCATGCTCCTCTGTCACCCGCTTGACGGCGTCGGCGACGTTTTGGCTCAGCTTGGCCGCGATGGCTTTGCCGTTGATGATGCGTGCGGTCATTGTCCCCACCTATCGGGCGCGCGATCTGCGACTCCTCGCCGGTGCGAGCGACGATAGGCTCCCATCTCGCGCCCCCGATAGCCCACATTTGGCTGCGGATAGCGAAAGAGCAACCTTAACTGATAAGTCGTTGTATAAGATTGACGAGCGAAGGTCGTCGGGTTCATGGCACCGCTCCCGCTGGAGTTGAGCAAGGCCAGAGGACGGGTTCTTCACGCGTTTCGCGCCATGCCCTTCAGCGCGAGCTCTCTGATGAAGTCGGTCAGCCGCGCAACGAAGGCCTCGTCGATTTTCAGGTTGAACGGCGGCTTCGTGAACTGCTCGCGATTGCGCACGAACACGCTGCATTGACCCAAAGCGAGATGGCGGCGCACATGGCGTCCTGGTCCGAAGTGTCGGCAGGCATATTCCCATCAACGGCGGCGGCTTGTTCTGACCAGAACGAGATCAAAGCCACGGCAACCAGTATGGCCCGGATTGCTCCCTTCACTGTGTTCCCGGCCTAGGTTGCAGAACACAGACATACATGACGTAGAAATGCCTTCAGGTAGAGCTCGATGCTATGCATGAGATTAAACTGGACCGGCGCTCCTCGGTGCCCCTCCGCGAGGTTTCCCGCTTGCCGATGCAGGTGCGTTCCGGCCTCGGCATAGGCACGCGCAAAGAGCAGAAGGCCAATGGGGGTAGTGCGCTCGTTGTCCGTGGCCTGCTGGCGTTTGCGTTCAACAGCGCCCAAGAGCGCCGCACCAGAAATCGGCATATTGCTGTCCCTTAGGATGTTGTCGTCCCGCGTCGTCCGAGCGGCTTGCCGATTATAGCCCTCGGCGGCAAACGCTTCGATGGTGGCATGTAACGGGTCTAACGACGAATGCGAGGCCGCCATCAACATCGTTCTCGCGCGGCTCAGAGACGAGGAGAGATGGGACCCGTAGAGGGGGGGAGGCGGTAGGGTGCACCGTGAACGGGTCCCTCGCGCGAGCCGGTATGGGGTGCACCGTCCTCCAATCATCGGCCTTTTTATCCATGCGGTGGCCGCCCAACTGCTTCCCGCCACTAAGTCTTTGATAAACTTGGTGGAGCCAGGCGGGATCGAACCGCCGACCTCGTGAATGCCATTTTCGAGACCGGCTTTTCCGCCTGTGTCCTTAAAGCTCCAAAGCTGACTCTTTTCAAACAATCTTATTCCTTGTGTTTCCAGAAAGTTCTTGTTGTTTCCTCTCGCCGTGCTTACTATGTGCTTACTGGAGCCATTAGAGGCCCTAGGTTGGCCCGTGGCGGGCGGAAGGGGAGAGGCAGCCATGGCCAATAGCCAACATCACAAAACGCGCTGTAGACGCCGCCAAGGCCCGCAAGACGGACAGCTATCTTTGGGATCGGGAGCTGCACGGCTTCGGGCTCAAAGTGACGCCGGCGGGCAGCAAGGTTTACCTCGTGCAGTACCAGCTAGGAGGGCGCAAAGGGCGGACGCGGCGCGTCACCATCGGGCGACATGGGGAGCTGACGCCAACGGCTGCCCGTGCAGAGGCCAAGCGTTTGCTTGGGGAGATTGCCGCTGGCCGCGACCCCGCTAGCGAGCGCGACAAGGCAAAGGCCGACAAGTCGCTGGCCGTGGTGCTCGATCAATTCATGGCGGAGCACGTGAGCAAGCTGAAGCCCGCACTGCGAGGAATATCAGCGGACTCGTGAGGCTCTACATCGTACCCCGCTTGGACGCCGCCCTATCGGAGAACTGAAGCGCCAGGACATTGCGCGCTTGCATCACGAGCTTAGCGACAAGCCCTACCAGGCCAATCGCACGCTGGCGTTGCTCTCGAAGCTGTTCAATTGGGCCGAGAAGCACGGGCTCCGGCCGGATGGCTCCAATCCTTGCCGCCACGTCGAGAAGTACCGCGAGGGACGGCGCGAGCGCTTCTTGAGCCAAGCAGAGCTTGGCAGCTTAGGTGACGCTCTGCGCGAAGCGGAAAAGGACAAGAGCTGTTCCCCGTGGGTGATTGCCGCCATTCGCCTGCTCATATTCACCGGGGCGCGGCGAAACGAAATCCTGACGCTGCGATGGGAGCACGTCAGCGAGGAACATGAATGCCTCATGCTTCCCGATAGCAAGACGGGACGGAAGGCTATCCACCTGAATGCACCTGCACTCGCATTGCTGCAAACCATTCCCCGGCTGGAGGGCAACCCCTATGTGATTTGCGGAGAGAGGCCGGGCGGCATCTTGTCAACCTCGAAAAGCCCTGGCGTCGCATCCGCAAGGCAGCTAACCTCGATGACGTAAGGCTGCATGACTTGCGCCATTCGTTTGCGAGCGTGGCGGCATCAGGCGGACAGAGCCTAGTCGTCATCGGCAAGATGCTCGGCCACTCCCAACCCGCGACAACGGCCCGCTATGCCCACCTTGCCGACGATCCGGTGAAGGCAGCGAGCGATGCCGTGGCAGGCACATTGCTGCAGCAATGGAGGGCGGCAACGAGCGGCGAGGTGGTTGACCTACCGAGGTCGCGGAGAGCTATCAAGCCGGATCGATGATCGCCTGGGGTCCGCTTGGCTCCCGACAGCAGACATCTTCAGCGTCGAAATCGATGTCCGATAAGTGCCATCCGATGCGGTATTGGCGGAGACCCAGTACGTCCGCTTTGGGTCAAAGGCGGACGTTGATCATCAGAGCGATTTATGTCTGCCTAGCTCTGAAAACGGACATCTAGTTTATGTCTTGGCGCGGTTACCCGAACACCGAGGCGACTTTGTGCGAAGCACGCAGAGATGCCGAGAATGAAAGTTCCAGCGGGCAAAATCTCACTGCATGAAGCGTTCCAAAAATATCTCGACGCACGAGGTCGTGCCGGGGTGGAAGATGGAGCGTCGCCCGAGGAAGCGTATGACGCTGCAAGCGAATTGCGCCGCGCCTTTGAACGGGGAGAACTGGAAGCTAGGGTTTGGGATGATGTTCGGCACTGTGAGCTTAGGTTGACACCAGACCAGTGGCGCAACGGATCCTTTCCCGAGCGACCCTTTTTTGGTGGAGGAATTCAGGCACCCAGCGGCGACCCTCTTGCCGATTACAACGGGCTCGATCCTTACGGAGACGAAGCAACGTTCATTAATTGGCTGGCCCAACAGTTTGGCGATGGCGCTCCCTCTATGACGGCACTAACGCCAAAAGCGGTCAATAGGCCAAGTGGGGCGAAGACCGCACGCGAAGGAAAACGCGCAGTGGGCCATTAGCAAACTATACCCTGAGGGCGTACCCAGCAGCATGAAGCACACCGCGCTTCTCGAAGAAGTGAACGCAATGCTCAAAGAGAATGGAAAACCGACGGTGAGTAGCGATACTGTTTCGCGCGCCATTGGCCTTCGCTCGAACTACCGCAAGACCGCAAAATAGTTCTGCGACTTCTGCCTATTTTTTGCGGAACGTTATCAGCCCACAAAGTCCACCATGAACGCAGGGGCAGTCTCTGCGAAACACAATGGTGGAGCAATGAACGAGACGAAAAGAGTACTGCGCCCTCCAGAGGCCGCAAAGTATATCGGATTAAGCAAGAGCACGCTGGCCAAGCGCAGGCTTTATGGCCTGCGTCCTGAGTACTTGTCTTTAGGCGGCCGCGCGGTGGGCTACGCAATTGATGAGCTAGACCGCTGGTTGGAAACCTGCCGTCGCCAATCGACCTCACAAGCGGAGGGCGCTTAAAATGGTGCCCGACGCTGAGCTCCTCGAAATATCGCCATATCAGGCAGACGAAGGCGAGCGGATAGGCAAACACCCTGGAGACGTGCCTTCCGAAATCCTCTCCCTGAAATTCGGGGCGCAGAATTCTCTGAAGGCCATTCGGGCGAAGTGTCTCGACTGCTGTTGCGGCAACGCGGCAGAGGTTCGCAAGTGCGTGGCGACTGAATGCCCCTCATGGCCCTTCCGCATGGGCACCAACCCGTTCCGCAAGAAGCGCAAGCTTTCACCGGCACAGAAGCGCGAAAGAGTTGAGCGATTGGCCAGGGGTCAGTTGGCATCCCAGGCGAAAGGTAACTCCAGTGACGGCTAGGAAGCGCTGGCGCAAGGGCGGGCGGCGCTTCATTCAGCTTTGGACCAACGTAAAACGCTCGGCGGCTTACCACGGTCTTAGTGCTTATGCTCGCTCTGCCCTGATCGAACTGCTTGACCGATACACCGGCTGCAACAACGGCATGATCGGCCTCGGCTGCCGGGAATTGGCGGACGAGCTGAACTGCTCTCGGGACCGCGCAGCAAAGTCCTTGAGGGAACTTGACGATAGCGGATTAGCGAGGCCTCTGACCGGAGGCGCTTGGCGGGGCAAGAAAGCGACCGAATGGCGTCTCAACTTCTATCGGTGCGACAAAACGGGAGAGCTGCCGATACACAACTGGCCAACTCGATCTCAGTCCGTATGTGAGGACGCCAAAGACCGCGCAGCAGGACACAAGCGATCTCTCAGTCCGTTTGGAAGGACGCAAGAGCCAAAAAACCCAATAAGTGAGATTCCCGCCAGTCCGTCCGGTAGGACACATATAGATATATACCAGGGGGGTACGGAGTCAGGTTACGCGCTCAGAGGAACCTGCGCGGCACACCTCTGCCGAGCCCTTACAGCAAGCATCAAACGGTTGCGACGATCCCCGAGTGCTTTCGCGCGGCAAATGGGGATGTGCTGCCGAGCGAAGTGCTGGCGGCTCAATCCCAAAAGGAGCCTCTAGACCATGACAAATTGGGTTGACCACAGACTAACAATCACTGGCCCAGAGATGGAACTGAAGCGTTTCGCCAACTGCTTCGTCAAGGCGAAGGAAGGCGATCTTTTCCCGCAATATTTCATCGACAACATTGTGACGGCAGCCGCTCGAACGGCCGGTTGGCGACCTCTACTTCACTTCGACGATCTCGGGCCGCGAGCCCAAGACAGCGACAAGTGGGTGCTCGCACCGATGGGGCATAAAGTGGGTCGCTTGCAACGCAAAATTGAAGTGGCGGCGGGGGAGATCAAACTAGCGTGGCAGTCGGATACGCCCCCGCATTGCGGTCTACACGGAGCTTGCCGAGCTATTTCCTCTGCTGAAGATGCGTGGGGAACTACTGGGAATATGGGCTGATCGGCGGTGACGTTCGCTGTCACGGCGGCAAGTTCACACACGTCGACAAGAGTGAGGAGTTCGAGGCGGAGATAGACGCGTTCTATGCGGAGCGCGAGCAAGAGCCGGCGCAAGAACCGGCATTAGTGCCGCAGGCTAATTCCGCTAGTGATGATTGATGTCGACCGCCAACGCTGCCGAGGCGGTAGCGATTTGCGATTGGCAGGTCACCCTGAGGCTGCCGTATAGGGTGCTTCCATATTGCCGCTCCAAGTTTCATGCAGGGTTCGGCACGACGGGCTTTTTGCTATTTGTAGGCGTGCGAAGTCGCTTGCACGCCATCCAACGAGACGGTCATCGTCTGACTGGCTTTGTCAATGCTGATGAGGACGGTGGACGTAATTGCGGTGGTCTCTTCCAACGCGCTCTGGCTTACCAGTCCTTGGATGCCTTCGGCATACATACGCTGCGCGCTTCATAGAGATCACCCGTTATCCCAGGCCATGCCGGCCTTATCGCAATCCGCTCCGGTAAGAGGTTGGGCTGCGGTGTCCATCGGCTGCGCACCATGAGGCTCAGGCACTGCCTCGGCAGCTACAGACGCTGCTCCACAGACATTGGCATTGTCATCCCAGGCCATGCCGGCCTTATCGCAATCCGCTCCGGTAAGAGGTTGGGCTGCGGTGTCCATCGGCTGCGCACCATGAGGCTCAGGCACTGCCTCGGCAGCTACAGACGCTGCTCCACAGACATTGGCATTGTCATCCCAGGCCGTGCCGGCCTTACCGCAGTCAGCCCGCGTTAAAGGCTGGGGGATAACATCTTCGGCCAGCACCTGATGTGCGAAAAGGTTGCCGATCAGCAGGACACTCAACGCCACCAGTCTCATGTGCTCATCTCCTCAAGAGCGGCCTCCGCCAGCGGGATCTGCGGCCGCTTAAGAATGCAAGTAAAGCGTGACAAGGTTGTTAACTCGGCACCGGCGTCCTGGTTCGCGCGCCGGGCGGAAGGCTAGCATTCCTTCATCGAGGCTTGGCCTTTTTCGCTTGTTGCGACTAACGTTAGTCGTAAGCCTACGCCGATCCTGTCATCTTGGCGTTGTAGGCCGCGACGACGACCTCGTCCGGGCAGCCGGTCATCTTTGCATTGTGCTCGGCGATCTCGGCCAGCTCTCGCTTGGTCGATGGCGTGGGTGCAGGGCATGGGAGTACCGGCATCCCAGCCAGCCCTCGGTCGTAAGCAGCCGGCACCCATTCAGCGCCACCCCAATACGCGGCGGCTCCTCCGCCGATGTGCATCGCGTGCGCGCCCATGTACCCAAGCCCGGCGCCGACGCCTGTAGCGCCAGCTGCTACCGATGCCTGGATGAATGAGGCCATGCACACCCGGTCATCGGGATCGCGCATATCCAAGATGTGGTGCGTCACTGGGTGCACTAGGTAGAGATCGGCCGCACCGCCAAGATCGTGCCGATGTGTGCCTGTGCGGTTTTGCCCCTGTGTGGGCTGGCCGCCTGAGAAGACGTACACGCGCAGACCTGACTGCCTTGAGGCTGTGAGCAGGATCCGCCTCGTCGTCTCGTTGATGGGCAGCTTGCGTGTTACCCCTGATGTGGTCTGCTTTTCTACGATGCTTTCTGGAACAAACGGATTAACGTCATTCGCGCTAACGTCGCATGGCGCAATAGCCACCGCCGCCAGCAGTAAGCTGGCGATAAGTCGCATTCGGGACCCCTCCCGGCTGTTGCTCCTTCAATTCCAGTTCTCCCCGTGGCCGCGCGATGCGGCCATGATGAGGCTATTTCTGGGCAATTACTTGTATCAGCTGGGCAATTTCGGAACGGCGCGGAAGAAACTTAAGGTGTGGGAGTTGAAGCCGTAAACTCCACGATTGTCCGCTTTGGGTCATTAGCGGACATTAGCGAGCGAATTGGCGATGTCCGCTTTACCCCTAAAAGCGGACATGCTGAGCGTCAGCATCGACGTCCGCTAAGTGCCATAAGCCGACATCTTCGAACCTCGTTCATTGGCTCCATATCGCGGTGCCACCATTTGGCACTGGCTTTGTCCTTTTGGTCCTTGGCTATCTGGTGCTACTGGCCGGTAACGTGTTCCGAGACTTTTGAAATTCAGAGTTTTCAGATTGTGCTCGAACCTCTGGTGTGGGGTTCGCTCCGAGCCAATCACACTAGCGTCTTCGGACACCTCGATAATGGGGGTGTTGGCTTCAGCAACGCAAACATTGTTGATGCTCGGCGCTAATCGCCGTAATTTGTTTGGAGACGGGGTTGGCACTCCGGTGTTGGAGCCCCGAAGTGAAACAGTCACTTGCCTGGTTGTGGCTGATTGGTGCTGTCTTGTATGCGGTTAGCGTGTGGCTCTCCGCGGACACGGTGAATATTGCGGGGCACAAGGGGCAGAAGTCCAGCATCATCCTCGCCGGCTATCGCAACCCAAATTCCCAGCCCCCTAGTTACGGAATCTCCGAAATCAGAACAGATTATCGAAGCTCGAACTGAGCCGATCGCACTGCAGTCGTCGCTAGATCTAGCCTTGTCGAGCCCCAGCACCGCTCCGCAACAAGGGCCATCAGAAAAAGCGGAGGCAGCAAGTGAAGCCTCCACCGCTGCTCCGGCTGAGCGCTTCGTGGTTCGGTCAGCGGCGAACATACGTAACGGGCCGTCATCAAAGAGTACGCTGATTGGAACGGCGCCTGCAGGTGCCGAACTGGAGGTGGCAGAGCGTGAGGGCGGTTGGGTTCGATTTGTTGATCCGGTCACTTCCAATACGGGATGGATCTATGAAGGACTTTTGACCGGGATTGGGGCGCAGTCGGTTACGCCCGCCGTCGAGCAGTCTAATGCGGCGTCTGTCAGCACAGCAGCCGGGCCTAAAGCTAAGGTTCAGGCACGCAATGCGACCGGACCTGTCAACACAGCAGCCAGACCTAAGGCCAAAGTTCAGGCACGCAATGCGACCCGGCCTGCGTCCGGTGGTGTCTCCAAACAAGGGGCCGGCGGTCGTCCGTTCGCCTTAGGTTATGCGCAGAATCCATCGGCGGAGGAGTTAGGGCCATACAAGCGGCGGTTCGGCTTCTTTGCACGAAGGCGGATGGTCCGGGAAGGACTGCTCGGCCCAGATTAGCGGCACCGATAGTGCGAGGATTGCCAGAAATCTCTGCTTATCCAGCGATGAGGCCGGCATAGACGAACCATGCTGAGCTCCAGACGTTGAGGCAAAAGGCCAACGACAAAGGAGTTCATCATGTATCGCGTTACTCCCCTTGCGCTCGGCTCCCTCCTTGGATTTCTCCTGATCGATACAGCCCTTGCTGAACATGTGCGGGCCACTTGGTATGGCCACGAACTTGGTGGCCGAAAAACTGCATCAGGACAAATCTTCAATCCGCACGGAATGACGGCAGCTCATAGAAGTTTTCCTTTTGGTACGTGTCTCCTAGTCAGCAACCCCAAGACCGGCAAAAGCGTGAGAGTTACAGTTAACGATCGCGGACCGTTCACGCGCGGCGTCAGCTTAGATCTTTCACTTGGCGCGGCCCGAGCAATCGGTATGCGTTCGACACAAACTGTCTCGATGAAACATTGCTAACGCAGCCGCGGGCTGCGCGATCATCAAACCGTGCTTCAGGAGAACCCTGAGATGTAGTAGTCTGTGATTGCGGGGATTGCTCTATTGCGAGGAGAATCTCCCCGTGGCAACCAACCTAGTTTCAGAAATCGCCGAAGTTTTGTCCCCCAGCATGGTGTCGCGCATTGCTTCCGCGCTCGGGCTGAACCAGACATCTACCCAAAAAGCAATTGTTGCCGCCGTTCCGGCGCTTCTTGCTGCCCTCATCAACTATGTCACCAAGCCTCAGGGCGCGACCAAACTGGCTGAAGTCGTCCGGAAACAAGAGCCCGGAGTGCTTGGGAGTCTGGCCAGCGTCATTGGGGAACCTGGCCAAAAGGCATTGATTGACCAGGGTGGCCAGTGTCCTCACTTCGCTTCTTGGTGGCAAGACATTGTCCGCTCTGACCGGCGCCGTCACACAATACGCAGGTACCGACGCAGGCGGCTCTAAAAGCCTAATGGGCCTTCTTGGGCCGGTCGTGCTCGGTGTTCTAGGCCAGCAACAGCGAGACAAGGGTCTCGATGCCTCCGGTCTCGCGAGCCTTATCACCTCTCAGAAGAGCAATATTGTCGGCGCGCTTCCATCTGGGTTCTCGAAATATCTTAGCGACACAGGAATCCTCGATGACGTGAGTTCCGGCACCAGAGCAGCATCGCGAGCAACTGCGACTCCCCCTTCGATCTTGCCATGGTTGCTGGGCGCCCTCGCAGTGTTAGCGATCGGCTGGTTGGTTTGGCATCTTTTATCCGGACGCGACCAGCAAGCCGTAGATACGCACAAAGCCATCGGTCGAAGAAACCACGACCCCGACGGGCGAAGCGCCTTACGCGGGGTTGTTCTCTAAACTGAAGGGCATCAAGGCGGGCGATACCGACATTGGCGAACTCTCTACCTCGGCGGTCAATCATTTGTACTCTTCGCTGATGGGGATCAAGGATGAGGCCTCTGCCCAGGCAAACCTGCCAAGTCTCAACCAGGCGGCGTCAGAGTTTGACCAGTTGTCCGGACTGTTGAGCCAGCTCTCACCGGAAAATCGCAAGCTCTTAGCGGAGACCTTTGCTTCGATAAAACCAAATCTCGATCAATTGCTGGATAAGGCCCTTGCCATTCCTGGGATTGCGTCGATCATCAAACCTGCCGTTGACGCGGTCCGATCGAAACTCGACGCGCTATCGACGGCATGATTTTAAGGTCGGTTGAGTCCTGATGATCACGTTCCTCATAACAACCCTTATCATCATGCTGGCGCTCGGGCTTGTCTCGTACGTGTCCAGCAAGCGGGCGAACGTGAGGACCGATCAGACACCGGCTCTGTCGCTCCTGCCGGGAGACATCAAGTACGAAAGTCCAGGCGGCGGGTTCACCTTTTACTTCCCGATCACGACATCAATCGTGGTCAGCATTATCCTAACGCTGGTTCTCTATTTGTTGCGGTAATCGCGCGGAACGAGCAGACCGTTCGCCGCGCTAAGTGAGGAGTACGACCGATGGCGAATTTGTATGAGGTTCTTGCGGATGCTCAGAGCGGCGAAGCCATAAGCGAGCTTGGTCGCGAATTTGGTCTTTCGCCACAGCAAACCCAGCTCGCGGTGGCATCGCTGCTGCCTGCGATCTCGATGGGCCTTAAGCGAACGACTGCCACTCCTGAAGGCCTTGGCAATCTGCTTGCCGTGATGGGCGCCCAGCCTGACCTTCACGCGATGTATGACAATCCTCAGGTTGCGTTCTCGCGCGAGGGACGTGCTGCCGGCAACGCGACCTTATCGAGGATGTTCGGCTCGCCTGAGGCGAGTCGGGCGATCGCTGATCAAGCACAACAATTGTCTGGCATCAGCTCTTCAATCCTAAAGAAGCTGCTGCCGGTGCTGGCCGGAATTATCATCTCCAGCCTGATGAAGAGCGGGTCTGGCAAGGCCGCCCCCTCCGCGCCGGCACCCCAACCGACACCGGACCTAGGCGGTGGACTCGGCGACATCCTGCGGCAAATCTTTAGACAAGGATCACCGGAGTCCGCTCCCACTCCTTCGGCTCCTCAGACCGCACCGAATCAGGACGGTAGTCTGCGCGACAAGCTTGGGCCGGGACCCGGCTATCAGATTCCGACGGGTGACCAACAGAGCCCAGCCCCGACGGGCAACGGTGGTCAAATTGCTCCGGGCGGAGACATCCTCGCTCAGATCATGCGTGAGTTTGCAAAGGCGATTGAAGAAGGGCGCCTCAAGCCGGTTGTGGTTGGTCCCATCGAGATTGGCATTCCTGGACAAGCTGGCCCTGCTGGTCAAACCCAGACCCCGATGGGAGACATCTTCGGCCAAATCTTGCGGGACCTGCTCAGTGGCAAGAGCGGCCAGTTGAAGCCGGCGACTTTGGCTGATGGGATGGGCTCAGCAGTCTTTGGCGATCGGCTCGAGCTCGGTCACAGAATCAAGCAAGACCAGCTCGACAGTCTGCAAGAAGTGCTCGACCGTTTCAGTGCCGCACAACGTTGACGTGACGGTAACCGGCCGCCGTATGGGAGAGTCCAGCAGGATCGCAGGACTCTCCCATTTACGCCGCGAAGTTAGGCCCTCGTAGCGAGCGCCTTGGATATGTCGGCGAGTGTGGCCTTCTCGGCATCACTGACCTGTACGCCTCCAATGCCGAGGAAGCCGCCTTCCGAAGAGGCGTCAGCGACGTTCTGACTGATCGTCTTCAGCCATGTCTTGAACCCAGTCGCATCTTGCGGTGCCTTAGCATCAAGGATAGCCGACACTTCCTTCAGGTTGGCGAGCGAACGCTGAACGGCGTCGGCAGGCTTAGCGGCGCCAGCGAGGTGTTGGCGCAACGCTTCCTGAACGGCGGATCTTCCCTCCTTGGTCTCGAAATCCGCGACGACCGCCTTGATAAGTTCGTTCGATCCGGGGTTCGACTTTGCCGTAGCTAAGGCTGAACTACTGGCGAATGCCTCTTTGAGCGCACCCCACAGGCCGCTAGGTTCGGCGGCAGAAACGGCCATACCGGCCAACATCGTGCTTTCTAAAATCTTGGTCCATTCGTCAGGTTTAAAGTTCTGCTTATTCGCCATAACAACCTCCCTACTCACTACGACTCCTTCCAATATGCCAGATTTCGGAAGCTTACGGGGATTGATCTCCGCGTCCGTCACTAGCCGACATAACGAAGACGACTGCAAACGTGCGCTAAGCGTCATCAGCCGACCTCCCATCGATCTGACCAACGGAGGTCGGATGGCAGTGCGCGCAGATCCAGACCGTTGTCGGCCGGGCGTTAAACCAGACTCCGCAGACGTCGGATATCCCCTTGCCAACCCGCCACCAACTCATCCATTTCGGGATCGCCGCCTTCTTCCTTCACGCGACGTTTGCGGAAGGCGAGCTCATGTTGGGCGTTCACAAGCGCTGCCGAAGTTTTTGGACGCATCCGGTTGATACGACGCGTACGTAGCATGCGATCGTCGACAATGGCCCGATACTCCTCCGAAGTCACTGCGCGTCCGATCTCGTCTGCCAGCTCCTCCCGGATCACGCGTCGTTCCCAAACCCCGCTGCGCCAAATCGCAAGTGCCATTATGAGCAAGAACGGGACGAATATCGTGAGTTGCATAAAACTGCCCGTAACGAAAGCTTGGAGAAACCCGACGTCGGGGATCTGTTCGCTTTCCGAGGGTAGCTTGCCCGCATTGATCCTCGCGATCGTAGCGAACAACGGCAGCGCGTTGTTCAGCATGTGTGCCGTCATGGCGAGAAGAAGCCCCAATACCGGAGCGAGAATGCGCAACCATTTGCGACGTGTCTGAAGTGCCAGCCCGAGAGATGCACCAAAAATGGCTGTGAACATTGCGTGCCCACCAAGCCCGAAGAGTGCATATCGGACACCGAGTTGGAGACCAAACGCCGTCACGCCAAACTTGGCATACATTGTGACGACGTAAAGCGCCGCCTCGAACCAGGTGAACCCAAGGCCTACGAGAGCACCGTAGATGAGGCCATCGCGCATGTTGTCGAATTCGGGCCGCAACAGCCAAAAAAGTAGAACTACGCCAAGCGCCTTGGCGATCTCCTCCACGATCGGCGCGGAAATCGGCGCAACAATCATCAATGATGCATTCGGACCTAGCATCACTTCGAGCATCGGATGATGTGCAAGCCATCGATCGACAAGACTGAGGAAGGCGGTGTTGAACGGCAGGGAAAGACCCGTGGCGATCAAACCGCCCCACAGAAAGGCAGCGGCGAATAACCAGGGAGACTCACGTTCGCGTCGATCTAGAAACCAAAGTATCGCAAGTGGCACCAGCGCGAGTAGGCTCGAGAGCGTGAGCGCCCGCAAGAACACATTGAAGAGGTTCGGGGGCATTCCGGTGAACACGACCAACTGAACAAGGGTCGCGAACGCCAAAATGGCTAGTAGGGCGATCGTGATCGCCTTGCTTACGCCGCTCCGCCGTAGCGGCGAGCCCATGAGGAGACGGTCATAGTCTGGGTGCGATATCAAGAGCGCCCCCTGTGGCAGGCGACGACGAGAAGCTGTATCGCATGTCTCCTTTGGGTCATTAGCGGACATACTGACAAGTCCGCGCCATGTCTGCTTTACCCCCAAGAACGGACGTTGGGCTGCACATCCAAGTCAGCATTTGGCTATCGGTTTATGAGTACACGCCCTAGGTGGGGTTTCTGCCGGAGTGGCCACTCTCAGCGCGCGCGTTTCAAATTAAAACAAGGCCTCTGAAAAAATGCCTCAGTTTCATTAGCTTAGCAGCTAAACTTGGGGCTTTTTTGCTACTGACTGGGCGAGTGTCACAGGTAGCGGCGCAATGAAGTCCTCCCACAACAGCACGAGACCGACAAAAACCAGCACGCCACCGACGGTCAGCACTCTCGCAGATATGATGGTTGAAATAGTGAGCTGCTCGAAAAGAAGCCAGCAGCCGCCTCCGATCATCACGGCCGCGAGCACGAGCAAGATCGTCCTTCTCACGGATGACATCGGTTGCCCCCAGCATCGACCCCACGTGATGCCATCAAACTGATCTAAGCGTGCAAAATAACGGCGCGCTCAACTTGGTTTTATAATCAGTCGCGCGCGATAGCTTCCCAAGCTGAAGGGCTCGAAATCGCCACTCCGTCCTTACTATGTCGTTACTAGTGGATGTAAGCGCACCCCGCGCTATGCTGGCTAAGACATTGTTTTTATTGGTGGAGCCAGGCGGGATCGAACCGCCGACCTCGTGAATGCCATTCACGCGCTCTCCCAACTGAGCTATGGCCCCTTGTTCAGAAGTCGGAAATCGGCAGCCGAAATCGAAAGCATGGCTCGATTTTCCGACCAATCACTTAGGCTGGCGATCTCCCGGGTTCAAGAAAAATGCGTTTCGCCTGAGCCGCGCAGCGGGAGCGAGGCGCTTCCCACGTCCGGCTCTTGGCTTCCGATTGCCGGACCTCAGGTCTCTTCGCCCGGTGTCCCGACAATGCCCGTGACGTCGGCCTCGCCTTCCTCTTCTTCTTCGAGAAAGGCGTTGTCGTCGTCTCCTGCCGGAATCTCGGGCGCGTCGTCGCCGAGATCGACGATCTCCTCATCCTCCTCAATGGCGGGTTCAGCCCCGGCCTCTTCCACCTCTTCCAGGCTGATGACCTCGGCGACTTCGGGCACGACCGCTTCGACCTCGGGCTCGACCACCACTTTTCTCGGTTCAACCGGCTGAGCGCGTTCGCCGCGGCGCGAGGGTGGCGGCGCGATCTGATAGACGGCCTGGCAGACGGGACACGTGATCGGCGTCCGGCTCAAGTCGTAAAACCGCGCCCCACAGCTCGCGCAAACGCGCTTGGTTCCCCGTGCGGGTTTCGACATTGACACTCCTCGATGCTGGTCTTGATTTGCTTGTCCCCATTGCCACGACATATCTGCCCTGTCAAAAGCTATCGACCGGCCCAAAACCCCGATTGTGACCCTATGAAGCAGCCTTTGACCGCAAGCCCGTCCGCGGCCCTTTCCGGCCGTATTCGGGTGCCGGGCGACAAGTCGATCTCCCACCGCGCGCTGATCCTGGGGGCGCTGGCGACCGGCATTACCCGCATCACCGGGCTGCTCGAGGCCGAGGACGTGATGGCCACCGCCAAGGCCATGGCCGCGCTTGGCGCCGAGGTGGAAAGGTCGAACGGCGCGGTCGCCGTGAAAGGACAAGGGGTAGGCGGCTTGCGCGCGCCGTTGGAGCCGCTCGATTTCGGCAATTCTGGCACGGGCAGCCGCTTGATGCTCGGCGTCGTCGCCGGTCACGACATGCAAGTCGAATTCACCGGCGATGCGTCTTTATGCCGGCGTCCCATGGGACGGGTGCTCGCGCCGCTCACCGCCATGGGACTACAGACCGACGCGGATGAGGATCATGCGACGCTGCCGCTCGTGGTGCGCGGCACGCATGATCTCCTGCCCATCGTCTACGACCTGCCGGTGCCATCGGCGCAAGTGAAGTCCGCGGTGCTGCTCGCCGGCATGCACGCGCCGGGCCGCACCACCGTGGTCGAGCCTTTGGCGAGCCGCGATCACACCGAACGCATGCTTGGCTATTTCGGGGCCGAGCTGATCGCCGAGGATCGCGGGCAGGGGGCACGCGCGGTGACCATCTGCGGCGACGCCGAGTTGCACGGCGCGAGCATCGCCGTGCCGGGCGATCCAAGCTCTGCCGCCTTCATGATCGCCGCCGCACTGATCGCGCAGCGCTCGGACATCGTGGTCGAGAACGTGCTGCTCAACCCGACCCGGAGCGGCTTCATCGAGACCTTGCGCGAGATGGACGCCCACATCGAGCTGCTCGACCGTCGCCTCGAAGGCGGCGAGACCGTCGGCGATCTCCGCATCAAGTCGAGCGTGCTCAAAGGCGTCCACGTCCCGGCCGAGCGCGCGCCCTCGATGATCGATGAATACCCGGTGCTCGCTTGTCTCGCCGCCTTCGCCGAGGGCGAGACGCGGATGCAAGGTCTTGCCGAGTTGAAAGTGAAGGAGAGCGACCGGTTGAGCGCGACTGCGGCTGGGCTTGCCGCATGCGGCGTTGCGGCGCGTGTCGAAGGCGACGACCTCATCGTCGAAGGAAACGGCGCGGTCGAAGGCGGCGGCACGATCGAGACGCATATGGATCATCGCATCGCCATGGCGTTTCTGACGCTCGGGCTTGGTGCACGCAAACCCGTCACGGTCGACGATACCAGCATGATCGCCACCAGCTTCCCCGATTTCATGACGCTGATGACGAAGCTCGGCGCCAAATTCTCCTAGCTACCTGCGAGGCCTCACCCCATGGACATCGCGAGCATCCCGGTCGGCGACAATCCTCCGCACGAGATCAACGTCATCATCGAGATCCCGCAAGGCGGTGTGCCGGTCAAATATGAGGTCGACAAGAAGTCTGGCGCCATGTTCGTCGACCGCTTCCTGCATACCGCCATGTACTATCCGGCGAATTACGGCTTCATCCCGCACACGCTGTCCGAGGACGGCGATCCGGTCGATTGCCTCGTCGTCGCGCCGACGCCGGTCGCGCCAGGCGTCGTGATCCGCGCGCGGCCGATCGGCGCGCTGCTGATGGAGGACGAGAAGGGCATCGACGAGAAGATCATCGCCGTGCCGACCGACAAGCTGCATCCCTTCTACAAGCGCGTCGGCAGCTACCGCGACCTGCCGGAGATCGTCATCGAGCAAATCGGTCATTTCTTCGAGCACTATAAGGATCTCGAGAAAGGCAAATGGGCGAAGCTGCAGCGCTGGGCCGAGCCGAGCGAGGCGGCCGAGCTGATCCGCGCCGGCATCGATCGCGCCAGGCGTACCGCATGATCATCGCCATTGACGGACCGGCCGCCTCGGGCAAAGGCACGCTCGGCAAGCGCATCGCCGCTTATTACGGACTTGCCCATCTCGACACTGGCAAGCTCTACCGGGCTGTTGCGCGCGACACATTGGCGATGGGAAAGAGCCCGGCGGATGCAGGCGCCGCGCTGATCGCGGCCAAAGCGCTCGATCTTACGACCTTGGGCGATCCGCATTTGATGGACGGCGGGCTCGGCGAGGCGGCCTCCATTGTGGCGAGCCATTCAAGGGTGCGGGAAGAGCTTTTTGCCTACCAACGGGCCTTCGCCAGGCGCAAACCGGGGGCCGTGCTCGACGGCCGCGACATCGGCACGGTCATTTGCCCCGACGCCGACGTGAAGCTGTTCGTTACCGCGGCTCCCGAGGAGCGTGCGCGGCGCCGCTACCGCGAGTTACGCGAGGCCGGCAATGGCATTTCCGAGGCCGAAGTCCTGTCCGATATCCGACGCCGCGACGACCGCGACAAGAACCGTGCCGCCGCCCCCTTGGTCCAGGCGGAAGACGCGGTCTTGCTCGACACCACGAATTTGGATATAGACGCCGCGTTCAAGGCAGCCATCGATTTGATCGATGCTGCGATGCGCCCTGCAGGGCAGGCCGGTTGAGGCCGTGCCCATTTTTGCATTGGCACATCACTTTTCGAGATTTTCCGCAGGGTTAGCGAGCGGAGGCGAGGGCCTGAAGCCTTAGGGCTCACCCTCCACCTTGTTTCGCAATTCCTGTCACGCCCGAGGGCAAACCGGATTAAAAGAGCCTCCAGCAACCCGAATGGAGGCAGGAGAGTTGTATGATGCGATGTGCCGAGGTGGAGCCTAAATGACCGAGCCGCAGACCAGCATTAGCCATCCGAGCCGCGACGAGTTCGCAGCCCTGCTTGAGGAAACCCTCTCCGGAACTGCGCTCCAGGAAGGCAGTGTGGTCAAGGGCACCATTGTGGCGATCGAGAAGGACGTTGCTCTTATCGATGTCGGGCTCAAGACCGAAGGCCGCATCCCCCTCAAAGAATTCGGCCTGCCGGGCCGGGCCCACGATCTCTCCGTCGGCGACGAGGTCGATGTCTATCTGGAGCGCGTCGAGAATTCGGCCGGTGAGGCCGTGCTGTCGCGCGAGAAGGCGCGGCGCGAGGAGAGCTGGACCAGGCTCGAGGAGAAATACAAAGCCGGCGAGCGCGTCGAAGGCGTGATCTTCAATCGCGTCAAGGGTGGCTTCACCGTCGATCTCGACGGCGCCGTGGCCTTCCTCCCCGGCAGCCAGGTGGACATTCGCCCGATCCGCGACGTCGGCCCTCTGATGAACCAGCCGCAGCCCTTCCAGATCCTGAAGATGGATCGGCGCCGCGGCAATATCGTCGTCTCCCGCCGCTCCGTGCTGGAAGAGACCCGCGCCGAGAAGCGCAGCGAGATCGTCGCTCGCCTCGAAGAGGGCCAGGTCATCGACGGCGTGGTCAAGAACATCACCGACTATGGCGCCTTCATCGATCTCGGCGGTATCGACGGTCTCCTGCATGTCACCGACATGGCATGGAGACGCGTCACCCATCCGAGCGAGATCGTGAATGTCGGCGACACGGTGAAGGTGCAGATCATCCGCATCAATCCCGAGACGCAGCGCATTAGCCTCGGCATCAAGCAGCTCGAGGCCGATCCCTGGGAGGGCATCGCCGCCAAATATCCCGTGGGCTCGCGCTTCAAGGGCACGGTCACCAACATCACCGACTACGGCGCCTTCGTCGAGCTTGAGCCCGGCGTCGAGGGTCTGATCCACGTGTCGGAGATGAGCTGGACCAAGAAGAACGTCCATCCCGGCAAGATCGTGTCGACCAGCCAGGAGGTCGAGGTGCAGGTGCTCGAGGTCGATCCCGACAAGCGCCGCATCTCGCTCGGCCTGAAGCAGGTCCAGGAGAATCCGTGGGTCGCGTTCGCCGCCAACCACCCGCCCGGAACCACCATCGAGGGCCAAATCCGCAACATCACCGAGTTCGGCCTGTTCATCGGGCTGGACGGCGGCATCGACGGCATGGTGCATCTGTCGGACCTCGACTGGACGAAGCCCGGCGAAGAGGCGCTCAAGGACTACAAGAAGGGCGACACCGCCAAGGCCGTTGTGCTTGAGGCCGACTCCGAGAAGGAGCGCATCAGCCTCGGCATCAAGCAGCTCACCGCCGATCCTTTCGCCTCTGGCGGCCCCTCAGCCAAGTTGAAGAAGGGCATGCGCGTCACCTGCGAGGTGATCGCGGTCAAGGACAACGGGCTCGAGGCCAAGCTGATCGACCACGACATGACCACCTTCATCCGCCGTTCGGATCTGTCGCGCGACCGCTCCGAGCAGCGGCCGGATCGTTTCGGCGTCGGCGAGAAGTTTGACGCCGTGGTGACCCAGGTCGACGCCAAAGCACGCAAGGTGTCGGTGTCGATCAAGGCGCTTGAGATCGCCGAGGAGAAGGAGGCCGTGGCGCAATACGGCTCGACCGATTCCGGCGCGTCGCTCGGCGACATTCTCGGCGCAGCCCTGAACAAGGCCAAGGGCGAGGATGGCGATGAGCCTGCCGCCAAGCCGAAGCGGAAGCGAGCCCCGAAGGACGAGGACGAGCCGAGCGCTGACGAGTAGGCGAGGGGCCCGCTGGTCCGCGCCCAAGTCCTTGCACGAGGTTTCATGGTTCTCGACGCCGAAAGCGTGATCGACCGCCGCCGCCTCAAGCGGCGGCTGACCGCGTGGCGCATCGCCGCTGTCGCCTTGGGCCTTCTCTTCCTCGGCGCACTCGTGCTGAACGACCAGAATATGGCCAGCTCCGCCGGGGGCATTCTCCCCCACGTCGCGCGGGTGACCGTGTCGGGCGTCATTACCGACGACCGCAAGACGCTGGAGCTGATCGACAAGGTCGCCAAGTCCGATCAGGTCAAGGCCGTCATCGTCGACATCAACAGTCCGGGCGGCACCACGACCGGCGGCGAGGCGATGTACGACGCGATCAGGCGACTCGCCGAGAAGAAACCGGTGGTGGCCGTGTGCGGGACACTTGCCACCTCCGCTGCCTATATCGCCGCCCTCGCCACCGACCGCATCTTCGTCTACGGCAACACCATCACCGGCTCGGTCGGCGTGATCTTCCAATGGGCCGAGGTCACCGACCTCTTGCACACGCTCGGCATCAAGGTCGAGGAGGTGAAGAGCGGGCCGTTGAAAGCGGTGCCGAGCCCGTTCGAGCCGATCGACGAGAAGGGCCGCGCCCTGACCGAAGAAATGGTGCAGGAGTCCAAGGCCTGGTTCGTCGATCTCGTCGCCAAGCGCCGCAGCATCAGCCCCGAGTCCATTCCGGGGCTGACCGACGGCCGCATCTATTCCGGCCGCCAGGCGGTCGAGCTGAAGCTCGTCGATCAGATCGGCGACGAGAAGACGGCGATGGAATGGCTGACCAAGGAACGCAACGTCACGTCAGGGCTGAAGATCGTCGACTGGAAGCCCAAGGAGGAAAGCTCCGGCCTGTTCGGCTGGTTCTTCAAGTCGATGGCGGCCTCGATCGGGCTTTCGGCAGAGAAAATTGCCGACTTCGCGGGCGAAATCTCGGCTACCCTCAAGCTTGACGGTCTGGTTTCCGTTTGGCACCCTGCTACTAACTAGCGGGGGAAAATGCGGCCCGCGCCTCTCCAGGCGCCCGGCCGGTGGGGCATATCATGATCAAGTCTGAGTTGATTTAGAAGGTGGCGGGCGCCAATCCGCATCTCTTCCATCGCGATGTGGAGCGCATCATAAACATCGTGCTCGATGAGATCACCGGCGCATTGGCGCGCGGCGATAGGGTCGAGCTGCGCGGCTTCGGTGCATTCACGGTGAAGCATCGCGCGGCGCGCCAGGGACGCAACCCCCGCACCGGGGACACGGTCTTCGTCGAGGACAAATACGTGCCCTTTTTCAAGACCGGCAAGGAGCTGCGCGAGCGCCTGAACCCTGACGACCAATAGGGTCTGGGGAGAGCTTCTGTGTGGCGTAAGTTGACCCTCGCGCTTGTCGTCGTGCCGCTCGGCGTCATCCTCGTTGCGCTCGCCGTCGTCAACCGCAAGCCTATCGAGCTGATCCTCGATCCCTTCGGCGGCGTGGAGCCCAATTTCTCGCTTCAGGCGCCGCTCTTTCTGCTCTTGCTCGGCGCGTTTGCTGTGGGTCTGATCGCCGGCGGGATCGCCACCTGGCTCGGCCAAGGCAAATGGCGGCGTTCGGCTAGGGTCGAAGCCCGCGAGGCGCGGCAATGGCGCCGCCAAGCCGATCGGCTGGAGAAGGAGCTTGAGGGCCTCGCGTCCACGGCCGCTCGCCCGCGGCTGACGGTTGACTGACCCCTGCGAGCCATGGATGCGCTGACTCTGTTCGGTCTTCTGGCCGTCACCGCCATGCTGGTGTTCTACGCGCTTGAGGATCGCAGCCCCTGGTTCATCCTCGCCTTGTGGCCTCGCTTCGGTCTATGGCTTCCTCCAAGGCGCCTGGCCTTTCGGCCTGGTCGAGGCGATCTGGGCCGGAGTGGCGCTCTGGTGCTGGCACGGCAAGGCTTCAGGCCTCAATCCCGGTTAAACCGATCTTCAACGCCAATGTTGCAGTGCGATAGACTTGGAGGCCTTAATTGGCATAGGGTGGCCTCCCGCAAGCCCTAAAAGCATGACCCGGAAGAGATCATGCTCGAAAAGCGGGCAAAACCCTCGAACCCGAGAGCTTGAGACGTGGCGGTGAAGGTTAAGATTTGCGGCGTGCGGACGCCTGTCGTGATTGAAGCCGCGGCCGAGGAGGGCGCCGACTTTGTCGGGCTCGTCCTCTTCCCGAAAAGCCCGCGCCACGTCGAGATCGAGGAGGCACGCGTGCTTGCCGCGATTGCCAAGGGCAAGCTCGGCACGGTCGCGGTGTTGGTCGATCCCGACGATGCCCTGATCGATGCAGTCGTTGATCGGGTCCGCCCCGACCTCCTCCAACTGCACGGCACTGAGACGCCGCAGCGTGTCGCCGCGATCAAGGCGCGCGCGGGCCTGCCGGTGATGAAGGCCATCGCCATCGCCGAGGCGGCGGACGTCGCCAAGGCAAATGCCTATGCGGGCTCCGCCGATTACCTCCTGTTCGATGCCAAGGCGCCTGCGAGCGCTACGCTCCCCGGCGGCAACGGCGTCGCCTTCGACTGGCGCGCACTGAAAAGCGCAAACGCGCCCTTCGCATTGTCCGGTGGCCTCACGCCCGACACCGTCGTCGAGGCCATCAGGTTGACCGGCGCTTCTCTGGTCGATGTCTCGTCGGGCGTCGAGACCGCCCCGGGCGAGAAGGACGTCGCGCTCGTCATGCGCTTCATCCAGGCGGCGAAGTCGACCGCGCCGCAAGCACGGGCCAAAGCCTCATGAGCGCGCGCACCGAACAGAGTCAGCTGAACACCTATCGCGGCGGCCCGGACGAGCGCGGCCATTTCGGGCTCTATGGCGGCCGCTTCGTCGCCGAGACGCTGATGCCGCTGATCCTCGACCTTGAGCGCGCTTACACCGATGCAAAGGCCGATCCACGCTTCCAGGCCGAGATGGACGGCCATCTCGCTACCTATGTCGGCAGGCCGTCGCCGCTCTATTTCGCCGAGCGGCTCACGCAGCACTGCGGCGGAGCGAAAATCTATTTCAAGCGCGAGGAGCTCAATCACACCGGCGCGCACAAGGTCAACAATGTGCTCGGCCAGATCATGCTGGCTTTGCGCATGGGCAAGACGCGCATCATCGCCGAGACCGGCGCCGGCATGCATGGCGTGGCGACCGCGACGCTGTGCGCCAAATTCGGCCTGCCCTGCATCGTCTACATGGGGTCCGTGGACGTCGCGCGGCAGAAGCCGAACGTGCTGCGCATGAAGATGCTCGGCGCCGAGGTGCGCGCGGTCGAATTGGGATCCAAGACGCTGAAGGATGCGATGAACGAGGCGTTGCGCGATTGGGTCGCCAATGTGCACGACACCTTCTATTGCATTGGCACGGTGGCCGGGCCGCATCCCTATCCGGCCATGGTGCGCGATTTCCAGTCGATCATCGGCCGCGAGACGCGCGAGCAGATGCAGCGCGCCGAAAACCGGCTGCCGGATTCGCTGATCGCCTGCATCGGCGGCGGCTCCAATGCCATGGGTCTGTTCCATCCCTTCCTCGACGAGCGCGCGATCGAGATCTACGGCGTGGAAGCAGCCGGTCTCGGCTTGAACAGTGGCAAGCACGCCGCCTCGATCGCCGGAGGCAGGCCCGGCGTGCTGCACGGCAATCGCACCTATCTGTTGATGGACGACGACGGCCAGATCGAGGAAGCGCATTCGATTTCCGCCGGGCTCGATTATCCCGGCATCGGGCCCGAGCACGCCTGGCTCAATGACGTGGCCCGCGTGAAATTCCTCTCGGCGACCGACGATGAGGCGGTGGCTGCGTTCCAGCTTTGCAGCAAGCTCGAGGGCATCATCCCGGCGCTGGAGCCGGCGCACGCGCTCGCCCGCGTGCTCGACCTCGCGCCGACGAAGCCGAAGGATCACCTGATGGTGGTCAATCTCTCCGGCCGGGGCGATAAGGACCTGGATTCGGTTGCAAGCTATTTGAGCGCCAAGACGCGGGGATCGAACTGACTAAGACGGCAACCAGTATGACTCGCATCGAACGCCGATTCGCTGAGCTGAAGCGGGAGGGGCGGGCTGGCCTCGTCACCTTCATCACCGCCGGCGATCCCGATTACGACACCTCGCTCGCCATCCTCAAGGCGCTGCCGGACGCGGGCGCCGACGTCATCGAGCTCGGCATGCCGTTCTCGGACCCCATGGCCGACGGACCGGCGATCCAGGCGTCCTCGCAGCGCGCGCTAAAGTCCGGCCAGAGCATGCAAAAAACGCTGGCCATGGTCAGAGCCTTCCGCGCCGCCGATGCCACCACCCCCATAGTGCTAATGGGCTATTACAACCCCATATACGTGTATCCGGTGGATCGCTTCATCGCCGATGCGGTCCAAGCCGGGGTAGACGGTCTAATCGTGGTCGACATGCCGCCAGAGGAAGATGCCGAGCTTCGTCCCGCCGCCACCGCGGCGGGGTTGAACTTCATTCGTCTCGCCACGCCGACGACGGACGCGCGCCGGCTTCCTGCCGTGCTCGCCAACACATCCGGGTTCGTCTACTACGTTTCGATCGCCGGGATCACTGGCACGGCGGCGCCGGACATCGCGGCGGTTGGCGCCCATGTCGGCCGCATCAAGGCGCATACCGATCTGCCGATTGCGGTCGGCTTCGGTGTGAAGACGGAAGAGCAGGTGAGTGCGCTGGCGCGCCTCGCCGAAGGGGTAGTGGTCGGCTCTGCCCTTGTCGCCGCCATCGCCCAGAGCCTGGATGAACAAGGCAAGGCTACCCGCAACACCAAGCCGCAAGTGCTTGGCCTCGTCGAGCGGCTTGCTGCGGCGCTGCGGCACAAGGCGGAAGCGGCCGCGCTCTAGGCTTGGAAGGGATTTTGAGCGATTTGCAACTTTGAGAGTTTTGTAGACCCGTGAACTGGATCAATAGCGTCGTCAGGCCCAAGATTCGCAGCATTCTTCGTCGGAAGGAGATGCCGGAGAATCTGTGGGTGAAGTGCCCCGAGACGGGGCAGATGATCTATTACAAGGACCTCGAGGCCAATCAGTTCGTCGTTCCCGGCTCCAATTACCATTGGCGCATGTCGGCGGCGGCGCGGCTCAAGTTCCTGTTCGACGGCGGCGAGTTCGAGAGCCTCTCGCTGCCCGAGGTGCCCGTCGATCCGCTGAAGTTCCGCGACGAGCGGCGCTATACCGACCGATTGAAAGATGCCCGCAGCAAGACCAGCCTCGCCGATGCGGTGCTGGCCGGCGCCGGCCGCCTCGAAGGCCAGCGCATCGTAGCCGCGGCGCAGGATTTCGACTTCATGGGTGGCTCGCTCGGCACTGCCGCAGGCGAAGCGGTGATCGCCGCCATGCGCGCCGCGGTCAAGCGCGAGACGCCGTTCATTCTGTTCGCCGCCTCCGGCGGCGCGCGCATGCAGGAAGGCATCCTTTCGCTGATGCAGATGCCGCGCACCACGGTCGCCGTGCAGGAGTTGCGCGAGGCGCGGCTGCCTTACATCGTCGTGCTGACCCATCCCACGACCGGCGGCGTCACGGCCTCTTACGCCATGCTCGGCGACATCCATATCGCCGAGCCGGGCGCGCTGATCGGCTTCGCCGGGCCGCGCGTGATCGAGCAGACCATTCGCGAGTCGCTGCCGAACGGTTTTCAGCGCGCCGAATTCCTGCAAGACCACGGCATGGTCGACATGGTCGTGCACCGCCACAATCTTCGCGCGACGCTCGCCCGCATTTGCCACCTCCTGACCCGGAGGCGCCCGGGCCGCGATGTCGCGGTCTCGGAGGTCAAGGACGGCAAGCTCGCGCGCATGGCCCCGCCCTCGACCATCACGCTCTCCGGCAATGGTCTCGACACCGCCGCCCTCAACGAGGACGACGAGGACTTGACGAGCGGTGCCGGCAATGGCGCTAATCCTAACCCGCCGCAAAGCGTCTAAAGGCTCGAGGGATTGACCACATTACCCCACAGCGCCGGGCGCGGAGCGCCCCGCCCATGGTCAGCGTCGAGCGACACGCTGCTGGAGCGGCTGAAAAAGCTGCATCCGCAGTCGATCGACTTGTCGCTTGGGCGCATCGAGCGGCTGCTTGCCGCTCTCGGCAACCCGCAAGACAAGCTGCCTCCGGTGGTGCATGTCGCCGGCACCAACGGCAAGGGCTCCTTCCTGGCCTTCACCCGCGCCATCGCCGAGGCGCTCGGCAAGGGCGTACATGTCTACACCTCGCCGCATCTCGTCAATTTCCATGAGCGCATCGTGCTCGCGGCGCCGCATGGTTCCGCGCCGATCGCCGAGGACTTTCTGGTCGATTGCCTCGCCCGCGCCGAAGCCGCCAACGGCGGCGAGTTGATTACCTTGTTCGAGATCACCACGGCGGCGGCGTTCCTCGCCTTCGCCGAGACACCAGCCGATCTCTTGCTGCTGGAGACGGGTCTCGGCGGCAGGCTCGACGCGACCAATGTCGTCAAGCGTCCGCTGCTTACCTCGATCACGCCGATCTCCATCGACCATGTGTCCTTTCTCGGCGAGACCCTGACCGAGATCGCCGGCGAGAAGGCCGGCATCTTGAAGGCGGGCGTGCCTTGCGTGGTGGGGAGACAAGTGCAGGAGGCGTTCACTGTGATCGAGCGCCGGGCCGAGGAGATCGGCGCGCCGCTTCACGTCGCCGGCCGCGATTTCGATATGTATGAGCAGCACGGACGTCTCGTCTTCCAGACTGAGGAGCGGCTGATCGATCTGCCGTTGCCGCGTCTCAACGGACGCCACCAGATCGAAAATGCCGGCACGGCAATCGCCGCCGCCAGTCTTCTGTTCGGCGATGCGCTCACCGCCCGCGCGCTGGAGCAAGGGGTGACCCACGCCGAATGGCCGGCGCGCATGGAGCGCCTCGCCGTGGGCGGCTTGCACGCCTTCGTGGCCGACGGAACGGAGATCTGGCTCGACGGCGGCCACAATGCCGCCGGGGGACAGGTCACCGCGCATACGCTTGCCGAGCTTGATGAGCGCCTGCCGCGCCCCGTGCATCTCATCTACGGCATGATGGAGACCAAAGACGCGCATGCCTTCATCTCGCCGTTCAAGGGACTGGTCGAGCGCGTGTACACGGTGCCGATCCCTGACGAGCCGAATGCGTTCGACGCGGAAGCCCTGGCCGAGATTGCCAAGGCTGAGGGCTTTGATGTCGTGCCCACCGCGAGCGTGCCCGATGCGCTGACGCGATCGCAGGCCGCGCTCGACGGGCCGGGCCGCGTATTGATCTGCGGCTCGCTCTATCTCGCCGGCCACGTGCTCAAGCTGCACGGCTGAGGCAAGGCGTGAATGGCCGGGACAGGCCCCGGCCATGACGCAATCATTTCCGAAGGAAACCTACGCGCTGATCGTGCCGTTGATCCAAGCGGCAAGGTGGTTCTTGGGGTAGGCACCTTTCAGCGTGCCGGCGACCTCGCCGTCCTTGAACAGGATCAGCGTCGGGATCGCCCGCACATTGTAGAAGGACGGCGTGCGCGGATTCTCGTCGATATTCAGCTTGGTGATGCGCACCTTGCCGTTGAGCTCCTTGGCGATCTCTTCCAGTGCTGGCGCAATCTGCCGGCAGGGGCCGCACCACTCGGCCCAGAAATCGACGACCACCGGGGTCGATGATTTGAGCACCTCGGCCTCGAAATTGTCGTCGGAAACCTTTTCAGTAGCCATTTGCTTCTCCTAGCGACCGGCGGCGCCAGCGGAATCGCCGGTCTTGCCTCTGTGCCTCGGAAACTAGGTATGCACCCCCATGCCGTCAAGGCTGCTGCACGGGCCGCAACAGCCGCCGTTCGGCGTCATCAAGCGAAGTTGAAGGGATCTCCATCAGCCGCGGCCCGTCGGTCCAGAGCAGCGCTGCGCGCAACGCGAGGTCTGGATACAGCCCCTTGAGCGCCTGCCGGTAGCCGGCAAGCTGGGCGATATAGCCGGGAGCCACCTCATCAAGTGTCTTGGGTGGGGGCCGGTTGGTCTTGTAGTCGAGGATAAGCAGGCCACCGTCGATCTTGGCGAGCCGATCGATCTGGCCTTCCAGATCGTAGCCGCCAATTCGCGCCACGACCGGCACCTCGGCGAGGCTTCCCGGCCGGAACAAAGGCGCGAATGAGGCGTCCCTGACAATGGCGAGCAACTCGGCAACGATCTCCTCCTGCAAGTCTTGCGTGAGGCCAATGCCACGCACCGCGACGAAGGCGCGTGCCGCCCGTTCCTGGTCCTTGGCGTCGACCTCCGGCAGATGCTGCAACAGGGCATGCACGAGTCGCCCTCGGGCATAGCGGCCATTCTCGCTCAGAGCGAGCGGGCCTAGTGGCGGCTGATCGGGGAGCGCCTCTGCAACTCCCTCAAGGCCAAGCGAGAGCCGCGACGGGGCAAGCTTGGGACGCGGCCGCTCGGGCGGGGCCGAAACGAGCGCCCAGGCGGGGAGAGGTTCCGGCGTAACCTGCTCCGACTTAGCCTCCGGGGGTTTCGCAAGCTCGGTTTGGTGCAATTCCATGCGGCTAAAGGATTGGCCGTCGGAACCGACCTGCGCCGTAAAATGCCCGGCGAGCCCGTCTTTGACGAGGTCGTACCAGACGACACCCGGCTTGGGTTTCTGACGACCGTGCCAGCCGCAGACATAGAGCCGGTCCTCCGCGCGTGTCATGGCGACATAGAGCAGCCGATGATATTCCTCGATCTCGGCGCTATCGAGCTGCGCCTTGCTCGCCTCGATGCCCGAGAGGTCCGAGTGTCCTTTTGGCGGCCAGATGAGATGGCCGACCTCGCCGGCTGGCTCGCCCGCGCGGACGATGGGGTAGAGCCTCACCCCTTGCAGCCGCGGCCGCATGCAGGTGTCGGGCAGGAACACGATCGGCGCCTGCAAGCCTTTCGCGCCGTGCACCGTCATGATGCGTACCTCGTCGCGCTCCTGCTCCATATCGCGCTTGATCTCGACATCGCCCGCGCGGAGCTGATTGACGAAGCCCTGCAACGACGGCGCGGCGTCGCGGTCGTAAACGAGCGCGGCATCGAGAAACTCGTCGATCGCCTCGGCCGCCTCGGGCCCGAGCCGCGTCAGCATCGCCTTGCGCAGGCGCTGCCCATCGGCGCCGAGCATCTCTGAAAAGAACTCGAACGGCGGCAGGAAGTCGGCGCGTGCCAGCCAGGCGGTGAGCCGCTCAACAGCTTCCGCGCAGCGCGCATCGTCTTTCGCCTTGGTTTTGAGCGCCGCCCAGAGCGAGCTGTCCCGCTTATGTGCAAGCGTGAAGAGGTCGTCGTCATCGAAGCCGAATAACGGGCTCTTGAGCACGACGGCGAGTGTGAGATCGTCTTCAGGCATTAAGAGAAAATCGGCAAGCGCCACGAGGTCCTGCACCGCGAGCTGGTCGGCGAGCTTCATGCGGTCGGCGCCCGCGACCGGCACGCCGAGCCGCTTCAACTCGCGGATCATCGGCGTGGTGAAGGGATCTCGGCGCCGCACGAGGATCAGAATATCGCCGGCCCTGACCTTGCGACCCTTCGAGGCAAGCTGCTCGTCATTGTCGAGCCAGCCTTTGATCACGGTGGCGATACGCTTGCAGAGTTGATCGACCGAGCGGGCGCCAGCCGGCTCCTCGTTCCAGGGCTCGAATGCATCGGTCTCGGCCGGCTTCTCCTCGGTCTCGACCTCCCATAGCTCGACCAGTCCCGCTTCGCCTTTCCTGAACGGGTGGTGCTGGATGATCGCGCCCGCCTGCCAGGTCAGCCCATCGGCGGCGGGCGCGCGTCCGAACACGCTGTCGACGGCTGTGAGGATCGGCTCGGTCGAGCGGAAGGAGAGCGTGAGCGGCACCTCGTGCCAAACAAGACCGAGCGCTTCGGCCCTTTGCTTGAAGGCGCGCCCCACCTCGCCGAACCGCGCCGGGTTCGCGCCTTGGAAGGAGTAGATCGACTGCTTCTCATCGCCGACGGCGAACAGTGTGCGCAACTTGTCGCTCGCGCCGCTGCCGGCAAAGAACTCCGCCGCCAAAGCCTCGATGATGCTCCATTGCGCCGAGTTGGTGTCCTGCGCCTCGTCCACCAGGATATGGTCGATGCCGCCGTCGATCTTGTAGAGCACCCAGGCGGCCGCGTCGGCGCGCGACAGCAGGTTCTGCGTCTTGACGATGAGGTCGTCATAGTCGAGCGCGGCTTCAGCCCGCTTGCGCCGCTCGTAATCGGCCCGCACCGCGTCGGCCAGCGCCAGCACCGCAGCGCTCGCCTCGGCCAGGCGCAAATGCGCGAGCTTGTCGGTGAGAGCGGCGAAGGCGGCCTGCGCGCGCTTGAGCATGGCGGCGATCTCCGGCGCATCATCGGCGACGCCGTTGGTGCAAACTCTTTCGCGCGGCAGTTTCTTGGCCGTTAGGAACACGGTTTCGAGCGCGGCGATGCGGGTTTCGCCCTGCGTTGCTCTTGCCTGCCGCAGACAAGCCTCAGCCTCCCGGTCAGATTTTCCCGCGGCATCGCAACCACTCAACGCGGAAATGGCGGTGTCGATCTTCTCGTCGGTCAGGACGCGGGCAAGCTGCTCGATCAACGCGTCTTCCGTATGCTCGTCCACACCGAACAGGCGCTTGAGTGCGAGCCCCTCAGCCTCGGCCCAATCTTCGTGGCTCTCATGATATGCAACCATGCGTGCAAGCTCGGCCCGCTTGCCAAGTACGGTATTGGTCACCTCGCGGATATAGTCGCCGGTGGTGAGCCCGACGATCTTGGCGAGCGCCTTGCCGACGACGCCGTCGCTGTCCTCGGCGGCGCTCGCCACCGTGGCGTCGAAGGCATCCCGCCGCAGCAGCGCCTGCTCGCGCTCATCCAGCACCGAGAAATGCGGGGTCACCTGCGACTCCAGCGGAAAGCGCTGCAACAGCCGCTCGCAAAAGCCGTGGATGGTGTGGATCTTGAGCCCGCCTTTGGCCTCGAGCGCCCGCGCGAACAGGCGCCGGGCGATGCGCAACTCCTTGTCGTCGGGCGCGCGCCGCATCAATGCCGAGAGTTCCCCACGCAACTCGGCATCGCCGATCGTCGCCCACTCGCCAAGCACCTTGAGCAGGCGGTTCTGCATCTCCGCCGCCGCCGTTTTTGTGTAAGTCAAGCAGAGAATCGATTCAGGCTTGAAGCCGGCGAGCAGCAGCCGCAGGCTCCGTTTGACCAGCACCGCGGTCTTTCCCGTGCCGGCATTGGCTGACACCCAGGCCGACGCTGAAGGGTCCGAGGCGAGCGCCTGGTTCCTGTCGGCTTCGGGAGGAAGGGCCCGCGCGCTCATCGGAAGTCCTCCTCGGCCTCTTGCGTGAGCCACTCCTTGACGCGGGCGAGGTGCTCGTATTCGTCATAATCGTAGGCGCTGGCGAACGGGCCTCTGCGGCGCTTCACCTCGTAGGGCATGTCAGGATCGGCATAGCGCGCGATCAGATGCCTCAACTTTTGCAGGGCTTGGCCGGCCAGAATGGACGGTGCGGCCGTTGCGGCTTCTTGCTCCTCTCCGCCATCGTTACGGCCCGAGACGTGGATATAGATAAGACCGTCGACGGAACGCTTGCCGAGGTCTGCGAAGCCTCCCTCCTCGGCTATCAGCGCCTCTAGAGGAAGTTGGGGCGAGGAGAGATTCTTGACGTTGGCCTGGCCAGGCACTTTGCCGGTCTTGTAGTCGTAGATCACGGCCGAGCCGCCTTCAGTGAGGTCGATCCGGTCGGCCCGCGCGGTGAGGGTGAAGCCGGTGCCGATGGGGAGCGCGCCGTTGACCTCAGTCAAGATGCGCGCGATCCCATCGCGCCGGCGCGCCTCGGTCGCCGCGAACCAGCGGGCAAAGCAGCGGAGTTGCGGACGCCAAAAAGCTTTGACCAAGGACGAGCCGTCGAGCTTGGCGAAATACGCATTGGCGATGCGGGTGAGTTCGGCCTCGATGTCGGCCGGTAGCGCGTCGGGAAAGGCGCGGGAGAAGTCGTGCAAGGCGCGATGGACGATCGTGCCGCGCATGGCGGCGTCAGGCTCCTTGCCGAGCTCTTGCATGGGCTCAAGCTTCAAGATGTGCCTGGCGAAGATCTCGTAAGGGTTGGCGATCCAGCGCTCGATGCGTGTGACGCTCAGTTGCTTCGGCCTTGCTTCCACCGGCGGCTTCGGCTCCGGCGCCTTGACGGGCTCGAATGGCGCGCGATCGCGCTCTCGCGCCCATTGGACCCAAGGCTGCTCGGGCTCGATCTTCTGCTCGAGCCCCGATGCTTTGACCAAGGCGAGCAACCGCTGCAGCCAGCGCGACGGCACGGTCTGCACGCCGTCCACTTTGTGCGCGCGGGTGAGATAGACCTCGCGTGCCCCAAGCGCTTGGGCAAAATCGTGGGCGGCAAGGCCGATGCGCCGCTCCGGGGGGCTAAGCCCAAGCTTCTCGCGCATCGGTCGGCTGAGCCAGGGGCCGGCCTCTTGATGCCGCGGCCACACGCCTTCGTTGAGGCTGCCGAGGATCACGAGATCGGGCTGCTGCAGCCGCGCTTCGAGCGGCCCCCAGATGAAGAGCCGCGGATGCAGCGCCGTGCGTGGTCGCACCACCTCGCCGGCAACGAGGCTGCGATAGAAGGGCGGATAGTCCGCGGCGGTGAGCGCGAGACCATGTCCTGCATCGATCAGTTCGGCGAGCAGGACGGACAGCGCTTCGCCGGCATCGTCCTGCCATAGGGCCGAGGATGAGCCGCTTGCATCACGCGCGAGCCTCTCAGCCACCGCGGCGTGGGCTTCCGCCAGACGCGCGGCGGGATTGGGCAAGTCGCCTCTCGCCAGCTCTGTAAGCGGGGCGAAAGCTGCTTCGAGATCGGCCACCAGCCTGAGCGCCGCCTGATAGTCCCCGGCGCTGAGGCGCCCGCGCATTTCCTCTTCTCGTGCGTCTTCCAGCGCAGCTCGCGCGCCTGCGAGCCCTTGTCCGACATAGATGTCGCGGAAGGCGCCGCGCTCGAGCGCCCGCGCCGCGTCGCGCGCACGCTCAGGGAGCCGCCCGAGCAGCGCCAAAGGATGTTTGAGCAGGGCCATCAGCTCTGGCGGGGCGAAGTCTTTCTCGAAAGCGCCCAACACGAGATCGAGGAAGGCGCCCGGCACGGTGCGCGCGACCGGAACGCCGGCAGAATCGTCGATCGCCAAATCGTAGCGCTTGAGCCGCGCCGCCACGCGCCGCGCCAGCACGCGGTCGGGCGTAACCAGCGCCGCGGTCTTGCCTGGCGTTTCGATGCACGATCTCAGGATTAGGGCGATGGCTTCGGCCTCGTCATGCGCGTTCGGCGCCACCACGAGACGCATGCCGGCCAGCGCATTGGCGAAGCTGGCGCGCCCCTCGGGCGACAGCTCCTCAGCGGCGAGGAATTGCTGCCAATGCTCGGTGCTCTCGGCGGGGCGCAGCGCTTCGCTGGCTAGATAGAGCCGCGCGCGGGAAGCAGCATCAGGCTCGCTCCCCGGCACGGTGGCGACCTCGTTGCGCCGCACGCCGAGCTTACGCAACAGCTCGGCCATGCCGGCTTGCGGATGCTCGGGATGCTCGGCGAGCGTGGCCCAGCTCTCCTCATCGAGGGATTTGTCGAGCCCCGGCAGCACCACGGCGCCGTTCGGCAGCGAGGCGATCACTTTAAGCAGCCGCGCGGTTGCCGGCACGGTGCCTGTCGAGCCCGCGGCGATCACGGGATGGGGAGAGCCACGCGCGAGCCTTTCGGCCTCCTTCGCCATCAACGTGGTGCGGCGCAAGACCGGCGAGACTAGCCCGTGGTCTTCGAGATATTGCGGCCAGTGCTCGGTGACGATCTTGAGGAACTCGACCGTGAGCTGCCAGTGTCCAGCGAATTCCTCCGGCACGATTGTATCGAGCTGCGACAGATCGATCTCTTCGGTTTCGATCACGTCGATGAGGTCGGCAAGATCGGCGGCAAGATAAGAGGCCTGTCCGGGAGTCACGTCGACGACTGGGGAGGCAGTCACGCCGCGCTCGGTCGCGGCCTCGAGGCGAAGCAGGTGTCTGAAGGCAAGCACGAGCCGCATCAGAGCCAGCCGTCGCGGCAGGGCACCGATTGCGGCTTCGCCGATAGCGCCGTCAACCTCGAGGCTCTCTTCGGCACCGAAAATGATGGCCGCGTCCTCGTCGGGATCGCCGAGCGCTCTGATGCGCGGTAGGAGCAGAGCCTTGCCCTTGACCTCCGTCAAGAACGCCTCGCGCAGCGCCCGCGCCGCGCGCCGCGTCGGCAGATAGATGGTGGTGAGTGGCAGAGCGAGCGGGTCGGGCGGGAGCCCTCCGGGCGAGTGCAGGTCGCCTGCGAGGATTGCCCTGGCGAGCGTGGTGAGGAACGGCGCTGAAGGCGGGATGGTGTAGAGCCGTGAGGCCGCCGACAAGGGCTCAGGCACCTTCGCGCTCGAACAGGGTCTCGGCTTCCGCCAGGGCGTCAGGCGTTCCGACATGCATCCAGCGCCCGTCGAGCCGCACGCCGTAAAGCTTGCCCCTGGCGAGCGCGCGATCCCACAACAGGTTCAGCGAGAAGCGGCCCTCGGGCGCGTCCTTGAACAGCCTCTCATCGCAGAGCGACACGCCGGCAAAGGCGAACGGCACGACCTCGTTTCCGCGCCGGGCGAGCCGCCCGTCTGGCGCCATGGAGAAATCACCCTTGGCCGCATAGCCGATGCTGGTTGCCGTCGGCGCGAGCAACAGGAGGCAGTCCATCGTTGCCGGATTCCATTTCCGCAGCATGCGCGTGAGTGCCGGCGTAGCACCCTCGCTCCACACCGAGTCGGCGTTGTGGACGAAGAAAGGACCCCTACCGAGCAAAGGCAGCGCCTTCTTCGCGCCACCGCCGGTGTCGAGCAGCACGCCGCGCTCGTCTGACACGAGCGTCTCGGGCGGCTTCCCGTTGCGGCTCGCGAGATGCGCTTCGAGCTGCTCGGGGAGATAGTGGACGTTGACGACGGCGGTGGTAACGCCTGCAGCGGCGAGCCGGTCGAGCACGTGGTCGAGCAACGGCCGGCCGGCTAGAGGCACCAGCGGTTTCGGCATGCGCAAGGTGAGCGGGCGCATGCGCTCGCCGAATCCGGCAGCCAGAACCATCGCCGTCCTCGCCTCAGTCATTGCCGCGTCCTTTACACCACGAGCGGCGGGAGGGCTTCCGCGGCGGGAAATTCGCGCGCATAGAAGCGGCGAAGCTCGGCCAAAGCGGGATGAGCGAGGTCGCGCTCGAGGTAGCGCGCGACCCGCGGGATGTGAGCGAGATAACCGCGCTTGCCGTCACGTTTCGCCAATCGCGCAAAGATGCCGAGGATCTTAGAGTTTCTCTGGGCGCCGAGCGTCGCGTAAAGCGAGACGAACCGATCACCCGAAAAGTCTTCGTTTTGCGCGCCCCGGGCGGAACAGTAGCGAGCGAGAAGCTCCCGTTCAAGCGCTTCTGGAACGTCGAGCCGGGCGTCCTGGAGCAGCGATACGAGGTCGTAGGCAAGCGGGCCCAAAAGCGCGTCCTGGAAGTCGAGAATGCCGACCTTTTTGACCCCCTCCCGCTCCGGCAACCAGATCAGATTGGGCGAGTGATAGTCCCTGAGCACCCAACCAAGGTCGGATTTTGCTGCATCTGCGAGGAGGGGACGCCAAAGTGCCTTGAACTCCTCGGCAAGCTCGGTGGGCGTTTCCCTGCCATGCACCGCCGGCCAGAACCAATCGATCAAGAGCGACGCCTCGGTCAGCATCGCCTCGGCATCGAAAGTGGGCAGCCGGTAAGGCGCGTGACCCTCGATCGGCAGCAGATCGGGCGGCCCCTTATGCGCGAGCATTGCGAGAACGCCGACGGCAGGTCCCCAAAGCTCGGCCATCTTGTGTCCACGCGCGACCTCGCTGCCGAACACTCTGTCGCCGAGATCCTCTAGGATGAGAAAGCCTTGGTCGAGATCGAAGGCGTAGATCGCCGGCGCCGACAGGCCGCGTTCGCGGAGCGCCCCGGCCACCGCCACGAACGGCGTCACGTCCTCGGCGAGGTGCACGAGTGCGCTGTAAGGCTTGCCGTCGCGGATCGGCGGCCCATCCGGCTGGCGCGGCGAGTTCATCAAAACGGCCGAGCGATCCGGCAACACGAGCCGCGCATAAGAGCGCGTCGAAGCATCGCCTTGCAGATAGCGGGCGGGCGCCCCGGCATAAGGCGTTTTTTCGAGGAACTTTGCCGTCTGCCTGAGACGCTCGAGCCTCGGTTCCCAGTTCCCCTGTCCGGTGAGAACGATCCGGCGCATATTCGGCGTCGCCGTCTCGTCCATCGCGATGTCGAGCCGGTCCGCCGGAAGCCAACGCGCCGCGCGCTCGGGCCACTCGATGAGGACCGCGCCCTCGGTCAGCGCGTCGTCAAGGCCGAGCTCGTCCAGCTCGGAAGGCTCCAGCCGATAGAAATCGCAATGGGTGAGGGTGAGGCGCGGCGTCTCGTAACGCTGCATCAGGGCGAAGGTCGGGCTCGGCACTTCGCCCTCGCCATCGAGGCGCGTGACCAGCGCGCGGGCGAAGGTCGTCTTGCCGGCGCCGAGCGGACCTGACAGGGCGATGACGTCGCCGGCTTTCAGGAACAGAGCGAGGCGGCTGGCGAGGATGTCGAGCTGAACAAGATCGACATCGTCGAGACTATAAACTGCGGTCATCCGGCGAGGCTTGATCTGTAGCGCGGCTCGTCGCTGTCGGCGTCGTCTGTTGCGGGCTCGTGCTTGAGCGGCAGCAAGAGGGTGACGCGCGTTCCCCGTCCCGGCGCGGAATCGAGCGTGACAGCACCGCCATGCAGTTCGGCCAGACTTTTGACGATGGAGAGTCCGAGCCCCAAACCGCGGTGGCCGGATCCGTGCGGACGGCTCTCGAAGCGATCGAACACGGCCTGCTGGTAATCAGCTGGGATGCCGACGCCCTGATCGGTGACGGTGAAGGCGATCATCGTATTCTCGCGCCCGCAGTCAAGCACGATCTTGCCGCCAGCGTCGGAAAAGCCGATCGCGTTGGAGAGAAGGTTGTACAGCATCTGCGTGACACGCCTGCCGTCGGCGATGAACTCGTCGATGCCCGGCTCGATCCCGATATCGAGCGCGACATTGTTCTGGGTCAGCCGCTCTTGCACGCCCTGTACCGCTTGGTCGATCACGTCGCGCACCTTGACCGGCGAGAGCTTCAATTCGAGCGTGCCGGCGTCGATCGTCGCGAGGTCGAGAATATCATCGATGATGGCAAGCAGCGTACGACCCGACAGCCTTATATCGTTGAGATAGTCGCGCTGCTTGTCGGTCAGGGGGCCGGCGATCGGGCTCGCCAGCAGCTCACTGAAACCGATGATATTGGTGAGCGGCGTGCGCAGCTCGTAGGACACATGGCTGATGAACGCGGTCTTGAGCCGGTCGGCCGCTTCGAGCGCCTCGTTCTTCTCGATCAGCGCGCGCTCGGCGTGCTTTACGTCCGACACATCGACATACGTCAGCAGCGTGCCGCCATCCGGCAGCGGCAGCACGGCGCAAGCCAGCACGCTGTCGTCGGCGCGGTCGAACTCACGCTCATAGGCCACCCGCTCGGCGACGATGGCCGTCACCGATTCCTTGATGCCCTCCCACTCCTCCGGTGCGTCATACAGCATGCGGCACCAGGAGATGATCTCCTCGATATGCGGCTCGCCGTCGAGCTGGCGCGGGTTCAGCCGCCAAATGGTGGCAAACGCGCGGTTATAGAGGCGCAAGCGGCCGTTCGGCGCGAACACGGCGACGCCCTCGCGCAACGTGTCGAGCGTCTCGGTTTGCACCTCGATCAGCGCGTTGTAGCGGCTTTCGAGCTTGAGCCGCTCGGTGACGTTCTCGTAGAGATAGGTCACGCCCGCCGCGCCCTCGCTGTCGGCGACGACATGCAGCGTCCGGCCATCCGGCAGGTGCCACTGGTCCTCGGCCTGCGCATTGGTGCCGTAACGGGCGAGCCAGCTGTTCTTCCAGTCGCGATAATCGGCCTTCTCGGGGAGCCGCCGCGCCTGGCGCAGGCGGTCGAGAATCTCGCCGTCGCGCGGATGCGTACCCAGCCATTCCGGGTCGAGCTGCCAGAGCTCGACATAGGCCTGATTGAAATGCGTGAGCCGCTGGCTTCCGTCGAATACGGCAAAGGCGGTGGCGAGCCGGTCGAAGCTCCTGAAGCGGGTTTCCAAGCTCGGCTTGGTCTCGGCGCGGCCACGCTCGGATCGATGCGCCTCGTCGAGCAGCGCACGCAGCGAGGCAATCTGATCCTCGAGCTGGCGTTGCTTGGCGGCAGCATCGGCAAGATCCAGCCGTTGGCCGGCGAGATCGCGGACCTTGATGACGACCGTGCGCCCGGTGGTGCGGCCGTCCACCTCGACATAACGGTTGCGCTGTGTGCGCAGCATCAAGTTGAAGGGCTCGCCCCGCTCGGCCAGGGCATCGATGGCGTGATTGAGGTCTTGGGCCGACGCCGCATCGAGCCAGCCCGCGAAGTTCAACAGCGTGTCCGCGTCGCGCGGCACCCCGAGCGCCGCCGGCAAGCTCGCCACGAGAAGCTCGGCCTCACCGGACTCCGCCACCACCATCAACGCCTGCGGCTCCGCCGTGAGCAGCGTCTCGAGCGTGCTCTCGCTCATGCGGTAGCGCTCGGCCTCGATCTCAGCGGTGGCTTCGGCCTTGCGTGCGCGCTCAGCTGCGCGGAGACAGGCGATCGCCGTGCCGATGGCGAAGGCGATGATGCCGAGAATGATGCCGAGAGTCAGCAGAGTGCGTGGATCAAACGCGGCCGGTTCGCTTGCGGCAAAGGCAGCGCCGAGGGGCAGCAAACAGAGCGGAATTGAGCAGATCAGGACGCGGAACAGCACCTCTGGCCACCTTGATGAAGGTGCAGCCTTGCCCCCGCTGGTCCGCATGGTCCCTCGCTCCCACGCCGCCGCCCATGGCCTCGCCTCGCTTCACGCTGCCACAGACTGAACGCGGGCCGATCGACCCCGCGAGCCTCAAGGCGAATCAAGCTTAGATTAGCTGCATCGCGGACTCTTGCCCACTGGGCTAAGCGCCTTCATTAATCATGACGCGGGCATGACATGCGATGACGATCAATAGCGGTAGGTGTCCGGCTTATAGGGGCCTTCCACCGGCACGCCGATATAGTCGGCCTGGTCCTGCTTGAGCTTGGTCAGCTTGGCGCCGACCTTGCCGAGATGCAGCCGCGCCACCTTCTCGTCGAGCTGCTTCGGCAGCGTATAGACCTCTTTCTTGTAGGCCTTCGGGTTGGTCCATAGCTCCATTTGCGCCAGCGTCTGGTTGGTGAACGAGGCGCTCATCACGAAGCTCGGATGGCCCATGGCGTTGCCGAGATTGACCAGCCGTCCCTCGGACAGAAGGATGATGCGGTGGCCGTCGGGGAACTCGATCTCATCCACCTGCGGCTTCACATTCTCCCATTTCATGTTGCGCAACGCCGCCACCTGAATCTCCGAATCGAAATGGCCGATATTGCAGACGATGGCCCGGTCTTTCATTGCGCGCATATGGTCGATGGTGATGACGTCCTTGTTGCCGGTGGCGGTAACGAAGATGTCGGCCCGCGGCGCGGCATCCTCCATGGTGGTGACTTCGTAGCCTTCCATCGATGCCTGCAACGCGCAGATAGGATCGATCTCGGCGACCAGCACGCGGCAGCCGGCATTGCGCAATGAGGCGGCCGAGCCCTTGCCCACGTCGCCGAAGCCCGCGACCATGGCCACCTTGCCGGCCATCATCACGTCGGTGCCGCGGCGGATGCCGTCGACCAAACTCTCGCGGCAGCCATAGAGATTGTCGAATTTCGACTTGGTGACGCTGTCATTGACGTTGATGGCGGGGAACAGCAGCGTGCCCTTCTTCTGCATCTCGTAGAGACGGTGCACGCCGGTCGTGGTCTCCTCGGTCACGCCGCGAATGTTCTTGGCGATCTCGGTGTACCAGCCCGGCTTCTCCTTCAACGTCTTCTTGATCGCGGCATAGACCACCTCTTCCTCCTCGTTGGAGGCGGTCTCGAGAAACGCGGTGTCGCCCTTCTCGGCGCGCGCGCCGAGATGCACGAGCAGCGTGGCGTCGCCGCCGTCGTCGAGGATCATGTTGGGCGTGCCGCCGTCGGCCCATTCGAAAATGCGATGCGTGTAATCCCAATATTCCTCGAGGCTCTCGCCCTTATAGGCGAACACCGGGATGCCCTTGGCCGCGATCGCCGCCGCGGCATGGTCCTGCGTCGAATAGATATTGCACGAGGCCCAGCGGATATCGGCGCCGAGCGCCTTCAGCGTCTCGATCAACACGGCGGTCTGGATGGTCATGTGCAAGGATCCGGCAATACGCGCGCCCTTCAAAGGCTGCTTCGCCGCATATTCCTTGCGCACCGCCATCAACCCCGGCATTTCGGTCTCGGCGATGGCGATTTCCTTGCGGCCCCAATCGGCCAATCCGATGTCTTTGACGTGGTAGTTCATACGCTGGGCTTCCCGCTGGTTTAGGCCTCTGACTATAAGGATATAAAGAAGTCCTTATACGATTTTGCAAGCCATTGCCAAGGCAAAAGGGGAGGCGGGTCTCGCCGGCCTTAAAGCCCGCGAGCTCAATAACCCTGCGGTTTAACGCACTCGCCGAGCGAGGTGAGGACCGAACGCCTGACGACGGCGTGCGTCTGAAAGCCCTCGCGCGCCATGAGCAGTTGGTGCAGCTCGGGCAGTCGATAGAACGGGACGCTCGGGTACCAGTGATGCTCGAGGTGATAGCCGACGTTGTGCGGCAAGATGAAGATCGACTCGAGCCAGGTTGGGATCGTCGTGCGGGTAATCGCATATTCTTCTTCGTCGCTGACCACGGCGCTGTGCTCGCAGATGATACGGACATACTGAACGAAGATGTGCCAGGTGCAGAACGGGATGAGCCAATAGAGAAGGAAACCGAGCCACGCGTCGAAGAAGGTTAAGGCCGCGGCGACAAGGGAGTAGAAAGCGAGCTTCGCCGCCAGCATCCAGTGCGGCGAGGGGACCAGAAACGAGCCGACCACACCTCTGACGATCCAGAATATCCCCGTAAAGAAGAAGGCCCGTCGCAACAGCACCAGCTGCCAAGCCGAGCCTTGTCTTGGGAAACACCCAACCAGGCTCCAACTCTCCCATGGCGTCGTGGGTGTACCAGATGTGCCGGTTACCGTCGCCCGGGAGGTTTGTGTATTGGTGGTGCGTTCCGTGAAATTTGCGGAAGCCCTCGACCGAAGCGAATGTCGGCCACATCAGGAACAGGTTCGCAAACAGGTCGTTCTGCCAGCGGGTCGGCAGGTAGCGATAATGCGAAGCATCGTGTCCCAGGATCAGCAGCGCGTGTTGACGCGATCCGATCACCATGACCGCGAGCAGATACAATGCGGGGTGCCAGAAATACGCGCAGAGAGCGATGGCACCGACAATCGCCGCCCAATCTTGCGCAGTCGCCGCGAGGGCTCTGCCCGCCTGCACCGAAGACAATTCTTTTATCTTCACCGCCGGCAGCCGCTCCGGGATTGTCCTACTCGTGTTGTGCGGATGCACAACGATGGGGTTTTTGGAAATATCCTCGTTGGGGTTCTGCACCCTGAGAAACGCGATCGCCTTATTGATTTCGCCGAGAAGTGGCATTGGTGCCTTACGCAGGACTGCGGAGAAAGCCGTTTCGCTTCATACTGGGGCGATCTTAGGGCGGCGCGATGAATATGGCTACGAGCTGGAGTCCGACGCTTGCGCACGCGCCTAGTCGTCAAAAGTGCCCTGCGGCGCATGATTGATCCACCTCAAAGTCCGCCCTGTTTCAAAAGGCCAAGAATCGTTCATGCTCAATCCTGATCGAAATGCCGCTGCGCCTCAGGCTTATGTGTGGGATCCCTACGTGAGGGTATTCCACTGGACCTTGGTCGTGGCCTTCACGGTCGCCTATCTCGCCGAGGACGATCTCCTCAAAGTCCATGTCTGGGCCGGCTACGTCGTCGGTGGGCTGATCGTGGCGCGGATCATCTGGGGCTTCGTCGGGCCGACCCACGCGCGCTTCTCGGACTTCATTTACGCACCAACCGAACCTGCGCTACGTCCGCGACCTCGTGCTGTTCCGCGCCGAGCGCCATCTCGGCCATAGCCCCGGCGGCGGCGCGATGGTGGTGCTCTTGCTCGTGTTCCTCGCCGCGACGGTCGTTACCGGCCTCATGGTCTATGGCGGCGACCAGCAAGCGGGGCCGCTTGCCGGGATGGTCACCAAGGCCAATGGCGAAGCCATGGAAGAGGTGCATGAGGCGATCGCCAACATCACGCTGTCGTGTTGGCCCATGTCGCCGCTGTCGTGCTGGCGAGCTTCGTGCACCACGAGAATCTGGCCCGCGCCATGATCACCGGCTACAAGCGTCCCTGACGTTACGGCCGCTAATCGTCTTCGCCGAAGCCGTTCTCGACGAGCTTGATCAAGGCCTCGAGCGCGGCCTGCGCCTCAGGTCCCTCAGCTTCAATCAGAATGGTGTGGCCTTGGCCTGCGGCGAGCATCATCAGCCCCATGATCGAGGTGCCGCCGACCGTGTGGCCTTCGCGCGTCACCCGCACTTCAGCGGTGAAACCCGAGGTGCATCGGACGAACTGCGCGGAGGCCCGCGCATGCAATCCCTTCTTATTGGGAATCACCACCTCGGCGAAATAGAGCCCCGAACGGCGCTCCTTCGGATTATCGCGGAGCTTTACCACGCTCTAGTTCGCCGCGAGGATCTGACTAGCCACGCTGATATATTTGCGCCCGGCTTCCTGCGCCTGGGTGATGGCCTCTTGCAGCTTGCACTCGCCCCTGACGCTCGCAAGCTTCACCAGCATCGGCAGATTGACGCCGGCGATCACCTCCACATTCGACCGCTCCATCGCCGAGATGGCGAGGTTCGACGGGGTGCCGCCGAACATGTCGGTCAGAACGACCACGCCCTTGCCGCTATCCACGCGGGCGAGCGCCGTCAGCATGTCGCTTCGCCGGACGTCGAGATCGTCGTCGGGTCCGATCGAGATGGTCTCGATCTGCTCCTGAGGTCCGACCACGTGCTCGAGCGCGGCACGAAATTCGTGCGCGAGCCTGCCATGCGTGACGATGACGACGCCGATCATGTTGCCCCTTGGGTCGAGTCCGCCTGCTGAAAGGCCGCTATCTTTGTCGGGAGAGGGGGTGTTCGCACCTGCGTTCCTCCCCTTAATTGGCATTGTCCGGCGCTGCCCGCAAGAGCGCCATTTTGAGCTTGAGCGGGGCCGAAGCCTCGAAAGGCGCAAGCTTCAGGGTGGGCACGGGAACGCCTGCGATCACCGTCTTTTCCTCCGATTCCGGCGGCATTCGCGGCACGTCCTTGCCGCTGACGAGGTCGCAAACGAGCACCAGCTCCGCGTCCGCAACGAACGGCACCTGCATAATGCCAAGCCCCCTCACTTCGATCTTTCCGGCAATCGTCGATGGCGCCGAGGCGGTAAGCGTCCCATCCCGATTCACCGCGACGTAGACCTGATCGTCGGCCACGAGGCCCGGGCGCAGCACGCCATCGCCCGGGAGCGCCAGGAATTTGAGGCGCTAGGTCCGATTTGCCCGCGCCCGGGCTGCCGCGCAACAGCGCGCCGCGCCGCCCGAGCGCCACGCAGGTGCCATGGACCAGCTCGCGCGCCTCTTTCAAACATGCCTCACGTGTCGCTTATCAGGTTGCCGGCAGGCGGATCACGAAGCGCGCCCCGCCGCTCTTGCCGTCGCCTTTGCCGCGCCACATGCCGGCCGGCGGACGATTCTCGGCATAAAGACTTCCGCCATGGGCCATCACGATTTGGCGCGAGATGTTGAGTCCGAGCCCGGAGTTCTGGCCGAAATTTTCCTGCGGGCGGTCGGTGTAGAAGCGCTCGAAGATGCGCTCGAGGTTCTCCGACGGAATGCCCGGCCCCTCGTCCTCGACCGCGATCTGGATCTCAGGCCCGATCCTGCGCGCCAGCACTGCGACCCTGCCGCCCGGGGGCGAGAATGAGATCGCATTGTCGAGCAGGTTGACGATGACTTGGCTCAAGCGGCTGTCATGGCCCAACACGCGATAGGGCTTGGCACCCGAAGCGTAGGCGATGTCGAACACGACTTCGGGCGTGTCGTCGCGGTGGATGTCATTGAACAGCGAGACCGTGGTGCGCAAGAGATCGGCCATGTCGACCGCCTTGGCGTCCTCGCGCGCGAGCTCGGCGTCCAGGCGCGATGCGTCGGAAATATCGCTGATCAGGCGGTCGAGCCGCTTCACGTCGTGCTTGATGATCTCCATCAGCCGCTCTTTCGACTCGTCGGTCTTGGCGAGCGGCAGCGTCTCGGTCGCGCTGCGCAAGGAGGTCAGCGGGTTCTTCAGCTCGTGCGCCACGTCGGCGGCGAAGCTCTCGATCGCGTCGATCCGCTTGTAGAGCGCGTTGGTCATGTCGCGGAGCGCGCCGGAGAGATGTCCGATCTCGTCGGTACGGTCGGTGAAGTCGGGGATCTCGGCGCGAGCTTTGACGCTATGGCGGACCCTCTCGGCTGCTGCCGCGAGCCGCTGCACCGGGCCGGCGATGGTGTTGGCGAGGATCACCGAGAGCACGATGGTGACAGCGGCAGCGAACAGCGACACCCGCACGATGCCCCAGCGCTCCGCCGCGACGATATTGTCGATATCGCCGCCACGCGTTGACAGCAGCAACACGCCGAGCACGGCGCGCATACGCTGGATCGGCACCGCCACCGAGACCACGAGCTCGCCCTTGTCGTTGATGCGGACAATTGGCACCGAGGTTCCGGTCAGAGCAGTCGCCACTTCGGGATAGGCCTTGCCGTTGGCGCCGCCGATCTCCGTATAAAGCGGCAGATCGTATTGCCGCATATGCGTCTTCGCCGCCTGCCAGAACCTGGTCAGCACGTCCGGCTTCTCCGCGTCGGGCGCCGGCAGGTCATAGCGCAGCACCTCGCCCCGCGAATAGAACGTGTCGGAATCGAGGATCAGCGCGCCGTCGCGACTATAGATGCGGGCGCGGCTTCCCGTCGGCTTCACGAGCGGGCGCAGGATCGGCGCGGCACGCTCGGGATCGATGGTGAATTCCAGCGAGTTGGCAAGGGCGTCGTCGTCGGCGTCCGGCTGGCCTTGCTCCTGCTCGAGCAGCTTCTCGGGGTCGAGTTGCACTTCATTGGTGTCGACGCCGGCGGAAGCGGCGATGGCGCGGGCGATGATCTCGCCCTGCGTGAGCAGGCTCTGCACCTTGGCGTCGATCAGCCCCGCGCGGAACTGGTTGAGATAGAGGATGCCCGAGACGAGAATCGCCAGCCCGATGAGGTTGAGCACGACGATGCGCCGCGTCAGGCTGGAGAACCCATGCCGGAAGGGGAGATGCTCGGAGAGCCAGCTGAACCCGCGCAACGCCGCGGTCGCGGACCACCTTCAGGGCGCGGCGGGCGCGCGCCTTCAGAGTTGCAGCGTCAGGCCGTTGCCAGGACCTGTCGGCCTCGGCGGTCATCGATTAGACCCACCCGTCACTCTTTGAACCGGTAGCCCACGCCATACAGCGTCTCGATCACGTCGAAGCTATTGTCGACCGCCTTGAACTTCTTGCGCAAGCGCTTGATGTGGCTGTCGATGGTGCGGTCGTCGACATAGACTTGGTCGTCATAGGCGGCATCCATCAGCGCGTCGCGGCTTTTCACCACGCCGGGCCGGGCCGCCAGCGATTGCAGGATCAGGAACTCGGTGACCGTCAGCGTGACCGGGCGGTTGTCCCACACGCAAGTATGCCGCTCCGGGTCCATCTTCAGCTTGCCGCGCTCCAGCACCTTCGACTTGTCCTCGACCACGCCGGCGGCGGCATCACGGGGCTGGGCGCGGCGCAACACCGCTTTCACACGCTCGACCAACAGCCGTTGCGGGAACGGTTTGCGGATGAAATCGTCGGCGCCCATCTTGAGCCCGAACAACTCGTCGATCTCCTCGTCCTTCGAAGTGAGGAAGATCACCGGCAGCTCGCTCCGCTGCCTGAGGCGGCGCAGCAGCTCCATACCGTCCATGCGCGGCATCTTGATATCGAGGATGGCTAGGTCGGGCGGGCTCTCGGCGAAGCCGTCGAGCGCACTTGCGCCGTCGTTGTAAGTCTGGGTCTTATAGCCTTCCGCCTCGAGCACCATGCGCAAGGAGGTGAGAATGTTACGATCGTCGTCGACAAGTGCAATTGTTGGCATTGTGGGGGGCCCTTGCGGCGATTGACGTGGTTAAGGGTGCAGGGTTCAGGGCTGCGGGCGATTATGGCAGCTTTGGGGCGCGTTACGCCACCCGTCATTACCGTGGTGCAACAATTATCGTAGTGGCGCAAGTGAATAAGTCTTCAGAAATGCCCGCAAAATCCGAGATCGCGGCCTCTGCGCGTGCGCTCATGCGCCGCGCCTTCAAAGGGTCTTTGGCGACCATCGACGGCGCGGAACGGTTATCCTTACGCGTCCCTTATCACGCTCGGCACCGACGCTTCCGGTGCGCCCACTTTTCTCATTTCGAGCCTCGCGCGTCACACGGCGAATCTCGCCTCTGATCTCGCGCGCCTCGATCATGATCGATGAGACCGGCGCCCTCGCCGATCCGCTGCAAGGGGCCCGGGTCACAATCTATGGCAAGGCGGAGCGAGCCTCGGAGGAGGGGGTGAGGCGGAGATTTCTCGCCCGCCACCCGGAGGCGGCCTTCTATGCCGACTTCCCGGATTTCTCATTTTGGACGCTGAAGGTCGAGGGCGCGCACTACATCGGCGGCTTCGGCCGCATCTTCGATCTCGCGCCAAGCGATCTTCTCGTGCCGCTCGAAGGCGCTGAGGACCTGATCGAGGCGGAGCCGGGCATCGTCGAGCATATGAACGAGGACCATGCCGATGCCATCGAGCTCTACGCCACGGCCTTAGCTGACGCGTTACCCGGTCCCTGGCGCATGGTGGGCATCGACCCCGAGGGCTTCGACATCGTGCTTGAAGGCGCAGGTCGGCGCGTGCTTTTCGCCCAGCCGATAACCACTCCGGCCGAAGCCCGCAAGGAACTTGTCAGGCTCGCTGCCGAGGCCCGCGCAGGCCGGCAATAGCCCTGACTTGGAGCGTCGCCGCCGTCAGAGCCCGCCTTGAAAGCATTGCAAGAACGGTGCTAGCAAGGGGCAGCCTTTTCCATCCAAGCCAACCTTACAAGCTGGGGATCCCGCCGCATGAGCGTTCAGTCGAAGATTGTGCCCGGAGGCGCCAAGACCACCAACCCGAAAGTGCTCGCCTTCGTCGAAGAGGCGAAAGCGCTGTTCAAGCCCGAGAACGTCGTGTGGTGCGACGGTTCCAAGGAAGAATATCAGCATCTCCTGAAGACGCTGGTCGACGGCGGCACGGCGCTTTGGCTCGATCCCGAGAAGCGGCCGAACTCGATCCTGGTGCGCTCGGACCCGCTCGACGTCGCGAGAGTCGAGGACCAGACCTATATCTGTTCCAAGAGCAAGGACGACGCCGGCCCGACCAATAATTGGTTCGATCCCGCCGAGATGAAGGAGACGCTCCGCAAGCTCTATGACGGCGCGATGGCCGGCCGGACCATGTATGTGGTGCCCTATTCCATGGGCCCGGTCGGCTCTCCGATCGCCGGCATCGGCGTGATGGTCACGGATAGCGCCTACGCCGTCGCCAACATGCACATCATGACCCGCGTCGGCGATAAGGTCTGGAAGGCGCTTGGCAATAGCGAGGATTTCGTGCGCGGCATGCACACAGTGGGCTATCCGCTGTCGACGCCGACGACCGCCGACGTTCCCTGGCCCTGCAACAAGACCAAGTACATCTCGCATTTCCCCGAGACGCGCGAAATCTGGTCTTACGGCTCCGGCTATGGCGGCAACGCGCTGCTCGGCAAGAAATGCCATGCGCTCCGCATCGCCTCCGTGAAGGCGCGCGACGAGGGCTGGATGGCCGAGCACATGCTCATCCTCAAGCTCACTAACCCGGAAGGGAAATCGAAATTCATCGCCGCCGCCTTCCCAAGCGCCTGCGGTAAGACCAACCTCGCTATGCTCAACCCGACGATTCCCGGCTGGAAGGCCGAGACCATCGGCGACGACATTTGCTGGATGAAGTTCGGCGAGGACGGTCGCCTCTACGCTATCAACCCCGAGACGGGTTTCTTCGGCGTGGCGCCCGGCACTTCGGATGAGTCGAATGTCAACGCCATGAAGACGCTTCACGCGAATTGCATCTATTCCAACGTCGCGCTGACCGACGACGGCGATGTGTGGTGGGAGCAGATGGGCTACGTCCCGGAGCACACCGTCGACTGGATGCGCCGCTCCTGGACGCCCGCCTCAGGGCGTCCGGCCGCGCACCCGAATGCGCGCTTCACCGCGCCGGCCTGCGCAGTGCCCAGTGATTGCCAAAGAGTGGGAAGACCCCAAGGGCGTGCCGATCGATGCGATCCTGTTCGGCGGACGCCGCGCCACCGTTGTGCCGCTCGTCACCGAGGCGCTCAATTGGCTGCACGGCACCTTCCTCGGCTCCATCATGGCGTCGGAGAAGACGGCCGCCGCGGCCGGCAAGATCGGCGACCTCCGCCGCGATCCCATGGCCATGCTTCCCTTCTGTGGCTACCACATGGGCGACTATTTCGCCCATTGGGTGAAGATGGGCGAGAAGGGCGGCGCCAAGATGCCGAAGATCTTCTACGTCAACTGGTTCCGTAAGAACGGCGACGGCAAGTTCATGTGGCCGGGCTATGCCGATAACAGCCGCGTGCTGAAATGGATCTTCGAGCGCTGCGACGGCACAGCGAAGGCGGTGGACACGCCGATCGGCAAGCTGCCGGCGGACGGCTCGCTCGACGTGAGCGGTCTCAAGGTCAAGCCCGAGGATCTGAAAGAGCTGACCCACGTCGACAAGGAAGGCTGGAAGGCAGAGCTGCCGCTGATCAAGGAGCATTTCGCCACCTTCGGCGCCAAGCTGCCGAAGGCGCTCAACGACGAGCTCGCCGCGCTCGAGAAGCGCCTCGGCTGACACGTCTTGCCGCCTCACGCGCTTCCCCTTAGGCAAGGCGCATGAGCAAGGGTGAGAGCGTCGTCGCCGCGGGACACGAGTTGACCGCGGCCGCGGCAGCGGAAATCTTGCAAGACGGCGGCAACGCCTTCGATGCGGCGCTTGCGGGCGTGTTCATGACCTTCGTCGCCGAGGCGGTGTTCTCCTCGCCCGGCGGCGGCGGGTTTCTCATGGCGCGCCAGGCCGGGAGCGACGCCTCCCGCCTGTTCGATTTCTTCACCGAGACGCCACTGAAGCGCCGGCCAGCAAGCGAGGTCGAGTTCTTTCCGATCTACGCCGATTTTGGCCCCGCCAAGCAGGAGTTTCATATCGGGCTAGGATCGAGCGCCACGCCCGGTGTGGTGCCTGGCCTGTTCGCCATCCACGCAGCGCTTTGCAAGCTGCCGATGAAACGCCTGGTCGAGCCGGCGGTGCGTGCTGGCCGCGCAGGTTTCCCGTTGAGCGCGTTACAGGCCTATCTCTTCACCGTGATCGCCCCAATCCTCACAGCCAGCGAGAGCGTGGCGCGCATCTTCGCGCCGAACGGCAAGCTGATGACGGCGGAGCAGACCTTTCGTAACGCCGAGCTCGCCGAATGCCTGGAATGGCTTGCCGAGGACGGCGCGCGGCTCTTCTTGGATGGTGACGTCGGCCAGGCCATCGTGGCGCAGTCGCTGCACTCCGGTGGCCACCTCACCCATAACGATCTCAAGCGTTACCGCGTCGAGCTGCGCGAGCCGCTTTATTGGCGGCACAACGGTGCGAGCGTCGCGCTCAACCCGCCGCCCGCTGCGAGCGGCGCTCTGATCGCTTTCGGCCTTGCCTACCTCGAGACGCTTGCCGAGCATGGCCGTTCCATCGATGCGCTGGCACTGCGGGGCGCCATGGAAGCCACCAACGCGGCGCGTGCAACGCACGGAGAGGGGCTCGCGCAGCGTCTCGCCGGCGGCGCGCTCAAGAACGAGATGCGCGAAGCCGCGCGTCACCCTCAAGCCTATCGCGGCACCACCCATGTCAGCGTCATCGACGCCGACGGCAACGCCGCCTCGGTCAGCCTCTCGAACGGCGAGGGCAATGGATACAGCGTCGGCAAATTTGGCTTCATGCTGAACAATATGCTGGGCGAGGAGGACCTTTCGGCGGGTGGCCTCGGTTCGTGGCGCGAAGGCATGCGCATGTCGTCCATGATGGCGCCGACCATCATCTTGCAGAAAGACGGCACGGTAACGGCAATGGGCACCGGCGGCTCCAACCGCATCAGAACCGCGATCCTCCAGGTCGCGGTCAATCTGCTCGACCACGGCATGAGCCTCGATGCCGCCGTCGAAGCGCCGCGGCTGCATGTCGAACGGGACGGCACAGTGAGCTACGAGCCGGGGCTGCCGGAACAGGTGCAAGCCGAGCTCCGCGCGCTCAAGGAGAAGGCGCATGCGTGGCCGCAGGCGAATCTGTTCTTCGGCGGCGTGCACGCCGCGCGACGGCTTCCTAAAGGCGGAGTGGAAGGCGCGGGCGATCCGCGCCGCCGGGGCGTCGCGTTCATCGTGTGAGGGACCACTTTGGTCCGGAGAGGCGCTCGTGTGTTTCCTTTTCACGGCGATGCTTCTAAACCTTGCACTCCGCAAGCAGGGAACGCAGCACCATGAAGAATGCCATCGCCATACGCCATGTCGCCTTCGAGGATGCCGGCACGCTTGAGCCCGTGCTGAAGGATCGCGGCATCGCGCTTCGCTATCTCGAAGCCGGCGTCGACGATCTCGGTCCGGCCAAGGACACCGACCTTCTCGTTGTGCTCGGCGGTCCGATCGGCATCTACGAGATCGACCGCTATCCCTTCATCAAGAACGAGCTCGCGATCATCGAGGCGGCGGTGAAGAAGGGCGTGCCCGTGATCGGCATTTGCCTCGGCTGCCAGGCGCTTGCCGCGGTGCTCGCCGCGCGCGTCTATCCCGGCAAGCAGAAGGAGCTTGGTTGGGATGAGATGACGCTAACCGCGGAGGGCAAGTCCTCGCCGCTCGGCGCCATCGAGGGCGTGCGCGTGCTGAACTGGCATGGAGATACTTTCGATCTTCCGGTCGGCGCGACGCGGCTCGCCTCGACCGCGATCACGCCGAACCAGGCCTTCACCTACGGTGCCAAGGTGCTCGCGCTGCAATTCCATGTGGAGCTGCCCCAGCGCGATCTGGAGAAATGGCTGATCGGCCACACCCTTGAGCTTGCCAATTCCAAGGTCGATCTCGGCAAGCTGCGCGCCGAGACGGCGCGCTATGCGCCGGGCGCCAACGCGGCGAGCCAGCGTCTATTCAACGACTGGCTCGACGGCGCGGCAAATTAGAGCGGCGTTTGCACGGCCGGCTCAGGTCGCGGCACCACCGTCTCGCCGGGCGTGGTTGGCAGATCGCGGGTGTCGGGCGACTTGGTATCGTCGCCCTTGGCGTTCCACCAGGTCGAAGCGTAGCTCACCCCGCCGCTGCGCTTAGTCAGATGGGTGACCATCTCCTCGCCCGGATAGTAGTAGACCGTCCAAGGTCCCACGATCGACTTCGGCACGGCACGCCACGTCACCAGCACCTCTTCGCCGGGCTTCACGTCGCCCTTCTTGACCTCCTTCACCTGGAGTTTCGCGAGATAGCCCGGGAGCTCCTCTCCCGTCTGCTCGTCCTTGGTGACGCTGGTGCAGGTCACCGAGACCACGCGCATGAGCGCGACGACATCGCTTTTCTCCATAAGCTCCTGCTCGGTCATCGGCGCCGGCAGAGCGAACGCAGGGACCACCGCAAGGCAAGCAAGAATGAGTAGGCTGAGAAATCGGAATTGGCGCATCGGGCCTCCTAAAACATAACTGGGAATATGGCGCTACTTCCCGCCCTTGAGAATTTCGACGGTCTCGCCGGGTTTGGTCGGCAGCTCGGCAATGACGGCCTTGCTCACCACGTCGCCGCGGCCGTTCCACCAAGTGGTGGTGTATTCGCCGTCGGCGCCGACGAGATGCGTCCATACCATCTCGCCCGGATAGTAATAAACGGTCCAAGGGCCCAACAGGCGGGTAGGGATCGCGTGGAAATTGATATTGACCGTGTCGCCCTTCACGTCCTCGCCCTTGATCACCTCGATCAACTCGGCGCGGGCGCTATAGTTCGGCAAATCCTCACCGGTGCGATCATCCTTGCTAACGCCGGTGCAGGTGACTGACTTGATGCGGACCAGCGCTACGAGGTCGCTCTTCTCCAGCAGTTGCTCCTGCGACATCGGCGCCGGCAAGGCGGATGCGGGACCCGGCAGCACGCCGAAACCAATCAACACGACGGAAAGCATAACCAGGCGGCGCATGGGACCTCCCGAGGGTGTCGATAGTTTACTGTCCCGTGCGCCCCGGCATAAGGGGCGCCGCGAACCCCGGGAGGAGCCATCGATGGTGAATATCTATCTGTTTATCGAGCTGCTGCACACCGCCAACGCCGTCACGACGGTCGACACGCTGAAAGCGATGCAGATGCAGAACTGCAAATTCGCCAATGTGGTCGTCTTATCGGACGAGAAGCTCGTGGCGCAACTCGACTGCAATGACTCGACCGACGGCGACAGCGTGCTGCTGAACCAGATCGCCAAGGTCGACGGCGTGGTCCAGACCAACATCATCGCCGTGGTCCGCCCGGTGAAGCATTAGCGCTTCGCGCCGATCAATCGCGATCGCGTAGGCCCGTCACGCCTTCACGCCGCGCGCAATGGGCGCAGCAATAGATCGAGCCCTCATGCTCGACCCCATGCCCTATGACGCGGCAGCCGCAATGCGGGCAGACCGGCGCCAGCATATGGATCGCGCATTCGAAGCTGTCGAAGATGATGGTGCGGCCGCCCATCTTCACCTCGAAACTCTTGTCGTAGTCATTGCCGCATTGCTCGCATCTCGCCATGGCACTCTCCCCTGGCTGTGCTGAAGCACGCATAACTCTGGTAGAACTTTGGGCGTTCCACAACCTCCGTGTACGCCATATCCCCAAATTTTAATACGCGGCTTTCAATTATCGCCTGATCGCGAGCTCGATGCACGAGAAAGCGAACCGATCAAAATCCAAGAGAGGGGGAGATCGAGACTTAACGCAGTCGCTATCGGCGCAGCCTTGGTCCGATCCAGCCACCCGCCGTCACAATGATTACCGCCATGGCAGAAGCGACCTCTGGAGGAACCTTGATTCCCCAAATTTGGTCGAGCATCCAAAGAGCGACGGTAAGAATGGCTCCGCTCAGTCCGGCGCCGGCCACTGAGTTGCCGTCTGGCGGATTGGGCTGGGCGGTCATTATCCGACGGTGCCCGCAGGGCCGGACTTCTCATGATGCCCGGTCGGCAGTCCCGTGCTGCTGATACCCCCCGCTACCGCGAAGCACGTGACGAGGAGGGCGGCCATCCAGCCCTCTACGGGAAGCCCGGAAAATGTGAACGTCCAAACTGGCAGAGCGCCGACGACGGCGCCGATGACGATGGCGAGAAGCGGATTGGCCACGACCGAGATCCCGTAAGCCAGATACAACTTATACGGGATAAACATCTATGACGCAACTAAACGCTAATGCGCAGCTTCCCAATTTTCGCCCGAGCGGGCATCGACCTTGAGCGGTACGCTTAGGCGCAACACGGGCTCGGGCGCCTTTTCCATCACGGACTGCGCCACCTCCATGGTCTTGTCGACCTCGCCCTCCGGCGCCTCGAACACGAGCTCGTCATGCACCTGCATCAGCATGCGCGCGGCCAAGCCGGCTTCGGCGAGCGCCGGCCCCATGCGGATCATGGCGCGGCGGATGATGTCGGCGGCAGAACCCTGGATCGGCGCGTTGATCGCCGCGCGCTCGTAATTGCCACGCAGGCTCGGGTTCTTGGTGTTGATCTCGGGGTAGTGCACCTTCCGCCCGAACAGCGTCTTCACGAAGCCCTGGCGGCGCGCCTCGGCCTTCATCGCCTCCATGTAGTCGCGGATGCCGGGGAAGCGTTCGAAATAGGTCTTGATATAGGCGCCGGCCTCGCTCCTGGAGATGCCGAGCTGGGCGGCGAGCCCGACCGAGGAGATGCCGTAGATGATGCCGAAATTGATCGCCTTGGCTTTCCGTCTGATGCCGGGGTCCATGCCTTTGATCGGCACGCCGAACATCTCCGACGCCGTCATGGCGTGGATGTCGAGCCCGTCGGCGAAGGCTTGGCGCAGCGTCGGCGTGTCGGCCATATGCGCGAGCACGCGTAGCTCGATCTGGCTGTAGTCGGCCGAGATCAGCTTCTTGCCCTTCTCGGCGACGAAGGCCTTGCGGATGGCGCGGCCCTCGGCCGTGCGCACCGGGATGTTCTGCAAATTCGGCTCTTGCGAGGACAGCCGGCCAGTTGTGGTGGCGGCGAGCGCGTAGGAGGTGTGCACCCGCCCGGTCTCGGGATGGATATAAGCGGGCAGCGCGTCGGTATAGGTGCTCTTCAGCTTGGCGAGCACGCGCCAATCGAGCACCTTGCGCGGCAGATCGTGGCCTTCGGCCGCCAGCTCCTCGAGCGCCGCGGCGTCGGTGCTCCAGGCCCCGGTCTTAGTGCGCCGCCCGCCCGGCAGACTCATCTTATCGAACAGGATCTCGCCGAGCTGCTTGGGCGAGCCAATATTGAAGTCCTCTCCGGCAAGCTCCCTGATCTCATCCTCGAGCCGGGCGATGGTCTGGGCGAAGGACAGCGACAAGCTCGCCAGCGTCGCCTTCTCGACTTTTACGCCCCGCCGCTCCATCTCGGCGAGAACGGGCGCAAGCGACCGCTCCAGCGTCTCATAGACCGTGGTGACGGATTCGGCGGCGAGGCGGGGTTTCAGGATCATCCACAGCCGCAAGCCGATATCGGCCTCCTCGCCGGCATATTCGGTGGCGCGCGCCACCTCGACACGGTCGAGCGCCACCGCGTTGCGGCCGGAGCCCATGATCTCTTTCTCCGTGAGGCAGGTATAAGAGAGGAGGCGGCCGGCGAGTTCGGCGGGCAGGTGCTCAGCGCGTCCGGCGTCGAGCGCATAGGACATGAGGCAGGGATCGTCGATCGTCGTGAGCGCGATGCCGTAACGGGAGAGCGCCACCATGTCGAACTTGGCGTTCTGCACGATCTTCAGCACGCTCTCGTCTTCCAGGATCGGCTTGAGCAGGTCCAAGGCGTCGCGCACGGGAATTTGCGCGATCGTGTCGCCGCCAAGATCGAGTCCGTCGCCGGCGCGATGGGCTAGCGGGACATAGGCCGCGTGTCCGGGCACAAGCGCGAGCGCGACCCCCACCAATTCACCTTGCATTGGGTCCGACGAAGTCAGCTTCGCCCTGAAGGCGAAATGTCCCTGGTAGCGCGCGGCCTCCAGCAGATCGGAGAGACGCGTGGTCTCCGTCACCGTCTCGTAATTCGAGCGGTTGAAGGGGATGGCTTCCAACCGGCCTGCGCGTTCCACGGCGAGTTGCGCGGGCGAGCCGCCCTCGGTCTTGCGTTGCGGAGCCACCGCCGGCCCGCGCGGGCTACGCCGCAAAGGATGGTCGTAGTCGTCCTTCTTGCGCCGCTGCGGAGTGGTTGACGGCGTCATGCCCTCGGGCAGCTCGGCGCCGAGCCCCTCGGCCACGCGGCGGAGCAGCGTGGTGAATTCGAGCTTGCGCATGAAGGCGGTGAGCGCCTCCGCGTCGGGCGCGCGCACGGCCGTCTCGGCGAGCGTCACCTCGACGGGCACATGCGTATCGAGGATCACCAGCGCCTTGGAGAGCCGCGCCTGGTCGGCGAAAGTGATGAGGCTTTCGCGCCGCTTGTCCTGCTTGATTTCGGACGCGCGGTCGAGCAGCGTTTCGAGATCGCCGTATTCGTTGATGAGAAGGGCAGCGGTCTTCACCCCGATCCCGGGGACACCCGGCACATTGTCCGAGGAATCGCCGATCAGCGCCTGCACCTCGACGACCTTGGACGGCGGCACGCCGAAGCGCTCGATCACCTCGGCCTCCTCGATCCGCTTGTTCTTCATGGTGTCGTACATGATCACGCCCGGGCGGACGATCTGCATCAGATCCTTATCGGAGGAGACAATGGTCACCTCGGCACCGGCTTCGGTCGCCTCGCGCGCATAGGTCGCGATCAGATCGTCGGCCTCGTAGCCTTCCATCTCGATGCAGGCGACGTTGAAGGCGCGCACTGCGTCGCGCACCAGCGGGAATTGCGGAACGAGGTCGCCCGGCGGCTCCGGCCGGTTCGCCTTGTAGCCGTCGAACAGATCGCTGCGGAAGGTCTTGGCGGAATAATCGAAGATCACCGCGATATGCGTCGGCGGCGCAAGCTCGCCAGTCTCGCGCAGGAGCTTCCACAACATGGCGCAGAAACCATGCACGGCCCCCACTGGCAGCCCGTCCGAGGGCCGCGTCAGCGGCGGCAACGCGTGATAGGCGCGGAAGATGTAGCCCGAGCCGTCGATCAGATAGACGTGGTCGCCGCGCGCGACCGCTCTCCCGGCGGCGGGGGTCTTGGTCTCTGGGATTGCCATGATGGGGGAAATATAGGGATTGGCGGAGCCGCCGTCAGCAGCGCTCAACCGCTATCCCCTGTCACGTTACGGCAGCTTGGTGCCTCGAAATCAATCCTCGACAGGGCACTCCAAAGGGCGCACGCTTCGAAGGGTGCGTGGGTGACCCTCCGGCGAGTATGGCTGTCCTCTTGACGGCGTTCCCTGTGACGCGGAACTCACGCACACCTAATTCTAAGGCAACGTCTCGAGTTCGTGCTTGTGGTTGGCGCTGCCCGGCGCGAAGGACTTCTCCGTCCCGCCGAAGGTCCGCTCGATATAGTCCTTGAAATAATTGTCGAGGAAGGGGAAGGCGCGGGCGAAGCGGGTGAAGTCCTTCTGCGCGATGAACAGCAGCACGCCGGCATCGAGCGCGACGACAAGGCCGGTCCGGAGCGCGGACTTGAGCAATACCCGCTCGCCGAAATGCTCGCCCGGCCCGAACACCTTCTCGAAATGCTCGCCGGTTTCGGGGTTGTCGATAGTGAGTTTGAACGAGCCCTTGGTCACCGTATAGAAGCCGTCGATCAGCATGCCTGGCTCGAACACCCTGTCGCCCTTGCGATAATGGATGTAGCGGGTCGCCGGCGGTGTCGACTGGATCTGCACGATATTGGGCGGCATGACGCTGTTGAGCAGCCAAGTCACTCCGACCCTGAGCTTGGCGGCGAAGCCCGGCAGGAACGAGAGATAGAACCCGCGCCACAACAGCCAGGCCAGCGTTCCGGAGAGCTTGATGCCGTAGACGTCGGCGACCGCCTTGCTCATGCCGAGCGAGGCGAGGGAGCCTTTCGAGGTATAGGCGAACGGCTTGAGGTCTTTATCCTCGATCTTGGCGACGATGTTGCTGGCAAGCTGCTTGCCTTCGCGCACGGCGAATTGCGCGGTCTGCGTCGCATAATCCGCCGGGTCCTCGCTGGGGTTGTCGACCAGCGGGATCAACGCCGCATCGCCCAGCGCCCACACACCATCGCGGCCCGGAACGCGCATGAAGCGATCGGTTTTGATGCGGCCCCACTGCATATCGAGGCCGAGCGTGGCGACCAGCGGATGCGGGCCGTTGCCGATGGTGGCGACGATGGTCGAGGTCGGGATGAAGCGCCCGTTTGTCAGCTCGACGCCCGAGCCGCTCGCCGATTTCGTGCCGACGCCGGTCAAGACCTCGATGCCGTGAATTTGCAAGCGCCGTGTCGCGTATTCCGCGAGATCGGCCGGGAAGGTCGGGAGGATGCGATTGGCATATTCGATCAGATAGAAGCGGATCTCGTCGGTCTTGATGTTCGTATAATACTTCAGCGCGCGGCGGACGAGTTCGCGCACCTCCGCTACCGTCTCCACTCCCGAGAAGCCGGCGCCAACCACGACGAAAGTCAGGAGTTGCTGTTTCACGTCCGGATCGTCGGTGACATCGGCGGTTTCCAAGCAGCCGATCACATGCGTGCGGAGCCGGTGCGCGTCGGCGAGGTCCTTCATGGTGAGCGCATGCTCCGGCAGGCCGGGGAACCGCTTCAGATCGACGCCGGTGCCAAGCGCGATGACGATCTCGTCATAATGAAGGTCGATCGGGACCAAGCGCGTCCCCTGCACGACGATCACCTTCTTCTGCTCGAAGTCGATGCCCATGACCTCGGCCTGGCGCACCTGGAGCCGCCGCAGCAGCTGGCGCAAGGGCACGACCGCGTCGGCCGAATGGATGCTCGAGGCGGCGACCTCCGGCAGCAATGGCTGGAAGACGAAATAGTTATTGGCGTTAACGAGCTCGACATCGAGCTTGCCGCGGCCTTGCCGCTCGAGCGCCTTGGCCGCGAACACACCGCCGAAGCCGCCGCCGATCACGAGGACCTTCTTTTTCTCCATGGCTCGCCAGCCTTTCTTCAGGCCGCCAATACCTACGCCAATGCTGCACTGCGTCAAGTCACGCGAATGAAGCAGGAGGCAACCATAAGCCCATATTGATTTCCGGCTTCCAGCGCCTGATTTGTGGTTCTCGCCCGGACGTTGCTTAATTTGTGGCGTTTGGTCTAGGGTCGGTGCGATCAGGCACCCGTAGCTCAGTTGGATAGAGCGTTGCCCTCCGAAGGCAGAGGTCACAGGTTCGAATCCTGTCGGGTGCGCCACTCGCATAATGAATTTGCCAAGAAAAGGCGTATTGTCTTATTCACCCAAGCTTCAGGGTAGGGAGCAAACCCGCAAAGGAGATGACGATATGAAGAAATTGATGATGGTGGCAGCGGCGGCGGCCATCGCGCTTGTTGGTTTGTCGGCCAATACTTGTGGCGGCGGCGAGCAAAAGCCTGCCGAGCAGCCGGCGACCCAGCCTGAGCCGCAGCCGACGCAGCCGGAGACCCCGCCCGCTCAGCCGCCGGCGCAATAGCCCGCAACTCACCGAGAGCGCTGATTAGGGTTGCTTCCGCTGGCGATTGTCGGCCGGAAGCCGCCCTATTTCAGCGCCTCAGCGGCTTGGAGCACCTCCTCGGCATGGCCGGGGACCTTCACCTTTCGCCAGACCTTGCGGATCACGCCCTTGCCGTCGATGAGGAAGGTCGAGCGCTCGATGCCCATATATTTCCTGCCATACATGCTCTTCTCCACCCACACGCCGTAAGCTTGGCAGACCTTGCCGTCCTCGTCCGAGGCAAGCGGGAAGGAGAGCATGAATTTCGCCTTGAACGTGTCGTGGCTCGCGACCGAATCGCGGGAGATGCCGATCACGGCCGCCTTCGCCTTGCTGAAGTCAGGCAGCGCGTCGCGGAAATCGCATGCCTCGGCGGTGCAGCCCGAGGTATCGTCCTTGGGATAGAAATAGAGCACGACAGGCTTTCCCTTGTAGTCCTTGAGCGCGATCTTGGCGCCCCCGTCGGCCGGCAAGCTGAACTCCGGCGCCTTGTCTCCCACCTCCAAGCTCATCGTCTCTTCCTCTTCAGTCGATTGAACTGCCCACTAGCGCGCGGTCGTCGTGGGACCGGAACCTGGCGGGAGCCCCCGAATTAACCGCCGCATCCTAGCAGCGAGATCAACCCAGGCGCTTGGTCATTCTGATATGTGCCAGCGTGTTCTCCTCGAAGGGCGCGCCTTCCGAAGGGTAGCCGTAAGCCGCGTAGAAGCCCTCGGCGCCAAGTCTGGCGTTGAGCACGATGAGGTGGAAGCCAGAGGTCCTGGCCCAACCTTCGGCGTGCCAGAGAAGCTGCCGCCCGATGCCTCTGCGCTGCCGCTCCTGCGCCACGGCCATCTGCTTGAGCTGTACGAGCGCTTCGCCGAGTGGCTTCAAGGACGCTGAGCCGACCACGCGGCCGAGCCACAAGGCGCAGAAATGCTGGCGCGTCTCGTCGTCGGCAAGCTCCTCGGCCGAGATCGTCAGCCCGATCGGACGCCGCAGAATCGCGTCGCGCAGAGCGAGCGCCTGGCGGTAGAGGTCCGAGACGAGCGGAGCCTCGAACACTACGATGTCGGTCTCGTCGTTCACGTCTTTAGGGTGCCTTGGTCAGCTGCTGGACCATGGCCCAGATCGCCTTGAGCTGCGGCGCGTCCTTGCCGAGATAATCGAGCCCGGTATAGCCCCACCAGTCCCAGCAGCCCTTCGGGTTGATCGTGCTCGCCTTGACTTGCGGGAACAGCACCACGATCCGGTTGGTGTCGGCGATCTCGGCAAAGCCGCTGTGCTTGACGAAGGTGTCGCCTATAGCCTCGCGCGACTGCTCGCAGCCATGCAGCGCGATATGCACCCGGCAGCCCGGCTGCTTCGCGCAAGTTTCCGGAACGTAGACCATGCCTTCGGCCGCGAACCCGTCGCCGGGTTCGGAGAATGGCTGCTGGTCGAACACCATGAAGCGGCCTTTGGCTTCGCCGGAAGAGTCGGCAAGCGGGCCATAGATCCAGGCAAGGATGGCTTGAGCCTGGTTGTAGCCGCAATTGCTCACGTAAGGCGTGGCGGAGATGCCGCACGCCACGCCGCCGCCATGCGCAGTAATCAGGGCGTGGCCGCCATCGCCATCGATCAGGGTCGTGTTGGCCTCATCGACGCCTACCTCCTTGTAGAAGCGCTTCGCTGTCTGCACCACCGCGAGCCTGACCGTTTCGTCCTTCTTGCCGGAATAGAGATAGACATTGTCGGCGGCGAGCCCGCCAATCGGGTCGATGGCCCCGTCCTCGGCCAATTCCTTGGCGCGCTCCACCGACCTCACAGGGTCGGGCTCGCCAAGGGTCGTGTCCATGCACTGATAGAGCGCTTGCGTACCGTTCTGCGCCACGGCCGTCGGCCAAAACGGGAAGATCCGGCTCGCCGGGCTCTCGGCGCAGGCGTAAGGGCCGCCTGCGACAATGCCGGCGCCGACGATGTCTTTTGAGTGGGCGACTTGGATCTGTCCCGCCATGTAGGCGCCCGAGGAGAGTCCCGAGACGGAGGTGGCGGTGAGGTCGGCGCCGAGCTTCGGCAGCTCATCGGCCGCGCGCGCCTCGGTCCCGGGCGGCGCTGACACGAGCCACGCGAGCAGCGCGAAGGCCGCAAGGCGGCGGGAAGCGATCTCCGTCATGCTCCGATCCTCCTCGGCTCTGCTCTATGACGGCGTTGCGCGCTCGAGCGCGACGCCGGCGAGCTTGAGAAGGGTCTTGGAAACTTTTCCGTGGTCATTCTGCCTCATGGGGCCAAAAACCTCTTGCATCGCTCGAACGCGGGTGTAAATAGCGCGTCGTTTAGACTTGGAACATCTGCTGGTTGGGGAGGACGCCATGTCCAGTGACGCCCTCTTCCAATTGGGGATGGACTTGGATCATGGTTCAAGCACCGCCCAAACGGAAGAAAAGCTTTCCCGGCGCCTTGCTCCTTCGCGGGAGGAAGAGCGCAAGGACTTTTTTTGTGAGCGAGATGGGGTCGCCTACGCGGGCACTCATCTCATCATCGATCTCGTTCGGGCCGAGCGCCTCGACGACCTAGAGCACATCGAGCATACACTCAGACGATGTGTTGAGGTCGCAGGCGCCACGCTCCTGCACATCCATCTGCACCATTTCACGCCGAATGGTGGGGTGTCGGGGGTCGCGGTTCTCGCCGAGTCGCATATCTCGATCCATAGCTGGCCGGAATATGGCTACGCCGCACTGGATATCTTCATGTGCGGCCAGACCAATCCGAGAGCGGCCATCGGCGTCTTGAAGGAGGCCTTCTCGCCTCGCAAGGTGGTGGTCAAGGAGCAGATGCGCGGCAAGGAAATGAACCGATGGAACGCTGGGTCGAAGAGACGCTCCACCGTGGCTTCCGTGTCCGTCTAAAGGCGGACAACGTCCTTTTCGACAGCGAGACCGAGCATCAGCGACTAATCATCTTCGAGAACTCCGACTTTGGTCGGGTGATGATGCTTGACAGCATCGTCCAGCTGACCACCAAGGACGAGTTCGTCTATCACGAGATGATGAGTCACGTGCCGCTGTTCGCTCACGGAAAGGCGAAGCAGGCGCTGATCGTCGGCGGCGGCGACGGCGGCGTGCTGCGCGAGGTGCTCAAGCATCCGGAGATCGAGCGGGCGACGCTGTGCGAGATCGACCAGG
>CAVPZK010000015.1:0-219294 GCA_963710245.1 uncultured Alphaproteobacteria bacterium
CAGCATCAACGTCCGCTAAGTGCCAAAAGCAAACTCCCCCAACAGGTCGTCCTGACGAAGCGAGCCTCGTGTGCCGCCTCGTTCACCATCACCAAACAACCGGGCCGGACGTCGCCAACGTAGGCAGAAGTGAATGGCGATCCGAAGGGAGCCGAAAATCTTCACACCGGCCGCGGCTTTGATTCTGAATCCACCGCCACATAAGTGAAGACACCTTCGGTCACCTGTATTTGCTTACCGCTGCGATCACGGCGGGCAAAGGCTTCGACCTTCACTGTTATCGAGGTGCGCCCCACCTTAAGGATTTTCGCATAGCAGCTCACCTCGTCTCCGACGAAGACTGGGCGCTGAAAGCTCATCGCAGTGACTGCGACAGTGACAACTCGACCATTGGCGCGTCGGACGGCGACGGCGCTGCCGGCGAGATCCATTTGCGACAAAAGCCAGCCGCCAAAAATATCTCCATGCGCATTGGCAAACACGGGCATAGCGATCGCCCGCAGCGCCAGCTCCGATTCCGGCAAAGACTTGGATGCCTTTCTAACGGCCATGGGATCCGATTGCTCAAGTGATTGAGCCCTTTCTCGGGTCGCGTACTTGTCTAACGTCGGCACTTCGTTATCAAGCCACGACACGAGCGCGGACATAGTTCGACGCCCGTGCGATCTCCGCTTATCGCTCTAAAGCAGATATTCATCGACGCTCACACTACGTCTGCTTTGTGCCAGAAGCAGACATCACCTTCGCTTACGCGCACCAGCATCGTTCGCGCAGTGTGATCTGAGCGGAAGCGGCCTAGAGTTAGGAACCAGCTCATTTTTGAATCAGCTTCAAATACAGAATAACACTTAAAATCAACAGGCTAACGCCGTTCGCCAATATGATGACGACATCCTTTTGAAAGAAGCCGTAGACGATCCAAAGCGACAAACCCGATCCGAACAGCAACAGCGTCTTCAGCGAGAGATCATCCGTCTGACCGGTGGTCCAGGCCTTCTTGAGCTGAGGAAGATTTGCGGCGGTCGTGCAAACCGCCGCCGCCAGGCCGATTACGGTGGCGATGGTACTCATCAGGTTCCCGCGGTATCACGCTGGAACGGGAAAACAATGTTCCAGTCAGCCGCCATGTCGACGATGGTCCAATCCTTCGCGCGCGCCAGCTCCAGTGCCTTGTCCAGACGCCCGACTTTTAAATCCCGATCGTAAGCCCATTCTCGCTCTGCATCGGTGTGATGCAAGAGCCCGACGAAGCGCGCACCAGGTCCCGCTGCCGTCCACTCCAGCATTTCTTTGTCGCCATCCGAATTGCCGAAAGCAAAAATCGGCCGCCGGCCGATAAATCTCTCTATGGCCTCCGGCTTGCCTGGTCCGTCACTCAAGACTTCGACCTCCGGCATTTTCATCAGCACAGGGCCAGCCTTTCCGACTCTGAATTCGGCAACGGTCGTAGACCCCACCACTCGCTCGGGCGGAATGCGATAGGTTTCTTCGGCAAAGACGCGAATGAAATCCGCACCGTTTCCCGAAACAATGAAAATCTTGAACTCGTTCGCCCCCAGATAATCGAGCAGCTCCAACATCGGCTGATAAACAAGATCGGTATAGACGCGACCGAAGCGCGGATCCTTTGCGGTATCGAGCCACTCGGCAACGATGCCAGAAAATTGCTCCGTGCTCATGCCCGATTGCGTCGCCTTGATGATCTCGATGATCCCGTCCGCATCGAGCGTCGCCAGGCGATCCAAGCCACCTTCGAGCACCGTTCGGAATGGCTCCGCTTTCCTCAGGTCCGGATTCACATGAGCCAGCGATTTCAGTCTGTCGAACGCAAAGATGAACTGGATACAGTTCGGCTGCTCTGGCCAAAGCGTGCCGTCATTGTCGAATACGGCGATGCGATCGCCCGGCGGCACTAAATCCGGCGCCCTGTCCGTCGTGACGCGTTTCACAAAATCCACAAGGCGCGCTCTTGCCGCGCCTTTGTTCCATGAGGGAAGCGGGTCCGCCGGCACTTATTTCAAGGCGACCAACAGGTCGCTCTCATCGATCTTATAGATTTCGCGACCGGCAATGGAATTCAGAATGGCCGCGTTCCTCCCAGCCGCCGTAACAAAGCTTGTATCCCCCAACCCGTGCGTAACCTTGTTCTGCGATTGAACGAAGATCATGCGGTCGGGCGGACCATCCCATGTCACCGCGTACCCGTCTCGATCTTGGTTCTTATGCAAGCGCCGCCTCAACTCCGGTCCGATGATCGACGACTCCAATATGGTTTCGTCATCCAGGCCGGTGCACAAGATGACGCAATCGTAGACGACAACATCCGTCTTGCCGGTCGAGACGATGTGGGCCGTGACCGAAACCCCGGCGGGCTCTTCGCGCGCCTCGACGACTTCGGTGTTGGCTTGAACATGCACGACTGGGCAAGCTTTGTCCGACGGCGGAAAGTGCCGCAAGCGGTAAAGCCGCTGGTAGAGCGTTTGGGCATAAAGAGGCGGCATGCCGTTGGCCACGCTCTTGTCGTCCTGATTGATTTTTTCGCGCGCCTCGCTGTTGAGACTCGAAAACATCTGTGCGTAGGCGGTTGAAAACGTCTCACGTGAAAAGTTGCTGGTATCCAAGGCGCGAAATGACGTTTCGCTCGTGACCCAATCGATCCGCACCGGTCGTTCTGAAAATTTGTCCAGCAGATAGTTCAGACACTCTGCAGCCGACTGTCCTCCGCCGACGACGAGAATGCGGTTCAGCAACTCCGGGAATGTGAAAGCGAGAAGCCTGGAGACGTCGACAATTCTATCCGACCGGCTCACTTCGACTCCGGACCTTGGCCGCGCGCCGCATCCAAAAACGATGTGCTTTGTCACGCAGCGGCCGTGGGTTCCGGCATCGACGACGAACAAGTGTTTTTTGGCGTCGTAGTCGACGCAGTTCACATCCACCCCGAAAATCACCTCGCCGATCTGTCCCGCAACCCACCTGAAATAGTCTTCAAACTCGCGTCGCGTCGGATAGATCGTCGATGAGCAGAAGAACTGGTCGAGGCGCGCTTGCGCCTTAAGATAGTTCAGAAAGGAAAATTTGCTCGTAGGGTCGATGGGAGTGACGAGGTCTCGATAGAACTCCGTCTGCATCAGAGATCCCGGGAACATCTGTAGCGAGTGCCAAAATACCGTCGCCTCGCACTCGAAGAAGGTCGCGGTGATCGACGTCAGTCCCCGCTCCCTCGCAGTCGTCAGCAGCGAAGCTAGGCTTAGATTTGCCGGGCCTGCGCCTACGCCTATAAGATCCCTCTCCACGTCCACACTCTTCGGTTTGGGTGGGCTTTTCGAGCTTTGTGTCGTCTCTGCAAGCGAACCCGCTTCCAATACTCCGCGCTACTTTAACGTTTTGGGACGGCAACTGCTCTCAATCAAGGACCAAGCATGACCTTACCGCGAACTCCGGCTCTGGCGACAGACTGTGTCGTCTTCGATCCGTTGGGGCGCGTGCTGCTCATTCGCCGCGGGCATGAACCCTGCGCGGGAAAACATGCATTGCCAGGCGGTTTCGTGAAGATCGGCGAAACTGTCATGTCCGCCTGCCGTCGCGAAGTCAGGGAGGAGACCGGAATCGACGTCGCCGAGATCACCCTCGTCGGGGTCTACTCCGATATCGATCGCGACCCTCGAGGCCATATTGTTAGCGTGGCATTCATGACCGAGCTCGCGAACGAGACTCGGCCACGAGTGGGGTCGGACGCGATGAGCGCCGAATGGGTCGATATGCGCGACGTTGACCTCGCATTTGACCATGCCCGGATCTTGGCCGACGCCAAGGCCAAGCTGCGCATCAATGAAACTCGATGAGCTGGCGATGCAAGACGACCGGCGGGCCTGCGCCCCTCTCGAGGTAATGTAGTCTGACCCCGTCGACGGTTACAAAGCGTCCGGTTGGCGGATGTTCGCGCTCAGCCTTCAGTGCACGATAGATGTTGTATGCCGTCATTGCTGCTAACGAAGCCGCTGTCGCTACGAAGATGGTGCTCGCGCGCGGTGATTTTGAAACGCGGCTCATGGCTGAGTCCCTTCGATGAGGCCTAGGGCCTCTTCTGATTTCACGGTAGAAGTTGCGCGTAAGGCCGGCGCGCGACATGCATAGGGTGAGGTGAAGCGTGGCGGGGCCGAAAACGTTCCAAGCTGTGGCGCGCCTACCGCCTAGCCTCATAGGTCTAGTTAAGGGTGCGCCCCTGCCGACCAGCAACTGCTCCCCAAATAAGAAGCACGATGATCGCCCCAACGGTCGCACCAATGAGGCCAGCACCTTGGCCTGCTTCATACCAGCCGAGAGCCTGGCCCAGGTAGGTGGCGACGAAGGCGCCAACGATGCCCAGAAGTGTGGTCAGGATAAAGCCGCTCGGCTCATTGCCACCGGGAGTGATCAGCTTCGCCAGCACGCCAGCAACGAAGCCGATTAAGATCGTCCATAGAATGCCCATTAGAGTTCCTATCTGATAGCCGCTGAGCTCTTCGCTCAGTGGATGCAGGGGTCTAGCTTCGGCATATGACGCTATGCGCGCGAAAAGTCGCCTTCCATCGGTAGACGGCCTTGCGGGGTGTACTTGTCCACTGCATCAGGGAGTTCGCGGCAAAGCCTCGTAACGAGCTCATCTCGCGACAAACCTGTTTGCTTCGATAAAGTGTCCAACACCTCGGGGCCAATCGCCTGCTCAAGTTGCGGCCGCTGTGCACGGTTTGTTGGAGCCGGTGTTGATCCAGGATTCCGCGGTTTCGCCCTGACCGCTCTGCTTGAAGCGATCGGCAAGCTCGCCGAGCCCCCCACTGAGGATCCCTCCGGCGCTGGCGCCGCCGAGACCCAACTGGCTAAGCAAGCCACCAATGCCGCCTTGACCGTCAGCTCCGGGCTTATTCTGCCCAAGTCCACCGAGCATTTCGGCGATCTTGTCCCTATTCTGGTAGCCCGCGATGGCGAGCAATCCCAACAGGGCAGTCATAGATGGTAATCCGCGGCTCATGGCATTTCTCCTGCTTATGGCAGCGAACCATGCCGCCTATGTCGCACCGCCAGATAACAGTATAAAGGGGCGCGCCAGCGGGGAGTGCGCGCCCCTCTATTACGTGTGCGGCGGCCGAGTCGCTTGCGCCGGGGGTTGCGCTTTCGCCGCTTGGATAAACAACAGCGACCTAACCAATAAGTTCCTCTCGGTTGCTGTTCGCGCCCAACATGTCTTTTTACATAAGGCCACACATTCAATTGACTCGCTATCCCATGCAGAAGGGCGCACGGTGAGCCATCATCGTTGCTGAACCCCAAGGCTCCCGCCTGCGACGCGCCGGAGGCGAGTCATGTCTACCTCGACCCAATCACCTGCTAGTCCCTCAACGGTCGACGCCATCGAGGAGGCGTTCAACTCCGTTTGGAGGACGCTCTATGCGCACGTTACGTCTGACAATAGCCAGGCTGAGGAATTGAAAATCCAGCTTAGCCAAACACTCGTCGCTCTAGCCTCCGATGGCATAACTGATCCGCGGGAGCTGCGCCGCAAAGCGCTGGAGAACATGGCGTTCAGCCTTCGGTAGGAAATGGAACCTCCGCACGACGTGTGGGTTCTGCTCCCAGACTGGAGCGGCGCGCATCCTCCCACCCTCCCCTGGCAAGCCGTTCCCCGCCGACATTGGCAAAAACCCCCTCACAGGGGTTTTTGTTTTATTGCCTCCCGAAAGGAACCCAGTCATGCGCGGAATCATCTTGTGGCTTCTCGGAGTGCCCCTCGTCGTGATTATCGGTCTCTAAGCTGACGCCCTTCCACAGCGACGCGACCGATCCGGCGCAAAGTTCCAGAAGTTTTTTGTCTTCCTCCTCCGAAACCCGCGATTTGCTCACACGTTGGTCCTTAAGAGGAAGTAAGGCATTTCCACGGATCCAGGAATAGTCAGATCGCGGGAGGACATCATGTTTGACTGGCCACTCACACCGCCCAAGCAAGTCACTCTTTTAGTATCCCTGATACTGGCGATTTTCGCCTGCCTGGTTCAATGGCTTCATCTCGCGGTCCCGCCACTACACAACGGCTTTGTGATTTTGGTTCTCGGCTACCTGGTCCTGCTTGCCGGAAACGTGTTTCGGGATGTTTGAGCGTGTGGCGTGACGTCGGCGCACGTGGTTGATGTGAACCATAAGTTTCTTCGTGTCGCTCATCTCAACTCAGTGTTTCAGATCCGCACGCGATTCGGAGCGGATGGGAGAGCCCAGTAGGATGGCTGAACCCTCCCAACGGTCCGCCTAATACCAAGAGCCTTTGATATCCGCTAGAGTGGCCTTCTCAGCATCGCTGACCTGCACGCCTCCGATGCCAAGAAAACTGCCTGCCGACGAGGCCTCAGCCACGTTCTGGCCGATAGCCTGTAACCAAGCCTTAAACCCAGCCGCATCTCTGCAAGGGCTTTGCGATCACTTATTCCCACAGCTCCAAAAAAAGCCCGGCCTGTTCAAGACCGGGCTTCGTCACGTTTCTCTCCGCCAGAAACCTACTTGCACTCGGTCATCGTGTGCATCGCAGTCTCCGCTTCGCCTTGCGTGGGATACTTACCCAGCATCTTGTATTCATGCATGTCGCTGGGCATGACCCGCCAGAGCGGGTGTCGCGAAGCCGACGATCAGAACTGCTGCGATCAGATATTTTTTCATGGAGATTCCTAACGTTTGAATGCCCGTTCCCGAGTCCATTTAGAAAGCCCCTGCAACCGTTCCCGTAAAAGTAAATTTCTTGGCATAGCAAGCGCGCAATTAACGACTCTTCTTAATCACCCGCGCCTTCTGCCGAAGCGTGTGTCCATAGCCAGAGCTATTGGCCAATGGCAACGAATTTTCTTATCTTTTCTCAGAGCATTTATTGTTCGGCACATCCCACATACCTCCGGCCTTCTCGCAGTCGATCAAATTCGTTGCTCTCTCCCATTCTCTCGGTGCCTGTGCCTGTCCTTCGTTGCCGACGGCTGCTTCTGGCGGCGTCTCGCCGGTCTGTAAGTCGCGCCAGAGTTCTTTGTTTTCTTCGTTTTGGATCGGCATGATGAGGCGGGCAGAGTTCGTTCAAGTACACTGGGGCTAATGCCAAAGCTGGGCCGATGACAGTGAAAATGGCAAACGCGACCACAGCGCCTGCCTTTATAGATGACTGAAGCATTGGATAATCTCCGCTGGCTGACCCCGTCTAGAAGTACGCCACAACCGACGGGAAGCTTTAGGGTTCCAAAGACAGAGGCCAGCGCCCAGCGATTGCACTCGACGCAGCCGTTCAGTCGCTCTCCATAACTTCCCCTCGAACGTGAAAGATCACCGTTCAGTCTGCAAAACCTGCGGAGGCTAGGCGCGTCGCCGGGTGGCTTGCGTTCATTGCTACGGGCGACCGCAGCGCCTCGCAAGGAGTGCACTCGCGTACGCGGAGCTTCACTGACATTGAGATAACGAGCGCGAGGAATATCGACGCCACGGAAGAGTTCAACGCGCTGCCATGCGTCGTTCGATTCAACTTTCTTCTCGCGCCACGCTAGATTCAGTGCAGCCTTAAGCAGCCCAAGCAGCGATTGGCTGATGCCTGTCGCTTCCGTTGTGTCTCGGGCTCTTGCAGATTGTCTCTGCGGTAAGCCTGTTCAGCGCCGGTCTTGGTTCGTGCTCGGGCTGGCGTCTTAGCGATCTCGCGATGCCATTTGCGGATCTCATCCGCCTCAAGCTCGGAAACCTTCTTGTCACCGAAAGCGGGAAGCACGAAAGCCTCCAGCCGCATTTTAGTGTCATGCCAAGATGCCCGGCCCTCTAGCCGATCAAGATAGTCTCTGACTGCATCCTTGACGGTGTAGGCACCGCGCTTCGGTGTCTGCCGTAAGTTGCGCGCGACTTCTTGCGCTTGCCAGAAATCGAGAACGCCCTCGCCGTCCGCGTCGAGAACGTCATCCGCCTCAGCGATGGTGTGCATGCTGTAGTTTTGACTGCCGAGATAACGGCGAACGACCCACACACCGCTTGCCTTGCCTTTGCGGTAGCCGACATGGAGGCCCTTACCGATTGCGCGCCAATATGGCTTGCCGCTCGCTTTGAGTTTGCGGCGGGCCTCTCGGGTTTCAATCGCCCGGTCCCTGACGCGTCTAGCCATTGCCCGTGTCTAACTTTGTCCAATATACGTGGGTGAACAGCCACGTCTATGCAGGAACGTAAGGGTACGGAATCCTTGGCCCTTCAACACAATGGCGCACACTGGCGCATAGCTTAACCTTTTCCTCACCCTGATACGTCACGATGTGTCCTGTTGATAGTGGGCGCGGGGGTTCAGTTGAGTACCGCGTCAAGTTTTTGGGGACGAGTCGGTTATGCGTACGTTCCGTTGGAACGCTCCTATCATCATTGGGGCGGGCGCTCTCGTATTATCAGTATTCGCGCCCGCCCCTCTTCCCCTCAAGGCCGGGGAGAGCGGAGCGGAAAGGCTTGCGGCCACTGAGGGCCAGCAGCTTGGCCTTAACGAGCTCAAGGCGCGTCTCGACCGAAGCGACCGGGCAGCGGCAATGCAGGCGCTCGAGCTTGCCCTTTCCGAGCTCGGCGACGGGGTGACGCTGGTCTGGCAGCGGCCAGAACGGGGGTTGGTCGGCCGAATCAAGCCGGTTTCGGCGTTCCGCGACGACCAGGGCCGCGTTTGCCGCCATGTCCTCTACTCGCTCGCGCTCGGCACCTATCAGCGGCAGATCGAAGGCGTTGCTTGCCGGGAGTCTGACGGCTCCTGGTCTCTATCGGGGTAGACGGGGGTTTATATGTCTCAAGTCAGTCAGGCCGAGGCCGCCGCTTCGGGCGGTTCGGCGCGAGGGAACAAGGACGGGGCCAGATCTCAGGCTACTGAGGAGCGGTTCACGACACTCCGGTCGCGTGAGGAGCATACATTCCAGCAAATGAGGATCGACCGGGGCGCACCCCGCTCATTCTCCGCCCTTTGCTTTCGCGGGTGGAAAAGGGACTAATTTAGCCCGCGCCGATTGGCCTCAAGGGCCGTCCCGCCGATAAGCCTTCCGGCCCGGCGGTTGCGGCCCTATAAGTCGCCTTCTTTCCGAAGGGCGCTGGGTCGATGGCTAACGGCGGCAAATTGATGGCGGGCAAGCGCGGCGTCGTGTTCGGCGTCGCCAATAACCGGTCGATCGCCTGGGGCATCACCAAGGCCGTGACCGACCAGGGCGCCGAGGTCGCGCTCACCTATCAAGGCGACGCCATCAAGAAACGGGTCGAGCCGCTCGCGCACGAGATCGGCTCGAAGCTCGTGCTGCCCTGCGACGTGACCGACAAGGCGACCGTGGAAGGCGTGTTCGCGGCGATCGCCAAGGAATGGGGCGCGCTCGATTTCCTGGTCCATGCCGTCGCCTTCTCCGACAAGGAGCAGCTCGACGGCCGCTACGTCGACACCACCAAGGACAATTTCACCCAGACGCTTCTGATCTCCTGCTACTCCTTCACCGCGCTGGCCAAGCGCGCGGAGCCGCTGATGAAGAATGGCGGCTCGCTGCTGACGCTGACCTATTACGGCGCCGAGAAGGTCATGCCGCATTACAACGTGATGGGCGTGGCCAAGGCCGCGCTCGAAGCGAGCGTGCGCTATCTCGCCGCCGATCTCGGCAAGGGCGCGATCAGGGTCAATGCCATCTCGGCGGGGCCGATCAAGACGCTGGCGGCAAGCGGCATCGCCGACTTCCGCTATATCCTTAAATGGAACGAGTACAACGCGCCGCTCCGGCGGACCGTCTCCATCGAGGATGTCGGCGCCGGTGCGCTCTATCTTCTCTCCGACCTCGGCCGCGGCGTCACCGGCGAGATCCTGCATATCGATGCGGGCTACCATGTGGTCGGTATGAAGGCCGAGGACGCCCCCGACATCTCCGTGGTGAAAGAGTAGTTCCCGGCTTGCCGGTAATGACAAAGTAAAGACATGCGCGCATAAGAGGCCCATGTCGCACAACAGTTTCGGCCATCTCTTCCGCATCACCACCTGGGGCGAAAGCCACGGGACGGCGATCGGCTGCGTGGTCGATGGCTGCCCGCCCGGCATCCCCATCACCGAGGCCGAAATCCAGACCTATCTCGACAAGCGCAAGCCTGGCCAGTCGCGCTATACCACGCAGCGGCAGGAACCGGATCAGGTGCGCATTCTCTCCGGCGTGTTCACGGATGAGGGGGGGGCGCAGGTCACCACGGGAACACCGATCGCGCTTGAGATCGACAATGTCGATGCGCGGTCCAAGGACTACGGCGAGATCAAGGATAAGTTCCGCCCGGGTCACGCCGACTACACCTATCTGATGAAATACGGCCTGCGCGATTGGCGGGGCTCCGGCCGCGCCTCGGCGCGCGAGACGGCGCTGCAAGTCGCCGCGGGCGCCATCGCCCGCAAGGTCGTGCCGGGCATGCGCGTGCGCGGCGCGCTCACCCAAATCGGGCCTTACGAAATCGATCGCCGCAATTGGGACTGGGAGGAGATCGGCAAAAATCTCTTCTTCTGCCCCGATGCCAAGACGGCGCGGGTCTGGGGCGATTTTCTCGACCAGGTGCGCAAGAAGGGCTCATCGGCCGGCGCCGTCATCGAGATCGTAGCTGAGGGCGTGCCGCCTGGGCTCGGCGCGCCGCTCTATGCCAAGCTCGACCAGGACATCGCCAGCGGGCTGATGAGCATCAACGCGGTGAAGGGTGTGGAGATCGGCGCTGGCTTCGCCTCGGCGGCGCTCTCGGGCGAGGAGAATGCCGACGAGATGCGCATGAAAAAGGACGGGACGCCCGAGTTCCTGTCGAACAATGCCGGCGGCATTCTTGGCGGCATCTCGACGGGGCAACCGATCGTCGCGCGCTTCGCGGTCAAGCCTACTTCCTCGATCCTGACGCCGCGGCAAACCGTCGACACGTCAGGCCACGACACCGAAATCTCGACCAAAGGCCGCCATGATCCTTGCGTCGGCATCCGCGCTGTGCCGATCGGCGAGGCGATGGTGGCCATCGTGCTGGCCGACCATTACCTCCGGCATCGCGGCCAGACCGGCAGAGGCTGATGGCCTTCCGCAGCATTGTGGTCCTGACCGGCGCCGGACTGTCGGCCGAAAGCGGGCTCGGCACGTTCCGCGACAAAGACGGGCTGTGGTCGCAATTTCCGCTGGAAGAGGTCGCCACGCCCGAAGGCTTTGCACGCAATCCGGCGCGCGTGCACGATTTCTACAATCTCCGCCGCCGGCTGCATGGCGACGCGAGGCCGAACGCGGCGCACGCGGCGCTCGCGCGGCTGGAGCAGCAACATGGCGGCGTCCTCACCGTGACGCAGAACATCGATGGCCTGCATGAAGCGGCCGGCACGCGCGAGCTTATCCATATGCATGGCGAGCTTTGCCGCGCGCTGTGCGCCGTTTGTCTCGCGAGCTATTCCTGGGCCGAGGATCTTTCCACCGAGACGGTTTGCGCGGCTTGCGGCCGTGCTGGTGCCATGCGGCCCGACGTGGTGTGGTTCGGCGAGATGCCGCGCGAGATGGACCGGATCTACACGGCACTGGTTGCCTGCGATCTCTTCATCGCGATCGGCACGAGCGGGCAGCGTCTATCCGGCGGCAGGCTTCGTGGCCGGAAGCGGCGCGCGGCCCGGGGCGATCGCACTACGGTCGAGCTCAATCTCTGAGCCCTTCGGAAGGCGCGAGCCTGTTCGCCGAAGCGGCTCTATGGATCGGCGACCGAAATCGTCCGCGGCTTATGTCGAGAAACTGCTTCGCACTAACGCGGTGAGCCTGGGCGACAACTTCGATATGCGGCTGAGAGGAGCGGAACTGATCGACCGGCGTAAGCGGGTCGACGCGGACCTGCCATCGCCAGAGCAAAGGTGAAGGTTCCGAGCCCGGCGAACAGGATCGGCGAGGCAGCATTCGCGCACCTGCAGCCCCGTGATCCCTCTGACCAGTCCGGCGAGAGTGGCTTCAGCCTCGCGCGAGGCCTGGAGAAAGGTGCCCGGCGGCAGCCTCACCTTGGCGCCCGACAAATCGATCTCCGGCGCGGTGAGCGACCCGATGCTTTCGCCTTTCACAGTGAGGCGTGCCACGCCGAGCGAGGCGGCTTTGCCGGCAAAGGCGCCAAGCGATGCGGGGCTTGGCCTGACACCTTCAAGCACAATATCGAGGCCGCTTTCGGTCTCGGTCACGCCCACCCTCGCCTCGCGCTTGCCGCCTAGAAGCGGCGCCAGCGCCCGTTTCAGCTTGGGCAGGCGGTCCACAATGCCGGGAGAGAGGACCGGGCAGACCTCAATGTCGATCAGCTCATGCGAGCGGGCGCGGCGATAACCGAGAGCGACGCCTTGCTTCGACCTGCCGAGCGCCAATGCGGCGCGCCTCCGGTTGGCAAGCGGCACCGGCCGGACCGGCTCAACCTCAGCTTCGAGTCCGCGCGACCGCAACGCAGCCGCGACCAGCTCACGCTTCCAGGCGAGATAGGCGCCCTCCTCGAGATGCTGGAGCGCGCATCCGCCGCAGATGCCGAAATGCGGGCAGATCGGCGCGATGCGGTCGGGGCTCGGTTCAAGCACTTCGATCAGGCCGGCGCGGTCGGTGCCAGGTGCGGCAATGACGCTGACAAGCTCACCCGGCAGCGCGAACGGCACGAAGAGCGGCCCGTCGGGGCTTTCGGCGATGCCGTCGCCTTGCGCGCCGAGGCGCCCGATCCTGACCTCAAGCTCCATGGCGCGCGCCGATCAGGAATTCCTCGTTGCCGCTACCGCCGAGAATCGGCGAGGCGATCTCGCCCACGACCATCCAGCCGGCGTCCTCGATGAAGCCGTGGACCTTTTCCACAGCCTTTTTCCGGTCGGCGGGCTTCCGGACAATTCCCCCTTTGCCGACGGCCGCCCGGCCCGCCTCGAATTGCGGCTTGATCAGAGCCACCAGCCAAGCCCCAGGCGCGGCGAGCTTCAGAGCGGCCGGAAGCGCCAGTGTCAGGCTGATGAAGCTGACATCGGCGACGATCGCCGTAACCTCCTCGCCGATCACCTTCCGGTCGAGCGCCCTTGCATCGGTGCCTTCCAGGGTCACGACCCGCGGGTTCACCCTGAGCTTGGCGTGGAGCTGGCCGCTGCCAACGTCAACCGCGTAGATTTTCGCCGCGCCGCGCGCGATCAGCACATCGCTGAAGCCGCCGGTCGAGGCGCCGATATCGAGCGCTACCGTCCCGTTGGGGTCGAAGCCGAAGGCATCGAGCGCGGCTTCGAGCTTCTCCCCGCCGCGCGAGACGTAGCGGCTCGCGCCGGGGCTCAGTCGGAGCTCGGCATCAGGAGCCACCTGCGCTCCAGGCTTAAGCGCGGTGACGCCCCCCACGCTGACCAGACCCCGTCGCACCAGGTCGGCGGCACGCGAGCGGGAGGAGGCCAGGCCGCTGTCCACTAATAATTGGTCGAGACGCTTTTTTTTGTAGATGGACACCAGAGCTTCTCATATGCTCCCGCTTGCGTCGGGAATCCTCGCGCGCGGACGAAGGCCGGGAGCGGTCGGCGCCGCCAACTTATACATACTGCGAAGCGCCCCGCTCGGCGCGCCATCGCGGAGGTCTCGTGAGCCTAGAATCTTCGGCTTACCTTACCGATAAGTGTGAAGTCCAAAATCGTGACGTGACCGGCGGCAGGGCCGTCTTTGCTCGGGACGTGATCGAGCAAGGCGAGCTCATTGCCGTTTGGAGCGGACGCATCGTCGGCGCAGACGAGCTTGACGAGCTGCCTCCCGCGATCAGGCGCCATACGGTGCAGATCGAGGAGGCGCTCTATCTCGCTTCGGTCAACGCAGACGAGCCGCCGGACTACATCAACCATTCCTGCGAGCCGAATGCCGGGCTCGAGGGGCAGATTGCCATCGTGGCGCTGCAGCGTATTCAGCCCGGCGACGAGGTTACTATCGACTACGCCATGTGCGACGGCTCGCCTTACGACGAGTTCGAGTGCGGCTGCGGGTCGGCGATCTGCCGCGGCCGGGTAACCGGCGACGACTGGCGCAACCCCACGCTCTGGGAGCGTTATGCCGGACATTTCTCGCCCTATCTCGAGCGCCGCATCAAGGCGCTCAAGCGGCGGCGGTTCCGCCGCAAGCGCGGGCTTGTGGCCGTCGGCACCGAGGTCACCGGAAACACCGCATGAGCGGGTTTGAACTTCAACCACATCGAGGGACGCAGCAATGCTGACGGTCAGCACCTATGTTGCGCCGAGCGCCATTGAGGGGCTCGGTGTGTTCGCGGGCGAGTTCATCGAACGGGGGCGCCTGATGTGGAGCCTCAATCCGAAATTCGACATCTTTATCTACCGCGAGGAGATCGAGGGGCTAACGCCGCATATGCAGGACTTCATCGCTCGTTACTCCTATCCGCATCTGGAAATGCCCGGGGTGGTGGTGGTCGACAGCGACAACGGTCGCTTCATGAACCATACCCTCACCCCAAACACGGACTTCCGCATCTTCGACAAGGGCTACGCGCTGGTCGACATTGCCCAAGGTGACGAGATCACCTGCAATTATCACGAGTTCGATCCGACGTTTGCGGGCTTCTTTCCGAATATCCAGGCTGCCGTGGCTAATGGCAGGCTTCATGCTAGCAGCAGGTAGGCCGGCGGGCTTGGCGCTCGCCGCATGCCTGGCATTGACAATGCCGCCCACCGACGCTGCCGCCACCGAGCCCGAACCCGGCTTCGCCTGGATGGTGAGCCAGTATGAGGGCAATGTCTCTCTCGTCTACGGCTCGACCGAGACGGCTGAGGACTTCTTCTTCTTTCTCTCCTGCAACAATAAGAAGAAGCAGGCCGAGATGACCGTCTACCAGGACATCGCGGGCGCCAAGGTGGGCCAACCGGTCACCATCGAGATCGGCGTGAACTCATCCAAGGTCGCGCTCAAGGGCGAGACCGCGACCGACGAGATGAGCGGCTATGTGTTCGGCGTGGCGAAAAAATTCGCCGTGAAGCCCGTGGTTGCGGTGCTTGGCGGTCCTGGGCCCGCACTCGTGAAAATGGAAAAGAACGAGCTAACCTTGCCGGACCAAGGCCGCGCCGAGGAACTCTCAAAATTTGCTAAGGTCTGCAAGCTCGACTAAACAGGCTCGCCGGCAGGGCAATTCTGCAAATTGCGCCCTGGCCGGCTGAAACTTAAGCCGGCACGAAAGCATTTTCCCCATGATGTCCCGACCCTCTGCGCGTCTCTTGCTTGCAGCCTGTATTCTCGCAGGCGCGTTCCTCCCTTTCAGTTTCGCGCGCAGCGAAGAAACCCTGGTCTGGACCGCCAATACCAACGGCGATCTGATATCGCTCTCTTACGGTTCACTCGATACCAGCAAGCCGCCTGTCCTGCTTTTGTCCTGCTTCAACGAGATGAGCATTGGCGTGCTGGAGATTTTCGGCACGATCGAGGGGACCAGGCCGGGACAGAAATTGAGCATCGATCTCTCGGCCGGAGGCGCCAAATCCTCGACCGAGGGCGCGGTGGAGCTCGACGACAAGACCGGGACGATGTTCGCGGAGGCGAGCGATGTCGAGATCCCGCCCCTGCTTGGCGTGCTCAAATCCTCAGGCCCGCTGACGGTCAAGATTGCCTCAACCACGTTCACGCTGCCGGAAGTCGGGCGCGCCGACGCGGCCGAGAAGTTCAGCAAAGACTGCCAGATCGGGTAGAGCGCGGGATTATCAGGCGAGGCGAATAACCTCGGCCGCATCGCGATCCTTGCCAAGCGCCGTGAACACCGCTGCGACGATGCCTGACGCGTCGAGACCCGCCTCCGCGTACATCGCGACGGGCTTGTTCTGCTCGATGAAGCTGTCCGGCAGATGCAGCGTTCGCACTTTCAACCCACGGTCGAGCAAGCCTTCGCGCGCGAGAGCTTGCAGCACCATCGCGCCGAAGCCGCCGCTCGAGCCTTCTTCGACGGTGATCAGCACCTCGTGGTTTTGCGCGAGCCGGCGCAACAAATCCATGTCGAGCGGCTTGGCAAAGCGCGCATCGGCGACGGTTGCGGGCAAACCGAAGCCGGCGAGCTGATCGGCAGCCACCAGGCATTCGGGCAGCCTCGCGCCGAAGGAGAGCAAGGCCACCGCCGAGCCTTCGCGCAAGATACGGCCTTTGCCGATCGGAAGCGGCGTCCCGCGCTTGGGCAATGCCACGCCAATCCCCTCCCCGCGCGGATAGCGCAAAGCCGAGGGAAAATCGTCGATTGCCGCGGCGGTCGCCACCATGTGCATCAGCTCCGCCTCGTCGGCGGCCGCCATCACCACCATGCCGGGGAGGCATGAGAGATAGGCAACATCGAAAGACCCGGCATGGGTCGGGCCATCGGCGCCGACCAACCCAGCCCGGTCGATGGCGAAGCGCACGGGGAGACCCTGCACGGCGACATCGTGCACAACCTGGTCGTAGGCGCGCTGGAGGAAGGTCGAATAGATGGCGGCAAACGGCTTGTAGCCTTCGGCGGCGAGCCCGGCGGCGAAGGTCACCGCATGCTGCTCGGCGATGCCGACATCGAAGCAGCGTCCCGGGAAGACTTCGGCGAAGCGATCGAGCCCCGTGCCTGATGGCATGGCCGCCGTGATGGCGACGATCTTGTCGTCGGCACGCGCCTCTTCGATCAGCGCTTGTGCGAACACCTTGGTATAGCTCGGCGGTCCGCCGGCGGAGGCCTCTTGCGCGCCGGTGACGACATTGAACTTGCCGACGCCGTGGAACTTGTCGGCGGAGATTTCGGCAGGCCCGTAGCCCTTACCCTTCTGCGTCACGACATGGACCAGGATCGGCCCGTTCTTCATGGCGCGCACATTGCGCAGAACGGGGAGCAGATGATCGAAATTGTGGCCGTCGATCGGGCCGACATAATAGAAGCCGAGCTCCTCGAACAGTGTGCCGCCGGTCCAGAAGCCGCGGGTGAATTCCTCGGCGCGCGCCGCCCGCTTCTGCCAGCTCTTGGGTAACAGCTTGCGCGCAAGGTCCTTCAGGAAGCGGCGCAGGCTCCGATAGGTGCCCCCCGAGATGAGCTTGGCGAGATAGGCGCTCATGGCGCCCACCGGCGGCGCGATCGACATGTCGTTGTCGTTGAGAATCACGATCAGCCGCGAATCCATCGCGCCGGCATTATTCATGGCCTCATAGGCCATGCCCGCGCTCATCGCGCCGTCGCCGATCACGGCCACCACGTTATGCGTCTTGCTGGCGAGGTCGCGGGCAACCGCCATGCCGAGCCCTGCCGAGATCGAGGTCGAGGAATGGCCCGCGCCGAACGTGTCGTATTCGCTTTCGGCGCGCTTGCAGAAGCCCGACAAGCCATTCGCCTGACGGAGCGTGCGGATGCGGTCGCGCCGACCGGTGAGGATCTTATGCGGGTAGGACTGGTGGCCGACGTCCCAGATCAGCCGGTCACGCGGCGTATCGAAGACATGATGCAGGGCGATGGTCAGCTCAACCACGCCAAGCCCGGCGCCGAGATGGCCGCCGGTGACAGAAACCGCGGCGATCAGCTCCTGGCGGAGCTCTTCGGCCAGCTGGGTCAGCTCCTGGTCCTGAAGCGCGCGGAGATCCTGAGGGGTCTGGACACGATCAAGCAACGGCGTGGAACTCTCGGCGCTCATTCGCAACTACCCGCCAGACTGAAGGGAAAAACGATCGGAAGGATCAACGCGTTAAGCACCTTTATCGGCCACGAGCCTTGCTTGCAACTATCGCGTAAGGCGGGCCAAATCGTGTCATGGAGCCAAGGATCATGAGTCCAGCCGCAACCATAGCGGAGTGGCCAGTTCCGCCCAAGCGGCGCCTCGCTTTCCCCTGGCTGATCCTGAAGATGATCCGGAACCCGGTCGGGAGCTGGAGCGAGGATTTCTACCGCGAGAAGCTGATCGTCTATCGCTGGCTGGGGCTCGAGTCCGCCTTCGTCATGGACCCCCCGCTCATTCAGAGCGTGCTGCTGGACGACGCCGAGAGCTATTCGAAGCAGCCGCTGAACGACGACGTGTTCGGCGAGGCGATCGGCGGCGGGCTGCTCAACGCCGAGGGCGATGCATGGCGCTGGCAGCGCCGGCTGACCGCGCCGCTGTTCAGGGCCGAGGACGTGCTCGCTTACATTCCCGCTTTCGCCGGGGCCTGCGGGCCTCTGCTCAAGCGCTGGCGCGAGGCGCCGCCTGGAACGGCCCAAGCGATCGACAGAGACATGACTCGGGCGACCTTGCAGGCGCTGCAAGATACAGTGCTCGGCGCAAGCCTCGGCGAGGAGGATCGGCGGAGCATCGAACAGGCCGGCGCCGCGTTTCTCGGCTATTCGGTGTGGAAGATCGCGCTCACCTCGCTCGGACTGCCGCCATCGATCCCGCATCCGGGCTCGCGCGTGATGACGCGAGCGGGCAAGACGCTGCGCGATATCGCCACGCGCGTGCTGGCAACAACGCGAGAGAGCGTGGACCAGCGCGACGACCTGCTTGGCCGGCTACTCACGGCAACGGATCCCGCCACGGGCGGCTCAATGCCAGACGCCCTCATCGTCGACAATGTCGTGACCTTTCTGATGGCGGGGCATGAGACAACCTCGCAGGCGCTCACCTGGACGCTCTATCTGCTTGCGCTGTTACCTGAATGGCAGGAGGCGGTCCGCCAGGAGGTGCGGAGCGTCACCGGCGGGCGACCGATCGGCCGCGAGGAGATCGGCAAGCTTCAAACGCTCGATGCCGTGTTTCAGGAGGCGATGCGGCTTTATCCGCCCGCTCCTGTCTTGATGCGGCGAACGATTCGCCCCCTCACGCTCGGCGGCATCGCGCTTGGCGCGGGCGCCACCATCACCATTCCGGTCTATGTCGTGCACCGGCACCGAAGCCTATGGCCGGACCCACTCAAATTCGATCCGTCGCGCTTCACGGCCGAACCGAAGGCGGGGCGCCACCGCTGCGCCTATATGCCGTTCGGCGCGGGCCCGCGCACCTGCGTCGGCGGCACATTCGCGATGCTGGAAGGAAAGACGATGCTCGCCACGTTGCTTCAGCATGCAAGCTTCGCGCTGCCCGAGGGCGAGCGGCCCACGCCATTTGCGCGCATCACGCTCAGCCCGAAATATGGGCTGCATCTCAGGGTGACGATGCTCGATTGATTTGGCGCTAATCCTCGACGTCGAGCGGCTCGGTGCCGGTGGGCTGGCCGTTCTGGTTTAGCGAAATCTTCTCGACCCGCGCCTCAGCTTTCCGCAGCAGCGCGTCGCAATGAGTCTTCAGCGCCTCGCCACGCTCATAAATCAGGATCGAGGCTTCGAGCTCGACATCGCCCTTCTCCAGGCGATCGACGATGGTCTCGAGCTCCTTCAGCGCCTGCTCGAAGCTCATGGTCTTGATGTCGGAATCGGTCGGGTCGGCCATGATTTGGCTTAGCCCTTTCCTGCACCTAGGATCAAGAGGTGTTGCCTCAAGAGGCCGCTCCCATCAGCGTTTCCACGTGCACCGCCGTGGAGCTTGCCAGCGCATCGAGGTCGTAGCCGCCTTCGAGCGTCGAGACGAGCTTGCCGCCGGTATGCTTGGCCGCCGCCTCCAACAACTTATCGGTCACCCAGGCAAAATCGGGCTCGATGAGCCTGAGCTGCGCCAACGGGTCCTTGAGATGCGCGTCGAAGCCGGCTGAGACCAAGAGAAAATCAGGCGCGAAGGCGTCGAGCGCTGGCAGGATGCGCGACTCCCAAGCCGCGCGAAAATCCTCGCCGTCGTCGCCGGGGGCAAGCGGCGCGTTGCAGATATTGCCGACACCCGTCTCGTCCAAAGCGCCGGTGCCGGGGAAGAGCGGCATCTGGTGGGTCGAGCCGTAGAACAAATCCTTATCGGTCCAGAATGCGGCCTGCGTGCCGTTGCCGTGATGCACGTCGAAATCGACCACCGCCACGCGTTTCGCGCCATGCTTAGCGCGAGCATGCAGCGCGGCGACGGCGACGGAGTTGAACAGGCAGAAGCCCATGGCACGTGAGGGCTCGGCGTGATGGCCTGGAGGTCGCACCGCGCAGAAGGCATTGTCGGCTTTGCCGGTCATGACCTGATCGACGGCGTAAATGGTGGCGCCGGTGGCGCGCAGAGCCGCCTCCCAGCTTCCCGGCGAGACGACCGTATCGGGATCGAGCCATGCGTGGTCGTGCTTGGGGATGGCGGCGCGGACCATCTGCACATAGGCCTCTGGATGCAGCCGCTCGATCGCGGCGAGGTCGGCGAGCGGGGCCTGCCCGCGGATCAGCGGCTTGAAGGCGGGCGCGGCGAGCGCGTCATCGATGGCGCGCAAGCGGTCCGCCCGCTCGGGATGGCCGTAACCAGTGTCGTGCAAAAGGCAGGCGGGATGGGTGAGCAGCAGCGTGGTCATATGGCGGTATGGTTAGCGCGGCCGGTGGTTTGGGGCTTCAGTCTAGCTTGACCGCCCCGTGGTAACACGCGAAATGGCGCGATGCCCGTCGTTCCAGCAACTCCAGAGGCCATCAGGCAAGCCACGCACGCGTTGGCCCAAGGCGACATCGTCGCCTTTCCCACCGAGACCGTCTATGGGCTCGGCGCCAATGCGCTCGATGCGCGCGCAATCGCCAAGGTGTTTGCCGGCAAGGAGCGGCCGCGCTTCAACCCACTGATCGTGCACGTGCCTGGCCTCGAAGCGGCCGAGCGCTATGCTGTGATGAACGACACGGCATGGAGGCTCGCCGAGGCGTTCTGGCCGGGGCCTTTGTCGCTCGTGCTGAAGAAGCGGCCTGCTTGCGGAATTGCCGATCTGGTCAGCGCCGGCCTCGATACGATCGCGCTCAGAGCACCGGCGCATCCGGTTGCGCAAGCGTTGCTTGAAGCGGCGCAGCTGCCCATCGCCGCTCCAAGCGCGAACCGCTCCGGCCGGGTAAGCCCAACCACGGCCGCGCATGTCCAGGCGGAGCTCGGCGAGCGGCCCGCCATGATCCTCGACGGAGGCCCCTGCCCTCTCGGCATCGAGTCGACGGTCGTGAGCGTGATCGAACCGGAACCGGGCCTGCTCCGGCCGGGCGCGTTGCCCCGAGAGGCGATCGAGCTTGTGCTGGGTGCGCCGCTCCTTGCGGCCAACGCGAACCATCGGGGCGCTTCGCCGGGGCAGCTCGAAACCCATTATGCGCCGAGCACCAAACTCAGGCTCGGCGCGACCGGCGTCAGTTCCAGCGAGGCGTTGCTCGCCTTCGGCCCTGAGGCTCCGCAAGGCGCGCGTGTTACCATCAATCTCAGCGCCAGCGGCAATCTCGAAGAGGCCGCGGTGAAGCTGTTCGCCGCGCTGCGCGAACTCGATCAGACCGGCGCCACGGCCATCGCCGTGATGCCAATTCCGGCCCATGGGCTGGGCGAGGCCATCAACGACCGCTTGCAGCGCGCAGCCAATCGGGGCTAGCGCTCATCGCCATGACACGCGACCAGCAACACGCACCGCCGAGCCAAGAAACCATCGATGCCTTGGTGCGCATCGTCGGCGAGGAGAACGCAATTCGCGACGAGGAAGCCATGGCGCGCTATCTCGTCGAATGGCGCGACCGTTATCGCGGCAAGGCCGCGCTCGTGCTCAAGCCCGGCGAGACGCAAGAAGTCGCGGCGATCCTCGAACGCGCCAACGCGACGAAGACGGCCATCGTGCCGCAAGGCGGCAATACCGGACTCGTCGGCGGGCAGATACCGTTCGAGACAGGCCACGAAGTCGTAGTCTCGCTCGAGCGGCTCAATCGCGTGCGCGACATCGATCTTAGCTCAAACACCATGACGGTCGAAGCGGGGCTCGTGCTTGCGCAAGCTCAGCAAGTGGCGGCGAGCGCGGGGCGCCTGTTCCCTTTGAGCCTCGCCTCGGAAGGAAGCTGCCAGATCGGCGGCGTGCTTGCCACCAATGCCGGCGGCATGGCCGTGCTCGCTTACGGCAGCGCCCGCGACCTCACCCTTGGGCTTGAAGTCGTGCTCGCCGACGGGCGCGTGTGGAACGGCCTGAAGGCGCTGCGCAAAGACAATTCGGGTTACGATCTCAAGGACCTCATCATCGGCTCGGAGGGAACGCTCGGCATCATCACCGCCGCGGTGTTGCGGCTCTTCCCCAAGCCGGTCGAGCGGGTCACCTGCATGGCGGGCTTGGGCGCGCTCGAGACCGCGTCCGCCTTCTTCGCCCGCGCTTTGGAGCAGGCCGGGCCCGCGCTCACCGCGTTCGAGGTCATGCCGCGCATCGGTGTCGAGTTCGTACTCCGCCACGGCGCCTCGGTGCGCGACCCCTTCCCCGCAGCTTACCCCTGGTACGCGCTGTTCGAGCTGACGAGCCCGCGCCAGGGTGAGGAGCTCGCTCGCCTCGCCGAGAGCGTGCTTGGCGAGGGTGTTGAGGCCGGCGAGATCGACAGCGCTGTCGTTGCCGCCTCGCTCACGCAGGCGCAAGAGCTATGGCGGCTGCGCGAGCTGATGAGCGAGGTGCAGAAGCACGAAGGCGGTTCCATCAAGCACGACATCGCCGTGCCGGTGGCGCGGGTGCCTGAGTTCGTCGCGCGCGCCAATCAGCTTGTCGAGCTGATGATCCCCGGCGCGCGGCCTGTGCCGTTCGGCCATCTCGGCGACGGCAACATCCACTACAATGTCAGCCAGCCGCCCGGCATGGATCGCACGATCTTCCTGAGCTATTGGGAGGCGCTCAACGCCGCCGTCGCCGAGATCGTGCTCGATCTCGGCGGCTCGATCAGCGCCGAGCACGGCATCGGGCGGCTGAAGCGCGCGCTTCTGCCGCATGCGAAACAACCATTCGAGATCGAGTTGATGCGGAAGATCAAAACGGCCTTCGATCCCAACGGCATTCTCAATCCAGGGAAGCTGCTCTAGATGAAACGCCTGCAAACCGACGCGCTATGGACCGAGATTGACGCCTATATCGACGACTGCTTCGTGCCTGGCGATGACACCCTCGATGCCGCGTTAACGGCAAGCCAAGCCGCAGGGTTGCCGCGGATCAACGTCGCGCCCAACCAGGGCAAGCTCTTGATGCTACTCGCGCAAGCGATTAGCGCCCGCCGCATCCTGGAAATCGGCACGCTCGGCGGTTACAGCACGATCTGGCTCGCACGTGGATTCGCTCCCGGCGGCAAGCTCGTCACGCTCGAAGCCAACCCAAAATGTGCCGAGATCGCGCGTGGCAACATTGCCCGCGCCGGCTTCGGCGAGATGGTGGAGATCCGCGTCGGCAAGGCGATCGACACTCTGCCCGGCTTGGCGTCCGACGCCCCCTTCGACCTCATCTTCATCGATGCCGACAAAGAAGGCACGCCCGGCTATTTTCAATGGGCCGTGAAGCTCGCGCGCCAAGGCGCGCTCATCGTCGTCGACAATGTCGTGCGCGAAGGCGCGATCCTCGATACGTCCGGCGAGGATTCGAGCGTCCAAGGCATGCGCCGCTTCTTCGAGCTCGCCGCAACTGATCCGCGCGTGAGCGGTACGGCGATCCAGACCGTGGGCGCCAAGGGCCATGACGGGCTCGCCATCCTGCTCGTCACCGAGGGCCGAATGTAGAAGTTTCGCTTCACCCTTTATTGCTCTTTGGCTTCTGGGCGACCAACTCCGCACGGATCGTCTCGAGCTGAGCCATGGTAGCATCGTCGAGCTTGGGAAACTTCAGATCGAGCGCCTCCAGCCGCTCCACCAGCGCCGCGGCGACCACCAGCCGCGTGAACCATTTGTGGTCGGCCGGCACCACGTACCATGGCGCATCCTTGGTCGCGGTGTTGCTGATCGTCTGCTGATAAGCCTGCATGTACTCGTCCCAATGCTTGCGCTCCTCGACATCGTGCGCCGCGAATTTCCAGCGCTTCTCCGGGTCGTCGATGCGCGCCAGCAGCCGGCCCAATTGCTCCTTCTTGGACATGTTCAGAAAGAACTTGAGCGTCAGCACGCCGTTATGGGCGAGGTAGGATTCGAAATTGTTGATATCGGTGAAGCGCTGGCTCCAAATGTCGTCGGTGATGAGCTTTTGCGGCAGGCGCTCTTTCTGCAAGAGCTCGGGATGCACCCGCACGACGATCGTCTCTTCGTAATAGGAGCGGTTGAAGATGCCGATCTTGCCGCGCGGCGGCAGCGCCACCGAAGCGCGCCGGAGAAAGTCGTGGTCGATCTCCTGCTCGCTCGGCGCCTTGAAGGAATGCACCTCGCAGCCTTGAGGATTGACGCCCGACATCACGTGCTTGATGACGCCGTCCTTGCCGGAGGTGTCGGCGCCTTGCAGGATGACAAGGATCGCCCAGCGATCGTCGGCCCAGAGCCGATCTTGCAAAGCGGCGAGACGCTTTACGCCGGCTGCGAGCATCTCCTTGGCGTCGCCTTTGTCGATATCGAGCCCGCAAGTGTCGTCGGGATCGAAATCGGCCAGGCGGAAGCCATCGCCCTTGCGCACGCGGTAGCGCTCGATGATCTCGGTGGGCAGCATGCGTTGTCCTCTCCTTGCCTGCGGCCTAGCGCAGCATGATAGTTAAATGAGCGAGGGCTCGAGCGGCTCTTGGATGCCGGGCTCGTCCTTGCGGGAATCGTTGATCTTCGGATGCATCTCGATCGCCTCGAAGAGATCGTCGGATGAAGGCGACAATAGCGTCATGGCGGCGTCGGCAGGTGTCCCCTTGACGTCGAGCCAAGCCTCGAAATGCTCAGGAGCCAGCACGACCGGCATACGGTCATGCAATGGCGAGACCGTGCGGTTGGCGGGACAGGTGAGAATCACGACCGTGTCGATCTCTCCGCCGTCCTTGTCGCGCCAGCGCTCATAGAGTCCGGCAAAGGCGATCAGCTCGCCCCGCCGCGGCCTGAGCAGGAAGGGACGCTTGCCCTTGGCTCCGGTCCATTCATAGAAGCCGTCGGCTGGGATGAGGCAGCGGCGCCAGCGCATGGCATTGCGGAACGAGGGCTTCACCAGCACCTCCTCCGAGCGGGCGTTGATCAGGGTTGGGAAGGTTTTCGGATTCTTGACGAAGGCCGGCAACAGGCCCCAGCGCATCAGCCGGAAGCGCCGCACCCCTTCCCTGTCGCGCGCCACCACGGCGATCGGTTGCGTCGGTGCGATATTGTAACGCGCCGGGAAATTCGGCGTGTCGGCGTAGCCAAAATAGGCGCGCACGGCCGCCGGCGGAGAGGTCAGGCTATAGCGCGAGCACATGCGATGCCGTCCCTGGTAACGCTTTGGCAATCATGATGGGGCAACACTCCATCTCATTCCAAGGCCAGTTTACCTCAGTCGTTGCGGCAATGTTCGTTGACGAGAAACCCAATCCCCGGTTCGGGAGATCTCTACGAGGACGTAAGCCGCGAGGATATCGTCTCGGCTTTTCGTTCGGCCATGATCGGCCACTTCCGCTCGCATGTGCCGGGCACCAACATCAACGAATCCACGCTGCTCGCAAGCGATTACCTCAATCACTTCCATGAGCTGGTAATGCTGTTCGAGGCCATCTCCTCGGAGCCTAAGGGCTTCACCGACGACCTCATGTCCTGGCGTCCGTTGACCTACGAGGAGCACTTTGCCGAGTCGGGATTCCGCGACAAGAATCTCGCGATTGCCGCCTATCGCCGGGCGCCGCAGAAGATCAGGGCGCGGTTCGACGAGTCTGTGGCGCGGCTGCATGGCGAAGCCGTCACCCTCGTCGCCGAGGTGGCTGCCGATCTCACCGGCAATCGCAAGAAGCTGAACAAGACTTGCGAAAAGGCGGCCCAGCGGCTGCGCGTCCTCATCGACGAGGCCAACGCCATCGCCAACGGCGAAACGCTGCCAGACCGGAAGGATCCGGAACAGCTCGGTGATGTCAGCGGCCAGGCCGCGATCGACGCCCTGTTCGGCACGCGCTGATTGACTTAGAAAAGCGGGCCGGCCCAAGCTCAACCCGCTTCCATGACCGAGCGCCACTCAAATGCCGACCAAGACATCGCGCGCGTCCGTGACGGAGCGAGCATCGCTGTGTTCAAGGATCGCAAGGTTCTGCTGGTGAAGCGCGCACGCCCGCCCTTTGCCGGGCTATGGAGCCTGCCGGGCGGCAAGAGGGAGGGCCAGGAGGCGCCCCGCGAAGCGGCACGCCGCGAACTCAAGGAAGAGACCGGCATCGAGGCCGATGTGGAGGGCGTGGTGGATTTGGTCAAGATCCCGCGCGATAAGGAGGATAGCGGGGGGACGACCTACCGATTGACGGTCTTCTATGGCCGCCCGACCGGGGGCATTCTCAAGCCGGGCGGCGACGCGGTGGCGGCCGAATGGGTGCATTTGGACGACGTCGAGGCGCTGCCCATGACCGAAGGAACGGCCGATCTGATCTGGGTCGCGGCCCATAAAGTGCGCATGCCCTGATTGGCTAGATTTCAACAAGAATAGGCGTTAGTCAGGGGTCCGATGGGACACGCCAAACAGCGCTTCTTGCGGCTCGCCTTCGGCGCGCTTTGCGCAGCCTGGGCATGCATGGCCTTTTCGCCTGTCGCCGATGCCCAGTTCTTCTGGTGGTTCGACCAACCGAAATCGGCGCCGAAGCCGCGGGTGAAGCCCAAGCCTCCCGGCGACGATCTGCCGCCGATCGTGCCGCGCGAGAGCACGGCGCCCCCTCCGCCGGACGACCGTCCCTATGACAACAAGCTGATGCGGCTTGCCGAGATTCTCGGCGCCGTTCACTACCTCCGCGAGTTGTGCGGGGCACAGGAAGGGCAGGTCTGGCGCGACCAGATGAAGGAGATCCTGAGGAACGAGGGCACGACCGCCGTCCGCCGCGCCAAGCTGGTCAACGCCTTCAATGACGGCTATCGGGGCTACCGGCGCACCTACCGGACCTGCACCCAATCGGCGACCCTGGCCACGACCCGCTTCAGCAGCGAGGGCGCGACCATCGCCGCCTCGCTCGCGCAAGGCTCAACCTTCGCGAGCAAAGGCCCTGCCACCGACACAAAGCCTGAGGCCTCGCCGGACGCCGGCAAGGATGACGCGCGGCTTGACGCCAATAAAGACGGCGCGGCGCCTGAGACTAATAACGACGCCAACAAGGAAGGCGCGACACAAGAGGCGAAGCCCGCGGGCCCTTCGGCCGAAGCCGCCTCGCCCGAGGCGACCGGCAACGTGTCCCAGCCAGACCCGGAAGCACCACCGGCGCAGCCTCAAGACAGCGGCACGCCGGTCGAAGAGCCGCCGGATTAATTCCCAGAAATAGTTAAAGATTAACCGTTAGTTCACTCTATCGTCGTCGCGGCAAAAGAGGGGTGTAAGTCTGACATTCGCGGTTTTCCGGCAGCCACAAGGGGCGTCAGAGTTGCAGTCAGCCAATCGAACGTCGCGTCCCGCCGAAAACGAGGCCCTGAAACAAGCGGCGCTCAGATACATCCTCGATGCTTGGGAAGAGGCGCTGCATGACGGCATCGAGCCGGAGATGCTCGCCAACGCAGCCCTGTTCGCAGCACTCGCCGATCTTATCGGCGTCTATGGCGAGCACGCCGTAGCCAAGATGACGACCGGGCTGTCGCGCCGCATCCACCATGGCGAGTTCACGGTGAAGCGGACCTCGCAATAGGGCCGCGGCCTAGCTAGCGAAAAATAAAGCCGTCGAGCAGAAGGATCAGCCCGAAGGCGACGAGCACGACGCCGGCGATCCGATTGATCAGCTTGAGGCGGCCTTCGGTCAGCTTATGCCTGATGGTGGCGATCAGCTCGGACAGGCCGAGCCACCACACCAGGCTTCCCCCCATAACGGCGACAACGAGGAGCAGCGCCTCAGGATAGGTGTTGAGGCCGCCGATCAACGAGCCGAGGCCACCGATCATCGCCGCCATGCCGAGAATGGCGCCGGGATTGGTGACAGTGAGAAAGAAGGTCTGCGGGATGATTCCCGTGTGCTCCAAGAGATGCGATTTCTGGCCGACGGGAATGGTGAGAGCCGGCCTGGTGAAGAGCAGCGCAACCCCAAAGACGATCAGAAGCAGGCCGCCGATAAATTGAATCCATCCCGAATAGGCATCCATGACATCCGAGATCGCCGTAACGCTGAAGGCCGCGATGGCCGCCAACAGACCGTCGCCGAGAACTGCTCCAAGACCCGCGGCAAACCCGGCCCAGAAACCGCCTGCCACCGCCCGCTGAATCACGAGCACGTTGACGGGCCCGATCGGCGCCGCCATCAATATGCCGATGCCGATCCCGGCAAGCACCAGCTGGACGGTGGAAAGGACGATTTGCGCGCCAGCCTGCAAGGGCACGGCCTATTCGCTCATTGCGGGCGCCGCAAGCCGAATAGCGCACCGCGCGGGCATCGGCACGACGCACGCTTGCGCTCGTTTGCCGATCTGCGAAATTGATTGAGCACTCATGGAGTGATGCATGAATCGCCGCAAGAATCTCGTCCTGATTGCCCTCGGCGCATTGGTAGCTGGCGCTGCCGCCCTTGTCTACGTTCAGAACGAAGCAGCGACAGGAGCTACTGCGACACCGGCGCAGGCCTCCAAGGTTCTCTATGATTTCAATGCGCTGCCGGACCCGGTCAAGCGCATGCTGCAACAGATCGCGGCCGCGGCCGAGAGCGGCGAGATCGAGACGATGCGGCCGGTGTTCGAATCGAACGAGCTGAAGCCGATGGTCACGACCGACTATGTCGATGACCCGATCGCCTTCTGGAAGAAGGCCTCCGCCGACGGCACAGGGCGCGATGTGCTGGCGGCGATGCTCAACGTGGCCGCATCGGGCTATGTCCGCGTGGGGCAAGGACAAGACGAGATGTTCGTCTGGCCCTATTTCGCCGAGACCGATCTTGCGAAGCTCACGCCGGCCCAGGAGGTCGAGCTTTATCGCATCGTCCCGCCGGCGCAGGCGCTCGCCATGAAGAAGGCCGGCAAATACAGCTACTACCGGCTCGGCATCTCGCCGACCGGGGTCTGGCAATATTTCCTTCAATAGGGTCCGCGCAAAGCCTCGCCGAAGCGGACGGGCTCGCCCCGCGCCGTGCCGAGCTCGCCTTCCCACATTGCCAGCCGCCCCCGGACCAACGTGCCGACCGGCCAGCCTCTGACGCGCCGCCCCGCAAACGGCGTCCAGCCGCATTTGCTGCCAATCCATTCATTCTCGATGACACGCTCGGCCGCAAGATCGACGATGGTGAGATCGGCGTCGTAGCCCACGGCGATGCGGCCCTTGCCGGCAATGCCGAAGATCCGCTGCGGACCTGCGCTGGTCAGATCGACGAAGCGGGCAAGACTCAAGCGTCCGGCATTGACGTGATCGAGCATCACCGGCACGAGCGTCTGCACGCCCGGCATGCCCGACGGCGTCGCCGGATAGCTCTTGCCCTTCTCCTCGAGCGTGTGCGGCGCGTGATCGGAGCCGAGCACATCAACCACGCCTTGGCCGAGGCCCCACCACAGCCGGTTCCGGTGGTAACGATCGCGGAGCGGCGGGTTCATCTGCGCGCGCGTGCCGAGAATTTCGTAAGCCTCGGGCGTGGCGAGCGTCAGATGCTGCGGCGTCACCTCGACCGAGGCAATGTCCTTATGCAGCGCCAGCAGCGCCATCTCCTCGCCCGTGGAGACATGCAGCACATGCACCCGCTTGCCTGCGGCGGCGGCGACCCGCAACAACCGCTCGGTCGAAGCGAGCGCCGCGCCGACATCGCGCCATTCGCTGTGGCTCGAAGCATCGCCTTCGCGCTGTAGCTTCATACGTTCCCTGAGCCTTGCCTCATCCTCTGAATGGAAGGCGGCGCGGCGCCTGATCGTGGCGAGGATACGGGCGAGCGTCTCCTCGTCATCGACCAGAAGGTCTCCGGTGGACGAGCCCATGAAGACTTTAATGCCGGCGGCTCCCGGCTGAAGCTCGAGCTTGGCGAGATCGTCGACATTGTCGCGGGTGGCGCCGACGAAGAAGGCGAAGTCGCAGTACATGCGGTGGGTCGCTGCGGCGACCTTGGCAGCGAGCGCGTCGGCGCTGGTGGTCGGCGGTTTCGTGTTCGGCATCTCGAACACGGCGGTGACCCCGCCCAACACGGCCGACCGACTCCCAGTCTCCAGATCTTCCTTGTGCTCGAGCCCGGGCTCGCGGAAATGCACTTGGCTGTCGATCACGCCTGGGAGAATGTGCAGGCCGGAGGCGTCGATAGTCTCCCCCCCGAGCCCCTCGCCGATCGAGCCGATCTCGGCGATGCGGCCGTCCCGCACGCCAATATCGGCAAGCCCCTCGCCGGCTTGATTGACGACGGTTCCACCTTTGAAGACAAGATCGAAGGTCTGGGCCAAGTTCGGCTTCTCTTGCGGGGCCTCCCCCGCTCCCATAGATGTCGGAAGCCTTGGTAGCAGAAGGGCCGGATATGGGCCAATGCCATGCGAGCCTCTTGCCGTCGCGCGCCGTCCTCAGGATCGGTGGTGCGGACGCGCGTAAATTCCTGCAAGGCTTGATCACCAACGATATCGAAAAGGCGCAAGGGGGGCAGGCCGTCTATGCCGGGCTGCTCACCCCGCAAGGCAAGATCCTGTTCGATTTCTTTGTCGTCCCTGACGGCGACGTCTTTCTCCTCGATGTTGCGCAAGATAAAGCCGCCGAGCTGTTGAAGTGGCTCGGCTTTTATCGTCTCAGGGCAGCCGCGGAAATTGCAGCGGCGCCATCGCTCGCCGTCGCTGCCGTGTGGGGCGGATCCCCCCGCCCGCCCGAAGGCGCCATTGTTTATGCCGATCCCCGGCTGCCCGAGATTGGCTTTCGCCTTCTCGTTCCGAGTGGAACGAGCGCGGCGGAGCTTGGCTGCGAGCCCGCCCAGGAAGCGGACTATCACGCCATGCGCATCAACCTCGGCGTGCCGGAGGGCGGGCGCGACTACGCGTTCGGCGACGCCTTCCCGCATGAGGCGCTGTTCGATCAGCTGAACGGCGTCGATTTCAAGAAGGGATGCTATGTCGGGCAAGAGGTCGTCTCGCGCATGGAGCATCGCGGCACGGCGCGGAAGCGCATCGTGCCCGTCGAGGGTGTGAGCGTCCTCCCCGTTCCCGGCACGAGTGTCGAGGCTGGCGGCGTGCCGATCGGCACGCTCGGCTCGGTGAGCGGCGCGGCGGGGCTGGCGCTCATCCGTCTCGATCGAGCCGAAGAGGCTTTGGTGCAAGCCAAGGCGCTGACGGCGGGAGGGGTCAAGATTGCCTTGCGCCGTCCGGCCTTCGCGCGCTTCGCGGTCCCCGTTGCCGGGGCTCTCGCATGAGTGGCAAGCTCGCAACCGGTCGCTGCCCATGGCCCGGCACGGACCCGCTCTATGTCGCTTATCACGACGATGAATGGGGCGTGCCCGAGCGCGACGATCGAGCGCTTTACGAGAAGCTCGTGCTCGACGGGTTTCAGGCGGGGCTGTCCTGGATCACGATTCTGCGCAAGCGGGAGGCGTTTCGCCGCGCCTTCGACGACTTCGCGCCCGAGAAGATCGCGCGCTACTCGAAGAAGAAGGTCGAAGCCCTGATGCGTGATGAGGGCATCGTGCGCAATCGCATGAAGATCGAGGGCGCGGTCGCCTCGGCGCGCGCATGGCTCGAGATCATGGAGAAGAGCGCCGGCTTCAGCCCGTTCCTGTGGGAGTTCGTGGAGGGCAAGCCGATCGTCAATCGCTACAAGACGATGGGCGAGATCCCCGCCGAGACGGAGATTTCGCGCATCATCTCAAAAAGCCTCAAGGCACGCGGCTTCAAATTCTGCGGGCCGACGATCATCTACGCCTTCATGCAGGCGACCGGCATGGTCAACGACCACCTGACGTCCTGCCCGCGTCACGCGGCTTGCGTAAAACTCGGCCGGACGCCATCTAACCCTTAGAGCCGCGCGGATCGGCGCTACGCGGATAGGTGCGCTCCTCTTGAATTTTGCCATTCCGCTTCTTGATCTTGACGGACCCTGTCTTGCCGACGGCCCTTTCCAGCACTCCACCCTTCGTCGCCGCCGCCTTGGTGGCGAAGGTCTTGACCGTTTGTCCCGACCCGTCGCTTTTCAGGACCCAGCGCTTCTTCGTGTCATCATGCGACAGTGTATATTTGGGCAACTTTGCCATATGCGTCTCCCAGTGACAGATTCGATTCACCTGTACTCTGACGATTACCGCGCCATGAATGGCATTATGTTTGGGGTTAGTCCATTTCTTCGTGGCCGCCGCCGCGAATTTAGTCAATGCCCATGAAGTCGCGCCAGGACTTACCGCGAAGATGAAAGCCGCTCGCACCCTGCAAAACGTGGCGCCCAACGCGGTCCCTCGCGCCTGGCAGCGCATGCTATCCGGGAGGCGGCTCGACCTGCTCGACCCCTCGCCGCTCGATATCGAGATCGAGGACATCGCACATGGGCTCGCGCGCGTCGCACGCTGGAACGGTCAGACCGACGGCGAGCATGCCTTCTCGGTGGCGGAGCATAGCCTTCTCGTCGAGAGGATCGTGACCGAGCTCGAGCCCAAGCTCGACCGACGCTTCAGACTGGCGGCGCTGATCCACGATGCGCCGGAATATGTCATCGGCGATCTGATCAGCCCGTTCAAGGCGGCTCTGTCGCTCGACTATCGCGCCTTCGAGGCGAAGCTGCTCGCCGCCATCCACCTCCGCTTCGGCCTGCCGGCGGAGTTGTCCGACGATGTCACCAGATTGATCAAACGCGCGGATAAAATCGCGGCCTATTATGAGGCGATTCGTCTTGCTGGCTTTTCCCGGGCGGAGGCGCGGCGCTTTTTCGGCCAGCCGCGGGGCTTAAGCCCTGCGCTGGTCGACAGGCTGTCGCACTTAAGCCCGCTTCCTGCGTCACAGGGAGAGGCCGAGTTCCTCAAGAAATTCAATGAACTCCGACAATGACCGGTCGCGCGAACCCCCGTATTGAAGGCTAAGCCTGAAATGACAACCCTGATTTTGCCAAGAGAAAAGACTAGAGTGCCGCGCACGATGAGCCCCGAGACCATCTTTGTCGCACCGTTGAGCCTGGTCGAAACCACGGTCGCCGACGCGAATGTCAGCCACCTCGTGACGCTGATCAACGGCGAGACCCTTATCAGCACGCCGCCCAGCATCGTGCCCGACCGGCATCTCAGACTCGCCATGAATGACATCTGCGAACCGCAGCCGGGTCTCGTGCTGCCGTGCGAGACGCATGTGGCCGACCTCATTACATTCGCGCGCGATTGGGACCGGCAGGCGCCGCTGCTAATCCATTGCTGGGCCGGCATCAGCCGCTCGACGGCTGCCGCCTTCATCTCGCTCTGCGCGCTCAACCCGGAAGGCTCCGAACTCGAGCTCGCGCATGCGCTCCGCCGCGCCTCGCCGACTGCCTATCCCAACCGCCTCTTGGTCGCGCTCGCCGACGAGATCCTGACGCGCGACGGGCGCATGATCAATGCGGTCGAGGAGATCGGGCGCGGCAAGATCGCCGAGGAGGCAGAGGTCTTCGCGCTACCGGCGCTGCTTGCCGCCTAGACGCCGCGATGGCTGAGCCAAGACGCAAAGCGGCCGTCGCACAGGAAACCCGGAACGACGACCCGCAAATCGAGCTTGGACTGAATGCCGCCATCGTCACGGTGCGCGAGGGGCAGCCTTATATCCTCGTGGCGCGGCCGGGCACGGCGGGATCGGACGCCTGGGACGCGCTGCCCTTCGGCCCGTTCGCACCGCGGGCGCATCGCACGCTGGAGATCGGCCTGCGCGAATGGGTGAAGCGACAGACCGGGCTCGATCTCGGTTACGTTGAGCAGCTCTACACGTTCGGCGACAGGGGCCGGCACGCTGAGCCGGGAGGGGCGCACACACTCTCGGTCGGCTATCTCGCGCTGACGCGCGGCGCGGGCGACGAACTGCTCGGCTCGCATTGGTCGCCTTGGTACGCCTATTTCCCATGGGAAGATTGGCGCAAGGGCAAGCCACCCATCCTTTCCAGCCAGATCGAGCCGAAGCTCAAAGAATGGGCCGAACGGCCGCCGCTCCCCGACGAGCCGGTGCGCGCACTGCGACGGTCCGAGCGCCTCAGGACTTCGTTCGGCATCGGCGGGAGCTGGGACGAGGAGAAGGTGCTCGATCGCTACGAGCTTCTGTATGAAGCCGGTCTCGTGGCGGAGGCCGCGCGCGACGGTCGTCCCGCCGCCGCGCAATGGTCCGACCTTCCGGATTTTGGGCGCCCGATGGCCTTCGACCATCGCCGCATTCTCGCCACGGCGCTCGGCCGCTTGCGCGGCAAACTGAAATACCGGCCCGTGGTGTTCGAGCTGTTGCCGCCCGAATTCACCCTGTTCGAGCTGCAGAAGACCGTCGAGGCGATCTCCGGCACGCTGCTGCACAAGCAGAATTTCCGGCGGCTCGTCGAACAAGGCGGACTGGTCGAGGCCACCGGCAATGTCTCGACCGAAACCGGCGGGCGCCCTGCCCGGCTTTACCGCTTCCGCCGCGAGGTGGTGCTGGAGCGGCCGGCCCCGGGCTTGAGGGTGAAAGCCGGCCGCGGCTAGTGGCTCAAGCGCGTTCCAACGCCTCGGCGGGGCTTGACCGCGTCGCCACGATGGCCGGGTAGAGCGAGCCGAGAATACCGAGAATGATGGCCGCGACCGCCGTTGCCGCGATCAGCCCCAGCGTCGGCCTAACGGCGATATAGCGGCCGATGGCCGGGACCGCGCTCAACAGCCGCGACCCGGCAACGCCGATCAAAATACCCAAGACGCTGCCGAGCGCCGACAGAATGAACCCTTCGATCACGAGCGCTCCCATGATCCGTCGTTTCGACCAGCCGATAGCCGACAAAATGCCGATCTCGCGCGTGCGCTCGAGCACGGCCATGAGCAGCGTATTGAGCACCATGAGCACGCCCATGAGCAGAGCCACCCAGGCCATGGCGGACGACACCGCGCTCAACAGCCCGATCAGGCTGTCGTTCTTGAGCACGCTCTCGCTCTTGGTCACCGAGAATTGGCCCAGGCCCTCGATCGCCTTGGCGACGCGGTCGGCCTCCTCGGGGCCTCCCGGAGGCTTGAGCTTGACCGAGATGAAGGTTACGGCGCCGGTGCGGAAGGTGATCTCTTGCAGATCGGCAAGCTCGACCACGACCGCGTTGCGGTTGATGATCGAGGTATAGTTGCTGATGCCGATGACGCGAAACTTCTCGCCAAGCAGGGTGATGTCGTCACCCACATGCTTGTCGAGGGTGCGCGCGATGTCCTTGCCCACCACCGCGACCTTGCGTTCGCCGGGCTGCGGGACCCGCCCCTCGAGCAGAGGCACGGTCGGCCAATAGAAGCTGTCGGAACCCCAACCGAAGGCGATCACGTGGTCGTCATTGTCGGTGGCGGCGAAGCTCAGCAGCTGGCCCGATACCGCTTCCACGCCGGGAATCTTGGCGATTTCCCCGATGATCGACTCCGGCATGGTGCCGCCGAAAGGCTCGGCGATGCCGCGACGCCTCACGGTGAGATCGGTGCCGCGCTCCTCGAAGCTTTGCTGCACATTCTCCTGCACGCTGCGCGACAAGCCATAGAGCGTGATGAAGCTGCCCACCGCAAGCGCGACACCGAGCACGGTGAGAAACGACCGTGCCGGCCGGCGCTTCAGATTGCGGAAGGCGAGAGCGGGATGATTCACACCGCCTCCTGGCGCGCTCGCTTGGCGCGCTGCTCGTTGACCTTGCCGTCCTTGATCCTGATCTGGCGCGCACAGCGCGCGGCATAGCTCGGCTCATGCGTGACCATCACCAGCGTTGCCCCTCGGGCGCGCTTGATCTCGAACAGGAGATCGAGGATCGCCTCTGCATTGACGCTGTCGAGATTGCCGGTGGGCTCGTCGGCAAGGATGAGCGTGGGGTTGTTGATGATCGAGCGAGCGATGGCGACGCGCTACGCTCGCCGCCTGAAAGCTCGTGCGGCAGATGCGTGGCGCGCTCGGAAAGACCGACAGTCTCTCAGCGCGACCTCGGCCCGGACGCCGGCGTCGCGGCTGAGCGAAGCCTCGGTGCACGAACATCGCCGAAGGCCTCGGATAGCCTCGCTGCGCTCGTTATCGTGGGAAGCCGCGGGGGCGACCAACCAAGCCAATATGAGAGCTAGCAAAAGCTTGGGCATGAGACACGCCGCCAAGTCCGCCGACTTTGATCTGCCGCAACGGCATTGAAAAATCGCGGCACGATCTCACCGATTGGTGAAAGTCACGCCACGGGCCGAACCGCTTGCTATAGCTTGGATGCCGCTCGTTATCATGCAAGGCCGAACCGTCCGGATGATGAGCGAACTTCTTACGCGGGCGCGCGTTCAGACCAGATGTGCCGTAGCCGGAGGAGTCACGTGATAGTTAAACACTTGCGGGGAATGTATGTCCGCTTGCTTCACGCTCGAAATTTGGCGAGCTGCTTCCTCGCGGCGGGATCGTTGCTGCTCTTGTCGCAGTCCGCTCTCGCCGACGACGCCATGATCGATACCAAGCAAGGAACCATCAAGGTCCAGACGCTTGCCCGCGGGCTGAGCCATCCCTGGGGGCTCGCCTTCTTGCCCGACGGGCGCATGCTCGTCACCGAGAAGGTGGGAAGGCTGCGCATCGTCGACAAAGACGGCAAGGTGTCGGAGCCGCTGAATGGCGTGCCGAAGGTGGTCGCCGAGGGTCAAGGCGGCCTGCTCGACGTGGCGCTCGATCCGCACTTCGCCGAGAACAGCCTGGTCTATCTTTCCTATTCGGAGTCTGGCGATGCCGGCAAAGCCGGCACCGCGGTCGCGCGCGGCAAGCTCGGCGCGGACGGACTCGATGGCGTGCAGGTGATCTTCCGGCAATATCCGAAAGTCGACGGCGGCAATCATTTCGGCTCGCGACTTGCGTTTGGTCCCGACGGCACGCTGTTCGTCACGCTCGGCGAGCGCTTCACGTTCCAGCCCGCCCAAGACCTCGCAACGCATCTCGGCAAGATCGTGCGCATCAATCCCGACGGCTCGGTGCCGGCCGACAATCCCTTCGTCGGACAAGAGGGCGCGCTTCCCGAAATCTGGTCCTACGGCCATCGCAATCCGCAAGGCGCCGCAATTCACCCCGAGACCGGCAAGCTTTGGGAGACCGAATTCGGCCCCCTTGGCGGCGACGAGTTGAACATCCCGCAGGCGGGCAAGAACTACGGCTGGCCGGTGGTGAGTTGGGGCAAGCATTATGACGGAACCGACATCCCCGATCCGCCCACCCATCCGGAATTCGCCGACGCGATCGCGCACTGGACTCCGGTGATCTCGCCTTCAGGCATTGCCTTCTACACAGCCGACGCCATTCCCGGCTGGAAGGGCAATCTCCTGATCGGGGGACTCTCCTCCGAAGCGATCATCAGGCTCACGCTCGACGGCGAGAAGGTGAGCGCGGAAGAGCGCATTCCGATGGGAGCCCGCATTCGCGACGTGGCGCAAGGACCTGACGGCGCCATCTATGCGCTGACCGACGAGAGCGACGGCAAGGTCTTGCGGCTGACGCTTGAAACGCCGCGCGGCTAGACGGCAAAAGGAAACCGGGACCGCGATGCGACCCCGGTTCCTCCCATCTTGCGCGGGCCAGGACGGAACTTAGTTCTGCTCCGTCTCCTGCTCCGCGCCTAAGCTGGGATTGGCTTTAGACGTGCTCGCAGCCGATGACCCGGGAGGTGCCGAACTCTGCTCCTTGGCGCCGGTCGATTGGTCAGCATCGTTAGCCGGCATGCCGCTCTTATCAGCAGAGTTCGTGTTGCCGGCCGCTGAGTTTGGCCCAGCTGAGCTTTGCTCGGCGGCGCCACCCGACGTATCGGCGCTACCCGACGGAGGCACGGTCGCCTCTTTCGAAGCCTCCGGCGAGACGCCAGGCCCCGTCGGCTGCTTGCCCGAATCCTCAGCAGCAAGCGCCGGCGCAAGGCCGAGCAACAATGCGACTGCAGTCGTTGCTAAAATACGATTTATGGGTGTCCTCCATGCTTTGTTTTCGTCGCGCAAAGCAGGCAAAGCCCAAGCTCGACCTCGCGATGCGACTGCTAACCCCTCTTGATAGGAAAACGTCTCGCAATCGTGATCGGTTCCGGAAAACATGCCCGGTTGTCCGCAATCGCGCCTTGATGCTAGGGGATGACATCGCAGCATAGCTTCGTCCCAATCCCGCCAGCGCCACGTCTCAAGCGTCCAGCATGCAGCCCATTATTGCCGTCTCCAATCTCACCAAGACCTACGCGAATGGATTTCGTGCGCTGAAAGGCATCGATCTCAAGATCCGCAAGGGCGAGATCTTCGCGCTGCTCGGGCCAAACGGCGCCGGCAAGACCACGCTGATCAACATCATCTGCGGGATCGTGAGAGCGACTTCAGGCACGGTGACGATCGACGGCCACGATATCGTTACCGATTATCGCGCGGCGCGATCGCTGGTCGGGCTCGTGCCGCAGGAATTGACCGCCGACATGTTCGAGACGGTCTGGGCCACGGTGTCGTTGAGCCGCGGACTGTGGGGCAAATGGGACGATCCGGCCTATCTCGAGAAGGTGCTGCGCAGTCTCTCCTTGTGGGACCGCAGGGACTCCAAGCTGATGACGCTGTCCGGCGGCATGAAGCGCCGAGTGCTGATCGCCAAGGCCTTGTCGCACCAGCCGACCGTGCTGTTTCTCGACGAGCCCACCGCGGGCGTGGATGTCGAGCTGCGCAAGGATATGTGGCAGGTGGTCCGCGATTTGCGCGATTCCGGCGTGACCATCATCCTGACCACGCACTACATCCACGAGGCCGAGGACATGGCCGACCGGATCGGCGTGATCAACAAGGGCGAGCTTATCCTCGTCGAGGACAAGCGCGAGCTGATGCACAAGCTCGGCAAGAAGCAGCTGACGCTCCAGCTGCATGAAAGCCTCCACGCGATCCCGGCGGCGCTCGAGGGCCATCATCTGGCGCTCGCCAATGGCGGCAGCGAGCTGGTCTATACCTACGACACGCAAGGGCCGCGCACAGGCATCACCAACCTGCTCACCGACCTCGCCGCGGCGGGGATCAGATTCAAGGACCTCGACACGACGCAAAGCTCGCTCGAGGACATCTTCGTCGATCTGGTGAGGCGGGACAGATGAACCTGCCGGCGATCAAGGCGATCTATAAGTTCGAGATGGCGCGCACGGGGCGCACGCTGCTGCAAAGCATCGTCTCGCCGGTCATCTCGACCTCGCTCTATTTCGTGGTGTTCGGCGCGGCGATCGGCTCGCGCATCAGCGAGATCGAGGGCGTGCCTTACGGCGCCTTCATCGTGCCCGGACTGATCATGCTGATGCTGCTCACGCAGAGCGTCGCCAACGCCTCGTTCGGCATCTATTTCCCGCGCTTCACCGGGACGATCTACGAGCTACTCTCCGCGCCGATCTCCTATTTCGAGATCGTCATCGGCTATGTCGGCGCGGCAGCCACCAAGTCGATTACGCTGGGGCTGATCATCCTCGCCACGGCGTTTATGTTTGTGCCGATTCACATCGCGCATCCGTTTTGGATGATCGCGTTCCTGGTGCTGACGGCGGTGACATTCAGCCTGCTCGGCTTCATCATCGGCATTTGGGCCGACGGCTTCGAAAAGCTGCAGCTCGTGCCGCTGCTCATCATCACGCCGCTGACATTTCTCGGCGGCACGTTCTATTCGATCTCGGTGCTGCCGCCCTTCTGGCAGTCCGTCACGCTGCTCAATCCAGTGGTCTATCTGGTCTCGGGCTTCCGCTGGAGCTTCTTCAACATCGCCGATGTAAGCCCGGCGGTGAGCCTGGTGATGATCGGGCTGTTTCTCGCCATCTGTCTGTTCGTGGTGGCGTGGATCTTCAAGACCGGCTACCGGCTGAAGAGCTAGAGGCACATTTTCGACAGATATATCGCTATTTCGGATAATCCAAGCGCGCTTGTCCTAGTTTTTTCGCACTTCAGCGCCTATATTGGTGGTGTAGTTCAGCATCAACTGAATCAGAAAATATTTCAGCCATCCCCGAGCGATGGCGCCGGTCGAAAGGTTTTGCGTGATGACAGCATTCGATTACAACGCGCTGGCGGAGTTGTATCCGGCCAGGAGCTGGAAGGGCGGCGCCGGCCGCGTGACCTACAAGCGATTTGAGGCTGCTTCGGAGGCGGTACGATTCGCCATCGAGGAGCTTCCTCCCCAGGCGCTCTTGGGCACCTATCTCGAGGTCGAGGAGGAGCGGTTCGACAGCCGGCAAATTCGGCGTCTCTACGATAGCGAGGATTATCCGCTGCCGCGCAGCGCACCGGGCGAAGAGCGCCTTCCGGCGCGTTCGGCCGAGCCGAAGGCTCGGCGGCGTAAGCCTCCAGTATCGAAGGTCGCGTAGAGCTTCCCCTTAAAACCAACAAGCCGCTCCCCGAAGGGAGCGGCTCTAATTTTACCAAGTCCGCATTTGTCCTTTGAGGACTACGCGGCCTCGATCTTGCCCACCGCGGTCTTACCGCTGCGGCTGTCTTGCTCGGTGTCAAAAGAAACCTTCTGGCCCTCGACAAGCGTGTTGATGCCCGCGCGCTCAAGCGCCGTTGCATGTACGAACACGTCCTTGCCGCCGTCTTCCGGCTCGATGAAGCCGAAGCCCTTTTGCACGTTGTAGAATTTCACAGTGCCCTTAGTCATAAGGGGTCGTCCTTTCGCTATAGTCAGTTGCAGTTCTGCCCAAGACCGAGCGAGAGCCCGGTCTGAAGCGTCTTCGTCGATGTTTGGGAGGGTTGAACGTGCGCCTGGCTATTAGCTGAGGCGAAACGGCCATGTTGTCCGGCCAAATGTCGATGGAGATACATAGGCGCTTAACGTGGCTATTGCAAGGCGAAATGCCCGCCAGCTCGGTGAACCCTCGAATTCGCGTGCTAGGGTCACCCAGAGATGAACGATGAACCCAAGAGGGAAACAGCGGCGTCCTCAAGCAAGGAGCCGGCGTTGCGGCGCACGATCGGCCCAGCGCAGATGGCGCTCTATGGGCTCGGCTCCATGCTCGGCGCCGGCATCTATGGGCTGGTCGGCAAGGCCGCCGGCCAGACCGGCAACGCCTTGTGGCTTGCTTTCGTCGTCGCGCTGATCGCCGCTCTCCTCACCGCGCTGTCTTATGCCTCGCTCGGCTCGCGGCATCCACGCGCCGCCGGCGCCGCCTATGTCACCGGCCGTGCCTATGGCTACCCACTGCTGAGCTTCATGGTGGGGCTGGCGCTGGTCTGTTCGGGGCTCACCTCGATCGCCACGCAGTCGCGCGTGTTCGCCGCCAATTTTATTGCGCTGTTCGGTTTGGAGAGCGTGCCTGTCTGGTTGCTCGCGCTCGGCTTTCTCCTGATCCTCACCGGCATCGTGTTCCGCGGCATCCGCGAATCCATGTGGGTCAATGTGCTGTGCACGCTGGTCGAGGCGGGTGGGCTGGTGCTCGTCATCGTGGCCGGCATCTCCTACTGGGGATCGGTCGATTATTTCGAGACGCCTCCGGCTCCTGACGGCGACCATGCGATTCTTCTCGTTATGCAGGGCGCCGTGCTCGCCTTCTTCGCCTTTATCGGCTTCGAGGACATGATCAATGTCGCGGAGGAGACCCGCGACCCCGAGCGCACCATTCCGCTTGGACTCATCCTCGCCATGGCGGGCGCGGCGGTTCTCTATATCGCCGTCGCTATCACCGCCGTGTCGGTCGTGCCCTGGCAAGATCTCGCCGCGGCACCGGGGCCCATCACCGAGGTGATGGAGCGCGCCGCGCCTTCGATCTCGCCGATTGTGTTTACCGCCATCACGTTGTTCGCCGTAGCCAACACCGCTCTCGTCAACTACGTCACCGCCTCGCGCCTGATCTACGGCATGGCGCGGCAAGGCCTCCTCCCCCACACGCTCGGCAGCGTGCACTCCGCAAGGCGAACGCCGCATATCGCCGTCGCCGCGCTGTTCCTCGTGCTGGCGCCGCTCGCGCTGCTCGGCTCGATTACCGAGCTTGCCGCGGCGACCGTACTGCTCCTGCTGCTCGTGTTTATGGTGGTGAACGGTGCGCTCGTCATTCTGAAGCGGCGCAAGAGCGAGGTGCTGGGACGCTTCGAGGTGCCGCTATTCGTGCCTGTGCTCGGGTCGCTCGTCTGTCTCGTGCTGATCGTGGTGCGGGTGGCTACCGGCGACATCGAGGCGCCGTTGCTCGCCGGAGCCCTTCTCCTCGGCTCGCTGGCGATCTACGCCGTGATGCAGAAAATCCGCTAGGCGCGCGACTCGGCGAGCCGATGCGGCGGATGGCGCTGATCGCCTCTCCGGTTCAGGCGACGCACGTAAGTGATCGACGCCTCGGGCCGCTCGGCCTTTACTTTCAGCGCCGCGATCAAGGCGTCCTCGGCCTTGACCACGAGCCGGTCGCCCTTGCCTTCAATGCTGATGCCAACAGTGTATTGCGATTGCACGCCGATGCTCCTTTGCCGAGCATGCCCAGTCCGGCGCCCGAAGCCTAGCAAAGGACGCAAGCCATCGCACATGAATAAAGCTGAAGCCCGCGAAGCGCCGGTTTACTGGGTCGGCCCAAATCCAGGCGAAGGCGTGGAAGAGCCGGCGTTGCTCGACTTGGCCGGCTTCGGCTTGGGCGGCGCGGCGGGCTCGACATTGTCGGCCACCGCCTCGGGCTTGGCCTGCTTGCCGATGATCGCCGCGGCGACGGGCGGGTCGAGCTTATAGATATCGGGAAAGGTGGCGATCTTGCCCTGCTCGTCGGCCACGGCGGTAAAATACGCCGTGTGAACGCGCACACCGCTCCTGATGTTGACCGCGGCGTTGTAGCCGCTCGCCAGCAGTTTATCGACTTCGGCTTGCGGCAAATTCTGATCTTGCGCGAGGATCACCGCGGCGATCTTGCCGGGATGTTCGACCCGCGGGCAATTATGCCCCTCCGCGCGCATGTCCTTGTCGAACAGTCCTTCCTTGATGGTGTCGTGCATGTAGACCGAATAAGGATTCGGATAGACGAACTTCACCTTGCCGAGAACGTTCTCTGGCCCCGGCGCCTGGTTGAAACTGATCGCCGCCATGTTGACGCGGTTCCAATCGATCGAGCTCGGGTCCACGCGCTTGCCGTTATAATTCACGGTGAGCCCATGCTGCTTGAGGATCGAGGTGTTGCCGCCGAACAGCCCGCCGCCTCCCCGTAGCTTCGGCAGTAAATTCTCCCGGACGATGGTGGGCGGCACGGTCCATTCAGGATTGAACACCACCGACTTCAGATCAGCGGAGAAAACCGGGGTCGCGTATTTCAACTCTCCCACGACGATCTTATCCTGGTAGATCGCTTTGCCATCCTTGGCGACAAAGACCGTGAAGGCGGGGACGTTCAGCAAGACATGCAGCGACCCGAGATTCTCGGGCATCCAGCGCCAGCGTTCCATGTTGACGATGATCTTCTGCATATTGGCCGGCTTGGCTCCGGCTTCGGCTTCGGCGCGAGCTTTGAGCAGCGCCTGATGCAAGCGCTCGAACTGCACATGCTTCGGATGCAAACTCCGCAAATAGACGCTGGGCTGGGGCGCGTCGGTGATCTCGTTCAACACCGTCTTCGGATCGCGCAGACTCGGGGTCATCCCGTAAAGCTTGTTCAGCTGGACGGGAACGGTGCGCCCGCCGCGCGCGTAACGCGCATATTTCAGAATGGCGAGGTCGAGCTTGATCTCGGCCAAGGCCTGCTCATCGACCGAGTTCTGGAAGATCGCCCGCGGAAGGGAGATCGAAGTCCGCGCTGGAGAGTCCCCAATCGTCGGCGCGTAATACTTCGTCGATGATGGTCTGGGCTTCGCTCGAGAAGCCCATGTCGGTCATCCAGACCGGATCGCTGCGCGTACCATAGAAGGCCACGAGCGCCGCGAGGTCCTGCGCGTTTGCCGTCTTGGCGACAGCAGGATCCTGGAGCTTGCCCCGGATGCTCGCAACGATGGGTGTCGCGTCAGGCGAAGGCGTCGCGTCAGCGGGTGTAGCGGTTTGCGCTTCGGCCGAGGGTTGCGCGGCGTCGGCGGCGGGCGCAGTGGCGGGCTCGGCCGTGTCGGCGGCTGGGATGGGTGTCGATTGCTGATCGGCGGGACCAGCGCCGCCGGAGTTCGGGTCGGCTTCAGCGGCAGGGCCGTCCTGCGCATAGGCCGGCGGAAGCGTCAAACCGCCGCATAGGAGGACTAGACCGGCCCCAGCTAGGGCCGCGAGCAACGAACGTCCACGCATCCCCGTAACCCCCTCGCACTACTAGGCCACAGGTTAGTCGGAGACGGCCATCCGGGCCACAAGGTTCTGCCCGATTCTTGCTCCAATTCGACTGCGCTGCGACCTATAGGCAACACCCTCTCACAAACGTGGGTGAATGCCGGAGCCCCTTTGAACCCTTCCCTCGATCCCCTATACTCGAATTGAGAATAGCTCTGGGGCCGGCCTTGCGCCGGATGTTTTAACGGCCCATATATGCTCACTATGAGCATTATAAGTTACGGGAGGAAGGGTACGATGACACGGCTTCAGGAAAGCACGCCGATCAGAGCACGCAAGGCGGAGACCGCAATCCCGCCAGGCGTACTGCCCGACCTCGCCTATACGCCAGAGGTCGCGCGGGAGACGGCGCATCTTTACGAGCGCGTATCGCGCGTCATCCCGCCGATCGAGTGGCCGGGCTTTGCCCCTTACATCAAGGCCATCAACGAGCTGAAGCGCGCGCGCAACGCCGTCGTGCTGGCGCATAACTACATGACGCCCGAGATCTTCCATTGCGTCGCCGACGTGGTCGGCAACTCGCTCCAGCTCGCGCGCGAGGCATCAAAGGCCGATGCCGAGATCATCGTGCAGGGTGGCGTGCATTTCATGGCCGAGACCTCGAAGCTGCTCAATCCCGACAAGTTGGTGCTGATCCCTGACAGCCGCGCCGGCTGTTCGCTGGCGGCGTCGATCACCGGCGCCGATGTGCGCGCCTTGCGCGAGGCTTATCCCGGCGTGCCGGTGGTCACCTACGTCAACACCTCGGCCGAGGTGAAGGCCGAATGCGACATCTGTTGCACCTCATCCAACGCCGTGCGTGTCGTGGAGTCGCTCGGCACCAAGCGGGTGATCCTCATCCCCGACGAGTATCTCGCCAAATATGTGGCCTCGCAGACCTCCGTCGAGATCATCACCTGGAAGGGCCATTGCGAGGTGCATGAGCGCTTCTCTGGCGCCGAGCTCCGCGCCTATCGCGAAGCCGATCCCGGCGTGAAGATCATCGCCCATCCGGAATGCGATCAGGACGTGATCCAGGAAGCCGATTTCACCGGCTCGACTGCGGGCATGATCAAATGGGTCAAGGACAATCAGCCCTCCAAGGTGCTGCTGGTGACCGAGTGCTCGATGAGCGACAACGTCGCGGTCGAGACGCCGAAGGTCCAATTCGTGCGGCCATGCAATCTCTGTCCGCACATGAAGCGCATCACGCTGCCCAAGATCCTCAACTCGCTCGTGTTCCTCAAGGAGGATGTAACGGTCGATCCGGCGATCGCCGAGCGGGCGCGCGCGGCCGTCGAACGCATGATCAACCTCAACCATTAATGCAAGCCGAACGGCAGCGGGCGTAACCTCCGATGACATCACACAGCCAGTTCCCACCGAGAGTGCAAAGCGGGGCGAACGGCGTGGTCGTGGTGGGTGCGGGCCTTGCCGGCCTGTTCACCGCGCTCAAGCTTGCGCCGCTGCCGGTAACCGTCGTCTCCGGCGCACGGCTCGGCGAAGGCGCTTCGAGCCTTTGGGCGCAGGCCGGCATCGCCGCGGCGCTTGCCGAGGGCGACAGCCCCGAACATCACGCCGAAGATACGATCCGCGCCGGCGCCGGATTCGTCGATGAGAAGGTCGCCGAGCTGCTGGCGCGCGAGGCGCGCGACAGGGTCGAGGACCTGCTTCGCTATGGCGTGCCCTTCGACAAGGATCTCGAGGGTCATTTCATGCTGGGCCGCGAAGCCGCGCATGGCCGGAACCGCATCCTGCACGTCAAGGGCGACACCGCCGGGCGCGCCATCATGGCGGCATTGCTCGCCGCCGTCAGGGCCACGCCGTCGATCACCGTGATCGAGGGCTTCACCGCCCGCGATCTCTTGCTGCGCGACGGCCACGTGCAGGGCGTCGAACTCGCGCCGGTCGAAGGTGGGCCCTCGGCGCGCGGGCTGTTGCTGCCCGCCAGTGCGGTCGTGCTCGCAACCGGCGGCACGGGCCAGATCTACGCCATCACCACCAATCCGCGCGAGGCGCGTGGCGAGGGCATCGCCATCGCCGCCCGCGCCGGCGCGGTGATCGCCGACGCCGAATTCGTCCAGTTTCATCCGACCGCCATCAATGTCGGCAAGGACCCTGCGCCGCTCGCCACCGAGGCACTGCGCGGCGAAGGCGCGCTGCTCATCAACGGCCGCGGCGAGCGCTTCGTGCGCGCGGTGCACGAAGACGCCGAGCTTGGCCCGCGCGACGTCGTGGCGCGCGCCGTGTTCCGTGAGGTCGCCAACGGCCGCGGCGCCTTCCTCGATTGCCGTCACCTCGGGCCCGAGCTTGCCGAGCATTTCCCCACGGTGTTCGCCTCTTGCCGCGCGGCGGGCATCGATCCTTTGCGCGAGCCGATCCCGATCGCACCGGCGGCGCATTACCACATGGGCGGCATCCTGACTGACGCGCAAGGGCGCAGTACGGTAGACGGGCTGTGGGCTTGCGGCGAGGTCGCCTCGACCGGGGTGCATGGCGCCAACCGGCTTGCCTCGAACTCTCTGCTCGAAGCGGTGGTGTTCGGCGACCGTGTGGCCCGCGACATCTCTGCCTCTCTGGCGATGGCCAAGCCGGTGAAGCCGCGCGAGATCCTTGCCACGGCTGGGGACAGCCAGAGCGACAAGGCAGAGCAGACGCTGCGGCTGACCATGGCAGCCGATGTCGGCGTGATCCGCGACGCGGAATCGCTCACGAACGCGCTTGCGACCATCGTAGCGCTGGAACAAGACGCGCATGGCGACCGGCGCCTCGCCAATATGCTGTCGACCGCCAAGCTTATCGCCGCGGCCGCTTTGCAGCGCCAGGAGAGCCGTGGCGCGCAGTTCCGCAGCGACTATCCGACGCCGAATGACCAGCTTGCCAAGCGCAGCTACCTGACGCTGGCCGATGCGAACGCTATTGCCAGCGAGGCGGCGGAAAGCCGCGGGGAGCCACGCCAGCTGCATGCCGCGCCGGTCCGCGCAGCACTCCATGCATGAGCGAGACACCTCTTTCCCGCTGAAGCTCCCTCCCCTTCTCGTCGAGCGAGCCGTCGCGGCCACGCTGGAGGAGGATTTGAGCCTCGCCGGCGACATCACCACCAATTCGATCATCCCGGCCGAGGCTCAAGGCGAAGCAGCCATCGTGCTGCGCAAGACCGGCGTCGTGGCCGGGCTCGATCTAGCCGAGGCTGCATTCAAGGCGCTCGATCCCGATACGCGTTTCAAGCGTGTCACCGGTGACGGCGGCAAAGTCGCTGCGGGCGGCGTGGTCGCCGAGATTGCCGGCAAGACGCGCGCGCTGCTCACTGGCGAGCGGACCGCGCTAAACTATCTCGGCCGCTTGAGCGGCATCGCGACGCTGACCGCGTCCTATGTCGCGGCGGTGGAGGGAACCAAAGCCCGCATCACCTGCACGCGCAAAACGACGCCAGGCTTGCGCGCCTTCGAGAAATACGCGGTGCGATGCGGCGGCGGCATCAATCACCGTTTCGGTCTGTATGACGCGGTGCTGGTCAAGGATAACCACATCGCCGCCGCCGACTCGCTCGCCAAGGCGCTCGAACGGCTGCGCGCGCGGAGCGGCCATCTCGTCAAGATCGAGGTCGAGGTCGACACGCTTCAGCAGCTCGAGGAAGCGCTGCGCTTTCCCATCGATGCCGTGCTGCTCGACAATATGGACGTCGAGACGCTGAAAAAGGCGGTGAAGCTGGTAGCGGGACGCGCCACGACCGAGGCGTCGGGCGGTGTCAGTTTAGAAACTGTTCGGGAGATCGCTTCGACCGGCGTCGACCTGATTTCGGTTGGCGCGCTTACTCATTCCCCGCGTAACCTAAACTCATCGCTGGAGTGGAAGGCGTAGAGGTGTCGGCCACGGCGGATGATACCAGCGAGAGCGCCGGCGTCAGCGAGAACATAGAAGTGGAACCAGGCTCAGCAGCACCGCGCTCTTTCGGCTCGGTGGCGGCCGCTTCGACGAGGTAAGGCGCCTCGTTGCGTTTCTTGTAGAAGATGTGGCGGCCGATCTTGTCGATCTTGCTCATGCTGCCCGCCCAATACGGGCTCACATAATTGGCGTGATAATAAGTCGAGTAGCCGACCTCAGGCAGCCAAAGCTCACCGGCGGTGATCTTCTTGGCGATGTCCTGGGCCAGCGCCCATTGTGCGTCGTTGCGCGGCGTGTCGGTCTTGCCGTCGCAGGTGAAGGAGAACTGGCAGCTCTTCTGCATCTGACCCTGATAGACGACGCCGCAGATCGTCTCGGGGAAGAGCGGGCTCCTCACCCGGTTCATAATGACCTGGCCGACGGCGACCTGACCGCTGACCGGCTCGCCGCGCGCCTCGAAATAAATGGCGATGGCGAGACAGCGGCGCTCGCGCTGCTCGAACTCGGCTTGGCTCTCGCCCTGATAGCGGAAGTCCAGGCCCTCGGGCGTCGGATGGTAGGCGATCTCCTCGGCCGAGGGCCGGAAGCCATCGACGTCGAGCGGCGACATGAAGGGTGAGTTGGCGACCGCGTTCAGCAGCATCCCGCTGTCAGGACCGGTGACGGGGCCCCTCAGCGCCACTGAGGTGGTCGGCTTGAGGCGATCGGCCTTGAGCGCGGCATTGGCTTCGCTCCGGCCCCTAAGCGCCGCGGTCATGCCGTTATCGCCGCCAACGAGGCTTGCGGTGATGAGCTGCTTGCCGGCGGAGGTGACGGTGCTCGGTACGAGATATTGGTCGGCCCTTGGGCCCTTGCCGCCAGTGCGGAACAGGATCGCGGCCTCGCGCGGAAGGCGCTCAGGCACAACTTGGGCGGTGTGCGTGAGAGGCTGCGCCGAGCCGTGGCCTGCTAACAAAAGCTCGATTTGAAAACGGATGGGATTGCCGGGGACGGCGGCGACATAGCCCAAAGCAATAAGGGGAAGCGGCACGAGCGCAGCGGCTGTGTGCCACATCCGACGAGGCAAGCGTCGGCCCATTGTCCCTCCAGGTTACCCCGTAACCCGCGGGAAAATCCGCCCGTATACGCCGGCCGGCATTCCCCCGCATTTGCCCCAATCGCGGCCATTACGTGGCGCGCGCTTAGAGCGTTCCCCAAACCTAACCAGGCAAAATGGTGGGAAATCAGTTGTTTAGTTGCAGTTCCCCCACCGGTTCTAGCCCGGAATCCCCGTCTCGTTACCCTTAACCGTGCCTAATAAATTAGGGCAAATTGTGGTGAACGGCAACCGGACCCTATTTCTTGCGGGTAAGGGCTAAGAATCAGTAACCACGCTCAGAGTTGCCTGCGCCGCGGCAAGGCGGGCGACCGGCACACGGTAGGGCGAGCAAGATACGTAGTTCAGCTTGATTCTCTCACAAAACCCGATGGTTTCCGGGTCGCCACCATGCTCGCCGCAGATCCCCATCTTGAGATCGGGCTTAACTCCGCGCCCCCGATCTACCGCGATCTGCATCAATTCGCCCACAGCTTCATCGAGGGTAACGAAGGGATCGTGCTGGATGATGCCCTTGTCGGCGTACTCGCCCAAGAATCGACCGGCGTCATCGCAACTCAGCCCGAAGGTGGTCTGGGTGAGATCGTTGGTGCCGAAGGAGAAGAACTCGGCGCTCTTGCCGATCTCGCCGGCCATGAGACAGGCGCGGGGAAGCTCGACCATGGTGCCGACCGAATAGGCGACGTTGGTCCCGCGTTCCTTCTCCACCGCGCGCGCCACTTGGGCGATGCGTTCCTTGACCAGGTCGAGCTCGCCCTTGGTGGCGACCAGCGGCACCATGATCTCGGGGATGACGCGGTCGTGCAGAGCCTTGCCGGCCTCGATCGCCGCCTCGAAGATGGCGCGGGCCTGCATCTCGACAATCTCGGGATAGCTGACGAGCAGCCGCGCGCCGCGCTGGCCGAGCATGGGGTTGAACTCGCTGAGTGCCACGATACGGCGGCGCAGTCGCGCGAGGCTCACGCCCATGTCGGCGGCGACCTCGCCGATGATCTCATCGCCATGTGGCAGGAACTCGTGCAGCGGCGGGTCGAGCAGGCGGATGGTCACGGGAAACCCCGCCATGATCTCGAACAGCTCGATGAAGTCCTTTCGCTGCGCCGGCAATAGTTTGGCAAGAGCCTTGCGGCGCCCCTCCTGATCCTCGGCGAGGATCATCTCGCGCATGGCGAGGATGCGGCTCTCTTCGAAGAACATATGCTCGGTGCGGCAAAGCCCGATGCCCTCGGCGCCGAAGGCGAGCGCCTGGCGCGCATCGGCTGGCGTATCGGCATTGGCGCGCACTTTCAGCCGGCGGAAGCCGTCGGCCCATCGCATCAGACGATTGAAGTCCTCCGACAGCTCGGGCTCGCGCATCGGCACGCGGCCCTTGATGATCTGCCCGGTCGAGCCGTCGATGGTGATGATGTCGCCTTTCTGCAGCAGCGTGCCGCCGGCTTGCAGCGTCTCGCGCTCGAGATCGATCGAGACGGAAGAGGCGCCGACCACGCAAGGCCGCCCCATGCCGCGCGCCACCACCGCCGCGTGGCTCGTCATGCCGCCGCGCGTCGTGAGGATGCCGACAGCGGCATGCATGCCTTGCACGTCCTCGGGCGAGGTCTCGACGCGGGCGAGGATAACTGTGTGGCCTTGCGCCTTGAGATGCACCGCCTCATCGGCGTCGAACACGAGCTCGCCGGAGGCAGCGCCTGGCGAAGCTGGCAGGCCCTTGGCCAGCACCGTCTTCTCGGCCTTGGGATCGAGCGTCGGATGCAGCAGCTGGTCGAGCTGGTCGGCATTGATGCTCGTCACCGCCTGCTCGCGGGTGATGAGCCCTTCCTCGGCCATATCGACGGCGATCTTGAGCGCGGCTTGCGTCGAGCGCTTGCCCGAGCGGGTCTGCAGCATGAACAGCTTGCCGTCCTGCACGGTGAACTCGATGTCCTGGATGTCGTGGAAATGCGCTTCGAGCTTGGCGCACGCAGCCTTCAACTCGGCGAACACGTCCGGCATGAGGCCTTCGAGCGACGGACGCTTGGCGTTCGAGGCGCGGCGCGCGGCCTCGGTCAAGGGCTCAGGCGTGCGCAGACCCGCCACCACGTCCTCGCCTTGCGCATTGACCAGGAACTCGCCGTAAAGCTCGTTGGCGCCGGTCGAGGGACTGCGCGTGAACACGACGCCGGTCGCACTTCGCTCGCCCATATTGCCGAACACCATGGCCTGGATGGTGACGGCCGTGCCCCAATCGTCGGGAATGTCGTGCAGGCGGCGATAGGCGATGGCGCGCGCGTTCTGCCAGGAGCCGAACACGGCGGCGATGGCGCCCCAAAGCTGGGCGTGAATGTCCTGCGGGAAGGGCGTGCCGAGCTCGTTCTCGACGAGGGTCTTATAGCGGGCGATGAGCTCGGCCCAATCCTCGGCGCCGAGTTCAGTGTCGTATTCGAAGCCCTTGAGACCTTTGTAATTCTCCAGAATCTCCTCGAACAACTCGTGGTCGAGGCCGAGCACCACGTCGGCATACATCTGGATGAAGCGGCGATAGGTGTCGTAGGCAAAGCGCCGGTCGCCCGAGCGCGCCGCCAAGCCCTCGACGGTCTGATCGTTGAGCCCGAGATTGAGCACCGTATCCATCATGCCGGGCATCGAGGCACGGCTACCTGACCTGACCGACACAAGCAGCGGGTTCTGCACGTCGCCGAAGCCGGCGCCGACAATCCGCCCCACCTCGTCGAGCGCCGCGCTCACCATCGGCTTCAACTCCTCGGGGAGCTTGCCGCCGAGCTCGTAATAGACTGAGCACAGCTCCGCCGAGATGGTGAAGCCAGCCGGCACAGGAAGGCCGAGCCGCGACATCTCGGCAAGATAAGCGCCCTTGCCGCCCAGTCGATCGCGGTCGGCAGCCGAGCCGTCGGCGCGGCCGGCGCCGAAGGTGAAGACCCATTTCGGCGCGATGTCTTGCGCGGGCTCCGCTCTCGTCATCCTCTGTTCCATGATCCCGGCCTGTGGCGATACCGGGTCCGCCCTTTTAGCGGTCCCCCGGCGTTCACACAAACAGCCTCGCCTGAAAAGGTTTAAGGGCGGCGGGCGCTCGGCACGCGCAATCTGCGGTCGGCGATGAAATCGCCGGTGCCGATCAGCCGGGCGCGCGGCGCTTCCTTCAACGCATAGGCCCAGGCCTCGACGCTACCGCCTTTGTCGAGATGGACCTCAATGGCGATGCGGTGGAACAGACCTGCTGATTCCGGAAACTCCCGCTCCTCATCGGTCGGCTCGACGCCCTCATATTTGTCGAGGTCGGACAGAAGTCGCGGGCTTGAGCCGAGCGCGAACACGCTGCCGATGACGCGGTATTTCTCTTCGGCTGCGAAAAACGCCCCGGGCCAGCTGCCGAAATCGTAGAGCAGACCGGGAGTGCTGCCCTTGCCGATATGCCGCGCTCCCACTCGCAAGCGGTGCGCCATCGGGTGCGTGCTTTCGGCTCTGAGCGTGCCGTAGACGAAGATATGTTCCGGCATCGGCGTCATTAATCCGGCAATTTGATCCGCCCATCCTCCTCCAATCCCCAATGCGGATTGAAGGCGACCTCCCAGAGATTCCCATCGGGGTCGGCAAAGTAACCGTTATAGCCGCCCCAAAAGGTCTTGGCCGCCGGCTTCAATATGCGCGCGCCGGCAGTTTCGGCCGTTGCCATAGCAGCGTCGACCTCGGCCTCGCTTGCGACATTTCGCGCGACGACGATCCCGCCATTGCCGTTCCACAGCCCATGAGCATCGGCGTCCTCGATCTGCGCGTCGCGGCCCCACAGCGCGAGCACGACGCCTCCCGCATTGAAAAAGCTTACGTCGTCCTGGCTGGCCGATTTGGATTTCACAAAGCCAAGGCTCTCGTAGAAGCGCGTGGCTCGCGCGATGTCGGCAACGCAAAGGGTGATGAGGGTGACGTTGGCCAAGAGGAACTAGCCTTCGATCTTGGAGAAGTCGGCGACGGTCAATGTCGTGGCGCGGATACGGTTCAACAGGCGCAAGCGGTTCTCGCGCAAGCCCGGTTCCTGCGTGTTGACGGTGACGGAATCGAAGAAGGCGTCAACTGGTGCGCGAAGCTTTGTCATCTCCGCCATGGCGCCTTCAAAATCCTCGCGTGCGACAGCGCCGGCAGCCGCCTTCTCGACGTCGTCGACGGCTTTGGCGAGCGCTTTTTCCTCGATTCGTTTGAGGAGGTTAGCGTCGGGTGCTTGGTCATAGCTTACGCCATCCTTCTTCTCCTCGATGCGCAGGATGTTGATGGCGCGCTTGGTGCCGATGAGCAGATTGGCGCCGTCCTCGGTGTCGAGGAATTTTCCCAGCGCGTCGACGCGCTTAACGATCATCAACAGGTCGTCGCCGCCGAGCGCGAACACCGCGTCAACCAGATCATGCCGCGCACCCTGATCGCGGAGATGCACCTTGAGGCGGTCCGCGAAGAAATTGAGCAAGCCGTGCGCCTCTTCCTCCTTCAGCTTAGCGCGAAACTGCTGCAGCAAAGGTTGCCGCACATCATTCTCCAGCACGATCCGGATTACGCCGAGAGCAGCACGGCGGAGCGCGTAAGGATCCTTCGAGCCGGTAGGCTTCTCATCGATGGCCCAGAAGCCCACCAGCATGTCGAGCTTGTCGGCAAGCGCGACAGCGATCGCCACGGGATCACGCGGCACATCATCCGACGGACCGACCGGCTTGTAATGCGCGGCGATGGCGTTGGCGACCGCGGGGTCCTCCTCTTGGTCGAGCGCGTAATAGCGGCCCATCACCCCTTGCAGCTCGGGGAACTCGCCGACCATGCCGCTGACCAGATCGGCTTTGGCCAACATTGCCCCCCGCTCGGCTTCATCGGCCCTCGCTCCGGCGAGCGGCGCGATCTCCCGCGCGAGCATGCGCAGCCGCTGAATGCGGTCATATTGCGCTGCCGAGCTTCTCGTGAAAGACGATCTCTTTCAGCTTCGGCACCCAGATTTCGAGGCTCACGTTGCGATCCTGATCGAAGAAGAATTTGGCGTCGGCCAGCCGCGCCCGGATCACCCGCTCATTGCCGGCGATAATGGCCTTGCCGCCGTCGGCCGCCTTCAGATTCGCCACTAATATGAATCGGTTGGCGAGATCGCCTGCCTTGTTGCGGAGCGAGAAGCACTTCTGATGCGCCTTCATCGAGGTGGTGAGCACCTCGGGCGGCACGATGAGGAAATCCTCATCGAATGAGCCCATCAGCACGACCGGCCATTCGGTCAGCCCCGCATTCTCGGCGAGCAGGCTTTCGTCCTCGACCAGCACGAGCTTTTCGTGCTTGGCCATCGCCTGCGCGGCATCGTGAATGATGCGGGCACGCTCCTCGCCGTCGAGGATCACTTTGGCTTTGCGCAGTTTCTCGCGATAATCCTCGAATCCCTTCACATTAAAGGGCTCCGGCGCCAAGAAGCGGTGGCCGCGCGTCTCCTTGCCGCTCTTGATGCCGTCGATCTCGAACGTCACGACCTTGCCGTTGAACAGGCAGAGGATGGAGTGCAGCGGGCGCACCCAGCGGAGCCGGCCGGAGCCCCAGCGCATGGATTTCGGCCAGGGAAAATTGCGTACGATCTCCGGCACGATGGTCGCCACCACCTCTTCGGTGGCACGGCCAGGCTTCTCGATCGTCGCGACGTAGTAAGCGCCCTTCTTGTCGTCGCGCTTCTCGGCCTGATCGACAGACGTGAGCCCCGCCGATTTGAGGAAGCCATTGATCGCGGCCTCGGGCGCATCGACGCGCGGACCCTTCCGCTCCTCCCGCACATCCGGCGACCTGGACGGCAGGCCATCGACCACCGCGACGAGGCGCCGCGGCGTGGCGAAGGTCCTGATCTCCTTGAACTCGAGCCCTGCCTCGCCGAGCGCCCCGCCAAGCAGCCGCGCGAGATCCTCGCGCGCGCGCGTTTGCATTCGCGCCGGGATCTCTTCGGAGAACAATTCAAGCAGGAGCTCAGCCATTTTGTCTAATTGCTAGCCTGGATGACGGACAAGCTTGGACGGGGCAATAGGCGGTGGCGACCCATACAGCGGCAAGGCTACCCTGTCGAGATAGGCCCGTAAGGCCCGGGGCAAGGGCGCCGGTCAACCGATGCGGTTATGGAAGCCCAAATCGTAGTCGGTGATGGCGAAGATCAGCCGATTCGTTTCAAGCACGTAAGGGATGACACTTAAGATCAGATCTGACTGCGCGCCGGCGGCGGGGAGCAGCGGCACCAGCACATGCGCGGGCACGGTATCCAGGAAGTCATAGAAGCGCATGAAGGCGTGCTTGCCGCCCTCGACATAGAAGGCCCCCACCGCCCAGGGAAGCGGCAGATGGTTCTCGTCGGTATAGTCGAGATAGAGAGCGAAGCTCGACAGCTCGGCGATGTGTGGCGAGAGCGCCGCGCGCAAATCCGCATCCTCGATCTCGGAGACCACGAGGCTCGCGTCGAGTTTCAGCATCAGCTGGAAGCTCGAAGGCGTCGCACGCCAGATGCGGCCGGTCCAAGACCTGAGCTTCGGCTTGAGTGCGAGCGTGCGCTGCTGCGGCGGTGCGTTCCGCTCGTCGCGGTAGACCTCAAACATGGGCGGCGCCGCCCGCCTCGGTCTTGAGCCAGGCGGCGCAGCAGGCCTTGGCGAGATCGCGGACGCGCAAGATGTAAGCCTGCCGTTCCGTCACCGAGATCACGCCGCGGGCGTCGAGCAGATTGAAGATGTGCGACGCCTTGATCGCCTGGTCATAAGCGGGCAGCGCCATCAAATGGCGCTCGCCGCCATTGCCCTTGGCGAGCAGCGCCTTGCATTCGGCCTCGGCGTCGCGGAAATGCTCGAGCAGCTTCGCTGTGTCGGCATGCTCGAAATTGTAGCGAGAATATTCCTGCTCGGCCTGAAGGAAGACGTCGCCATAGGTGACCTTGTCCTTCCCCTCGCCGCCGTTGAAATCGAGATCGAACACCCGGTCCACGCCCTGCACATACATGGCAAGGCGCTCCAGGCCGTAAGTCAGCTCGCCTGAGACTGGATCGCAATCGAAGCCGCCGACCTGCTGGAAATAGGTGAACTGCGAGACCTCCATGCCGTCGAGCCACACCTCCCAGCCAAGTCCCCAGGCGCCGAGCGTCGGACTTTCCCAATCGTCCTCGACGAAACGGATGTCATGGTTCCTGGGATCGATGCCGATGGCGTAGAGGCTCTCAAGGTAGAGGTCCTGGATGTCGAGCGGTGACGGCTTGAGGATCACCTGAAACTGATAATAGTGCTGGAGCCGGTTGGGATTTTCGCCGTAGCGGCCGTCCTTGGGGCGGCGGCTAGGCTGAACGTAGGCCGCGCGCCAGGGCTTGGGGCCCAGCGAGCGAAGTGCCGTGGCCGGATGGAAGGTCGCAGCCCCCATCTCCATGTCGTAGGGCTGAAGGATGACGCAGCCCTGATCGGCCCAGAAGCGCTCCAGCCGCAGGATCAAATCCTGGAAGGACGGAGCCTTCGGCTCTTTGCTCTTGGGGGACTTAGCCATGTCTCGAATCAACCGCTGCGCAATCGTGGCGAAGGCGCAGGGACGCTAAAGCAATTCACAAGCAAATTGAACAGTCATGCCCGGCCCTGCTGCCGCGCATCCACGAATTTCCGCCGGGGGTTAATGCCGCGTGGTTTCAGTGCCTCGCGCCACTCGCTTGGGCCGGTAGACGCCGGTCGTGGGGTCCTGCTCCAAGGGCACGACGCTCTCCCGCTCGCGCCGCTCAAGTGCCTCCTCAGCGGCGCGCAGCTCCGACTCGATGCGCCGCTGCATGTCGCGATACCAGCGCCCGGCGAGGAACAACCCCGCGCCAGCCGCGACGAAGATGAGGAGTGGTGGCATCGCCTAGAACCCGAAACGCGACCAAAGCGCGCGCGCTTCGATCGCCGAGATGAGATCGGCGGCAAAGCCGCCAGGAGACAAGCCTAGCTCGAATCCGCCGCTCTCGGCAAACACGCTTCGCCTGCGGCGGAGCCACGAGGTTGACGGCATCACCAGCTTGAGGCGCACGTCGTCGCCATAGACCTCGCGCATCTTGGTGCGCAGGTCCGAAAGCCCGTCGATCAGACCGAGCTCGAGCGCCTTCTTGCCGGACCAGAACTCGCCGGTGAACAGATTGATGTCGGCCTTGTCGATCTTGGCGCCGCGTCGCGACTTGACGAGATCGATGAAGGCCTCATGCACGTCGCGTTGCAGCGACTTGATGCGCTCGACGTCGGCTGGCTTCTCGGGAAGAAATGGATCAAGCGTGTCCTTGCTCTCGCCAGCGGTATAGACGCGGCGCTGCACACCGATGCGGTTGATCAGCTCGTTTACGCCGAAGGTCGCGGTGATGACGCCGATCGAGCCGACAATCGAGCTTGGATCGGCGTAGATCTCATCGCCCGCGCACGCAAGCAGATAGCCGCCGGAGGCCGCGACATCCTCGGCGAACACATAGACCTTGAGATCCTTCTCGGCGGCGAGCGCGCGGATGCGCTTATAGATCAGCATCGACTGCACGGCTGAGCCGCCCGGTGAGTTGATTTGGATGGCGACCGCCTTGGCGCCGCTCATGGCGAAGGCCTTCTCGATGGCGGCCGCGCTGGTGGAGAGGGAAAGCCCGGGCCGGAGCGGCGTGACCACGCCGATCGCTCCGCTGAACCTGAGCACGGGGACGATCGGCCCCGCGCTCGTCCAAGAGGCCGGGAGATAATTTTTCAAGGTTTCGACAACTCCGTTCATGGCGAACTTAACGTACAGCGGCATTACGCCAAATCAAGGCGCGTATTGCCCATTCTGTGCCAATAAGAATCACCCCACTGCGGCCTTTAAGCGTTTGGTTAGCGCAACTCGGCGAGCGCCACCGGCCCGACCGGAATTCGCTGCTATACTCGGCGGCGACGGCGGGACATCTCGCCAGCGGCGCGGTTCGGCGGAACGGTGCCGCGCGTTCGATCTTTTCGAGGAGGAATGAATGAGCAAGCTTGCAACTTTTGCGGTGGCGCTGGGAGCCCTGGTGCTCGCCTTCGTCACGCTTTCCCCGACCTCCGCGGAAGCCGGTTGGCGCGGCCGCGGGTGGTATGGCGGACCCGGCGTGAGCGTCTATGTCGGACCGCGCTGGGGCTGGTATGGCCCGCGCCGTTATTACGGCGGCTACGCCTACGGTTATCCTTACGCCTATTACCCCTATTGGCGCAGCGGCCGTTATTGGCGCCGCGGCTGGTACTAGGCACGCGCGCCTCCTAGGGCGCTGCGAGTTTGGCAAAGGGCCATTCCCGAAAGGGAGTGGCCCTTTGGCTTTTCCGATCCGACTTTGCGGGCTGAACACCGGGTGAATGGCGACCTCAGCCTCGGTTCAGCGCCCCCCAGCTAGGCTCAAGCACATGAGCCAGAGAAATCCCTCCCCTCGCTTCGACCCACTCGGCGATGGTCGCCGCTAGAAGGAGTTGACCCCGATGATCGAAGACCATCCTTGCTTCGCCGCCGCCCTGTCAGTCATGGCTCTCGGCGCCGCTTCGCCCGCTTCCGCCAAATCCAATTTCTCGCTCTATATCGGCACGCCCGGCTGAGCGCCTATTCGTACAACTATCTGCCGTATTGCTCCTATGAGCCCCGCCTCGTGACGATCAAAGTGTCAGAACGGCTACGGCGGCTACTACTTCAAGAAGGTCTGGAAGGACGTCAAGGTCTGCTACTAGCGGATCTTGCCTGCCCGAGAAGGCTCCTCACGCTCGGGCGAAAGAGGGCTGCCGCCTTTCCCCCCTAGGCGGCGGCCCTTACTGTTTTTCGATCTGCCAAGATCGAGAGCCTCCCCTCCCCGCAGCACGGCTTCAGCCTCATCCGTATAGCTCCCGTTCTCCTGATGCAGGACGAGGCCCGGCAAGAGGCTGAGCCCTGCCCGGCTTCCCTTCTCGGCCTGCACGATGATGCGGGTCGCGGGCTCGCCACGCCTCGCGAACAAGGGAAACACGGTTACGTCGCCGAAGCGCCCTTCGAGCAGGCGCAGCAACTCGCCAAGGCAATCGAGGCGATGCATGAGAGTGAGGAGAGCTTTCGGCGCGGCCATGGCGGCAAAGAAGCGCATCCAGGCGGCGAGCCCGCCTTGGTGCATCACATGCGCCGTCGCCCGCCCACGATCCGGTGCCGCTCTTACTCTGCCTTCCGCATAGAAGGGTGGATTGGCGATCACCTGATCGTAGTTTTCATTCAGCAACCCCACGGCGCGGAGCGATCTGCCGGGCGCGGTCACGTCGGCAGTGACGGCGCTGAACTTGTCGCCGAAACCATTCCGCGCGGCATTCTGGGCGGCGAGCTCGCAGAGCTTGACGTCGATCTCGACTGCGGTCAGCGTGATTCTCGGCACGCGCGCCAAGAGACAGAGCCCCGCGACGCCCACGCCAGCGCCAACATCGAGCACGTGGTCGCCTGGGCACGCCGGCACCGCGGCGGCGAGAAACACGGCGTCGCTTCCCGCTCTGTGGCCGTGCTTCGGCTGAAGCACGCCGATACGCCCGCCGAGAAAGTCGTCGGTGGTGGTGGTGCTCGCTGGCGCCTCCCGGCGCTTAGGCTTTTTCGTCGGAGAGGGCATGGCCGAGATCGGCCTCGGTGAGCAGATTGCGCGCCTGTGCAAGCCTTGTGCTCTCAACCAGGACGCGCCGGGGCAAGATCCCGATCGAGCCTTCGAGCACGCTCATATTCGTGTCGGCGACGATAAACGCGATATCTCCCTCCTCCAGCAACGCGCTGACATAGGACAGAAGCACCGGATCGTTCGTGCGCAACAATTCTTTCATGGCCTGGTAAGCCCTGTGTCCCTTGGCCTCGTCTGAGCGCCTTGACCTCGATAGGCGACCGCCGACAATATCCGAGAAACGACGCCCGTCTCGACCGGATTCAGGAGTAAGCCCCTTGGGAGTTGTGGTTAAGCTTGCCGGCGCCGGCGACCCGACAGCAAGTCTTGCGCCGCTCGTCGCGCTTGTCGAGGGGGACATGGCCCATGTCAACCGCATCATCCTCGATCAGGCGCGATCCAATGTCGAGCTGATCCCCGAGCTTGCCCGGCATCTGATCGATTCAGGCGGCAAGCGTTTGCGCCCGATGCTCACGCTGGCCGCGGCGAAGCTCTGCAACTATAGCGGCGACGGCCATGTGCGGCTCGCGGCGAGCGTCGAGTTCATGCATACGGCGACGCTGCTGCATGACGACGTGGTTGACGAGAGCAGTCTGCGCCGGGGCAAGACCGCGGCGCGGCTGTTGTGGGGCAACGAGGCGAGCGTACTGGTCGGCGATTTCCTGCTCGGACAGGCCTTCAAGATGATGGTCGATGTCGGCTCGCTCGGCGCGCTGCGCATTCTGTCGGATGCGGCGGCGATCATCGCCGAGGGCGAGGTGATGCAGCTGATCACCGCCAAGAACACCGAGACCACCGAGGACGATTATCTCGCGGTGATCGACGCCAAGACCGCGGCATTGTTCGCGGCGGCCGCGGAGGTCGGCGCGGTGATCGCGGCGCGGCCGAAGTCGGAAGCCGCCGCCTTGCGCTCCTATGGCCGTAATCTCGGGCTTGCCTTCCAGCTGGTCGACGACGCGCTCGATTATTCGGGCGAGCCGTCGATGCTCGGCAAGAGCGTCGGCGACGATTTCCGCGAGGGCAAGATCACGCTTCCCGTCGTGCTGTGCTATCGCCGCGGCAATGCCGCCGAGCGCGGCTTTTGGCAGCGCACCCTGCAAGAAGGCGATGTCGGCGAGGACGATCTTGCCGAGGCGTTTCAACTGATGAAACGGCACAATGCCTTGAACGACACGATGGAGCGGGCGTGGCATTACGGGGCCATCGCCCGCGACGCGCTTGCCATCTTCCCCGACTCTGAGGTGAAGGCTGCCCTGCTCGAGGCAATCGAGTTCTGCGTCGACCGCCCGTTCTAACTTCCGAGCGAACTCGCGGCGACCCACCAATTGGGAAACTCGGCGGCGAGTTTGGCGCCCGCGCGTGCGGCTTCGGCCTCGGTGACGAACAGCGCGAAGCAAGTCGGACCACTGCCCGAGAGCCGCACAAGCCGCGCCCCATCAAGCGCGAGCAGTGCAGCGAGCACCTTCGCTGATCTCAGGCACAAGCCGCGCGGCCGGCGCTTCGAGATCGTTCAGACGCGACAGCGCATAGGCGAGCAGCTGCTCGAAATCACCGTGGAAATCCGGCGTCCCCTCCTGACCAAGCGGCGGCGCGCGCAAATCGTCGGCGAGAAGCTCGGCATAGACGGCGGCGGCCGAGAGCGGAACGCCAGGATTGGCGAGCAGCACGCCGCAAGCCGGAAAGCCGCGCACGGGCTCCACCCTCTCGCCGCGGCCGGTCATCAGCGCAGGCCGGCTCGCAAGACAGACCGTGACGTCGGAGCCGAGGCGAGCGGCAATTGCGGCCATCGCCGCTTCGCTCAGCGCCCCTTGATTGGCACTCGCAATCAGGCGCAAGGCAGCAGCCGCGTCGGCCGAACCGCCGCCGAGGCCGGCGGCAACGGGCAGTTGCTTCACCAGGCGAAAGCGCCCGAGCTTGACGCCGGGCGCACTAACCGATGCGGCTTCGGCAGCCCTGATGACGAGATTGTCGCCGCTCAGCGCTTCGGCGAACGGCCCCTGCGTCTCCAGGTCCAGCTCAGCGCCCTGCTGAAGGGTAATCTCGTCGCCGAGGTCCGCGAATGCCACCAGGCTGCGCAGCTCGTGATAGCCGTCAGGGCGGCGTCCAAGGACTTCGAGCGTCAGATTGAGCTTGGCCCGGGCCGAATATCGCGGAGCGCCATATGCCCGCTCCCTAACCCATCAGCCAAGCCGGGCTATTGCGGCGTCTTCTGGCCGGCCTGCGTGGTCCGGTCTTGCGCCGACTTGGTCCCCGCGCTGTCCGGCAGGCCACTGGCGATCTTCGCCTTCAGCGTGACGACCTGATCGTCTTCCGGCTTCAGCGTCAGCGCCTGCGCCCACTGATATTTCGCCTCGAGCGTGCGGCCGACCTTCCAATAGGCATCGCCGAGATGATCGTTGATGATCGGATCGTCGGGCTTCAGTTCGACGGCACGCTCGAGATTCTCGACCGCCGCCGGCAGATTGCCGAGCCGGTAATATGCCCAGCCCAGGCTGTCAACATAGTAGCCGTCGTCAGGCTTGAGCTTCACCGCTTTGCGGATGTAGTCCATCGCCTGTTTCAGATTCTGGCCCTGATCAACCCAGGAATAGCCGAGATAGTTCAGCACGAGCGATTCCTCGGGAGACAGCGCGAGCGCCTCCTTGAAATCGGCCTCGGCGGCCGGCCAGTCCTTCATCCGCTCGTTGCAGACGCCGCGCGAATAGAACAGCGTCCAATTGTCCTTGGTGGGTTTGGGAATCAGCTTGAGCGCGCGGGTGTAATAGTCGCGCGCCTCGCCATAGCGCTCATGCGCGCGCAGGATATTGCCGAGCGCGTCGAGCGGACGCACATCCTTCGGGTCCTTGGCGGCCAAATCTTCGAGCAGCGCCTTGGCGTCGTCGACGCGCTCCATCGAGTTGAGCGCGAAGGCATTCTGGATCTGCGCGTTCGGCCAGAGCGGCGAATCGGGCTTGATCTGATCGAGCGCCTGCATCTCCAGGTCATATTTCTTCGCGCTCTCGTAAGCCTCGGCGAGCGCCGCATAAGCGAGCGGCGCGTCGGGCTTAAGGTAGAGGGAGAACTGGAGGAAGATGATGCCCATGTCGAGCCCACCCTCGCCGGCAAGCGCATCGCCGATGCCGTAGAACACCTCGGCGAGGCCGTCATTCGGCGTGGCGACGAGAAGCGGCGGGGTCTTGCCCTCTTCGATCTCGGCGAGCAGCGCCTCGGACAGCGGATGGCCTGACGATTTGGCGATGTGGCTCTTCAAGGTTTGCTTGGCGAGCTTGCGGTTATTGTTGTTCACTGCATGGCGTGCGTAAGCGTCGGCAACTCGCAGCGTCGACGGATTCTTCTTGAAGGCCTGGGCGTAGGCCTGGCGCGCCACGTCATGCTTGCCGGCGATGTCGGCGATGAGCGCGCGGTGATAGCGCTGATAGAATTGGGCCCAGTCGGCATCGCTCAGGCTGTCGAGCGTGGCGAAGGCCTCGTCCGGTTTGCCGTCGGCTTCCTGCACCCAGGCCCGAGCGAGCGTCGAGGTGAGATCGGCGATCGGTCCCTGCCGGGCGGCGGCGAAATGCTCGTCGGCTTCCTTGAAGTTCCCCTTCTTGAAGGCGTCAATGCCGAGCAGGAAGCGGGCGATCCTGTGCGAGGGCTCGGCCTTGACCAGATCCTTGGCGAGCTCGACGGCGCGATCCCAATGGGCCGAGGCCGCCTCGAGCAGGAAGGTCTGCTCGAGAATGATCTCGTTGGCCGGATCCTCGGCGAGCGCCTTGGAATAGAAATCCGCGGCGGCGATCGTGTCATGGTCGCCGCGCGCGAGGCGGCCGGAAAGATAATTGCCGAGCAGCGTGCCAGAGTCCTCAGGGTTCCCCGAGGGGACTTCCGAGTAGGCGGCGGGCGCCGCGACAAGCGCGGCAACGAAAAGAGAGCCCCACGCCAATTTGCGCAGAGCCGCACGATGCACAATTCTCATATGGCTTCGGCTATCGCGCCGCCCCAAAAATGCGGTTCGTATGATCCCCAACCAAGGTTAGGCGTTTTTCGTCTTTGTCACAAACCAAAAGCTTCCTTGAAGGCTAATCGCGGCTGGTTTGTGGCCTATCGGCGCGACATTGCCGCCACGCCTTACATATTGGCGTAATTCGGTCCCTCGCCGCCTTCAGGCGGCACCCAGGTAATGTTTTGGGCGGGATCCTTCACGTCGCAGGTTTTGCAGTGGACGCAATTCTGCGCGTTGATCTGGAAGCGCTGGCGGTTGCCCTCGGTCACCACCTCATAGACTTGCGCCGGGCAATAGCGCTGCGCCGGCTCGGCATATTCGGGGAGATTCTGCTCGATCGGGATCGAGGGATCGGTGAGCACAAGATGCACCGGCTCGTTCTCGTCGTGATTGGTGCCCGACAGGAACACCGAGGAGAGAATGTCGAAGCTGAGCTTGCCGTCGGGCTTCGGATAGTCGATCGGCGTCGACTGCGCCGCCTTGGCCAGCGTCGCGTAGTCCGGCTTCCTGTGCTTCAGCGTGTGGCTCAGGAACGGGAAGATGGTGTTGATCCACATATCGAAGCCGCCCAGCATGACGCCGAGACGCGTGCCGAGCCGCGACCAGAGCGGCTTCACGTTGCGCACCTTCTTGAGCTCCTTCGCCATCGAGCTTGATTGCACGCTCTGTGGGTAGGCTTCGAGCACGTCGCGGCTGCGGCCAGCCTCGATCGCTTCGAACGCAGCCTCTGCCGCCATCATCCCCGACAGCATCGCGTTGTGACTGCCTTTGATGCGCGGCACGTTCATGAAGCCCGCCGCGCAGCCGATCAGCGCGCCGCCGGGAAAGGCAAGCTGCGGGATCGCCTGGTAGCCGCCCTCGGTCAATGCGCGCGCGCCATAGGCAATGCGCTTGCCGCCGGAGAGATGCTCGGCGATCAAGGGATGCGTCTTGGCCCGCTGAAACTCCTTGAACGGGTTGATGTAGGGGTTCGCGTAATCGAGATGGACGACGAAGCCCACCGACACCAGCCGCTCGCCGAAATGATAGAGGAAGGAGCCGCCGCCGGTCTTGTCGTCGAGCGGCCAGCCCATGGTGTGCTGCACGAGGCCGGGCCTGTGCTTCTCGGCCGGAACCTCCCATAGCTCCTTTAGGCCGATGCCGAATTTCTGCGGGCCGGACTCCGCATCGAGCCCGAGCTTGCTGATCAGCATTTTCGAGAGCGAGCCACGCGCGCCTTCGGCGAAGAAGGTGTATTTGCCGACGATGGCGATGCCGGGGGTGTAGTTGTCCTTGTGGCTGCCGTCGCGGGCGACGCCCATGTCGCCGGTGATGACGCCTTCGATCTCGCCTTTAGCGCCGAAGATCACGTCGACGACGGAGAAACCCGGATAGATCTCGACGCCGAGCGCTTCCGCCTGCTCGGCGAGCCAGCGGGTGAGAGCGCCGAGGCTGCCGGTGTAGCAACCATGATTGCTCATCAGCGGCGGCATGAAGATGTTCGGCACGCGGATGCCGCCGGTCTTCCAGAGATAATAGAACTTGTCCTCGGTGACCTCGGTGGTGAGCGGGGAACGCTTGTCGCGCCAATCGGGGATGAGGGCGTCGAGGCCCACCGGGTCGATCACAGCGCCCGAGAGGATATGCGCGCCGACCTCGGAGCCCTTCTCCAGCACGACGACGGAGAGTTCCGTGCCCTTTTCGGCGGCAAGCTGCTTCAGCCTGAGTGCCGCGGCGAGCCCAGCCGGTCCGGCGCCGACAATGACGACGTCGAACTCCATGGTCTCGCGCTCGACCACTTGCGCATCGACCGCTTTTGGCTCAGGCGCTTCGTTCAAGGTTTCGCTCCAAATCGGCAGCTGCCAAAAAGTGGAAGTCATTCCCGGATGCGCGGGAATCCAGTATCCATCAATATGGTGTGAGGCGCCGGAAGCGCCAAAGAGTGCGGAATGACTGCTACGGAACGAGAGACGGTTCAAGCCTTATTGGCCTGGTATGCGGCAATGGGCGCCGACGAGGCGATCGGCGATGAGCCGGTCGATTGCTTTGCCGCGCCCGTGGCGCCTCCCTCTTCCCCGCCGCGCGTTCAGCCTCGGCCGCGCCCGGCGGCAGCGCAGGCTGCCGCGGCCGCGGGGGGCAGCTCTCGGATCGATCTCAACCAGGCCGGCACGCTCGCAGCGCTTGAGGCCATGCTCGCCGGCTTCGAGGGCTGCGCGCTCAAGCGCACGGCGAAGAGCCTTTGCTTCAAGCGTGGGCGCGATGACGCTCGCATCATGCTGATCGGCGAAGCGCCGGGCCGTGACGAGGACCTAAGCGGCAAACCCTTCGTAGGGCGCGCCGGGCAATTACTCGACCGCATGCTCAACGCGATCGGGCTTGCCGAGGAGCATGTCTATATCACCAACACGGTCTATTGGCGTCCGCCCGGCAACCGCACGCCGACGCCTGAGGAGGTCGAGGCTTGCGCGCCCTTCCTCGCCAGGCAGATCGAGCTCAAGTCGCCGCACGTGCTGGTGCTGCTCGGTGGGGCAGCGGCCAAAAACATTCTCGGCGTGGCGGAGGGAATTATGCGGCTCAGAGGCAAGTGGCTTAGCTATGCAAGCGGCTGCCGCGACATCCCCACGCTCGCCACGTTGCATCCCGCCTTCCTGTTGCGTAACCCCGAGCATAAACGCTTGGCATGGCGCGACCTGTTGCTGGTGAAGGAGAGGCTCGAGCAATGAACCGCATCGACGAGACGAGGCCCTTCATTCCGGTGCGGATCGCCGTGCTGACGGTGTCCGACACGCGCACGCAGAAGACCGATAAATCGGGGCCTCTCCTTGTCAGTATGATCAAGGAGGCCGGGCATGAGCTCGCCGAGCATGCCATCGTCGAGGACGACTCGAAATTGATCCGCAAACAAGTGAAGCGCTGGATCAAGGATCCCGAGGTCGACGTGGTCATCACCACCGGCGGCACGGGCTTCACCGGGCGCGACGTGACGCCGGAAGCGGTGAGGCCCCTATTCGAGAAGGAGATCGAGGGCTTCTCGGTACTGTTCCATCTGCTGAGCTACCAGAGCGTCGGCACCTCGACGGTACAGAGCCGAGCCTGCGGCGGGCTTGCCAAGGGCACCTATATTTTCTGCGTGCCGGGATCTCCCGGGGCCTGCACCGACGCCTGGAACGGCATCCTCAAGCATCAGCTCGACAATCGTCACCGCCCCTGCTCCTTCATCGAGATCATGCCTAGACTGAGCGAGCAGAAGAAGGCGAAAGCTAAATAGGCAGGCGTCCAATCAAAACGACGAGGCGCGAGCCAGCCCGTTGGTGACGATGGCTGGCCGTGTCAGAATTCCCGCGTGAGCGCCGACGACGCGGTTGCGGCCGCCGGATTTGGCGTTGTAGAGCGCGGCATCGGCTCTGGCGAGGATCTGATCGACAGTGTCGCCGGGTCTCCCCTCGCCGACGCCAACGCTCCAGGTCAGCGTGATGCGATCCTTGCCAGTGTCAAAGGGCTGCGCTGCGAGCCGCGTGCGCAAATTCTCGGCGACCTCGATCGCCTGTGGCAAGGTGCGATCCTCCAGGAGGAGTGCGAACTCGTCGCCGTCGAGCCGTCCGACCACGGCCTCGGTCAAGAACGCGGCCCGGGCGCAGCAGCAGATCGCCTCGTCGCCGGTTTCATGTCCGTAGGAGTCGTTGATGTGCTTGAAATTGTCGATATCGAGGATGATCGCCGACAGGCTGCCATCAGGGGGAGCCACGCGGGCGCAGGCTTCCGTCGCGCGCTCGAAGAAACCACGGCGATTGCTCAATCCGGTCAAGGGATCGATCGTGGCGAGCCGGATCAACTCGCGCTGCATGGAGAGAATCCGCTCTGCGGCCCGGAGCCGCGCATAGAGCTCCTCGGCCAGAGGTGGCTTGCCGATGAACTCGTCGGCGCCGGAGTCGAGCGCCTCGATCAGACTGCGCTGATCGTATTGGGTCGACATCATCAGCACATAAATCGGGCGGCGGTTGCGGCCAGCCGCGCCTCCCAGCAGAGCTCGACACCGGACATGTGTTTGAGCTCGGCGCTGGTGATCAGCGCTTCGATGCACGGATCGGCTTTGATCTGCGCCAGCGCGTCGCGCTCATCGCCGAAGGGAAGGACCTCGTGGCCGCGCGCTGCAAGCATGCGCGAGACGATCAGTCGAGTCGTGCCGACTGGGATCGACCAAAGCGATGCGCATGCGAGTGAAGCCCTTATCCCGTTATTTCAAGGCACTACAAGAAGCGCCTTAATGTTGAATTAAAGACAAGTCTCTCGGCGATGCCGCGCATCGCGTCGTAGTCGTGCTTGCCGTCGACATCCGAAAGCGTCACCGCGAATGCCACGCGCCTGCTCTTCAAATTTGCGAGCGTGTCGGCAAGAGCGTGCGGGCTCGACCAACGCACTCCGGCAAACGGCGCGAGCGCTTTTGGTGTGCGCTTAAATCCGACCAGCCAATAGCCGCCGTCAGGCGCTGGCCCGAACACGGCATCGTTTCGGCCGAGCAGGCTGAACGCTTGCGCGATGTGCTCGGCGTCGATCGCCGGGATGTCGCTGCCGACGATGATCGCTGGGCCCGGCGGCAGCGACGCGAACAGGCGTCGCATGCGCTGACCCAGGTCGCCCTTGCCCTGCTTCACGCGCGCCAGTTTTTGACCCGAAGGCTCAAAGCCAGCTCCGACGTCGCCGTCGGGATCGGTCGCAAGCAGCGTGCGCCAGCGTTTGTCTTGCGCGAGCCGCAGAGCTGTGTGCGACAGACAATGGCGATAGAAGCGGACCGCTGGGATATCGCCGATCTCGCGCCCGAGCCGCCGCTTGACGCGGCCGGCGACGGGACTCTTGGCCATGATGACGAGATGCTTGGCGTATCCTGGCCGGCGCGAGCGCCGCGCGCTCGACCTAGCCATAAAGTCGCGCGAGCACGCATGGCGGCACGCGAAGATAATAGAGCAGCATGCAGCCGAGATTGCGGAAGGTGCGTGCGAGATAGCCCTCGCGCCGGTAGCGCTCGCCGCTCGTCACCGCGCGCGATTTCAGCATCACCAGCTCGCGCCGCTTGAGCCGGCGCACGAGATCGACGTCCTCCATCAAGGGAATCGGGCGGAAGCCGCCGAGACGGTTGTAGAGATTGCGCGAGATGAGCAGCCCCTGGTCGCCGTAAGGCAGAGCGAGCACGCTACAGCGCAAGCCGACCAGACCTTCAACGACGCGCGGCATGAGGCCGTCATCGTCGAGCGCGAAACTGAACGACGCTGCGGCTTGAGGCCGTCTACCGCTCTCGACCCGCTCGATGAAGCTCTGCGCCTCTTCGGCCCAGCCAGGCTCGAGCACCGTGTCGGCATGCAGGAATAGCAGCCAATCGCCTTTAGCATGGTGGGCGCCGGCCTCGAGCTGAGAGCCGCGTCCGCGCGGCGCCTCGATCAGATGCGTGCCGGCGGCTTCGGCGATGGCACAGGTCTCGTCGGTCGAGCCACCATCGACCAGGATTGCCTCCTGCACGATGCCCTCGACCACGGCCGGAACAAGAGCCGAGAGGGTATGCGTAAGCGTGCGCTCTGCGTTCAGCGTCGGGATGATGACCGAGATCATGGCGCGGAACCTATAGGCGCGAGACCGTTATCCGGCAATCGTCACATGGGTGCACCATCAATTTGTTCTTGATTTGTTCCTCGCCACGCCCTATATGGTGAACATGTCCGTCGCGTTGAGAAAACCGGCCGATTTCGAGAGCTTTCCGCATGAGACGGGAGGCGTCGCCGCGGGCCGCCGCCATGGCAGGGGCGCCCAGACCAACCGGGGCGGCCGCTTCGAGCCGATCGCATACGAGCCCGTCGACGACGGCTGGGAATCGCTCGGCGAGCTCGAGGCGCTTTCCACCGAAGTTCAGGAGGTGCCGGCGCGGCGCATCATCACGCGCAACGAATCTCCAGACATTGGCTTCGACCGTTCGATCAACCCGTACCGGGGCTGCGAGCATGGCTGCATCTATTGCTTCGCGCGGCCGACGCATGCCTTTCTCGGGCTCTCGCCCGGACTCGATTTCGAGACGCGGCTGTTCGCCAAGACCAATGCCGGACAGGCGCTCGAGCGCGAGCTTGCCGAGCCGGGCTATCAAGTCCGCACCATAGCCATCGGCACCAACACCGATCCTTATCAGCCGATCGAGCGGCGCTACCGCATCATGCGCCGCATTCTCGAAGTGCTGAGCGCCGCCAACCATCCGGTCGGCATCGTCACCAAATCGGCGTTGGTGCTGCGCGATCTCGACATTCTCAAGTCAATGGTCGAGCGCGGGCTGGTCAAGGTGGCGCTCTCGGTCACCACTCTCGACCGCAAACTCGCCCGCGCCATGGAGCCGCGCGCAAGCACGCCGGACAAGCGGCTCGAGACGGTCGCAAGGCTGGTCGACGCCGGTGTGCCAACCTCGGTCATGGTGGCGCCGATCATTCCCGGCCTTACCGACATGGAGATGGAGCGCATCTTGGAGCGTGCGGCCGCAGCCGGCGTGGTGAGCGCGGGCTACGTGCTGCTCAGGCTGCCACTCGAGATCGGCGATCTCTTCACGGAATGGCTGCAAGCGAATTGCCCGGACCGCGCCAAGCGGGTTCTGTCGCTGATGCGCTCGACGCGGGGCGGCAAGCTCTACGATGCGAAATGGGGAGAGCGCATGACGGGCGACGGGCCCTATGCCTGGATGATCGGGCGGCGATTCGAGCTCGCCGCCGAGCGGCTCGGGCTCAATAAGAGCTCGGTCGAGCTGCGCACCGATCTCTTCACGCCGCCGTCCCTTCCCGGCCAGCAACTCCAGCTGTTCTAGCGGTTTTTCCACAGCGGACGTGGGGCCCGCTCCGAACAAGTTGCAAAAGGCGCGGGCTTTGCGCGAAAGTCCCTTGCCATGGGACTTCCCGCCGAAAAGCTGCCTATCCCGGCGCCGAGCTTCGATCTCGAAGCGGCGATGATGGATCAGTATCGCGGCCCCGTCGCCGGGATCGACGAGGCGGGGCGCGGACCCTGGGCTGGGCCAGTGGTGGTCGCCGCGGTGATCCTCGATCCCGATCGCATCCCGGAAGGGCTCAACGATTCGAAAGTGTTGACGCCAGAGATGCGCGCGGACCGCTACGAAGCGATCCTGGCGACCTCGATCGTGTCGGTGGTGATCGGCCCGGTAAAGCGGATCGATCGCGACAACATCTTGCAGGCGAGCCTATGGGGCATGCGCGCGGCCTATCGCCGGCTGCGCGTCCCGGCCGGCTCGGCTTTGATCGACGGCAACATCGTTCCTAAGCGTTTCCCCTGTAAGGCGCGGGCGATCGTCGGCGGCGATGGGTTGTCGCTGTCGGTGGCGGCGGCGTCGATCGTCGCCAAGGTCACGCGCGACCGGCTGATGGTGAAGCTCTCGCGCCGCTACCGCCGCTATGCCTGGGACAGCAACAAGGGCTATGGCACGCCCGAGCATGCGGCAGCCATCAAGAAACACGGCGTGTGCACGCATCATCGCCGCTCCTTCTCGCCGATAGAGCGCGCGCTCAGGCTGCTCGAGACCGGCACCGAGCCGCCAATTCCTGAAGAGATCGGCGAAGGCGCTTAGCGCGGGCACCAATCGGCGATACGCCGGGCGATGTCCTCGGCGCCGGGCTCGAGCACCAGCATGTGGCCGTGGCCCTCAAGCTCCCAAAACGTTGCGCCGGGATAGCCAGCCGCAGTTTCGCGCGCAGTCTGCGGCGAGACGATCTTATCGTCCGCTCCGACCACGCATAGCACCGGGCATTTGATGGCAGCGGTGTCGACCACCGTCGCGCCGCTCTGGTCGAGCATCCAGAAGAACAGCTCGAAAAAGGCGCGGCCCGATTCAGGCCCGAACTTGTCGAACACGACGCGCTGCTCGGCCTCCGGCACGCGGTTCAGGGTGTAGATGCGGGCTAGATCGAAATCGGGATTGATCACCGTCTTCCAGAAAGCGCCAAGCCCCATCAGATCCTGGTCGAGCTGCTTCTCCGCGTCGGTCGGCGGCAGGATGCCGGCGCGCGGTGCCGGCGCGATCAGAATCAGCGCGCTGGCGAGACCTTCAGCAGCGAGCTGCTGGGCGAGCACGCCTCCCATTGAATGACCGAGCATGACCGGCTTCGGCGGCAGCGTCTCGAGCAAGGCCTCAAGCTCCGCGCGATAGTCGGCCATGCCCACGCCGACCAGGGTCTTGGCGGCATCGGCGGCGCGTGTCCCATGTCCGATCAGGTCGGGTGCGTGGCAGGTCCTACCAAGGCGCTCGAACACCGTCTTGAACGTGTCGAAGCACCAGCCGCCTTCATTGGCGCCGTGGATCATCACGATGTCCTTGCCCATGGCATTTCCCCTTCCCTCTCATCCGCCGCGTCGGCCCGGCTGCCGATCAGCGGCAGCGCTGCCAGCCCGAGTGCCGCACGCAGCATTTCCCGGCGATGAAAGCCCGGCGGCATCGCTTGATCCCCCGAAAGCGCGGCGTACCGCGCGTTTTTGGCATGGCGCCCGCGCCATGCCAACTCTCGCCCAATTAAGCCCGCCTTTACCCTAGGTCCCGCAGCATGGCTCCGCCTCGCCGGGTAGCGAGGTGCGTGCAGTAACTGCGTAACCCGAGTGGTGTCATGGGTGTGGGGGACAAGAGGGGAGCCAAGCTCCCGCTCGACAGGATCATCGTCGGCGACTGCATCGAGGAGCTTAAACTCCTCCCCGAAGCCTCGATCGATCTCGTCTTCGCCGACCCGCCCTATAATCTCCAGCTCAACAACGAGCTTTACCGGCCCGACAATAGCCGCGTCGATGCCGTCGACGACGACTGGGACAAGTTCGGCAGCTTCGCCGCTTACGACGCCTTCTCCCGCGATTGGCTCTCAGCCTGCCGCCGCGTGCTGAAGCCTCACGCCAGCCTCTGGGTGATCGGCAGCTACCACAACATCTTCCGTGTCGGCGCCATACTCCAGGATCTCGGCTTCTGGGTGCTCAACGACGTCGTCTGGCGGAAGTCGAACCCCATGCCGAATTTCCGCGGGCGGCGCTTCACCAACGCGCATGAAACCTTGATCTGGGCATCGATGGGTCCCAAGGCGCGCTATACCTTCAACTACGAGGCGATGAAGGCGCTGAACGAAGATTTGCAGATGCGCTCGGACTGGTTGTTTCCGATCTGCTCCGGCAGCGAGCGTTTGCGCGAGGAATGCGGGCGCAAGACGCATCCGACGCAAAAGCCGGAAGCGCTGCTGCATCGCATCTTGCTGGCGTCGAGCAATCCGGGCGACGTCGTGCTCGATCCGTTTCTCGGCTCAGGCACCACCGCGGTCGCCGCCAAGCGGCTCGGCCGGGGTTTTATCGGCATCGAGCGCGAGACGAGCTATGCCGAGGCGGCAAGGGCGCGGCTTGAGGCGCTCGCGCCGCTCGACAAGGATTCGCTGCAAGTCGCCAAGGGCAAACGCGCCGAGCCGCGCATCCCGTTCGGCGCTTTGGTCGAGCTTGGGCTGATCTCTCCCGGCACCGTGCTTTACGATTCCGGCGCGCGGCACGAGGCAAAAGTCCGCGCCGACGGCTCGATCGCCTGCGCCGGCGCGCAAGGCTCGATCCACAAGATCGGCGCGCATGTGCAAGGGGCGATTGCCTGCAACGGTTGGACCTTCTGGCATTACGAAGCCGAAGGCAGTCTCAAGCCGATCGACGCCTTGCGCGAGGCGGCACGGGCGAAGCTTGAGCCGCAGGGCTGACGCACTGCGCTTCGAGCGCGTAGAGCAACACCTTCCGCATCACCGAGGGCAGCGCGGCGCCGGCAAGCTGGCGAGACTTGAGCCACCGGCAGCGCTCGGGCTGGGCTGCCGCGCTTGGGCTGCGCATCCTGTCCGACCTCCGCGCGATAAACGCAAAGCTCGAGGTGGAAATGCGTGAAGGTGTGCTCGACCAGGCCGGGCAGCTTGCGCCAGTCGGCCGCGACCGGCGCGTATCCGCGCGCAGACTTTTCGGCGGGCTCGGCCTCGGCCCAGGGCGATGACGGCGTCTCCAGCATGCCGCCCAACAGGCCATGCAGCGGCCGCTCGCGCAGCAGAACAGCCCCGTCGGGGCGGATGGCTACGAAGGTCGCGCCGCGCCTGACCGGCCGCTCGCCTTTCGCCTCGCGATAAGGCAGCGCCTCGGCGAGCCCATCGGCATAGCCCCGGCAATCGGGCCGCACCGGGCAGAGACCGCAAGCCGGGCGGCGTGGCGTGCAGATCGTGGCGCCCAAGTCCATCATCGCCTGCGCGAAATCGCCGGCACGATCTTCTGGCGTCAGTGTCTCGGCGAGCGCCCTGATCTCGGCCTTGGCGGCGGGCAGCGGCGTCGCCACGGCGAACAGCCGCGCCAACACGCGCTCGATATTGCCGTCGACCGGCGTCGCCCGCTTGCCGAAGGCGATTGCCGCGATGGCGGCGGCGGTATAGTCGCCGATGCCGGGCAGCTTGCGCAATGCGGCCTCGTCCTCGGGGAATTTGCCGCCGTGCCGCTCTGCCACCGCCCGCGCGCAAGCATGCAGGTTCCGCGCGCGGGCGTAATAGCCGAGACCGGCCCAGGCGGCGAGCACCTCGCCAAGCTCGTGCGCTCGCCAATGCCGTCACGTCGGGCCAGCGGCGCAGGAAGAGATCGTAGCGCGGCAGCACCGCCTTGACGGTCGTCTGTTGCAGCATGATCTCGCTGAGCCAGACGCAATAAGGATCAGGCGCCTCTCCGGGCTCTGCCCGCCAGGGCAGGCGGCGGCGCTCGCGGTCGTACCAGGCCAGCACCGCAGCAGCGATGCTTGCTTCTTCCGGCCGGACCCGCGCTGCTGCGCCTCTGCATAAAGCGAACTCCGCCCACGCCTCCGTTCGGGCCATGGTGTAAGCTCGTGGCAGACGAAGCAAGCGGAGCGCGCGATCGCTCCACCATTTCGCGAAACGCCATGGACGACAAAGAGAGGAGAGCCTTGGGGCGAGCGGCAGGAGCGGCGCGACCGATCGGCGCTTATGCGGCCGGCGCGCTCGATGCGTCCGCGCGCGCGCGCGGCTTCGCCACCACCTCGCTGTTGAGCGAGTGGGGGACAATCGTCGGCGCGGAGCTAGCCCAGTTCACCATGCCCGACCGGGTCATCTGGCCGAAGCGCCGCGACGAGGCGCAAGTGCCGGCCGCGCCCAAAGGGCGCCGGGATGAAGGTGCGACCTTGGTGCTCAGGGTCGAGGGCCCGCGCGCCATCGAGGTGCAGCACCGCTCTGGCCAGATCCTCGAGCGGGTAAACGCCTATTTCGGCTACCGGGCGATCGCCGAGATGCGCATCTTGCAGGCGCCGGTGGCGCGCAAAGCGCCCCGGCGCCCCACAGTGGAGCCGCCGATCGATCCCGACGCGCTTCCCGCCTCTTCCTCTATCGAGGATGGTGGCTTGCGCGCCGCCTTGCTGCGGCTCGGGTCCAACACGCGCGCCAAGCTCACAAGCGATTGAAGCCCTTTTCTCGCTCTTGCCAGAACGCGGGTGTTTAACGAATGTAGGCCCGGCTCGAAGCTATCCCATCAGGTGGAGTGAAAAGAGTGGCGAAAAGCGAGAAAAAAACGGCTGCCCAGGCCGGTTCCGGCAAGGCAGCAGGCGGCAAATCCTCGGGCGCTGAGACGCCGCCCGGCAAGGACGAGGCCGGGAGCAAGAATACGCTGTTCATTATCGGCGCGGTGGCGGCTGCCGTGATTGTTGGCGGCCTCGCCTATTGGAAGGCCACTTCCAACGGCAATGCGGGCGGACCTGGCCCCAAGACCGATCCCGATCTCGCCGTGTTGATGGCGCCAGGCCCATTGCCCGAGATGTCCCTCGGCAATGCCGACGCTCCCAACACCATCGTCGAATATGCCTCGATGACCTGCCCGCATTGCGCGCAGTTCGAGACGATCGTGTTTCCCGAGCTGAAGACCAAATATATCGACACCGGCAAGGCTCGCTTCATCTTCCGTGAGTTCCCGCTCGACGGGCTCGCGGCGCGCGCCTCGATGCTCGCCCGCTGCGCCGGGCCCGACCGCTATTTCCCAATGATCGAAGCCCTGTTCCAGACGCAGAAGACATGGGTGGTGCAGGGCGAAGAGGCCATGGACAAGCTGCTGCAATTCGCTCGCCAGGCAGGCTTCTCCAAGGAGAGCTTCGACAAATGCATGGCCGACAAGGAGCTGTTCAACAAGATCGTTGAGACCCGGACCATCGGCTATGAGAAGTTCGGCATCAACTCGACACCCTCCTTCTTCATCAACGGCAAGCGGATGAGCGGCGAGCACGAGCTCAAGGATTTCGAAGCCAAGTTCACCGGCATCGACAAGCCGGCGGAGCCTGGCGGCTCGACCGCGCCCGCAGGCGGCGCAACGCCGACGCCCGAGGGAGGCGCAACGCCAATGCCGGAAGAGAGCAAGCCTGAAGGGTCTTCAGGTCAGTAGGAACTCAGTGATGCGGCTGCGAGGGCTAAGAGCGTCGATCCCGATCGCCTTGGCGCTTGCCCTTGCGGGGTGCGGCGGCGGCGCGATGGGCCCGGCGCCGCCGATCGACAAGGCGACCTACGTGCCGCCGCAAGCCGAGCTGATGGCGCCCGGCCCGCTCGGCGACGTCTCGCTCGGCAAGGCCAATGCGCCGGTCACCGTCATCGAATATGTCTCGCTCACCTGCCCGCATTGCGCCCATTTCCAGAAGGCCCTGTTCCCGCGCTTCAAGAAGGAATTCATCGACACCGGCAAGGTCCGCTTCATCGTGCGGGAGTTCCCCATCGGCCACACCTCCGGCAATGCGGCGATCGTCAATCGCTGCGCGCCGCAGGACAAATATTTCTTCCTGCTGAACCAGTTCCTCACCCGGCAGCCGGAATGGGTGAGCCAGGAGGTGCGCCCGGACGCCATCTATTCGGTCGCCAAATCCAGCGGAATGAGCCGCGAGACGTTTGACAAATGCCTCTCGAATCAAACCATTATCGACGGCTTGACGGAGGTGAAGCAGCGGGGGCGGCAATTCAACGTGATCGGCACGCCGACCTTCTTCATCAACGGCCGCAAGGCCCAAGGAGAGGTCACCTTCGACGAGATCAAGGCCATGATCGAACAGGCCCCGCCGCCGCCTGCAACTCCGTCTTGATCGTTTCCCGGACACCGGCCATGGTCCGGTCCCGTGCGTAGAGGCTCCACTAACAAGGTAGACCCAGCGTGAAGATCACTCGTCTTCGCCTTCTCGGATTCAAGTCGTTCGTCGAGCCGACCGAGCTTCTGGTCGAGCCAGGCCTGACCGGCGTCGTCGGTCCCAATGGCTGCGGCAAGTCGAACCTGCTCGAGGCGCTACGCTGGGCCATGGGTGAGACCTCGTATAAGAGCATGCGCGGCGGCGCCATGGAGGACGTGATCTTCGCGGGCTCGGAAGACCGCCCGGCGCGCAACAGCGCCGAGGTCACCCTGTTCATCGACAATAGCGCGCGCACGGCGCCGGCCGAGTTCAACGACAGCGACATGCTGGAAGTGACGCGGCGAATCGAACGCGAGGCGGGCTCGGCCTATAAGGTCAACGGCAAGGATGCGCGCGCGCGCGACGTGCGGCTGCTGTTCGAGGATGCCGCGACCGGCGCGCGCTCGCCGGCGCTGGTGCGGCAGGGCCGCATCGGCGAGATCGTCAATTCCGCACCGCAGGAGCGTCGCCGCGTGCTCGAAGATGCCGCGGGCATTGCCGGCTTGCATAGCCGCCGGCATGAGGCTGAGCTTCGGCTGAAGGCGACGGAAGCCAATCTCGCGCGGCTTGCCGACCTGATCGGCCAGCTCGCATCGCAATTGCAGGCTTTGCGGCGCCAGGCGCGCCAGGCGCAGCGCTACCGTGAAATCTCCGGCAAGATCCGCGAGACCGAGGCGCTCCAGCATCATCTGCATTGGACCGGCGCCTGCGCCCATGTCGAGCAGGAGGAAGCGTCCTTCCAGGAGGCGCTCTCCCAAGTCGCGCAACACACCAAGGCCGAAGGCGAGGCATTGCGCCAGCAGGCCGAGGCCGCCGAAAAACTCCAACCTTTGCGCGACGAGGAGGCTGCGCGCGCGGCCGTGCTGCATCGCTTGAGCGTCGAGCGCGATGCGCTGGAGCGCGAGGAGGCCCGCGCCAAGGCGCGGCAGGCCGAGCTCGAGACGCGGCTGGCGCAAGCCTCCCGCGACCTCGCCCGCGAGGAGGAGCATATCGCTGAGGCCGAGGGCATGCTGCGCGGGCTTGGCGAGGAGGGCCGGCGTCTCGCCGTGGCAAGCTCGCGCGATCGCGAGGAGCCGCAGCTGCGCGAGGCCGCGGCCCGGGCCAAGGAAATCCTTGAAGCCGCCGAGCAGGCCTTGCGACAGGCGACCACGGCGCTTGCCGAGGCGCGCGCCGAGCGAAGCCGACTCGACGGCGAGAAGACCGAGATCGAGATGCGCGGGACCCGGCTTGAGGCTCAACTGGGCGAGCTCGAGCAAGAGCTTGCCAAGCGCGAGGCCGAAAGCGGCAGCGATGCCAAGCTTGCCGGCCTGAATGCTGCGCTGGCCGAGCTTTCCGCGACGGTGCAAGGGATCGAGACCGAGCTGCTGGCGGCGGAGGCCGATCAGGAGGAGGCGCATGCGGCGGAAACCAAGGCTCGGGCCTTGGCCGCCGAGGCGAAGCTTGCGAGCCAGGAGCTCGAAACCGAGCTTGCGACGCTGATGAAGCTTTTGGCGCCCGTGCATGATTGGTCGCCGATCGTGGAAGAGATCAGGATCACGGGCGGGTACGAGCAGGCGCTTGGGGCAGCGCTCGGCGACGATCTCGATGCGGCGAGCGCCGAGACTGCGCCCTCGCATTGGCGGCTGACCTCGGCTGTGGGCGATGACCCGGGTCTTCCCGATGGCGCCGTTCCTCTCAGCAATTTCGTCAAAGGGCCAGCCGTGCTGTCGCGGCGGCTCAAGCAGATCGGCGTGGTCGAGGCGACACAAGGCCGCGCGTTGCAGGCCGGGCTCAAGCCCGGGCAGAGGCTTGTGTCCAAGGATGGCGATCTCTGGCGCTGGGACGGCTACAGCATCCAGGCCGGCACGGCGAGCGCCGCCGGCGCGCGGCTGGTCGAACGCAGCCGGCTTGCGGCGCTCAAGAACGGGTCCGCCAAGGCGCAAGCCCGCGCCGCCGAGACCGAGGCCGAGCTTGCGGCTGCTGTCGCCAAGGCGGAAGCGGCGGGGCTCAAGACCAAGGCGCTGCGGCAGGAGGCCAAGGAGGCACATGCCGAGCTCGACCGTACGCGCGATCAGATCGCCGCGGCCGAGCACGAGGCGCAAGCGACCAGCAAGGAACTCGGCGCGCTGGCCGAAGCGCTCAATCACGCGCGAGCCGGGCTCGATGAGGCAAAGGGGCATGGAAGCCGCGTCGCGACGGCGTTGCTCGCGCTTGCTTCCCTCTCGGCGCTGGAAGCCGCACTCGAAGCCGCACAAATGAAAGCCGCTGCGAGCCGCCAGGCCGCGGCCCGCGCGGAAGCCACGCTTGAAGGTTTCGAGCGCGAGGTGCGGCTCCGCCAAGAGCGCCTGGAGGCGATCGGCGCGGAAGAGGAGCTGTGGCAGAAGCGCATCGCCAATGCGCGCGAGCAGATCCAGACGCTGCGCGCGCGCGAGGAAGAGACCAGCGCCGACCTCGCCGCGCTCGAAAATCTCCCCGCCGAGATCGAGCAGCGCCGCATGAAATTGTTCGACGCCATCGCCTCAGCCGAGCGCGAGCGGGCGAAGGCCGCAGACGATCTTGCTTTGGCCGAGACGGCGCTCAAAGGCCGCGAGAAGGCGCTGCGCGAAGTGCAGGAGCGGCTCGCCGAGGCGCGCGAGGCGCGCGCGCGCAACGAAGCGCGGCTGGAAGCGGCGCGTGAGCGCCGCAGCGAGACCGCGCGCGCGATCCGCGATCAGCTCGATTGCATGCCGGAAGACTGTCTTGCGCTCGCAGGGCTGAAGGCGGGCGCTTCAATTCCGCCGCTGGCCGATGTCGAGGCGCGGTTGCTCAAACTCAAAGGCGAGCGGGAGCGGCTTGGCGGCGTCAATCTCCGGGCCGAAGAGGAAGAAGCCGAGCTTGCCGCGCAGCTCGAGGAGATGGAGCGCGAGAAGGCCGACGTCGAGGAAGCCATCGTGCGGCTGCGGCAGGGCATTTCCAATCTGAATCGCGAGGGCCGCAAGCGCCTGCTCGAAGCCTTCGACACGGTCAACGGGCATTTCGGCCGGCTGTTCAAGACGCTGTTCGGCGGCGGCACGGCGGAGCTGAAGCTGGTCGATTCCGACGATCCGCTCGAATCCGGCCTGGAGATCTTCGCCTGCCCGCCCGGCAAACGCACTCAGGCGCTGACGCTGCTCTCAGGTGGCGAGAAGGCGCTGACCGCGCTCGCCCTGATCTTCGCTGTGTTCCTGACCAACCCCTCGCCGATCTGCGTGTTGGACGAGGTGGACGCGCCCCTCGACGACGCCAATGTCGAGCGCTTCTGCCGGCTGATGGAGGAGATGGCGAAGGAGACCGATACGCGCTTCCTCATCATCACCCACCACCCGCTGACCATGGCGCGGATGAGCCGGCTGTTCGGCGTCACCATGATGGAGCGCGGCGTGAGCCAGCTCGTCTCGGTCGATCTCGACACCGCCGAGCGCCTGCGCGACGCGAGCTAGGCTTCTTCGGAAATCTCACCCTTCGAGACGGGCCTTCGGCCCTCCTCAGGGTGAGGCACGGACCCTCATGCTGAGGAGCCGCCAAAGGCTGCATCTCGAAGCATGAGGCTCCGATTTCCAGCCCCTTGGACTTCCTTGACAGGGGCAAATCCCAAACTAAAGTGCCGGCCAAGCTTAAGGACCAGCCGGTCCCGATGCCTCTCCCGGAATTGAGCAAAGCCAATGGCCGGAGCCGAAAAACAGTCCGGTCGCAAGCAAGGCGGCCGTGACGCCGGAACTATTCGGCAGCGGCTCGACAGCCTTGGCGAGCAGCTGGCGGAGGCTCAGGCCCGGCATGCACCTGCCCCAGGCCCTGAACCCCAAGGCCACGGGGCCGCGCTCGGCCAGGCGCTCAGGCTCGGTGTCGAGCTCGTGGCCGGGGTGGCGGTAGGGGGTTTCATCGGCTGGGCGCTCGACCGGTTTCTCGGCACGGCGCCGCTGCTGATGGTGGTGTTTCTCGGGCTGGGCGCCGCCGCAGGAATCATGAATGTGGTGCGGACCGCCAAGCGCATGCAGGCGGAAGCGCCGTCGACCAAGGATTTGCCGAGCGTAGTGTACGATGACGATGACTAGAGCTAGGGGCGTTTCGCAGTGATTGAGGCAGCATACGCCGCGGAAGAGGCAGGGCACGGAGCCGGGCACGGTGGCAGCGCCGGCGGGCTCCCCAACCCCATGCATCAGTTCGAGATCAAGCGGCTCATCCCGCTCGAACTGTTCGGCTTCGACGCCTCTTTCACCAACTCGGCCCTGTTCATGGTGATCGCGGCCGCGATCATCACCCTCTTCACCGTCTATGCCATGCGCAGCCGCGCGCTCGTGCCGTCGCGGCTCCAGTCGGTTGCCGAGATCTCCTACGAGTTCATCGCCAATATGGTGCGCGACAATGTCGGCACCGCGGGGATGAAATATTTCCCCTTCGTCTTCACGCTGTTCATGTTCGTGCTGACGCTGAACATGCTCGGCATGGTGCCCTATTCCTTCACCGTGACGAGCCACATCATCGTCACCTTCGCGCTCGCCGCTTTCATCTTTCTCGGCGTGACGCTGATCGGCTTCTGGAAGCACGGGGTGGGTTTCCTCAAATTCTTCGTGCCGTCGGGCGTTCCTGTGGTGATGCTGCCGCTGCTCGTGGTGATCGAGCTGATCTCCTATCTCACGCGGCCGATCTCGCTCTCGGTCCGGCTGTTCGCCAACATGATGGCCGGCCACACCATGCTGAAAGTGTTCGGCGCCTTCGTCGTGGCGCTCGGCTTTCTCGGTGGCTGGGCTCCCCTCGCCTTCATGGTGGCCTTCACCGGTCTCGAAATCCTGGTCGCATTTTTGCAGGCTTATGTGTTCGCCATCTTGACCTGCATCTATCTCAACGACGCCCTGCATATGCATCATTAGTTATCGCAACCATCAGCCAATATCGTTGCAAAGGAGAGAAGTCATGGATCCATCAGCAGCAAAATTGATCGGCGCCGGGTCTGGCCTCGATCGCGCTTGTCGGCGCCGGCGTCGGCATCGGCACGATCTTCGGCAACTATCTGCAAGGGGCTTTGCGCAACCCGTCGGCCGCGCCGTCGCAGTTCGCCAACCTCCTGCTCGGCTTCGCTCTGGCCGAGGCCACCGGCCTGTTCGGCCTGGTGGTGGCGCTGATCATCCTGTTCGTGTTCTAGGCCTGCCGAAGACCTTTTCAGCTAGCGGGAAGCGCCCATGCCGCAGCTCAATCCACTCGACTGGGGTCCCCAGCTCATCTGGCTCCTCATCACCTTCGGCATTCTCTATGTGCTAATGGTGAAGGTGGCGCTGCCGCGCATCGGCTCGGTGATCGAGGCACGCGCGGACCGGATCGCCAAGGACCTCGCTGAGGCCGACAAACTCCGGCGGCAGACCGAGGAGGCGATCGCGGCTTACGAGCAGACACTCGCCGAGGCCAAGCAGAAGGCGCATGCCATTATCGACGAAGGCCGCGCCAAACTGAAAGCGGAGAGCGCCGCCGAGCGCGCGAAGCTCGACGCCGAGCTCGCCGAGCGGGGTGCCGAGGCCGAGAAGCGTATCGAGGCGGCCAAGGCCTCCGCCATGCGCGATGTGAATGAAGTGGCTGCTGACGTGGCGGCGGACATCGTACGCCAACTCATCGGCATCGCTCCGGCGAAGGCCGAGATCGACAAAGCGGTCGCCGCCGCGCGGAAAGACTGACGCAATGGAATTCATCTTCGAGCCGGAATTCTGGGTCGCGGTATCGTTCTTCTTGTTTGTCGGCGTCGTGCTCTATCTCGGCGTGCACAAGAAGATCGCCTCGGCGCTTGACGCCCGATGCTGCGGCCATCGCCAAGGAGCTCGAAGAGGCCAAGCGCCTGCGCGAAGAGGCCGAGAAGGTGCTGGCCGACTATCGCCGCAAGCAGGGCGACGTGGCCAAGGAGACGAAAGGCATCATCGACCTCGCATCCAAGGAAGCGGAGATCCTCGCCGCAGAGACGCGCCGCTCGATGAAGGAGCAGTTCGAGCGGCGCATGAAGCTCGCCGAGGACAAGATCGCCCGCGCCGAGGCCGAGGCCTTGCGCGAAGTGCGCGCGGCTGCCGCGGAAGCCGCCGTCAAGGCGGCGCAGATGGTGATCGCCGCCAAACTGACGCCGGAAGCCGCCGACAAGCTCGTCAGCCAAGGCATCGACGCGCTCAAGGGCAAGCTGAACTAGCCCGGGGTCAGCCAGCGTCCGACTCTGCCCCAGAACGACTCTGACTTAGACTCTGATTTGGGCTCCGCTTCCGAGGGCGCAACGCGCCTTGCGCGGTAGTGTGTCTTCGCCTCGCCGGCGAGATTGCCGCGGTAGATCCAACCCTTCTTGCCGGTCTCAGGGTCGGTCACCTGGACCCATCCGCGCTTGCGATCGATGACTGAAAGCGTGGCTCCCTTGGCGATCACGCCGACTACAGACGCCGACGATGAGGGCCCTTCCCGCAGATTGACGAAGACGGAGGGCTGAACGGTACCTAACCCACTCTTGGTCTCTTCGGTTGGCTCGACCGTGGCGGCCGGGGCGCCACCGGAGGGACCCGTCGCCGCCTCAATGGTTGCGGGCTTCTCGTCCGGCGCGGCGCCCTCGCCACGTCCTGCGTCCGGAGCAACAGCCGACGCCGCTGCTTCACCTCCGCTCGGAATTCCCCCCGTTGACGTTGCTTCGCTGACCTCGGGCTCTGGACCGCCGCCTGCCTCGGTCGCAGCCAGGTCGGCCGCGGCTGGGGCGGGTGCTATTTCGAGCAGCGTCTCCGCCTCGGCAACAACTCTGTCGTCAGGGGCAATGAGCGCGATGCCAAGCTTGAACTCGCCATTCGCGCTGGCCGGTAAGACGAGATCCAGATCGCCGATCTGATCCGGCTTCAGGCTCCATTCGCTGTCGCCATAGGGGCGACCTTCCGAGAAATTGCTGCCTTGCGGCAGCCCCCTTACGGCGATCACGCTGCGAGATGGCACGCCGTCGGTGCCATCGAGCGCGATGGGAAAGCTTACGTCCTCGCCGGCGATGGCTTCGATCCTGGCAGGGGCCGTGAGCACGGCGGACGGAGCCACGCTTTGCGGTTCGGACGGGGAAGCCGCGGGCGTCGACCAACTCGTGCTGACCAGGCCGAGCCAAACGGCTCCCAGAATGAGGCTCGGAACCAGCGCGGCAACGATAAGTCCGGCAATCAGCCAACGAGTCCGAGCGGCCAACCCACCTTCTGCCGAAACGGTCGGTTCGCGCGCTGCGGCGCGCGGCTCTTCTGACTGCGACCGACTTGGCGGCTCGGCCGCGCGCAGCGCCGATTGGCGCAACTCCGCCGTGTGGGCAAATCGCTGCGCGATCGGCTTGGGGTTCCCCAGGACGCCGGCAGGATATCTCGCACTCAACTTTAGGACGTCAGGGCTGAGTTTGGGTTGCCCCATGAAAACTCGCTAGCCTGTTACGATTTCCCCGTATTCCAACATACGGGTCTAACAGCGGCCCGGAACGATTTCTGGGCATCAAAGTGGAAACAGCGAGGCACGGATTCCGCGCTCGATCCGGCAATTCCTTGGATTATCGGAGTTTTTCGCGAGCGGGGTGGCTCACTCGCAAAGCGGTCTCGGCGATTGTGTCCCCTACCCCGCGTTGGGAACGCTGCGGTCGAAGGCGACGAAGATCTTGTAATCCTCGGGCCGCGTGCCGACCACGAGCGGGAAGGCGATCTCCCGCACCATGGAGAAATAGCCGGCAGGCGCGCCTGCCGGAATCGTGGTTGTGACCTTCATCTTGTCCGTGGCAAGCGTGTTGCGCTGGGCGCCGTCGACGCGGATATCCACGCCGAGCGTCACCGTGCCGGGACCGCCTTTGGGCCCGGTCAACACTCGCCCGGCAAAGCCATATTTGACGATCACCCGATCCGGGTAGAGCTGGCACTCCCGCGCCATCTTGGTGATCTCGCCGCGATGCACGACCGAGTTCTGATCGCCCACATGGCCAGCCTCGTAGACGGTGAGCAGACGGTCGCGCGGCCAAGCCACGACCTGCGGACAATGGGTGCTCGCGCCGCTCGGCATGTCGGTGCCGGTGTCAGCCTTAGCCGTCTCCAGCAGCCGGTCCTGGTTGACGGCCGAAGCGGAGGCGTCCTCGTCGCCCGATTTGAACGGATTGGAAATCCGCGAGACCGCACAACCTGAGGCAAACAAGCCGGCGGCGATGAGCCCCGTGAGGGCGCATGGCGTCAACCACCAAAGTCCGCCGCTACGCTTCACCTGACCCCGTCCTCGGCTTGACATGCCAGGCAACCCCGCCTGATATGCCGGGCTCGATCTAAGAATTGCTTTGAAATGTCGTGAGTTATCGGTTGCTTGGTTTTGCGCGCCAAACTATCCGTAGTCGTAAGGCGCGACAAGGCTAGACTGGGCCTGCCAGCGGCCAAACGCATGTTTTCTCCGGGACGAAGATGACCGGCTCGATCAAGGCCAATGGGCGGCAATCTGACCGTCCTCCGCTCACCATTTATCTCGCGGCGCCGCGCGGCTTCTGCGCCGGCGTCGACCGCGCCATTCAGATCGTCGAACTGGCGCTCGCCAAATTTGGCGCGCCCGTCTATGTGCGCCATGAAATCGTCCATAACCGCTACGTGGTGGAGAGCCTCAAGGCTAAGGGCGCCATCTTCGTCGAAGAATTGGACGAAATCCCGGATACCGGCGCGCCCATCGTATTTTCCGCCCATGGCGTACCGAAATCCGTGCCGGAGGCGGCCAAGTTCCGCAACCTGTTCTATCTCGATGCAACCTGCCCGCTGGTCTCCAAGGTGCATGTTGAGGCCGAGCGTCAGTTTGGCGAGGGTCGTGAGATCATCCTGATCGGGCACGCGGGCCACCCCGAGGTGATCGGCACGACTGGGCAATTGCCGGACGGCGCGGTGCATCTGATCGAGACCGTCGACGACGCACGCGCCTTTATACCGCGCAACTCCGACAGGCTCGCGGTAATTACCCAGACCACCCTCTCGGTCGACGACACCAAGGAGATCCTGGGCGTGTTGAAAGATCGCTTCCCGCGCATGATCACGCCGCGCAAGGACGACATCTGTTACGCCACGACCAACCGCCAGGAGGCGGTAAAGCGGATCGCGCCGGCTTGCGACCGCATGATCGTGGTGGGTTCGCCCAACAGCTCAAATTCACTCCGGCTGGTCGAGGTCGCCGAGCGGGCGGGCTGCGCGTACGCGGTCTTGATCCAGCGCGCTGCCGAGATCGACTGGAACGCCTTTAGCGGCATCAGGCGGCTCGGCGTCACCGCCGGTGCCTCGGCGCCGGAGGTGCTAGTCGAGGAGATCATCGACGCCTTCAAGGCGCGCTACGCGGCGACGGTGGAGACCGTCACCACGGCGCAAGAAAGCATCGCTTTCAAGCTGCCGCGCGAGCTCAGAGAGATGCCGGCGCTGTAAATGGCCGTCTATACCGACGTCTCTGACGAGGAGCTCGATGCCTTCATCGGCAGCTATGCGGTCGGCGCGCTGACCTCCTTCAAGGGTATCGCCGAGGGCGTCGAGAACTCGAACTATCTCGTCCACACCGAAAGCGGGCGCCACATCCTCACGCTCTATGAGAAGCGCGTGAAGAGCCAGGACCTGCCGTATTTCCTCGGACTGATGGAGCATCTCGCCTCGCGCCGCATCTCTTGCCCGCTGCCGGTCAAAGACCGCGAGGGCCGCACGTTGAAAGATCTGGCGGGGCGCCCCGCGGCGCTCATCACCTTCCTCGAAGGCTTGTGGGTGCGACGGCCCAATATCGAGCATTGCGCAGGGCTCGGCGACGCACTCGCCCATCTCCATCTCGCCGGTGCCGATTTCCCCATGTTCAGGGCGAATAGCCTGTCGTTGCCGGGCTGGCGCGCGCTGTACGCGTCGATCGGCAGCGGCGCCGACAAGGTCAAGCCAGGCCTATCGGGCGTGATCGAGAAAGAGCTGCGTCATCTGGAAGAGTACTGGCCGGACGATTTGCCCCAAGGCGTGATCCATGCCGACTTGTTCCCCGACAACGTGTTCTTTCTCGGTGACAAGGTCTCAGGGCTGATCGACTTCTATTTCGCCTGTAACGACATGCTCGCCTACGACGTCGCGGTCTGCCTCAATGCCTGGTGCTTCGAGTCTGACGGCAGCTTCAACGTGACCAAGGCGAGAGCGCTGTTGCAGGCCTATGAGGGCGTGCGCCGCATGACCAAGCCTGAGCTCGACCGGCTGCCGACGCTTGCGCGGGGTGCCGCGCTCAGATTCCTTCTGACCCGCACCTACGACCTGATCAACACCGATGCGAATGCCCTGGTGAAGACCAAGGACCCTAACGAATATCTGCGCAAGCTGAGGTTCCACCAGCGCGTGAAGTCCTACCGCGATTACGGCCTTGGGACGTGACATGGCGGAGCGGCCGAAAGTCGTGATCCATACCGACGGCGCCTGTTCCGGCAATCCGGGACCGGGCGGCTGGGGCGTGATCCTCGAGTCGGGGTCGCATCGCAAGGAGCTGAAAGGCGGCGAGACGCTCACCACCAATAACCGCATGGAGCTGACCGCGGCGATCGAGGCGCTGGAAGCGCTGAAATCGCCGTCCGACGTCGACCTCTACACCGACTCGAATTATCTCCGCGGCGGCATCACCAGCTGGATCAAGGGCTGGAAGAAGAACGGCTGGCGCACCGCCGACAAGAAGCCGGTGAAGAACGCCGAGTTATGGGAGCGGCTGGAGCGAGCCACCGCACGGCACGTCGTGCGCTGGCATTGGGTCAAGGGCCATGTCGGCCATGACGCGAACGAGCGGGCCGACGAGCTTGCCCGCGAGGGCATGGAGCCCTTCCTGCCCTTCCCCCGCAGAAACAGCAGGAACGGCGACTGACGGACTACAGCTGATTGAGGAGTTTCGCGGCGGTGCTCTCGACGGCGACGCCGGGGGAGTCCTCGACGTTCAAGGCTTTCACCACGCCGTCCTCGACCAGCGCCGCATAGCGCTTGGAGCGCGTGCCAAGCCCAACGCCGCTGCCGTCGAAATCCATGCCGATCTTCTTGGTGAACTCGGCATTGCCGTCGGACAGGAACAGCACTTTCCCCTTGCCGCCGGAGGTCTCGGCCCAGGCGGCGAGCACGAAAGGATCGTTCACCGCGACGCAAGCGACGGTGTCGATACCGAGCTGCTTGAATTCGTCGGCACTCTCGATGAAGCCCGGCAAATGCTTGAGATGACAGGTGGGGGTGAAGGCACCAGGCACCGCGAACAGCACGACCTTCTTGCCGTTGAAGACGTCGCTTGTAGTCAGCGTCTTGATCCCGTCGGGCCCTGCGACTCTGAACGTCGCTTCCGGCAGGCGGTCTCCAATCGCGATGGTCATCGGCGCACTCCTTGAACTCATCTAGTGGCGCGCACCATACCGGCTTAGGCCAACGGGGCCAAGCTCGTGACCGCTATTCGGCCTTCCACATAGTCTCGGTCGAGCCCTGGTCCGAGACCAGGGTCATCGCCAAGCTCTTGCCCTTGACGGCCGAAGCTTCTGACGGCGTCGCAAAGGTAATGGCGAAGCGCTGCTTGCCGCCGTCGAAGGGACCGAGAGGCTTGGACGCAGGAATGAACACATCGCCCGCATCGATGAAGAGATCGGTCCCGGTCGCGCCCGGCGGGAAGACGGCATCGACGAAAAGCTGCGGCGGGTTGGCGTCGAGATTCGCCTCTACGCCGGCCAGTTCCGGCAACAGGCCCTTCTTACCGGGCTTCGGCACACGCGCCAGAAAGCTCTCGATCAGAGCCGCATCGCCTTTGCCAATCTCGGGCGAGAGCACGAGGCCGAGGCTCACGTCATTCGGCACGCAGAGATCCTTGCAGAGACCGTAGGACAACGCGAGCTTGAGCTCAATCGCCTCCCCTTCCCGCTCCGGCGTGAGCCTGACCGGAAACACCACCTCGTCGTCATAGCCGATCGCCGTGCCGTTCGCGTCGGCGAAGCTATGCGGCGCGGGGTATAGCAGTTCGGCCTGTTTTAGATTTTTCGAACCCGTCCAGTCGAAGCTGGGCGGAACGCCGGAATCGCCGGGTTTCTTCCAATAGGTCTTCCAGCCGGAATTCATCCGAAGCTGCACGCCGGCGATGAGCGCCGGCTTGCCCTCAAGCTCGACGGTGCCTGACACCAGCCGCACCTTGGAGCTGTTCGAGGCGGCCCAAGGGGAGGAGCTGGTCACCGCAGCCAGCGCGGCGCCTGCCGCAGCGATGCCCAAGATGGCGCCAGTAATGAAAATCAGTGCAGGCGTGAAGCGGCGCTGAAAAAAGGCAAGTTCCATCGTCGTGTCCGAGAGGTTGGTTGGGCCGCAACTTTAGCGGCAACGACTTCCTGGCGCGACTTGAAGCGCGGAGAAAAGTCTCACTCTTTCGTGAGGCGCAATGCGACGAAAATGCCGCCGGTTGCGTTAATGCAGCAATGGCTCTTCCCAAGCCGTACAAAGGCTGTACTCTCTAAGCATGTCAGCTCGCAGTGCAAAATCGAAGCCCCAGCGCGGCGTCTATCTCGATGGCCAATTACTCATCGCCATGCCGGCGATGGGCGATCCGCGCTTTGCCCGTTCCGTGATCTATATCTGCGCGCATTCGGCCGACGGTGCGATGGGCATCATCATCAATCAGCGCGCGCCGAATATCAGCTTCACCGAGTTGCTGGAGCAGCTCAACATCGTGCCGCCGGAAGATCGCATCAGGCTGCCGGCAGGGCTGACAGCCATGGCGGTGCATCTCGGCGGCCCGGTCGAGACGGGGCGCGGCTTCGTGCTGCACAGCGCCGATTATTTCAAGGCTGAGAGCACGCTGCCGATCGACGAGAGCGTCTGTCTCACCGCCACCATCGACATACTGCGCGACATCGCCAAAGGCACCGGCCCGGACAAGGCGCTGCTTGCGCTCGGTTATGCGGGATGGGCGCCGGGCCAACTGGAGACCGAGATCCATGCCAATGGCTGGCTGAATTGCCCGGCCGACCCCGAGCTCATTTTCGATCCCGCGGTCGACCGGAAATATTCGCGCGCCTTGCACAAGATCGGCATCGATCCGATCCGACTGGTCAACGATTCAGGCCACGCTTAAGACGTCGACGGCACTGTGCCCGGCCCAGGCAAAGCCGGCAGCGGGCTTGCGCCGCCAACCTGCACTTCCAGCCCCTTAGGCGCCTGCGGCTCGGGCGCGCGGGCGCGTTCGCGCTCACGGCGCTTACGGTGACTGGCGAGAGCGGCAAGCAGGCTCGCCACATCCTTGGCCGGCATCGGCTCCCCGTAATAATAACCCTGGCCGTATTCGCAGCCGATCGAGCGGAGATAGGCCGCGTCGGCTTGCGTCTCCACGCCCTCGGCCACGACCTCCTTGCCGAGCTCATGCGCGAGAGCGATGACCGAGCGGAGGATGAGCGGGGTCGAGCCGTTGAGCCCGCTGTCGCGCACCAGCGAGCGATCGACCTTGATGGTATCGCACGGGAAGCGGTGCAGGTAGCTCAGCGAGCTGTAGCCGGTGCCGAAATCGTCGAGCGCGAGGCTCGCGCCGAAGGTCTTGAGCCAAGTGAGGATCTCCACCGCCCGTTCGGGATTCTCCATCACCAGCGACTCGGTGATCTCGAGCTTGAGGGTGCCTCGCGGCACCGCCTCGCGCGCCAGCATCAGCCTGATCTCCTGCACCATGTCTTGGCGGAACAGCTGGCGGCTCGACACATTGACGCTGACGAAAAGCGGGTCGCGATCGCGCGGCAGAAGCTTGTGCCAGCGGCCGGCCTCCTCCAGCGCTTGGCCCAGCACGTAGCTGCCGAGCTCGACGATCAGTCCCGATTCCTCGGCCAACGGGATGAAATCGTCGGCGCCCAGCCGGCCGCGGGTCGGATGATCCCAGCGCAGCAACGCCTCGAAGCCGGCCAGCTGATTGGAGGCAAGCCGGGTGATGGGCTGGTAGAGCACGGCGATCTGTTGCCGCTCCAGCGCCTTGCGCAGGTCGCTTTCTAGCGGAAGCTTGCTCTCGTCCTCGCCGCGCATGGCGGGGTTGAAGATCTCGATGCGATCGGCGCCGGCGCGCTTGGCGCGCAGCATGGCAAGCTCGCCTTCGCGCAGCATGTCTTGCGCCGTCTCCTGGCCGTCATGCACGACGATGCCGATCGAGGCGGTGAGGATGATCTCCTTGGCGCTGATCTTCATCGGCGTGCGCAGCGCGCGCCTGACCCGCTCGGCAAGCGTCGCCACATGATGAGGGTCACTCTCGGAGATCAGCAGGATGGCGAATTGATCACCGCCGAGTCGCGCCAAGGTGTCTTGCGCGTTCAGATGGCGGCCGAGCCGCCGTCCGAGCGTGAGCAGCATGCTGTCGCCGATCACCAGGCCGAAACTCTTATTGACGTTCTTGAAGCGGTCGATGTCGATGAAGATCACGGTGGGCCGGTTGGCCTGGCCTTCGCGCGCGCGGGTGATGGCGCCTTGCAGGCGATCCATGAACAGCTCGCGGTTGGGAAGCCCGGTCAGGCTGTCATGCACTGCGTCGTGGATCAGCCGTTCATGCGAGCGCTTGAGATTGGTTACGTCGCGGATGAGCCCGGTACAGCGGAGCAGCCGCGCATTCTCGCTCGGCGCCGCATGCGCGCGGAGATCGTACCAAAGGTATGTGCCGTCGTGACGGCGCAGGCGGAAATCGGTCTGGAGATCGCCGCCCTGCTTTTCCTGCAACGACCACAGCATCAGCCGGAACCGCTCGCGGTCCGCCGCGTGCATATGCTGGAGGAAGTCTTCGACCGCGACGTTGAGCGCGCCCGGCTCCAGCCCAAGCTCCTGCTCGACCTCATTGGCGATGGTGATCTGGTCGCTGCCCAGCGTTCCACTGGAAGACATAGGCGCCGGAACCGTCGACCGCGAGCGACTTCATATGCACGAGACTGGGCGGCCCGAGACTTAAAGGAGAGCTGCCGGAGCGGAAGGCGAATTGCGTCACGGTGAAGCCGAGCAGCACCAGAATGAGCACCAGCCCCGCGACAAGTCCCGAGACGACCAGATCGCCCGAGAGCTTGCCGAGCACGACCATGGCGGCGCCGAACAGCCAGACGATGAACAGCATCCAGCTCGGGATCAGCGAGAGCGCGCGGTCCTGGCCGCGCAGAGCGAAATACCCGATCAGACCGGCACCGACGCCGGCCACGGCGACCAGCGAGGCGCGCGCCAGCCCCGAGGCGAGGGTCGGATCGACGATGGCGAGAAAGATCAGCACGAATTGCGCCGCGATCCAGGCCCAGAAGATGGTCCTGATCCAGACATGCCAAAGCCCGATGCGGAGGAAGGTATAGAGGAACAGCACGAGGCTCGCGGCGAGCCCGGCTTCGGCCGCCGCGCGATAGAGCGCCGTGCGGTCCGGGCCTACCGGGAAGATCTTGTTCCAAAAGCCGAAATCGACGCAGAAATAGGCGAGAGCCGCCCAGGCGACGAGCGCGGTCGCGGGGAAGATGGCGCGGTGATTGGCGGCGAAGATCGCGGTGAGGAAAATGGCGAGCAGACCGGTGATGCCGAGCAGAACGCCGTTGAACAACATGCGGTCCTGCTGCTTCGATTGATAGGCGTTCGGGTCCCACAGATTGAGCCGCGGCACTTGCGGCGAGCTCATCTCGGCGGCGAAGGTGATGGTCTGTCCCGGTTCGAGATTGAGCCGGTACATGTCGGCGCGGTCGCTCTTCAACGGTTCGGGACGGAAGCCGAGCGAGGGGGTAACCGCGGCGATGCGGCCGGCGTCAAGCTCGGGCCAGAACACGCGCGAATTGGCCAGCGTGTAACGCGGCGCGACCAGCCAACGTACGATGCGCTCGGAGGTCGGATTGGAAAGCGCGAAGACCAGCCAACCAGGATTGGTGCCGGGCGTGGAGGCTGCTACCGCCATGCGGCCGACATAGCCGTCGGGCCCAGGCGCGGTCTCGATCTGGAGCCGGTCGCCGCGGCCTTCATAGAGCTCGCCCTTGGCGGTGATGTCGATTTTTTCCTGATTGGGCTCGACCGAGATCGCCTCGATGGCGTGAGCGAGCTGCATGGGCAAAAACAGCAGAGCGGCAAACAGGACGCAGGCGAGCAACGGCGCATGCCCGCCCCCCCGCCAGGAAGGCGCCGCATCACCTCGCATTGAGGCGCTCAACTCCGCCATTCCTCCCCCGTCTTCTTGCCGGCTCGCGACACACGCAGTTACGGGTGCGTATCAGTATCGAGCAGCGCGTAAAGCAGGTGGTCTTGCCAAACGCCGTTGATCCGCAAATAGCGACGCGCGAGGCCCTCGCGCTTGAAACCCGTCTTCTCCAGGAGCCTGATCGAGGCCGCATTGGTGGGCAAGCAGGCCGCTTCCAGCCGGTGCAATTCGAGCTGGTCGAACACGAACGGGACGACCGCGCGAACGGCGGCCGTCATATAGCCCTGCCTAGTGTATCTCGCACCGACCCAATAGCCGAGCGTGCAGGACTGGGTGACGCCCCGCCGCACATTGCAGAGCGTCAGGCCGCCGACCAGGTCGCCGCTCGCGGCGGCGAAGATGAACAGCGCATAGCCGACATCTTCGCGGAGATCGCGAAGGTAATGGCGCACGCGGCGGCGGAACGAGGCGCGGGACAATTCGTCAGTGGCCCAAAGCGGCTCCCACGGAGTCAAGAAGTCGCGGCTCTGTGCTCTAAGCTCTGCCCATGCCGGGTAATCGGACATCTGCGGCGTACGCAACATGACAACGTCCGACTCGATGACCGGTCCAAGATCGCTCGGTGAGGCGGCGCGCAATAAGGCCATGGCTCAACACACCTATCTCAAGCGGCCCGGCTGGACGGAACGGTGAATTTTTCCGCCACCCTATCGAATCTTGCAACATGAAGAATGGGCCCAACCGTGGCAAGGCTTAGCGGCGAGCCAAGCATGCGCGCAACCAAGGCTTGCAGGTCGGCGGTCTGGACTTGCTCGACCTTCTCGATCAGCTCCTCGGTGGTCAGCGGCCGCCCGTGGATGAGGATCTGGCGCGCAAGCTGCTCGGCGCGGGCGCTCGAGCTTTCCAGCCCCGTGAGCAGGCCCATTTTAAGCTGCGCCTTGACGCGGGCGACTTCGTCTTCGCGGAAGCCCTCGTCGGCGGCCTTCACCAACTCGTCCCTGATCACCGCGAACAGCTCATGCGCGCGTTCGGGCCCGCCCGCGGCGTGGATCGCGAACATGCCGCTATCGGAGAGCCCGCTGGAGAAGGAATAGATGGCGTAGCAGAGCCCGCGCCGCTCGCGCACCTCCTGGAACAAGCGCGAGGACATGCCGCCGCCGAGCGCGCCCGCGCAAATCTGCGCGGTGAAATAATCGGGGTGACGGTAGGCCGGCGCCTGGAAGGCCAGCACGAGATGGGTTTGCTCGAAGCTCTTCTCGGAGCGCCTCGCGCCGCCGGCATAGAGCGCGCCCTCGGGCTGCGGCCCCGACTGAGTATCGAACGAGCCGAGCCGCCGCTCTGCCTCGGCGACAAGCGCCCTGTGGTCAACGGCGCCGGCGGCCGCCAGCACCATGTTGGGCCCGTGGTAATGCGCGGAGAGATAGGACCCGAGATGGGCGCGCTTGAAGCGGCTCACGCTCTCGGCCGTGCCGAGGATCGGACGGCCGACCGGCTGGTCGGGAAACGCCGCCTCTTGCACCAGGTCGAAGGCGATGTCCTCCGGCGAGTCTAAGGCGGCCGCGATCTCTTGCAGGATCACGTCGCGCTCCCGCGCAAGCTCACTACGGTCGAAGCGCGGGGAAACGATGATGTCGCTCAAAATGTCGAGCGCAAGCGCCAGGTCTTTGCGCAGCACGCGCGCGTAATAGGCGGTCGAGTCGACGCCGGTCGCGGCGTTGAGATCGCCGCCGACCGCCTCGATCTCCTCGGCGATGTCCTTAGCGCTCCTCCGCGCCGTCCCCTTGAAGGCCATGTGCTCGAGGAAATGGGCGACGCCGTGCTCGCTTTCCGTCTCACTGCGGCTGCCGGCCCCCACCCAGATGCCGAGCGATACGGTCTCGACCTCGGCCATGGAATGGCTCACCACGGTGAGGCCATTGGCAAGCTCTGACCGCTCGACGCTCACGCGCGCACCTCGGCGCGGCGCTTGCCCTTTGCCGCGCCCTTGCCGCCGGCCCGCGCATTGGTTTCGATGAAACTCGTGACGGCGGCAAAATCGTTGGGAAGCATGGTGCAGCGCTCATGCTGGCCGAGTCTGAGCCGCAAACGCTCCGGCTGCTCCGGCACGCGGCCGCAGGCCCGCTCGACCGCTTCGGGGAATTTGGCGGGATGCGCCGTCGACAGCACGACCATGGGGATCGCCCCAAGCCCGCTTTCCTCGCGCGACGCGGCGACGGCGACCGCGGTATGCGGATCGACAAGCGCGCCTGTCTCTTCCGCGAGGCCGCGAATGGTCATCTCCGTCTCATGCTCGCCGATCGCATGCGCGCTGAACAGTTCGCGCAAGCCGGCAAGCTCGGTCTCGTTCAGCCGGAAAGCCCCCGTCTTGCGCAATTCCCCCATCAGCGACCTCACCCGCGCGGGATCGCGGCCGGCAAGCTCGAACAGAAGCCGCTCGAAATTGCTGGCAAGCTGGATGTCCATGCTCGGGCTAGAGGTGGCGATCACGCCTTTTGGCTCGTAAATCCCGGAGCTTAGGGCGCGAGGAAGACTGTCATTGAGGTTCGTGGCAATAACGAGGCGCGCGACCGGAAGGCCCATCGCCCGGGCCGCGTAACCTGCGAAAATATCACCGAAATTTCCAGTCGGCACGGTGAAGGCGACCGGCCGGTAGGGCGCGCCGAGGCTGACGGCTGCGGTGAAGTAATAAGCGATCTGGGCGAGGATGCGCGCGAAGTTGATCGAGTTGATTCCGGTCAGCTCGAGCCGGTCTCTCAGCGCGAGATCGGCGAACAGGCTCTTCACGATCCCCTGGCAGTCGTCGAAGGTACCCTCGACGGCGATGTTGTGGACGTTCTGCTCGGTCGCGGTCGTCATCTGGCGGCGCTGCACGTCGCTGATGCGGCCTTTCGGGTGCAGGATGAAAATGTCGATCGCCTCGAGCCCGCGAAACGCCTCGATCGCCGCGGCGCCGGTGTCGCCCGAGGTCGCCCCGATCACCGTCGCATGCGCGCCTTTGCGCAACAGCGCCCGGTTCATCAGTCGCGCCACCACCTGCATGGCGAGGTCCTTGAAGGCGAGCGTCGGACCATGGAACAGCTCGAGGATGAAGCTGTTCGGCGCGATCTGACGCAAGGGCGCGACGGCAGGATGATGGAAGCTGCCATAGGCCTCCTCAAGCACGCCCTCCAAATCGGCAAGGCATGGGTCGCCTTCCAGGAAGGGGCGCATCACGCGATAGGCGGCATCGGCATAATCGAGGCCGGCAAGCCCCGCGATCGCGTTCGGCTCAAGCTTGGGCCACGCCTCCGGCATGAACAGGCCGCCGTCGCGCGCGAGCGCGGCAAGCAGCGCGCCTTCAAACGAAAGCGCCGGCGCTTCGCCCCGCGTTGAGACAAACTTCACGACAAAGCCTCTTCTGGGAGGAAATGGGGGTTTTCTTGCCGCGACCCTAGCCGTGCCCGCGCCAGCCCGCAACAGGAGCAAGGGCTTATTCTAAAGGACGGCTTGGCCGGTAGAGACTCCGAACATAGACGCCGTACACGACCAGCAGGCAAGCCGCCAAGAGGAACCAGGTAATGGCATATTGCAGATGGTTATTGGGAAGCTCGAGCCTGGTCTGGCCGCCTTCGGGCCAGCCGCCCGGGACATTGCTCTTCTCGGCCTCAAGGAAGAAAGGCGCGACCTCGCCCGCGCCTGTCGCGCGCGACATAGCTTGAAGGTCGCGCCAGAACCAGCGATTGGCTCCGACCTCATTATCGGGGGTGAAGCTGCCTTGAGCTCTCCGGGACCCGCACGATGCCGGTGACGGCCAGCACGCCGTCTAGCTCGCCTTGCCGCGCGCGAGGCAGGGTTCCTCAGCTCGTCCGGCACGAAGCCACGATCGATCAGCACGACCTCGCCGTCTTCGGTCTTGAGCGGGGTGATGACATGCCAGCCCGCCCTGCCCTCCGACACGGCATAGAGATAAAGCTCCTTGGCGTGGTCGAAGCGGCCCTCGACTTTGACCCGGTAATAGCTCGGATCGCGCCCCTCGCGGGCGATGGCGATTGCCTGGTCGAGGCTGATGGGCTCGCTCTTGGTGCGCGTCTCGATCTCGGCGATTAGCCCTTCTTTCCAGTGCAATCGCTGAAGCTGCCAGACGCCAAGTCCGATCAGCACCGCGAAGGCGGCAAGCATCAGGACCGTAAGCCTGACGAGGCTCTTCGTCGGCATGGGCGGAGCCTATTCTGAGGCGAGCTTGCCCGGCTCGGCCTTATGCCTGAACTGGAGCGCGATCAGCATGCCCTTGAAAGACCGAAGCAGGATGAGCGGCAGGATGATGGCGAGCGGACCCCATAGCACCGCATGCAGCCAATAGGGCGGGGCGTAGCGCATCTCGGTGAACAGGGCGAGGCCCGTCACCACGAAGCCCGTCACGAGGATAACGAAGACGGCGGGCCCGTCGCCCGAATCGGCGAAGCCATAGTCCAGCCCGCAAACATTGCATTTGGGAGCAAGCGTGAGATAGCCGGAAAAAAGCTTGCCGCGATGGCAGGACGGGCAACGTCCGACGATCCCCGTCCACAGCGTCGACCCAAGTGACGGCGCGTCGTGCTTCAGTGCAGTCTCGCCCATCGCGCCTTCCTTAAACGAAAAAGGGGGCGGCCCTTGCAAGACCGCCCCCGAATTTGAACCGGACGCCGCTAATGCGTCGGATAGTTGCTGCCGGCGCCCCACACATAGATGCAGGTGAACAGGAACAGCCACACCACGTCGACGAAGTGCCAATACCAGGCGGCGGCCTCGAAGCCGAAATGCTGCTTCGGCGTGAAGTCGCCACGAATCGCGCGGATCAGGCACACGGTGAGGAAGATGGTGCCGACGATCACATGGAAGCCGTGGAAGCCGGTCGCCATGAAGAAGGTCGAGCCGTAGATGTGGTTGGCGAAGCCGAAACCGGCATGCATGTACTCATAGGCTTGGCAGGTGGTGAACAAGATGCCGAGCACGATGGTGCAGGCGAGCCCCAGCACGAGACCCCGGCGGTCATTCTCGAGCAGCGCGTGGTGCGCCCAGGTAACCGTGGTGCCCGACGTGAGCAGGATCAGGGTGTTGACGAAAGGCAGACCCCAGGGATCGAAGGTGTGCTTGAAAGTGCCGAGCCCCGCAACGTCGGTGTCGGCGCTCGGGATCGGCGGCCACTGGCCGCCAAGCACCTGGGTGCGGGCATAGGTGATGGCCTCGTTGGGATAGAGCGCCGCGTCGAAATAGGCCCAGAACCACGCAACGAAGAACATCACCTCCGAGGCGATGAACAGGATCATGCCGTAGCGCAAATGCAACTGCACAACCGGCGTCTCGTAGCCCTCATGCGCCTCCTTGATCACGTCGCGCCACCAGCCGAACATGGTGACGATGACGATCAGAAGACCCGGGAGCACGTACCAGAGATGCGGATCGCCGGCTTTCCGCGAAATGAAATACATGATGGCGCCGATGGCGAGCGTCAGCCCGCCGATGGCTCCTACCAGCGGCCATGGGCTCGGATCGACGAGATGGTAGTCGTGTTGTGGTTTGGCGTGCGCTTCAGCCATGGTTCGCTCCGTTTCCTCCCAAACTTGCCGAGGCGGCGGCCCGCCTCAATCAATCACGATCCCGAATTGCCGGCGGCCGGCGCGGCGACGACGCCCGCGTCCTGGCCGGTGCGATAGAAGGTATAAGACAGGGTGATCTCCGAGATGTTCTTGGTGTCCTCGTCGTCGACGATCTTGGGATCGACGAAGAAGGTCACCGGCATCTCGACGCTCGCGCCAGCGGCAAGCGTCTGCTGCTTGAAGCAAAAGCACTCGATCTTGGTGAAGTAGCGCCCAGCCAGCTCAGGCACCACGTTGAAGACGGCGGTGCCCGAGACCTGAGCATTGCGAAGTGTTGGAAGCCTTAAAGAAGGCGAGCGCGGTCTCGCCGATCTTCACATCGATCACGCGCTGTACAGGCGCGAAGGTCCAAGGCAGAGCATGGTCGACATTGGCGTCGAAGCGGATGCGGATGGTGCGATCGAGGATCTCGTTTGCGCCGCGTTCGGCGCGTTGCGGCACGCCGCCATAGCCGGTGGCCTGACAGAACATGCGGTAGAGCGGTACCGAGGCGAAGGCGAGCCCGGTCATGCCGGCGACCAGGCCGACAAGAGCGAGGGCGACGGCGCCATCCCGGCGCTTTCCCTTATCCTTGTGCTCTGTATCGCTCATGGCATCGAACTCATAGCGGCCGGTTGGCAACATTGCCGCCGAGCCTGACAATAGTGACGATAAAGAACAGCACCACGAGCGCCGCCAGGATCCAGGCGATGGCCACAGATCGCATGCGTTGGCGGCGTTGGCGCTCCTTTTCCGCATCTTGCATCACAACGCCCAAAGCGACGGCAAATTGCGGCCGTCAATGCCGAAACCCTGCTCGACGAGAAGCACCGCGAACAGGAGGAACAGGTAAAGCACGGAATAGGCGAACAGGTTCTTGGCGGCGCGGTCGGCCGCCTCCCCTTCCCTCTCCCGATAGCAGTCGAAGGCCATGACCACGAACAGCGAGCCGAGGATCGAGGCGACGATCATGTAAAGCGTGCCGCCAAGGCCGATGATGGCGGGCACCATGCCGAGCGGCGCGAGGATGAGGCTGTAGATCAGGATCTGCAGCCGGGTGGCGTCGGGACCGGCGACCACCGGCAGCATGGGGATGCCGGCTTTCGCATAGTCGCGGGTTCTGAGCAGAGCCAGCGCCCAGAAATGCGGCGGCGTCCAGACGAAGATGATCAGAAACAGCACGACGGAGTCGAGGCTGATGCCACCTCCGGCCGCGGCCCAGCCGATCATCGGCGGAAAGGCGCCGGCAGCGCCGCCGATGACGATGTTCTGCGGCGTCGTCCGCTTGAGCCACATCGTGTAGACAAAGACATAGAAGGCGATGGTGAGCGCGAGCAGTGCAGCGGCGAGCCAATTGGCCATCAGCCCGAGGCAGAGCACCGACCCAAGCGCGAGCACCGTGCCGAACGAGCGCGCTTCCTCAGGACTCACACGCCCGCGCGGCACTGGACGCGCCGCGGTGCGCGCCATCGCCGCGTCGATATCGGCGTCGTACCACATATTGAGCGCGCCAGAAGCGCCGGCGCCCGCCGCGATGCAGATCAGCGAGGCGATGGCGAGCACGGGATGCATCGAGCCCGGCGCCGCGACAAGGCCAACGAGTGCGGTGAACACCACGAGGAACATCACTCGTGGCTTCATCAGCGCGAAATAATCGGCGACGTCGCCGCCGGTATCGGCTTCGACCGTCCCGGCCCTTAGAGAATATGCGACGTCAGCCATGCTCACTCACTTAGCTTGCCGTGAGGCTCGGGAGTCCCGAGCCTCCAAGCGCTCTCTCTATTTGACGCGCGGCAGCGTCTCCCAGGTGTGGAAGGGCGGCGGCGAGGGCAGCGTCCATTCCAGCGTCGTGGCGCCCACGCCCCAAGGATTGGCGGGTGCCTGCACCTTGCGCGCAAACTGATTGATGATGCCGTACAGGAAGACCAAAAAGCCCGCGAAGGCGATGTAGGAGCCGATGGAGGAGACAAAGTTCCAGCCGGCGAAGGCATCCGGATAGTCCGCGTAGCGGCGCGGCATGCCGGCAAGACCCAGGAAGTGCTGCGGGAAGAAGGCCAGGTTGGCGCCGATGAACATCAGCCAGAAATGCAGCTTGCCGATCGTCTCAGAGTACATGTAGCCGGTCATCTTCGGCGACCAGTAGTACCAAGCGCCGAAGATGGAGAACACGGCGCCGAGCGACAGCACGTAGTGGAAATGCGCCACCACGTAATAGGTGTCGTGCATCGAGCGATCGACGCCGGCATTCGCCAGCACGACACCGGTGACGCCGCCGATCGTGAACAGGAAAATGAAGCCGAGCGCCCACAGCATCGGCGTGCGGAAGCTGATCGAGCCGCCCCACATGGTGGCGATCCAGGAGAAGATCTTCACGCCGGTAGGCACCGCGATGACCATGGTGGCGAACACGAAATAGGCTTGCGTGTTCACGCTGATGCCCGCCGCGTACATGTGATGCGCCCACACCACGAAGCCGATCACGCCGATGGCGACCATGGCGTAAGCCATGCCGAGGTAACCGAACACCGGCTTCCTGGAAAAGGTGGAGACGATCTGGCTGACCATGCCGAAGCCCGGGAATGATGAGGATGTACACTTCCGGATGGCCGAAGAACCAGAACAGATGCTGCCAGAGCAGCGGATCGCCGCCATGCGCTGAGTCATAGAACGCCGTGCCGAAATTGCGGTCGGTCAGCAGCATGGTGATGGCGCCGGCCAGCACCGGCAGCGACAACAGCAGCAGGAAGGCGGTCACCAGCACCGACCAGACGAACAGCGGCATCTTGTGCAGCGTCATGCCCGGCGCGCGCATGTTGAAGATGGTGGTGATGAAATTGATGGCGCCAAGGATCGAGGAGGCGCCGGCGAGATGCAGCGCGAGGATGGCGAAGTCCACGGCGGGTCCGGGCGTGCCCTTGCTCGAGAGCGGCGCATACATGGTCCAGCCGCCGGCCACGCCGTTGGTCCCGGGAGGTCCGGGCACGAACAGGGAGATGACAAGCAGCACGAAGGCGGCGGCCACAAACCAGAAGGAGATGTTGTTCAGGCGCGGGAAGGCCATGTCGGGAGCGCCGATCATCAGCGGCACCATCCAGTTGCCGAACCCACCCATGGTGGCCGGCATGACCATGAAGAACACCATGATCAGCCCATGCGCCGTCACGAAGACGTTGAACATCTCCGGATTGCCGAAGATCTGCATGCCGGGCTCCATGAGCTCCATGCGCATGCCCATCGACAGCAAGCCGCCGACGATGCCGCCGATCATCGCCAGGATGAGGTACAGCGTGCCGATGTCCTTGTGGTTGGTCGAGAACAGCCAGCGCCGAATGAAGGTGGGATGCTCGTCGTGATGGGCTGCTTCGGCATGGGCGCTATGTGCCATGGCTGTCTTCCTTGTTTCTTCTCTGACTTTGCGTTGCTTCGTTTCGAGGCGACCGTCACCGCTCCCTCGCGGGAGCGGGTTTGCGTTTACTCCTGGGCCGCGGCCATCTTGCCCGCGCCATCGAGAGAGGCTGCGGGTTTGGTCTTGGCGAGCCAATCGGCGAATTCGGCTTCCGACACGACACGAACCGCGATCGGCATGAAAGCGTGGTTGCGCCCGCACAGCTCCGAGCACTGGCCGTAATAGATACCCTCGCGCTCCGCCCTGAACCACGTGGTCTGCAAGCGACCGGGCACGGCGTCGAGCTTTACGCCGAACGCAGGCACCGCCCAGTCGTGGATCACGTCGTTGGACTTGAGACCGACGACAACGTTCTTGTTCACCGGGACGACGACCTCGCGATCGACGGTGAGCAGCCGCGGCTGTCCCGCTTTCAGATCGGCCTCGGGCACCATGATGGAATCGAAGGTGATGCCCTGATCCGGATATTCGTAAGACCAATACCACTGATTGCCGGTGGCGGTGATGGTCAGGTCGGGCTTGGGGAAATCGTATTGGGCGAACAGCAGCCGGAAAGAGGGAATGGCGATGGCCACGAGGATCAGCACCGGAACGACGGTCCAGGCGATCTCGAGCGGCGTGTTGTGAGTGGTGCGGGAAGGCTCGGGATTACGCTTCTCATTGAAGCGCGACATCACATAGACGAGGAGGCCGAGAACGAACAGCGCGATCAGCGTGATGATGATGGTGACGTAAGTATGGAAGGAGCGGATCTGGTCCATGATCGGCGAGGCGCCGGGCTGGAAGCCAATCTGCCATGGCACCGGCTGACCTTCCTTGGCATAGGCCGCCCCGCACAGGACGAGACTTACCAATGCGCCAAAGGCCACCTTGATTCGATCGAAAATCGCCATGCCTTTCACTCCCTAAAGCCTGCTCCTCGCCCGCCTCGGAACTCCGTCAGGAGTTGCGGCGGGATGAAACTAGAGGCGTGGGCGGACTAAGCTCCGCCAACGCCGCTTGATCGAAGCAAGGGCGGCGCGAAAGTTCAATAGCGATAAAGAGCGTCGCCCCCAACGTTCATTTGCTGCCCAGGCTCTGACCTATGTCATCGAGGGCTGGCGGCTCTTTTCCGGTGTTCAAATCATAAAGGAAATAGATTGGCAACACTCATGATTCACGGGCGCTCGTGCGGCATATGCACGCTTGCCGCGCGATGTTTTCTTGGCCGGAAAGAATTCAAGCCGGCCTACGTCGAAATTTGGCCCCAATACTCGGCGATGGCGAGTTTCTATGTTGCGCATCTCCGCTTCGCGGCGCCTCACCTCACAATTTAGTCTGGCCAGAGGCGATTTCGCGGTTGCAACTACGCTGCGCCAGTCGCATTAGCCTTAATGGGTGACATGCCGAGATTTCCATTTTTTCTACCAGGCGGGCGGGCGCTTGCCGGCATCGCTCTCGCGCTGGCTTTTGCCGGCGAGGCCTTGGCGCAAGGCGCCTCGCCCGAGGCGGCCCCCGTCGCCACCGGACCCGGCAGCGTGGTGAAGGAGACGCATGGCGCCTGGCAGGTGTCCTGCCGCACGCCGCCCGGCGCCAAGGAAGAGAAATGCGCGCTGGTGCAAAGCGTCACCGCCGAGGACAGGCCGAATGTCGGGCTGACGGTGGTGTTCTATAAAGCGATCGGCGAGGACAAGAAGCTGTTGCGCGTGGTCGTGCCGCTCGGCGTGCTGCTGCCCACCGGCCTCGGACTCAAGATCGACGGCCAGGACGTGGGCAACGCGCCCTTCCTCAAATGCGGCAAGCGCGGCTGCGTCGCGGAGGTGGTGCTGCAGGACGAGGTGATCGCCAAGATGAAGACCGGCACGACGGCCATGTTCATCATCTTCGATACGCCCGAGGCCGGTATCGGCATCCCCGTCGCCCTACAGGGTTTCGGCGACGCGCTGGCCAACATGAAATAACTGGAATCCCGTAAGGGCCGAAAAAATCGGCGACAGAGAAAGGAGACTCTGTCGCCGACAACATCCGTCTTTTGGGGGACGGACTAACGTCCCTCCGTGCAGGGTAGCGGAAGGGACGTGTGACTTGCGACTTTATATGGTTAGCGGAAGACTTACGGTCAAGCCCGGCGGATTCCTTAGGGTGGCGCCTATAAAGCAGGCGCCCGCGGCACTCCCTCAGTCAATCCGAAGGGTAGCTGAGTTTTGACCGGCGCGCATTCAGTCCGGCGTCTCGGTCAAGAATGACGGCGTTCCAGTCATTCCGCTTGCCCTCGCCAAACGATATCTCCTCCAGTTCCAACCCAACAAGACGAAAGGAGATGACCATGCCTCTCATCAGCGTGAAGCTCATCGAGGGTGTTTTCAACGAGGCGCAGAAGAAGAAGATGGTGAGCGATCTCACCGACGCCATGGTCGCCATCGAAGGCGAGACGATGCGCCAGGTCACCTGGGTGGTGATCGAAGAGGTGAAAAGCGGCAATTGGGCGCTCGGCGGCAAGCCGCTCACCACGGCCGACGTTAAGGCGTTGCAGGCCAAGCGAAACGCCGCCTAAACCACGGCATCGTCTCGATCAGAGGCGGCGCGGCCGGTGGAAGCAACCGCCGGCACGCTTGCTTTCCGGTCAGCGGCACGCCGAATTCGCGTTTGAACGCGCGCGATTGCGGCCGGAGATTAGCTTGCGCCTTAAGGCCAAAATATAGCGCATCTGTGGGGACTCTGTAGGTCAGCTCGCGGTGCCCGTCAGGAAGACAAACCCGGAATAGCCGCTGCGGATTTCCCGTTCGACGATGCCGATCCTTTCGGTCTTTATCCCATGAGCATGCCGGGCGAACACATTTTGGATCGACTCGGCGGAAAGGCTGAGACAGGGAAACGGGCGATCGGCCACGACGTATCCGCCCGAGCGCACGAGGAAGGCCGCTATCAAAGCGCCACCGGGCCTTACGCAACGCGCAAAAGCGGCGCAGGCCGCTTCGAACTCGTCCTGCCGCCCGGTGATCGATTCCGCGCAAAAAAACATGGTGGCGGCTTCCCATGCGCGTTCGGGCAGGTCGAAAATCGAGCCCTGCCTTACAACGGTCTTGGCGCGGAGAGTGGGAATGGGATTGTCCGGCAGGCTATAGCCCGGCTGATAGGCGTCACACGTCACCGACCAAAAATGTCGCCATTGCGGGCGCATCTCCGCGCGCAGCATTTCCGCTTCGAGCCAGGCGACGTTGCTCTGTGCGTACTCCCAAACCGTGAGACTTCGCGCTCTCGGCATGGCGCAGAAAAGTGGAATCAGATTTGGGCCGGTACCCACATCGACGACATCAAGGTCCGCTCCAACCGGCGGGGCATGTTTCATCGCTTCGACCGCGCAGCGGATGACACGGTCGTCGTCTGGATGCGGCTCGCCGTAATAGTGCTGGAAATAGGCTTCGGAATCGAAGCGTGCCCATTGGTAATCGGCATTACCAGAGCGCGACGGCGCGGAATCGTTCTCGGGCGGTCGGTTTGCTGACACGACAGGCTCCTAGGATGATGCAGATCCTAGAATTCCGCAGACTTGCAGGCCAAAGGCAATCGTGCTGGAAGCTTACCCGGTGGCGCCGTGCGGCGATACGAGCTGCACCGGCATCAATGAGGGCGGGAGGCACTTCGGCTCGAACGTTTTGAGGAATCTCTCCATCTGGTCAGCGTCGGCCGGCTTGGAAAAATAAAAGCCCTGCAATTCGGTGCAGCCCAACTTCGTCATGATCATCGCCTCGAACTCTGTCTCGACACCCTCGGCGACGATATCCATGCCGAGACCGCGCCCGATGGTCACGACCGATTGGACAATGGTCCTGGAAATGTCGACCCTGGCGATTTTGCCGACGAAGGAGCGGTCGATCTTGATCTTGTCGAACTTGAAATTACAAAGGTAGGCCAAGCTTGAATATCCGGTGCCGAAATCGTCCAGCGCCGTCTTGAAGCCGATGGAGCGGAGCGCATCCAGGATCGAGTTGGTATGCTCGGTCGCTTCCAGCAACACGCCCTCGGTGATCTCGAGCACGAAGCGGCTGGGCTCGACACCGTATTCAGCGACCAGCCTGCGCAAGGTGGTTTCGAGATCGACGTGGCGGAATTGTACCGGCGAGAGGTTGACCGAGATCTCGAGATGCGGCCAGCGCTTCCAGTCGGCCATTGCGTGGCTCAGCACCCATTCGCCGAGCGAGGGAAGCAGACCGGCATTTTCCGCGATGGGAATGAAATCCGCGGGCGACATCTCGCCATGCAGCGGATGGCGCCACCGCAATAATGCCTCCAAGCCGACGATCTCGCCGGTATGGCAGGAGACGATCGGCTGATAGTTGAGGCACAGCATGTTCGTCTCGATCGCCGTGCGCAGGTCCAATTCAATGGCGCGACGGCGCTCAACCTGCTTGGCCATTTCTTCGGAGAACAGGACCGCGCAATCCCGGCCTCGGTCCTTGGCCTCGTATAGAGCGATGTCGGCGTGACGCATCAATTGATCGGCCGTCACGCCGTTGTCCGGCGCCACCGCAATACCAACGGAGGCAGTCACGCGAATGTTCTGACCGTTGATGGCAAAGGGCAGCGCAAAGGCCTGGTCCACGCGTTCCGCCAGCGCCGAGCTTGCCTCCGGTCCGGCAGGCGCGCATAAAATCACAAACTCATCCCCGCCAAATCGCGCCAGAAAGTCGTTGGGCCTGAGGCATTCCTTCAGACGCTGCGCCACGAGCTTTATCAACTGGTCGCCGGCGTCATGGCCGAGCGTATCATTGATATCCTTGAAGCGATCGACGTCGAGATAACCAGCGACGGCCCGGTTGTCGTGGGTCGCAAGCAGGCGGTCTTGCAGGAAGGTATCGATTTTCTCGACCATGTGGACGCGGTTCGGCAACCCGGAAAGCGCATCGTGCTTCGCTTCATGCCGGGCCTCCGCTTCGCGCTGCGCCAATTCTTCCGACGCGCGGCGAAGACGGCGCAAGATCGTGTTCGCCAGCAGACCCGCTGCGAGCACACCGAATGCCACCAGCGGCAAGATGATCGTCAACAGAACCTGGCCCGGGCGCTTGGTCGTCCAGTTCAGAAATCCAACGGGAATGCCGTCGTCGCCGACAAAGGCTTGGGAGACAACGCCATCGGTCCGCGACGCTTGGGGCGCCAGCGTCAAATCGGACAGCAGCAACGAATGGCCGACGTCGGAGATGAATGCATTATCGATATAGGTGATGCTGAGCAGGAGATTCGGCGTGCCCTTAAGGAGACTCGGGTCGATATTGGGCACGATCGTCATGCCGGCAACCACGGCGGGCCGGCCATCGATCGACACGATGTGCCCAGCCCAGCGCGCGACCTGGACACCGGTGAGGACGCGGTAGCCGCCCTTCAACTCGCTGAGCATGTCGGGACGGGCCTTGAGCTTTGGGCTTCCGTCCCGCCGTATCTCGGCGATCACCGCATCGAGCTCGGGGCGGCGTCGTTCGAACACCGAAGGGTCCTGCGTTTTCGCATCGCCAAAGGCGTAGATCGGACGATCCTTCGCGTTCAGGATATAGACCTCGTCATGAGCGTAGGTCTCGGTGAGGAAGACGCCGAAATTGGCGTCGGTGAATTCCATGTCGAGGACCCGGTCGGTGATCTTGACGACCGGATCGTCCCACCAGGCGATGCTCTTCTGCTCGTTGAGAGCGCGGGCGATGCTCTGGTTGAGAGCGTTCTCGAGAAGCGTGCGCTCGATCTCGTAGGCGGTGTGGTTAGCCGACCAACCGGCATAGGCGATGATGGCGAGCAGGAGCAGGCCGAAGAAGGCGATGGCAACGCCGATCGTTCGCGTGAGGCGGCGAAAGTCTCCGCTGAAATGCTTAGTGACATCGAGTGGAGACACGAGAACCCCGGGATTGAACTGTCCTTGGCGTCAAATACACGGCTTGGCGCCGCGACGGGAAATCCTTGTGCCACAAGCACTTAAGTTGGCCTTCACAGTTCCACTAAAATTTTAGCGGTTAGTCATCTTTCGCTGGTTCAAACCCTGCAAGCCGTCGCTTTAAGCCAACCTAGCGGGCGTTAAGGTTAATTGGCGCAGCTGGTTGCGGTGTCCCCATTTAGATTTTATTAAGGTTAAACGTTAGGCAGGGCGCCCAATTTTCAACCTGCCGACGATGCGGTTGGCCCTTTGCAATCTTCAGTGTTCCGAGACCCGATCATGCCGGCAAAGCTGGCCATACGCTCCCGCGCGGACGCACCGCATTTGAAGAAGGCTGCGCTCGCGATCGAGCAGGCGGCCTGGAGCAATCTCGGCTATCTCAGCTATACCCGGTCGCATTACGAGTACTACGCCGAGTTGCTCGATGCGTATCCCGAGTTCCAACTCTGCCTCGTCGACGAAGAAACCGAGTATCCGGTAGCGGTAGCGAGCAGCGTCCCTTTCGTCTGCTCGGGGCCTGGTGATCTACCCCCGGAAGGATGGGACTGGCTGGTCGAGACAGCCGCTCGCACTAAGGATACGCGGGCCAATATGCTCGGCGCGCTGGCCGTTTCAGTCCCGGCCGTGCATCGCTCCAAGGGCTACGCGCGCGTAATGATCCGCTCCCTCCTCGAACTCGCCGAGAGGAAAGGATTGGATGGGGTCGTAGTGCCCGTGCGCCCGACGGCCAAAGTGCGCCATCCTTGGGTGTCGATTGCCGACTACATGGCGTGGACCGACGAAAGCGGTCAGCCCTACGACCCGTGGCTCCGCAGCCATCTCTCGGTCGGCGGCAAGCTGGTCGGGCCGTGCGAGCGCTCCATGGTCGTGCAGGAGCCCATCGCGTTCTGGGAGAACTGGTCGAAGGAACGCTTCGAGAGGTCGGGCGCTTACGCGCTTGAAGGCGCGCTAGCGCCGGTCAGAATCGATCTCGATAGCCAGACGGGCACCTACGAGGAGCCTAACGTCTGGGTCGCCTACACGGCTTAAGCGCGAGCGACTGCCGGGAGATCATCCGAAACTGACTTAGAACGCGTTCGCGTCGAACACGCGGTCGATGTCGCCTGCCCACGGTCCGGAAAAGTCGGCGAGCAGGCGATCGGCACCCGAGCGCTCCGCCTCGAGGATCTCGACCAGTGGCTGCAGCGCTTTGCGCTCATCATCGCGGTTGCGGTCGAGCCGGGCACGACGCTTGAGGCCACCTAGCGCAAGGCCGACGACGTCGCGGCCGACGTCGATAAGCGTGCCGGCGCGGAACGGCGTCTTCAGCCCAAGCCGCGGCACGGAGTCGCGCAAAGTCTGCATCTCCTGCAAGGTCCAGTCGCGTGTCAGCACTGCGGCGGCATCGAGCGCCTGCTTGTCGTAAAGCAGCCCGGTCCACAGCGCCGGCAGCGCCCACAGCGCGGCGAACGAGCCCGCGTCGGCGCCGCGCATCTCGAGGAAGCGCTTCAGCCTGACATCGGGAAACAGCGTGGTGAGATGATCGGCCCAATCGTCCATCGTGGGCCTGACACCTGGCAACGCCTTGAGCTTGCCGGTGAGGAAATCCCGGAACGAGGCGCCGGCCACGTCGACATAGCGCTCGTCGCGATAGACGAAATACATCGGCACATCGAGCGCATAGTCGACATAGCGCTCGAAGCCCATGCCCGGCTCGAAGGCGAAGGGCAACAGCCCGGTGCGGTCGGGGTCGGTGTCGCGCCACATCTCGGCGCGGTAGGACTGGTAGCCGTTCGGCTTCCCCTCGGTGAAGGGCGAGTTGGCGAACAAGGCGGTCGCCACCGGCTGCAGCGCGAGGCCAACGCGCATCTTCGCGATCATGTCCGCCTCATTGGCGAAATCCATGTTCACCTGCACGGTGGCGGTGCGGAACATCATGTCGAGACCGTGCCGCCCTCGCCTCGGCATATAGCGACGCATGATGCGATAGCGCTCCTTCGGCATCACCGGCGTCTCGGCCAGCGTCCATTTCGGGGAGAAGCCGAGGCCGAGAAAGCCGATGCCGAGCTCGCCACCCACCTCGCCCACCTCAGCGAGATGCTGGCGAAGCTCCTCATAGGTCTCATGCACGGTCTCGAGCGGCGCCCCCGACAGCTCGAGCTGGCCGCCCGGCTCGAGACTCACCGCGCCGCCTTTCGGGCAATCCTTGCGGCGCAGCGCGATGATGTTGCCCTTCTCGGTGACGGCGTCCCAGCCGAAGCGATATTGCAACGCTTCGAGCAGCGCGCGGATGCCGCGCTCGCCCTCGTAAGGCACCGGCGCGTAGCTCTTGCGGTCGAAGCCGAACTTCTCGTGCTCGGTGCCGATGCGCCAATCGGATTGCGGCTTGGAGCCCGCATCGAGATAGGCAACAAGCTCGTCCCGTGACTCGATGATGGGGCTCTGCGGCCCATCCACCCGCGTCGACATCAGGAGAGCTCCGTAACGGTTAAGCGGCTTCCCACGGAAAAGCCTGGCGAGGGGAGGCCAAAGGGGCGCCTTTATGACGCTCCTAGCATGAGACTGACAAGCGATCGTTACAGCCGATGCTTTACCGCCAGTCGCCAAGCGCCGCATTCACAAGGGCGAGAGCGGCGACGGCGGCCGTATCGGCCCGCATCACCCTTGGGCCCAAGCGAAATGGGGAGCACGAAAGGCTTTGCAAGCAGCGCCGCGCGCTCCTCGCGCTCGAAGCCGCCTTCCGGGCCGACCAGCACGGCGAGCTTGTCTTTGGGCCGCGTCTGAAGCGCCTCGATGGGAGATGCATGTGGGGCGGCCTCGTCGGCGAAAATCAGGAGCCGGCTCTCATCCCATCCGGCGATGATCTTGGAGAGTTTCTCCGGCTCCATCACCTCCGGCACGCGCAAGATGCCGCACTGCTCGGCCGCCTCGACAGCATTGGCGAGCAGCCGGTCGGTCTTCACCCGCTCGGCAACCGTATGCCGCGTGATGACCGGGCGAAGCGCGCTCGCGCCGAGCTCGGTCGCTTTCTGCGCCATATAATCGAGGCGGGCGCGCTTCAGCGGCGCGAACAGATAATGCAAGTCAGGCCCCTCGTCCTGCGGCCGCGTCTGATGCATCGCGCGGGCTTCTCCGCCCTTCTTGCCGATGGCGCTAAGCTCGGCGCACCATTCGCCGTCGCTCCCGTTGAACAGGAGCAGCGCGTCGCCCGGCTTGAGTCGCAGCACGTTTCCGAGGTAATGCGCCTGATCCTTCTCGAGCGCGATCAGGGCCCCGTGGGAAAGCCCGGACTTGACGTAGAGGCGCTGGAGCTTCGAAGACATGGGTGCTTATCTAAAGCGGTGAAGGGCTCGCGCGAGACGAAATGAAACGTCCCATCACATGACACGTCCCCTGCCCCAAGGCAAAGCCAGCGCCGTTGCCGATGCCGGCGCGCGCAATCTGGTCGACCGCTTCGCGCCGGCGGCGATCCTGCCTTATCTCAGGCTCGCCCGCTTCGACCGGCCGATCGGCTTCTTCCTGCTCGCCTTTCCTTGCTTCTGGTCGGTGGCGCTTGCGGCGCGAAGTCTCGAGGAGCCCTATCCCGATCCTTGGCTCCTGTTTCTGTTCGCGGTCGGCGCCATAGCCATGCGCGGCGCCGGCTGCACCTATAACGACCTCATCGACCGCGAGATCGACGCGCAGGTCGCGCGCACGCGATCGCGGCCGCTACCGAGCGGACAGGTCACGCCCCGCGCGGCCTTCATCTTCATGCTGGCGCTTTGCCTGGTAGGGCTCGCCGTGCTGCTCAGCTTCAACAGCACAACGATTTGGCTCGGGCTCGGCGTGATCCCGATCGTCGCGCTCTATCCGTTCGTCAAAAGATTTAGCCATTGGCCGCAAGCCGTGCTGGGGCTTGCCTTCAATTGGGGCGCATTGCTCGGCTGGCCCGCCGTGCTCGGACGGCTCGATTGGCCGGCCATCGTGCTCTACGCCGGCGCGGTGGCCTGGACCATCGGCTATGACACGATCTACGCGCACCAGGACCGCGAGGACGACGATCTGATCGGGCTGAAATCGACCGCCCTCAGATTCGGCAGCGCCACCAAGCCCTGGCTCGCCTCGCTCTACGCCTTTGCCTGGCTCGCCATCACCGCCGCCGGTCTCATGGCCAATGCGGGCACGGCGTTTTTGATTTGCATGCTGGCTGCGGCGGCGCAGCTTGCCTGGCAGGTTGCAACGCTCGATATCGACGATGCCGAGAATTGCCTCACCCGCTTCCGCTCTAACCGCGATTTCGCGGCCATCGTGCTCGGCGCGATCCTGCTCGATGCGGCCCTTGCGGCAATATTCTGAGTTGCGCTGCGCGCGATCGACGCGCAAATAGCAACCGGGCCCCAGAGCTGTTCGCCCTGAGGCCCGGATGACGCCTTGCTGTTAGCTTCCCCGTTCGGCGGGTGGCCTTATGGCGGCCTTTGATTGCCACGATGTTGCCATAGAAGTTTTCCGAAGCGCTTAATGGACGTGTTTAACGTCTGGTATGCGCCAACAAGCTGCCCACATGGTTTAGAGAACTCTTCTGAAAAGTTTAGAGAATCTTCCTGTCCCAATGACCGCCGTCGAATCCGCCAATCGCCCGCTGCAAGCGCCCTCACTGGATGAGGATTACGCACTTCTTAAGATCGCCGCGCGCGATGCCGGCGAGCTTGCGCTCACTTATTTCAAGCGGCAGATCCTGGTGAACCGGAAGCCGGACGGCTCGGAAGTGAGCGAGGCCGACCTTGCCGTCGACACCGCGCTCAAGCTCGATCTCCGCACCAAGCGGCCGGACTACGGCTGGCTCTCGGAGGAGACCGAGGACGGTCCGGCGCGGCTCGGCTGCCGTCGCGTGTGGATGGTTGATCCGATCGACGGCACCAATGCCTTTTTGCGGCATGTGCCGGAATGGACGGTCTCCGCCGCGCTGGTCGAGGACGGCGTGCCGGTGCTCGGCGTCGTGTTCAATCCCGCGACTGGAGAGTTCTTTCACGCCATGCGCGGCAAAGGCGCATTCCTCAACGACACGCCGATCGCAGCAAGCAAGAAGAGCACGCTCGACGGCGCGCTGCTGATCGCCAGCGGCGGCCTGTTCAAGAAGAAGATCTGGAAGGAGCCCTGGCCCGAAGTGAAGACGCGCTGGGTGAACTCGGTGGCCTACCGGCTGGCGCTGGTCGCTTGCGGCCAAGCCGACGCAACCATTTCGCTGTCCGCCAAGAGCGAATGGGACCTGGCCGCCGCCGCGCTCATCGTCGAGGAGGCCGGCGGCGCCATCAGCGACCATCACGGCGAGGCGCATGTCTATAACCGCCCCTCCCCGCGCTTCCCAAGTCTGGTCGCGAGCGGCAACGCGCTGCACCCTCTCTTGATCGATCGCACAAACCGCGTAGACCTCTAGCGATTGCTTCGGGCACAATTCTCAAACACAGCGTGGGGGAAGGACGAGACATGACCGCAAAGCATGGCGCGAAGCAGAAGCAATTGCTTCACCTCGTGTTCGGGGGCGAGCTCTCCTCGCTTGAGAGAATAGAGTTCAGCGACCTCAAGGCGCTCGACATCGTCGGCATCTACCCCAATTACGCGCAAGCCTATGACGCTTGGAAGGACGCCGCCCACCGCACCGTGGACGACGCGCATATGCGCTATTTCATCGTGCATCTGCACCGGCTGCTCGACCCCGACCACGGCCCTGGCGGAGCGGCGCCGTAGCGGCATAATGCGCGGCGGCTTTTTCGCCTTAGAGGCGTGGAGCCCAGCATGCTAGAAGGGCTGATGGGCTGCATGGCCCCTCCTGCCGAAGCCGGGGAAATCGGGGAACCGCTTGAAAGATCAATTGTTCAGGGACTCCAGCGCGATCACGCGGAGCGCGGACGAACTCCAGGTCGAGTATACGACCGGCGAGATCGTCCGGCGCATCTGGAAGGAGCATCTCAGACCCCGCATCGGGCTCCTGCTGATCGCGTCTATCGCCATGCTGCTGACCGCGGCAACCACCGGTGCCATACCTTTCCTCATCCAGAAGACCGCCGACGACGTCTTTGTCGGCAAGAACGAGCAGATGGTCTACTGGATCAGCGGCGCCATCGTGGTGGTGACCATCGTCAAGGCGATCGCCGAATATATCTCCGACGTCACGGTGAATTACCTCGGCAACCGGTTCATCGCCGATCTGCGCATTCAGATGTTCGCCAAGCTCGCGCGCGCCGATCTAAGCTGGATCCAGACGGTGCATTCGGGCCGCCTCCTCTCCGGCTTCCTCAACGACGCCACGCTGATCAGGGCGACCGCCAGCCGCTCGATGGTCACGCTTGGCGAGAACTTCCTCAAGGTCATCATCCTGATCGGCACCATGTTCTACATGGACGCGCGTTTCTCGGTGTTGATCCTGATCTTCATGCCCATCGCCTGGTTCGTGCTCTCGCGCCAGCGCCGCAAGATGCGGAAATCGACCACGCAGTCGCTCCAGGAAACCGGCGATCTTTCCTCGCTCATCACCCAGACCTTGCGCGGCATGCGCATCGTACGCGCCTACCGTCAGGAAGACCGGGAGGAGGCGCGCGCCGCTTTGGCCGTCAATCGTGCGCTCGAATTCACCATGCGCGGCACGCGCGCCCGTGCGCTGTCGAGTCCCTCGATCGAGCTGTTGACCGGTCTCGGCTTCGCGCTGGCCATCTATTTCGCCGGCACCAAGGGCGTGCGCGGCGATCTCACCCTCGGCCACTTCATGGGCTTCATGACGGCGGCGCTGCTGATCTACACGCCGCTGAAGAGTGCCGCCACCTTGCAGACGCAGCTGCAAGAAGGTGTCGCAGCGGCAAGCCGGGTGTTCGGCGTGATCGACCGTCCGGTCACTCTCGTCGAGGTGGCGGATGCGAAGCCGCTCAAGCTCGAGAAGGGCGAGATCGAGTTCAGGAATGTGTCATTCGCTTACGAGCCCGAGAACGCCGTGCTGAAGGGGGTCAGTCTCACCGTGCCCTCTGGGCGCACGGTGGCGCTGGTCGGGCCGTCGGGCTCGGGCAAGAGCACGATGGTCAACCTGACGCTCCGTTTCTTCGATCCCGACCACGGCAAGGTGCTGATCGACGGGCAGGACATCAAGCATGCCACCATCGACAGCCTGCGCGAGGTCACCGCGCTGGTCACGCAAGACCCGGTGCTGTTTGACGACACGATCCGCGCCAATATCGCCTATGGCTCGAAGCCGATCGACGAGGCTCAGGTGATCGCGGCCGCCAAGGCCGCCGCCGCGCACGATTTCATCATGGGACTGCCGCGAGGCTACGACACCCGCGTCGGCGAGGCGGGAGGGCTGTTGTCGGGCGGCGAGCGGCAGCGCATCGCCATTGCGCGCGCGATCTACAAGGACGCGCCGATCCTCCTGCTCGACGAGCCGACCAGCTCGCTCGACTCGGAAGCGGAAGCAAAGGTGCAGGCCGCGCTCGAAGGATTGATGCGCGGCCGCACGGTGCTGATGATCGCGCATCGCCTCTCCACGGTGAAAAAGGCAGATCTGATCTGTGTGCTCGACCAGGGCCGCATCATCGAGACGGGTAAACATGACGAGCTGGTCGCCAAAGGCGGCCTTTACACCAGACTACATCGCACTCAGTTCGGTATTGCCGGAGGCTATGCGGCGCCCTCGCCCACGGAGGCGGGGCAGGAGGCCGTCGCAGTGGCCAGCAAGTAGCTGCATCAGAGAGTCATGTTGAAACGGCTGCTAGCATCGACGCCCGCCGTAGCCGTCATCGGCGCGCTTGCCGCCGCCTATATCAAGCTCGTCTACGCTACCAGCCGCATCAAGCGCGAGCCGGAAGATACCGACGCCAAGCTGTTCTCCCAGCATCCACAAATCCTGGCGATGTGGCACGGGCAGTTCCTGCTGCTGCCGAAGCTCAAGCCGAAGCGCCCTGCCGATGTGCGGGCCATGGTGTCGCGGCACGGCGACGCCGCCTTGATCGGCGCGGTGCTCGAGCGTTTCGGCATGAGTCTGATCAGGGGCGCTGGCGCCGGCAAGCGTAGGCGCAATCGTGGCGGCGCAACGGCATTGCGCGAATCCTTGCGCGCTCTATCGAGCGGCGCCACCGTGGCCATGACCGCCGACGTGCCGCCTGGGCCCGCGCGGCGCGCAGGCGAAGGCATCGCCACGCTCGCCTCGCTGTCGGGACGGCCGGTCGTGCCGTTCGCCATCGCCACCAGCCGCTTCATCGCCACGCCGACCTGGAGCGCCTTCACCATCAATCTCCCCTTCTCCAATCTCGCCATCGTCATCGGCGATCCGGTCTACGTGCCGCAAACCAACGACGCCGAAATCATCGAGGAGGGCCGCATCGCCATCGAGAGGGCTCTCGCCGAAGTCACCGCGCGCGCCTATGCTCTAGCAGGAGCACGCGATCCCTTGACCAAGCAAGACACGACCAAGCCTGGGCTGTCGCTCAAGGCCTATCGGGTGCTGACGCGCATGGCGGCGCCGTTCGCGCCCCTGATCCTCGATTGGCGCACACGGCGCGGCAAGGAAGAGCCGGAGCGCAGGCCCGAGCGCTACGGTGTCGCTAGCGCGCCGCGCCCGGCCGGCTTTCTCGTATGGTTCCATGCGGCGAGCGTCGGCGAGGCCAATGCCGCGCTGCCGGTTATCGAGACGATCGCCGCCGAGCGCCCCGAGCTGCGCATGCTGCTCACCACCGCCACCGTCACCTCCGCGCGGCTCACGCGCACGCGGCTGCCGAAGGGCGTGCTGCATCAATATATCCCGCTCGACAATCAGGACTTCATGCAGCGCTTCTTGCAGCATTGGCACCCCGATCTCGCCGTGCTGGTCGAGTCCGAGATTTGGCCGAACCTCGTGCTGGAGACCAAGGCGCGCGACATTCCGCTGGTGCTGATCAACGGGCGCATGTCGACCTCCTCCTTCAAGCGCTGGCGGCGGCGGCCGGGCTTGAGCCGTCCGATCTTCTCGTCCTTCGATCTCGTGCTCGCCCAGAATGACGGGCTCGCCGAGCGCTTCGCTCAGCTCGGCGTCGGCCGCGCGATCGACGTCGGCAATCTCAAGGCCGACGCGCCGCCGCCTCCCGCCGACCTGCCGGGCCGGCGCAAACTCAGCGCCGCGCTCGCAGGCCGCACCGTATGGCTTGCCGCGAGCACCCATCCGGGCGAGGACGACATCATTGCCGCCGCGCATTTGAAGATGCGGGCGGCGCGGCCGGACCTCCTCACCATCATCGTACCGCGGCACCCGGAGCGCGGGCCGCTGATCGCCGATCAGCTGAAACCCACGAGCCTTAGCGTCGCGCTCCGCTCGGAGGGTAAGCTGCCGGATGCTTCAACCGACATCTATGTGGCCGACACGATCGGCGAGCTTGGCCTGTTCTATGCCCTGTCGCCCGTCGCCTTTGTCGGCGGCTCGCTTGCCAAGCGCGGCGGGCAGAACCCGGTCGAGCCGATCAAGCTCGGCGCGGCGGTGCTGACCGGTCCCAATTTCCAGAACTTCCGCGATTCCTATACGGCGCTCTTGCGCGCCGGCGGCTGCAAGCAAGTGACCGACGCGGCGGGCCTCGCCGAGGCGGCGCTCGCCCTGCTCGACGACGTAAGCGCACGCCGGACGATGACCGAGCGCGCGAGCCACGCCATCGCCGCCATGAGCGGGGCCTTGCCGCGCACGCTCGCCGAGCTCGAGCCGTACCTGCCGCCAAGGACGACGCTGCAACATGCCTCTTGAGGCACCGTTCTGGTGGTATCGCAGGCAGGGCGCGCTCGCTTCGGCGCTTGCCCCCTTGGGCAGCCTCTATGGTCGGATCGCCGAGAAGCGCTTCGCCGACGTCACGCCGTACCGCTCGCGGCTTCCCGTCATCTGCATCGGCAATTTCACCGCCGGAGGTGGCGGCAAGACTCCGACCGCAATCGCCATCGCCGCCCTGCTCAAGCAGCTTGGGCGGCGGCCCGCTTTCCTAACCCGCGGCTATGGCGGCGCGAGCAAGGGGCCGCTCTTCGTCAAGCATGGCGACAGCGCGGCGGAGGTCGGCGATGAGCCGCTGCTGCTGACGGAAGCCGCGCCGACCATGGTTTCGGCCGATCGGCCGCAAGGCGCCAAGGCCATCGAAGCGAGCGAGGCAACCGTCATCGTCATGGATGACGGGTTCCAGAACCCGAGTCTCGCCAAGGATTTGTCGTTTGTCGTGGTCGACGGCGCCGTGGGCGTCGGCAATGGCCTGGTCATCCCGGCGGGCCCCTTGCGAGCGCCGCTCGATGCGCAGATCGCGCGCGCCTCGGCACTGATTGTCATCGGCGACGCGGATAGGGTGGCGAAGTTGATCGAGGCGTTCAAAGCGCAGGCCAAGCCGGTGCTGAAGGCGCGCATGGTGCCGCGGCAGGACCGGCGCTGGCTCTCCGTCTTGCCGGTGATCGGCTTCGCCGGCATCGCCCGGCCGGCGAAATTCTTCGCCACGCTGCGCAATGAAGGCGCGCGGCTGATCGATACGCGCGCCTATCCCGACCACTATCGCTATAGCGAGCGGCAGGCGCGCAGCCTCTTGAAAGAGGCGAAGGACTACAACGCGATGCTGGTCACCACCGAGAAGGACTATGTGCGGCTCGAGGGCGAACCGGATTCGGCCGTGGCCGAACTCAAGCATCGCGCCCGCCCCTTCCCCATCGCGGTGGAGTTCGAAGACAAGGAAGCGGTGAAAGAGCTGCTTGCGGAGGCGATCGCTATTCCGCGGCTTGATGCAGCTCGCGGAAGCGCTTGAGCGAGGCGGCGGCGTCGACATAGGCCTCTTGCAGCTCGACGCTCCAGTAGCGGAGCTCCTCGAGCGGGATGGTGCGGCCGGTAACCGCGCAGCGCACGAAATCGCCGGGCGTCATCACCTGCACCTCGCCGTCGAGATATTTGAGCTTGGCTTCGCCCTTGAAGGCGATGTTGCGTTCGAATCGATTCATCAAGACCGAGTGGCTCGTCTCTTCAAAATATCTGTCACCATAACCTCAAGCCGGCGCGTAACGCCAGCCTGCTCTCGCCTTTTCCCGTACGATCTTGGCGAAAGCGCGTTCACCATCCGCCTCAGAGCAGCGAGCCCTGCTTGTCGTCGCCGCGCCGGCGTTGAGTTTTCGCTTCGGGCTCGGGCTTGCGCGCGGCGCCGTCGGCATGCGCCTCAACATGGCCATCGGCGAACTCGATGTCGAGAGTCGATCCCGGCTTCACCTCGGCGGCACGGCGCAACATCGCGCCGTCCTCGCCGCGCACCAGAGCGAAGCCGCGCGACAGCACATTGTGGTAGCCGAGCGTGTGCAGCAATTTCGCCTGGCCGTCGAGCTTCGCCCGCGAGCGAGCGAGCAGCGTAGCGAGCGACCGCGCTTGCGACCGGTCGAGCCGGATCAGCCGGTCGCGCCCCTGTTGCGCGGTGCGCGCCACGACATGCGGCCTGAGCCGACCCGTGGCGCGCTCGAGCCAATTGCGGTGTACCCGCGCATTGGCGATCAGCGCACGCTTCAGACTCGCGCTCGCGCTATCGAAACGCTGGCGCGGCAGGTCGAGAATATTGGCCTTGCGCGGCAGTCCGCGCGCCAGCCCCGCAAATCGATGCCGCTCGCTGCCGATCCTTCGCCTCAGCGAGGTGGCGACGCGGAGCCCATGCTGCGTCACGGTGATAAGCAGATCGGCGCGCACCGGCACGGCGCGTTCGGCAGCCGCGGTCGGCGTCGGCGCGCGGAAGTCGGCGACATAATCGATGATGGTCCAGTCGGTCTCGTGGCCGACCGCGGAGATCAGCGGAATGGCGCTCGCGGCGACCGCGCGCGCCATGGTCTCGTCGTTGAAGCCCCACAGATCTTCGAGGCTGCCGCCGCCGCGCGCGACGATGATGAGGTCCGGCCGCGGAATCGGCCCGGTGCCCTCGAGCCCGTTGAAGCCTGCGATCGCGGCCGTCACCTCGACCGCGCACGTCTCGCCTTGCACGCGCACGGGCCACACCAGCACATGGCAGGGGAAGCGATCGCCGAGCCGATGCAAGATATCGCGGATCACCGCGCCGGTCGGCGAGGTGACGACGCCGATGATGCGCGGCAGGAACGGCAGCGCCTTCTTGCGCGCTTCCTCGAACAGGCCTTCGGCGGCGAGCCGCTTCTTGCGCTCCTCGAGCTGGGCCAGCAGCGCGCCGACACCGGCAGGCTCGAGCGCGTCGATGACGATCTGATATTTCGAGCGGTCCGGATAGGTGGTGATGCGGCCACGTGCCACCACCTCCAACCCCTCGTCGGGCTTGAATTTGAGCCGCTCGAAGGTGCTCCGCCAGATCACCGCCTCGATGCAGGCGCCCTCATCCTTCAGCGTGAAGTAGCAATGGCCGCTCGAATGCCGGCCCTTGAAGCCGGAGATCTCGCCCCTGAGCTTCACCAGCCCATAGGCGTCCTCCACCGTTCGCTTGAGCGCGAAGGCAAGCTCCGAGACGGTATATTCGACGAGATTCGTCGCCGTTGATGCTATTCGATCAGCCATTGGCGTCCATCGACCTCATGCAATACAAGCTCGCCATGCGCGCCACAAGCCAAGGCTTCTTCTAATGAATGTGTTGTTGATCGGAGGCGGGGGGCGCGAGCATGCGCTCGCCTGGAAGCTCAAGCAAAGCCCCCTGCTGGATCGGCTCTATTGCGCGCCAGGCAATGCCGGGATCGCACAGATCGCCGAATGCGTGGCGCTCGACGTCGCAGACCATCAGGCCGTCATCGCCTTCTGCAAAGAGAAGGACATCGGACTTGCGGTGATCGGGCCCGAGGCGCCGCTCGTCGCCGGCCTCGCCGACGATCTCGAAGCGGCTGGCGTGAACGCGTTCGGGCCGTCGCGGGCGGCGGCGGAGCTCGAGGGCTCCAAAGGCTTCACCAAGGATCTCTGCGCCGAATACGGCATCCCCACGGCGGCCTATCGTCGCTTCGATGATGCGTCCGTGGCGAAAACTTATGTAGCCACGCAGAGCCTGCCCATCGTCGTCAAGGCCGACGGGCTCGCCGCCGGCAAGGGCGTGGTCATCGCCCAGACGCGCGAGGCGGCGAACGAGGCGATCGAGGATTGCTTCGGCGGCGTGTTCGGCGCCGCAGGCGCGGAGCTCGTCATCGAGGAGTTCCTCGACGGCGAGGAAGCGAGCTTCTTCGCCCTGGTCGACGGCGAGACCGCTCTCCCGCTCGCCACCGCGCAGGACCACAAGCGCGCCTTCGACGGCGACCAAGGGCCCAATACCGGCGGCATGGGCGCCTACTCGCCGGCGCCGATCATGACGCCTGCTGTCTGCGCGCAAGTCATGGAGGAGATCATCAGGCCGACCGTGCGCGCGATGCAGGCGCGCGGCACTCCATTCAAGGGCGTGCTCTATGCCGGGCTGATGATCAAGCACGGAGCGGCTAAGCTCATCGAATACAATGTCCGCTTCGGCGATCCGGAGGCTCAAGTTCTGATGCTGCGGCTCAAGTCCGATTTGCTCCCTGCCCTGCTCGCCGTCGCCGAAGGGCGCTTGAGCGGCGTCGCGGTCGACTGGCACGACGATGCCGCGCTTTGCGTGGTGATGGCGGCACGCGGCTATCCCGGGGCGTATGCAAAGGGTTCGGAGATCAAGGGACTCGAAGCAGCGGGCGCCGATCCCGACGTGCAGATCTTCCATGCCGGCACCAAGCGCGACGGCGCGCGAATCCTTGCCGATGGCGGCCGCGTGCTCGGCGTCACCGCGCGCGGCGGCAATATCGGCGAGGCGCAAGCCCACGCCTATGCGGCCGTTGACAAGATCGACTGGCCGCATGGCTTCTGCCGCCGCGACATCGGCTTCCGTGCCGTGGGACGCGAGCGGAAGTGAGGTGCGCAGCTCAGCAGACAGAATTTACCTAAAACCGTCGTGTGAACTCTAATTTCCGCGCAAGTATTCGCAGCACTTGTGCTGACAATTGTGCTCTTTACTGATATTCTCCACTCTTTGGTAGTCGGATGGCGCCATATTACACGCTGCGCCACGGAGACTGCCATGAGACCCTTATTGCTCGCTTTGTCCCTGCCCCGCGCCGCAAACCTCGACTAATCTGCGCGCCGCCCTCCCCATTAAGAAGAGGGAGGAATGCGTGGCTGCGTAGCGAACCGCCAAATCCCGTAGTGGAGAATGGGACACATGAAGAATTATTCATGTGTTATCGCTGGAATAGCGCCGCAAACGCGCCAATATTGCAGGACAGCGTGTCGCAAGCGCGGGGCAATCCAACAAGGGTAGTCTCTCTGGCACGGTCGGTGCTTAGCTTTATCCTGCCATTTCGGCCATTAACGGCGTCTGACGCGAGGAGTTCATAGGTGGTTCGGAAAATCCGTTACGCGCTTTTGGGGCTTCTCGTGCTGGCCGTTTCCGGCGCCGGCATTGCCATGGTGGGGTTAGCCGAGAGCGCCCCATCAGAGGGCAATACGCAGCTCTACAAGGACCTCAATCTGTTTGGCTCGGTGCTGGCGCGCGTCCGCTCCGACTATGTCGAGAAGCCGGACGACAACAAGCTGATCGAGGATGCCATCAACGGCATGCTGATGGCGCTGGACCCGCATTCGACCTACATGAACGGCAAAGAATTCCGCGAGATGCAGGTGCAGACGCGCGGAGAGTTCGGCGGGCTCGGCATCGAGGTAACGATGGAGAACGGGGCGATCAAGGTGGTCGCGCCGATCGAGGACACGCCGGCCGCCAAGGCTGGGCTGTTGAGCGGCGACCTCATCGTCGCACTGGACAAGGAGCCGATCGAAGGCCTCACGCTCGACCAGGCGGTGGAGAAGATGCGCGGGCCGATCAACGCGCCGATCACGCTAACGATCCAGCGCAAGGGTATCGACAACGCGTTCGACGTCACCATGACGCGCGACGTGATCCGCATCAAGCCGGTGAAGTTCGAGGCCGAGGACGACGTCGGTTATGTGCACGTCACCAGCTTCAACGAGCAGACCACCTCCGAGCTGGAGAAAGCAATCTCCGAGCTGAAGCGGACAATCGGGCCGAAGCTCAAGGGCTATATCATCGATTTGCGCAACGATCCCGGTGGCCTGCTGGATCAGGCCATCTCGGTGTCTGACGCCTTTCTCGACCAGGGCGCCATCGTGCTCACCAAAGGTCGCAATCCGGAAGAGACGCAGCGCGCCAACGCGCGAGCCGGCGATATCACCGACGGCAAGCCGATCGTGGTGCTGATCAATGGCGGCTCGGCTTCGGCGTCAGAGATCGTCGCCGGCGCGCTCCAGGATCACCACAGAGCCACGCTCGTCGGCACGCGCTCCTTCGGCAAAGGCTCGGTGCAAACCATCATTCCGCTCGGCGGCGGCGGCGCACTCCGGCTCACCACGGCGCGCTACTACACGCCGTCGGGCCGCTCGATCCAAGCTCTCGGCATCACGCCCGAGGTGAAGGTCGAGGAGGAGCTGCCCAAGGACGCCAGCAAATCGGCCGGCAGTGCGGTCGGCGAAGCGAGCTTGCGCGGTCATCTCAAGAACGAAGGCGAGCCTGACGACGCGGAAGAGGCGGGAAGCTCGTCCTATGTGCCTGACGACAAGGCCAAGGACACGCAGCTGAGCTATGCACTCGAGCTTCTGCGCGGCACGAAGTCGGTGGCCAAGAGCGTGGATAAGAAGGCCGAGACGAATTAGCGGTTCAACGCTTTGCCTTCACGCTTGGCAGCGACCCGATGGCGCCTGAGCTGGCCGGCATTATCAAGCATTGCCAGCTCAAGCGTTACATCCAGCGGGTTTAAATCCTCGGGCAGGAACAGCCAGACGGTGACCTGCTCTTGGGACGCGCGCGAAACGGTGCCGTTGCAGGCTTCATGCGGCCCGAGATGAAGATCGAGCCGAATGCTCGTCGTCGCCTTGTCGGTGGTGGGATGCGACCAGAGCTGGAACTCGCCTTTCCGCGTGCTGACCTGCTTGATCGGCGCCATCAGTCGCGCCGCTCGCGGCTTCACGCGTTTGAGTTCATCGACGACCACGGCATAGGGCGCCTGGTTGGCGATGGAGACATGGAGCTGGAACCAGCCGCTCTGCAGCTTCCTGAAGGAGGCCTTGATCATCGGCTCGTCGCCGGCGCGCCTCGATCTGAAGGCGAAGCCGATGGTCGAGGCGGCGATGGTGAGGACAACCACCAGCACGACGCCGAGTTGCAGAGCGAACACCCAGTCATTCATGGCTGCTGCATCGAATCGGAAATTTCTTCCGCATCTTCTTACTGCAACTCGTTGCAGCACGAGCAGCGGGTCTCTAAGCTATCAGCGAACCGATCGGAGAGTCGCATGACGCATCGCTTGCCGCGCGTGAAGAGAGCCGCCGCCTTGCTTACCGCAACCGGGACGATCGCCCTCCGGCTGTTGCTATGTGCTGGCAGCGAGGAGGCGCGGGCAGCGCCCGGTTTTGTCTCCGGCCTCGCCAGTGAAGCCTCTCCCGTCACGCAGGTCCGCATCTACCGGCGCGGACGCACTCCCATCTATCCCTATTATTACAATCCCGGGCGGCCGGGCGGTTACAGCTTCTTCTTCGGCTTCGTCCCTTACGCGAAGGGCAACATCGAGAACCAGGCCATCCAGAGGGGGCAATATCCGCAGGATATCGAGTGGCCTCCGGGCGTGAACGGGGGACCTCGTCCAGGCTGGGGGCCCAAAGCCTGGGATTGATGGGGCCAAGCCACATTGCTCAGCGCTTTTGCACGAAAAACGCCCTGAGCAGGCTTGCGGCCTTCGTCTCCCCCAAGCCGCCGATCACTTCCGGTGCATGATGACAGGTGGCTTGCGTGAAGAAGCGCGGGCCATGCTCCACCGCACCGCCTTTGGGATCGGGCGCGCCGAAATAAAGGCGGCGGATGCGGGCAAAGGAGATGGCCGCGGCGCACATGGCGCAAGGCTCGAGCGTCACATAGAGATCGCAGTCGCTCAGCCGCTCGCTGCCAAGCCGCTCGCAGGCCGCGCGGATGGCAAGCAGCTCGGCATGCGCCGTCGGGTCGCGGAAGCCGAGCGTGCGGTTGCCGGCGCTTGCCAGCACCTCGCCATCGGCGCTCACCACCACCGCGCCGATCGGCACCTCGCCGAGGTCGCGCGCGCGGATCGCTTCGGCGAGAGCGAGATCCATCGGCCGCGTGGCCTTGCCAGCCACGCCGTCATCTGCAAGCTTGCGCTCCATGGGCGGCAAAGTGGGGGCCAGAGAGAGCCGGGGTCAAGTCCCGCGGACGGGCAAGGACAAGCGGCAAGCGGTGGGCCCTTCTGACTCCATGCGCATCGCCAAGGCGATCGCCCATGCCGGACTGTGCTCGCGGCGCGACGCCGAGGCGTGGATCGCGGCTGGCCGGGTCGCGGTTAACGGCAAGGTGCTGGCGACGCCCGCCTATGTGGTTAATCCAAGCGACACGATCACGGTGGATGGGCAGAAGCTGCCGCAAGCGGAACCCGCGCGGCTGTGGCGCTATCATAAGCGTCGCGGCCTCGTCACCAGCCACAAGGATCCGCAAGGTCGGAGGACAGTATTCGAGGCTCTGCCACCTGAGCTGCCGCGCGTCGTCTCGGTGGGACGGCTCGACATCAACACCGAGGGCCTGCTGCTGCTCACCACCGACGGCGCGTTGGCGCGCCATCTCGAACTGCCGAGCACAGGCTGGATCAGGCGCTATCGCGTGCGCGCGCATGGACGCGTCAGCCAAGAGGCGCTCGATAGACTGCGTCAAGGCGTGACCATCGACGGGGTGCATTACGGCCCGGTCGAGGCGCGCATCGACCGCGAGCAAGGTTCCAATCTCTGGCTCACACTTGCCTTACGCGAAGGCAAAAACCGCGAGGTGAAGCGGCTCGCCGAGCATCTGGGCTTGACCGTCAACCGGCTGATCCGCGTGTCGTTCGGGCCGTTCGCGCTCGGCGATCTCCCCGAAGGCGCGGTCGAGGAAGTTAAGCGGCGCGTGGTCGCCGATCAGCTGGGCGCAAAGCTTGCGGAAGAGTTCGGCTTGTTCGATGCCGCCAAGGAGCGCCGAGGGCGCCGCCGATGAGCGCATGCGCATCGTAGCCGGCAAATTCAGGGGCGCGCATATCGAGGCACCGAAGGGCTTGGCCACGCGCCCGACCTCTGATCGCGTGCGCCAGGCTTTGTTCAATGTGCTGGAGCACGGCGCGCCGCGCTTCGACTTCGAAGGCGCGCGCGTGCTCGATCTATTTGCGGGGTCGGGCGCGCTCGGGCTCGAAGCGCTGTCGCGCGGCGCACGCTACTGTCTCTTCATCGAGGAAAGTGCCGGAGCGCGCGCCGCGATTCGCCGCAATGTCGAGGCGCTCGGCTTGACCGGGGTCACCAAGATTTGGCGGCGCGACGCGACCACGCTCGGCGGGGCAGGCACGTTACAGCCCTTCCAACTCGTTTTTTGCGATCCGCCTTACGGCAAGAGGCTTGGGGAACGCGCGCTTGCCGAGGCAGTTAATAGGGGGTGGGCTGAACAAGGAGCCATCGCCGTCTTGGAAGAGCACGCCGACGCGGAAATCGCCTGGGCTACTGGGCTTGAGGAGATCGACCGGCGGCGCTACGGAGACACCCAGATCGCCATCGCAAGAGTCGGATATTGAAGGGATTTTTGCCCTTAACCCGAGCATGGTTACGGCCATGCTTTAATGGCCGGAACGCCCCTCCAGGACCTTCCATGAAGCTAAAAACCTCGCTCGTCGTGCCCCTCCTCGCGACGGCGCTTTTGGTGCTCGGGGGGGACAAGGGCGGCTTCATCTCCGGCGTGTGGCAGGGCGACGCCAATTACGACAGCGACGGCAAATTCTCCGACTGCACAATGACCGCGCAAGCCGAGAGCGGCGTCCTGCTCGGCTTCGTCATCAGCAAGGATTACGATTGGGGGCTGGTGCTCGCCGACGAGAATCTAAGCTTCGAGGTGGGAACGACCGAGGCTGTCGTGCTGCTGGTCGACAAGCGGGACCCGATCGCGGCCATCGCCAAAGTCGTCGATGTGCATGGCATCGTCATTCCGCTCGAGAGCACCGACCCGGTGCTCGATGCGCTGCGCGAAGGGAAGGTGCTCACCATCGTCGCCGAAGGCGCGAAGATCAGCTTCAAGCTGACCGGAACCAAGGACGCGATCGCCGCGCTCGCGGCTTGCGTCACGACGCATATCGGCTCGGAGAAGGTGTGAGCCTCAGCGTCGCGAGAAGAGCTTCTCGATATCGGCGAGCTTGAGCTCGATATAGGTCGGACGGCCGTGATTGCACTGGCCGGTGAAAGGCGTCTGCTCCATGTCGCGGAGCAGCGCATTCATTTCCTCGGGGTTGAGCCTTCGCCCTGCCCGCACGCTGCCATGGCAGGCCATGGTGGAGAGGATATGATCGAGCCGCGCGGCCAATAATCCCGTCTGCTCGTCGGCTTCGGTCTCGGCAAGCTCGGCGGCGAGATCGGCGAGCAGTCCCTTGACGTTGCAGGTTCCGAGCAGCGACGGAACCTCGCGCACGAGAATGGCGGCCTCACCGAAAGGCTCGACCACCAGGCCGAGCCGCTCAAGCTCGGGCGCGGCGGCGCAGAGATTGGCGGTGGCTTCTGCATCGAGCTCAACCACTTCGGGAATCAGCAAGATCTGGCGCGCGATGCCGCCATTGGCGAAGGCGCGCTTCAAGCCGCTCATAGACCAGCCGCTCATGCGCGGCGTGCTGATCGACGATCACCAGCGCATCCTCGGTCTCGGCGATGATAAAGGTGTCGTTGATCTGCGCGCGCGCGGCGCCGAGCGGGTAGAGAGTCCGTGGCAGGCATCGTCCGCCGCGGCGTGCCGCGCATGTCGGCGCTCGGCTCTGAAAGCGGAGCGAGCGGCGCTTGCGCGGTCTCGGCGAAGCCGAATGCGGCTCTGCCGCCGGGCTGCGGTTGGACCGGGCGATACGACGTTGCGCCGTGGGCTCCGCGGCGCCATGCGCCCCAGGGCTGCTTGCGACAGGGACGCGGTAGCGCGGTGACCCGCGGCGCCAAGCGTGTCCCTGAGCGCGCCGATGATGAGCGAGCGGATGCCGTTCGGATCGCGGAATCTCAGCTCGGTCTTGGCGGGATGGACGTTCACGTCCACCTCTTCGGGCGGCAGCGTCAAGAACAGGGCCAGCATGGGGTAGCGGCCTTGCGGCACGAGATCGCCGTAGGCGGCGCGCACCGTGCCGGCGAGCAGCTTGTCGCGCACCGGGCGGCCATTAACGATGAGATAAAGCTGGAGGCTGTTCGGCCGATGCAGCGTGGGAAGGCCGGCGAAGCCTTCCAGCAACGCGCTGCCGCGCTGCGCACGCACAGGCAGCGCGTCCTTGACGAAGTCAGGCCCCAGGATGCGGCCGAGCCGAGCCAGCCCATGGTCGATCAGCCCCGGCGGGCACGCTTCTAGACGAAAGGCCGTGCGATCCTCGCTGGCGAGGCTGAAGGCGATCTCGGGCCGGGCCAGAGCGAGGCGCTTCACCATGTCGGCAATGGCCGCCGCCTCGACGCGCTCCGACTTCATGAATTTGAGGCGCGCCGGCGTCGCATAGAACAGGTCGCGCACCTCAACCCGCGTTCCGGCCGCAAGCGCGGCAGGCTTGAGCTTCGCCTTGCGGCCGGCATCGACGGCGATCTCATAGGCCTCCGTCGCACCTTCAGCGCGGCTCTGGATCGAGAGTCTGCCGACAGCGCCGATCGAGGGCAGCGCCTCGCCGCGGAAGCCGAGCGTCAGGATCGTGGAGAGATCGTCGTCGGCGAGCTTTGAGGTGGCGTGGCGCTCGACTGCAAGCGCCAAGTCGTCAGCGCCCATGCCTGAGCCGTCGTCAGTAACGCGGATCAGCCGCAAGCCGCCGCCCGAGGTGGCGATGTCGATGCGGCATGCACCGGCATCGACGGCGTTCTCGACCAGCTCCTTGACGACGCTCGCGGGCCGCTCGACGACCTCACCCGCGGCGATGCGGTTGACGAGATTCGGCGGCAGCTGACGTATGGCCATCGTGCGCCCCAGCCTGCTCGCCGGCGAGATACCGGCGGGTCAGTATTTTACCCGATTCTACCGCCGGCTGGTCGAATGGGTCGACGCCGAGAAGATGCGCCGCGAGGATGGTTTCCAGCATGAAATGCATCATCAGCGCGCCCAGCGCCCGCTCGTCCAGCCGCTCAAGGTCGATGGTGCGCACCGGGCGCCCAGCGGCGATCAACGCCTCGGGGATGGCGCGCTGCTGCGCCGCCACGAGATCCCCCGCGGCGTGGCCGGCGAGGTAATCGGCGCCGGCGGCCTTGGCGAGATCGGGCGCGATGCGGGGGCCCAAGCCCTTACATCTCTCGCGAATGATCGTGATGAAATGCTGCGGCGCGCCGTCGAGATAAAGCTGAAGCTGGCTGTGCTGATCGACAGGGCCGAGCGCTGCGACCGGCGTCGTCCCCTCGCCCTGCTTGCCGAGGCTCTCGCCCCAGAGCTGCACGTACCAGGCAGCGAAGCGCGCCAGCCGGTCGCTATAGGGAAGCATCACATTGGCGCGAACGCCACGCTGCTTGGCGAGGGCGATGGCGACGCTCGCGCCTATGGCCGGGGCGAAGTCTCCTGGTCTCTTGGCGTTCAGCATGGATTGGATCACGGAGTGAGCGCCCTCACGCAGCGCCACGGCATCAAGCCCGCGCGCCAGAGCCGGCAAGAGCCCGACATTGGTGAGGCCGGAGAAACGGCCGCCAATATTCGGATCGTGGTCGAGCGTTGGGATGGAGAAGGCTTCGCACAGCGCGCGGAGGCCGTTCTTCACTCCTTTCGTCGCGGGCTCGGTGACGGCAAGGAACAGCTCAGGGATGCGCTCGGCCAATCCCGCCTTACGCACGGCATCGATGGCGGCAGTGACCTGCACCAAAGTCTCGGGCGTGCCGCCGGACTTGGAGATGACGATGAAGCGCGAGGTCTTAAGATCGAGGCCGGCAAGGCTGAGCTCGAGCGTGCGCGCATCGAGATTGTCGTAGAAGCGCGTGCGCGGGCGGGTCTCGCTGCCATGCTTGTCGTCGCCGGGAATGCCCCAGCCGCCGAGTTGCGCCAGCGTCTGGCCGCCGAGGCTCGATCCCCCGGTGCCGAAGAACACCAGCGTGCGCGCGCCGTGGGTGAGCTTGTGCAGGGCCTCGCGCGCGGCTTCGATGTCGTCGCGCCATTCCGGCACGCGCAGCAGTGGCAGCGTCGATTTGGCGTAGGCGTCGCGCAAGGCGGCAAGGCGCGGCTCGAGCTTGGCGAGATTGGCGTCGAGCGAAGCCTTGGGCAAGCCGTGAGCGCCGATCGTCGGCTCGAGGCAGCCTTCAACGGATTGCGACAGCGACATGCTAGCCCGGGGCTGCTTTCGATTTCGTCGCCACCGGCTTGCCGACGATGGTGGTGATCAGGCGGTCGGCCTCGATCAGCCGCTTGGCGACACGCTTGATGTCCTCGAGGCTCACCGCCTCGATCAGCGCGTTGCGGTGATTGACGTAATCGATGCCGAGATCCTCGATCTGGATCCACAGCAGCTGGTTGGCGATGCTCGACGAGGATTCGAATCTGAGCGCATAGGCGCCGGTGAGATAGCTCTTGGCGTTTGCGAGTTCCTCGGCAGTCGGTCCCTGCTCGGCGAGGCGCCGCAGTTCGCTCTCGATCACTTCCAACGACTGGCCGACCGCTTCGTTCTTGGTCGCGACATTGCCGACGAAGACGGCACCGTGCTGGAACGGAAACAGATTGGAGTGGACCGAATAAGCCAGCCCGCGCTTCTCGCGCACCTCTTCCATGAGCCGCGAGGAGAAGCCGCCGCCGCCGATGATGTAGTTCAGCATATAGGCCGGGATGAAATCGTCGTCCTTGCGGGCGATGCCGCGATGGCCGAATTGCGCCACCGATTGCGGCACATCCATCTCGATGATCTCTCGCGTCGGCCCCAATGGCGGATTGGCATCGGCCACGGGCGCGAGCGCGGCATTCGCGGGCAGATCGCCGAAGATATGATCGAGCGCCTTGCCGAGCGTCTCGGCGTCGATATCGCCGACCACCGAGATCACCAGCTTGTCGCGAGCGAAGACGCGGTCGGCATAGCTCTTGAGGTCGGCCGGCGAGATGGAAGCGATCGAGGCCATGCTGCCCTTGACCGGGCGGCCATAAGGATGGCTCGGAAAGGCGAGCCGGTCCCAGGCGAGAGAGGCCACGGTCTCGGGGTCGTTCTCGTCGAATTTCAGCCCGGCCAAGATCTGCGCGCGCACGCGCTCAACGGCATCCTTGTCGAAGCGCGGCTTGGTGAGCGCGAGGCGAACGAGGTCGAACACCGCGTCCTGGTTGGCCGTCAGCGTCTGCACATTGCCGAGCATGACGTCGCGGCTCGCGTCGAAATCCATGCGCATGGCGAGCGCCTGCTCGCGCTCCTGGAAGGCCACGGCATCGAGATCGCCGGCGCCCTCGTCCATCATGGCCGAGATGAAATAAGCGAGACCTTCCTTGCCGGAATCGTCCTGGCTGGCGCCGCCGCGAAAGGCGAAGCGCATGGCGATGAGCGGATTGGCGTGGCTCTCGACGAGCCAGGCCTCGATGCCGCCGGGGCTCGTGACGCGTTCGATCTTCATGCCGCTAACCTCGCCTGCTTGCGCGCCCGCGCCGATCAGCGAGGCGGCAGCGAATAAGAGGAGCGGAAGCCGGGAACTCCGCGCCATCACGGCTACGACTTGCCTTTACCTGGCGCATGGGCCGGCTGTTCACCAATGCTGCTGGTGTATTCGGGAGCGGGCAGCAGATAGCCGGTGACGGAATTCTTGTCGACAAGATATTTGCGCGCGGCTTCGCGGATGTCGTCGACGGTCACGCGCTTGAGCCGGTCGGGCCACGCCTCGACGTCAGCGACGCTCATGCCGGTGGCAAGCCGCCAGCCGTAATGGCGCGCCATGCGCGACTGGCTGTCAGACGTGTAGACGAATTCGGCGATATAGGAGGCGCGCGCGCGGTCGAGTTCTTCCTGCGTGACGCCCTTCTGCTTGAGTTCCTCGACCACGGCGGAGATCGCCTTGTCGAGATCCTCGGCGGTGACGTTCTCGGCGGCGATGGCATAGAAGCCGAGCCTGCCGGAATCGAGGCCTGAATCGGAATACCAGCCACCGGCATTCGCCGCTTGTTTGTCCTCGATCACCATCCGCTTATAGATCTTGCTCACCGAGCCCGTGGCGGCGATGCGCATCAAGAGGTCGAGCGCTTCGGCCTCGCCGGGCTTGGCCGACGCGTAGCTCGGCGCGAGATAGAAACGCTGCACTGTGGTGCGCCCGGCGCGCGGGTCTTCCAGCGTCACCTTCACCGGGGCGAAATGGGCGGGTTCCTGCGGCCGGTGCCTGCCGTTCAAGGCGCCGTTCGGCTCAAGCTTGCCATACGTCTCCTCGGCGAGCTTCCGCACCTCCTCAGGCTCGACATCGCCGGCGACCACCAGGATCGCGTTGTTCGGCGCGTAGAAGCGTTTGTAATAGGAGAGCGCATCCTCGCGGTTGAGCGCGGCGATCTCGTGCTCCCAGCCAATGATCGGAATACCGTAGGGGTGGTTGGCGTAGAGCGCGGCCATCATCTGCTCTTGCAGGATCGAGCCCGGATCGTTGTCGACGCGGGAGCGGCGCTCTTCGAGAATGACGTCGCGCTCGGTCTTCACGTCCTCCTCGGTGAGGCGCAGATTCTCCATGCGGTCGGCCTCCATCTGCATGACGAGAGGCAGCCGGTCGCTGGCCACACGCTGGAAATAGGCGGTGACGTCGTGATTGGTGAAGGCGTTGTCCTCGCCGCCATTCTTGGCGACGATCTTGGAGAATTGGCCGGTCGGGATCTTGTCTGTGCCCTTGAACATCAGATGTTCGAGGAAGTGGGCGATGCCAGAGGAGCCCGGCGGCTCGTCGGCGGCGCCGACCTTGTACCAGATCATCTGGGTCACGACCGGCGCACGGTGATCCGGGATCACCAGCACCTGCAAGCCGTTCTTAAGGGTGAACTCGCTGACCCGCTGTGCGGCCTGTGTGCCGTTCGCGGCGACAGCGACGGCAAGCGTGGCAAGGCTCAGCGAGGCAAGCACGACGCCAGCGCCAGGGTTAAGCGCGGCGAGAAGCTGATCAACCATCCATAATGTCATAGAGCGGGACCTGGCATGAGGCATCGGTGAGACCCAGCAAAGTTCGTGCCGTTCGTTTGCCGGGGCTCTCTTGCCTCTCATTTCAGGCCTTAGGCCGGCATTTTCAAGCCAGATTCCACAAGGGGAGCCGGCATGTCGCGCTTATGACCACTCAATAGAGAGCGTCCGGATTCTTGTAGCTTTCAGGCGGCGCCGGGTGGAACGGATCCTCGGTCGGAGGAGGCAATTCCTGCGGGACGTGCGGCGTCAGCGGCTTCGGCTTCGACTGCGCGACCGTTTCGCCTTCCATCGGTTTGTCGGTCGGATCGGGCTCCGGCGTTTCGTCGGGTTGCACGACCTTCTTCTTGCTGAGCCATTTGTCGATAAGCGGGTTCGACTTGCCCTGAAGAGGGTTGATGGGATCGGTCGCGTCGGTGACTTCCTTGGCCTTCGCCGCTTTCTGGGCCTCGACCGCTTGCTGTTGCACGATCTCAGGATTCTTCGGCCAATCCTCGCGCGCGGTCGCGACCGCGACGCCGCTTCCCGGCTGCGGAAGTGCTTTCGTGTCGGGAGGGAGCAGAAGCGGCGGCCGCTCGGCCATCTTGACGTCGGGCTCCTGGCGGTCACCCGATAGGCCCATATAGTCGAACACCTTGCCTTGGAACTCGATGCCGCCACAGCCGCCAAGCGCAAGCGTAGCGGCGAGAGCCGACGCCAAAAGCGCCGCCCGGCAGGGGCGAGAAATGGCTCTATTGTGCCCCAAGGTTCCCCCTCGAACGCCCGAGACTCCGGGCTTTCTTACATCTTAGAAGGGTTTCCGACCTTTTTGTGACCCCTGAATAGAGAGTCATACAGAAGTCCCACCACACCGGCAACAATGGCGGTATCGGCGACATTGAACACGTACCATTGCCAGCCGAAGGCGTGCAGCGAGAAGAAATCGGCGACCGCCCCATAGGCGATGCGGTCGATGGCGTTGCCGATCGCACCGCCGATGATGAGCCCGATCGAGGCGGCGGCGAGCCGCGACTCGATGCGGGCGAGCCAAACGGTCAGCGCCAAGCTCGCGGCGAAGGCGAACAGGATGAGCCCCAGGCGGCCGAGCGGGCTTTCCTGTGGCAGCAGCCCGTAGCTGATGCCCTCGTTCCACACGAGCACAAGGTCGAAAAACGAGGTGAGTGCCACCGTCCCCTTGGCGCCGATGTCGTAGACGTAAAGCATCCAGGCCTTGTTTGCCTGATCGGCGAGCACGGTCAGCGCGGCAATGCCAAGGCCGAGCGGCGACAAGGGACCCCAGAGCCAGGTTCTGAGCATGGCCTACTCGGCGGCTTCGACGCGGCGGGAATCGAACTGACGCACCGCTTCGGCATCGCGCGGGCTGAGTTCGGGGAACTCGGGGTCAGAGCCGACCTCGGCAAGGATCTTCCAAGACCGCGCGCATTTGGTCCCTTGCGCGCGTTCGAAGACGACGGCGACCGCCTTCACGTCATCGAGGCGGAATGCACCCTCAGGCCCATCGCCCAGCATCAGCCGCGCGCCGCTGGTGATGGCGATCTCGGCGAGATCGACGCCGGAGAGCGCCGCGCGGAGCTCCTTGTCGGCGACATAGACCTTGGGCGCTGCCTCGAGGCTCGAGCCGATACGCCCCTCCTTGCGTTCGATCTCGAGCGCGCCGGTCACCACGCGGCGCACGGCGCGCACCTTGCGCCATTTCTCGGCGAGCGAATCGTTGCGCCACTCGCTCGGGATCTCGGGGAACTGCCGGAGATGCACGGAAGCCTCATCGCCCGGGAAGCGGTTGAGCCAAGCCTCCTCCATCGTGAAGCAGAGCATAGGCGCGAGCCAGGCGGTGAGCGCGCCGAACAGTCTGTCGAGCACGGTCATCGCCGCGCGACGCGTCACGCTGTCGAAAGGATCGCAATAGAGCGCGTCTTTCCGGATATCGAAATAGAAGGCTGAGAGATCGTTGACCGCGAAATTGAGCAGCGCATGAAAGGCACGCTTGAAGTCGTACGCCCAATACCCCTCGCGCACGGCGTCGTTCAGCTCGGCGAGGCGTGAGAGCATATAGCGCTCCAGCTCGGGCATCTCCGCGTAGGGCACGGCCAGGCTCTCTTGGTAGTGGGCGAGATTGCCGAGCAGGTAACGGAGCGTGTTCCGGAGCTTGCGGTAGGACTCGACATTGGCCTTGATGATCTCGGGGCCGATACGGAGGTCCTCGGCGTAGTCCGAGCTCATGGCCCAGAGCCGCAAGATCTCGGCGCCCGACTGGCGGATCACGTCCTGCGGCGCCACCACATTGCCGAGCGATTTCGACATCTTGCGCCCGTCCTCGTCAACGACGAAGCCGTGCGTCACTACCGCGTCATAGGGCGCGCGGCCGCGCGTGCCGCAAGCCTCAAGCAGCGAGGACTGGAACCAGCCGCGATGCTGATCCGAGCCTTCGAGATAGAGATCGGCCGGCCATTTGAGATCGGGCCGCTGCTCGAGCACGAACGCATGCGTCGAGCCTGAGTTCGAACCAGACATCGAGAATGTCGGTGACCTGCTCCCAGTCTTCAGGGTTGTCGACAAGGCCAGCGAGGAGACGCTGCTTGGCACCCTGCTTGAACCAGGCGTCAGCGCCCTCTTTACGGAACGAAGTGACGATCCTGTCGATCAGCTCGCCCGACCGGGCGAAACCGGTGCGCGGGATCGCCTCGCTCGTGTCCTTATGCACGAACACAGTGATCGGCACCCCCCAGGCGCGCTGGCGCGAGACCACCCAATCGGGGCGCGTCTCGACCATGCCGGTGATGCGATTCTCGCCTTGAGACGGAACCCAGCCCGTGTCGGAGATCGCCTTGAGCGCGCGGGCGCGCAACGTGCCCCCCTCGCCCGAGGCTTTGTCCATGGCGATGAACCATTGCGGCGTGGCACGGAAGATCACCGGCTTCTTGGACCGCCAGGAATGCGGATAGTCGTGCTTGTGACGCGCGCGCGCGATCAAAGCGCCGGCGTCGGTCAGCGCGGCGATCACCGCGAAATTGGCGTCGCCGAACTTGCCCTTGTCGTCGATGACCCGCTTGCCCTCGAAGCCGGGCGCCTCCTTGGTGAAGAAGCCGGCTTCATCGACGGTGAAAGGAATCTCGGTGTCGACGCCACAGGCTTCGAGATCGGCGCGACTCTGTTCCCAGATCTCGTAGTCCTCGGTGCCGTGGCCCGGCGCGGTATGCACGAAGCCCGTGCCGGTGTCCTCGGTCACATGCTCGCCCGCAAGCAGCGGCACGGCGAAATCGTAGCCCTGACCGCGCAAGGGATGGGCCAGGGTCAGCGCTTCGAGCGCAGCCGAGGGCATGTGGCCGAAGCGGCGCCAATCCGACACGCGCGCAGCCTTGAACACCTCTTCCGCGAGCTTGTCGGCAAGGATCAGCTTATCGCCGATCTTCGCCCAATTGTCGTCGGGGGCATGAGTGACCTCGTAGACGCCGTAGTCGATGTCTTTCGAGAAGGAAACCGCGCGGTTGCCGGGGATGGTCCAGGGCGTCGTGGTCCAGATGACAATGGAAGCTTTCTCGATCTCGTGCGGGATCAGGAACTCGTCATCGTCGGGTCCGATATCGATTTGCTCCCCCGCATAGCTCGCGACGGGAAACTTCACATAGATCGCCGGGCTTTCGATCTCCTCATATTCGACCTCCGCCTCGGCGAGCGCAGTGCGCTCGACCACCGACCACATCACCGGCTTAGAGCCGCGATAGAGCAGCCCGTTCATGGCGAACTTCAAAAGCTCGGCGGCGATGGTGGCTTCGGCGTCGAAGCTCATGGTGGTGTAAGGGTGCGCCCAGTCGCCTATGCCGCCGAGCCGCTTGAACTCCTCACGCTGCACATTGAGCCAATGCTCGGCATAGCTACGACATTCGGCGCGGAAGGCGATCATCGCGTCCGAGTCCGACAGGTCGGGCTTGGCCTTGCCCTTGGCGCGATAATTCTCCTCTTCGACCTTCCACTCGATGGGCAGCCCATGGCAGTCCCAGCCCGGAACGTAATTCGCGTCCTTGCCAGTCATCTGCTGGCTGCGGACGATCACGTCCTTAAGGATCTTGTTCAAGCCCGTGCCGATATGGATGTGGCCGTTGGCGTAAGGCGGCCCGTCATGCAGCACGAAGGTCGCGCGGCCCTTGGCGTCGGCGCGCAGCTTTTCGTAAAGGCCGAGCCGCTCCCAGCGCTTGAGGAGTTCCGGCTCGCGCTCAGGCAGCCCGGCCTTCATCGGGAAATCGGTCTTGGGCAGGAACAGCGTCTCGCTCCAGTCGCGCCCGGTCTGGACCTTGAGGCTTTGCGCTTCGAGCATGGCGATGAGCGATTGCGGCCTAGCAGTTGTCGGCGTCTCGGTGGATGCGCGCGCAGCTTTCGGCTTGCGCTTGGTCGCAACGCTCGCTCTCGGCTTTGCCGCGGCCTTGCGCTTCGCCGCTGGCTTTGGCTTGGCAGCGGTCTTCGGCTTGGCGGCAGTTTTAGGCTTGCTCTTGGCCTTGGCGATTTTGGCCTTCAGCGCGGCCGCTTTCGTGGCGGAAGCCTGTTTGGTCTTTTTGGCCTTCGGCTTCGGCGCGGCCTTGGGCTTGCGCCCTGCCCTGCCGGTCCGCGCGGATTTGACGGCCTTCCTACCGCTCTTCGCTGTCTTTGCCATGATTTTTGCTTCTGATTCTTTGCGCGCGTTCCGGGCCCCGCGCGGGGTTCTAGCAACCGCGCCTCGCACATTCCAGGTTTTCCTATCCTCGCCATCGCCGCTGCCCTGCGGCGCGCTGCCCTGCTAAACTCTAGCGAAAGCACGAGTGAGGGAGGGCGGGCGGCATGGTTCGGCTGACAATTTGGCTATTCGGACTTTGGCTGTGCGCGGCCGGTTCGGCCTTTGCCGCGCCGGCAGGCGAAAGCAGCGACGAGTTCGCTACAGGCGATCGAGACGGCCCGAGCCGCCGTGAGCGAGGCCTTGAACAAAGCGCCGCTCGGCTTCCGCCGCATCCTGTTCGTCAGCGCCGTCCCCGAGGGGTTCGCCGCCTATAAGCCGCGCGACAATACAAGCTTCAAGCAAGGCGAGCCGCTGATCATCTATACCGAGCCGATCGGCGTGGCGTGGAAGCAGAATGGCGAGGAGTTTTCCTCGAAGCTCACCGTCGATTTCGAGATCAGGACGCCAGACGGAAAAGTGCTGGCGGGCCAGAAGGGCTTCGGCGAATTCGCGCTTGAGGCGCGCGAGCCGCCGCTCGACTATATGAGCCACATCAAGCTCGATGTCAGCGGCGCGCCGGCGGGCTCCTACATTCTCGGGCTCACCATCCACGACGCCAATAGCGGCAAATCGTCGACCAAGGATCTGCCGTTCGAGATCAAATAGGCTTGATAAAACAGGCTTCTTGATCAAACAGACTTGGCGAGAGCGCGGGCGAGCGGAAAGCGGCGAATGGGATCGTCGGCGTCGAGCTTGGCCAAAATCGCGCGCGCCGTCTCGCAATCCTCACGCATCTGCATCGAGAGCGCCTTTGGCGTGGCAAAGGTCTGGTCGGGGCGAAGAAAGGCAATGAACTCGGCCTCGACCTCCTTGCCGTAGAGGTCGCCGGCGAAGTCGAGCAGATAGGCTTCGAGCACCGGCTCGCTTTCGCCGAAGGTCGGGCGCGACCCGACATAGCCCGCGGCGGGATGGCTGTGCCCGTCGACATCGATGCGCATGGCGTAGATGCCGTGGCGCACGTCTTGACCCGACGCGAGCTTGAGGTTGAGCGTGGGAAAGCCGAGCCCCTTGCCGCGACCCGCCCCCGGCTCGACGCGGCCGCGCACGCGCCACCAATAACCCAGCTGGTCGGCGGCCTCCCTGGTCTCGCCTTGGCGAAGATGCTCGCGGATGCGGCTCGACGAGAAGGTCGCGCCATGCGCGCCGACCGGCGCCACCACATCGACGCCGAAGCCGAGCGTGCGGCCAAGCGCGGCAAGGCCTTCGGTCGTGCCGGTGCGGCCCTTGCCAAAAGAGAAATCGTGACCGATCACGACATGGCTCGCGCCGAGCCCCTTGGCCACGACCTCGGTGGCGAAGGTCTCGGCGCTCAACGAAGCCAGCGCCTGGTCGAAGGGAATGACGAAGGTCTGGTCGAGGCCGAGAGCCTCCAGCAGCTCGAGCTTCAAGGGCAGCGGCGTCAGCCTGAAGAACGGCGTTTCCGGCGCGAAGAACTCTCTCGGATGCGGCTCGAACACGACCGCGCCCGAACGGCGGCCTTCCTCTCTGGCGATCTTGATCGCCGCGTTGAGCACTTCTTGGTGACCGCGATGGACGCCATCGAAATTGCCGATGGCGAGTGCCGCGCCCTTCAACTTCGCCGGCAAGTCCCGCCAGACGCGGACAATGTCCATCACGAAAGCCTTCGATCTCGCTTTATTGGCGCGGGGCGCGGCGGTCGACCATCATCACGGCTTCGCCCTCGAGCACGGTCTTGCCGTTGACGGCGCAATCGCAGGCCAAAGTCGCGCGTCCCTTCTCCGCGTCGAGGCCGGTGATCTTCAGCGTGGCGATTACCTCGTCGCCGATATAGACCGGCGCCCTGAATTTCATGCTCTGCGAGAGATAGATGCAGCCCGGTCCCGGCAGCTTGGTGCCGAGCACGGTGGAGAACAGGCTGCCGGTGAGGAAGCCATGCGCGATGCGCTTCTTGAAGATGGTCCCCGCTGCGAAATCGTCGGAGAGATGCACCGGGTTCACGTCGCCGGACAGATCGGCGAAGGCGAGAACGTCCTCGTTGGTGATTTTCTTGGCGTAGCTCGCCTCCATGCCGAGGGACAAATCCTCGAAATAGTAGCCGTGTCCCAATCCGCCGCCTGACCCATTGCTCGTCATGTGATTTTCCCTGCTCCTCAAGGTTGATCGGGCAAAATAGCGAAGCCGTTGCTGCACTGCAATATCGGTGGGCTGACCGCGCCCGAAGGCGAAAAAACCCGTTTGGGCAATGGGTTTAACCATCCGTTCACGGCCGATCCTTAAGCTGCGCGCGAGGACAGGCCTGAAGGCCTAGTGCTGGTTGAACGCCTCACGCAACGGCAAACACAAGACTGTAGGCCCGTGAGGATCGGAGGAGACAATGGCCGTCAATCATAGCATGCCGGTTCTAATCGTTGACGACTACAAGACGATGATCAGGATCATCCGCAATCTGTTGAAGCAGCTCGGCTTCGCCAATGTAGATGAAGCAGGCGACGGGACCGCGGCGCTCAATATGATGCGGCAGAAGGACTATGGGCTCGTCATCTCCGACTGGAACATGGAGCCGATGACCGGTTACGAGTTGCTGCGCGAGGTGCGCGCCGACGACCGGCTGTCGCGAACGCCTTTCATCATGGTCACCGCCGAATCGAAGACCGAGAACGTGATCGCGGCGAAGAAAGCCGGGGTGAACAATTACATCGTCAAGCCGTTCAACGCGGCGACGCTCAAATCGAAAATCGACGCCATCTTCGGCGAATAGAAATGCAAAAAGGGGTGGGGGTAGCATGCCAGGGCGCGGGAAGCTTTCCGCACGGCGCGGCCTAAAGGGTCGCGGCGCGGCTAAGCAGAGGGATAACAGCCGGTCGGTATCAGACGAGATCACGGTGCTGGTGAATACGTTGCGCGAACTCGCCGCGATCCGCTCGACCGCCGAGGACGCAGCGGGACGCATCCTCGATTCGGCGGAAGGCTTGCTCGCCTTCGCCGACAAGGAGGAAGCCAAGAAAGCCGAAGACGCCATCTTGGCGATCATGACGGCTTGCGGCTTTCACGACCTGGTCGGGCAACGCGTCACCAAGATCACCGAGAGCCTCGATAAGGTCATCGCCAAGCGCATGAACGCCGCGGGCAAAAGCGGCAAGCGTGCCGAGCCTCCGGCAAAGGCGAGCAAAGCCAAGCTCATCTTGGACGGTCCCGGCCTTCCCGGCCAGGATCAGGCGCGCATCGACGCCCTGTTCCGCGAGAATTAATTACTGAGCATGATCTTATCGGAAAACCGGTTCCCACTTTTCCGGATCATGCGCTAACTACCAGATCAGCGTCCGGATGGCGGCAAGCGGCTTGCCCTTCGCCTCGGCGAACAGTCCGGCGAGATGCCGCGCATCGAGCAGGTCGGCGACCTCTTCATTGTCGCCAATTCCCGGCGCATGCAGCCCGCTGGCCACGAACACCGAGCCGAGGCCGAGCCCGGTCGCGCCGGCGATGTCGGTCATCACCCCGTCGCCGATAGCGAGGATCTCCTTGCGCGGCACGGCGCGCCCCGCCAATTGGCCGACCGTCTCAAAGGCGAGTTGATAGATCGGCGCGTGCGGCTTGCCGGCATAGACAACGCTGCCGCCCTGCCCTTCGTAAAGCGCCGCGAGAGCGCCCGCGCACCAGACGAGCCGCTCGCCGCGCTCGACGAGATGATCGGGATTGGCGCAGATCATCGGCACCTCGCGGCTGGCGAGGCCGCTGAGTAGCGCCGCATAGTCTGCCGGCGTCTCGGTCTCATCGTCGAACAGGCCGGTGCAAACCACGAGATCGGCTTCCTCCGGACCCCCGAGCTTCACCCTGAGGCCTTCGAAGATCGGGCGGTCGCGCTCGGGTCCGAGATGAAACACCTTAGCCGCGCCGTGCTTGCCAAGCTCGTGCTGGGTGAGATCGCCCGAGGTGACGATCGCGTCATAAGCATCGTCGGGAACACCGATGCGGCGGATCTGCTCCTGGACCGACGGGCTTGGACGGGGCGCGTTGGACAAAAGCACAACAACCCCGCCCTTCTCGCGGAAGCTGCGCGTGGCGGCCACGGCATTTTGATGCGCCCGATGGCCGTTATGCAGGACGCCCCAGATATCGACGAGCCAGGCTGAATAGCGCGAGCCGAGATCGTCGATGGATTGGATGACGGGAATGTCGGACGAATTGGTCATAACGCTCGATTAGAGGCTCGGCTGCGCAGGGTCAAGTATCGGCGGTTTGTCCGGTTGGCACCGGGCACCTCGAGTTGGTCTCAACCGTGAAATCTTGGCTCGGCCAACCTCGAGCGATCGACAGGCGAAGCGGATAGACGTTCGGGCCGAGGGCGGAGGCCAATCCCTGCGAGATGGCCGTCAGGCCACGATGGCCCATTTCGGTGCGACTTCGGTCGCTCGACATTGAGGACTTCCATGGCCATCTCATTCGCGACAGACGCATTCACGGAGTTCGGGTCGTCGCGATTGTCCAATGCGAACGGTTTGTTACCGGGCGACCAGCGCCAGCGAAGCCGCCGAACTACATCCGACGTCATAGGTCTGATCTGCAGACATCGATGCGCGACGCTGAAGCACTCGTCGCAGAATAAGCTGGGCGAAGGGGGAATGAAAACGGCGAAAAATAGGAGGCACGCGTCCTCTTGGACGAGGGATGGGGTGAGTTAATGCAGCGCCGAGAGGCGGGGATAAGTTCCGTTGCTTTGGGGTTACACCCAATGCCCCAAGCACTTCAGCCCAGGCCATTTATGCTACGTGTGGTGAGTCATCCCAATTCACGCAACGGTTCCCAGGGCCATGGGAAGCGGGGAGGCTCCTTTGTCAGAGCTTCTCTCTTTTGGATAGCGCATGGAGCTTCTCGTTCTGGTCCCGATCATCGGCCTCTTGGTCGTGTATATCGCGTACAAAGAATGGCTGAATATCGCGTACCGGCAATGGCAAGCCGAGCTCGATCTCTTCAAGCGACGGCTTGCGGTCTACGAACAGCTGAAAAGCGCCATAGGGCGTGTGCGTGCCGGCGATGCAGTTTCGCAAGTCGATACCGACCGCTTCGCTCAGGCGATGTCGGACATGCGGTTTCTGTTCGATGAAGACCTGGAACGATTTGTCGGCAGCATCTATGACGCCCTGCTTAAAAAGCACGCCCTCGACGCGCTGCTGGAGAAGGCCGCCGGTCGAGATGACGCCGCTACCGACCACGATCTCATTGAGACAGCTCGAGGGATAAGCCGAGAGCTAGCCAGCCAAATCACCAACGGCATCTATCTGGATGTGCCGGAGCATATGGAAAAGTTCATGCGGCGCCGGCCTGTGCCATCGCCACGTGACGCAACTTCGCCGGAGGCGCCGCAATCGAGTCCTCATGCGCGTCCCGAGCTTTCGAGAAGTCCTTAGCCAGGCTGTACCGCGTAACCGGAATCTTTTCGGGCTTGCGCGGTTTCTGCAATAATTCGAAACGATTTGCTGGTTAGCGTCTGACGCTTCTTAGAGAGGTCTCTGACATAAGACGGCCTCTCGCCGCCCGGCGCTATGCAAAAGCGGGCGGAATTCTCGGCTCAAGGAGATTTCACCACCATGCGCAATGTTTTCGTCACAGCCGGCGCCGCCCTGGTTTTCGGCGGGCTTGCCTTCACCGGCCCCGCCCAGGCCGTCTCGCCGCTCCCCCACTACGACGCCGCCCCCTTCGTCATTCCCGCTGGGGACGTCGAAGACCAAGAGGTTTGGCACGATTTGCGTCCGGACGTGACGCCTCCATCGGCTGCGGTTGGCGAAGGGCCAAGAACCGCCGAAGCAGACTGGCGAGCGGCCGAAAAGTGAAGAGGGCTCCGGCGACGTGGAGAACCAAGAGATTTGGCACGATCTGGAGACCGGGGTAACGCCGCCGCCCGGCGAATAACACTCCCGGCTAAGCCGCGTCGGCGCCTTCGAGCTCGCGGAACAGCGCCGGGCTCATCGGTTTCGGCTTGCCGAACAGATGGCCCTGCGCAAGCTCGACACCGTAGTCGAGCAGCTTCGCCACGGCGTCCTCGTCCTCGACCTTCTCAACGATCAGCTTCAGGTCGAAATCGTCGAGCGCGCGCTTCATCTCGGCGGCGGTGAAGGGCGAGCCCTTCGCCGCCAAGCCGTGCAGGAAGGTCTTGGCGTCGATCTTGACGTAACGGAAAGAGCGGTCACGCAAGCTCGCGAAATCCACATCGAGATCGGCGACGTGGTCGAGCGAGAAGCCGTAACCGAGAGCGCCGAGCGTATCGAGAGCGCCGAGCTCGTCGGCGTTGAGCGCGAGGATCCCGGGCTGGCCCACCTCGAAGATCAGGCTCTCGCTCAAGCCGGTATTCTCTTCCATGAACTCGACCAACTCGGGGAAGAACTCGGGATCGAGCAGTGTCTTGACCGAGATATTGCAGAACACGCCCTTGATGCGGGAGTCAGCCCCAAGCCGCCGCAGCGTCTGCACACTCTTCACCAACAGCACATTGTCGATCAGCGGCATCATGCCCGAGCTCTCGGCGACCTGGAGGTAGGAGCCGGGAAGGATCAACTCGTCGGCCTTGGTCCTGATGCGGGTGAGCGCCTCGAAATAGCGCGGCCGCCGGTCAGGGAGCGTCACGGTGGATTGCAGATAAAGGTCGACCCGGCCGGCTTCGATCGCCTGGCTGACGATCTCGAGCATCTCATTGTCGTCGACGCGGGGCGCGATGACGGTCTCGACGACCTCCTCCTCGACCAGCGCGTCTTCCTTAACCGCGAAGACCTCCTGCTCGGCGACGACAAGGATCTCCTCTTCCTCCTCCTCCTCGGCGACAGGCAGCGGCGGGGCCTCCGCCGCGGTTTCCGCCTCCAGCGCTTCCTCGAATTCGTCTTCGATCTCGTCTTGGAACTCGATCTTCTGCACCACGGGCTCAGGCGCGCGGCTCACGACGGGCTCTGGCGCGCGGCTGATGACGGGAGCGGGCCTTGCGGGCGCCACCGCTGCCGGTGCCTCGGCAGTGGGCGAGATCAATTCGCGGGACAGCTGCTTGATCAGGCTTTCCAACACCCTGAGGTCGCCGGTGATCTTCTCGCGCTGGTTCTTCGCCTCGCCTTCGAGATCGGCGCGCACGGCGTCGATCTTGGCATGCACCTCATCGAATTCGTGGCTGACGTGATCTCCCCGGCTGAGCCCGCCGATCGGCGCGGTCGCGGCGTACTCGCTGAGTGCCTGATCGAGACGCTCGACGCGGTCGGCGAGGAGATCGAGCCGGGAGACATCGTCCTCGACCCGGTCGATGCGTTGCAGGTCCTTGTCGATGATCTCGAGCGCCGCCTCGACCTCGTTCAGCCGGTCGGAGGACGCAGTGGGACGGGCGCCGCGCGCGAGCATCAGATAAGAGGCCGCCATCACCAGATAGAGCGCGGCAGCGGCGATCAGCGCGGGGATCTGGGCGATGCCGGACTGGACGATGAGGCCGACCGCGAAGGCCACGGCCGTCACCGCCATGGCGATCAACACGATCACGTCGAGCATGGCCAGTCCTCCCGAGGACTCGCTTCGCCTAGAGGCCATGGCAATAGTGTCCGCCAATTCCGCATCCCCCCTAAGCGAAAATCATGCGGCGACAGGCCCCTGTAAGGCAACAGTAAACTGGCGGTCTGCCGGGACCTCTTGATAGCAGCCTGGAGCGCTAAAACCAAGCCGCACGCGGCTTACCGCAGCGCCGCCAGGATGCGCCTGAGCTTCTCGGTGATGGCGCCGATCTCGCTTTCGCCGGCGATCAGAGCCGGCGCCAGCACGAGCGTGTCGCCCACGGCGCGGATCACGAGATCTTCCTCGAAGAAGGCGGCCTCGAAGGCGCGCGCGCCGCGCAAGCCCGGCGAGCCGTCGATCGGCGCAAGGTCGATGCCGGCGGCAAGCCCGATGGTTCGGATGTCGACGATGGGGGGCGCGCCTTTCAGCACATGCGCCGCATCGGCGAAGACGGGCTCGAGCGCGCGGGCCCGCTCGAACAAGCCCTCGTCGCGATAAAGATCGAGGGCGGCCGAAGCGGCGGCGACGCCGCGCGGTTGGCCCGAATAGGTGAAGCCGTGGGCAAGCTCGGGCACTGCTCCGGACCTTGCATGAAAGCGTCGTGGATTCGGCCGCGCACCAACACGCCGCCAAGGGGAGCCGCGCCATTGGTCACGCCCGGGGACGACGCCGTAGCGCTCGGCGGCGAACGCGTGGCCGAGCCGGCCAAAGCCGGTAATGACCTCATCGAAGATTAAACAGGATTCCGTGGGCGCGGGTGATCTCGCGCAGCCGCTCGAGATAGCCTTGCGGGCTGGCGAAACACCCCTACCGACCCGGCCATCGGCTCAACGATGACGGCGGCGATGGCGGCCCTATCCTCCAGCGCGAGGATGGCGGTGAGATCGTCGGCGAGGTTGCCGCCCCACGTGGGCTCGCCGCGCGCATACGCTTGGCGCTCGCGGGAATAGGTCGAGCGGATCTGTTCGACGTCGAGCAGCGGCTCGAACAGATTGCGGTTTGACGCCATGCCGCCGACCGAGGTGCCGCCGAAACAGGAGCCATGATAGCTGCGGTCGCGGGAGACGAAGCGCGTGCGAGTGCTGGCGCCGGCGAGCTTGTGATAAGCGAGCGCGATCTTGAGCGCGCTGTCCACCGCCTCGGAGCCGGAGTTGCAGAAGAACACGTGGTCGAGCTCGCGCGGCGCGAGCTTGGCAAGCCGCGAGGCGAGCTGAAAGGCGGGCGCATGGCCGACCTGGAAGGCGGGAGCGTAGTCGAGCCGTCCGGCCTGGCGGCGGATCGCCTCGACGATCGGTTCGCGGCAATGGCCGGCGTTGCAGCACCAGAGCCCGGACATGGCGTCGAGCAGCTTGCGGCCGTCGGCGGCGTAATAATGCATGCCCTCGGCGCGATCGATCAGCCGCGGACGCCGCTTGAAGGCGCGATTGGCGGTGAAGGGGAGCCAATGGGCTGAGAGGTCTGAGGCGTCGAGCCGTGCAGAGAATGGAGCGTCGAGTGGGGGCATCGTCGTGGTCGCGCTTAGAGCAAAGGACGTTTGCGCGGCTGGTTCAAGTCGAATTTGGCGATCTCGGCCAAAGCGCCGACGTCGGGGATGAAGCACCAGCCATGCTCCCATTGCATCAGGCCGCGCGCGGAAAGCCGCTTGAGCGTCTTGTTGGTGTGGACGAGAGAGAGCCCCAATGCATCGGCAAGATGCTCCTGGGTGAAGGGGAAACGTACCTTGCCCTCAGTGACGAGGCCGACATCCTCGGCGCGGAGATAGAGATGCAAGAGGTAGTAGGCCGCGCATTCCACGGCATTGCGGCGGCCGATGCTCAGCAGATTCTCGTTGAGGATCATCTCCTGGGTCGCCGCGAGCCAGGTCAGGTCGAAGGCGAGGCTCGGGCTTTGCTTGTAAAGCTCCCAAACCCGGGCGCGGGGAAAAGTGCACAATACCGCCGCCGTCAGTGTGTCGACCGAATGGTCCATCTCGCCTTGCATCGAGCCTTGGATGCCGACGAGATCGCCCGGCAGCACGAAGCTCGTGATCTGCCGCCTGCCGTCCTCAAGCGTCTTGTAGCGGAAGGCCCAGCCCTCGAGCAGGGTAAAGAGCTGCTCCGAGGGAGAGCCCTCGCGCAGCACCGTCGTGCCGGGGCCGGTGCGCAGTTCGCCTATTTTCAGCTTGGCGATGAAATCGAGCTCGTCGTCGCTGATCTCGGTGAACACCTCACAGCGCCGCAAGGGACATTGCCTGCACGGCACGTCGTAAGTGAAGGGCGCGAACTGGGACATCGGAACATGGAGGTCAGCGAGCCGCCTCTCACGGAAGCGGCAGGCATATGTCTTAGTTTAAAGACAGGATGGACGCCCGGAGCTTAAGAGGGGCTTGCTGGCACGAACCTAGCGCGGCCAGGCGTTGCGTCCAAGAGGCTTACCGGTACGGCCTACCACCCTCACACTCTCCAAATGATCGATTTCAGCAGTGTCTCAGGGGCTCGCGGCTCCCTGCCGCCTCTGCTCGCCGATGCCGAGCGGCTCGGCCGCGCCATCGAGGCGGGCAGCGTCGCGCTGTGGGAATGGCATATCGCCGAGGACACGATGCAGGTCAGTCCGAGGCTGGCTGAGCTGCTCGGCCTTGCCCCACCCCTCCTCGCCTTCCCGGCAAGCCGTTTCTTCGCCCTGGTCCAGCCAAACGACATCGCGCTGTTAAAGGCGGCGATGAGCGAGGCGATCGTGACGGGCGCTGCGTTCGCCCACGAGTTCCGCGTTCGCCGCGAGGACAATGGCGAGCTTCGCTTCTTGTGCCACGAGGGGCGCGTGGTCGAGCGCGACCTAAGCGAGGCGGCGACGATCCTTGCCGGCGCGAGCCACGATGTGACCGAGCGGCGGCTGAAGCAGGAGGCGAGCGAGCTGCTCAATCGCGAGCTGTCCCACCGGATCAAGAATGTGCTGTCGGTGGTAGGGAGCCTCGCCACCATGTCGGGCGAGCACCGCCCCGAGACGAGCGCTTACATCGCCGCGTTCCAGGCGCGGCTGAACAACCTCGCCGCCGCCCACGATCTTCTCATCCAGGCCGAATGGGGTCCGGTCGGGCTCGACGGGCTCGCCGAAAGGACGCTCGCTTCGATCGGCGTGCGCGATCGCGTCGATCTTGCCGCGAGCGGGCTCGTGGTCGGCTCGCACGACACCCAGACCGTGGCGCTCGTGCTGCACGAGCTCGGCACCAACGCCATCAAATATGGCGCGCTGTCGAACGGCGACGGGCGCGTCGCCTTGCGCTTTGAGATGCGGCCGGAGCCAGGCGGCGCGGATCCCGCGACGCTCATCATCCTCTGGCAGGAAACGGGCGGCCCCGAAGTGGTCCCTCCCCTCAGCAAAGGCTTCGGCATCAATTTGCTGGAACGTCTCGCACGTCGGCAGGAGCCAGACGCGCCGGTGCTCGACTGGGCGCCGCACGGCCTGCGCTGCAACATCACGCTGCGCCTCACCCCGCCGCGGCTGAAACCGGAAAGTTCGGCCGAAACACCTGCCTGAATCCGATCGTTTCTTGCTCTTTGTTAGCATGGCTTGCTGCCAAACGATCCTTGCAGCGCGGCCAACGCTTGCCGCGGCAAGAGGCGTGTGGCTAATCGTCAAAATTGTGGGGTAGGCTTCCTTCCATCCGCCCCATCTGACCTTGCAACAAGGGTTCCCCACCATGAAAGCCAACACCGTCGCGTCGCGCTTAGCAGTCTCAATTGTCGGCCTCGGCCTGTTCGCGGCCTGGCAGCCTGCCCTCGCGGCAGACCCGGGGCCGGCCGATCTGGTCGGCGCGTTGAACGGCGTTTTCGGCGTGCATCCCGGAATGCGCGCGGCGCACACCAAGGGCTTCTGCTTGACAGGCCAGTTCACCCCCGCGCCCGAGGCCGCGACGCTCTCCAAGGCGCCGCATTTCGCCAAGCCCGTTCCAGTAACCGCCCGCTTCTCGCTTGGCGGCGGCAATCCGCAAGCGGCCGACAATGAAAAGGGCAATGTCCGGGGCATGGCGCTCAGATTCGATCTCGGGGGCGGCGCCGTCACCGATCTCGTGATGATCTCGGCCCCGATGTTCTTCGTGCAGACGCCGGCCTTGTTCGTCGAATTCCTGCAAACGGTGGGCTCCGGTGACAAGGCGAAGCTCGACGCCTTCTTCGCGGCGCACCCCGAGTCGACGCGGCAGGCCGGCTGGCTCAACAGTCACCCCATTCCGGCCAGCTATGCCGGTGTCGATTATTGGGGCGTCCACGCCTTCACCTTCACCAACGCCAAGGGCGAGACGACACTGGTCAAGTACAAGGCCATCCCGGATGCCGGCGAGCTTGGGCTGACCGACGACGAGGCGAAGGCGAAGGGCGACGATTTCTATGAGAATGAAATGAAGGACCGGCTCGCCAAGGGCCCGGTCAGTTTCGAGCTCGTCGCCATTCGCGGCAAGGATGGCGACCTGACCAACGACCCCACGCTCAGATGGGACGATGAGGACACGCGCGAGACCACCCCGCTCGGCAAGGTCAGCATCAATGCAATCGCGCCTTCAGCTACTTGCGATGCGTTCTCCTTCCTGCCGGGGAACGTGGTCGACGGCATCGCCGGACCTGCGAACGACCCCGTGTTCCAGGCGCGGTCGCCCGCCTACCTGCTGTCCTTCATCAAGCGGCACCAGCAGGGCCAGTAACGCGGCGCGTCAGGCGGCTTCGGGATCGACGCGCCGGTTAACGCGAGCCTTGCGGCAAAGGGCGTCAAGCTCTTCTTGTGTCGCCAGGCTGTTGATCCACGCAGACGCTTCCGCGTAACCGGGCTCGAACTGGAGTTCGAATGCGATTGAGCGCCAACCGATATATTCGCCGGAGCGGGCGAGTTCTCGCGCGCGCTTCTGGATGCCCTTCGAGGGTTTACTCATGACCGCAACCTTACGCTTGACCACGGCGAGTATATCGCGAGAGCGGCGGGTCGAGGGAGATGATCTCCTCCCCTAAGGGCTACGCCCATTGCGCCGAGCGCTCGGCGCGGAGTCCTGGCAAGGTAAACGAGCCGGTCTGGCCAAGCCGTTTTGTGTGCCAACGAGACGGTGAGTGGATCTGCAAACGGCCCGAGCTCCGCTTTCCACCTTCGGGCCTATTTCACGCGTGTCCTTGGGCGTTCGCTCCCCCGGCGGGCGCCCTTTTTCTCTCTTTCCGAGCGCCTTCCGCTTGACAAAATCGGGCCGCGACAGTATCTCCAGCCTAGCTCGCTAGCACTCAACCTAGCTGAGTGCCAAAGCGGCACAAATCCTTAATTTCCAAGCAATCTTTCGGAGACAGATCCATGAAATTCCGTCCCTTGCACGACCGCGTCGTGGTCAAGCGGCTCGAGGAGGAGCAGAAAACTAAAGGCGGCATCATCATTCCCGACACGGCAGCTGAGAAGCCGCAGACCGGCAAGGTCGTCGCTGCCGGGCCAGGCGCCCGCGGCGAGGACGGCAAGCTCCAGCCCATGGGCGTAAAGGCCGGCGACAAGGTGCTGTTCGGCAAATGGTCCGGCACCGAGGTCAAGATCGATGGCGACGAGCTCCTCATCATGAAGGAGTCCGACATCATGGGAATCCTCGGCTAGTTCCCGCCTACCCCCAAGCAATTCTAAGTCAAAAGACCGGAGCAAACTCTAATGGCAGCTAAAGATGTGAAATTCGCAGCCGACGCGCGCGAGCGAATGATGCGCGGCGTCGATATCCTCGCCAATGCGGTGAAGATCACGCTTGGGCCCAAGGGCCGCAACGTGATCCTCGAGAAGTCGTTCGGCGCGCCGCGCTCGACCAAGGACGGCGTGACCGTCGCCAAGGAGATCGAGCTCGAGGATAAGTTCGAGAATATGGGCGCGCAGATGCTGCGCGAGGTGGCGTCGAAGACCAACGACACCGCCGGCGACGGCACCACGACCGCGACCGTGCTGGCCCAGGCCATCGTGCGCGAGGGGCTGAAGGCGGTTGCCGCCGGCATGAACCCGATGGACCTGAAGCGCGGCATCGACAAGGCCGTGCTCGATGTCGTCGACGACATCAAGAAGCGCTCGAAGAAAGTGAACGGCTCGGCGGAGATCGCCCAGGTCGGCACCATCTCGGCCAATGGCGAGAAGGCGATCGGCGACATGATCGCCAAGGCCATGCAGAAGGTCGGCAACGAGGGCGTGATCACCGTCGAGGAGGCGAAGAGCCTCGACTCCGAGCTGGAAGTGGTCGAGGGCATGCAGTTCGACCGCGGCTACATCTCTCCATACTTCATCACCAACGCGGAGAAGATGATCGCCGATCTCGAGAACCCGTACATTCTTATTTACGAAAAGAAGCTGTCAGGCCTGCAATCGCTGCTGCCGCTGCTCGAGGCGGTGGTGCAGTCGGGACGTCCGCTGCTGGTGATCGCCGAGGATGTCGAGGGCGAAGCTCTCGCCACGCTCGTGGTCAACAAGCTGCGCGGCGGCCTTAAGGTCGCCGCCGTCAAGGCGCCCGGCTTCGGCGACCGCCGCAAGGCTATGTTGCAGGACATCGCCGTTTTGACCGGCGGCGAGCTGATCTCCGAGGATCTCGGCATCAAGCTCGAGAACGTCACCGTGCAGATGCTCGGCAAGGCGAAGAAGGTGGCGATCACCAAGGACGACACCACCATCGTCAGCGGCGCCGGCAAGAAGCCCGACATCGAGGCCCGCATCGGCCAGATCAAGCAGCAGATCGAGGACACCTCGTCCGACTACGACAAGGAGAAGCTGCAAGAGCGGCTGGCCAAGCTCGCAGGCGGCGTTGCGGTGATCAAGGTCGGCGGCGCAACCGAGGTCGAGGTTAAGGAGAAGAAGGATCGCGTCGACGATGCTCTGAACGCGACCCGCGCGGCTGTCGAGGAAGGCATCGTGCCGGGCGGTGGCGTGGCGCTGCTCTGGGCCTCCAAGGCGATCAAGACCAAGGGCGACAACGACGACCAGGAGGCCGGCATCAATATCGTGCGCCGCGCGCTCCAGGCGCCGATCCGGCAGATCGCCGAGAATGCGGGCGTCGAGGGCTCGATCGTGGTCGGCAAGGTGCTCGACCATAAGTCGGCCTCTTACGGCTACGACGCCCAGAACAACGAGTATGGCGATCTGATCCAGAAGGGCATCATCGACCCGGCCAAGGTCGTGCGCACGGCGCTGCAGGACGCGGCGTCCGTGGCAGGCCTGCTCGTCACCACCGAGGCTGGCGTTGCCGAGGCGCCGAAGAAGGCTTCCGAAGGCCACGCGCACATGCCGGGCGGCGGCATGGGCGGCATGGATATGATGTAGTCCTAGACTTAAGTCGCAAACGTCAAAGGGCCGCTCTTCGGAGCGGCCCTTTTTCGTTCGGCTCGTCGCCCGCTATGGCGCGGCCTTCACGCTCATGACGACGACATGCGTCGGATAGTTGTTGCCGAAGGGGAATTTGCGCTGGGCACAGGTGACGCACTGGCCGCCGCATTGCTTGGTCTTGTTGTTGCAATCGAAATCGCAAATCTGCTTGTTTCCGGCGCCGCAATTCTTCGAGCAGCCTGAATGGCCACCGCCGGTTTGCATGTTTTTGCCGCAGACATTGGCGACCTGCTGGGACGTCAGCTTGACGATGATCGTCTTTGCCGAGGCGTCGTTTGCCGCAAAGGCCAATCCAGCGAGCCCAATGCATAAAGCAAAAGCAACTGCGAGTTTCCGGATCGGAGTCCTCCATATGAGAGTTGACCCCGACCCTTACCCCCTGCATAGCCTAGCTGGCCGGCGCTGGACCGTCGAGGCTCGGCAGCGGCCATTGGCCGCCCCTTTCTGCCCCGCGCCGGTCACGTAGGCCTTACAGAAACGTAATTTCCCAGGGCCGCGCTTTTGGCCCTATCGTCGCCGCGGGGCAGGTGTCCCTACCCTGAGCCAGTTCCCGGAGCCGCCCGTTCATGGCGAATTTCAGCAACACGTACCGACACTTCACGCGGATCGCCGTCCCCTATTTCCGCTCCGAGGACAAATGGGCAGGGCGCGGCTTGCTGCTTGCCGTGATCGCGCTTCAGCTGTTCCAGGTCTGGCTGAATGTGCGCTTCAATGCCTGGTACAACACCTTCTACACGGCACTGCAAAACAAGGACTGGAACACGTTCATCTTCCAGATCGGCGTGTTCAGCCTGCTCGCCGCCTTCTTCATCGTCAGCGCCGTCTACCAACTCTATCTCCAGCAATGGCTGCAGATCAGGTGGCGCAATTGGCTCACCCAGCGTTATCTCGGCCGCTGGCTCGGCCAGGGCACGCATTACCGCATGCGGCTGAAAGGCGATCAGGCCGACAACCCCGATCAGCGCATCGCCGACGACATCCGCCAATTCGTCAACTCGACCCTCGATATCGGCATCGCGCTACTCGGCTCGATCGTCACGCTGGTGTCGTTCATCGTCATCCTGTGGACCCTGTCGTCGGCCACGCCGCTGATGATCGGCTCGCAGACCTACAACGTCCCCGGCTATCTCGTCTGGGCGGCGCTGATCTATGCGGTGCTCGGCACTTGGGTCACCCATCTCGTCGGCCGCCCGCTGGTGAAGCTCAATTTCGATCAGCAACGCTACGAGGCGGATTTCCGCTTCTCGCTGGTGCGCTTGCGCGAGAATGCCGAGGAGGTGACGCTGCTTGCGGGCGAGCCGGCGGAAGAGGCGCGGCTCCGTGACCGCTTCAGCTGGGTGATCCGCAACTGGTACGACATCATGAGCCGACGGAAGCGGCTGACCTTCTTGACCGCGGGCTACTCGCAAGTCGCCATCATCTTCCCGTTCCTGGTGGTGAGCCCGGTCTATTTCTTCGGCTCGATGACGCTCGGCGGGCTGATGCAGATCTCATCGGCCTTCGGGCAGGTGCAGAGCGCGCTCTCGTTCTTCGTCACGGCCTATACCAGCATCGCCGATTGGAAGGCGGTGCTGAACCGGCTGGCCGGGTTCGACGCTTCAATCGGCTGGGCCGAAGGGCTCGATGCGACCGCGCCGCGCGTGGAGGTCGTCGCCGACGGCGCCCGCAATTTCTCCGCCGACGATCTTTCCGTCGGGCTGCCCAACGGGCAGCAGATCGTGCAGGTCAAGGGGCTGTCGATCGAGCCCGGCGAGCGCGTGCTGGTCACCGGGCCGTCAGGCTCGGGCAAGACCAGCCTGTTCCGCGCGCTCGGCGGCGTCTGGCCGTTCGGCGAAGGCTCGATCCGCATCCCCAAAGAGGCGAATGTGCTGGTGCTGCCGCAGCGGCCTTATCTGCCGCTCGGCACCTTGCGCGGCGCGCTTGCCTATCCGGGCCCAGAGGACGCCTTCACGCATGAGGAGATCGACGCGGTGGTCGACGCGGTGGGCCTGTCGCATCTGCGCGAGGGACTCGACCAGACCGCCTATTGGAGCGACAAGCTGTCGGGCGGCGAGAAGCAAAGGCTGTCGATCGCCCGCGCGCTGTTGCAAAAGCCCGACTGGCTGTTCCTCGACGAGGCGACCAGTGCACTCGATGAAGCCTCCGAGGCGGAGCTTTATCGCCTATTGCTGAAGCGGCTCCCCGACGCGGCCATCGTCTCGATCGGCCACCGCTCGAGCCTGGTGCAGTTCCACGGCCGCTTCTTCGAGCTGCAGCCCGACGCGTCCACCGGCCGCCATAACCTCGCCGAGGCGAAGGCGAGCGACATTGACGACGACGAGCGGGACTTGACCGCCGCTTCGGCGTAATCGTCCGAAGATCAATCTTCGACTTTGATCTTGCAGCCGCTCGAGGCGTCGAGGCCGTCAGGCGTGTCCCAGTCGTTGGCTGGGAGCTTGGGGAAGGACGCGCCGAACTCCTGCTTCACCATGGTGAATTTCGACGGTACGTTCGAGTTCTCCGGGAAGTCGACGATCCAGAAATAGTCGTAGGTCTCGTCGGGCCAAGTCTTCGGCACGCCGGGCAGGATGTCGAGCTTGAGCAGCTGGCGGAGCGTCACGCCCTCTCGGTCGTTCTCGAATTTCGCTTCGAGCTTCTCGTTGGCGATGTGCTTGTGCTCCCACACCAGCACGACGTTTTTGCCCTGGAGCGCCGGGTTTGTGAGCAGATTGCGCGCGGCTTCCTGCGTGCGGCGATTGAGCTGCTTGGTGAACTCTTCTTTGCTTTGCCCGGTCTCAGGCACCACCGAATAGAGGATGATCGGCTTCGACCAGCTGGCGACCGCGGGCGAGGCAAGCTCGAGCGTATGCAGGGTGATGGCGAAGAAGAAAGCTGGATCGTTGCCTTCGGTGAACAGCGACTTGGCGGCGCCCTTGCCGAGATAATTCAAGGCGAGTGCGTCGGCACGCTGCTCGCCGGTCTCGCAAAGCTTCCAGTCGTCGGCCTTCTCGCCATGGCGGAGGATGATGATGCGCGCAGGGGCGGCTACAGCGGATTGCACGAAAGCGGCCAATAGAAGCCCGAGGGCGAGGCGGATTAGCATGGGGCGTCTCACTTGGTTGCAGACAGTTTCTCGACAATAGCGGCGCGGAGCTTGGTGGCGGCCGCAGTCCAAGGCGCCGCGTGCGAGGCGAAGAGATGCGCTTGCGACTTTAGAATGAGGCCATCCTCCAGCACCTTCAAATGATTGGCGCGCAGCGTCGTGCCGGTCGTGGTGATATCGACGATCAGCTCGGCAGTCCCCGCCGCCGGCGTCGCCTCGGTGGCGCCGACGCTTTCGACGATGCGATAGCCGGCAACGCCATGGCTCGCGAAGAAGCGCCGGGTCAGATTCATATATTTGGTGGCGACGCGCAGGCGCCTTCCATGCACGCTCGCAAATTGCGCGGCGACGTCTTCGAGATCCGCCATGCGCGCGACATCGATCCAGCAATCCGGCACGGCAACGACCACATCGGCGCGGCCGAAGCCAAGCGGCTTCAGGAACTCGACCGAGCCGTCGACATCGGCCAGAGTCTCGCGGATCAGATCCTCGCCGGTCAGCCCGAGATGCACGCGGCCCGATTTCAGCTCATGCACGATCTCGGCCGCCGAGGTGAACACCACCTCAACGCCGTCGATGCCGTCGAGCGTGCCGCGATAGCCCCGCTCGTGGCCCTTGTTGCGCAAGGGGGCGCCTGCGCCCTCGAACAGGGCCGCCGCCTGGTCCTTGAGCCTGCCCTTCGAGGGGACGGCGATGAGAAGCTTCGCCGCCATCATGCGCCCCTTCCAACGGCGGCAAGCAGCCGCTCGGTGTGAATGGCAGAACCGATGGCCGGCACCTCCTTCGACGCGCCGAGATAGGGGAGCAGGCCGTCATAACGCCCCCCTCCTCCAATCGCCTCGTCGTTACCGGCGACTTCGATCTGGAACACCAGGCCTGAGTAATATTCCAGGCTGCGGCCGAACTCGGTGGCGAAAATCGCCTGATTGAGATCGATGCCGCTTTTCGCCAGGCGCTCGAAGCGGCGCATTGACGCGTAGAGCGCAGGGCCGAGATCGAGCCCAGCGCCCTTGGCGATCATGGCAATGCGCTCGGCAGCCTCCTTGGGAGGGGCCGATACGGCGAGGTAATAGTCGATGACGGTCGCGACCTCGCGCGGCAGCGGCTCGGCCCGAAGATCCGCCGCGTGGTCGAGCAGCCGCGCGGTGATCTCGCCTAAGCCGCGGTTGCCGGAGAGCGGCAGCCCTCGCTGGTCAAGATAGGCGCCGACCAGCTCTTCGGCGCGCTCCGATGAGAGACCAGCGAGGTTTGCGGCAAGCGCCGCGGTGGGACCGTCGCCGTTCGGTCGCTCACCCTCGGCGAGCCGCGCGAGCAGCGCGTGGAATGCTTGCGGCCGCCAGAAGTGGTGCCGCAGCTTGAGCCGCCAGCGTTCCGGCAACGCCAGCGCATCGAGCAGCGCATAGAAGAGCGCGATGTCGCCGAAGCGCAGGTTGAAATTCTTCAGCCCCGCGCTGCGCACTGCCTCAACCGCAAGCAGCACGATCTCGACATCGGCACTTTCCTTGTCGCTCTCGCCGAAGCACTCGATGCCGGCCTGGCGGAACTCGCGCGGGTGGGCCTGATTGTCGCCTTGCGGCTGGAAGCGGAAGGCAGGACCGTTATAGCAATAGCGCGCCGGCGTATCGGCCTTCGGGTCGCGCTCTAGATAAAGCCGCGACACCGGCACGGTCAGGTCGGGCCGCAGGCAAAGCTCGTCGCCGGCGAGGTCGGTGAAGACATAGGTGCGGCTTCTGATCTCTTCGCCGATCTGGTCGAGGAAAATGTCGGCCGGCTGGATGATCGAGGGCGCAACCTGCTCGTAGCCCGCGCGCCGGAACAGGTCGAGCAGGGTCGTGGCTTGGGCTTCGAGAGCCTCGAACTCTTTCGCCGAATTCAGCGGCCATGGCTAGACTTTATGGCGGGCGAGAACTTGCCGAACCCTTTCGACAAGCTGAGATTCGGGCACGGCGAATTGCGCCTCGGCCTGCTTCTTCAGATATTCCTCGCGGTCCTCGATGGAGGTGAGCGTGGCGCCGAGGACCAGATCCTTGATCTGCACCTCGCCTTTCGCATTCTCGTCGCCGCCCTGGATGACGACGCAAGGCGAGCCGCGCCGATCGGCATATTTCATCTGCGCCTTCATGCCGGACTCGCCGAGATAAAGCTCGGCGCGGATGTTCGCTGCGCGAAGCGCTTGCGCCATCTTCTGATAGTCGGCGATGCGGTCGCGATCGAGCACGAGCACGATGACGGGGCCTTGCGCGGCGCTCGTCCTGAATTCGTCGAGGCGCTGGAGGCCGAACAGGAGGCGCGAGACGCCGATGGAGATGCCGGTGGCCGGAACCTTCTCGCCGGTGAAGCGCTCGACCAGCCCATCATAACGCCCGCCGCTGACCACGGAGCCGAGCCTGATGGGCTGACCCTTCTCGTCTTTGATCAGCGCTGTCAGCTCGGCTTCGAACACTGGTCCTGTGTAATATTCCAGACCACGCACGACCGAGGGATCGATTTTGATTTCGATCCGCATATCCAGCCGCGGCAATGAGGGTGCCGATCTCGCCCAACTCCTTGGTCCCCTCACCACCAATACCGGTTTGCCCGGCGGCTGAGATTTGTCGTCTTCGACCCGTCGGGCTTCAGCATCTTTAGAACTTGTTCGATCTGCTCCGCACGAAGCTCAGCACCCTTCGTGTAGTCTCCCGACTCGTCTTTGCGGCCTTTGCCTAAGAGCGCGCGAACGCCCTCAATCCCGAGGCGATCGAGTTTATCGATCGCGCGCAGCACGGTGAGGCGTTTTCCGAAGTTCGCATCTCCGCCGAGGTCAATGGACTCCAGGACACCGTCCAAAACTTTGCGGTTGTTGACCTTGATGACGTATTGGCCGCGCGGGATTCCGAGCGCTTCAAGCGTGTCGGCGGCGAGCATGCAAAGCTCGGCGTCGGCTGCGACCGACGAGGCGCCGACCGTGTCGGCGTCGAATTGGGTGAATTGACGGAAGCGACCGGGCCCCGGCTTCTCGTTCCGCCACACCGGCCCGACCTGATAGCGGCGGAAGGGTTTGGGCAGGTTCTGATAGTTCTCGGCGACGTAGCGGGCGAGCGGCGCGGTCAGGTCGTAGCGGAGCGACAGCCACTGCTCATCGTCGTCCTTGAAGGAGAACACGCCCTCGTTAGGCCGGTCCTGGTCGGGCAGGAACTTGCCGAGCGCGTCGGTATATTCGATGGCCGGCGTATCCAACGGCTCGAAGCCGTAGGATTCGAACACGCCCCTGATGGTGTCGAGCATCTCCCGCGTCGTGCGGATTTCGCCCGCGGGGACGTCGAATAGGCCCTTCGGCAGGCGGGCCTCGGGGCGGTCGTCCTTCTTGCTCATGGGAATTTCGGCTTGGTTTGCAAGGCTCCGGCCGCCCGCTTCTAGCCCATGATCATTGATCAGTCAACAAGAGATTGTACCTTTCCTGACATGTCCTGATGCTTCCCATACTGGACAATCTCTTCACAATCATGGTACACCTCTTGATATAGATGTCCAGAAGTCAGAGAAGATGCCTTCCCGTGCTTCCCAGTTGCTTCCCAAAACGAGGGCACACTGATGATCGCCAAGACCAAGACTGACAAGTGTGACCACTTCGATTGGGACGACAAGCTCCCTGGCTTCGGCATCCGCACGCGCAATGGCCGCCGAACCTACGTTGTTCAGTATAGGATAGGCAAGCAGCAGCGACGAGTGACGATTGGCTCCGCTGAGAAGCTCACACTTGATCAGGCCCGCAAAGAGGCGAAGAAGGTTTTCGGCAAGGTTGCCGCCGGTGCTGATCCGCAGGGTGATAAGAAAGCTGGTCTGGCAGCGGCCGCCGCGACCGATACCTTCGAGGCCGTCGCCAAGCGTTTCGTCGAACACCAAGAGCGCCATCGACGGGAGGCGACCGTGTACTCCACACGCCTCTATCTGCTGACGCATGCAAAACGTCTGCACGGTCTCAAAATCGATACTGTCACCCGGACCAACATCGCCTCTGTTCTATCGGACATCGCCAGCCATAGCGGCGCAGTCTCCGCTGATCGCGCTCGATCTGCTATGTCGGCAATGTTCGGGTGGGCCATCGGTGAAGGCCAGCTCGGGGATCGAGCCACCAATCCAGTCGAGTACACGAACGTACACGGCACCGTCGCCCGTGACCGCGTGCTGACCAGCGAAGAAATCGCAGCGATCTGGTCAACCCTCCCCGACAATGACTACGGCAATATCGTCAAGCTGCTATTCTACACGGGCTGCCGTCCTGACGAGATCGGCTGGCTGCTCTGGCGCGAGGTCGATCTCGAAGGCCGCGCGGTGAACTTTGAGTCCGAACGCATCAAGAATAAGAAGCCGTTCTACCTGCCTCTGTCTGACGCTGCCCTGCGACTACTAAACAGTATCGAGCGCGAGGCCGAGAAGGATGATGATGGCAACATCGTCCGCGAGCGAGTCTTCGGCAAAGGCAAGGGTGGCTTTCAGGGTTGGTCCATACAGAAGTCCGAACTCGATGCGAAGTTGAACTTCGAGAAGCCGTGGCAACTGCGCGACATCCGCAGGACGGTCGCCACTCGGATGGCCGAAAGCGGCATCGAGCCGCACATCGTTGAGGCGTGCCTGAACCATGTGAGCGGGTTCAAGGCTGGTGTGGCTGGCGTCTACAATCGCGCCGCCTACGCGGAGCCGAAGCGTGAGGCGCTCAACAAGTGGGCGAAGGAGATCGCCACGATCCTGCTACCAAACCGCAAGCGCCGTGAGGTGTGATCAGCGACGATCCTGGGGGCTAACCCTTCAGCCTCACGCCCTTGCCCTCGAACAGAGCCGCGCCATCCTGTCCCATTAGGGGCTGTTGACCCCCTATTCCTGCTGTTAAGATGTAGGGTCTTCACGAGAAGTGTGTGCGCGTATGACCGTGAGCCAAAGGCAGCTGTTCCTCGATCTTGAGTCGCTGTCAGAGGAGCAAATTGAGGTGGGCCTTCAGGCGGGGGTCTGGGGCGATCCCGCCCGACCCGCTGTAGAACGCTACCTTAGCGAGATGAAACTGGATCGGGTGGAAGCGGCCACTGCGGAGCAACTGGCTGCGGCTCGTGACGCGATTAACGCAGCCGGTGAAGCTGTGGGCGAGGTCAGAGCTATGAAGGTGTGGGCGATCTCCGCGCTCATAATCTCAGGCGGGGCGATGCTGGCAGCGATGGCGTCAGCCTTCGTCGCATTCCTCGCCTTGCGACAGGGGACGATCTCCTGGTGACGTTGGTCAGCAACTTTTGGAGTTTGTGTCTATGGAAATAAAACCCGAGATCCTCACCAGCCCCTCGTTCTTTCTGAAGACACCCACGGCCGACATCGAACAGAGGAGACGCTTACGCGCTCATGTTGAGGCTATGACTCCCGAGCAGCAGAAGGCGCTTTTGACTATCCTCACGCAATCCCGTGAGACGGAAAAATCAGCTTCCGATTAAATTCCCCTACTCGCCCTCGATTAGGGAACTGCCCCTTCCCTTTTACGTTTTACCTACGTCACTGGGGGGACTAACCATGCTGTGGCACTTACTCTGGCTCGCCGGATCAATGACGAAACCGACAAGGCGCTGGCGAACGTCAATCCGTGTGACTGAAGTGCAGGGCGTCGGCGTCGGCTGGCCCGCCGCACTCGCATCAGCCCGCCAATCAATATCTGTTGCGGTTTGTGTTCTTGCTGCCCGGTGGTGGCGGCGGCGTTCCAGCCGTCCAGTCGGCTATGCAGTTGGCAACATAGGCTTCCTTTTCCGGTTGGGTAAGGATGGGCGTGACGCGTTCCGCCGCTCGCCAGCAGAGATCATCGACCCACCGTGGGGCGGCGGATGCCGGGGTCGCGCTGAGTATGAAACCCGCGACGACCATCGCTATCAGTTTCATGGCACACCTCAATCTTGATCGCGCCACTCTCGGATCAGCTTACACCGATATTCCTCGGCGGTTAGACCTGGCGCTATAGGCCACTCTTGGGTGCTTCAGTCAACGCACCACCACCACCACCAAGCTCTTAAGTGCTAAGATGGTCGGAGAGATTGGGGGGCGATGCGAGCAAGCCGTGGCTTCCACCGGCTGGGTCTTTTCTTAACAGCTATCCCAATCCTGCTCGGAGTGTGTGGGCGATGATCGAGATTAAGGATGCGAACGAGCAGCTCGCAAAGCATCAAAGCTTATTGTGTGCGCATGAATACATTCAGCAGCATGGGGAACCCCGTGGTTCCCTTTTCGACCTTGCTAATGGATTTGTGAGCCTCAAGCCGATTGGCTGTTCCGACTCTGATTATGAGACGCGTCCGCCTGCTCATAGGCCTCGGCAGCATCAAGCGGCTCCATGTCTTGGTGCTTGCGTAGAGAATTGATCACCCGGAGGGTTTCGTCGTCCAGCTTCCGCTCTGCTTTGCCCCTGTCCAGGGCACCGATGAGGCAGTGCTGGAGGCGGCGCAGCCACTCCTCGTGGGACATCTCCGCCGGGGCTGTGGCGTCACCGGCCATCTCGATCTTCTCAAGCACGTTACGAGGTCGTCTCGCCGTGCCGCGTGTCAGCACGAGGGTGCGCAAGCCCGACACCGTCACCTCGTCAGTGCCGACCTTCGACCGCAGGTGCATCAGGTGCGCCTCGTCCAGGAGGAAGCTCGCGAGGTAGGCGATGACCGCCTTCTGCGCTGCTGCGTCAGCGACGGCCACCAGGATGGTGCCACGCTTCGCCTTCCCATGCGTGACAGTGGCTGCGAACATGGCCTGCGCTGCCGCCGCACACGCGGCGCTCTGGTCGCCGTGCCAGGGTGCCAGGATGGAGGCACGGAACTCTTCGAGGGTGATGGACATCAGTGGTTCACCAAGCGCTCGCCATTCGCACACACCATCTGACGCTCGAAGAGGGCGAATGCCTCCTCGGTCATCAGGGCTGGGACCAACTGATCCTTCAGCTTCTCGCGCCGTACAGGATCGGCCAGCGTCTCTTGTAGCTGCTCGGGTTTGTTGTGAAGAGCATCACGCGGTCTCCACGTCTGTAGCGTTGCGCCTGTGCGCCTTGATGGCATCTTCGATGCTGCTCACATCACGTGCCCTGCGCTCCAGCCCCACAGTCTCAAGCAGACGGCGCTGACAGTTCACTGCAGCGAGCAAGCCCGTCTCGTTCACCTCTTCACCGGCGAGCCAGCAAGCCTCCTGATGCTCGATCACAGCACCAAGCACAGCCGCGTGCTGCACCCACCTGACGCTCTGCCGTGGTGATGTACTCAGAGCCACCCAGATCGGCCTCCAGGCTTGCGACGATGTCCGCTGCACGCTTGGCCGCATCAGGCTTCTACGGCCTGCACGAGGCTTGCAGGGGCGCTTTGCTGTCGTCATCTCGTCGGCATCCACCTGCATCGATTCAAGGCCTCCACGCTTCCCCCTTGCTTCGCAATGAGGAGCGTAGATCTAAAATGGCAGAAAAATAGCCAATTTGCAAGGCAAGACCGCTTGATAAGGGATCAATGATCGGACCCCTCTCCATGGGAGAGAGGTTAATCGACCAGGGCGGTTTGCTTGGCGAGCTCGACCAGCGCCTCGATCGGGTGGCCCTTGTCCTTGAGCGGCCCAAGCACGTCGGGCGCAGGCCCGCCGGTCGCCCAGTCGAGCATCTCGATGGTATGGACGAAGGGGGCCGGGGTGCCGCCTTGGAGCTGCATCATGCAGCCAATATTGGCGGTGACGACCACGTCGGGCTCGACCTTGGCGATATTGGCGAGCTTCCGGTCGCGGAGCTGCCCCGACAGCTCGGGCTCCAGCAGATTATAGGTGCCGGCCGAGCCGCAGCAGAGATGCCCCTCAGGGATGTTCAGAATGTTGAAGCCCGCCTGCTCGAGCAGCGTCAGCGGCAATTCGGCGAGCTTTTGCCCATGCTGGAGCGAACAAGGCGCGTGATAGGCGATGCGCAGACCCGTCCAGAGCACCGGCGGCATCAGCCCGATCTCGCTGATGAACTCGGTGATGTCGCGGGCAAGCTTGGCGACATAGGCCGCGCGCTCGGCATAGCCCCGGTCGCGCGACAGCAGATTGCCGTAGTCCTTGACCGTGGTGCCGCAACCCGAGGTGGTCACCAGGATGGCGTCGAGCGGCTTCTCGCGGATGACGGCGGTCCAGGCGTCGATATTGCGCCGCGCGTAATCGCGCGCCTCCTCCTCCTTGCCGAGCGAATGCACCAGCGCGCCGCAGCAGGTCTCATCCTTCACCACCACCACGTCGACGCCGTGGCGACGGAGCAGCCTGATCGCCGCGAGGCTGATCGAGGGCGCCAAGGTCTCCTGCACGCAGCCGAGCATCAGTGCGACGCGCTTCGCTTTGGGGTCCTTGCCGATCGCCGATTTCGGCCTGGTGAGCTTCGCCGTCTTCACCAGCTTGCGCGGCACGAGGTCGAGCGCGGCGGCGGGCTGCTCGAAGCCTGCCTTGGCGATCAGCCCGCGGAACGGGCGCGCCAGCCAGCCGAGCGTCAGCGCCAGACGGAATCGCCGCGGATTGGGCAGCACTTTGCTGATGATCCAGCGCAGCGTGCGCTGGCGCGGTGTGCGGTGGCCCTTGGCCTCGATGCGCACCCGGGCGAGGTCGACGAGATGCATATAGTCGACGCCGGAGGGACAGGTGGTCATGCAGGAGAAGCAAGAGAGGCAGCGGTCGATGTGATAGGTCATCGACGGCGTGACCTCGCGCTCCTCGAACATCTGCTTCATGAAATAGATGCGGCCACGCGGGGAATCGCGCTCATCCCCGGTCAGCACATAAGTCGGGCAGGTCGCGGTGCAGAGCCCGCAATGCACGCAGCGGCGCAAGATTTCGTCGGCGCGGGCGATGGTCGGGTCGGCGAGCTGGACGGCGTTGAAGCTGGTCTGCATATCTCGCCTATATCCCCGGATACATGCGGCCGGGATTGAGAATCCCCACCGGATCGAATGCCCGCTTGAGAGACGCCGTCAGCGCCATGACCGGCTTATCGAGAGGCTGGAACACGTCGATCGCGGCGCGGGCGGGCGCCTCGGCGCGGATCAGAGTGGCATGACCGCCGATTTCGGCGAGGTTGCGGCGGATCTCGACCGCGCCGGCATCGGAGATCGGCGGCGTCTCGAGCCAGATCAGCCCGCCGGACCAGTCGTACAACACGCGGACGTCGATCTTGCGCGCGAGATTGTGCACGAGCTTGGCGGCGGTGGACGGCACGGTGGAGATGCGCCAGAGCGGGCGATCGGACTTCTGGAACATCTTAAGCGTCCTGATCTCGTCCCAGAAGGCGCGGCTGCGCAGCGTGTCGAGTTCGAGCGCAGGCGCATAGGCCTGCAACATCTGTTTCAGCCGGCTGGACCGGTAGCGGGCCGAGGCCGGGAAATTCTCGACCCTGATGGCGGTGACGGAAGCGCCGGCATTGGCGATCTCCTGGTCGGAGAGGCGCTCGGCGAGCTCCGCATGCATATGCACGGTGCCCGACACTTCGAAGGGCGTGCCCATAGCGAGGCAAAGCGCCTCGATGCCGTTCGGATCGGCGAGGCCGAAACAGAGCACGGTGCGAACCTCGCGCTGGGCGGGAAGCACCTTGATGGCGACCTCGGTCATGACCGCCAGCGTGCCCCATGAGCCGGCCAGCGCGCGGCCGAGATCGTAGCCGGTGACATTCTTCATCACCCTGCCGCCCGCCCTGATCGTCTCGCCGCTGCCATTGACCGCCTGCACGCCGAGCACATGATCACGCGCCGAGCCAGAGAGAATGCGCCGGCTGCCGGAGAAATTGGTGGCGACCACGCCGCCGATGGTCCCCTGCCCCCGGCCGAAGCCGAGCACCGGCCCGAGGTCGATCGGCTCGAAGGGGAATTCCTGATCATGCTCGACAAGCGCCTGTTCGATCTGGGCGACGGGCGTGCCGGCCAAAGCCACCAGCACGAGTTCGCTCGGCTCATAGAGCTGTATGCCGGTGAGGCTCTCGGTGCTCAGCACCGCGCCATATTGCACGGGGCGCCCGACCTCGCGCTTGGTGCCGCGTCCCATCACCTCAAGCGGCGTGCGCGTGTCGGCGGCCTCTGCCACGAGATAGGCAAGCTCCTCGACCGTATCGGGAGCGTGGAAGCCGACGCGCATATGTCCGGTCACTGCGGTCCGACCCCTTCCAGCGGAAACACCTTGCCGGGATTGAGCAGCCAATCGGGATCGAAGGCCGCCTTGACCCGCATCTGCTGCATGATATCGGCCTCGGAGAACTGCACGCGCATCAGCTCGCGCTTCTCGATGCCGACCCCATGCTCGCCGGTGAGGCAGCCGCCAAGCTCGACGCAGAGCTTCAGGATCTCGGCGCCGCACAGCTCGACCCGCTCAAGCTGCAGTGGATCGTTGGCGTTGTACAGGATCAGCGGGTGCAGATTGCCGTCCCCGGCATGAAAGATGTTGGCCACGTCGAAGCGGTAGCGCCGGCAGATCCAGCCCACCTCGTCGAGCGCCTTGGGGAGCTTCGACAGCGGAATGACGCCGTCCATGCAGTAATAATCCGAGAGCTGGCCGATGGCGCCGAACGCGGCCTTGCGGCCCTTCCAGATCTTGGCGCTCTCCTCGGCGCTGCCGCTGCGTCGCATCATCGTCGGATTAAAGTCGCGGGCAATCTCGCCGATCTTCTCCAGCAGCGTATCGATCTCATCCTCTGAGCCCTGCACCTCGACGATCAGCAGCGCCTCGACGTCGAGCGGATAGCCGGCGGCGACGAAATGCTCGCACACATGGATCGCCGGCCGGTCCATGAATTCGAGCGCCACGGGAATGATGCCGGCGCCGATGATGGCGGCGACGCAGCCGGCCGCCGCCTCGTTCGAACTCGAAGCCGATCAGCATCGGGCGCGCGCCCTCTGCCGCCTTGAGCAGCCGCACGGTGACCTCGGTGACGATGCCGAGCTGGCCTTCCGATCCGACGATCAAAGCGAGAAAATCGTAGCCGGCCGGATCGAGGCTCCGGCCGCCAATATCGACGATCTCGCCGTTCATCAGCACGATGCGGACGCCGAGCACGTTATTGGTGGTGACGCCGTATTTCAGGCAATGCGCGCCGCCAGAATTGGTGGCGACATTGCCGCCGACGGTGCAGGCAATCTGGCTCGACGGGTCAGGCGCGTAAAAATAGCCGTCACCGGCGACCGCATCGGTGATGGCCGAATTGGTGATGCCGGCCTCGACATGCGCCACGCGGTTGGTGAGGTCGATGGAGAGCACCTTGCTCATGCGCGTGAGACACAGCACGACCGCGTCTTCGAGCGGCAAGGCCCCTCCGGAGAGCGAGGTGCCTGCCCCGCGCGGCACGACCTTGATGTGGTTCTCCTGGCAAAAGCGGAGGATGGCGCTCACCTCCTCGGTACTCTCCGGCAGCACGACGGCAAGCGGCAGGCAGCGATAGGCGGTGAGCGCGTCGGTCTCGAAGGTGCGCCGCCCTTCTTGATCGGCAATCAGGATCGCGCCGGGAGCAACCTTCTTTAGCTGCTTCAGGATGTCGTTCCTGCGCTGCAGGATCGCGAGATCCGGGCTGGGCAAGGCGATATGCGACATCAGGGCTCCGCGCGCGTCAGAAACAATGCATTTAAGGAATTAAGCCGCCCTAGTCTTTCGCATGCTTAAGGGCTGGCGGGCAAGCAGCCCTCGGCCCTGGGAAGGCAACGGCAAGGCAACCCTTGGGCCTGCTGCGAGTTACGATGCCGCAGGCCCCGATTTTGAGGGGGTTGCGGGGTTCTGCTACAGTCCCCGAACAACAACAAGACTAAGGGAGAACGTTGGGCAATCGTCCGAACAGAGCGCTGGAGATCTCTGAAGGACGATCTAAAGGAGGATCGAGATGAGGAGTTTCCAGCTTGTTGGACTGACTGCGTTTGCGTTGCTTGTTGTGCATGGACCGGCGCTTGCCGAAGGCGACGCCACGAAAGGCAAGGCGGCCTTCGCCAAATGCGGCATCTGCCACCAGGTCGGCCCCGGCGCCAAGACCCTGGTCGGACCCGAACTCAACGGCATCGTCGGGCGGAAAGCCGCGAGCGTGGCTGATTATGCGAGCCTATACTCGCCCGGCATGAAGAAGCTCGGTGACAGCGGCTTCGTCTGGACCGAGGAGAACATCGACAAATGGATTGCCGATCCAAAGGCGATGATCCCGGATTCGCCGATGGCGCTCGCTTTCCCAGGCATCCCTGATGCCGGCGAACGGGCGGACATCATCGCCTATCTGAAGGAAAACGCCGCGCAATAGACCGCGAGGTTCAAGGCGTGGCCTTCGTCTCGGCCGAGGCACTCGGCTCGGCCGAGACGTTTGGCGCGGCCGGCGCCGGCTCGGTTTGCGCCTTGTCACGAAATTTCTCGATGTCGTCCAGCACGGTCCTGAAGAAATAATCCTGGTCGCCCTCGTCCTTGGCGACCTCGGTCCAGGCCTGGCGCAAGGATGCGAGCACGCCTTGCGGAAAGGTGTCGATGCGGACGCCCGACTTGGCGAAATCGGCCAGAGCGCCGGCCCCGAGCTTGGCACTGCTGTCCAGCGTCGCCCGCAACGTGGCGAGGCAGGCGCCCTCGATTAGACCGCGCTCCCGATCGGTGAGGGCGTCCCAGCGATCCTTGTTGACGATGAGTTCGAGCACCGTCTCGGGCTGGTGCCAGCCAGGCACATAGATCAGCTTGACCTTGTCCTTGAGGCTTGATTGCGCATCGACGGCGGGCGGATAAAGCTCCGCGGCATCGATCTTTCCCTTGTCGAAAGCGGCAACGATGTCGCCGCCCGGCACGAGCACGGTGATGGCGCCGAGCCGCGACATGACCCTGCCGCCGAGCCCGAAGATGCGCATGCGCAAGCCGTTGATGTCCCTGGAGGTCTTGATCTCCTTGGCGAACCAGCCTCCGGCCTCGGCGCCACCGAAAGCACACGGGATGACATGGACCTTCAGCCCGGCGTGGTCGTACATCTCTTGATAGAGCTTGCGGCCGTTGCCTTGCTCGAACCAATCGAGATAGGTCCTGCCGTCAGGACCGAAAGGGTAGCCCGCGAACAGCGAAGCGGCGGGGAGCTTGGCGGACCAATAGCTGGCGGTCGCGAAGCCGGCATCGACGGTGCCGGCCGATACTTTGTCGAGAATCTCTTGCGGCTTGGTGCCGTCGCCGGGCTGCTTCAGATCGAGCACGAGAGTGCCGCCGGAGCGCTCCTTGATCAGTCTGGCGAGGCTCGCGGCGGGCTCGCCCAGCCCAGACATATGCGTGCCATAAACCAGCGGGGTGACGAGCGTCACCGGCTCGGCATGAGCGGGCGCCGCCGCCGCGGGCGGCAGCAGCGACAACGCCAGTATTGCCAGGCCCCGTACCCGCATTATCCTCCCCTCTCCTCCCACCCCTCAAGCCTCTTCGAATTGGGACTTTGAGTCGCGCCGCCGATGCTACATCCTGCCTCCACCCTCCCGCCACAAGGTGAAAAGCCCAAGACCTGCCGCCATGCCTCCCACGCCTGCCCCATTGCAGCAAGGCCCGCTGGTCGGTCTGTTCGTCACCTGCCTGGTCGATCTGTTCCGGCCAAGCATCGCCTTCGCCGCGATCAAGCTCATGCAGGACGCCGGCGCGCGGGTCGAAGTCCCCCGCGCACAGACCTGTTGCGGCCAGCCAGCCTATAATTCCGGCGATCGCAAGGACGCTGCGGCAATCGCCCGCCAGGTGGTCGAGATTTTCGAGGGTTTCGATTATGTGGTGGCGCCGTCAGGCTCATGCGCCGGCATGTTGCGGCTGCATTACCCGCGCCTGCTCGCCGAGGACCCCGACTACGCCGACCGCGCCACAGCGCTTGCCGCAAAGAGCTTCGAGCTCACGTCGTTTCTCGCCACCGTGCTCAAGCTCGGCCGCGTCGATGCGGCCTATCCGGGAAGCGTCACCTATCACAATTCCTGCTCGTCCTTGCGCGAGATGCATGTGCGCGAGGCGCCGCGCCGGCTGCTCAACAGCGTCGAGGGTCTGACCCTCATCGAGCTTGGCGAGAGCGAGGCGTGCTGCGGCTTCGGCGGCGCCTTCTCGGTCAAGTATCCGGAAATCTCCGGCGCCATCCTCGATGCCAAGGTGCGCGACATTGCCGGCACAGGCGCAGGAACGGTGCTCGGCGGCGATCTCGGCTGTCTCATGCATATCGCCGGCAGGCTCGCGCGCGAGGGCGTAGATGTGGAAGCGCGCCACGTGGCGGAGGTGCTGGCCGGGATGACGGAAGACCCGGCGATCGCCGCGCGGCGACAGAGGCGATGAGCGGCGGATCGGGGGATGGCAAACGCAAAGCAAGACTTCAAGTCGGCCGCTTCTGAGGCCCTCGCCGACAGGTCGCTGCAAAAGGCGCTCGGCAACGTCAAGCGCGGCTTCATTCTTAAGCGCGAGACGGCGAAGGCGAAGCTGCCCGAATTCGACACGCTGCGCGAGGAAGCCCGCGCCATCAAGGACCACACGCTGTCGCATCTCGATCTCTATCTCGAGGCCTATGAGCGCAAGGTGACGATGAGTGGCGGGGAGGTGCATTACGCGCCGGGAGCGGCCGACGCGCGGGCCATCGTGCTCAAGCTCTGCGAGCAGGCCGGCGCCAAGCTCGTCACCAAAGGCAAGTCGATGGTGAGCGAGGAGATCGGCCTCAACGAGCATCTCAAGGACGCCAAGATCGCGGTGGTCGAGACCGACCTCGGCGAATATATCGTCCAGCTCAGGGGCGAACGGCCGAGCCATATCATCGCGCCCGTCATCCACCTCACCAAAGAGACGATCGAGCTCGAGTTCCGCCGCAAGCACGAGCGCCTGCCGCGCGAGCGAAGGCTCGACCGGGCGGAATATCTCGTGGCCGAGGCGCGTGCGCTGCTGCGCGAGAAATTCCTTGCCGCCGATGTCGGCATCACCGGCGCCAATCTGTTGATCGCCGAGACGGGCTCGTCGGTGATCGTCACCAATGAGGGCAACGGCGACCTGACCTCGACCTTGCCGCGCATGCATATCGTGATCGCCTCGATCGAGAAGATCGTGCCGACGCTCGAAGACGCATCCACCATCCTGCGGCTGCTGGCCCGCTCGGCCACCGGCCAGGAGATCACCACCTACACGACCTTTGCGACGGGTGCGCGCCGCGAGGGCGATCCCGACGGTCCAACCGCCTATCACGTCATCCTGCTCGACAACGGACGGAGCGAGATGCTCGGCAACGAGTTCGCCGACATGCTGCGCTGTATCCGCTGCGGGGCCTGCCTCAATCATTGCCCGGTCTATGGCGCGATCGGCGGCCATGCCTACGGCTCGATCTATCCCGGCCCCATGGGCGCGGTGCTGACGCCGCAGCTCGTAGGCATCGACCACGCGCGCGACCTGCCCAACGCTTCGAGCTTTTGCGGACGCTGCGAGGAGGTCTGCCCGATGGACATCCCCCTCCCCGACATGATGCGGGCTTGGCGGGAGCGCGACTATGCGCGCGGCAACCCACCCCGCTTCGAGCGGGTGATGCTTAGGCTCTGGGCCTTCGCGGCGAAGCGGCCGCGCCTCTACCATGCGCTTGCCGGAGTGATGACGCGCAGCCTCGCGAGGCGCGCGGGCGCGCGTGGGCGATTGAGCCGGTTGCCACTGATGCAGGCTTGGCTGTCGGTGCGCGATCTCCCCGCCCCGCAAGGCAAGACCTTCCAGCAGCTTTACACACGGTCGAGACGGAAGGACCCTTCATGAGCGCTCCGGAGGACGCACGCTCTACCGTCATGGGACGCATTCGCGCTTCGCTTGGCGTGGCGAGCTTGGACCGGGCGCGGAAGGCATCGGTCGAGCGCCGGCTCGAACGCCATCCGCGTGGCACGATCCCTGCGCGCGCCAAGCGGGGCCGCGCGGAGTGCGTGGCGCTGTTCACCGAGATGCTCGCCGCACAAGGCGGCGATGTGCGCCACATCCTCACGCGAAAAGAGGCGGTGGCGGCGATCGCGTCCTATCTCGGCACCTGCAATTTGCCGCCGCGCATCCGCATGGGCCGGGACGCAGAGCTTGCCGCGCTGCCGTGGCGCGACGCCTGGGACATCGAGCGCTCGATCGGACCGGCGGGGCCAACCGACCGGGCCGCTTTATCGCGCGCCGTCGTGGCCGCGGCCGAGACCGGAACTTTGTTCCTGGTGTCAGGCCCCGAAAATCCGACCACGCTGAACTTCCTGCCTGAGGCCCACACCGTCCTGATCGAAGCGTCGGACATCGTCGGCTCCTACGAGGAGGCTTGGGACCGGCTGCGGGCGATCTACGGCAAGGGCGCGCTGCCCCGCACCGTGAATCTGGTCAGCGGGCCGTCGCGGACGGCCGATATCGAGCAGACCATCGTCATGGGCGCGCATGGCCCGCGCCGGCTGCTGGTGCTGATCCTGGGCTAGAGAGAGGGCAGACGGTACGCTCCAGACGTGCAAAGCTGGCGCCACGGCTTTGCTTCCGTTCCCGGAGTGCTTCGGTTATGGTGCAACGCACTCACCCGCAGCGGGCGAAGATCGGAAAACCCGGCATTTCAAGGCCGGTACGGGGTGGCCTTCAATGCGTCTGGCCGTATGGCTGATCGAGCGTCCTCGCTGGTTCAAGCGGACACTCCTGATCCTCAACGACATCGTGATGCTGAGCATCGCGCTGTGGGCTGCCTATACGCTCAGGCTCAGCCAGCTCTATGTTCCCGGGAGCCTCGACAAATGGGCCCTGCTCATTGCGGCTCCGCTGATCGGCGTCACCGTCTTTTATATGCGTGGGCTCTACAAGCTCGTGACCCGATTCATCGGGCCAGAGGGCACCACCCGCATCTATACCGCGGTGGTCATCGCCGCCCTGCTGTGGGCGCTCGTCGTCTATATGAGCGGGGTCAAGGACCATCCCCGGTCGGCAGTGGTGATCTACGGCCTGATCGCGGCCGGTCTCATTCGTTTGAGCCGGCAATGGGCGGGCGCGGCGCTGCTCTCGGCAGCGCCTCAGCATAAGCCGGTGAGCTTCGATGAGCGGAAGCCGGTGATCATCTATGGCGCCGGCACCATCGGCATCCAGCTGCTGCGCGCGCTCAACGAGGCCGGCGGCTATAAGCCCGTCGCCTTCATCGATGCCAATCCCTCGCTTGCCGGCCAGTTCGTGCATGGCCTCAAAGTGGCGAGGCCCGAAAAGATCGCCAAGCTGATCGCCGAGGAGAACGTCAAGGAGGTGCTGCTCGCCACGCCGTCGGCATTGCGCAGCGAGCGGCGCGTCGCATTGCGGGCTCTCGAGGCGTTTCCGGTGGTGGTGAAGACGCTGCCAGCGCTCGAGGAGATCGCCTCGGGCCATGTCCAGGTCAGCGACCTCAGGCCGATCGACGTCGAGGATCTGCTGGGGCGCGATCCGGTCATCCCCAACCTCGAGCTGCTCACCGCCAATGTGCGGGGCAAGGTGGTGATGATCACCGGCGCCGGCGGCTCGATCGGCTCGGAGCTGACGCGCCAGCTGTTGCGCTTGGGACCGAAGACGCTGGTCCTATTCGAGCTGTCGGAGGTCGCGCTCTACGAGATCTCGCTGGAGATCGAAGAGCTCAAGCGGCGGCTACAACAGGAAGAAGACGCCGGCGGATCGACCCCTACCGCGGTGACCGGCGTGCTCGGTTCGGTGCTCGATCGCAAGCTCGTGGCCCGCACCATTCAGGAGCTTGGCGTCGAGGTGATCTATCACGCCGCCGCCTACAAGCATGTCCCGATCGTCGAGATGAATCCGTTTGCCGGCTTGCAGAACAACACATTCGGCACCCTCGTCGTCGCCGACGTGGCCAAAGAGCTCGGGGTTGAGCGTTTCGTTCTCGTATCGACCGACAAGGCGGTTCGCCCAACCAATATCATGGGCGCGAGCAAGCGCCTTGCCGAGCAGATCCTCCAGGCGCTGGCGCAGGAGCGCAATACCCCCACGATCTTCACCATGGTGCGGTTCGGCAATGTGCTCGATTCGTCGGGCTCGGTGGTTAAGCTGTTCCGTAGCCAGATCAGGAATGGCGGGCCGGTGACCGTCACCGATCGCGAGGTGATCCGTTATTTCATGTCGATTCCCGAGGCCGCCCAGCTGGTGATCCAGGCCGGCACTATGGCGACCGGCGGCGAGGTGTTCGTGCTGGAGATGGGCACGCCGGTGAAAATCGACGACCTCGCCCGCACCATGATCCGCCTCTCGGGGCTGGAGGTGCGCGACGACAACCACCCCGACGGCGACATCGCCATCGAATATGTGGGCTTGCGGCCCGGCGAGAAGCTCTACGAGGAGCTTCTGATCGGCGAGAACACGACCGGCACCAGTCATCCGCGCATCTTCAAGAACTCGGAGCCGATCGTGCCCTATGACGAGCTGGCCGCGGTGCTGGAACGGCTCGAAGACGCGATCCACAGGATGGACGAGGCGGAGATGCAGGACGTGCTGCGCGCGACCGTCGAGGGCTATGTGCCAGCGGCCGGCGGGCACCCGATCGCGGGCAAGGGCGAATGGCAGCCCGCCTCGCGCACGCTTCACTAAAAGGCATGCCGGAATCTCAGTCTGCGCTTTGGGGCGCCTTGGTGATCGTGGGATGCGCGGGCCTCGCGGCCCTGCTGATCACCATCTTGCGGCCGATCCTCATGCAACATCTGCTGGCGCACCCTAACGACCGCTCCTCGCATAAAATCGCCACACCGCAAGGCGCAGGGCTGGCTGTGATGGCGTCGGTGTTCGCCGGCTGCGCGCTCGGTGTTGTCTTCTGGGTGGATGGGAGCGAGCCGAAACTGCTTGGCGTGCTGGTCGCAGCAGCCGGGCTCACCCTCCTCGGCGCCATCGACGACGCGCACTCGCTTTCGGTGTGGTCGCGCCTGCAAGGGCAATTCCTCGCGGCCATCGTGGTGGTCGGCACGCTGCCTGGGGATTTCCGGTTGTTTCTCGACCTGATGCCGGCGGTCGTCGAGGATGTGCTGTTGGTGCTGGGCATCGTCTGGTGGGTCAACGCCGTCAATTTCCTCGACGGCCTCGACTGGATGATGGTGGTGCAGGTCGTGCCGATGACGCTGGGGATTGTGGTTTTGCACGCGCTTGGCGCGGTGCCTGACTCAATCGGGCTGCTCGCCCTCGCGCTGCTCGGCGCAACGCTCGGCTTCGCGGTCTTCAACAAGCACCCGGCGCAGATTTTTCTCGGCGATGCCGGCAGCCTGCCGATCGGACTCATCCTCGCCTTCATGCTGATCGTCGTGGCTCACAGCAATCTCGCTGCGGCGCTGCTCTTGTCGCTCTACACGCTGGCCGACCCCACGGTCACGCTTTTCCGCCGCGCGGCGGCGAAAGAACCGATCCTCTCGGCGCACCGCACGCATTTCTATCAGCGTGGCGTGACCGCCGGCTTGACCGTGCCGCAGGTGACGACGCGCATCTTTTTGCTGTGCCTTCTGCTCGCCGCGCTCGCCGTCGCCACGGTTCTGGTCGATTCGCTTCTTGTCGATCTGCTGTGTCTCGGGCTTGGCGCGGTGGCGACCGCGCTCATGCTCTACGCCCTCGGCAAGGGACGCTAGACATGACGCGACGCGTGCTCATCACCGGCGCTTCCGGCTTCATCGGCAAGTACCTGACCGAGGCGCTTGCCAAAGAGGGCTGGCAGGTCAGGGCGGCCTCGCGCGATCCGGCTTCGATCCCGCAGATCGGCGGAGTACAGCGCGTGCCGATGCCGGACCTCGCGCAGCCGGCCGACTGGTCGGGGCTGCTGGACGGCTCAAGCCATGTCGTGCATCTCGCCGGCATTGCGCACGGGCCGGGATCACTCACAGGCGCGCTCTATAGCCGCATCAATGGCGAGGCCGTCGGCGAGCTCGGCTCCCAGGCGCGCGGCAAGATCGAGCGGCTGGTGTTTGTCTCATCGGTCAGGGCGCAGGTCGGCGTATCGGCCGAGCACATCATCACCGAGAAAGACCCGGCGCTGCCCACCGACGACTATGGGCGGGCCAAGCTGAGGGGCGAGAAGCTGCTCGCAGCGAGCGGCGTCCCGTTCACCGTGCTCCGCCCCGCCGTGGTCTATGGCAAAGGCGTCAAAGGCAATATCGCGGCGCTCGCCACGCTGGCCAAGACGCCGATGCCGCTCCCCTTCGCTCGCCTCACCAATCGCCGCTCTCTGCTCGCGCTCGAGAATCTTGCGTCCGCGGTCTCGCTCACGCTCACCGCCAGCGCGGCCGAGAACGCAACCTTTCTCGTGGCCGATGCCGAGCCGATCAGCGTTGCCAACATCGTCGCGTCGATGCGCGAGGGGCTTGGGCGCCCCCCTCACCTCGTCACCGTGCCGTCGGGCGCCATCATGCGGCTGATGAAGTCGTTCGGCAGGGAGGCTGACTGGGAGCGCATCTCGTCGAGCTTCGTGATCGACGCCTCCAAGCTCGCCGGACTCGGTTGGCGGCCCGAGGTCGCGACCAGAGAGGGCCTCGCGCGCATGATGCGCGCGGAGAACGGGTCGGCAGCCTAAGACGCGATCAACTGATCGTAGAGGTCGATGGTCTGGCGGCCGATTGCCTCGGCCGAGAATTTCGTTACGACCAAGGCTCGCCCATTGGCGGCAAATCTCTGCCGCATCGCTGCATCGCCGGCGAGCGTGGCCATGGCATCAGCCAAGGCCGCGGCGTCGTCCACCGGCGCGGTCAACGCGGTCTTGCCCGCAATGGCGATCTCGCGGCAACCCGGCGCATCGGTCGCGACCATGGCGCGGCCGCAAGCGGCCGCCTCGAGTAGGCTCTTCGGCAGCCCCTCGCGGCGCGAGGCGAGCACGGCGAAATGCGCGCGCGACCACACTTCCCTGATATCGGCGACATGGCCGAGCCAGTGAATGCCGTAAAGACTCGCGAATTCGCGGAGCTGCTCCGGCGCGAGGGAGCCCGGATTCTCCTTGTCGCAATCGCCGGCAAGCAGCAATTGCAGCGGAACGCCCCGCTTGTTGAGGCGCGAGAAAGCATCGATCAGCGTCAGCACGCCTTTGTCGGCGAGCATGCGCCCGACATAGGCCGCGGTCACCGGCGGTGGCGGGTCGGGCAGCGGGGTGAGCTTGTCGGTGTCGACTCCCGACCCCGGAATGAGGAGGACGGTCTCGGCAGGAACCCCGAGACCGAGCACAAAGGCGCGGTCGTCTGGATTTTGCACGACGGTGCGGCTCCGCCCCCGCCGCAGCAGGCGGGAAAGCGCATAGCGCACGGCTTTGCGCGTCAGCCCGCTGACGCGCGCCTCGCCGATGAAGAGCGTGCCCAGCCCCGTCAGGCTGTTGACCACCGCGGTGTTGGAAAAGCCGAGGCTCGCCGTGGTGCCGAGCAGCACCGGCTTCAGCGAGACGTTATGCTGGATCTGGGGCTTCAGCTCGCGGATGAGGCGCCGGAGCGCGAGAATCGCCGAGACGCTGCCGAGCGGCGAGAGACTGCCCCGGCTCCAATCGAGCGCATGCGGGATAAAGCCTTCCCTGACGATGGCGGCTTCGCCATGCTTGATCCGGGTCGCCACATGTACTTCAAAGCCCGCCTCCCTGGCCGCGCGGGCCATCGGCAGCCGATGCGACAGGAAATACCAGTCCTCGGTGACGACGTAGAGGATGCGCGGGGTCATCAGCGAGGCTTTTATCAGCGCTGTGGCCTAGGCGGAACAGCGGGCGACGAAAAGCCCACGAAGCCGAGCGATCCTGCGCTTTTTCTCAATGTTGCCGCTTTTGCACCCTTTCTCTTGCGGGGAAGATTCGCTATCTTCTGCGTCGGCTGACGAAGAGCAGCTTCGGGGGATTTGCCATGAAATATCTCGCTTTGATTCTGGTTTCTTGCGCAGTGGCGGCGATTGCCGCACCCGAGCCTGCGCGCGCCTTCGACATCCAGGGGCAGAACGCGACCGTGCCAGAGGCCGTCGAACCCTTCAGCTCTCTGTCGACCCAATTCCTTGATACGGACGCCACCAAGGGAAGCTCGCTCGCGCTGCCCTATATCAGCAAGAGCGACAGCTCCAGCTTCATCTCCGATTACGGGAACATGATCGCAATCCCGGGGCCCGGCAACGACAAGCCCGCCCCAGCCTGGGCCTATCGCTAGGCCGTCTCCTACAATTTTTCGCTGTTGGATGTTCCGACGGCGGCGGTATGAGGCCGCGCCCGGGCAGCGCGGCTATTCTTTCGGGGCGTCCGGCTCCGCCTCCGCGCCCACTTTAGCGCCGAGCTTGGCCCCGATCGTTTCCTCTTGAAGATCGAAATTTTCCAAGAGCTCGCGGGTCACCAGCTCGAAGCCCAGCAGCTTGGCGAAATCAATCCTGTCAGGCTTTTGCATGTCGCACCCCAAAGGTTCGCAAGCAATGAGCTTATCAAAACAGGAGAGTTTGGCGAGCGATCCGAAGTGTTCACACGCCGGAAATTAATCTCCCTTGCGGCCCAAAGGCCGGCGGGAGCGGATCCCGTGCAAAGTAAACCCCGACCGAGGAGAACCCGGCCGGGGCTGGCATTGCCGGAGAGATAGATAGTGCAGAGATCAAGTAAACGGGGTTATCCCGTCACTTAACCGAGCTTCAAGGGCTCTTGGACGACGGCCTTCTCGTGGTGACCAAAGCAACCGCCGAGACCAATCGTAGCCGAGATGATGATCGCGCAAGCTATAAAGACACGCATGGCTTATCCCCCATTCGCAGCGTTTGTATGGGTAGACCATATATGCTTTCGCCCGAGAATGCTGTGACACTTGGGACACAGGTGAGAGCGAAAAGAAGCGGAGCGCTCCCCGGAAACCATTGAAAAAGGGCGCCGGTCGAAACCGACGCCCTTGCGTTCAGTCCATCGCGAGCCCGAAGCCAAAGCGGGCAATCGAGCGATTCTATGGGCAGATCATCTTCCATCGGCCCAGGATGCCCTGCTTCCAGAAGCAGCTGGGCCTGACCGGCGGGCCCCAAGTCAAGGCATAGGCCGGCTCATCGACATCGTAGCTCACCCAAACACACCGATTCTCCCCGCACAGCCATTCGGCTTTCGCCTGCTGGCCGGCGAACAGCAGCACAGCAGCCAGGACCGCACCCGCCAAAATCGCTCTCTTCATGCTTCAACCCTCCAACCTATCGCTTTGTTTGAAGGCCGGGATTAAACCCAGGCGCGGCGCGAGAGTCCATACAGCCAAGGGTCGCGCTCTTTCAGGACGGAGAAAGCGCGCCGGCCAAGCTTGTTCAAATGCATGGAGTGTCTCCCGGCTTCGGCCTCCGCACCCGCGAGAGCGGCGCGCAGCAATTCGTTGTTCAGTACAAGATCGGCGTTCAACATCGCCGCATAACGCTCAAGGCCGGCATCACGCGGAAGCAGGCGGAGCAGGAGTGGAAGAAGATCATCGGCAAGGTTGCTGCTGGTCAAGATCCGCAGGGCGACAAAAAGACGGCGAGGGCCACTGCCTCCATCGGCACCTTCAAGGCCATCGCCGACGATTTCCTCGCGCATCAGGAGGTGGAGAAGAAGCGCATCGTAACCCAGGCTCCCCCAACAAGTGTGCATGGCGAAGTTCTGAAGTTCGTGCGCGAACGGCTCGATGCCCGCACGGACAAGGTGGAGCTGACCGCCGCCATGCTGCGCGCCACCAAGGCGCTGATGGAGCAGGTGTCGAGCATTCGCCTCTTCGCTCGCTGCGACCAAGACTAAGCAGCCTCTCAACCCTAACTCCACAGCTCCTCGCCCCTTGGCGACGGGGTTCTCCATGCCTGCAGAAGGACGCCCCATGACGGATGCCCAACACAAACCCCAGCGGCTGGCAGTGTCTCAGCAGACGGCGGCGGCGATGCTCGATGTCTGCGTCGACACCATCGAGAACATGGTCGCGCGCGGAGAGCTCGAGCGCATTCGGATCACGACGCGCAAGTACGGCATCACCTGCCGCAGCTTGAAGAAGCTGATCGGGGAGTAGAGCCGATGAGCGCGGATCTCCTTCCTCGTCATAGCCGTGAGCTGATCCGGCTTTTGGCATGGCGGCGGATACGCTGGGCAATCGATGAACAGATCGGTGCGCTCGAGCAGCGGCTTGGCGCTAACGACGCCAACGACATTCACCTCGCGGCAGATCTTCGCACTTTCTCCGAGCTGGGCGAGGCTCTCTGCGACTTATGGGAAACGCGGAGAGGGAAGCAGGCTGCGTGATGCAGAAGGCGGCGGCGTCGAAGGCAGAGACGATTTGCCGTCTGCAGCTTGGTAATCTGATCAGCCTCTGCAAGCACCGCTGCGGCTACGAGCTGCCGGATGATGACGCCGGTCGAGAGGCTCACCAAGACATGCTCGTTCTGACATCTCTCGCGTGGACCCCGCGAAGAAGATGAAGAACATCCTCGAACTCTATGCCCCATGGATTATCGGCGATCCATGGGATTGCATCCACGAAGGCGAGGGCATGATCGACCTCGTCAACCGCATGCCAATCTCGGAGCGATGGCGTATCGCCAAGCATCTCGGCGAGAGACACCGCGTCACCAATGCAGAGCGCGAGCGGCTGGGACTTAGAAACATCAGCCCGTGCGACATGACCAAGAAGGATCTTGCCGAGCAGCGCAGGGCCAAGGACAGGGCGAGGAAGGCACGCAAGTGGCTCGAGAAGGGTAGTAGAGACCGCGCGGCCTATCTCGCCAGCTTCGCCAGCTCGATCAACAAGACCAAGCCATGGGTGCCCTTGGGCATCAGCAAGGCAAGCTACTACCGACAGAAGAAGCAGAAGGAAAAGAAAGCAGCATGACTGAACGTGAAGAGGCGCTCAACGATATGCGCAAAGCGGCACTCGAACTTATCAAGCTGATCGAGATGGAAAGGAGCGATCCGAGCGGCGGCCCGAGTTGGCATGATGTCGAACTCAGCCTCCTGGACATTCGTGATGCGTGGGAAGAAGCCAAGGCGTGCAAGACAATGGACGGCTAGGGCGTGTACTTATAAAACGACAGCCAAATGCGGACTTGGATGGCCCGCCCAACGTCCGTTATTGGGGGCAAAGCGGACATGCGCGGACTGGTCGGTATGTCCGCTACTGACCCATAGCGGTCATTAGGGGGCGCTCCGGATTCCGCCACGGTCACTCCACGACGTTGTCGGCAGGCAGCCTCACTCGGCTTTTCCTGGGGTGCGCGGATGCGTATCTTCTTTGCAAACCTTTTTGACGTCAGCTTCGGCCTGTTCGCGTGACTGGTAGACGTCCTTGCCCACCTTGGTAACGTCCTTGTCATTGCCCGACGGCTCTATGTCGACGACGAGGCATTTTCCATCGGCTGCGCGGACAATCCACCAATTCGCGAGAACCGGATCGACGAAGGCAAGCAGAAGAAGAACGGCTATCAATAAAAATCTATATGCCATGAAAGGTCTCAGTCGCAGGGATTGCGGCATCTGCGTCACAAAATAACGAGTGCGACGAGTTACCTGTTCCAAGCGGCCCCGCCGACTTCCGCACGCCCGCTTCTGGAACTAAGCAGAAGTCAGCCGGCTCCGCGTGATACGTCCGCTATTCGACACAAAGCGGACCTCCGCGGACGCGGTGCCGATGTCGCGGAGTGACCCACAGCGGACATTCTACAAGCACCGCTCAGCCGTCGGGGTATCCACTCCACAGTTTCGGATATATCGTCCTCCAGCGCTTTAACCCTAAGATGCAACAAAATGAAATGGGCACGATGGTTGCCGGGGCTGGCTACTCTGCGCGAGTACCAAGCAGATTGGCTACGTCATGACATCGTAGCGGGGCTGGTATTGGCAACGATGTTGGTGCCGGTCGGTATCGCCTATGCCGTAGCATCGGGTGTGCCTGGCATCTATGGTCTCTACGCGACTATTGTGCCGTTACTAGCTTATGCGCTATTCGGGCCCAGTCGCATTTTGGTGTTGGGGCCGGACTCATCGCTTGCCCCACTCATCCTCGGCGTTGTCTTTCCGCTGTCTGGCGGAGACCCTATTCGTGCTGTTGCGCTCGCCAGCATGATGGCAATCGTTTCGGGGGTCGTGTGCATTGTTGCAGGGCTAGCTCGGCTGGGCTTCATAACCGAGCTGCTTTCAAAGCCGATCCGCTATGGCTACATGAACGGAATAGCGCTGACGGTGCTAATCAGCCAACTGCCCAAGCTTTTCGGCTTCTCGATAGAAGACGATGGGCCATTGAGAGAGCTATGGGCGATAGCGGAAGCGATTTTGAACGGAAAAGCTAATTGGATAGCGTTTGCTGTTGGCGCAGCCACATTGGCGGTCATTCTTTCACTGAAGAACAACAGGCGCGTACCGGGAATATTGGTTGCCGTGGTCGGCGCGACAGCAATCGTTGGTGTATTGGATTTAGCTGCGCGTGCCAACGTGTCGGTTTTGGGTCCGCTTCCCCAGGGGCTGCCTACATTCACTATCCCATGGATTTCTTATGCCGATATCGGGCCGGTTGTGATCGGGGGCCTAGCCGTGGCCCTAGTGTCATTCGCCGACACGAGTGTCCTCTCGCGCGTCTACGCAGTTCGAACCCGCACGAATGTCGATCCCAACCAGGAAATGGTGGGACTTGGAGCCGCTAACCTGGCTGCCGGATTTTTTCAAGGCTTTCCGATTAGCAGCAGTTCATCACGCACTCCCGTGGCGGAAGCTGCGGGGGCTCGAACACAGTTGACCGGAGTGGTTGGTGCGCTGAGCGTGGCACTGCTCTTGTTGGTGGCACCGAATCTACTGCAACACTTGCCCTCTGCCGCTTTGGCCGCAGTGGTGATCGCCTCAGCAATCGGTTTGTTCGAGATCACCGACCTAATTCGGATCTTTCGCATCGAGCCTTGGGAATTTTGGCTTTCAATCGTCTGTTTCTTAGGCGTTGCGATATTTGGTGCCATCCCCGGAATCGGCATCGCGGTCGTGATCGCTATCATTGCATTCTTGTGGGGTGCTTGGCGTCCGCACTCCGCGGTGTTGGGCCGCACCAACGACATTGAGGGCTATCACGACATCACTCGCTATCCAAACGCTCGACGGATACCTGGACTCGTGCTCTTTCGCTGGGATGCACCCTTATTTTTCGCAAATGCGGAGCTGTTCAAGGAACGTGTTCTCGCGGCCGTAGCCAGATCCCCTGGCTCTGTCCGCTGGTTGGTCGTGGTGGCTGAACCAGTGACCAACGTGGACATCACCGCAGCTGATGCACTTACTGAACTGGATAAGACGCTTCACGCCGACGGAATCGAGTTGTGCTTCGCCGAGCTGAAGGATCCGGTCAAGGACAAGCTCAAGCGCTTCGGACTCTTTGCGCTGATTGGTGAGGCGTCCTTCTTTCCAACCATTGACGCGGCCGTCAGAAACTACGTCCAGAAATACGCAGTCGATTGGAAGGATTGAGCACTGAACCAACCGAGAAGAGGCAGATCGCGATGAATTGGCTTTTGATCTTCGTGCCCATCTCCATCGGTCTGGAATTCTTCGCTCCTGAGCGATACCTCGTCGTCTTCGTAACCTCCGCCCTTGCTATTCTACCCTTAGCGGGGTGGATGGGCCGGGCCACAGAACAACTTGCGGTGCGACTGGGAGAGGGTGTGGGAGGACTTCTCAACGCCACCTTCGGCAACGCCGCTGAACTCATAATTGCGCTCGCCGCGTTGCGCGCTGGTCTTCACGACGTAGTTAAGGCATCGATAGCAGGTTCAATCGTCGGGAATATTCTATTAGTGCTTGGTGCCGCCATGTTGGCCGGCGGATTGCGTCGTTCCGAGCAACATTTCAATGCGGCCGGGGCTCGTTCTCAAGCTACGATGCTTTTGCTCGCCGCAATCGCGTTGATCCTACCTGCTGCCTTTCAAGCCGCGGCGAGTACGACTGTGCAGGGGCTCGGCAGACTTAGTATCTCGATTTCCGTCGTGCTCCTGCTGGTTTATTTGCTCTACCTGGCGTTTATGCTCGTCACCCATTCCGCTCTATTCACAGGACCCTATCAGGCAGAGAAAAGCGAGGCAGAAGGGTCGGTCGCTCGGGCTGCGTTTGTGCTTGCTGGCGCGACGGCGGGAATTGCCTGGATGAGCGAGATCTTGGTCGGTGCAATCGAGCCCACTGCGCATGAATTCGGTCTCAGCAATGTATTCGTCGGCGTCTTCGTGGTTGCAATCTTGGGAAATGCTGCCGAGCACGCTACCGCTATTAGCGCGGCGCTAAAGGACCGCATGGACTTATCGCTCTCGATAGCGATCGGTTCCAGTGTCCAAGTGGCCCTCTTTGTGGCGCCGGTCCTCGTGTTCGCGAGCCTTTTCATCGGGCCTGCGACGATGGATTTGGCCTTCCCGGCTGGACTCGTGCTGATGGTTCTTCTGTCCGCGATAATCACGGCTCAGGTTGCTGGCGACGGACGATCCGATTGGCTTAAGGGATTGCAACTCCTTGCCGTCTACTTAGTCTTCGCCCTCACGTTTTTCTTTTTGCCGGCCGCATAGTCTTATCATGAACTGAGTAATTCTGACCGCGAAAGGCCAACAAAGAGGGCAATGACCAACTCAGGATGACGGCTCAAGGGCTAAACTTCCAGCAATAGCGCCCTGCCAATGCTTCTCTTCGATCCAGCGAGGGTCCTTCATGGCCGCCCAGCATCGAGTGGGAAATCGCGATCCCACGTCCGCTAATGGCACTAAGCGGACGTCACTGCCCACTCTGAGCATGCCCGCTATAGGGGGTGAAGCAGACATCACCGATGCGCACTCTATCGTCCGCTTCTGACCCAAAGCGGACCTAGATTCCCGGCAGGTGCTGCGTGCTTATCTTCAGCCGTCTCAGATGCGATCCACATCGGTTTGAAACCTATCAGACGCCCTCCCCTAACCGGGTCTATAATCGCAGCGCACGCTCGAAGTTGCCTCTTCTTCGGTGTCGAGCCGTACAGACTTAAGTGCGACTTATCGGAAGGGCGTAGATGAGCAGCGTTGTACTCGTGACTGACCGGCTAAAGATCCCCTGGGCCATCGGTGCCCCATTAACGAGCCCCTGGCGTCGGTTGTTCGTTTCCCCCGTGAGCTTGGCGTTGCTCGGGGGATTCCTTCTTATTGTCTTGTTGACGTTCGTCGACTGGATCGCCGAACTGCTGTGGTTCAGGGCGCTTGGCTATGAAGACGTTTTCTGGCGGCTTCTTTTCGCCAGCGTCGCGATGTTCGCCATTGCCTTCATTCCTGTGTTCGCCTATGTGCTGCTCAATCTCCTGGTGCTGGCTAGGCTTGCAGCGGTGCCGCAACCCAACGGACGCCGGTTCACCCCGCTTCTCATTATTGGGTCGACCGCAACGGCCGCTTTTTTCGGGTTCTTGTTCTCCGGTGAGTGGGATCAATTCCTACGCCTGGTCTGGGCCCAGGATTTCGGGAGCTCCGATCCTATCTACTTTCGCGACATTGGCTTCTACCTGTTCGTGCTGCCGTTCCTCAACCTCGTTCAGACCAGAGTCGTCCTCTTGACCCTAGGCGGCACGTTGCTGCTTGCGCTCGCTTATTTTCGGATGGGCGGTCTCCGCTTTGATGCCAGACGATACGTCGCTGCCGATCCGAAGGTTCTGCGCCACCTTATCGCCAACGCCGTGCTGCTGCTGAGCGCATTGGCCTTTGGCTATTATCTCGACCGCTTCGGCCTGCTGACGCGGTCCGCCGGCGCGGTCTTTGGTGCTGGGTACACGGACATCCACGTACTGCTGGTCGGGTTGTGGGTGGCGCTGGCCGCGACAGTCGCCTTGATTTGTGTGCTGATCTGGGTTGCGGCGACAAACACTCCGCGCCTCGCCGTTTTTGGAGTTGGTGTCTATCTGATCATTCTTTCGGCTGCCTTGGAGGTGATCCCTGCCGGTTTTCAGAGGCTGATCGTCGAGCCAAACGAGCTCGCGTTGGAGACGCCGTTTCTGCGCCACAATATCGCGCTGACGCGGGCGGCCTACGGTTTGGACAACATCGATGTGCGATTTCACTCCACCGAGGCAAAGCTCGACATCGCGCAGCTGCGGGAGAACCAATCGACGATCGACAATATCCGCATCTGGGATCATCGCCCGCTAAGCCAGACCTTCCGCCAGCTGCAGCAAATCCGTACCTACTACGCCTTTAGTGATGTCGACGTTGATCGCTATTGGATCAACGGAGACTATCGGCAGGTCATGCTCGCGGCGCGGGAACTCTCCGCAGATTTGCCCGGCAAGGGCACCAGCTGGGTCAACCGGCATCTCCAGTACACGCATGGCTACGGCCTGGCGATGTGCCTCGCCGCCCAGAAGGACGACCAGGGTGGACCCATCTTCCTCGTCGAGGACTTGCCGCCCAAGGGCCCGCCGGATCTGACGGTCTCCCGTCCAGAGATCTATTACGGCACAGAGATGAGGAGCTATCAGTTCGTTCCAACCGACGTGAAGGAGTTCGACTATCCGCTAGGAGATCAGAACGTCTACACCAACTACGCCGGCCACGGCGGCGTGCTCTTGGAAAGCTTCTGGAAGAAGGCTCTCTTCGCCTCGCACCAGTTCAACGTGAGCATCGTGCTCTCCTCCTACCTCTCGCCGCAAAGCCGCATCCAACTTTGGCGAACGGTGCACGAGAGCGTGTCGCTAAGTGCACCCTTCCTCAAGCTTGATCGCGATCCTTATCTGGTTGTCGACCAGGGGCGGCTGTTCTGGATACAGGACGCCTACACCGTCGCCGACGGATTTCCCTATTCCGAGCCGGCTGAGGATGGGTTCAGCTACATTCGCAACTCGGTGAAGGTCGTGGTCGACGCCTATGAGGGAGATGTGCACTTCTATGTCATCGACCCGGAGGATCCGGTCTTACGCGCCTACCGGGCGGCGATGCCGAGCCTGTTCCGCCCGCTCGACGAAATGCCGGCGGGCCTGCGCAAGCATCTGCGCTATCCACGCGACTTTTTCGAAGTGCAGGTCGACAAATTCAACACGTATCACATGACCGAACCGCAGGTGTTCTACAACAGGGAGGACGTTTGGGCGGCGCCACGCGAGAAATTCGGTGGCAAAGCCATTGAGATGGAGCCGTACTACGTGCTGATGAAGCTGCCCGGCGAAGATCGTCTTGGTTTTCTGCTCATGATCCCCGTTACGCCGCGCAACCGCGACAACATGATCGCCTGGATCGCGGCCCGGTCGGATTTCCCCGGTTACGGCCAGATGATCGTCTACAAATTATCAAAGGACAGCCTCATCCTTGGGCCGCTCCAGATCGAGGCGATGATCGATCAGGACACGACAATCGCGCGCCAGCTCACTTTATGGGACCAGCGCGGATCGCACGTGACCCGTGGCAATCTCCTCGTCATCCCGATCGATGAGTCCTTTCTCTACGTCGAGCCGGTGTTCCTGCTCGCCGAAGGGACGAACATTCCGCAGCTCAAGCGGGTTATCGTCAGCGACGGCAGCCGCCTGGCGATGGAATCGACGTGGCGGATGCCTTGCAAGTCGTATTCGGCGAGCGACCGTCCACGCCCGAAGAGTTGACGGTAGCCCCACAAGCGTCCACATCGGGGCCGCGCGAGGCGCTGTCGGACGCCGAGCAAGCACTCCGGCGAGGCGACTGGACCGCATTCGGGCATGCATGGGACCAGCTTAAAAGCCTCTTGGAGCGGTGACGTGGGATAGTCTGGCTCGTGTGCTGGCTCGTGTGAATGTCTGTTATTGGCACTTAGCGGACATGCCAGCTCATCCGCCGAATGTCTGCTGTCGGGGGAAGACCGGACGCATCGTAGACGCGCCTCTACGTCAGCTATTGACCCAAAGCGGACATGGGTGACGATTGCATCAGGGGGTCTGCACGAAGCCCGAATTTATGAGCCGGCGATGGAAGGCCAGAATTTGGCTCCGCGGCTCACATCCGAAATACCGACCCTCACACGCCACCATCAGTCGCTTGCGTTCTCGCTGCGCGCCTGAGAGCGGAAGCCCGGCGGCCTCAAGCATTATCGTCCCGACATAGGCTATATCGAGCGGGTCGTAGGCGGGGAGTGGCGGCACTAAAAAGCCGTTCCCTTCCATCGCATAGAACGTGATGAAGGGACCTGGTGATCCGTCCGGCCCAACATCGGGGCTGTCGTCGCCCCACATCCCGCTAATGAGATCGCGCGTCGCGCTTGGCTGATGATCGCCGTAACGCACGACAAGGATTGGCTCACCGGGGAACCGGCGCTTGATCTCGTCCATCAGAAAATCGCCATCGCGTTCGGCCATCGCCGCCCGACGCAGATATTCGCTCATCTCCGGCGAGGTGCCGGGGCCTCCGCCCGGCACATTCTCCTCTGGCATATATGCGCTGTCATAGGGACCGTGGGACGCCATGGTCTGGATGTAAACGAAGAGCGACCGATCGGATGATTTGAAGTAGTGGTCCATCGCCTCAAGCGCATTCTGGAAATAGAATTGGTCGCGTTCCCGGGCGGTAGGCGCGCCTTGAGCTCGGCGATCCAAAATCTCGGAAAAGCCAATCGAGCGGTAAAACCGGTCAAGCGAAAGGAAGCCGCTGCTCATTGGGAAAAGCATCAACGTGCGATAACCGCAATTCTCCAGCGATTGCGGCAGCGTTTCCTTGAGCCTGCCTTCCATCAGGACCTGCACGAACATCCGCATGTCGCCGAAGGCTTTCGTCGAGATACCTGTCAGCAGCGCAAACTCGGTAACCCAAGAACCTCCTCCGTATGTTTCCACCCGCAGCCTGTGCAGCCGGCCATCGTCAGAGAGAAAAAACTGGTCGAGAGCGCGATCATATTGGAGCCGGGGAAACAGACTGGGCGGCACCAGAGACTCTTGGTGAATGAGCACAATGTGCGGCGGCTTCGTCGATGGCCTGCATTGGGAGTCGCTCGCAAAGTCGGGAAGCGCGGTTCGCGCCGCGGCTTCCATCAATTGTCCACGCACGAGAGTGCCCCACGTCTCGCTCCACGATAGGTAAAACGCGGAGACGAAGGAGTTGTTTTGCGTGAACAATCGAAACGCGCCACCCTCCGCGCTTGCTTGAGGTTCAAATGCTCCCGCCACCGCAATTGCAGCGACCAGGGTCAAGCCGGAAACCAAAGGCGAGAGCCGCGTAGTGTCGAAGCGCCAAGTCAACGCCGCTAGGATTGTCGCAGCCGCGACCGCTGCAAGAACTACGATAACGCAGTGGCGGTAATCGCCCCACAAAAACTCGAACGTGGCCGCATTCAGATAGAAGAAGAGATCGTAGGAATGCAGACCCATGTTCATCGTGGCTTGTTTCTCGACGGAGACGAGAAACACGACCACGACGACTGAGGAAGTGATAACGCTGGCAAACAGCAACCGCCGCGTCAGAAATACGACAAGGGAAGCGATAGCGGCCGTCACCGCGATGGCGAACCAAAACCGGGCAGCGATAGGTTCGGTGCGGAACAATAAAACGAGCGTCGCGACTAGCAGCGCGAATGCGCTTGCGACAGCGATAACCCGCTGTGTCCTCGTTCCCGGCATCGTACGCGCCTTGGGCGCCTATCGCTTCCTGCCAGCGCCGATGTCACCTTACTGTCATAAAGCGGCCGGGCCAAAGCCTTTCCCTCCTAACCAAAGGTCTCTGAGTAGTCAGGCGCTGTGGGCTCCGCTAATGGCACTTAGCGGACTTGTCGCTCCAAAAGGATGACGTCAGCTTTTGACCCGAAGCAGACATTCGCCAGTGGGGAAGCGGACGCCGCAACTGGCGTCCGGTTACACCAAGCTACTGAAGCCCACGTGGAGCCCACGCTGCTGACATTAGCCTTCAAACGCGTCAGGATGTTCGGATACAAGTTGGCTCGAGATCAAGGAAGACGAGACGGCAACGATAGCGTCCGTTAGGCGCTTGAGCGACCGGGTGCCGGGCTCAGTTTCTTCCTCCGGCTGCGTGTTAGCCGTCGTCGGCTTATTGACGGGCAAGCTATCGATGAACGCGATAAGACGGTTGCTGATGTCAATTTCATCCGCGAGCCGGTACCAAGACTCTGCGAATGCAAGAAATTCAGACCGGTCGTCCAGCGTGTCAGCATGCTGAGCGACGGCAACGCAATGCAACGCATTAGCCCGACATTCGTCGGCCGGATGTGCTTGCATTTTAGTGTGCCCTGGAAGTGCCCAAGTCCAAAACTTCTGCCGGGAGAAATTTGTTCCAACTCTTCCTTGTTGTCACTAAGGGCTGCAAAGTCCGCTCCTGAACCTAAGCAAACTTTGGGCGAAACATCACAAAAGTGCCCGCCACTCAAAGGACGCCATTGGGTGGTTTAATATTCCCATGAGAGATGGAGGGCGAGATGCGAGCAGCCCTTCTCACACTAGCCATTGTGGCGGCGTTATTCCTTGCGCGATCTCGTGCGTGGGCAGCTTTCAACTGCTTTGAGACCCCAGAGGGCGAGCGCAGGTGTGCCTGCATCGGCCGGAATAATTGCAGCGAAATGCGCGGCAGCTGCAAATCAGAGCCTGTGTGCGATCACGGTGAGCTTGGCGCTGTTGTCTGTAGTTGCTCAGCGATGCGGACTTCAAGGAGGCGTTCTTGAGAAGCGGTGTCCAGCGTCCGCTTCTGACCCAAAGCTGGCATGCGGGAACGGCCAAGCGCTTCCGGCTGATCTTCGCCTACTCGCGAAGCTATCAATTCCAAGAACTCCGTCAAACCGCTGCCTCGGAGATCAGGGTGTTACTGACCTTGATCTTGTGTGCGAGTTCGCGTCCCAGTAGCTGATAGATAAGCCCTGCGACTTCCGCTTCATTGCGGAAGAACCGGCTGAGCGCGGCTCGCTCGAATATGAGGGCGCGGACGCTGTCCTCGGCAATCACCGTAGCCGTAGCCGGCTTCTCGGTCAGAAAGGCGACCTCACCAACGAAGTTGCCTTTCTTTAAGTGCGAGACCTCACGACCGGCGATCGTCACTCGCACATGGCCTGCGCAAATGAAGAATAGCTTGTCGAGCTGCTTGTTTCATTTCTGGGCAATGCAACGAGTGCTCGCATGACCAATTCATCCAGCACACTCAAGAAAGGTGTCTGTCGCTGGGGCAGCCTACCATGCCCGCCTGAAGAGATGTCGTAACGCAAATCCCCGCTTACGATGGTTGTTTCTCCATCCGTGCTTTTGCGATTTGCGGGGCTTCGCCGAAGGCTTGGAGGGCTCGGATGGCAAACTGTCAGCATTATCGGGGGTAGCGAGAGCCGCTTCAATCTCCTCCTTTGATAGTGCCGGAAGCCCAGGCTGATCGTGCGTCTCCAAAAAGCTCGACTGAATCCATCCTGTCTTTTTGGAACCGGGCTCTATGATCTGAACCCATTCATCCTGGCGTGAAATGACCTGGGCATTGGCGCCTGGCCGTGCGACGCCGTCGAGCTGGATCGCCCCTCCCGTATGCTCGCGGGTGCAATTACCTTCACATGCTCGATTTGCTCAGCGACTGAGGCGCCGGGCACGTCTGCTATCGAGGGCGCTTCTTCTGCTTCGATAGGCGATGTAGGTGGTGCGCGGGTGGAGGGGAGTTCATCGGGCACAATTGCATGCGGGGAATCCTGTGCGGCAGGATCGATTTTGGTCCAAGGCGTCTCCCGGATCTCTGCTTCACAAACGTTCGCTGGAGAAGTGGAGACCTCTAGCTCGCCCTCGGACAGCGATGCGTAGGCGGCATAAATCAGACCCGCAGCCGCCAGTGAGAGTAAGACAACCCGTGTCATCTCAAAGCGCGCATCACATTGCGCTACACGAACATGTTCGATTGCGAATAAAACGATTGGCGTGTCTTTTGCGTTCCGTCCTGTAGGGGAGCGCGTTGAACGCAATCAGCGGGAATGCCTTAACCTAGGGCTCAATAGCCGCTGTTGAAGTGGTAATTTAATCGCCCACGGACCACTGCAAAATCTTCGTCCTGCTTCAGAACGAAGGGCTCGTCGCCAGCAACCAAGGTCGAGCTATCCGAGCCGAAGTCATAGAAGAGACCTTCCAAGCCAAGGCTAAGTTGTGGCGCCAGTTTGTAGTCGATCCCGCCGCCCACCACGAAACCCGTGTCGGTGTTTCCATCGCTGAAGCTGAAGGGACCATCGTCGGCGGAGACGACGACGAAATCATTATCGCTGTCGATGAAGGCAACGCCGCCAGTGCCGTAAAGCAGCCAGCTGCCTAAAGCCCAGCCGACACGCCCGCGGACAGTGGCGAGATAATTGATGTTATCGGCGAAATCGAAATCGCCTTCTACGCCCAGCAGCCAGCTACCCATCTGCCAATTGTAGCCAGCCTGCACACCGCCGATCAGTTCGGTGTCATTTGAGAATTTGAGCGTAAGATCCTGTTCCGCGCTCAGGTCCTTAATGCTGAGATCATTAGGATCGAATGCGGCGCCAAGATTGCCGCCCACGTAAAAGCCCGACCAAGTCGTTCCGACAGGCGCTGAGGGAAGAGGCTCGGCGATGGGAGCAGGAGGGCGGCGTATCAAATCCGTAGCCGTCGCCGTATGGGCAGTTGCCACGCAAACGATTGACATAGTGATGACGCCAATAATTCTCTTATTCATCCCCCGCTTCTTCCCAACGCAAACAGGCTTCCAAACCCCACCCATAGTGTCGGAATGGGGCAGAAGACTGCCGCCCAAGAGGAATGATTGTGGCCATTTAGTGTGGGTTGTCTGACCCTCGGCGGATAGAATCCGCACGTCCCATGCGTTGGTCTCTTTATGCCAAATGTCCGCTTATGGCACAAAGCAGACATGCTCAACGCGCTGACGAATGTCCGCTTCTGGGGGCAAAGCGGACATGGACAACCGCTGCTTACCAAACTCGATTTATGAGTACACGGCCCCGCATACCTGAGACTGGGTCCGTCCGCATAGCTGGATGAGACTAGGTCCGTCCGAGACAAAGAGTTTATAGGTTCGGAACAACCCAGACTTACCCTCACCCAGCCTCACCTCAGCAGGGCATTCAGGGCGTGCCAGTCTCACGGCCCATGTCTCACGGATAGTCTCAGTCAGTCTCTTGTGGCTTGAGCCACAGCCGATGGCGCGGGACGGTGCTTTATTCAGCTCGGCGCTGGCCTTGAGCGCGGCCTACGAAGGTCACAATTGAGCATCGCGACGGCAACTTTTCGTCGCACGCAAAAAGCAGCCTTACGTCCAAGGATGATCCGGAGCTTTTTCGTTTCCGCGACCGAGCCCCAACAGGCTGATGCCGCAAGCCGAAAATTTCGAGACAGGACGGCGGAGCGCGACGCGATACAAACTACTCAGCACTTATGGGGCTCACGCCGAGTTATATGGATCGCTGCAGAGCCAATTCAAGAACGCCTAGCAGCGGTTGCCGAGCGTGACGAAGCAGCGAAGGCCTCTGGCCGTTGATCTGACAGCCGTCCTGCCGCCCCTCACGATGCCGACGCCAGCTTGACCAGCCCCACGGGCAACACCCGTTGCGGTGGTAGCCGTGCCTTGGACTGCTCCCTTGACCGGCTGCATCCTAGCTTGCGCGGGCAAGGCCATCGCGGCGACCAAAAGTGCCGCGAGAAGTGATAGGCGCATTTGTGTTCCCTTTCGGTTGTTGGTTCCGGCGCAACAACTTAGGGCGGGGGATAGTTCCGGCCCGAACCCGATCTCATTGATTTCTTCCTTAATCAGTCTCAGTGACTGGTCACACAACCCCATTCTGAAATTGCCCAGCTCAAGCCTCTGACTCTTGCTCGCGGCGCAGGGCCGTTGGAATCTTCCCCCGATCTTCCCAGAACTGGCAATGGAATACGGGGCCTCATTCAATTCGTTGGGCCAACAGTTACACCGGGGAAGAAGTGGCGAGAGGTTTGATCACCGCCAACATGGAAGGCTCACGCCAAGGGTGGCTGAGAATACCCTCGGAACGCTAGACCAGCGGATCGACATGGTCACTCAGGCTCGCCGTTTCGGGGGATGCCAGTGGTATTTTGAGTGTCCTGTCACGCATCGCCACTGTGGGGCGTCGTGGATGCCTCCTGGCGCGCATCGATTTGGAAGTCGTCAAATCTGGCGACGGCGAGTTGCCTATTCCTCACAATTTGGGACCCCTGCGGATCGCGCTCACCTCGGCAAGGCCAAGATCAAGTCCAGGCTGATCGGCGACTGTGATCCTGATAAATGGGATCTGCCACCCAAACCAAAGTGGATGCGCTGGCGAACTACGAGACGTACGTCGAGAAATTTGACCGCTATGAGGAGCTACTCGACCGTGTGTTCGTGGACGCAGTTGTACGGCTATCAAAAGCGCGATTGGGTTAGACAACACATTTCGTTTTACGAGCTGCCGCTTACGCTCAGACCAACGCCCAGCGTCGCTCGCAACCCTTTTCTTCGCAAACGACGATCATTCCTCGGGCGCAAGATCATACATTTGCTGAAGCTCATGCACGATTGCAGCGAGCACCTGTTGGCAATCGGGTGATGGTGGGCTCCCACCTCGAAGAAATTTTGCCGAAGACGTAATCTGGTTTCAAGCAATCTGGTTTCAAGCAGTTTCCGACCTTGGTGCTAGAAGCATCTGCTCAATGGCTTGTCGACGTAGCTCCTCGGGCTCGGTGACACCGTTCGCTACCAAGTCGGTGATGCACCGTGCCAAGTCGAGCCGTAACTGCTTTTCTTGGGCGGAATGGGGCTCAAGTTGCTGCGGCTTCACGACAACCCACGCGCTGTTAAAGGCGGCTCCCATCAAGTCTGGTGCGTCATGTGAAATGGTCGGATCCTCCAGGGTCGAGCGCTCAGGAAAGACTTAACTCGAAGATCGACAATGCCGCACCGATCTGCGCTCGTGCTTCCGCAACCGCTTGCGTCCAGCTCGGATGCAATACGCGGAAAGATGCCCGTCGCAGTATGGGAAGATCAGGTCTCGTCGAATGTGTTTCGATGCACCATCCGCGCCCGTTCAAGTTTCCCGTGATCATGTATCCACGATATCGATCTTTTCGCCTCGGCATCGGTATTTGAACCTTCCATAGGCCAACGTGTCGACCAACCGTGAGTTCGAGGGAGAGCGGGAAAAACTTGTGGAACATTTCATCCGCCATGCTGATCGCCAGCGGCATGCCGAGTGTAGGCTGCGAGGATCGTTCGACTAGGGACGCGTGAGTGACGCAAGCCGACGCCCCTGACCGAGGTGTACTTCCTTGCGTTATTAGTTACGGAAGAGGACTTCGAGCGGCTCCGGTTCCGCCTAAGTGCACGGTCGGTCGTTGAGCAGCTTGGTGACGAGCTCGTCCCGCTTCGTGGTGCCGGTTGCGGCGAGATCAAGCAGCCGACGAATGATCGCCGCTTTGCAGTCCTCGTCGCGCACCGGATCACCACGCGACCCGTCGGCCTCAACGGTGGTCCACACAGCGTAGAACGCGGCCTTGACCGTCGCTATCGTAGTCGGATCGTAAAGCTTTGGACGGTTGACTGATCCCATCAGTGTATTTTGCTTTCGTCGCATGACAATTGCGAGACGATTTTCACATCGGGCTGTTGGGAACTTTGGGGTCGGCACGAGCCATCGCATATGTCTATGCGCGCGAGTTGAAGGCTGACGCCGACACCGCAAAGGTGCTCATGCTGCTTGTTGGTCGTCGGATGGGGTCGATCTCGATAAGGGACTAGAGAACCCCAGCCGTGATCAGGCCAAGCAGGATGAACGAGCTCAGGCAAAACAGCTTCAGCGCCAATACGTCTGCCTGGCGCTTCGTTGCTAGCTGGTACCTAAAATATCCCGATGTTTGTGGAACGGCCATTGTTTCCCCCGTTTAAGCTCCGCAATCTGTGGTGCGGCTGCTCGAATACAAACGAGATGATTGGCCAATCGTTCCCTAGCCTCTGCTAAGTTGCTTACGATGGACGAGGCTCGGCGCATTGCCAGCAACATCGCCAAGCTGCCGACATTGCTCCGCAAGCCCTCGTAGGCCTGCTCACCCGACTCGGGTTTTACGCCGGTCTAATTCCCGACGCGCTTTCTCAACGCCTTGAGGGCATCTTCCGGCAGGGCCATAGACACGCTGGGGCTGCTTGGCCAAGTCCAGAGATTGCACACCACACAGACGATGAGCCGCTCGCCAAATCGGTCGATCTCTATGAGCGTTCCATTGCAGCGGAGGCAGGTATTGGCTGGGCGATCCATGTTCAACACGCAGGATTCCTGATCGAGGCGAGGGTCGCCCTCTATCTTCCCAGGATCTTCCCACTGGATTTCCTGGGAAGATGGAAAGTGATTAACTCCTTGATCTAATTGGTACCGCCGGGCGAATTCGAATCGCCGACCTCTTGATCCACAGTCAAGCGCTCTAACCAGCTGAGCTACGGCGGCATGTAGGTGAAGCCTTGGTCGCGAACCTAAGCGGAGCGAGCAGCCGTTGCAAGCGGAGCGGCCGGCCGATTTTGCCTGGAGCAGACAGGACCGAGAGCGGCGAACTCGAAGCTGTCTCCCGCACAAAAAAAGGCCTGGGGCTATGGACCCCAGGCCTTGCTTGGCGCGCTACGCTTACGGCCCTCGAAACCCTGCGCGGGTATGCCGGCTATTTCCGAATCGCCTCGAAAGTGCGGGCGACCTGATTCTTGATCGGCTCGGCGGTGTCGGCGGCAATCTTGGTGGTCAAAGCCCTGATCTCGCCCGCCTGGTTGGCGAACACGTCGAACTGGTGGCGAAGGAAGGCGGATTGCAGCTCGACGATCTCGCCGAGGGTCTTGGCGCCGGCCAGGCTCTTGGCGAGGTCGAAGGCGGAATTCAGATTGCGCTGGGCAAGATCGATGAGCTTGCGATTGAAGGCGGTGGCGCCCTGCCCTGCCGCATCGAAGGAGCGCTCCAGCGCGTCGATCGCCTCCTCGAGAGCGTCCTTGCCGCGCTCATAGGCCTCGCGGCTCTGGTTCACGGTCTTCTCGGCGAGAGCGCGGACGCTCTCCGGCACGGTCGTATCGAGCTTGAAGGACTCGAATTCCTTGGCGGCTTTGCGGAAGCTGTCGCGGGCCTGCTCGGCAGCCGCTTGCGGGGAATAGGTTTCACTCATGGTCGCACCTCTGATTGGGTTCATTCGCCTATGGCAATGCGGACCTGGCCCATCGGGGGGAGGGTCGCCGCAGAATCCTCTTGTTGCACTGCAATATAATTGTTGCGCTGCGATAGCGCAAGATCGCTGATCGCCTCATCAGCACTTTTTTAGCTCTGTCGACGAACTTTCCCGTTTCGCCCTTTGCAAAATGTCGAATTCGCCTAAATTTAGTGGATGAGTCGAACGAGCGCCCTAATTCTTGCGCGTGTATGGCCCATAGCCACCTCGCGCTAAGGCGCCTCACCGCGTTCTGTCCTGTCGTTTATTGGGGCCGAAATGGCCGACCTCAGACCACAAAGACGCCTGGAACAGGTGGAAGGGGACCGCGAGGCCCTCGAGCATATCGCGCGCGCGCTTGAAGGCCGCGTGCTTCCCGGGCCGGGAGTGGTGGCGCTTCCTGAGCCGCGAGCCGAAGCCGAGGCGCTGACACTCGAGCCGATGAGCCTCAAGACTCTGCTCGAGGCCATGCCGGCGGCGATCGGCATTCTCGGCAGCGATGGGCTGATCTACGCGAACACCGCGTTCGCTTTCGCCTTCGGCTATCGCTCTCCATCCGAGTTGCTCGAAGCCGGAGGCTTGGATGCGATCCTGCCGAACGGCGCACCGCTCACGCAGGACAATGGCGCCGAGCGCAGCGCGCCAATCGAGGCGCTGACGCGTTCGCGCCGCAAACTGAAAGTCGCCTTCGCGCTGACAGCTCTCGACGGCGACGTCAAACTTTTGCGTCTGATCGACCAGACAAGCCTCGAACAAGAAACGCCGCCCGCATCGCCCATGAATGGCACGGGCCCCGTTGCGGCCACGCAAGCCGTTCCACCGAAGTTGGAAGTCGACGCTTCAGCGCGGCTCGAGTTTCTCGCCAAGGTCAGCCACGAGGTGCGCACGCCGCTCAACTCGATCATCGGCTTTGCCGAGCTGATGGCACAGGAGCGCTTCGGACCGATCGGCAACGCGCGCTACAAGGGCTATGTCGAGGACATCCACCAGAGCGGGCTCTATGCGCTGTCGCTGCTCAACGATCTGCTCGACATCTCGAAGATCGAGGCGGGCAAGTTCGAGCTGAATTTCACCGCCGTCGAAGTGCCGGAGCTGGTCGAGGATTGCGTCGGCAGCTTGCAGCCGCTCGCCAAGCGCGCGCGCATCGTGCTCAGGACTTCGCTACAGCCCGAGTTGCCGACCGTCGTCGCCGATCCGCGCCGGCTCAAGCAGATCCTGCTCAACCTCCTCACCAACGCTATCAAGTTCACCAAGGAGGGCGGACAGGTGATCGTCTCGGGCGGCATGATCGACGGCGAGCTGCGTTTGCGCGTGCGCGACACCGGCGTCGGCATGACCAAGGACGAGATCGCCTTCGCCATGCAGCCCTTCCATCAGCTCGACACCGCGCCGCGCAAGCAGATGGGCACGGGCCTCGGCCTTCCCGTCACCAAGGCGCTGGTTGACGCTAATCGCGCGCGGCTGGTTTTGACCAGCGAGCCCGGCGTCGGGACTGCTGCGGATGTGATCTTCCCCGCCGAGCGGTTGTTCGGCGCATAACTTCCCCAAAATTCAGCAGCAGCGTCGCCGCGTCACAGGCGCGGCGATAGTCTTCGTGGCGCTTGCGAAAGCTCTGTGACGTCCTAGCTCTGTCACAGGCTGTCTTAGGATTGTACATCAGATATTCAAATATATCTGAATATATAGGAGAATTAATACTTGAACAGTGAAGCTTAGAAGACTTCTAAAGTTGATTTGATTACGATATTCTTGTTGACTTTGCCCGAGTCCAAGCCCTAATCGAACAATGACCCTCTGGCGCTGGGCTTAGGGGGCGGGCCGGAAAGTCCGATACCGGGGCCTTGAACCCCGGCCATTGGAGGATGTCGAATGCGATTTGGCTATGCGCACGCCTTCGCGCTTGCGCTCCTTGCCCCTCTCCTCGCCGCGTCATTCGCGTCGGCCGCGGAGCCTGGCGAGGTCAATATCTACTCCTACCGCCAGCCCTACCTGATCAATCCGCTGCTCAAGGAGTTCACCGACGAGACTGGCATCAAGGTCAATGTGATCTATGCCGAGAAGGGCCTGATCGAGCGCATCCAAGCCGAGGGCCGCAACAGCCCGGCCGATCTCCTGCTCACGGTCGATGTCGGCAATCTCACGCAAGCCACCGATGCCGGCATCGCGCAGCCGATCCAATCGCCGGCGCTCGACGCGGCGATTCCCGCCGCCTATCGCGCGGCTGACGGAAAGTGGATCGGACTCACTCGCCGTGCGCGCGTGGTCTACGCGTCGAAGGAGCGGGTGAAGCAGGACACGATCACTTACGAGGATCTCGCCGACCCGAAATGGCGCGGAAAGATCTGCATCCGCTCCGGCCAGCATGTCTACAACGTCGCGCTGATCGCCTCGATGATCGCGGCGCATGGCGAGGACTGGACCGAGCAGTGGCTAAAGGGCGTGAAAGCCAATCTCGCGCGCAAGCCCGCCGGCGACGACCGGCTGCAGGTCAAAGGCGTCTATGCCGGCGAATGCGATATCGCCGTGGGCAACACCTATTACATGGGCGCCATGCTGAAGAACGACAAAGAGCCCGAACAGAAGGAATGGGCGAACTCGGTGAACATCCTGTTCCCCAATACAAACGATCGCGGCACGCATGTGAACATCTCCGGCGCGGTGATGGCGAAATACGCCCCGCACAAGGACAACGCGATGAAGCTTCTCGAATTCCTGGCGTCGGACAAAGGCCAGGAAATGTATGCCGACGTGAACAACGAATATCCGGTGAAACAAGACGTACCCTGGTCTCCGCTGGTGAAGTCCTGGGGCGACTTCAAGCCGGACCCGATCTCGCTCAACGAGATTGCCGGCCTGCGCAAGAAGGCGAGCGAGCTCGTCGACAAGGTCGGCTTCGACGAAGGTCCAAGCTCATGAGGGGGCAGGAACAATGAGCTTCCATAAGAAGATCGACAGGCAGATGGGCGGCAAGCCCTCGCACAGGGCTTTTGTCCCGCCGCGCAGCGGCGCCGAGTGGCTGGTGGGAGTCGGCTTCAGATGCTGGCTTGCCGGGTACGACACGGGCGACATCGCCTGCTGGGAGAACGGCTGGAACGAATATAACCGCCTGCTCGGCACCGAGCGGGCGAAACGCGCCGTGACCGAGCTTGCCTGCTGGGTGCGCGCGGTACGCGCCTCGGCCTCGCGCAAGATCGAATATTATCCGTTCGGCTGCGCGGGCTTCTGCGCCGATGAATGCATGGCGATCTCGCTGATCGCCGCCTCGCAGCATCACCGCTGCCCGGCGATGCGTGCCTGCGCGCTGGCGCTGACGGGCTCGGACCTGGTCGAGCCGGTGATCGACGCAGCCAACGCCTTCGCCGACGCGTTGCAAGATGCCAATCAGCGCCTATCGCAAGACGCGGTCGCCGCACTTGATAGTCGACAGGCGCCAGAGCGGGTTGGACGGCCTCGCTGACCGCCACTAACGGCGTGGCCAAGGCTCAGAGCGCCACGAACGAGCACGTTGCCTTCCGCCGCAAACTCGCGCGCCTAAAAGAGAGCGGCAATCTCGGCTGGTCGATCGCGGCCTTCCTCATCTCGCTGATCGCATTGCTGCCGCTGCTCGCCATCGCGCTGATCGCGCTGAAACCGAGCGGCGATACCTGGCCGCATCTCATCGCCAATGTGCTTCCCGGCGCGCTCCGCCGCACGCTTCTGCTGATGGCGGGCGTGGGAAGTTTGAGTCTCCTGATCGGCACCGGCACGGCGTGGCTCGTCACCATGTATCGCTTTCCGGGACGGCGCTATTTTCAGTGGCTCTTGCTGCTCCCGCTCGCCATCCCGACCTACATCATCGCCTACACCTATCTGGAGTTGCTCGATTATTCCGGGATGGTGCAGACCGCTTTGCGCGGTGTGTTCGGCTGGCGCAATGCGCGGGACTATTGGTTCCCGGATATCCGCAGCCTTGAGCGGCGCCATCCTGGTGATGAGCGCGGTGCTTTATCCTTATGTCTACATCACCGCGCGGGCGAGCTTCATCGCGCAATCGATCTGCGTGCTGGAAGTGAGCCGGACGCTGGGGCGAAACGCCGCCGAAACGTTCTGGCAGGTGGCCTTGCCGCTGGCGCGGCCCGCGCTTGCCGCGGGCGTCGCGCTCGTGCTGATGGAGACGCTAAACGATATCGGCGCGGTCGAGTTCTTCGGGGTGAGGACGCTCACCGTCGCCGTCTACGATACATGGCTCGACCGCAACAGCCTTGCCGGCGCGGCGCAAATCGCCTGCGTCATGCTGCTATTCGTGTTCGCGCTGCTGATCATCGAGCGGGCTCTCAGAGCCGGTCGCCGCTTCCATCACACAACCGGCAAATACCGGGATTTGCGCGAGGACAGCTTGCAGGGCTGGCGCGGGCTGTTGGCGATGGCGGTCTGCGCATTGCCCGTGCTGTTCGGCTTCGTGCTTCCGGCATCCGTACTGCTGCACGACGCGCTCGCGCATGTGGCGGCGGGGCTCGCGCCGGAGTTCTGGGAGGCCGCGCTGAACAGCCTCATGCTCGCCGCGGCGGCGGCAGTGCTTGCGGTCGGCTTCGCCGTGGTGCTCGCTTACGCGCGACGGCAGACGCGCTCACAGCTGATCCAGGTGGCGAGCACGCTTCCCGCCATCAGCTACGCAATCCCCGGCACCGTGCTCGCCATCGGCCTGCTCATTCCGCTTGCGGGGCTCGACAATTTTATCGACGGGCTGATGCGGTCGCTGTTCGGGGTGTCCACGGGGCTGGTGCTGTCGGGCACCGCCTTTGCCATCGTGCTCGCTTACACGATCCGCTTCCTCGCCGCCTCGCTTGGCGCGGTGGAAGCCGGCTTGAGCAAGGTCTCCCGCAATATCGACGCCGCGGCGCGGACGCTCGGCGCAACCATCAGCGAGGCGCTGGTCAAGGTGCATCTGCCGCTGCTCAGGCCGGCGCTGGGCGCCGCGGCACTTCTCGTTTTCGTGGACTCGATGAAAGAGCTGCCGGCCACGCTGCTGCTTAGGCCCTTCAATTTCGACACGCTCGCGACTCAGGTGTTCACCCTCGTCTCGCTCTATCGCTATGAGGAGGCGGGGCTTTCGGCGCTCACCATCGTGCTCGTCAGCCTCGCCCCCGTGCTGCTGTTGCACGGGATCATCGCGGGAAGCCGGCCGGGGGCTTCCACGAGCCCGCGCGCCGCAGCGGAAACAGGCCCTAAATGGGCCCTCCCGGTCCCCTGATTTGCTAACAAAATGCACCCGAGTTGGGCTCGCTATCTCAGCCTAATCGGGCTAGAAAGGCAGGGGTCTTACGGGCAATCGAAAAACAGGCGAGGTCCAGGCTGATGGGCCAACGCCGGGAACGGATGGTAGGGACGGGATGAAGCCTCGGCAAATCCCTTGGAAATGGCTTCTGCTTGGCCTCATTACCCTTCTCATCGCCGGCCTCACGCTCCTGCCGCGGCTACTCACCGATTTCAACTCAGCTGGCTTCCCGCGTCACCGATGCCTTGTCGACTTGGACCGGGGGCGACGTGAAGCTCACCGGACCGCTGCGGGTGCATTACTTCCCCGACGTCTCGATCAAGAGCGGTTTTGAGCTGACCAACGCCACGCGGCTGCCGCTGGTGAAATCCATCAGTGCCAAAGACGCCAAGGTCTCGATCGATCTGGTCGAGCTCATGTTCGGCCGCATCAGGATCGACGCCTTGCGGCTGTTGAAGCCCGAGATCACCCTGAAAGAGGCGCCCTCGCTCGTCATGGGCCCCGACCAGACAATACAGGCACGGGTGGCCAACGTGCTGAAGGGCGCGCCGATCGGCGTGCTTCGCCTGCGCGACGGTATCATTTACCTGCCCACGACAACGGGTATGGAAGCGATCAAGAAGATCGATGCACGCTTCGACGCAAGCTCCGGCACCGGAGCGATGTCGAGCTTCGGTTCGTTCTCACTCCGCGATGAAACAGTTGGCTTTGCGCTCGATTGCGGCGCGCCTGCCGAGACGGAGGACGGGATTCGCGTTCCGGTCAATCTCACCTTCACCTCGAAACCGCTCGCAGCCAAGGTCACGGGCACCGCGTCCTTCGTCAACGGACTTCAGCTCGACGGCGACGTGCGAGCCGACATGGACGACGCGCGGCGCTTCTTCAGATGGGCCGGGATCGCCTTGCCGCCGGGGCGGAGTTTGCAGAAGCTGTCGGCAGTGGGCACGGCGCATTGGAACGGGTCGACGCTGACCTTCGACGACGGAACCTTCTCGCTTGACAACAATCAAGCGGTCGGCCTGCTCGCCGTCACGCCGGGGCCACGTCCCCGCATCGATGCGACGCTCGATTTCGAGCGGCTCGCAATCGATCCCTATCTCGGGGGAGCCGAGGCGCCGGCGCCTCCCGCGGCGCAAGCCGCCGTGCTCGAGGGAGCGCTCATCAAATATTTCGACGCCGACCTGCGCATCTCGGCCGCGGAGGTGACCGCGCCCATGATCAAACTGGGGCGCGGCGGGTTCACCATCAGCACCAAGAACGGCGTGCTGGCGAGCGAGGTTGGCGAGCTCGAGCTTTGTGGCGGCGAGGCCTCGGGCAGCGTCGGCATCGACATGTCGCAAGAGGTGGCGAAGGCCAACGTCACGGCGAGCCTCGACGATATGCCGGTCGAGGGCTGTCTCGATGCGTCGTTTCTCGTCCCGCTCAAGGGGAATACGAGCCTCAAGGCTGAAATGTCGGGCGAGGGCCGCACCTATGCCGAGCTGATCCAGGCGCTTTCCGGCGGGCTGAAGGTTAACGCCGCCAATGGCGCGATTCCGCTCGATCTTCCCCGTCTTCTCGCGGCGCCGTCACCCCTGGACGGAGAGGGCTGGAGCCGCAACAGTGTCACTCTGTTCGATTCTCTCAATGCCGATTGTCGCCTCGCTGACGGCCATATTTGGTGCGACATGTTCAACATGCAGACCCGCCGCGGATTGATCGCCGGTTCCGGCAATGTCGACTTGGCGCAAGCGACGCTCGATTGGAACCTATTCGTGGCCAGCAATGCGCAGCCGTTAAAGGCGTCGCAGCTGAGCGCGGAGACCCCGCCGCGGATCTCCATCAGTGGGGCGCTGGCGCAGCCGACAATCAGGCGAACCGACCGGCCCACGCTCGGCGACGGATCGCTGCCGACGGGTGCGACCGCCAATCAGATATCGCCGCGTTGATGTTGCGGCAGAGCCATAAGTGAGACCAATGACGGTGCCTGGGCAAGTGACCCGCCAATTCGATCGAATGCTCGGGACGGCAGCCGCGGCCGGCCAAAGCTGCGCCCTTGCCGCCGTTCTCGCGCTCGGCATCGTGGTATCCGCCGGCGCGCGGGCAGAGGATACGCTCAGCGTCGCCACCTGGGGCGGTGCCTACGGGCAATCGCAGGAGATCGCCTATTTCGAGCCGTTCGCCAAGGAAACCGGCACGCGCATCGCCACCGAGGTCTATGACGGCACGCTCGCCAAGATCAAGGAGATGATTAGCGGTTCGGAATCGAGCGTCGATGTGGTGGATGTCTCGGCGGCGACGCTCGGCACGCTGTGCAGCGACGGACTGCTTGAGACGATCGAAGCCTCGAGCCTCGGCGCGGCGCCGACCGGAGAGAGCGCGGAGCTCGACTTTTATTCCGGCGGGCTGTCCTCCTGCGGCGTCGGCAGCGTCGCCTGGTCGACGGCGATCGCGTTCGACCGGCAGGCTTTCCCCAAGACCCAGCCATCGCAAATCGCCGACCTGATCGATCCGAAGCGCTTCGCTGGCAAGCGCGCTCTGCCGAACGGCCCTCGCTATACGCTCGAGCTTGCACTGCTTGCCGACGGGGTCGATCCGGCCAATGTCTATACCGAGCTCGCCACCCCTGAAGGCGCCGATCGCGCCTTCAAAGCCCTCGACAAAATCAAGGGCGACATCTTTTGGTGGGACAACGCGCAAGAGCCGATCACCTGGCTGCTCGAAAAGAAGGTCGGAATGGCGGCTGGCTATAGCGGCCGCATCTTCCGCGCCGCGGTCGGCGATCGGCAGCGGCTCGGCGTGGTGTGGGACGGGCAGATCTACGATCTCGATCTCTGGGCCATCCCCAAAGGCGCCAAAAACAAGGACGGCGCCATGCGCTTCATCAGCTTCGCCAGCGACCCCGCCCGGCTGGCGACGCAGGCGCAGCTGATCGCCTACGGGCCGATGCGGAAATCAGCGCTGGCGCTGGTGGGCAAGCACCCGATCATCGACGTGGAGATGAAGGATTATCTCCCGACGGCGCCTGACAATTTCAAGAAGGCACTTCAATTCGACGATGCCTGGTGGAGCGCGCACGGTGCGGACCTGCAAAAGCGCTTCGAGGAGTGGCGCGGGCCGCTTTCGCCGGGTCAAGGTAAGCCGCCGATCGAAGTGGGCAATCCGCAAGACGCCGAGCAAAGCACCGGCGCCACCAAAGCCGCGCCCTGACGACTTGCGCCGCTGCAAAATATTTCGCGGAATGAAGGTGTTGCTTTGCCAACTCGGCACGCGATCGCACGCGCGACGCAATCCACTCTCCGCGCGCGCTGTGTTGCATGCGCCGCAGGTCAAGCTGCAACACTTCACCGCGACAAAAAAGAAAATGCGGGTAAGCTTGAACTCGCATTTGCATCGGCTGTCGCCTTTGTGTCATGCTTGTCGCTGGAGAGAGTCCATCGGGTACATCCCAAAGGACATCCCTCTTACACAGGATGCACACCAAAGAGGGCGATGCCGCCTTGGCGAGCCGGTTTCCGGCACACGAGGCTGGCAGACGATGAAGCCAAGCACTGCCGGAGCGGGGCCGGCAGTGCACTTTCATCAGCCAGTCGCAAATCTCGGAATCTAGAACGGTCGATAAAGCCCAAGCGCCACATATCCGCTCGGCTGGTCTTCCAGATAATTGCCGGTGAAGCCGCCGGAGAGCGTGACTCACGCCGGTTCACGCGGAAACCGCCGCCGCGTCCCGCGTCATATTCCTCGTTACCGAGCGCGCCACCTTCAAGCCCCAGCGAGAAGCGCGGCGTCAGCCGAAAGCCGAGCCGCACCAGCGACCAATATTCCTGGAAGGCCGTGCCGTAGCTTGCGGCGGCGGAGAGGAAGGTTCGCGCCGAGACGGTCGCGCCACAACTCCGCCTGTAGTCGCAATCCGAGCGCGCTGCCTTGCACCGAATTGTTCGGATCGTGCGGCACGATGTGCTGGTCCTCGCCTTCGATTCCGGCGAACAGCTTGACGATAAGACGTCCGGGGCGGAACTTACGGAACTGATAGCCGGCGAGAGCGGCTAGAACTCGTAACCGATCAGCGCCGCGGCGAAGGCATCCTGCCCGTCGAAGGTCGTGGGCAGAGATTGCCGTCGATGAAAAGCGAGCCCTCATAATCATAGCGGCCATAGGCGCCGACGGCGCGCAGGCGAAAACCAGGCGCCGCATATCCAGCCTTGCCGAAGGCGTAGCCCGCGCCCACATAGCCGCTAGCGTAGTTGTCGCTCACCTCGAAGCCGGTGAAGTACTCGGTGCGGGGCGAATTGGGCTCTGCGGGCGCCTCGGACTCGGACAGGCAGAGGCCGAGCAGCAGGACACCCCCTGCTCCGCTTGCGCGCAGCCAAGCCCCGATGCCTCTTTCGACCTTTTCCCGCAAGGCGAGCACTCGCCCGCCGCATCGCGTCCACTATGCGGGAACGGCTGCGGAAGGTTTAGCAACCCGCTCGCGTGCAACTCGATACACTGCAATCCTGGATAGTTATTCGAGCGTTGGGGACTGGAAAAACCGTGCTTTGTTCCCCACAACCCTTGGAAGAAATGAAACCCGAACGCTTCGAGACATGGCTGACGGTCGACCGCAAGGGCCTCTATTGCCGGCCCGGCGGTTTCCACATCGACCCGTATGGCGGAGCCAAACGCGCGGTCATCACGCATGGTCATTCCGACCATGCGCGGCCGGGGCACGAGCATGTGCTGGCGACGCGCGAGACGCTCGCCGTCATGACGACGCGGCTTGGCACGCCGGCCAAGAAGGGCACGCAAGCCGTCGCCTATGGCGAAAAGGTCCCCATCGGCGATGTGAACGTGACCCTGTTCCCCGCCGGGCACGTGCTCGGCAGCGCGCAAGTGCTGATCGAGTGGAAGGGCGCGCGCGTCGTCGTCTCCGGCGATTACAAGCGGAGCGCCGATCCGACCTGTCCCAGCTTCGAGCTGGTCCCCTGCAATCTGTTCATCACCGAGGCGACGTTCGCGCTGCCGGTGTTCCAGCATGGCGACGCGCGCGAGGAGGTGGCAAAGCTGCTCAGGTCGCATGCACAATTTCCCGAGCGCGCGCATGTGGTCGGCGCCTATGGGCTCGGCAAGAGCCAGCGGGTGATCGCGCTGCTGCGCGAGGCCGGTTATGAGCGGCCGATCTATCTGCACGGCGCGCTTGCCGAATGCTGCGCGCTTTATGAATCGTTCGGCGTGCGGCTCGGACCAATGAAATCGGCGACCGGCGCCAAGCGCGAGGAGATGAAGGGCCAGATCGTGCTGGCTCCCCCTTCCGCCATCTCCGACCGCTGGTCGCGCAGGCTGCCCGATCCTGTCACGGCTTTCGCCTCGGGATGGATGCGGGTGCGCGCGCGGGCGCGGCAGCAGGGCGTCGAGCTGCCGCTGGTGATCTCGGACCATGCGGATTGGCGCGAACTGACCGAGACCATCGCCGAGACCGGCGCCGAGGAGGTCTGGGTCACGCATGGGCGCGAGGACGCGCTGCTGCACCATATTCAGATGACAGGCCGCAAAGGTCGCGCGCTCGCGCTTGTCGGCCGCGAGGACGAGGACCAGTGAAACCGTTCGCCGAGCTTCTCGACCGGCTCGCTTATACGCCGTCGCGTAACGACAAGCTTCGGCTGCTTGCCGGCTATTTCGCCTCGGCGCCCGATCCAGATCGCGGCTATGCGCTCGCCGCGCTCACCGACGGGCTATTCTTCAGGCTGCCGCTCCGCCGCATTCTCACCGAACTTCTCTCCACCCGTGTCGATCCGGTGTTGTTCGACCTTTCGCGGGATTATGTCGGCGACACCGCCGAGACCATCGCGCTGATCTGGCCGGGAGGCGGCCGCGGCACCCAGCCGCCGCGGCTCGCGGCCATCGTCGAGGCGCTACAGTCGACCGCGCCGGCCGAGATCCCTGTCCTCCTCGCCAATTGGCTCGATACGCTCGACGCCACCGGGCGGTGGGCGCTGCTCAAGCTCTTGACCGGGGCGCTCCGCGTGGGCGTTTCGGCACGGCTCGCCAAGACCGCGCTCGCCGAGTGGTCGGGCATCGATCTCGCCGATATCGAGGAGGTCTGGCACGGGCTTCGCCCGCCATATGAAGAGTTGTTCGCCTGGCTCTCAGGGCAAGGACCGCGACCGGATGTCGGATCGCGGGCGATCTTCAGGCCGCTGATGCTGTCGCATCAGATCGAGGACAAGGAGCTCGCGTCGATCGAGCCGAAGGAGTTCGTCGCCGAATGGAAATGGGACGGCATCCGCGTGCAGGCCGCGCATCAAGGCGGCGAGAAGCGGCTGTTCTCGCGCACCGGCGACGATATCTCCGGCGCATTTCCCGACGTGGTCGAGGCGATCCCCGAGGGCATGGTGCTCGACGGCGAATTGCTGGTGATGCGCGAGGGCGAGGTCGCGCCGTTCAACGATCTGCAGCAGCGGCTCAATCGCAAGACCGTTACTGCCGCCATGCTGAAATCGCATCCGGCGCATATCCGCCTCTACGACATGCTGTTCGAAAGCGGCGAGGATTTGCGCGAGCTTCCTTTCGCCGAGCGCCGGGCGCGGCTCGAAGGCTGGCACAAGACGCATGGCCCGCGCCGAACCGACGTCTCAGCGATCATCGATTTCGCCTCGATCAAGGAGCTGGAAGCGCTCTGGGCGGGCGCGCGCGAGACCGGCATCGAGGGACTGATGCTGAAGCGCCGCGACAGCCCCTATATCGCCGGCCGCCCCAAGGGCCATTGGTATAAATGGAAGCGGGCGCCGCTCACCATCGACGCCGTGCTGATGTATGCGCAAAGGGGCAGCGGCAAGCGCTCGTCCTATTATTCGGACTATACGTTCGGCGCCTGGCGCGAGGGCGACAGCGGCGAGGCCGAGCTGGTGCCGGTCGGCAAATCCTATTTCGGCTTCACCGATGAGGAGCTGCGCGAGCTCGACCGCTGGGTGCGCAATCATACGGTGGATAGTTTCGGCCCGGTGCGCCAGGTCGAGCCGAAGCTCGTGTTCGAGGTGGCGTTCGATTCGGTGCATCGCTCGAGCCGGCACAAATCGGGCGTCGCCATGCGCTTTCCCCGCATCCACCGCATTCGCTGGGACAAGCCCGCGGCGGAAGCCGACCGGCTCGAAACACTGACCGCGATGATCGTCTAGAGATGCTGCCATGACCTTCGATGCTTCGGATAACGAAGTCGCCGGCCTCACCTGGGACAAGATCAAACAGCGGCTGGCCGAAGGCGCTGGCGCCATCCTGCCGATCGGCGCGGGCGCGAAACAGCATGGGCTGCACATGCCGATGGCCACCGACCAGCTGTTCGCAGCGCATTTCTCGCGCGCGCTCGCCGAGAGGGTCGACGCGCTGATCTGGCCGACGCTGACCTACGGCGCCTATCCGGCCTTCGTCGCTTATGCCGGCAGCGTCAGCCTCTCGAACCAGACCTTCCAAGCTGTGGTGGCCGAGATCGCTGACGCTCTCGTCGGGTTTGGCGCCAAGCGGGTCCTGATCCTCGACACTGGCCTCAGCACCATCGCGCCGGTCGCCGCGGCGATCGGAGTGTCTCGCGAACCGTCGCGGGTGCGCCACCTGAAAGTCTTCACCGGGCCACGCTTCGAGGCCACCGTACATGCGCTGAAGCAGCAGCCATATGGCAGCCATGCCGACGAGATGGAGACCTCGCTGATGCTGGCGATCGCGCCGGAACTGGTCGATATGGCGCGGGCCGAGGCGAGTCCTTTCTCGCCCGGTGGCCCCTCGCCCGGCGCGCTGTCGCCCGACGATCCCGCCTCGCCCAATTACGCGCCGAGCGGCAGCTTCGGCGATCCCACGCTCGCCTCGGCGGAAAAGGGAGAGCGGCTGCGCACCGCCATCCTCGACGATCTGTTCGACGCGGCGACCTAACAGGGCCGTTACACGGGAGCGCCTAGATTACGTCACAGATTGTGGCTTAGGACTGATCGAGGGGCGGATCGGCTCGGCCGTCCCCAAATCACCCGCCGGCGCCGCCGAAACGTAAGAGGCCTTTGCGTGCTCGCCAGAACCCTGAGCTTCCTGAGGTTGGCCGTTGTGGTCTTGGCATTTGCTCTCGCGCCCCGGCCGGCGTCCGCTCAGGACGCGCAAATCTGCTTCGATGCGGCCGACAAGGTGACCGACGGCGGCAAGCTCGAAGACGCGGAACGACAGGCGGCGCATGAGGCGTGCCAACGCGCGCTCGCGGAGACCTCCAGCGTGGTACAGAAATATCAATTGCAGGAGGCGGATTTCGACGTGACCGGCACCCGCCCCAAGCAATAGGCGGCGCCGATAAAATCGAAGCGGCGGACCTGGCTCATGCACCACGGTCCGCCGTATCTAGAGTCTTAGCCGGAGGCTATTATTTTTTTACGGCCGGAGACGAGTCGCCGGCCTTGCCGTCCGCCGTGATGGACTGCTTCGTGTAATGATCGCCCTCTTTGGTGATCTTCGTGGTCCAGCCGGTATCCCATTTGATGGTGGCGGTGCCGCCGTCCTCGGTCCACGTGCCGCTCATGTTCTTGGGATGAGTTGATGTCGCCTTGCCGTCGGCGCTGAGGGTGATGTCGAACTTTGCGTCCTTCCTGCCTTGCACCGTCCAAGTACCCTCGAAATCGCTCGCGGCAACGGCGGTGAAGGCCGTCATGACGCTCATGGCCAGCAGCGCAACGAGTGCCAATATCGATTTTCTACCCATGGGAAATTGTCTCCTTCCTGAAGAAATCTCGGATACCGATAGTCTAGTTTAGCTCGGCCGGCCGACGGCAGGCAGTTTCGACGCTAGCGCATGTTATAGCGGTCAAAAAAACGGCATTTCTCAGGCCGGATGCCGCGTCATCTGTGCAACCGACGCCTTCCAACTCTAGTGAGCGACCGGCATTTCCAGCTCGGCGTAAGAACCATTGGCGCTGGACTTCAGTCCTTCGCGGTCGGTTATAAGAATCTGGCCACGCGTCAGGCTGATAACGCCTTTGCGCTCAAGGGCGTTCAGAGCGACCGTGACGCCAGCACGCCGCACGCCAAGCATGAGCGACAGGAATTCGTGCGTGAGCGGTATCGTATTGTCGTCCAAGCGGTCATGCGCCATGAGAAGCCATCGGGCCAAGCGTTCTTCAATGCTGGATGTGCCATTTGACAGCGCGGTGCTCGAGATCTGATTCATGAAGGCATGGGCGAAAGCGAGAAAGGCGCGTTGCATCGAGCGACTTTCCCGCATCGCCACCCGCAGCCTGTCGGCACTAATGCGCCTGCCCTCTCCGCCAACCTGCATGAAATTTTCATTGGGCGAACGGTCGTTGCCCAGAACGACGGCTAGGCCGGTCATGCCCTCAAACCCGACGAGTCCGACTTCAATTCGTCGCCGATGATTTCCGCTGCCGGCGACAATCGAAGAAATTCCGTGGTCGATGAAATAATTGTGGGTGATGGGCTCGTTTGCGGTTTCGAGAACCTGCCTTAGCTCCAGCAAAACAGGATCGAGGTCCGGCTGTAACAAAGCGAGATCGGCGGACGACAATGCCGCGAGAAGCCGATTCCTTTGTGGAAGTTGGGAGGTCTGGGTCACGGCTCTTAACCCTGGGGGACAAGAGCGCGATCACCTCTCCTAGCCGCCTGCGTCCGGGGCTTCGGCAGGCGATGTCGAACTCTAGGCCCATTTCAGAGGGCAGCCTAGTCAATTCGGTCGGCCGAGTCGGCATGAAGGTCAGGTGGTAACGGACGCTTCTTTGCGGAAAGGCACGCGGCAAGCTGGCCTTACGACACGCGCGCCGCCGTCGGCTGCACGATGATGGCGCCGTTGTCACCGTTCACGATCTCCTCGTCGGCGAGCTTGAAATTGTCCATGCGCACCGTGAGGTATCGGTCAAAATAGTCATTAAGCGGCTTCTCGATCGAACGGTCGTAGTCTGGCCGGACCACATGCGTCGCCCCTTGCACGACCTTCACCACCTTGCCGTTCTTGACCACAAGCTCGCCGTTCTTGAACACATATTCGGGCGTGGCGAACATCGCCTCGCGGTTGGGATTATCGCGATAGACGGTGATGTCGCCCCGCGCGCCGACGCCTAAATGACCAAGGTTCTGGAGGCCGAGGCTCTTGGCAGGGCCGGCGCGGGTCAGGATGGCGATCTCGTCGAGCGTATATTCGCGGGTCAGCGATTTCAGCAATCCGCTCTGCGCCTGCGCGTCGGGGTTGATCTTCTGCAACATGTCGTCGCGGAAGCCCTTGTCCATGAGCAGCCTGATGAGATGCGGATAGAAGAAGAACGGCGCGCCGTTCGGGTGGTCGGTGGTGAGGAAGATGCGCCAGGGATCGTCAAACAAGAGAAAGGTCTCGAGCCCGATCACCCATTGCATGGCATTGACGAAACTCTTGTCGCGATAGCGCATTGGCACCACGCCGCAGCCAGCGTCGCACTCGATGTCCATGATGACCGGCTTCTTTGGATGCGCGCTCTTGGAGATGGCGTATTGGCGCATGCTGTCGCCTGACGCCGTGCAGGTCTGGCCGAACAGCACCTGGCCCACGTCGATCGAGACGTTGGGCGTCTTGTTGACGAGCTCCGTTAAGCGCGCTGCGCCGGAGGAGAAATGCTTGTCTCCTTCCGTGCCGTAGCTCAGGAACTGGGTATGCGTCATGTGCATGCGCATGCCTTCGGCCGCGCGCACCGTGGCCAGCGTCGTCTCGATATTGCCGGGGACGCCGAGATTGCAGCCATGAATATGCAGCGGATGGGTGACGCCAAGCTCCTGCACGGCGCGCGCCAGCGTCTGGATAATTTGGCGCGGCGTCACGTGGTAATAGACGTGCTCCTCGTCGAGATCGAGCTTGCGTTGATTGAACTTGAAGGCGCTGATGCCGCCGGGATTGACCACCTTCACGGCGATCGCCTGTGCCGCATGCATGGTCCAGGCGACATAATCCTTGATCGCCTTGAAGTCCTTCTTGGCCGCGAGCTGGCGCAGGAAATAATCGTCTGAGCCGAGCATGACGAAGGCGCCCTTATCGACCATCGGCGTGTCGCCCATCTCCATATGCGCCTGGCGTGCATTGGCGGGCAGCATGGCCGGTTCGAAACAGGCGGTGTAACCCATCTCGGCGTAGCGATAGCCGGTGACGTGGGTCGAGGGCACGGCGCGGCCCGAGCCGGCGCGGGTGAGATCGGTGCGCGTCACCGGATCGCCGCGATGGTCCTCCGGCAGCAGCATGCGGGCGATGGTCATCTTGCCGCCACCGATATGGGTGTGCGGGTCGATGGCGCCGGCCATGACGACGCGGCCTTTCACGTCGTAAGTCGCGTCGGGCTTGGCGTTGGGCTTGGCGGCGACGATCTTGCCGTTCTCGACATAGATGTCGCGGATCTCGCCGCTCACTTTGTTGGCGGGATCGTAGACCTTGCCGCCGGTCAGCTTGATGAGCATGGGTTCGGCTCCGAGCTAAAGCTGCGCTTCGATAGCCGAAAGCACGTCGGCGGCGGGCGGGAGATCGGCCCGGCCGAGATCCTTGAGCGGCAAAGACACGACATTGTCGACGCGGATGAGACGCCCCGCATGATCGACACCCGGCGTGCCCACGGGAATGAATACGGCAGGCTCGCTCGCAAGCTTCAATCCGGGCGTACCGAGCACGACGGTCGGGAGTTTTGTCTCGGGCGGCGCGAGCTCGGGCGAGATCGACGCGATCCACATGAGCAGGTCGCCCTCGCCCTCTTTGAGCATGCGGCCGATGTTCCAACGGTAAGGATCGTAGTCGGGGGCGCCGGTCGCATAGCTGACTCGGAGCGGATAGCCGCTGATCCAGGTGCACACGGCGCCTGCGGTGATCGCCCCTTCGGCGCCGCCGAGCGCGAGGCCGGCAAATCTGATGGTCTGGGTAAGGTCCTTCACCAGGCCAGTGAATTGATCGACGGCGAGCTCGGCAAAGGGGAAGTTGAGCGCGGGCGGCGCCCAGACCACCACGCCGTATTTCGCGTTTCTGCACCGCTCGGCCAGCGCATCGATCTCGGCCAGGGTGACGCCGCCGAGCTTGTTCGGCTTGACGCGGAAGCCGCGCAGCCGCGCCCTGAGCAGGGCCACCACCTCGCCCGCAAGCTCGTCGGGGCAGGCCAGGGTGACGACCTCGCCGATGCGCGAGCCCTTGGCGCCCGAGCGATCGAGCCCCTTGCCGATGAACACAACGGTGCGCTTCGGCGCCTCGACATCGAACATCGAATCCGGCGGAGAGACGATTCGTTCGAAGAAGCGCGGATGCAGCTTGTGGACGTCGCTGCCGGCGATGATGAAGAGATCGCCGCGATTGCGAACCTCGGTGATGGTCGACATCACCCAGCCGGAGGTCTGCAGGATCTTGAAGTTGCGATATTGCGCCTCGCTGAAGGCGTGATCGACGATGCCGGAGGAACGCTCGGCGAGCGCCATCACGGCGCGCATGCCTTCGACGTCGGTGGCAAGCCCGCCATACATCGGCAGCGTCGATTTGCCGATCAGCTTGGCAGCCGCCTCAATCGCCTTGGCAAGCTCGACGCCCTTGCCTTTGACCTGAGGGCTCGAGGCAGGGAGCTTGCGCTCGAAGCCTGCGACCGACTTGCCGTCGCCATGATTGAGAACCTTCAGCCCCTGCTCGGTGCGCTCGACAGTCAAGTCGTCGGGCAGCGTCCCGCAAAAAGGGTTGGTGACGTTCTCAAACAAGTGTTTTCTGGCGCGCTCGGACTTCGCTTTGCGCGCGCTAGAACTCGGCATCAGGGCGATCTCCCCCAAAAGGCGGGGAAAGAAAGCATGGGACGGGCGGCAACACAACTCTCGAGAGGGCGCGCCGGTTGGGGCCTGCCGGCCCGTCCCAGCAATGGCCCTTAAGCGCCAAGGCTCATCATGCGGGCGAAGTGATGGTCGGCCAGCTGGCTTTCGCCGAGCACCTTGCAGCCGGCAGCCGCGACTTTGTGGTCGTTCTCGACCGAGCTGCCGCTCACGCCGATGGCCCCGAACAGCTCGCCATTCTGGATGATGGGCAGGCCGCCGGGAAAGGTGATCAGGCCGCCATTGGAGTGCTCGATGCCATAGAGCGGCTTGCCGGGCTGCGACAACTTGCCGAGCTCGCCGGACCCCATGGTGAAGAAGCAGGCGGTCCTGGCCTTCTTGATGGCGATGTCGATCGAGCCCACCCAGGCATCGTCCATGCGGACGAAGGCCCGCAAATTGGCGCCGGAATCGACCACGGCGATACACATTTTGGTCTGTAGCTTTACGGCTTCCTTGCGCGCGGCGGCGATGGCCTTCTCGGCCTGCTCCAGATCGATATGCATGAACGGCTTCTCCTATGTGATGAAAACCACCGGTAGATAACGTTTGAACGTGTAAATCGCTGATAAACGCGGAAAGGCGCCAAATCGACCAAAAGAAAGGCTGGCATGTGGCACCATGCCAGCCCGTCAGCCGGAAACCGCCGAGTTTATTTCTTGATTTCCCAGGTCGTGTTGTGGGGGATGTCCATCGCCGTGTAGCCGCCGGCGCCGGCGAATTAGGCATGGTGACGCAGTCGAACGGCTCGCTGCCGGTGATGCCGGAATATTTGCCGGTGCCGCCGGTAATGATATGCGTGCCGCAATCGAGATCCGGCTGCGACTTGTCGACATCGCGGGTATCGAAGGTCGAGAAGATCTTGTCGCCGTCGGCGTCGGCAAGGACGCAGGCGCCGTCGATATATTTCTTAGGTCCGGAGTTCGACGCTGAGCGCCGTGCAGCGCGCCGACATCTTGTCGAGCATCTTCTCGCCCTTCATGTTCTGGGTGGTGCCGACCGCTTCGAGCAGCGTCGCCTGGCCCAGTTCCGGAATGTCGATCGCCTGCACGGGTCGGAAAATGAAATGCGTCACATAAGGCGTCGTGCCCTTGCTCGGTAGATCGGCGGCAAAAGCGCCGGGGGTAAACGCGAGCAGCGCGCTGGCGAGAAGCGCGCCCTTGATAAGTGTCATCGCCGCGATGCCGAGCGCGGCGATGCATGCTGGGATTTGGCTGTGCAGTCGCAATCGCGCATCGGAGCTCCATGGATCAGCTCGCGCTGCAAGATCGCAGTTGCTCATCTGTGTCTTTGCGTCGGTGATCTCTCGGCAGACATGACGTTGCGACGGCTAGCGTAGGCATGTAGGAACGCGCCCTGCATCGACCATGACGGTCTAAGCCGATGCAAGGTGTAGAGCGGTTCGGGTGACTCGACAGATGAGGGCGTCGGATAGGAGGGACGAGGCGGGTGACGAGAACGAGCAGATCGATTGCGGCGCGATACGCCGGTCTTGGTTGACATGGTTGCTTATCCTAGGCGACGAGCGTGGGGGCGTAGGCGATAGAGGTGACCAGCCACACCGAGGCGAGGCTGACGATGGCGCCGAACGTGCTGCACACCAGCACGTAAGGAAACTTCGTGTCGATGATGGAGCGGGTCATTGTGAGGGTCCTCCATCCAGCTGCTCGAGACCATCTCGAGCTCATTGCTGGTATGGGCGATCGTGCAGCATCCTCGGCAATAAGAGATGTGGGATTTGCCACACGACAAACGCGCGGCGATTTTTTGCTGCACGCGGAAACAAAAGCGGGCGCCGATCAGCGCCCGCCTTGTGCGTGACTGAGACGCGGTGCGTGACGTCATGGTCATTTCGTGTGCGCCGCGACGGTCAGGGCGATGGCGAGCACCGCCGGAATGAATTTGAAGCAGCACACCAGAGCGAGCACGAGCGCGGTGGTGATCGGTGCGGGCTGCGACATGACGAGCGTGAAGATGCCGAGCGTGTCGGTGAGCAGCATGAGCACGGCGAAGCTGATGCCGAGCGCAACGCCGCGCATTGCGTTGGCGAGCAGGAACTGCGGCACCGACACATCTTCGCGTGTGTCGACAACGATGGATTTGGCGCGCCGGGCAATTTCAGTTTTGGTCAAAGGGCGAGTCATGGCGATCATCCTCTGCGCTTCCGCCGCTCAAGACGATCTTGAGCTCGAAGCGGCGATGAGCAGCTTGCGCCGTCGTCGCAATGATCGCTGTGGCATTTCTCACTCCGCAGACTACGTCACGCTCGCGACAGAGCTCGCGCAACCACACACGCAGACAACGAGAAGCCCTCCGCTGAAGCGGAGCTCCTCGATGAGGGAATGAGAAAGTGGATCGGTTACGAGGTCCAATCGGCACCGGGAGGGATCAACGACAGTCGATAGAGATGACGGGTTGACGGCTGATACGATTTCGAATGGTCGATGTTTGCGGTGTCGGGCGTTGCCACCACCGGCGCGAAGGCGTGGGAGGTCACAAGCCAGACGGCCGCAATGCTGAACAAGGTCGTTCCGACGGTGCTGCTGATGAGCGCACGGGGAGACTGACGCTTTGTCATCGGGCGGGTCATGGCGAATATCCTCTTCGGGTCAGCTTTCAAAATTCGAGGACCTTCACATCATCGCGGGTTTGGCGCTTGAACGCATTGCCGCATCTTGGCGAGCGTGGCTAGGCGACCATCGCCTGCGCGACTGAGTGGGCGGTCACGATCCAAACGGAAGCGAGGCTGACGACGGTTCCGAGCATGCTGCACACCAGCACGTAGGGGAACGAACGGTCCGACGAGAAAGGATCCTTATGTGACTTGGAGCGGGTCATGGCGATCTCCCTTAAGTTCGCCGCTCAGGACCATCCTGAGCTTGCAGAGGAAGTCTTGCCTCTCTTTTCGGATTCCCGCTGTGGCATTTGCCACACGCCAAAAATGGCTGGTTTTGGCCCTGTCCCAGGGGACCAGCGCGCCACTCCGGTCTCCCCCGTTCGGCGGATGTAGACTTTGCCGACACAGGCCAAGTCCTCGGTAGGCGGCATTATTGTCATGCACGCCTAGGCGTGGCCTGGTCTATTGTTCGCCACTCTTGACGAGGCGCAGGGAAACGAGATGGCGCAGCCTCAAGCCAAGGAGCAGCGCAATTCGCTCAAGGGGATCGCCGTGTTCGCGGGCCTCTCCCCCGAGGCGATCGAGCGGATCGAGCGCCGCTGCGCCTGGAAGCGCTACGCCCCCGGAGAGCCAATTCTTCGACTATCTCGATGCCGCCGACGATGTGTTCTTCCTGACGCTCGGCGAGGTGCGCGTCACCATCTATTCCTCGGTCGGCAAGGCCGTGAGCTTTCGCGAATTGGCCGCCGGCGAGATTTTCGGCGAGTTTCCGGCGATCGACGGGGGGTCGCGCTCGGCAAGCGTGGAAGCGCGCACCAACTGCATGATCGCCTCGATGTCAGGGGGGTCGTTCCGGGAATTGCTGCAATCCGAGCCCGGGCTCGCTCATGCCCTGCTGCCGCGGCTGACCAAAACCATCCGGGCGCTGACGACGCGGGTCTACGAATTCAGCACTTTGGCCGTCAACAACCGCATCCAGGCCGAATTGCTGCGGTTGGCGAGCCTCGGGCCCAAGGAAGGCAAGAGCGCCCGCATCGTGCCGGCGCCGACCCATGTGGAGATCGCGAGCCGGGTCAGCACCCATCGCGAGGCCGTCACCCGAGAGCTCAATCGCCTGTCCCAAATCGGGATTATCGAGCGGCGCGGCGGCACCTTGGTGGTGAAAGACACCGATCGCCTGGCCGAGATGGTCCACGACGCTACCGGCGAGTAGGAATTGGCCGTTCTCGGATCGCACGGGAATTGTGCGACTGCTAAGATAATCGCCGCCAAGAGCGGTGCCATCCACCGGGAGGCTGATGCAGCTCCTAGCGGAATGGGCCTTTAGTTTCGCCTCTTTAGGAGGCTCGCGTCATGGACGAGTTGAGCAATCGCGGAAGCAGGCCTGCGCGGAAGAAAGCCGCGGGGACCGCTGCCCCCGATGTGGTCCCGATCGACAATTCCTACAAGAAGGAATCTCGCAAGCAACTCGTCGACGAGATCGCCGAGCTTCATCGGCAGCTCAACGCAAAAGATGCGCTCGATCCGCTGCGCAAGGCGCATGAAAGCGAGCTGACGGGCACCAAGCAGCGCGTACAGTACCTGCTCGCCGTGAGCCCGGCCATCATCTACACCACCAAGGCATCGGGCGATTTCACCTGCACCTTCGTCAGTCAAAATCTCCGCGCGATCATGGGCTATTCGCCGGAGGAGATGACCACCGATCCGAAATGTTGGCCCGGCCATCTCCATCCCGAGGACGCTCCCAGAGTGTTCGAGGAGATGCGGCCGCTGATCGAGCGCGGAGGGGGAAAGGTCGAGTACCGCTTCCGGCATCGCAGCGGACATTACATCTGGATCCAGGACACATTCCAAGTCGTCAACGACGAAGCCGGCCGTCCTTTGGAGTTGGTCGGCGCCTGGGCCGATATCAGCGAGCGCAAATCCATCGAGACCGAGTTGAGCGAGACGCGGCAGCGTCTGCAATATCTGCTCTCCGTCAGTCCCGCCATCATCTACACCACCAAAGCCTCCGGCGATTTCGGCTGCACCTTC
>CAVPZK010000016.1:0-127493 GCA_963710245.1 uncultured Alphaproteobacteria bacterium
ATCGTGCTAGCCGGGCAAGAACCGCACATAAAAATGGCCGCGCCTTGGCGTAGATGCCCGGCACTTCGCTTTCGCGCGGTCCGGCGATGCCGATGCTCGATGCGTCGCGGGCGTCTTTGCGGGCACAGGCGAGCGCCTGTGCGAGCGCATCGCCGGCATCGAGGTCGATCATGCTATACGGCTTGCCGCGAGCGAGGGCAAAGTCGCGCGCGGCGACCGTGCCCTTCGACACGCCTATGCCAGACACATCGATCAAGATCATCAACCGGTCGGCGTCGCGCACATTCCATTCGGTGCGTTTTGTCGGCTCGGCAGATGGCGTCTCCCGCAAAAGCGGATACCGCGCGAGCAGGCCGGGCGGTTTGCGAAAGTCTTCTGCCCAGCCGCCTTTCGGGCACCAGCCGCCATACTCCACGCCCATCTCGATGGCGGCATCGAGCGCTGCACGGTCGATGCCGGTCTGGCCGCCAGAGATGATCTTCATACGGACATTGTCATTCCAGCACGCTTCGGAATCCAGTAAGCCTGACGCGGCACCGCCGGCTGGCAAGAGAGACCGCAATGCAGCTCGTGAAACTTTCGATCCTCGGCTTCATTGCCGGGTTTCTCGCCGTGCTGATCTTCCATCAGAGCCCCCTGGCGACCGAAATCCTCGACGGCAAGACTAGAGGGCGCGCGGTCATCGATCTGTGAAGACCGATCAGCGAAGTCCTGGTGCCCGGGGGCTGATATAGGTTGGGATTACCTCCTCGACTGTCCTTGGTTGAATACCGAGGTCTTGGACATCTGCCAGGACCCCGCTCGCCACATTGTCCGTCTTGAGAAGGTCAACCTGGCCGGTGGTGAGCGGTGGGTTGGGCAGGAACTCGAATAGTCGCGCCTGGACCTCGGCTACTGCAAAGGGAATTGGCACGAGCAGTCGCCGTTTGCCCATGAGCTGGAGCGTCATGCTGACCAGCTCGTGCAGCGTGTACACTTTGGGACCAGCAAGCTCGTAGGTCCGGCCAACGGTCCCGGGGTCGCTGAGGATGCTACTGATAGCGTCAGCCACGTCTTCCACAAAGATTGGCTGCAGTCGGGTAGAGCCGCCGCCGATCAGCGGCAGTGCTGGCAGCAGCCGCGCAAGTGCGGCGAGCGTGCCGAACAATGCATCGCCTGGACCGAACATGGCGCCCGGACGGACGATCGTAGCCCCCGGGAACACCTGTTGAACCACTCGTTCGCCGCTTCCTCGAGCCCGGATGTATGGCGAGCTTGAATCGGGATCGGCGCCAATTCCTGACACAAGCACGAGGCGCGCAACCCCGGCCGCAGCTGCCTCCCGCGCTACATTCTCGGCCCCTCGTACGTGCACGGCGTCGAAGGTCACCCCACCCTTCTCGACGTAGGCCGAGACCGCGTTGACCACGGCGTCGGCCTCGGCAAGGCGGCGGCAACCGAGGCTTGATCGCGCACATCGGCGGGGACAACCGTGACCCGCCCGAAACCCGTCGATCGCAGCTCAATCCGGGCCGGGTCAGGATGCCGCACGGCGACGCGTACAGTCATCCCCTCCGCGGTCAGGCGGTCTACCAGTCGCCGACCAAGGAAACCCCCACCGCCAAACACGACAACCGTCGCCATCCGTTGCTCCGGTAGGCAGGGCGCGTAAGTTCCAGCGCTGTGATCAAAAGATTTGAAGCATTGGACCAAACGCGAAGGATATCGCAGAGACTGTCGTTTTCCTTGCCTCGTCAGCCGCCGCCGGTATTTCAATCATTGCGGTCACTGGCTGGGGAGTGTAGCGCCCAAACTGTGCACCGGGTGGCCAGCGCACCCAACCGACGGTCAGTCAGCAGGTGGAATGGAACAACCCGCCAACCGGCATGCTTTCACGAAGCACGTTAAAGCGCTCGACAGCAGCCTCGGTCTGTAGAACCTCCACCTTAATGCCATTCTTGGCCAAAATATCGAGGGTTTCGGGACAAACGTTAAGTCGTTCCCAGATTCCCTTAGACAACACCACGGCCTCGGCGCCGCGCTCAATTAATTCCTGAACGTCAGCAGGCTGAATGCCGGGCACATGGCGTGTACCCGTCTCGCGCCAATCCCACTCCCGCGCGCCGCCGGGAAAGACCTTTGCATCTTTGAAAGGCGGACGGCCTTCGACCTCTATGTGGCCCCACGAGAGGTGCGAGATACGCGGGGATTTGAGTTCGCCTGCTTCATGTCCTACCCGGAAGGAAACGTAGCGCTTCGCGCAATGCACGCCAACACCTGCTTCGCCGGCTCGATCCAGTCGATCTGTTGCGCGGCTCCGCCCCAAAAACCCTCCGGGTCACGCTGGCAGCGGGCCTCGTGATAGCTACTCCTTTGGGCCTCCATAGTGCTCCTCCTAGGAAGCTAAGCCGACGTCAGACCTATTGAGACAGGCACGGTCGGCGCCCTCAGCGTTGCGGCAGCGTGTAAGCGATGACGTAATCTCCGGGCGGGGTCCCCATGAAGTGATGCCCGCCAGCCATGATGACGAGATATTGCCGGCCGCCGACCTCATATACCATCGGATTAGCCTGGCCGCCGGCCGGCAAGAGATCCTGCCACAACGTCGCGCCGGATTCGACATCGATGGCGCGGATGAGATTGTCGGTCGCCGCGGCGATGAAGACAACTCCGCCCGCGGTGACGACCGCGCCACCATTGTTCGGCGTGCCGATATTGATCGGCAGCATTGAAGGAATGCCCCATGGGCCGTTGCGGCGCGCCGTACCGAGCGGGCGATCCCAAATGGTTCGCCCCGTTCGCAGATCGATGGCGCGTATGCCACCATAGGGCGGCTGTTTACAGAGAAGCCCGGTGGACGGCATACGCCAGCCGGCGTTAACGTCGATGGCGAACGGCACGCCCATTTGCGGATCGCCCGCGCCTTCCGCACCTGAACTCATGTCGCCCCCGCGCGCCTGATCCCGCGGCGCCCATCCGCGCCGGGTTGCTTCGTCACGCGGGACGAGGCGGTTGTAGTTCGGCAGGTCGCTGTAATTAGCGATGATCACGCCGCGACGCGGATCGACGGCGATCCCGCCCCAATCGGAGCCGCCATTGTAGCTCGGATATTAAATCCAGCGCGTCTCTGTGGTCGGAGGCGTGTAGATGCCGTGATAAGTCGCTTTGCGGAATTGAATGCGACAGAACATCTGATCGATCAGCGACATGCCCCACATGTCGCGTTCGCGAAGATCGGGCATACGCAAAGTATGATAGCGCGAGAAGGGTTGCGTCGGGCTGCGCAATTCCGGCTCCAAGCCGCCGCCTGGGACCGGGCGCTCTTCGACGCCGTGGAGCGGAACGCCAGTGCGTCGATCGAGAATGTAGATCTCGCCTTGTTTGCTGGGGAGGATGACGGCGGGAACGACGCCCGCCTCGGTGGGAAAGTCGATCAGGGTCGGCTGCGAGCCCAGATCGTAGTCCCAGACGCCCATGTGGACGGTTTGGAAGCGCCAGACCTCGCGGCCAGTCTCGACATTGAGCGCGACGAGCGCGGCGGAGTGTTCGTTCTCGGCTTGTGATCGGTGCGAACTCCAATAATCTGCGGCGGCGTTGCCGAGGGGCAGATAGACGATCCCCAGCGCCTCATCACCGGTCGCGGTCGTCCACATGTTGGGCGTTCCGCGGGCATAGGTTTCGCCCTCGGGCGGTCGACCGGTGCGGTCCGGATGTTCCATGTCCCAGGCCCAGCGCAGCGTGCCGGTGATTGCGTCGAAACCCTGCACCACGCCGGAAGGCGCATTCGCGCGCTGGCCGTCGAGAACCTGATGGCCGGTGATGACCACGCCCCTGACGATGGTCGGCGCCGAGGTGATCGACACCATGCCCGGTCCGGTTTGGCCCATGCCGATTGTGATATCGACGGCGCCGTTCTCGCCAAAATCCGCACACGGCGTTCCGGTGCGCGCATCAACGGCAATCAGCCGCGCATCGAGCGTGCCCGCGATGATGCGCGTCGCGCATGCGCCGGCGGGATCGGTTTTTGGCGCCGCGTAGTACGCGACACCGCGACACGCAGCGGTATAGGGAATGCTTCCATCGGCGACCTTCGGATCATGGCGCCAACGTTCCGCGCCAGTGGCGGCGTCGATCGCGATAAGCTTGCTGCGCCCCGTGCACAGGTAGAGCGTATCGCCGATCTTGAGCGGCGTCGTTTCCGCACCCCAGCGCTCCTCCGGTATATCGCCGGTTCGAAAGGTCCACGCGCGCGCTAACCGGCGCACGTTCTCGCGATTGATCTGATCGAGCGGTGAGTAACGCTGCGCGTTATAGGTCCCGCCGTAGGCGGGCCAATCGGCGCCGACTTGCATGAGCGAGGCGTCCGCCATGGCTTGCGCGAATGGTTCGGGCATCGCGCCGGGAGCGTCTGGCCGGTTGGCCTGCGCCACTGCAACGCCCAATACAATCACAATGACCGCAAAGCCGCCGAGTCCGAACAGCTCGCCGACGCCCGCGGTTCGCGTCCAATACAGGCAAGGACAAAATGACGAGCAGCAAGAGAACGAGTGGTCCGACCAGACGCGGCACCAGCGCCCAGCCGTTAAGGCCGACTTCCCAAAAAGCCCAGAGCGCGGTCCCCACGAAAGCGCCGACATAGATCCAGGCGCCGAGCAGCTTGCGCTGCGCGATCGCTAAGCCGGCGACGATCAGCGCAAGTCCGGCGAAGAGATAGTACCAAGAACCGCCGGCGGCGATCAGCTCGGCGCCACCCAAGGCGAGAATGATGCCGATCAGAGCGATGACGCCGCCAAGGATCCCGACAGACCATTCGGCTCTGCCGGTTGGCTTTCGCCAATCGCGCAGGAGGATGATGTTCTTCAGCTCACGGAGCATGGAAATCTACTTCGGATGAGCCCACAGCGCCGGTAAGGTCCGGCAAAAGTTCACCTGAGGCACTGCGCCAGCAATTCTTCTCGGTCGTCTGCCAATTTGGAGGCGAGACGCTCCCAATTCTGAGCGGTGCTCAGCAGAATTTCCTGTGCATTAGGGTCTGTCGTCTCGGCGGCCAGCTCCATACACCGCTTGGCGTACTCATGACATCTGGTCCTAGGCGTCAAAAACAAAATTCAGATCATCGATTCGCCGCATTCGAGCGATGCTGTGATGCGGCAATTAACTTGCGTGAGCAGTCGGTCAAGCTTTGCGCTCCTGGTCAGATCGGCACGCCAGTTTCGGCGCGAGTTTCCAAGTGGAAGGTCCGTCACTGAGACGTGACCTGGGTCGCCGACGAACGAACCAGGTGTACAATTGTCTTCTGAAAGGATCTCCGCAGATTCCCCACTGACAGGAGATGAACATGAGAACGTACATCGGTTCTGTCCTCGCGGGCGCTTTCTTCATCGGCATGACCACTGCAGCTTCTGCTGTGACCGGCGAGTACGACAACATGTGCACGATGGGCCTCGCAAACGGCAAGGACATAAAGACGGACTGCTCCGTCAATTCGGAGATTCAAGGCAAGACCTATCGCTTCGGCAACCAATCTGCCCTGACCCAGTTCATGGGCAGACCCTTCGGGCAATCTCACTAAGGCACAGGCCTACTACTCGAAGAAGCATCCTGGGTAAGCCGGTCCGCTTGGCAAACCAAACAAGGCCCTCCCCTCATTTGTGGAGGGCCTTTTGCTGTCGAGGGAGCGCTGGGTCAAAGCCGACGATGCTCATCGGTCTCGGAGGTGCTCATGCTTTTTTAAGTAAGCACCTTCAGTAGCGGGGATGGCCGGGCGTTAGACCGGCAGCTATCTTGACCGAAAAGACGGTTGGCGTCCCTCCTTAGACAACCCTGGCTGACATCGGCCAAGCTTCACTCGTCAAGACGCATCCCCAAATAATTCATTAGAACTTTGTCAGGACGACGACAACAAGACAGAGTGCTCATTAATCACGGGTGAGGATCATCATATGATCGGTGATCGGCGCCTCCCAGAGGATAAGGCAATCTGCAAACTTCGTGATCAAGTTGCCGCCCCTCGCCAAGTTCCTGCTCAATCTCGGTTACACGACAGGCGAGTTCGGCAAAAACCATCTTGGCGACCACCGAGGACTCCCATCTTTTGCCGCTGTTCAGCGGTCTTCGGTCCTAACCTCGCGCGGTCCGAACCAGGCGATATAGATCGCGGCAGCCACGGTGAGCGCGGCATAGGCTGGGCGCGGGGGCAAGAACATATCCAGTATGAATGTGTAGAAGTCGTTGAGCGAAGCGAGATACATCCCGCTCAGTGACCAGTCCTGCTGGCTGGGATAGGCGGCGTGAATGTAAATGAACCTCAGCAATCCGCCGAAGCTGCAGAACGCCACCACGAAGACGAAGAAGGCAAACATAAAGCGGACGAGGAAACCCCGCTTGGCGGCGAAGTTCTGCACCCACCAAGTGACGAGCGCGGCAAGCACGCCGGCGAAGCCGACGATGCGCACAGTGTGACGGGTCTGCTCGTTCATGAAGGTATTCATGTACTCGCCCACCAGGAGCGCCCACATGGAGACGCCGATTACCAGCGCAAAAAGAATGGCGAGCACGAAGCCGACCACATTGCCGAAAGTCACTTGGTCCATTGTCCGTCTGCCCATTGGCGAGCCTGCTCTTGCTTACCTATGCAGGGGATTGGCTGGTCCGCCATTATGGCATCTTGCTGGCTAAATGGGGCAAGAGACTCCGAGATCGGGAACTTACAAAGCAGGGCAGCTAGGGCCGTCGGCTTCGGTCGGCGCCCTTTGCTTCAGTGGCCCGCGCGGGCGCGGCTTTCAGTCCGTAGAACTATCCACTGTGAGACGCTCTATCCCGCTTACTCAAGGCTTGGTGAAGGAGGCTGCCTAGGGTCTTTAGTTGAGGGCCCACGGTCTCCTCATATCGGGTCAGCCGTGTGTCTAAAGCGTCGATGCGCCGTTCAAGAGTGGCGAGCCGCTCCTCAAACTGCTGAGGCTTGGCGTGTGTAGATGTTCCCGCAAGGATGTAACGCAGACATTCGCCGATAACCCAGATGAGGACTGCCACCACCACCGATACGACGAGAACGGCTATGGGGTTTTGACCAGCCTTCGATGAGGGATCTGCAAGGAAGAAAACCGTGGCCCCAAGAGCGAGGATCAGCACCGCAAGGACACACGCCAACACGTAGAGCACGTTGCCAAGTCTTGGCGCCACAGGCGAGCCCTTCTCGACGACTGCGAAAAGTAGCCCCGGCGTCCCCGCCCATTGCCTCGGCGACGATGACGCCGGAGCCTGACCAGCCCCTGAAATCTCCTCCAAGCGCTGGTGTCCCTCTTGGTCCCGAGCGTGGCAGTTCAAAACGGCATTCCAGAGGCGGATGATAAACCGGCTCGGCGCTTTGCTTGGGTGAAGCGTACGGGCCGAGCCTAACCAGACCGCGCGATCAGGCACACCGGGCCGCTTTTCTTATCAGGCCCGTAGCAACAAGCGAGAGCCCGAATTGTGTTAGTCGGGCTCTTTGTTTTTGCGCCGTGCGTTAGCCGCGCTTATCCTTGCCAGGCTTGCGCTCAGACTCGGTTAACCTTCCCTGAATTAAAATCCTTTCCAAAAGTTGAGCACGTTGAGGTTCGTTGGAAGTCCTCGATGAGCAGATCGTTGATGTCGCTATGTTTGTTCGGTGCCGCGCTCGCCACCGCCAACGCCTTATTCCTGCAAAGGACCACCTGTCCTTCCGAGCATAAAGAGACGGCGGCCCTCAATTCCGTGAGGAAGGTTTCGTCGCAGAAAACCGCAAGCCCCACGCCTCAGGACGAGGGTTCGAAGGCGCAAAAAACAGCAGATACCGCCTCAGCGGTTTCACAGGAGATTACCGGTTCGCTTGGGGGTGGTGAAATCGGAACACCCGGTCCAGCAGATAAGATTGAGCCCAAGCCATCAAAAATCGGAGATGATTTCGCGGAATGGGTCGATGTCTCAATCGCCGCCCAGGCTCATAGCGCCCCATCGGTCTCGGCTCCTATCGTTCGGTATTACCGGGTCGGCACAAGATTGCGAGTAATCGAGCGACAGGCGGGTTGGACTAAGATCATCGATCCCGTCACCTCCAAACAAGGTTGGATCTACGAAAAGCACCTCACTGCGAAAGACGGCCCCAGCGCAGCGCAAGCCTTGCGGAAACCGTCGGAACCCTCCGTGCAGCAAAGAAGACGTGCGTGGAGGTATGGGGCTCAGCGACCAAGGTTCAGAATTACGTTTGGCGTGTACCCGAGATGGTGAGCCGTCTTCGCCCTCTATGATGCCAAAATAGCAGCGGGGGTGGGCTGGAACCGATTAGTTGGTTAGGCCGTTACCATTCTTAGGAGGACCTTGTTCATGTTGAAAAAGGTAGTGTTGGTTTCGGCAACCGCTGCGTTGGTGCTGGTTGGTCTCGCGCCAAGCCCGTTAAACGCCGGAGACAGCGGCTGCTCTGAGGCGGCTAAGGCTCGTTTCCCATACGATCACGCGGCCCGCAAGGAATTCAAGCACTGGTGCAAGGACCAGTGGAAAATCTACAAGAAGTCGCACAAATACGATTGAGCGAACTCCTCGAACACTGACCACTTGGATCAAAAGCGGGAGCATTACCCCCAGGTGTCCGCTTCATTTTCAGAACTGCAGCAGCCCACCCTTGGCGAGAGCCAACGCCGGATCGAACGAAGACGCCATTCATAGCGAGTGCACGGCCTAAGTGGTTTGGCCAAGGGCTGAGAGAACGGTCGAGCCTAAAGGCAGGATGCCGCCGCTTTGAAGGTTCGGCGCTTGGCGGCCTTAGTCCTGCGACCTGAGCTCGATGCCTGGAGAGATGAGATCATCGCCAAGCGCGCCAACTGGGATAAACGTTCTTGCCACCGGGATTAGTGCGGAACTTGCTGCCGTAGCCATGGCCGAAGAACCGCGATGCTTGCAAACCAACCACGCAGCACAGCACGGTATCGGACAGCACAAGCTAGCATTGTCGCCTCAGAAATGCCGAACCAGCACGCGCTTAGCTACTGCGCAGCATGAGCGCTAGGGGCTTCGGGTTACCCGAGCTTGCGCGAGCTGCTGGAAGAAGGGGCGAGGAAGCCAAATCGCTCCTGCGGAAGCTGACGACTATCACCGAGCGCGCAAAGCCTAAGGTTTGGGAACTGAGATGCTGTGGGATCATCCGTGAGAGCATTGGGGTGTAACCCCGAAGTGGCTTCACTCACATCGAGTGCCACTGCCCGCGGATCAAGCCGCCCGCAAGCAGGCTGGCCAGATTGGGGTCAATGCGGCGCGGCTTGGCGGCGCTGCACTTCTCCAGCGATAACCTCGACTGCTTTGTTGATCTTCTCAAGGGTCTTGCGGTCCTGCGGAGATTGCTGGAGGCGCGCACAGGCATTTTGCGCAGCCGCAAGAACCTCGTCGCTAACGGGACCGCCCGCGTCGAGCGTTGTCCAGGTATCCAAACAAAGGGACAGGTCGTTTGCGGCTTTAGCGCTTTGGTAACTGGCGGTAGTTGCTACCGCCATACAGCATAGGCCGAGCGCAACAACGAAACGCAGCATTGCGGTTTCCTCCCCAAACTCCCGGCGATTCGCGCATGATGCGCTTCGATTTCGCCGTCCCCAAATCAATTCCCGGTCCGGAGCCTTCGGATTTGCCGCATCCACAATGGGGGCTCCGGGCCGCCACAATTCACTCCTCGGTTTTTAGCTTTGATGCCATGCATCTGCCGTTCGTAGCGGCAAAGCTGTCTACTCGACCCCAGAATCGAATGGCCAGAATTGCCCCACGAGCGCAGGACTAAGTGCCATGGGAACCAAACGGAGATCTCTTTTCACGATTGTCTTCTGCATCCTCTTTCCGCTTGGGGCGAATGCCCAGTCCGGACCACACCCGCCCTGCGAAAGTGCCTCGCCCTTTCCCGATTTTGCGCCACCCGGACATGTTCCGAATTACCGCGTGTGGAGCAAAAACGAGTGGGTGCTTCCTGCCTGCACGGGTTGGAGTGCGCGGGCGGGTATGCTCGTCGCCGTCGCTGGCCAGTTCCGCTACACCGGCACCGCGGATGATCTTTTGCTCGGGGTCGGAGCCATATCGACCCTGAGGGGGATTCGATACTGGTCCGCAACGGAGAATAGTTGGCGCACGCTGATCACCAGTGCTACGGCTCTAGAAGGGCCCGATCTTCATCGACCGCGAGCAGATTTCAGGCTTTCGGAGATGAAAAGCGGAGCCAAGCTGTATTTCACCCAAACCGACAACAGGTTGGGAGAGCCGGTGATTTATTGGATGCGTGCAAGCGACACAGGAGGAAATCTCGTCATAACGATAGGAAACGTTAGCCCTGTGAAAAAGTTGATGCTGACACTAATCGAGCCCGGGGACTTGCAATCTATCCATTACCTTTCGGAAGCACGCCCCGGCATGTGGCGTTACTACGGCTTGGCCCGGACGGAGGAACCTCCGCTTGCGGCATTCGGAGTTGTGAGGACCGAGTCCTATGTCAACCGCGCGCTTGCCCTTTACTCGCATCTGACCGGTGCAGCCATCGAGCCAATCCGCTGATCCTCACTTCCGCACATAAGCTGCAACTATGGGTCCCATTGGGTATAGCGAGTCCAATCGACGCAGCGCAGGCGCATAGAGGCTGGAGATCCCGCCATCCAAAAACAGCGCGTTGCGCGATCCGAGCCGTACCCTGAAAAGCTGGGCGAACTCCCAGAACGTCACAGGCTGCTTGGAAATCGCAAACACCAGAGTGTGTGGGTCCAGGATGCCCACGCCATTGCGAATTTTTCGCGAGGTGCTCCCCGACTTAATGCGAGGATGGATCTGGCCCCCGATAACGAGCATGGGACCGGATTGCGTGGCAAAATCGACGTTGGGCCGCTCTGAGGCAAAACGCTCGGTCGTCATGATCCGGGCGTCTTCACCATGAATGAAAAGAATCCCATTTGGCTTCAAATAAAAGTTGCCTGAACCGCTTCTTTGGTTGACGGGACGCAAGGCTTTCCCGCCTTCGACATACAGCCCCACTGGAGATCGATCCTCTTCATACATCCCCGCATTCATCGCGAAGACAAGCGGGCCATCCCCGATCCTGCGCGGTAGGTGGTCAAAGCCGCCATAGGGCTGCTGCTGCGGGTCTTTCCAGAAGAGGCGAACGAGATAGGCGTGAAGATCGACCGTACACACCACATAGCCGATGCCGCGGAAGGTAATCTCGCGGCACGGAGATCCGGCATTTGCTGACGGGGAAATTAAGGAAACCGCAATGGTCAAAGCTATGAGGGCGGCAATCCTGCGAAAGTGCTTTCGGTAATTTACTATCAATTCGCCAGCCTCGGCTTGACCGCTGCGTTGGCTACTTCCGATCACTGCTGCGCGGCTCGTATTTCTCCGATCCTGTCCACCTGGAAGGAAACTAATTGAGCCTGTCCCAACGTGGTTTGCAAACCAAATTGCAAACCAACTGCGCAACACTGCATGGCACGGGACATAACAAACCAGGATCATCGCATTAGAAACGCCAAACGAGAGCACACGCTTAAGCACTGGGCGGCACAGACCTGCATGAGTCGCAGCGACTTGCCTTTGACTTCGAGGTCCGCGGCGAGCGCCGCAAAGGTCCGGTACGGCTTGCCGTCGCGCTAACCAGCTGCTGGTCCCCTAACAAAGCTCACTAGCCCAGACCATACTCGGCGCGCGGCGTGCCTCTGCGTGCTTATCTTCAGCCGTTTCAGATGCGATCCACATCGGTTTGAAACCTATCAGACGCCCTCCCCTAACCGGGTCTATAATCGCAGCGCAAGCTCGAAGTTGCCTCTTCTTCGGTGTCGAGCCGTACAGACTCAAGTGCAACTCATCGGAAGGGTGTACATGAGCAGCGTTGTACTCGTGACTGACCGGCTAAAGATCCCCTGGGCCATCGGTGCCCCATTAACGAGCCCCTGGCGTCGGCTGTTTGTTTCCCCCGTGAGCTTGGCGTTGCTCGGGGGATTCCTTCTTATTGTCTTGTTGACGCTCGTCGACAGAATCGCCGAACTGCTGTGGTTCAGGGCGCTTGGCTATGAAGACGTTTTCTGGCGGCTTCTTTTCGCCAGCGTCGCGATGTTCGCCATCGCCTTCATTCCTGTGTTCGCCTATGTGCTGCTCAATCTCCTGGTGCTGACCAGGCTTGCAGCGGTGCCGCAACCCAATGGGCGCCGGTTCACCCCGCTTCTCATTATTGGGTCGACCGCAACGGCCGCTTTTTTCGGGTTCTTGTTCTCCGGTGAGTGGGATGAATTCCTACGCCTGGTCTGGGCCCAGGATTTCGGGAGCTCCGATCCTATCTACTTTCGCGACATTGGCTTCTACCTGTTCGTGCTGCCGTTCCTCAACCTCGTTCAGACCAGCGTCGTCCTCTTGACCTTAGGCGGCACGTTGCTGCTTGTGCTCGCTTATTTTCGGATGGGCGGTCTCCGCTTTGATGCCAGACGATACGTCGCTGCCGATCCGAAGGTTCTGCGCCACCTTATCGCCAACGCCGTGCTGCTGCTGAGCGCATTGGCCTTTGGCTATTATCTCGACCGCTTCGGCCTGCTGACGCGGTCCGCCGGCGCGGTCTTTGGTGCTGGGTACACGGACATTCACGTACTGCTGGTCGGGTTGTGGGTGGCGCTGGCCGCGACAGTCGCCTTGATTTGTGTGCTGATCTTGGTTGCGGCGACAAACACTCCGCGCTTCGCCGTATTTGGAGTTGGTGTCTATCTGATCATTCTTTTGGCTGCCTTGGAGGTGATCCCTGCCGGTTTTCAGAGGCTGATCGTCGAGCCAAACGAGCTCGCGTTGGAGACGCCGTTTCTGCGCCACAATATCGCGCTGACGCGGGCGGCCTACGGTTTGGACAACATCGATGTGCGATTTCACTCCACCGAGGCAAAGCTCGACATCGCGCAGCTGCGGGAGAACCAATCGACGATCGACAAGATCCGCATCTGGGATCATCGCCCGCTAAGCCAGACCTTCCGCCAGCTGCAGCAAATCCGTACCTACTACGCCTTTAGTGATGTCGACGTTGATCGCTATTGGATCAACGGAGACTATCGGCAGGTCATGCTCGCGGCGCGGGAACTCTCCGCAGACTTGCCCGGCAAGGGCAACAGCTGGGTCAACCGGCATCTCCAGTACACGCATGGCTAGGCCTGGCGATGTGCCTCGCCGCCGAGAAGGACGACCAGGGTGGACCCATCTTCCTCGTCGAGGACTTGCCGCCCAAGGGCCCGCCGGATCTGACGGTCTCCCGTCCAGAGATCTATTACGGCACAGAGATGAGGAGCTATCAGTTCGTTCCAACCGACGTGAAGGAGTTCGACTATCCGCTAGGAGATCAGAACGTCTACACCAACTACGCCGGCCACGGCGGCGTGCTCTTGGATAGCTTCTGGAAGAAGGCTCTCTTCGCCTTGCACCGGTTCGACGTGAGCATCGTCCTCTCCTCCTACCTCTCGCCGCAAAGCCGCGTCCAACTCTGGCGAACGGTGCACGAGAGCGTGTCGCTAAGTGCACCCTTCCTCAAGCTTGATCGCGATCCTTATCTGGTTGTCGACCAGGGGCGGCTGTTCTGGATACAGGACGCCTACACCGTCGCCGACGGATTTCCCTATTCCGAGCCGGCTGAGGATGGATTCAGCTACATTCGCAACTCGGTGAAGGTCGTGGTCGACGCCTATGAGGGAGATGTGCACTTCTATGTCATCGACCCGGAGGATCCGGTCTTACGCGCCTACCGGGCGGCGATGCCGAGCCTGTTCCGCCCGCTCGACGAAATGCCGGCGGGCCTGCGCAAGCATCTGCGCTATCCACGCGACTTTTTCGAAGTGCAGGTCGACAAATTCAACACGTATCACATGACCGAACCGCAGGTGTTCTACAACAGGGAGGACGTTTGGGCGGTGCCACGCGAGAAATTCGGTGGCAAGGCCATTGAGATGGAGCCGTACTACGTGCTGATGAAGCTGCCCGGCGAAGATCGTCTTGGTTTTCTGCTCATGATCCCCGTTACGCCGCGCAACCGCGACAACATGATCGCCTGGATCGCGGCCCGGTCGGATTTCCCCGGTTACGGCCAGATGATCGTCTACAAATTATCAAAGGACAGCCTCATCCTTGGGCCGCTCCAGATCGAGGCGATGATCGATCAGGACACGACAATCGCGCGCCAGCTCACTTTATGGGACCAGCGCGGTTCGCGCGTGACCCGTGGCAATCTCCTCGTCATCCCGATCGATGAGTCCTTTCTCTACGTCGAGCCGGTGTTCCTGCTCGCCGAAGGGACGAACATTCCGCAGCTCAAGCGGGTTATCGTCAGCGACGGCAGCCGCCTGGCGATGGAATCGACGCTGGCGGATGCCTTGCAAGTCGTATTCGGCGAGCGACCGTCCACGCCCGAAGAGTCGACGGTAGCCCCACAAGCGTCCACATCGGGGCCGCGCGAGGCGCTGTCGGACGCCGAGCAAGCACTCCGGCGAGGCGACTGGACCGCATTCGGGCATGCATGGGAGCAGCTTAAAAGCCTCTTGGAGCGGTGATGTGGGATAGCCTGGCTCGTGTGAATGTCTGTTGTTGTTGGCACTTTTCGGACATCCCACCTGCGCTGACGAATGTCCGCTATCGGGGGTAAAGCGGACATAGAGTGACGCCGTGAAGGGGGTCCGCTTTTGACCCAACGGACATTCAGCGCCGTGCCGTTAAGCAAGCAATGCCTCGCCGTATCCTCGAGTGGGGCAAGGCCTGAGCCAGTCGAGGGTGGCACCGGACTTCGCGCAGTGGCGTTTGCACACCGGAGCGCATTCGGCGTATGCGTCCCGCATTTGCGTCCTCCACAGCCCTAGACACCGCGCTGTCGGAGACGCGACGTCCGACGATGGGTGTATGAGCTAGGGGCATATCGATAGCGACGAGGTATTGACCGGGGCGTCGCAAAGGACCGAAGCGGAAGCAAGCAGTGCAGACGCATCCGGTAGTGAGCCAGATGGGCGTTGCTCTCCTAGCAAGCGGCCATCAACCAGGGCGTGGAAGCGCTGATACGATGATGCCGCGGCGATGACACGCCAGCCACTGGAGAGCTCCGTCGCCAGTGCAACTCCGCTCGGCTGCGTCAACGTCCATGCGGCGTCAATCCCTAGAACCGCTCGCAAAGTCCCCCTAGCCTTCGAGTTGAATTTCTTTGTCTTTCATTCTCCTGCTCCATGTGCTCACCAAATGTCGCCAACTTCGATCAAAGGAGAAGTTCTCTGTCGCTAAAGCTCGTGCGAGCTCCGTCACTAATTATCCGGGCGGGCAGGGCATCCACATTCGCCCGCTCACATCCACGGTCGTGGGGTGGGTGCGGGTGTGAGTTGGCAACGTAATTGCTAAGTAATAGGCTGATCTAAATAGAATTTTTGGCAGACTGAGGCGGACACCCTCTCCGCCAAATTCACTGGCAGCATGAGGCACCCACCCTCACTCACTCTGGCGCTGACGTTAGATTTTCGAGCGCTGACCGCGTCTCATCCGTTAGCGCCTTCCCACCCCTGCAATTCTCACTAAGAAGCGCGCTTGCGAAAGACTTGGCATAGCCTTTTCTGGAATGTTCGGTTTCAATGGCGCGCTCGGCCACGCGGTTTGCGATATGGCCCTCTATCTCGTTACAAGCCAAATCAGCGTGAAACCGAGCGAGCTCCTCGGCGGACGGCTCTTTCGCCTTGCTGACGTAGTCGGCCCAGCTGGTCCCATCATCCCAGGTTGGTGGCTCATTGCGTAGGATCTCATCGAGGCGGGAAATCACGACTGGCAGGACGACGGGGTCGGTGATGCTGGCGTTGAGGTCCTGCTTCAATTGCGCCTTGGCGTCCGGCGTGAGAGCTGACATTTCGAGATCAGCCAACCCCAGGGGAACCGGCGATTGATTGATGAGGTCGCGAGGGAAATTGACAAGCCAAATTTCTGCCGTTGCCAAGTCCGCTCCCTGGAGCTGGACCCCTTCAAGCTTGGCTCCCTGAAGCTGAGCCCCCTTCAAGTCAGCGCCTTGAAGATTCGCGTAGCTTAAATCAGCGCCCTGAAGCTGGGCTCCTCTCAAATTGGCGCCCTGAAGTTTCGCGTAACTCAGTTCCGCGCCCTGGAGCTGGGCATTACTTAAATCAGCGCCTTGGAGCTGGGCCGAGTTCAATTGAGCGCCCTGAAGCTGGGCTTCCTTCAAAAAAGCGCCCTGAAGCTGGGCGTCTTTGAGCTTGCCTTTGGCCAGCGTCTTCCACATTTGCGCGCCACGGAGATCAGCCCACGCAAGATCGGCGCGGTGAAGGTCTGACCGGCTGAGCAGGGCAAAGCGAAAATCGCGCTCGCGGAGCACGACCCTCTCGTCTGCATCGGCGCCGAGATCGGTGTCCTCCACAATGAGAACGCGATACGACAGCAGCCATCGTCTCCACCAGCCCTTGTCATTGTCGTTGGGCAGGCGGTCGTAGATGATACGGCGCACGAGCGGGTTCAAAAGCTTTGCCTCCTCCTCCGGCCCAACCCGGACGCTCGTCGGGGCGACAAACCCGAGACGACGATCGATCCATTCGTTTGGTACGGTGGCTATCAGCCAGCTGAAGCCGACGACGAGCGGGAGAAGGAACAAGACCAGGAGCACTTGCGTCCCGGATGCCTCCCAAGCCTCCGCTTGCGGCCCGACTTTGATGTCCCACCTCCGACGCGCCGGGCCGGTATTCTGCATGAGAGGCGTGAGGAGGATCAGCATGGCAAAGCCGAGGATCACGGCGATCCGATGCCAATAGGTGGTCGAAACATCGTGATAGGGCAGGAATTTGATCTGAAAGTAGAGCAGCGTGATGATCGGGAGAACGCTGAACGTCACGTACACGATCAGCTGCATCATGAACTTCGTAATGCGATTGGGCTTGGGGCCGGCCGCGATCTGCGAAAACACGTAGGAATGCACTCGTTCACGCGCCGGGTGCTGGGTCCCCGTTTCCATCTCATAAGAGACGATGGCGTCTGTGAACCTGCGGTATTTCCGCGCCAGAATGACGTGCTGAACGAGGAGGGACAGGTAGACGAGCAGCAACAGTGCAGGCGCGTATTGAAAGAAACCGACGAGGGGGATGTCGGCATTGATGATGGGCAGCTTGACCGGGCTATTCAGGAGGAGAGCCTTGTGGCTCACGCTGGCGAGCGTCACCACCACATAGGTCAGAAGGAGGAGAAAGGCGAGCCAGCTACTCCAGGCCGGATCGCTGGCCCTGTTGGCCTCGTCCAAGAGTTCCTTAGCGTCCTCGGTTGGATGAGGGGGCATCGTCATTCGGGCAGGCTCCGGCAGGCTAGTGAAAAGATTTTCAGTTGAAATGGGAAGGGTTCGCGTGTGTTACACAAATTCAAAGTCCGCCCTAGGTCAAAACGGCCGTGGCGGCGGATGAAAAGTTATTCCGCTTCCAATCCCGAAGCGGCCGTTGGCTGGTGAGAAGTCTGCAAACCAAACTGCAAACCAACTCCGCGGCAAGGGGTTGTTTCGGCGTCGAAGCGCGTGACTTACCGCCGTGGCGGGATCATTTCGCGAAGTCCGATGCAAAAGCGCGTTTGGCACCGTTCGATCCGGAAACTCATCGAGCGAGAGGTAGAGGACGATCTTGCGCGGCTGGAGCGATTGCGCCAAGAGGCCGCGAATGACCAGATGCAATTTGCCGATCCGCACCGGGAAGCTCGTCAGGCTGACGACCAGATCCTCGACCACTTTCGGCTGCCACAGCCCCGTGGCTCTTGCGGCCTGCCGCAAGGCTATTTCGCTGCTGCGCAGCGCGAGTGCAAAACGCTTGGCCTGCCGCTGGCGGGATCTCTTGACGCGATCCTTGATCTTTTTTTCAGCCTGGGCGCGGAGCTTAACATCGCCATCATCGACGGAACGTCACGGACACGCCGCTGCTTATTGGCGGCTGGTAGACTTAGCTGTCGAAAGGCCCTAGGTCAAACAGTCCGAATTGCCGTCATTGCTAGCCAAAGTCGGCAGGCAGTCTCTGGCAAACTTGGAAACAACGAACGCTCTGATGGCCGACCAACCGCCACAAGAACTGACAAGGCCACGGATGAGCGATGGTGATGCGGCAACGGCAGGCTTCCCTCCCTCCTAGGCATTTTGGCCCATGCGCCTCCTCCTGGTAGCCGACCTGCATTATTCGCTGCCGCAGTTCGATTGGGTCCTCGATATTGCTTCTGACTTCGACGTGGTGGTGATGGCGGGCGATCACCTCGACCTCGCCTCGTTGGTCGATGGGCGCGCGCAGAGCATCGTGGTGCGGAAATATTTCGACCGCCTCCGCGCCAAGACCAAGCTCGTGATCTGCTCCGGCAATCACGATCTCGATGGCAAGAATCAGCCGGCGAGAAGATCGCCAAATGGCTGGCAGGGCCGCAGCAGGAAGGAGTGCTGGCCGACGGAGAGTCCTTGCTCCTCGGCGATACGCTGTTCACGGTCTGCCCATGGTGGGACGGTCCGATCGTCAAGGCCGGCATCGCCGCCCAGCTGGCCGAAGCCGCGACCAAGCGCGGCAAGCGCTGGATCTGGATCCATCACGCGCCGCCCGCCAAGTCGCCGACCAGTTGGGGCGGCGACAGATATTTCGGCGACGTGGAACTCCTGGAATGGATCGAGCAATACCGGCCCGACATGGTCCTATCCGGCCATGTGCACCAGTCGCCTTTCGTCAAGGACGGCTCTTGGGTCGATCGCATCGGGCCGACCTGGGTGTTCAACACGGGGCAGCAATTCGGTGCGCCGCCGGCGCATATCATCATCGACACCGATGCCGACGAGGCGTTGTGGTTCTCTTCGGCGGGGAATCAGTTCGTGCGGCTTGGCGTCCCGCTCGAGCGTCCAGTGCCGAAGCTGCAAGCGCTCCCCGACTGGCTCAAAGCCGAGGATCGGCCTCGCGCTCAGGGCCCGGGGTGAAATCCTCGTGCTGCTGGTGAATCAAGCTCTCGAGCACCTCGCCCACCATACCGAGATGATTGCCGTGCCCTTCGAATTGCCGCTTCAGGTCGACGAGATAGGTGGTCGCAGCGTTGAGGCGCTCGGCGAGCAACCTGCCGAGCAGAAACGCGATCTCGGGATTTGATTTGAGGAAGCTCTCGGCGTCGTCGAAGACGAACACCACGACCGGAGACCTGGCCCTGACGGTTGCCGTATGCGGCCGGTTGAGCAGCACCGACATTTCTCCGAACACCGAGCCCGCTTCGCCGATGACGGCGACCTGCGTATCCCCGCGCAACACCTCGACGCTGCCTTCGGCAAGAATATAAAGACGCCCGGACGTCTCGCCTTCGGAGAGGAGAACGGCTCCGGGAGCGAAGTCCTTACGCGGTGCGCCCGCGCATTTATCGAGGATCGAGGCCATCGGCGGTACAACCTAACAGCTTGCGGGCGCGTTGGAAAAGCGCCTTCTCGGCCGCGTTGCCGCAGCTTTCTGCGACGCCACGGAGAACGCCGATCTGTTCTGGCGCGTGTCGCGGCGGAGGCGGCGGCAATTTCGGCGTCAATATCTCGCTGACGTTTCGGACCTTCCTGGTCGGCGATTACACCGTCTTCAAGCTGAATTGGAGCGCCGGCGTCGAAGACCTCCTGCCTGCCGCGCTCGAACGTGCCGACGGCTCGGCGCAGCTCCGAGCGAGGCCGGCAGCGCGCGCTATCTCCGGGCAGCTCGCCGGCTAAGCCGCTCGGCAACTGTTGGCCCCGCTCTATCGGACAGCTGGGCAAGAGCGACAGCTGCTTTGGTCCAGGACTCGCCGGGAAGGCGACCCGAATATTCCAACGTCCGACAGCCGTGCCCAGAGCATCGCCAGAACGTTTCGGCTCCGCTGGCGCCGTGCACTTCATGACCAGCGCGACGTCTGCGCGCGATGCAGCGGCGCGGCGCATGCTTGCAACCCTCGCCGAGCGCTGCCGCGACACGTTTATCGTCGCCACGCAACCGGACTATCTTCCGGCGATCATCGATGCGTTGTCCGCTTCGGGCTTTAGACTTGAGCGCGAGACGCAATCGCCGGCGCGCCGCGTCAAGCATCTCGTCTTCCGCCGTGTGGCGCCCTGACCAAAAAGCTTGCGAGATCGGCCTCGCTATTGCGGCACGGCGCAGGTCCCGTCATCGAGAGGAACCATGCCTTCAGGACAGGGCGCGGGTTCTTCGCCGTTGCCCTTCTTATGCTTGCCCTTGCCGTTCTTCTTGTTCGCCTCTGGCGGCGCATCGCCTGACGGCGGCGGAGGTGGCGGCGGTGCGGCTTCTTCCTGCGGCGGAGGGGGCGGCGGCATCATCTGCTGCCCCGGACCCTCTCCAGGCTGCATCTGCTCGCCGTCGCCGTTCTTGAATTTACCCTTCTTGTGCGGCTTCGGCGCTTCCTCGCTCGCGGGTGGAGGCGGGGGCGGCGGCGACTCCTCCTGCGGCGGAGGTGGGGGGGGCGGCGGCGGCAGAATGGGCGGCGATACCTCGCCGGGCTGAGTCTCCTCGCCGTTCTCTTTCTTGGGCTTCGGCTTGTCACCCTTCTTCACCTTCGGCGCCTCGTCCTCGACGGGAGGAGCTGGCGGCGGCGGTGGCGGAGCAACCTCTTCCGCAGGCGGAGGTGGCGGCGGAGGTGCGGTCTCCTCAGCCGGAGCTGGCGGCGGCGGCGCGGGCGGCGCCGCTTCCTCAGCCGGAGGCGGAGGGGGTGGCGGCGGAGCGCTGCTTCCTCTGCCGGAGGCGGAGGTGGTGCGGCTTCCTCTGCCGGCGGCGGCGGCGGCGCGGCTCCTTCAGCGGGAGGAGGTGGTGGTGGCGGAGGCGGAGGCGGCGGCACCGCTTCGCCGGCGGCGGGCTGACCATCCTTTGGGGACGCCGCGGAGGGGCCGGTCTGAGCGGCCTCTGGCAAGGGCGGCGTCTTGATCTCAGGCGGAACGAGCAACTGGTCCGTGCTGGGTGCGCCTCCTCCCTGCTGCTTGGTCTTGCTCTCAGCCGCGACCTCTTCGATTTGCTTCGGCTTTGGCGGCGCCACCGGGTCGGGCGTCTTGTCGACGGCGGGCTGGAAGATCTCGACCGAGTCGCCTTGGACCTTGCCGGCCTTCTTCTCGTCCTTGGTCTTCTCGACCTTGTGGACGACAACCTTCTCGTTCGTCTTCTCCTCGACGTAAGTGACGTTGACGACGTTGTTCACGACCACGTTGTTGTTGTTGATCGTGACATTGCCCAAGGGCTGCGTCTCACGCAGGATCGGGTTGAAGCGGTTCTTGTCGCGCACGATTCGGCGCGGCAGGTCGTCGGACAGGAAGTCCCGGTTGGGCACGACCTGCCAGTAATAATCCGGCACGCCGCGTGCATTGACCTCGATGCTGACGCCTTCGTCATAGGCCGGTGGCAACGGCGCCCAGGCGAGATAGTCGTTCGACTTGCGCCACGACACCCAGGCGGGCGCCCAGCGATTGCCCGGCACCCAGAACCAGCCGACCCGGTTCGAAAATCCCCAGCGTCCGTAGTGATAGGTCGCCCAGCCGAACGGCTCGTTCGAGGACCACATCCAGCCATAGCGGTCGGTGAACACCCAGCGGCCCACCGTGTAGGGACGCCAAGCCGGCCCGACACTCTGCGGCACCCAGACATATTGGCCCTGCAGCCAGATCCAATTGCCGTAAGGCGCAAGCCGGTTATAGAACGCGCCGCGATTGGTGGCGCCCTCGCCGTAAGGCGACCCGCCGCCGCCCCATCTGTTCCGGTCGCCATAGAACGGACGGCCGCGATAATTGGCATCCCAATAGCCGCCGAGATCGAACGAGACGACGCGATAGCCGAGCCGCGGCGCGTAATCGCGCAGCGAATAGTAGTAACCGCGATACCAGCCTTGCAGATAGATCGAGCGCATCCAGCCGCGATTGCCCTGGAAGATCACGTCGCACCAGGTGTAGTCGCCGAGGCAGCCGAGAATGCTGATCGGCGCTCGAGACGGCACGACGAGCAGGGCCGGATAATAGGTGCCGGGCCCGGCCCTGAGATTGACATTGGTGACGGGATAGCCGTTGGGACGCGGTGCTTGCGCCTGTACCGGTTCCACAGTCACGACTGCCGCCGTGACGATCGCGACGGCTGCGGCGATGGCGAGCCGGCGAAGGCTGCTCTCGACGAAACTCATGATGCTCGCTTTCCTATTTCGAGGTTTCGCAAAATTCCACTCGGCGATCCCGTGATGGTCATCGCCAGCCAACACCGTTAGACCGGCCGGCTTGAACCGCTTCCCTCCGCCGCATTCAGGCCGCGTTCATGTAAGGGCGGCTCGCCTGGGCGCTTTGCGCGTTCCGTCGCACCCAATCATGTCCAAAATCGGCCTCCGACATGGCTTTCTCGCCTCGATTTCGGGCTTCCGCGAGAGCGGCTTCAATCTGGACCTTGAGCCCGGTTAGACGCTAACACTGACGGCCCGTGTGCGATGCTGCACTCCGCCCACCTCATTCACGGCGAAAGCAAGAATGCCGTTGCCTCCCCTCAAGGGATCGCAGGGTTCGTTGACCAAGGATCTGCCCCATCGAGCAGCAGCTGCCACTGGCTCAGATATGCCCGTAGTCGTGCTGTGCGCCCTGCTGCCAGCATAGCCAAAGCATGAGCAGCGACCACACCAGCAAAGCGATAGCGACAGTAAAGTCAGCCTTACCCCACGCTCGCGCGCTTGATGAGACTGAGGCTCCCGAATTCATTGCTATTGATCAATTCCTTGCGCGATCCGGCGCCCCTGCGCAGATTCCATGTGAAAATTGAAGTTACGGAATAATTCCAAACGACGCCTACGAGCACACCCGCGATAGCCGAGAGAAGCCATGAAATATCCTGTACTGCAAATAAATACGTGGCGATGCCGACATTGGCGATCACGCCGATCGACGAAGCCAAGGCAAAACTGAGCCAGCCCTCTGAGCCACGCCCATCCAGACGAGACGCCGATCGTAATAGGTGAGGACATTGTTTAATGTGAAATTCGAGGTCATCGCCACCAAGGTCGCCGCGATCTGGCTGGTTTCGAAGCCGAAACCCAATTCCTTAAACAGCATGAGCAAGCACAAGGAGGTGCACCACAACGCCAAGCGAGCCTACAAGGGCAAAGATCACGAACTTGGCGGGCACTAGGTGACCGAAAACCTTGTCGATGAGGAGTTCAAGGAACTCGAGCACGACCCTTGTGTCCATCTTGCTCGTGCCTAAGGACCGGGCGCGGAACCGATAAGGAAGCTCCGCGAAACGGAGTGGCTTAGCGAGCGGTGATGAAAGATATCGAGTAAGATCTTGAACCCTATCCCCGACAAGTTCGGCGCTAGGCGCCGCAACACGTCGGCTGCGAACCATAAAAAAACCGCTCATCGGGTCGCTCAAGGTGACGCCGGTGAAGCGACGCGTGAGCGCGGTGGCCCATTGCGAGAGACGGATGCGACCCTCCGTCCAGTTTCCGACGCCCTCCTTGTTCTAGATAGCGAGATCCGATGACGACATCGAGATCCTGAGAGCGGAGGATCTTAAGCATGGCGGGCAGCAGCATTTCGTCGTGCTGCATGTCGCCATCGATAACGGCGACAATCGGAGCTGCGGTGGCGAGTGCGCCTTCGATGAAAGCGCCGCTCAACCCACGACGCCCGATCCGCTGGATGCAACGGACCCGGAGATCGCGCTTGCCAATTTCACGAACTCGGTCAGCCGTTCCATCAGGGCTGTCATCGTCAACAACGATGATCTCGTAAGTCGTGCCCTTCCAAGGCGGCCTGAACGGCAGCACACCAAAGTGTCGATGTTTTCGATCTCGTTGAAGGTCGGCACCACGATAGCGAGTTCGAGGGCACCTGGGGCCAACTCGGTATCATCATGAAGAGACAATCGCGCTAAGGACATGCTTATTGCACTAGCGTATACCATCGGCTTGCTGGAGTATTACCGACTAGCGCTGTAGAGTTTTATCGAACACAGTCCATTGCAACCTGACAGGAGGTCGCGGTTAGAAGCGCGATTCCTTAACAGGATGACAAACACGTTAGGTGCACCAGGACACCAAGCGCGCCGCCCAGGGCAAAATCACAAATTTGAAGCCTATACTAGACAAATTCGTCGCCAAGCCCCGGAACACGTCAGCACGGATCATCACGGATCATAAAGAAGCCGCTCATCGCAGCGCTCCGCGAGAGCAGCTTCAATCTGGACCTTGGGGCCCTGTTAGACGCTAACACTGACGGCTTGTGCCCCAATTCCCACCTCAGGCCCAGCGCCCCCATTCATGACGAGCGTAAAGATGTCGTTGCCTGTCCTAGCCGATGTACGAATTGGCGTGATCGGCCTTGGCTATGTCGGCCTGCCGCTCGCGGTCTATCTCGCCCGGCATTTTCCCGTGCTCGGCTTCGACATCGACAAGGAGCGCGTGGCCGAGCTCAGCCGCGGCTTCGACCGCACCCGCGAGGTGACCGAGGAGGAATTCGCCCACGCGGCGCAGATCGCCTACTCCGCCGACGTCGCGAGCCTCAAGGACGCGAATTTCTACATCGTCACCGTTCCGACCCCGGTCGATCAGGCCAAGCGCCCAGATCTGAGCGCGCTCGTCGCCGCGAGCCATGTGGTGGGGACGGTGCTCTCGCCTGGCAATGTCGTCGTCTACGAATTCGACGGTGTTTCCCGGCGCGACCGAGGAGGTCTGCGTGCCGGAGCTCGAGAAGGCGTCGGGGCTGTCATTCAACCGCGACTTCTACGCCGGCTACTCGCCCGAGCGGATCAATCCAGGCGACAAGACCCATCGCCTTCCCTCGATCGTCAAGGTGACTTCGGGCTCGACGCCGGAAGCCGCCGATCTGGTCGACGCCGTCTACGCCAAGGTCATCACCGCCGGCACGCATCGCGCAAGCTCGATCCGCGTCGCCGAGGCCGCCAAGGTCATCGAGAACATCCAGCGCGACGTGAATATCGCGCTGATCAACGAGCTCGCCATGCTGTTCAAGCAGTTGGGCCTGGAGACGCGCGAGGTGCTCGAGGCGGCCGGCACCAAATGGAACTTCCAGCCTTACCGGCCCGGCCTCGTCGGCGGCCACTGCATCGGCGTCGATCCCTACTATCTCACCCACAAGGCTGAGCAGATCGGCTTCCACCCGCAGATGATCCTCGCCGGCCGGCGCATCAATGACGGCATGGCGGCCTATGTCGCCAACGACGTGATCAAGACCATGCTCAAGCGCAAGCAGAGCATCGATCAAGCCCGCGTGCTGGTGATGGGCTTCACCTTCAAGGAGAACGTGCCCGATACGCGCAACACCAAGGTGGTCGATCTCGTGCGCACGCTGCGCGACTTCGTCGCCGAAGTCGTGGTTTACGACCCGATGGCCGATGTCGCGCTGGCGAAGCACGAATACGGACTTACGCTGATCAACGATCTGCCGCGCGGGCCGTTTGACGCGATCATTCTTGCCGTCAAGCACGAGTCGATCGCCAAGCTCGGTGAGTCGGGGATCAAGGCACTGCTCGCGCCGGGTGGGCTGATCTACGATCTGAAGGGCATCCTGCCGCCATCCGCCAGCCACGCGCGCATCTAACTGGGGCGAGGTAAGCGTGCTCGTTAACCAAGCCGGATCGACACTGGCAATCAGTGAAGGACCCCGGCATGACCTTCAAAGCTGAACTCTTTTTCATTGTCGGCCTGATCGTGGCGAGCCTTATTCTCGCGCATATGCTCGAAGGCACGGGCTTGGCAACTCTCGTCCGCTGAGCGCGAGGGCGCTAAATCCTGAATCACGGTCCTGCGTAGACCGGCAGCCGATCCTTTAGCTCCGATAGCAATTTGCCGTTGCGGTCGCGTTCGGAGACGATCGGCGCGCTGACCCCCCAATCGATGCCAAGCTCCGGATCGTCGAAGCGCAGCACCAGTTCATCGTCAGGGCTGTAGAGATCGTCGCATTTGTAAAGGAACTCGGCGACGTCCGAGATGACCACGAAGCCATGCGCGAAGCCGCGCGGAACCCAAAGCTGGCGCCGGTTGTCTTCACTGAGCTCCATCTTGACGTGTTGCCCGAAGCTCGGGCTGCCCAACCGCACATCGACCGCGACGTCGAGCACGGTTCCCCGCAGCACTGTCGCCAGCTTTCCTTGCGGATGCGGATTCTGGAGGTGCAGGCCGCGCAACACGCCACGGGTCGACCGCGAGAGATTGTCCTGCACCAGCGCGGCCGTAATGCCCGCCGCCGCATAGCGGCCGGCGTTGAACAGCTCCATAAAGAAGCCGCGGCCGTCGCCGAAAATGGCCGGCTCGATGGCCACGACGCCGGGAATGGATGTCTCGACGATCTGCAAATTGGCTCGTGCCAAGCTTCCGTCCCCTTGCGTCTTCGCCAAACCTGCCCACAGCAAGATAGCATGGGCTCGCCACACGCCTACTCCGCCCGCATTTCTTGCGCGGAACGGAGGTGTACCGGCTAATATTGCCGGGAGGCGCCAAGTTACGGGTAACAGTTGCGCGATGAAGGGCATCATTCTGGCGGGGGGATCGGGCACGCGGCTTTACCCGGTGACCACGGTCGTTTCCAAGCAGCTGCTTCCGGTATTCGACAAGCCGATGATCTATTACCCGCTGGCGACGCTGATGTTCGCCGGGATCCGGGACATTCTCTTGATCACCACGCCGCAGGACCAGCATCTGTTCGAGCGCCTGCTCGGCTCGGGCTCCGATTTTGGGCTCAACTTCACCTATGCGGTCCAGGAGCAGCCGCGCGGGCTTGCCGATGCCTTCATCGTGGGCGCCGATTTCATCGGCTCCGACCGGGTCGCTCTCGTGCTCGGCGACAATATCTTCTACGGCCACTCTCTGCCTGAGGCGCTGGCGCGCGCCAGCCTGCGCGGCTCCGGCGCAACGATTTTCGGCTATATCGTGCGCACGCCGGAAGCCTACGGGGTCGTCGAGCTGGATGGCGCGGGAGGGCCCGTATCCATCGAGGAGAAGCCCACGCATCCGAAGTCGAACATCGCCGTCACCGGCCTCTATTTCTACGACAACGACGTGGTGAAGATCGCCGCCGCGCTCAAGCCGTCGGCCCGCGGCGAGCTCGAGATCACCGACGTCAACCGCGCCTATCTCGAGCGGGGCGATCTCCATGTCGAGGTGCTCGGCCGCGGCTTCGCCTGGCTCGACACCGGCACGCATTCTTCGCTTGTCGAGGCGAGCCATTTCATCCAGATCCTTGAGCAACGCCAAGGCATGCGGGTCGCCTGTCCGGAGGAAATCGCGCTCAGGCTCGGCTATATCACGCTCGACCATTTCCACGCGCTTGCCGAACGCTGCGCCAAGAGCAGTTATGGCGAGTATCTGCTCAACATCCACCGCTCCTTCGCCCAATCGCGATTGACGGAGCTCTGATCGCATGCGGTTTCGCGGCACCACATTTTTCGTCACCGGCGGAGCGGGCTTTATCGGCTCTGCCGTGATCCGGCATTTGCTGGACGAGACCGAGGCCAACGTCGTCAATATCGACAAGCTCACTTACGCCTCGAATTTGAACTCGATTCCGCAAGCCGCGAACCACCCCCGCTATCGCTTCGCCCGCGTTGACATCTGCGACGGGCCCGAGCTCCGGCGCCTGTTCGAGACGCACGCGCCGCACTGCGTGATGAATCTCGCCGCTGAGAGCCATGTCGACCGCTCGATCGACGGTCCCGCCGAGTTCATCGAGACCAATATCGTCGGGACTTTCACCCTGCTCCAGGAAGCGCTGCGTCATTGGCGTGGGCTCGACCGCGCGGCGCAACAACGCTTCCGCTTTCATCACATCTCGACCGACGAGGTTTACGGCTCGCTCGGGCCCGAGGGCCTGTTTACCGAGACGACCCCTTACGCGCCGAACTCGCCTTACGCCGCATCGAAGGCGTCGTCGGATCATCTGGTTCGCGCCTGGCGCGAGACTTACGGATTGCCGACGCTGCTCACCAATTGCTCGAACAATTACGGGCCCTATCACTTCCCCGAGAAGCTCATCCCGCACATGATCATCAGGGGTCTCGCCGGGCAATCGTTGCCGGTCTACGGCAATGGCGAGAATGTGCGGGATTGGCTCTATGTCGAGGATCACGCCCGCGCGCTCGCCCTTGTCGTCGAGCGGGGTGTCCCGGGCGAGACTTACAATATCGGCGGGCGGCAAGAGCGCAGGAATATCGACGTCGTGCGAGAGATTTGCCGGCTGCTCGACCGCTACGCGCCGTCGCGCGACGGCTCCAGAGAGGAATTGATTACCCTCGTTGCCGACCGGCCGGGTCATGACCGCCGCTACGCGATCGATCCATCGAAAATCGAGCGCGAGCTTGGCTGGCGCGCCGTTGAGACCTTCGAGACAGGGCTTGCCAAGACGGTGCGCTGGTATCTTGAGTGCCGCGCCTGGTGGCAATCGATTCTCGACGCAGGCTATCGAGCAGAGCGCATCGGTTTGGCCAGCAAGGCCGAGTCCCTCCAGGCGGGACCGAGCCGTCGCTCACAGCAATAAGATTGCAGTCAACCAAGAGCTGAGCGGCGGGCGATGCAGCGTAAGATTTTGGTGTTTGGCGCCAACGGCCAGGTCGGCCGCGAGATCATGCGCCGGGCAGGCGACGCTGCTACAGGGTTCGATCGCGCCTCTGTCGACATCTCCGATGCGGCCGCGGTGAAGCAAGCGGTCGGCAAGCATCCTCCTTCGGCGATCGTCAACGCCGCGGGCTACACCGCCGTCGATCAGGCCGAGACCGACATCGATGCGGCGCTGCGCGCCAATCGCGACGGGGCGGCGGTGCTTGCCGAGGCCGCCTCCTCGGCCAACGTGCCCTTCGTCCAGATCTCCACCGACTATGTGTTCGACGGCGCGAAGCGAACGCCCTATCGGGAGGACGATCCGGTCGCTCCTCTCAATGTCTATGGGCGGAGCAAGGAAGAGGGCGAACGTCAGGTGCGCAGCACCTGCCCGCAACATCTGATCCTGCGCACGTCTTGGGTGTTCAGCCCCTACGGCACGAATTTCGTTCGCACCATGCTGCGGCTTGGCGCCGAGCGCCCGGAGCTCAGGATCGTCGACGACCAAACCGGATGCCCCACCGCAGCCGCCGATCTTGCCGGCGCCATACTGGCGGTGCTGGCCAAGGCCGCCGAGCCCGGCTTCGCTGCTTGGGGGACCTATCACTATCGCGGCGGCGATATCCTCACCTGGCACGGCTTCGCCAAGCTGATCTTCGAGCAAGCGGCGCGCTACGGCCAGACCGTGCCGCGCCTCGTTCCGATCGAGTCGGCAGCCTTTCCGTCAAAAGCCACGCGGCCCGCTTACTCGGTGCTCTCCACGGAGAAGATCGCAAGGATGTTCGGCATCAGGCCAAGACCGCTTCGCGACAGCCTGCGCGAATGCCTGGATGTCTTGCTCGTTCAGAAAGTACTCTGACGCCGCTCACGGCGAGTTGCTAGGCGGCCGTGACCTGAGTGCTGCGCCCGGCCTCGTAGCCGCGCTCGCGCGGCCGGTGCGAAGCCCCGTTCGCAATGCGCCGCGACACGCCGCGGCCGACGCCGCGATAGACGAAGCCCGCGGCTTCCGCCAGCGCCTGCTGATAGACATTGCGCAGATCGATGAGCACGTTACCGCGCATCTTGTTGCGGAAATGCCTGAGATCGACCGCCCTGAACTCGTTCCACTCGGTCAACACGACAAGGGCGTCGGCCCCGTCCACCGTCTCGATGGCGCTGTTGAACCAGGCGACGCCGGGTAGCAGCTCCTCGCCTTTGGACCGGCCTTGCGGATCGCACGCCCGGACACGGGCGCCCCGCGCCTGCAACATCGGCAGGATGACGAGGCTCGGCGCCTCGCGCATGTCGTCGGTATTGGGCTTGAAGGTCACGCCAAGCACGGCGATGGTCTTGTCGCGCACCGAACCGTTCAAGGCTTCCTCGATGCGGCCAGCCATGGCGATCTTGCGTTCGGTGTTCACCTTCTCGACCTGCTCCACCAGCGAAAGCGGCGACTTCGCCTCGCGCGCGGTGCGGATCAGCGCCGTGACGTCCTTGGGGAAACAGGAGCCGCCATAGCCCGGGCCGGCATGCAGGAATTTCGCTCCGATCCGGCCGTCGGCGCCGATCGCGGTGGCGACCTCGCCCACATCGGCGCCCACCATCTCGCAGAGATCGGCGACCTCGTTGATGAAAGTGATCTTCATGGCGAGAAAGGCATTGGCCGCATATTTGGCGAGCTCGGCGGATTCGCGGCTGACGAAGACGAGCGGGGCTTTGCGCAGAGCGAGCGGCTCATAAAGCCTCTCCAACACTTCGCGTCCGCGCTCGCTGTCGCAACCGACCAGAACGCGATCCGGATGCGTGAAGTCGCGGATGGCCGAGCCTTCGCGCAAGAATTCCGGATTTGAGCACACCGCGAATTCGGCATCGGGCCTGAGCTCCTTGAGGCGGCGCTCGATCTCGCGGCTGGTGCCGACCGGCACTGTCGACTTGGTGGTGATGACGGTGGAGGGCGCGATATGCGGCGCGAGTTCGGCGACAGCCTCGAACACGTAACTGAGATCGGCGTAACCGTCGCCGCGACGGATCGGCGTGCCGACGGCGAGGAACACGACATCGGCGCCTTGCACCCCCTCGCGCAGCGAGCTCAAGAAATGCATACGGCCGGCTGCGACATTGCGCGCCACCAGCTCATCGAGGCCCGGCTCATAGATGGGTATTTCGCCCTTCTTCAGCCGGGCGACGCGATCCTCGTCCTTGTCGACGCAGATGACGTTCCAGCCAAAATCGGCAAAACAGGCGGCGGAAACCAAGCCGACATAACCCGCACCAACCATGCAAATCTTCACGGCGACCCCCTCACCCTGACAAGCCGGAAGCCAAGATACCCTCTCTACGGTTTATGGCACCAAGCCGCAACCCCCTGGCCAAGACCACCCGCGACGGCGCGGATCGGTCGCACGCTTGCGCAAGGCTTGCAACCGGCGGCCAAGACTGCCAGAAAGCTTGATCCACATGACAGAGATCGTCGTCGTCATGTAGGCTGCTTCGGGGCACGGTACCCCGACGTTGTCGGGGCGCCACCGGTACGATTTCCGGCCGCGGATTGTCCCTCCCCATTCGGGTTTCTTTTTGACGCAAGGATGCGATTGATCACGACCGCTACTACGCTGCTTGCCTCCAAAGACGTTGCTTGGTTTTGGTATGAGCATGAAGTCCACCACCACCGACGATTTGCCGTCTCCGGCAAAACGCCCTGTGTCCGGCGCGCGGGTTCCCGCCGCCGCTCCGGCCGCGCTGGCGGACTTTACCGTGGTCATCCCCTGCTACAACGAGATGGGTGCCATCGAGCGGACCATCGAAGAACTCCGCAAGGCGGTGCCGAGTGGAACGCGCTTCCGCATGATCATCGTCGACGACGGTTCGACGGATGACACCAAGCAGATCCTGCACCGGATTCCGCCAGCAGATGATCTTCAAATTCTTGAGCACGCGCGCAACCGGGGATACGGCGCGGCCCTGAAAACCGGCATTCGCGCGGCATCGACACGGAACTGATCGCCATCACCGACGCCGATGGGACTTACCCGAACGAGCGCCTTCCCGAACTCGTCGCCGCTTGTGCCGAATACGACATGGTGGTGGGCGCGAGGATTGGCGAGAACGTCCAATATTCCAAACTTCGCTCGATCCCAAAGTATTTTCTGCGGCGCTGGATGTCGTGGATCGCCAAGCAAAATATTCCGGACATCAATTCGGGCATGCGCGTTTTCAGAAAACCCATCGTGGAAAGGTTTTTCAGCATCCTGCCGGACACCTTCAGCTTCACCGTGACGATCACCCTCGCCATGCTGACGAATTATCAGCCGGTGCTGTTCGTCCCGATCAGCTACAGCCCGCGCCTCGGCAAATCGAAGATCAAGCCGATCAGAGACACACTGCGTTTCATCTTGTTGATTTTGCGGACCGGCGTCTATTTCGCTCCTGTCCGGTTTTTCGGACCGATTACCCTCGTGCTCACGCTGTTCGCGTTCGCACGTCTCTCTTATGACGTTTTTGTGTTGGATGACATCACCGACACATCTCTGTTGCTCTTTCTGTTTGCATTCAACACCGGCATGCTCACGCTATTGGCGGATATGATCGACAAGCGAGCTTCCGGCTAGGGTAGGGTGAGGGATGAAGGCTTTGACGTCCGCCGGAAATTTTCTCGAGGGATTTCGTTACCTGGTGATGAGCGGCATGAGCGCCGTGCTGTCGCTGGGTATCCCGTTCCTCCTGCATGAAGGCTTTGCCGTCCGCCCCGACATCGCCGTGGCCTGCGGCCTCGCCGCCGCTTTCGTCATGAACTTCTTCACGGCGAGATCGTTCGTGTTCAGGAAGAAGGGATCAGTCAAGCAACAGCTCGGGCGTTTTGCGCTTGTCAGCTTCGCCTTCCGCTCCGGGGAGTATCTGGCATTTTTGTTTTTGCACAGCCTGCTTGGCGTTCAATACATGATTGCCAACGCATCGGTCCTGTTCCTGTCGTTCTGCCTCAAGTTTTTCGTCTACAAGATTTTCGTCTTCATCCATCCCGAAAAGCAATTGCAGACAGTGTGAGCCCGGCCTCTCGATGACTCAGCCAGCGGGGCCGACAAGGCCGTGATGACGATCGCGACGCCTCACGCCACGGGCGCGCCTCCGCGGCCGGCCGTGCCGTTCCAGCAGGTGCTTCTGCTTTGCGTGCCCGCACTGATCATCGGACTCGTGTTTCGCGTCTCGTTCCTGATTGCGATTCCCGAAGTTTACTACGGCGCGGACAGCAACTCTTATTTTGAAGCCGCGTCTAAGCTGTGGACCCAGGGAGATTTCACTCTCAACGCGAAGCGGCGTTTTCTCTATCCCATCATCCTCATCTTCATGCCGCTCCTTCCCGGCAGCACGGCTGTAGAGCACCGCGGTCGTTCAGCACCATGCTCGGGCTTGTCATCATCGTCGGCATCGGCTGGGTCGTCGCGCAGATGACGCGTCTCCCCAGTCTGTGGGTGCCGTTGGATCACTTGCGTGGCAGCCATCTGGCCCCGCATGCTCTGGTTCGAGCACGAGATGATCGCGGAAGTCTGGCTGCTGGCAGCCAATGTTCGTCGGTGCGGCGCAACAATTGCGATTGCCGTGCCATGCGGCTCGCTCAAGGACCCGAGACGCTTGTTCTGAGTTTCTTAATCGCGGCCACCGCCATCGTGGCTACCAAGCCGCACGGCAGGCCGCTCTGGCTCGGACTGATGGTAGTGGCGGTGGCGATGGCCGGCAATCCACTGAAGTGGGAGAAGAAGAGCCTGGCGGTTGTGGCCTTCGCCGTGCTGGTTATTCTCACCTCGGGGAGCGGACAGCAGGGAAGCTGGCTTTTCTTGAATTCAGCGCTCCCCTTTGTGCAGACGCAAGGAGAGCCTTATTCGGAGTATCGCGCCATCTTGCGTCCGCTTGTCGAGAAAGCGCGCGCCAACCTGCCAAACTATGCGACGCAGCAGTCTCGCTACAAAAAGGTGCTGAACGGATCGCGACCGGATCTCGGCGATGAGTGGCCCGCGCTGGCGAAGAACAAGGACCTTTACAAAAAGGTCGCGACCCGGCTCGCCCTCGAAGGCATCATCTCGCATCCCCTCGAATACGCCCATCTCGTGCTGCGAAAGATCGCCGCTGCCGCCGACAATATGACTTCTGGCAAGGTATCGCCCGCTGGCATTCTGGGCGGCGCAGGAGCGGAACAATGCCGGGCGCATGAAGCGCGCAAGCGAGCTCGAACTCGTGTACGGAATGCCGATCGAAGACTACCTGCGCTTGGTCGAAGTGCGCCGCACCGAGACGACGTGGCTAACCTCTGCGCTCGAGAGACTTTCCGACGTGCTCAACTGGACCAAATATCGGCCAGGCGCAACGGGTGAAGACCCCAACATCAGCTTGGCGCCGCTTGGATGGCTACTGGCGCTGAGGCTTGGTCGCGTGCCTCGCGCCGCGCTATTTTGTTTGCCGCGCGCTACTGTGGTTCCCCGTGGCAATTTACCTGTTTGCGATTTTTGGCGTCGGGGATGCCGTGCGGCGCTACATGCACCCGGTGGAGATCGGTCTTCGGGATTCAACTGCTTTGGTTTTTGACCCTCTTTTCGCCTATAGTCGCCTTATGCGACGACAATGTGCGCGCACGGATCGAAGAGTGCGTTCGAGACGTTCTGGTTCGATCTGCCAATTGCTTAGTTCGACACAGCCAAGCGATGTCTCTCTAAGCGAGCCTCTTGCCAAGCGTGGCCACATCCGGCCAAGGATCGTCGGTATTTGGAGATGCGCGTGGCTAAGCGGTCCGCTGTAATCGCTTATTCGGTATTCGCGCTCGCAGTAGCCTCTGTCTTTGCTTAGCTCACGTTTGGCTACACTACCTCGAATCCGATCCAAAAGGACGCGGCGCAGAATACGCGCGCGGCTTATCATCTCATTCATGCAGGGGTCATCAGCGCCGACAAGCAGGCGAGCGAAGACGCCTAGCCCGCAAATGCGGCGCGAACCGCTGCCGATTGTCGCGACCGCGGGCTTTTTCTTGCTGCATCCCGCTTTCAGCCAGCCCTACACCATCCCCGAGCTGCTGGACGGACGCCTCACCGAGACCGTCAAAGGCGTGAACGCGTTCTGGCGGTTCCTCGTGGCGATTTTTCTTTTTCTGCTTTGCCTCGAGCTCTTTCCGGACCGGCGTGTCGCAGCCGCGATGGCGGTCATCTGTCTCATCGCCAGCGAGTCCTTTTTCCTTTCCAGACCCGGCGTCGTCGACCGGATGTATACGGAGCTGCCCGAGGTGGCCCTGATGCTGCTCGCCTCGTGGTCCGCCGTCAGATTCGTGCGCGGCAAGACCAAACCGCGCGCGCTATGGCTTGGTGTGGCTCTGGGCCTGCTTGCTCTCTGCAAGGCCGCGTTTCTCTACATTGGACTGGGCTTCATTTTCCTGCTGTTCGTGACGGATCGAGCGAAGAATTTTCAGGCAGTCGCCGGGAAAGTCGGCATGGGGCAATTTCCTGTTGACCTATGCCGTGATTGCTCTCGCCATGTTCGCGACCATCGCACCGTGGATCGCCCGCAACGCCATCATGTTCGGCAACCCACAAATTGCCTCGGGAACCGAGAGTAACAGTGCTGGGCACCAGGATGCTGCTGATGGAGCAGCCTTGCTCGGGCAGCTCTATCTGTACAGCCCCTACGCCCTGAAGAGCGCGTGTTTCGGACCTCTGACGGGATATAGCGAGGAAGACCTGAAGCCAGGGGGACGGCTCGCGGCGATGAGACGGCGAAAGCGAACAGGAACACGACCTTCGCGGAGCGAATGGCGGCGGAGGGATACAAGGAGACCGGTCCGTAAGTGGGTAAAGCAGGTCTTCAATGACGTCGATCGAGAATCCCTTGCGTTATGTCGCAAGCATTCCCGTGTTCGCCTATAAAGGCATGTGGTTCATGCACCGGCCGGGGCCGCTGCTCAATCTGCTGATGCTGCTCTGCTTCTTCGGCGTCTTTTTCGGCGCCCTGTTCACCCGGAACCAGGTACTGCTCGCGGCATTCGGGCTGCCCGCCGGTTTGTTTTTCTTCATTTCGATCTTCACCCACGCTCTCACGCGCTACAATCGCCGATGACGCCCTTCGTCATTCTTTCCGTCCTCTGGCTTCTCGCCGCGCTTGCGCGCATGGCCTATCGCCGGTTCCCTCGGGTCCGGAATTTCGTCGACCGGTGGCTGCGGCCTATTCAGCCGGCGAGCGATGCGAAAAGCTCAAGCCAGCGGCGCCCGACCACGCCGACATCGAGCGCCGAGACCGCCTCTCGCGCCTGAGCGGCAAACCGCCAGCGCAAGCTCTCGTCGGACATCATTCGCTCAAGCCCGGTCGTCAATGCCGTGACATTTCCCGGCTCGACCAGGAGGCCATATTTGCCGCCTTCGAGGATCTCCGCCGTGGCGCCCGGGCAATCGGTGGCGACCACGGCGCAGCCCGAAGCCAGCGCCTCGAGCAACACATTGGGATAGCCTTCATAGCGCGACGGCAACACGAACAGATCCGCCTCGGCAAAGGCCGTGCGCATATCCTTGCGAATGCCCGGCAGCACGATCCTCTCGCCAAGCGCGTGCCGTCTCGCTTCGGCTTCGAGAGTCTCGCGTTCCACGCCCTCGCCATAGATGACGAGCTGCCAATCCGGATGGGCGTCAGCGAGCGCGGCAAAGCTCGCGATCAGCACGTCGAAGCCCTTCTGCGGCACGAGGCGTCCGGCGGCGACAATCTGCTTCGTCGTGCGCTCAGTTCGGGGTGCCTCAACCCATGACGCGAGCCGCACCGGATTGGGAACGACGTGCACGGCACCCGCAAAGCGGGCGCGTGACCATTCGGCGATGGTATCGGTTTGCACCACCAAAGCCGCTGCGAACGGATAGCTCAAGCGGCGCGCGGCGCGGGTGAACCGCCCCAATCCCGGCCGGTCAGGCTGGTTGCGTTCCGAGACCACGACCGGAACGCCGAGGCCTAACGCCGACCAGATGGTCACCACGTTCGCCTCCGTGGTGAAGGCCACCACTGCGTCCGGCTGGAACGCCTTCAGAGCGGCGCGGAGGCGGGAGAGGCGGCGGACGTTGGCGCGGACCCGGGATGTGAGTCGACGGTTGCGATTGAGAGCGTCAATGCCGCGCAGCGTCACTCTTTCGTCGAGGCGGTAAATCTGCTCGTCGCCCGGCCCCTCGAAAGTAAGCGCGGTGACGTCATGCCCCTGCTCCGCCCAATAATTGCACAACAGGCTCGCGACGCGCTCGGCGCCACCGGCTGCGAAGGTCGGAAGGATGAAGGCAATCCGCATGCCTCTAGGCGACGTCGAGCAGCTCAAGCCATACGCGCATGGCCTGATCCACCTGATAGGTTTCGGTCCGCTTGATGGCCGCCTCGGCAAGACGCGCCCGAAGGCCTTCGTCATCGGCCAGCGTCATGATCGCGGCGGCGGTCGCCTCGGCATCCTCGACCGGCACGATCAAGCCCGCATCGTCGCCGATGAGTTCCAACGGACCGGGCGAAGCATCCGAGACAACCGAAGCCAGCCCGCAAGCCATCGCCTCGAGCAGCGCATTCGGAGAGCCTTCGAAACGCGAGGTGAGCACGAAGAACTTGGCGGCCTTCAGGTAGGGAATGGGATCGTCCAGATAACCAAGCCAATCGACATGCGAGGCAATGCCAAGTTCCTCCGCGAGCGCCTGTAGCTCCTCCCGCAACGGCCCGTCGCCGATGATCGCGAGCCTCCACTCCGGCAGCTTGGCGAAGACAATCGCCGCGGCCTTGAGCAAAACATCGATAGCCTTCTGTGACACCAGACGCGTGACCGTGATGAAGGTCGGTCCCTCGAAAGTCACTGGGGCTCCACAATCTGACACGTTAAGCGGATTGGGCAGCAGCGCCAGCTTCTGCCTCGGCACGATGCTCGCCAGCAATTCGACCGCGCCGGCGCTGTTGGCGGTTACCATGTCGGACCGGCGATAGAGCAGGTTACGCAGCAACACGACGCGCAAGTTATGGTGTTGTCTGGCGGGATCGTTGCGCTCGGAAATGACGACACGGATCGGCAATCCCCGCGCTGCCATCAGAGTGAGGATATTGGTTTGCGTCAGGAAGGAGAGAACTGCGTCAGGCGCAATCACGCGGAGCCTGCGGCGCAGACCCCGGCTTCGCCTTCGCAATTCCACTCCGAAACCAACGATCGCCGCCGGCCGCTGCATAAGCGGGTGGGTCTTCGCGCGCTTGACAAGCTCGGACTCCAAGACACTGCGGGTCAGCGAATCGAGCATCGCTCTGAACGAGCCCCGCTGCGGCTTCGGCGCTCTCATTGGCGCCCCCAAACTGTAACGGTGCACCCTGGGATCGACGGCGTAGGCATCGTCGGGGTCGTTGAACACCTTGACGAGGTGAACCTCGATGCCGCGCTCCACCAGCGCATTCGCTGCCGTCGCCGCCACGCGCTGCGCGCCGCCGGCCCCGAGATGGGCGATCACCAAGGTGACGCACTTTGGTCTTGTCGTCTCCTGCATCGATAGCCTTACCGTTTCCCGGTCGGTCCTTCGCATCTCGAGACTACTTGCCTTCCCCGCCAACGGCGGCGCTGAGCCTAGTGCCGCTGACGGCTTCGGCGAGGACTGCCTCCCATTCAGCGACGAACCTCTCGCCGCCAAAAATGCGCTGCGCCGTGCGTCGGCCGTTGATGCCGATGCGCCGAACCTCTTTCGGATGGGCCAAGAGAAATCTCACCTTGGCGTAGAGCTCGTCCATATCGTTGGAGGCAAAGCCATTCTCGCCGTTGACGATATAACCCAATTCACCGTGCCGGTCGGTCGTGACGATGGCCAAGCCGCACAGCAGCGCCTCCACCATCGCCTGCGGCGCCGGCGCGGCGTAAGAGGGATTGAAATAGATCGAGGAGGAGCACAGGAGCGATCGATAGGCGTCGAAATTGGCGAACGCATGGCCGCGCCCTACGCGACTTAGGGCCTTGTCGATACGATTGGCGAGATCGATCACCGCCGGAACATTATAGAATTGCGGATGATCCCAGGGCTGCAGCACAACCACATTGCCGCGGCTATGGTCGCTTTCGGGCCACTCGCTTGTGGTCAAGCCTGGCGTCACCACCCGCGAACGTTCCACATTCCAAAGCTCCGCTGCGGTCGCCGTGCGCGAGACCATGATGTTGTGTCCCACCAGATCACGCATGGTCTCCGCCGAGCAGCCATCAACCATGTTGCAGCCGTGATTGACGACGATCTTCGGGCCACGAAACCGGTCGCGCAAGCCGATGAACAGCGCGCGGTGTTCGATCTCGTCGAAACTCCATTGATCGATGCCCAAGATCAAAATGTCGGCCTCGGCGTCTTCCAGCGCGTAGCTGACGCGAACGTTATCGGGCAGCGGCCGTATCGCGCTGTCCCATTGCTTATGGGTGTTCCCCAACAGGACGATATCGTGCGGCAGCTTGGCAAGCTCGTAGTCATAGGCCGTGTCGGACGGGCAGAGAGCGAGCGTCAGCCGGCGAGACTTGTCGCTCGACGGACCGCGAATCGGGGTTGGCGCGATCATGACTTTACAGTCCGTGATCGTGCACCGATGCGTCGCGCGATCTTCGCCGCGGCGCGAAGCGGTGACGTCAGTCGCCAAGATGCCGATGTGTAGACCGTGCGGAGCTCCTGCTGCACGCGGCCGAGCGCATCGATGCTCGTGCTGCCATTCGCATTGGGCGCAGTTTGTAGATCGCTTGCCAACCAGGCAAATGCCGCCGACACGGGCACGGGCAAGCGTTCCGCAAGCGAGGCGAGCACATCGATGCTGAGGCGACGCCATTGCATGTCGGGATAAGGCAACTCCACCGGTCGCCCTCCATGCAGCATCGCCCAGTTTGCATATTCGGCACAGATATTCGTGATGGCGGCGGCCCTGTCGCGCAAGACGACCGGGGTTGAGACGACACCGGCCACCCCCTCGCTGAGCGCCTGCACGAGCAGAATCCAGGTCCAATAGCTGAAGCATTCCCGCGGCCGCCAAGGCTGCTGCATGAGCCACGCCCGGCGCACCAGAACCATGCCGGGATCGCGCGGCTGGCAGAGCGTTCCGCGCAAATCCTTGGCGTAGGCGGCCCATTCGTCGGCGGGAAAGCCAGGCTGTTGGCTCCGCACCACGAAGAATTGGACATGCGGCTCGTGGTGCAAAGCGCGCTTTGCCTCGCCGGCGAAGCCGAGCGTGGGATGGAAGTCTTGCGGCCTGAACAGGACCCACTCTTGCTCGACAGACGCGACCGTCTCCCACAGCCGATCGAACAGCTCGAGATAATCGCTCGACGGCTCTGGCGCGACACCATGACGGCTGCCGAATAAAACGCCGTCCGCGCCCTCGGCTGAAGACGGCTGCTCGGTCATACGGTAAGCGAGCGTGACCAGGGCGACATCGTTCAGCGCCCCGCTGGCCGAAGCGGATGGCGCCGCCGCTGCGGCCTTCGCGTCGAGGGCACGCTCGATATGCTGGAGCCAGTTACTGCCGATGCGTTGCATCGCGAACAGCTCGATGGCCCTGCCCCGCGCGCGCAGAACCGCGTCTTGAACGGCACCGAAGTCTTGGCGAAGGCCGGCGATCTTACCGTCCCAAGTCTCACCCTCGCGAACCAGAAAGCGGTCATCGAGACCGAGGGCCTCCGCCGTCGCGATATGCGCGGGCGTGGCCGTGGCGAGCACCGGGACGCCGAGAGCCACCGCTTTCGTCATCCGGTTCGCGTTCTTGGCCAAATTCCATCTATTGTGCTCGACCGGGAGGAGCAACAGATCGAACGCGGTGAGCGTTCGGTCGATGCTCTTCAGGTCGAATTCAATATCGCCTCCGCGCGTGATCGTCTCGATTGGCTCGGACGTCTTGATGGCGCGAAGATCGATCAAGCCGGCGGAAGTGCCGAACCAGCCGACGCGCTTGAGCCCAGCGCTGTTGTTGCGCACAAGCTCGGCCAACTCTATGTCGACGGGATTGTCGAGGACGAAAACGTTGCGATGAAAGTTCCGGGCGTCATCGCCGAGATACTCGCTGCCGACCGTCACCACGTCGGCCGCGTTCATGAAGGCCACGACTTCCTCCTTGACGCCGTGGCTCTCCACACCTTCCAGCAACAGGTGATCGTCGAAATCGTAGACCACCAGCGCCCCCGCTTCCCTCAATGCACGCAGCGAAGCAAACGGCCTGACCTTTTGACAGACATAGACATCGCATTGCCCGCCTTCGTTCATCGCCACGCGATGGCCGGCCATCCTCAGGAACTCACCCAGCTTCCACGCCCGCAATCGCGAGCTTGCGGTCGTGACATCGCCTAACGTGTCAAATCTGAAGCTCAGGACTCGTGACATTTGCGCCGCCCGACCGGGCCCGTCCACAGACCGAAAGTCCCAAATTTAGAGCATTATCGCGGGCGGCTTGTCCATTCACCCTCCAGGCGCCGCCGATCCTGACCCGGGGCTCACAGGCGCGACGGAATGATGGCTTGACCATTTCGCATTCTCACAGTGTATATGCGGCAGGCCGGGAGGGATCGGGCGGCCAATCGCACTTCCCTGCGGCTTAGCAAAACTCATCAAGCAAGCGCCGGAAACGGTCGCCGGTCATGGACCTCCTACTCGGCAGGAAGCTAGGTTCGAGACGTTGACGCAAGTGGAACAGATACCCCTTCCGCCGCAAGCCGCGGCCGGGCCGCCGATCAAAGTTTCCGGGCCCGCAACGCGAGTCGAATGGTCGCTCCTGCTTCAAGATTTCTACCACAGCATCAAAGCCTATGGCTTTTGGCTTTACTCGTCGTGGCTTGAGGTCCTGCTCAACTACCGTTCGACCATACTCGGCCCGCTCTGGATCGTGGTCGGCACTGGTGTCTTCGTCTTTACCGTCGGCACGCTTTACAACCGGGTGATTCTGGCCGGTGGGTCCAATATCTATCTCGCACATCTCGCGGTCGGCATATCGCTTTGGTTCTTGATCATCCAGACCGTCGTTAAGAGCGGCTACGCTCTTTCCTGAAAACCGAGCCGTTTTGCTGGATGGCGCCATCACCTACACCGATCTGCTGCTCAAGCTGTTGACGACCAACCTGATCTTACTTGCGCACAACTTGGTCATTGTCGTTCTCGTTTTCATCTGGCTCGAAATCCTGCCGGGCTTTCCGGCATTGATCGTTTTGCTGACCTTCCCGCTCGTCCTAGCGAACATCCTTTGGATATGCGTCGTCGTATCGATTCCTCGGAACGCGCTATGCCGATCTCGACGAGCTGCTTCACTCCATGCTTCGTTTGGTTTTTTTCATCACGCCGATCTTATGGATTCCGCATCGGCATGTGCGCGGCGCCTATGTCGACGCCATCCTCTATCTGAACCCGTTCTATTATTTCATCGAGGTCGTGCGCGAGCCGCTGCTATACGGAACCATACCCTGGTTTGAGATCGCGGTTCTCGTCATCGCGCTTCCGATCGGATGGCTGATCGCGAGCTACCTCTATGCGCGCACGCGTGCTTCGGTGGCATTATGGCTCTAAACGGCACCGCAGCAGAGTTGAGCCCGACCAGCTCGATCTCGCTGCGCGAGGTCACGCTGCGCATCCCCATGGTGCGCAAGGGTGCCAAGTCGCTGACGGCCGACCCACTGTCACTGTTGGCCGCCTTCTATGCGCCGGGAAAGACGCGCAGAGAGCTGAGGACCATTCTCGACAATGTGAGCCTGGAGATCGAAGACGGCTGTCGTCTCGCCCTCATCGGCCGCAACGGCGCCGGCAAGACCACCTTGCTCCGGCTGCTGGCGGGGTCGTTCAGCCCGACGCGCGGAACGATCATCACCAGGGGCCATGTGCAGGCGCTGCTCAACATTTCTTTTGGCTTCAAGGGCGTCGCGACGGGCCTCGAGAATATCTATCTTCGCGGCTTGTCCATGCGCATGACCCTCGCCGAGATCGGCGAGAAGCTTCCCGAGATCGTAGAATTTTCAGAGCTCGGCGACGCAATTTACGATCCCATTCAGACCTATTCGGCGGGAATGCGCGCGCGCTTGGCCTTGTCCCTGGTGTTCGCGCACGTGCCCAACATCCTTTTGATGGATGAATGGATCAGCGCGGGCGACAGATATTTCGTGGCGAAGGCGCAGGAACGCCTTGAGCAATATATCAGCCAATGCCGCACGCTGGTGCTCGCCTCGCATAGCAAACCGATTCTTACCGAGATTTGCACGCATGGTCTGGTGCTGGAGACCGGACGCATCGTCTATTTCGGCAAAATCGACGACGCCTTGAAATATTATGACGAGACACTGCCTGCCGGTGTGGATATCAACCGCTGGAGCCAGCGCGCACATCGTCAGTTCTAGGCCCGGGGCCTGACATCTCATGCTCAATGCACCGCCGGAGCGCCGTATCCTGATCGTCGCCGAGGCGCTTGGGTACGGCGGCACTGAATCCCACCTGGTGACAGTGCTGCCACGCCTCGCCGAAGCCGGCTTGGATATTTCCGTCTTCTGCCTCGCCGAGCGCGGCCCAAGGGCTGCCGAATTGGAGCAAGGCGGAGTGCGCGTGCTCGCCGCCTCGCGGCTCGCCAGCAGGCGCCATAAGCGTGTTCTTTATCCGCTTCAAGCCGGACTCGACTGTTCGGCGCTTTACGCCTTCGCGCGGCAATGGCGCCCGCACGTGGCGCATTTTTTCCTGCCTGGCCCCTACCTCCTCGGTGCGCCGGTCGCGATGGCCGCCCAAATTCCCATCAAGGTCATGAGCCGGAGAAGCCTCGCGCATTATCAGCAGAACTGGGTGGGCGCGCGGCATATCGAACGGCTACTGCATTCCCGCATGACGGCGATCGTCGGCAATTGCAACGCCATCCTTCGCGAGCTGACGGCCGAGGGCGTTGCCGAAGCGAAGCTGCGCCTGATTTATAACGGCATCGAGCCATCAGGCAGTGTGCAGGACAAGAGCGAAGCGCGTGCGGCGCTCGGACTCGATGCGGATTCTTTGATCGGCGTCGTCGTCGCCAATCTCATTCCCTACAAAGGCCATCGCGATCTGATCGATGCGCTTGCGCTTGCCGCGCCGAAGCTTCCGCCGTCCTGGCAGGTGCTCTGCGTCGGGGCTGACAACGATCTCAGGCCGGAGCTTGAAACCCTTGCCGCGGCAAAGGGTCTCGTCGGCAATCTGCGCTTCCTCGGTCAGCGCTTCGACGTCGATCGCTTGCTTGAAGCGGCCGATTTCGGCGTGCTGCCATCGCGCGCGAATGAGGGCTTCTCCAATGCGATCCTCGAATCGATGCGGGCGGGCCTGCCGATGATCGTGACCGACGTCGGCGGCAATGCCGAGGCGGTGGTCGATGGTGAAACGGGCATCGTGGTTCCGCCGGCCGACCCTGCCGGGCTCGCCGCCGCATTGCTGCGCGTGGCGCAAGATCCAGCGCTGCGCCGCAAGCTCGGCGAGGCGGGGCGAGAGAGAGTGGCGACGCAGTTCACGCTCGATGCATGCGTTGCCAAGTACCGCGCGCTCTATGACGAGCTTTTGGCGTCATCGGGCAGGCGAGCGACAAGCCGCGCAGTGCGCTGACAGCCCGGTTAAAGCCTTCCTTAGCATTCCTGAAGCACAGTCTGGCCGCGTGTTTAGGCGCGCTTGGCGAGGGACTTGCCATGGTCGAGATAACCCGGCGCGGGATGCTAGGAGGAGGTGTAGCGATGGGCGGTCTTCTCTGGAACACCGCCGCGCTCAGCAGTGAGTCGCGGCAACCCCCTTACGGTCCCGCGCCCGCGCCTCTCGACGGCCCCGAGCTTCCCTCGTTCCGCTATCCGCTGGGTGCGCAGAAGACCGAACAATTCAACGGCGGCACCGCCAAGGAGGCGAATGTCACCGGCTTTCCGGTCTCCGAGAAGCTGCCGGCGTCTACATGACGCTGGAGCCCGGCGCGTTGCGCGAGCTGCACTGGCACGCCAATGCCGCCGAATGGGCCTATGTGCTCGAGGGCAATTGCCGGGTCACCACCATCGATCCGCTCGGCCAATGCGAGATCGTCGATTTCGGCCCGGGCGGCACCTGCGCACTTCTGCTCATCGATCCGGCGGACATCACGAGCTGCCATTGCGCATCCGCATGCCGGCCGATTGGCAGCTGATTGGCATCGCATGCCGCCGGGTTCAAAGGCACCGGGCGGATGACCGTGTTCGGCAGCCACGGGCGCGCGCGCACCGATGATTTCGGCGCCGGCGATGTCGGTTACGTGCCGCAAGGCTACGGCCACTATATCGAGAACACCGGTAGCGGCGATTTGGAGGTCATGGCCGTGTTCAACAACGGCAGCTACGCATCGGTCTCCATCACCGCCTGGATGGCCGCCAATCCCGATCTCCTGCTCTCCACCAATTTCGGTGTGCCGGAAAGCGTCTTTGCCAAGTTCCCCAAAGACGCGGTAATCATGCCCGAATAAGGCCTTATCAAGCGGGCATAATAAACCAGTCACAGTTGCGTTGGTCGCGCATTGCACGTGACCATGCTCGCCACCCTCGGTGAGCGGCGCTCGAGAATGACCGAGTGGACCTCGGCCGCTCAAACTAACCTGCATTGCATCGCCCTCTCCGGATAGCGACGCCTAGCAGATAACCCGCGCCTGGCAATTTGCGCGAAGGAGGCGTCGATGTGCGGCTTGGCTGGCGTGATCGATCTTAGGGGCCGACGACGGCCGGATCGAGTGATGCTGCAGCGTATGGCGGATGCGTTGCGTCACCGAGGGCCCGACGATGATGGCTTCCTCGTCGCGCCAGGAATCGGCCTTGCCCATCGCCGTCTCAGCATCGTTGGCCTTGGCGATGGGCGGCAGCCCATCTTCAACGAAGATCGCACAGTCGCCGTCATCTGCAACGGAGAGCTGTTCGAGCACCCCGAGCTGAGGCTGGCGCTGGAAGCGAAGGGACACGTCTTCGCCACGAGCACCGATACGGAGGTGATTGTTCATCTCTACGAGGAGCACGGCGAGGACTTCATCCAATCACCTGAAAGGTCAGTTCGCCTTTGCGCTGGTCGACCTGCGCCGCCGAATTGTGCTGCTTGCGCGCGATCGCGTGGGGATTTGTCCCCTCTTCGTTTCGCGGCAGGGCGACACTCTATACTTCGGCTCGGAGATCAAGGCCCTGATCGCTTCCGGAGCCGTCACGCCGCGGGCCGATCCGCGGGGGCTTGATGATCTCTTCACCTTCTTCGCGCTCGGCGGAAGGCGCACCATGTTCCAGGGCGTGCAGGCGATCGCGCCGGGACATTATGTGAAGATCGCGTTCCGTACCGACGGCGGGGTAGCCGAGCCGGTCGAACGCAAATATTGGGACTTCGATTTCCCCGATTGGGGCGAGGAGGACAATCCGTCCGAGTCGTCCGCCATCGAAGCCTTCGAGGAAACTTTTGCCCGCGCGGTAGAGATCCGCTTGCGCGCCGACGTGCCGGTGGTCGGGTATCTCAGCGGCGGCGTGGACTCGGCCTATGTGCTGGCGACCGCCGCGCGTATGTCGGGCCGGGCGTTGCCCAGTTTTACCGTGCGCGTGACCGACCCAGCACTGGACGAGCTAAAAGAAGCCGTGGAGGCTGCGCGCGCGATTGGCGGCGGTCGCCCAACCGTCGTCGAGGCCGGGCCCAGTCTGATTGCCGACGCTTATGCCACGCTGATCGCCGCGGCTGAGTGCCCGGTGCTCGACACCTCCTGCGCGGCGCTACTCGCGCTATCCGGCGAGGTACGCGCGCAAGGTTATAAGGTGGTGCTCACAGGTGAAGGAGCCGACGAAGGCTTCGCGGGCTATTTTTGGTTCAAGATTCGCAAGGCCGCGAGTCTGCTCGACATTGGCGACGCGTTCCGCCCAAGCACGGCCATTAGCCGCGTGGCGCGCAAATGGGCGGCGCCGGATTGCTCCTTCGGCGACTTCGCCCACATCGACGGCCTGATCGGTGGGCCGCACGCTCAGTCGATCCTCTACAATCTCGTGTCGACGTCACGCACGCGCTACTACAGCGATGACATGAGGGAGGAGCTTGGCGGCCAGGTAGCTTACGAGGATCTCGGCCTCGACCTCGATCGCATGCGCCGCTGGCATCCGCTCAACCGCTCGCTCTATCTCGGCTACAAAGTTCAGCTCGCGGGGCTCTTGCTCTGCCAGAAGGGCGACCGCGTGGCCATGGCCAATAGTGTCGAGACGCGCTACCCGTTTCTCGACGAGAATGTCATCGCGCTCGCCTCCCGCCTCCATCCCTGCTTCAAGCTGCGCGGCCTCCTCAAGGACAAATATCTGCTGCGCCAGGCTGCCGCCCGCGTGCTGCCAAAGACGGTGGCCGAGCGGCCCAAGCTCATGTTCCGCGCGCCCCACGCCGAGACGTTTCTTGCAAGTCCGCCCGCCTTCGTGCGCGATCTCTTGAGCCCGGACAGCCTGGCGCGGACCGGCTATTTCGATGCGGTGGCAGTCGCTCGCGATTGCGCGGCCATGGCGCGAGGCGAGGATAAGAAGGAGCTCGGCGCCTTTACCAGCCTGGGGTTGGGAGGCGTCGTCGCCACGCAGCTTTGGCACCACCTCTATCTCGGCGGCGGTTTGTGCGACCTGCCGGAGGTCAATGAAGGTGTCACGCCCACTTCGGCACGCGCTGTGGCTTGATTTGCGCCTGAATTGCCCGCCCGCACTAGTTTGACTTGAAGCAGGCTTCCGCCTCGTCGGCGAGCTTTCGCGTCAGCTCGCCGGCGCCGATACCCGCTGGCGGCACGGCCCCCTGCCCCGACCAGAACCACGAGAAGTCGCCGGATCCCTTCGCTTCGGCCGCCTTGCGCAGCGGCGCGAGCGCGGGTGTGGCGAAAGGATAAGACGGGTGCGCCGGATTGATCGGCCCCTGCTCTTTGATAAAGCGATTTAAAATTCCGCGTGCCGGCCTGCCGCTCAACACATCGGCGATGACCGTCTCGCGGCCAGGCTCGGCGAGCGCTTGTCGGTGCAGTGTCGAAGTGGTCGCCTCGGGGCAGCGGAGATAGGCTGTGCCGATCTGCACGCCGGCAGCGCCCAGAGCGAATTCGGCGGCGATGCTGTTCGCATCGCTGACGCCCCCTGCAGCGATCACCGGCACGTCTACCGCCGCCACGATCTGCTGCACCAAAGCGAAGGTCCCGATCTGGGTGGCGACGTCAGTCTCGATGAACATGCCGCGATGCCCGCCGGCTTCGGCGCCTTGCGCGATGATCGCATCGACGCCGCGCTCGGCGAGCCACAGCGCTTCGCGCCGCGTGGTAGCCGAGCTGATGACCTTGCAGCCGGCCTGCTTGACGCGCCGAACCAGCTCAGGCTCGGGCAAGCCGAAATGAAAACTCACCACCTCCGGCCGCAATTCCTCTACCACGCTGCAAGTCGCCTCGGTGAAGCGATAGATCGTGGCTTTGAGCGGGGGCTTGGGCATCTCCGCGCCGAGCTCGCCATAGTATGGCGCAAGTCGCTCGAGCCATGCCGCCTCGCGCGCAATGTCTTGCTCAGGCTCGGCATGGCAGAAGAAGTTGAGATTGATCGGTTTGCTCGTCCGCGACCTGATCGCCGTCACACCGTCACGAACCTTGTCATCTGTGAGCCCCGCGCAAGGAAACGACCCGAGCGCGCCTGCCTCAGCCACCGCGACCGCCATGTCGACGCCGCTCGAATTCGCCATCGGCGCCTGCACGATCGGCAGCGCAACGCCGAACAGATCGATCAGCCTTCGGTCAGGCCAAGTCATGGCTCTCAGCTCTTCGAATCTCGGCGCTTGCCTAAGAGCCGCAGGCGGAGGGCGTTGAGCTTGATGAAGCCAGCCGCATCCTTCTGGTCATAGGCGCCCGCGTCGTCCTCGAACGTGACGATCTTGTCGGAATAGAGCGATTTCGGGCTCGACCTGCCGATGACGATGACATTGCCCTTGTACAGCTTGAGCGTGACCTCGCCCTCGACATGCTCCTGGCTCTTGTCGACCAAAGCTTGCAGCATCTCGCGCTCGGGCGAGAACCAGAAGCCGTAATAGACGAGCTCGGCATAGCGCGGCATCAACGAGTCTTTCAGATGCATCGCCTCGCGGTCGAGCGTGAGCGACTCGATCGCCCGGTGCGCCACATAGAGGATGGTGCCGCCCGGCGTCTCGTAGACGCCGCGTGACTTCATGCCGACGAAGCGGTTCTCCACGAGATCGACGCGGCCGATGCCGTTGTCGCGGCCAAGCTCGTTGAGCCGCGTCAGCAAAGCCGCTGGCGACATCGCCTTGCCGTCGATCGAAACCGGATCGCCCTTCTTGAAGCCGATGCTGACGATTGTCGCTTTGTCGGGCGCGTCCTCAGGCGCGATGGTGCGCTGATAGACGTAAGCTGGCGGCTCTTGCGCCGGGTCCTCCAGCACCTTCCCTTCCGAGGATGAGTGCAGCAGATTGGCGTCGACCGAGAACGGCGCCTCGCCGCGCTTGTCCTTGGCGACCTGGATCTGATGCTTCTCGGCGAATGCGATCAGGTCGCTGCGCGACTTGAAGTCCCATTCCCGCCAGGGCGCGATCACCTTGATGTCGGGGTTGAGCGCATAATAAGTGAGCTCGAAACGCACCTGGTCGTTGCCCTTGCCGGTGGCGCCATGCGCCACGGCGTCGGCGCCGGTCTCCCGCGCGATCTCGATCTGCCGCTTGGCGATCAATGGCCGCGCGATCGAGGTGCCGAGCAGATAGACCCCTTCATAGAGCGCGTTGGCCCGAAACATCGGGAACACAAAGTCCCGCACGAACTCCTCGCGCAGGTCCTCGACGAAGATCTCCTTGATGCCGAGCAGCTCGGCCTTCTTGCGGGCGGGCGCAAGCTCCTCGCCCTGGCCGAGATCGGCGGTGAAGGTCACCACCTCGCAGCCATAGGTCTCTTGCAGCCATTTGAGGATAATCGAGGTATCGAGCCCGCCGGAATAAGCGAGCACCACCTTCTTGATATCGGTCGCCATGGAAAAAGCCTCGCGCGAGGTCCCGGTACAAAGGGTTGGGACCCGCCGGGACTATAGGCAGGCGACGCGCTTGTGCAAGTGCTGGCCGGTGCTGCGCAAGGAGGTTCCGGCGCTCGCGAGCGCCTGTCCGGCGAATCAGAGCTGATGGCTTGCGGGAGGCATTTTATGCGTCAACGCGGTCCGTCACGGAACCAGAACCGCAGGCCGGCGTTTGAAGGATCAGGCCAATCGGCAAGAGGTCGGGAGGGTTCGGAAATGCCCCAAGAGCTAGAGCACCACACTGAAGTCAAGAAGCCCCATGTCGGTCCCTTGGCTGAGATCCCAAGTCTCGGTTTCGTGACCCGTCGCAAGGGTTCCAAAAGCAGCACCGCTTGGCGCGAGACCGTGACGCAGCACGTGCCAGAGAGCTGGCCGGCGGCACGGCTTGCCTTGCAGGCGAGGATCGCCGCGCTCGATATCGAGGTCTAGGCCCGCGAGCCGGCGAGCAGCCAATAGACGAAGCCGCCGGCGAAGCCCGCTGCCGCGAAGATGGTCATATACGGGCTGGCCAGCACCTTCGCCAGGTCCACGGTTTCAGGCGCGGCGAGAATGGGAATGACCGCGAGCGACGCGCCTCCCGCCAGCACGTAATACATCCACGATCTGATCCTTAAGACTTCCCCTGCCACGGCCGCGAGCAGTCCGGGCAGCGCGTTGAGTGCCGGCGCGACGGTGCCCGCGAACAGGACGACGCCGAAGATCGGCGCCGCCTGGTGCATCACGGATCCTTGCGGCGCTGCGGCGCTGAGCTCGTTACCCGCCCAGATGGCGCCGAGCGCAAACAGCACGGCGAGCGAAACGGCGACGGCGACGAAAAACGCCACCACCACCAAGATTGCGCGGAAGATGATGCGGGAAATCAATTGTGCCGCCTGTTCGTCACGCTCGCCTCCGAGCCGGAAGGCCTTATAACACCGGCACCACGACCGTAGGGCGGGCAATGGCTGAAATCGAGTTCTGGTACGAGTTCGGCAGCACCTATTCCTATCCTGCCGCCATGCGCATCGAGCGGCTCGCCGCCGATGCCGGCGTTGCTCTGCGCTGGCGCCCTTTCCTGCTCGGGCCGATCCTGAAGCAGCAGGGCTTGAACGACTCGCCGTTCAACATCTTCGCCGCCAAGGGGCGCTATATGTGGCGCGACCTTGAGCGCATTTGCCAGGCTGACGGCTTGGCGCTCGCCCTCCCCCCGTTTCGCTTCCCGCAAAATGGGCTCAAGGCCGCGCGGCTTGCGCTGATCGGCGAGCCCGAAGGCTGGACGTCCGGCCTTTACCCGCGCCGTGTTCGCCGCGAACTACGCCGAGCAGAAGGACATCAGCGACGACGCGACGCTTCGCGCGATTCTCTCTGCGCTCGGCGTCGACGCCGATGCCGCCTTTGCCGCGGCGAACACGCCGGAGAACAAGGACGCTCTGAAGCGCCAGACCGAGGAGGCTGCCGGTACTGCGCTGGTGTCGACCTGAATGACGCCTTCGGCGCGATCGGCGCAACACGCCGAAGAACAAGGACGCTCTGAAGCGCCAGACCGAAGAAGCCGCCATCGCGCGGCGCTGTTCGGCGCGCCGTCTTTCACCATCGGCGATGAATTGTTCTGGGGCAACGACCGCCTCGAGGCGGCCCTCGCCTGGGCCAGCGCGCTTAGAGAGGCGTTGCGAGCCGGGCGCTGGCGCGCTGCTTGATGCTCGCGCTTTTCAGTTGCCCGCAGGCCGCCATGATGTCCCGGCCACGCGGTGAGCGCACCGGGCTCGCATAGCCCGCGCGGTTCACCACCTCCGCGAATTTCTCGATCTGCTCCCAGTCGGAGCATTCGTAAGGCGCGCCGGGCCACGGATTGAACGGGATCAGATTGATCTTCGCGGGGATCTTGGCGAGCAGCCGCACCAGAGCTTTCGCGTCGGCGATACGAGTCGTTCACGCCTTTCAGCATCACATATTCGAAGGTGATGCGCTTCGCGTTGGAGAGACCGGGATAGGCGCGGCAGGCGGCGAGCAAATCCTTGAGCGGCCATTTCTTGTTGATCGGCACCAACTGATCGCGCAGCTCGTCGCGCACGGCATGCAGCGAGATGGCGAGCATGGTCCCCGCCTCCTCGCCCCAGCGCGGGATCTCCGGCACCACGCCCGAGGTCGACAGCGTGATGCGCCGCTTGCCGATGGCGAGCCCCTCGCCGTCGGCGGCGAGCAGGCAGGCGTCGCGCACATGATCGAAATTGTAGAGCGGCTCGCCCATGCCCATCAGCACGACATTGGTGATCTTGCGCTCAGAGTCCGGCAGCCCGCGCGGGTCTGGCGCGGCCGTGCCGGGCCAGTCGCCGAGCCGGTCGCGGGCGAGCATGATCTGGCCGACGATCTCGCTTGGGGTGAGATTGCGCACGAGCTTCTGCGTGCCGGTATGGCAGAACGAGCAGGTGAGCGTGCAGCCGACCTGGCTCGAGATGCAAAGCGTGCCGCGATCTTCCTCGGGGATATAGACGGTCTCGATCTCCTTGCCGTCGGCAAGACGCAGCAGCCATTTGCGCGTGCCGTCGACCGAGACCTGCTCGGTCACGATCTCCGGCCGCGCCAGCGTGAAGACTTGCGCCAACTCGCCGCGCAGCTCCTTGGCGATGTCGGTCATGGCGGCAAAATCGGTCGCGCCGCGCACATAGAGCCAGCTCCAGAGCTGGCGCACGCGCATGCGGCTCTGCCGCTCGGGCACGCCAAGCTCGAGCAAGCGCGCGGCAAGCTCCGACCGGCTAAGCCCGATCAGAGTCTCCTTGCGCGCCGGCGCGTCCTGGGCGGATTTCTCGATCTCGCCTGAAACAGAGGATAGGGTCATGACATTGGGCCCGGCCGGGATCATTCCCGGCCCTGCCCTCATATCATGCCGGCAGTGGAAAATGCCAAGAAGCAGGCGGAAAGCCTGCAAGCCAGGGACTTAGTCGTCCATGGCGTCATCGGAAACTTCCAGCACGCTCTTATCGGGGTTGGCCTCGCACTCGATCAAGATCCGCGCCAGGTGCCCTGCCATCTTGCCGAAATCGATGGTCGCCGGCTCGTCCTCCTCGGTGTAGTAGCCCTCGAACCACATCATGATGAGGCCCTTGTTGTCGTCGTTATAGCCGGTGAATTGCTTGCAGCTCAGCTCGGACACATCGATGGCTTCAGCGCGCAAGAGCAGGCTTTGCGGCAAACAGCGCGGCCAGCGCGACAAGCGTCGTGACAGTCAAACTCTTCATGGATGTCCTCAAAGGGTTGGCGGCGCTTGCCGCGAGCGGCGGCGACCGTAGTGCGGTTCGGTGTCAGGTGAAAGAAACTGTGCTCGGCAGGATTTGCGAGAGCTTAACCGCTGCATTCCTTGGCGGCGCGGTCGAGCGCGTCGGACAGGCCGTTGAGCGAATAGACGTCGCTCGTGGCCGTGCCGCGGGCGGATTTTCCTTCGATCTTCATGCTGTTGCCGGACTTCATCGCCTCGATGATCTTGGTCTCCATGTCGGGCTTCTCGACGAAGGCGCCCTCGTCCTTGGTGAACAGGTCGAACTTGGCGGTGCCGATGGTCGCGGTGACCTTAGCCCCTTGCGCGAAGGGGTAGCCCATCTTCACGCTGATCTCGTTCGTCACGTTTTCCGCGGGCCAGCGGGAAATATAGAAAAAGATCGGGCCTCGCTTGATTTTCTTCGGATTGGAATCGGTCGGCTTGGCGACGGCGAAGCAGACTTTGGCGGGACCGGTGGCGGCATAGGCCGACCAATCCTTGAACTTTTCCAAGAGAGTGACTTCTTGCGCCAAGGCTGGCGTGGCTGACAGCGCCCCGATGAGGCAAACGGCTCGAACGGCTCGGCGCATCTCCCCGTCCCCAATTCGTGAGCAGCAGTGGTGCCGCATTAAGCCTCTATTTTCCTTTGACGACAAGGGCCTCAACCCTGCCGGCGCCGCCGCTTGGGGGGTCCTTGCACATGCGGCCGAGGCTCCGGCGCCTCGGCATGTTCGGCGACAGGGCGCGAGCCGAAGCGGCCAAGCGAGCGCAAGCGGTCATACATGACGATGGCGCCTGCCGTGGCGAGATTGAGCGAGAAGGCGGCGGGGATGCGTACCAGATGCTGGCAGCGCGCGGCTAGCTCGGGAGAGAGCGCGCCGCGCTCGGGGCCGAGCACATAGGCCGCGCGCAGCGGGTGTGGAAAACTTGGCAGATCGTGCGCCTCCTCCAAAATCTCGACCCCGACCAGGCTACAGCCTTTTGGCAATCTGAGATCGGCGAGGCTCCGCCAATGATAAAGCGGGAGATGCGTCCAGGCCTTCGACGTATCGTGACGGATCTCGATCGCGGTCTCGTCGGCGCCGATTGTGAAGACGAAGCTTGCGCCGAAGGCATGCGCCGAGCGCAAAAGGTTGCCCAGATTGACGGCCTTCGAGATGCCCTCGACGCCGATGGCGAAATAGCCGCGGGAAGCGGGAAGTAGGGTTTTCACAAGCCTTGTCTGCCACAAGCTTTGTGAGAGAAAAAGGGCAGCCGGTCATCACCGAGAGGAAGCAAGCTGCGATGCGGGTGGCGCAATTCAGCGAATTTGGCGGGCCTCAGGCGCTTCGCCTCGAGCAGGTGGCCGAGCCGAGCCCGGGCCCAGACGACGTCCTCATCAAAGTGACGGCGGTCGGCCTCAACTTCTTCGACACGCTGATCCTGCGTAACCAGTACCAGGTCTCCCCGCCGCTTCCCTTCTCGCCCGGAGCCGAAATCGCCGGCAGCATCGAAGCCCTCGGCGCCAATGTCGCCGATCTCAAGCTGGGGCAAAGGGTCGTCGCCTTTATCGGCGGCAATGGCTGCCGGGAGAAAGTCGTCACCAAGGCGAGGAACGTCGTTCCCATCCCGGATGGCGTCAGCGATGAAGTGGCCGCCGGAATTCCCATCACCTATGGCACGGCGCTGCACGGCTTGAAGGACCGCGCCAATTTGCAGCCGGGCGAGACGCGTGGCGGTGCTCGGCGCGGCCGGAGGCGCGGGTCTCGCGGCAGTCGAGATCGCCAAGCTCATGGGCGGGCGGGTGATCGCCGTCGCCTCATCGGGCGACAAGCTCGCCTTTGCCCGCGAGCATGGCGCAGAGGAAGGCATCAACTACGAGTCGGAAGATCTCAAGACGCGCCTCAAGCAGCTCACCGCTCCGAAAGGCGTCGACGTGCTCTACGACGTGGTCGGCGGTGCTTATGCCGAGCCGAGCTTGCGGGCGATGGCCTGGGAAGGACGCTATCTCGTGCTCGGCTTCGCCTCGGGCACGATTCCCAAAATTCCGCTCAATCTCGTCATGCTCAAGGGCTGCGCCATCCTCGGGGTGTTCTGGACCGCGTTTGTCGAGCGCCATCCGGAAAAGCACCGCGCCAACATGATCGAGCTGCTCGATTGGTGCAGACGCGGGCTCATTACGCCGCACATTCATGCGAGCTTCGCCCTGATCGAGACCGCCAAGGCGCTGTCCCTGATCGAGGACCGCAAAGTGACCGGCAAGGTAATCGTCAACCCGCAGCGCTAGCGCGTATTAGGCAATTCCTTGTCGAGCGCGCGCGCTGCCGCCGCCCGGTGGGTCGGCGTGATATGCGTGGCGACGAGACCGATCACCGCCGTGAGCAGCGCCGCATCGTCGGCGAAGCCGAGGCCCGCGATCATGTCGGGGATGAGGTCGGCGGGCAGGATGAAATAGGCGATGCGCCGCCAGCAGCATGCCACGCACACGCATCGGTGTCGCCGGGTCGAGCGCGCAGTAATAGGCGGCGACCAGGTCGTCCACGAACGGTACCATCCCGGCGAACCGCTTGAGCTTGGCCCAGAAGTCGCGGCGGACCTTGCGCTCCCGCTCGGCAAAGGCGGAAAGCGAAAGCTGCCGGCCAAACGCCGCGTTCTTGAGCTCGCTTGCTTCGTTGAAAGCCATCATCGTGCGCACCTCGCGAGGCGATTTAACCCCAGGAATCTCTGAAGGAAAAATAGGGTAGCCGGACCCCGCCCGCAAGCGCATGCGAGAGGAAATGCCCTGGTGGCGTGCCAGGCCAAGCCCCTATCCGTTTCCTTGAATTTCACACTTATCTTGCAAGCTCGCGACCGGTCCTGGTTCGAGTGAGGTCGTGCGTTTGCTTAAGTCCGGCCGCTTGCCGATACTTGCCGGTGCGCCGCTTATGGCGCTCGTCGCGCTTTATTGCGTGGCCCAGATACCGGCAGAGGCAATGACCGGGCAGCAACCGGCGCCTTGGAGCGTGACGGCCGTTGACGCCAGCCGTCGCCAGCAAGCTTCGCCAGCTCGACGCCCTCAAACACGATATCGAGCAAGCGGGCTGCGAATATGCGGCCGACGACGCCAGCATCGAGGGATGCCAGCAACTCGAAGGCAAAGCGCGCGGGCTCGAAGCCGAGATCGAGGAGCTGAAGGCTCGCGCCGGCTGGACGGTCGAAAAGCAGAAGGCAGTGGAAGCCGGCGGCCCCCTCGCCCCGCCACAACCACCGAAGCCCTATACGTATCGCTTGCGGACCGACCCTGGCGCCGCCTACCGCACGGTCTGCGTGCGGCTTTGCGATGGCTTCTATTATCCGGTCAACGAAGCGGCACGGCCCGGAAGCTTCCTCGCCGAAGAAAAGATGTGCCAATCGACCTGCTCGGTGCAGGCCCGGCTGTACTATCAGCCGCGTTCTGCGGGCGACGATGCCGGCGAGATGGTTGCGTTGACCGGCGAACGCTACGCCGATCTGCCCAATGCCTTCCGCTATCGCAGCGAATATCTCAGTGCCTGCGCCTGCGGGCCAAAGCCCTGGAGCGCCGAGGCCAAGGCGCAGTATGAGCGCCGCGCCATGCTCGCGACCCGGACGCGCGTCGAACGCATCGTTGCCGCGGGAGCGGGCGATATGGCGAAGCTTCTGGCCGGAGCCGATCTCCAAGTCGCGCAACGACCGCCGCGCGTGCGGGATGCAGCCGCGAGGGTCAAGGTCAAGCAATATCGCGGACTGTTCGGCAGGCTGCGCGCCATGCGTTATGGGGCGCAGGCCCGTAACGATCAGCCGCAGCGCCGCTTCTTCCTGTTCCGCAGCCGCTGAGCCCTCCCGGGCTTGCACGGCCTTTGGCCGCATGCCATCTCACCCCGCATGGCAAAGCATCGTCTCCTGTTCGTCTGTCTCGGCAATATCTGCCGTTCGCCCATGGCCGAAGGCGTGTTCCGCCGCATCGCCGATGAAGAGGGCGTCGCCGACCGCTTCGAGATCGACTCGGCTGGCATGGGCGATTGGCATATCGGCCAGGCCCCCGACACGCGCGCACAAGCGGCAGCGCTCAATCGCGGCATGGACATTTCAGCCCAAAGCGCGCGTCAGGTGACGCAAGCCGACTTTGACCGCTTCGATCTATTGCTTGCGATGGACGGCTCGAATTTCGCCGAGCTCACCCAGCTCGCGCCCAAATTGGCGCGCCACAAGGTGCGCCGGTTCCTCGATTACGCACCGCATCTGAGCACGCAAGACGTGCCCGATCCCTTCTATGGTGGCAGCGAGGGCTTCGATCACGCGCTGAATCTGATCGAGGAAGCTGCCCGTGGTCTTCTCGCCGAGCTGCTCGCCGCCGAGGCGCGCCGCGCGAAAAAGGGCGCCTAGTCCTCGAGCGGATAGGCGGCCTCGACCACATAGGGTCCGCCGCCGACCGAGTTGCGCGAGGAATAGAGCACGAAGCGGCTGACGGTGAAGGGCTCCGCCGCAACTCCGCCTTGACGCTCGAGATATTGCGCGACCGCATCGGCCCGCGCGCCCCTGAGCCGCGCCAGCGTCACATGCGGCTTGAAATTGCGGCCCTCGGGCGGCAGGCCGGCCTCCCGCGCCGCGCGCTCATTGGCGCGGCGCAACGCGTCGAGCCCTTCGGATGGCGCAATGCCGGCAAAGATCGCCCGCGGCTTGCCGCCGCCAAAACTGCCAAGCCCGTTCAGCCTGAGCTCGAACGGGTCGGCCACGATCTCGCCCAACGCGGTGGTGAAATCCCGCGCGGTGTGCCGGTCGACATCGCCGATGAAGCGGAGCGTCAGATGATAGTTCTCGGGATCGATCCAGCGCGCGCCGGAAAGCCCCGCGCGCAGCAGTGTCAGTCGCTCGGCGATGCTGCTTGGGATTTCGATCGCGGAAAAAAGCCTTGGCATCGGATCCGGTAGTGCTGGCTAAGAGTCATGGGCACGGGTTGGGATAGTCAAGGTGGATCTGCTCGATGTCCTCAATCACGTTGTCCGATAGCTTGAGCTCGGCCGCCGCAATGTCGCTTTTGAGCTGTTCCGGGGTGGTTGCGCCGATGATCGTGCTGGTCATGAAGGGGCGCGAGACCGCAAACGCAATCGCCATCTGTGCCGGGTCGAGCCCGTGCTTCCTTGCCAGCTCTATATAGGTAGAGATCGCCCGGGGACCATTCCCCTTCTCGTAGCGGCCGAGCCGGTTGAACAGCGTCTTGCGCGAGCCCGGCGGCAGCGCGCCGCCTTCATATTTGCCGCTGAGATAGCCCTGGCCGAGCGGCGAATAGCCGAGCAGGCTCACCTGCTCCCGGTAGAAGATCTCCGAGAGGCCCGTCTCGAACGAACGATTGACGAGATTATAGGCGTTCTGGATCGAGACCGGCCTGGGCATTCCCGGCTGTTCCGAGGCTTTGAGGAAGCTCATCACCCCCCAAGGCGTCTCGTTGGACAGGCCGACAAAGCGGACCTTGCCGCTCGCCACGAGCTTCGCCAAAACGGCGAGGATCTCGTCGATCGGATGCGTGTCGCCCTGGAGATGCAGATAGTCGTGGCCTTCGAAGATGCGCATCGGTCGGTCGGGCCAATGCAGCTGATAGAGGTCGATGTAATCCGTCTTCAGGCGCTTGAGGCTCGCCTCGACCGCTTCACTGATCTGCGCCGCGCTGTGCCGCGTCTTCGCTCCGTCCTTGCGCAGCCAAGTCATCTTGCCGCGGCCAGCGATCTTGGTCGCGATCATCACCTTGTCGCGGTTCCCGCGCGCGGCAAGCCATGTGCCGATGATGGCTTCGGTGCGCCCTTGCGTCTCGGGCTTCGGCGGTATTGGATAGATCTCCGCCGCATCGAAAATGTTGATGCCGCGCTCGACCGCGTAATCCATCTGCGCGTGACCGTCGGCCTCGCTGTTCTGCTCGCCGAACGTCATGGTGCCGAGACAGAGGCTCGAGATCTTCAAGCCCGTGCGGCCAAGCTCGCGATAGTCCATGCGCGTGGCTCCTCTGCGGTCCCGGTCCGCGTTTACGATTGCATAAGGTAAACGCGCAAGCCCTGCGAGCAAATGCTTTGGCGCCGCGAGGCGAACCCGCTCATCATCGTTGCTCTCTTCACCAACTACTTCGCCGACGTCGACATCCTCTCCGCCACGCCGCTGTTGCGGAGCGCCGACATTGCCGCTCTCGGTATTTGCCTCAAGCTCTCGATGCTCGTCGGCTTCGCCGTGCAGGTCCCGCATCAGGTGGTCGTGCCCGATCTCGCCGATGCCCGCGCCCGCAGGACAAGGACAAGGACTCGATCAGAGAGGCGGTGTTACGCGCCTTCGCTTTCCCGCTCGCCATCACCGTCGGCGCCATGGCGGTGGTGGCGTTTTGGGGCGAAAGCCTGCTGGCGATCTTCGGCCCCGAATTCGTGAGCGCCAAACTGCCGCTGCTGATCCTGATGGCCTGCCAGCTTGCCCGCGCCCTGTTCGGGCCGAGCGTGTTGCTGCTCACCGTGATCGGCGCGCAACGGCAGAATGCGGCGCTCGCCATAGCCGCGCTTGTCGTGCTCGCCGGCGCCAATCTGGTGCTCGCGCCGCTTTACGGCGTGCTTGGCGCGGCGATCGCCGTGGCGATCGCCACTTTGTTCTGGCTGGTGGCTTGCGCCATCGTGCTCGGCCCCTTGAGCGGGCTAAGGACCGACGCCCTCTTCCTCATCGGCAGGATCGGCTCGCCCCGGAGCGCGCCGGCCTAGGCTAAGCTGCTGCCGGCAAGCTCCACGGCACCCGTGCGTTCGATCTTCTGGTCCGCCTCCTCGGTCGCGAAGAAGGTGGTGAACAACAGCCACAGCACGAAGGCCGCGACGGTCAGAAGCGCTATGGCGCCGAAAATCTTGCCGAAATGCAGAGGCATGTGATGCGAGGTCCTTGGCCGAGGGACACGGACAGTAGCCAAGTCGTGAGCGCCGATCAATCCGGGCTGTGGCATAGTCCCGTCCGCCTCGCTTGGGGACCAGCTGGCCATGAGGAACGGGAACGGGGAGGAAGCCATCGACGCGAGCGGCGAAGCCGCTTCGCCGGATCGGATCATCCTTGTCGTCTGCCCGACCCATCGGGACTATCGCGAGCTGCCGCTGATCTCCCCTCCCGGCATCGAATACATCTTCCACGATTACGCGAGTACCAGCCTTGAGGATTTGGTCAGCAATCCTGACCGCGCCAGGGACCTTGCCGCCGACCCGCTCGACGAGATCGAAGCGATCCTCGCCAAGGTGGACGGGCGCAACATTGCCGGCGTGATCTCATCCGACGATTACCCCGGCGCGGCGCTCGCTGCCGTCGTCGCGCAAAGACTCGGCCTCCCGGCCCCCGATCCGGCCGTTGCCCTGCTCTGCCAGCACAAATATCTGTCGCGGGTGGAGCAAGCAAAGCACGTGCCGCACGCCATCCCGTCGTTTGCCCTGGTCGATGTCGCCGACGAAACTGCGCTTCCCGATGGCTTGCGCTTCCCGCTCTTCGTCAAGCCGGTGAAGTCATTCTTTTCGATCGGCGCCGCGCGGGTGGACTCAGCCGCGGAACTCGCGGCACTTTTGCCCCACTGGGAAAATCTCGATCAATTCTTCCAGCCGCTCGAGCGCATGCTGGAGCGCTACACCGGCGCAACTATCGGCACGAAACGGCTCATCGCCGAGGACCTACTCAAGGGCGAGCAGGTCACCGTCGAAGGCTATGTGCATGGCGGCGTGGGGACGATTTTCGGCGTGGTGGACTCGATCATGTTCCCGGGTACGCTCGCTTTCTCGCGCTTCGACTATCCGTCGCACCTCGCGCACGGCGTACAGGCGCGCATGGGCGAGATCGCCGCGACGCTGATGCAGGGGCTCGGCTTCGACAAAGGCATCTTCAACATAGAAATGATGTACGACGCTGAAGCCGATCGCATCTCGATCATCGAGATCAACCCGCGCATGGCTTCGCAATTTGCCGATCTTTACGAGAAGGTCGACGGCACCAGCAGCTACGCCGTGCTGCTCGATATCGCCCAAGGTAGGACGCCGCGCTTCACGCATCGACAGGGACGCTACGCATTTGCCGCGAGCTGCGTGTTGCGCAGTTTCGAGGACTATCTGGTCGCGGCAGTGCCGAGCGAGGCCGATATCGCGCGCCTCACGCAAATCTATTCGGATCTCAGGGTTGAGCTGCACGCCACGCCCGGTCGCAAGCTGTCCGACGAATTTCAGGATGGAAAGAGCTATCGCTACGGCGTCCTCAATCTCGGCGGACGCGACCTGGCCGACGTGCTGGAGCAATTTGCGTCATGCCGGACGAAACTCGGCATCGAGCTTCGAGCTATCGAGGCGCCACAAGAGCGGCCGCGTAGCGAAGCCCCGGCGCAGGCCGAGCAACTCGGCGTATAGAAAGAGCGGCAGAGAGCGTCACCCCTCTGCCGCCTGACTTGAGACGAGCCTCTGCCCGGCTAATTGCCCTTCACGTTCTTCTGGATCGATCTCGTGCCGCGCAAATCAGCGATCGCAAGCGCAGCCTCGGGCAATCGGGAGACCGTCGATAAGATGCCAGTGCAACCGGCGCACGACGTGCCGCGGCCGCGATGATAGCCCTATGCTCGATCTTGACCTTGCACCGCGCACGACTGATTTTGCGGCAGCCGACATCTCGGCAGCGAGCAGAAGCTCGCCATCGATCAGGCTCGGCGCAATCAGCGCGTGCTGCGAGCAACTGAGAAGCCGGCCAAGGAGCCGTCGTCGCCAAGCCGATGCCAGCGACTTGCAGCGCGAGCGCGAGGTCATGTCGAGCGTTAACAAGGTCGGCGACAGACGCTGCGACCTGAACGTCATGAGCGGAGCTCTGGCCGATTACGACGAGGGGCTCGGCATGGCCCGCAAGCTCCTGGAGAAGGACTCGGCAAACCCGCGCTCCGAGCGCGACGTTGCCTTCAGCCTCGACAAGGTCGGCGACGTGAAGCTGAAAGCGGGCGACGCCAAGGGCGCGCTTGGCGCCTTCGAGGAAGGCCTCGGTTTAAGAAAGAAGATCGCCGATGCCAGCAAGGCCAACTACCAATATCAGCGCGACGTGTTGTTCTCCCTTAATCGCGTCGGCGATGCCAAGGTCGCGTTGGGCGATGTTCCAGGCGGGCTTGCCGCCTTCGAGGAGCGGCTTGCCCTGTCACGTGATCTCGCCGACGCGCGCAAGGAAGACGCCGAGGCGCAAACCGATCTCGTGGTCGGCCTCTACAAGATCGCTACGGTCGCGCTGGCCGAGCGGAAGGACGCCGTCATCGACGAGGGCTTGAAGATACTAGCGCGGCTCGACGCCGACGGCAAATTGAGCGACGATCAGAAGGGCTGGAGCGAATCGTTCCTCACGCTGCGCAATGGCTCGCAGGAGGCCGGCGCGGCAACCCGCTAGAAAAACGCCGGATTGAGCCGCTTCGGCACCCGGTACCACATCCCGCCATTGCGCCGCCGTCACACCATCTATATATCCCCGCCATAGGAAGCGCGGGCCGTTTTGGCCCGCGTTTAGCATTCAGGCCCCCATGCATCTTCGCAACATCGCCATTATCGCCCATGTCGACCATGGCAAGACCACCCTGGTCGACCGCCTGCTGCAGCAGTCCGGCTCGTTCCGCGACAACCAGCGGGTGGCCGAGCGCGCGATGGATTCCAACGATCTCGAGCGCGAGCGCGGCATCACCATTCTCGCCAAGGTCACCTCAATTCTTTGGCAGGGCACCCGCATCAACATCGTCGACACGCCAGGCCACGCCGATTTCGGCGGCGAGGTGGAACGCATTCTGAACATGGTCGACGGCGCGCTGGTGCTGGTGGATGCCGCCGAGGGCCCCCTGCCCCAGACCAAATTCGTCGTGTCCAAGGCGCTGAAGATGGGCCTGAAGCCGATCGTCGTGATCAACAAGGTCGATCGCCCCGACGCGCGCCCGGCGGAAGTGGTGAACGAGGTGTTCGATCTGTTCGCCGCGCTCGATGCCTCCGACGAGCAGCTCGATTTCCCGATTCTTTACGGCTCGGCCAAAGAGGGCTGGATGGCCGCGAGCGCCGAAGGACCGAAAAATCTTGGCATGCAGCTCCTGTTCGACCTCGTGCTGAAGCATGTCTCCCCGCCCAAGATCGAGGAGGGTCCGTTCCGCCTGCTCGGCACGATCTTAGAGGCAAATCCATATCTTGGCCGGATCGTCACGGGCCGCATCACCTCTGGCTCGATCGCCCCGAACCAGCCGGTGAAGGTGCTCGACCTTGCCGGCAAGCTGGTCGAGCAGGGCCGCGTGTCCAAGGTGCTTGCCTTCCGCGGGCTTGAGCGCGTCGCGCTCGACGAGGCGACCGCCGGCGATATCGTCTCGCTTGCCGGACTCCCCGACGCCACCGTATCCCACACCATCTGCGCGCCTGAGGTCAACGCCCCCTTGCGGGCCCAGCCGATCGACCCGCCGACTTTGTCTATGACCTTCCGCGTCAACAATTCGCCGCTTGCCGGCACCGAAGGCAGCAAGGTGACGAGCCGGATGATTCGCGACCGCCTATTGCGCGAGGCCGAGGGCAATGTCGCGCTGCGCGTCACCGAATCGGACGAACGCGATTCGATGGAGGTCGCCGGCCGCGGCGAGCTCCAGCTCGGCATTTTGATCGAGACCATGCGCCGCGAGGGCTTCGAGCTGTCCGTGTCGCGCCCCAAGGTGCTATTCCGGCGCGGAGCCGACGGCGTGCTACTCGAGCCGATCGAGGAGGTGGTGATCGACCTCGACGAGGAGCATTCAGGAATCGTGGTGCAGAAGCTTTCCGAGCGTAAGGCCGAGCTGGTGGAGATGCGCCCCTCCGGTGGCGGCCGCCTGCGCCTGGTGTTCTACGCGCCGACGCGCGGCCTAATCGGCTATCAGGGCGAGCTCCTCACCGACACGCGCGGCACCGGCATCATGAACCGGCTGTTCCATGAATACGCGCCGCATAAGGGTCCAATCCAAGGGCGCCGCAACGGCGTGCTCATCTCCACCGACTCGGGCGAGGCGGTGGCCTATGCCTTGTGGAACCTCGAGGATCGCGGGCCGATGATGATCGAGCCGGGCTGGAAGGTTTATCGCGGCATGATCGTCGGCGAGCACACCCGCGACAACGATCTCGAGGTGAACGTGCTCAAGGGCAAGAAGCTCACCAATATCCGCACCACCTCCAAGGACGAGGCGGTCAGGCTCACGCCGCCCTTGCGCATGACGCTCGAGCGCGCGCTGGCCTATATCCAGGACGACGAGTTGGTCGAGGTCACGCCGAAATCCATCCGTTTGCGCAAGCGCCATCTCGATCCGAACGAGCGGAAAAAGGCCGAACGCCAGCGCCTTACCGAGGATGTTGCTTAGTATTCCCGGATTAAGTGCCAAACTACCCCCAAGCACTCCCGAAATAACTACTCCGTTGTTGTTAGTTTAGCCAGGGGACTTGATCCACCTCAAGTCTCTGACATTGTCCGGTTGTAATCTGTTCTTATTGGCAGATCGCATCCGTGACCTGCTGGCCATTCAAACAATCGGAGGTGTTCGCATGATTAGAGCTGTTGGACTTGCGCTTGTGCTGGCGTTGAGCGCCGCCCCCTTTGCGTTCGCAGCTGACGACGATGACGACGACAAGGTCCCCGCCGCCGAGGTCGAGAAGATCGAGGCCGCTCTCTCCGCGCTCGGCTGCAAGGGATACGAGGGCGTCAAGAAAGAGGAGCAGGGCATCTACGAGATCGACGACGCCAAGTGCGCGATGGGCACGGTCGATATCAAGCTCGACAAGGACTACACGGTCATCTTGATCTCACGCTACTAATCGCTTCAACGCTTCAGGCGTCGCGCAAGCGACAACCAAAAGGCGAGCCAACGCGAAGTCGGCTCGCCTTTTTTGTTGCGCGAGAAACTCTTTCGGGAAAATGCCGACGACCCCTTTGCCGAGCGCTGCCATCCTGCGCTAGGCTGGCGTCATGCCCGTCGATGTCGCTCATGTCCGACCTGCGCGATTGAAGGATGCCGCAGCTCTCGCCGCCGCCTATGAGGAGGCCTGGCGCAACGCCTATCAGGGCATCATCCCGCACATCTCGCTGCAACGGATGCTCGCGCGGCGCGGGCTTCGCTGGTGGGAGAGCGCGCTCCGAAAGCGAACGCCGCTGCTCGTGCTCGACTTCGGCGGCGAGGCCGCCGGTTACGCGACCTATGGCCGCTGCCGTCTCGGCCGCGCGCCGTTCCAGGGCGAGATCTTCGAGCTCTACCTGCATCCGATCTATCAGGGGCTTGGCCTCGGCGAGAAGCTGTTCGACGGCGCGCGCACGCGGCTCGCCGAGCTGAGACTGAAGGGTCTGTTGGTCTGGGCGCTCGCCGACAACGATGCGGCGTGCGGTTTCTATCTGCGGCTCGGCGGCAAGCCGGTCGCCGAAGGCGCCGAGAGCTTCGGTGATGTCTCGCTGCGCAAGGTCGCGTTCGCCTGGACGTGACGACCCGATCAGACCCCGCTCGCCATCGGCGGCAAACTTACGCCTGCCTCGCTCGCTGCAATGCTTGGCCAAGAGGACACCAAGGCCGCGCTGGCGCAGTCCATGCGCGACGACGCCGTCGTGGCGTCTTCGCTGCCCGGCGACAACCATCTCCGCCTTGCCCTTGTCCCGGCGATGGATAACGGCAAGGTCGCCCGAATCTACGCCTTCGCTGTGGATCAGACGGCTGCCGCCGCGCTCACCAATCTCGCGCTGACCGTTGTCACGTTGACGACGAGCCTGCTGATCGTCATGGGCTTCTCCGTGCCCGCAGCGATCGCCTCACGGCGCATCCGCGAGCGCTGGCTCGCCGAAGACCAGATCCGCTACCTCGCCATGCACAACTCGCTCACCGGCCTGCCCAACCGGCTTCAACTGCGTCAGCACCTCGACCGCGCCGTCGCGCGCGCTAAGCGGCATGGCCACCTGATGGCGGTGTTCTGCCTCGACCTCGACCGCTTCAAGGACATCAACGATACGCTCGGCCACCCGACTGGCGATGCGTTGCTCGCCGAGATCTCGGCGCGGCTTAAGCGAGAGCACCCGCGAAGTCGATCTCGTCGGCCGCTTGGGCGGTGACGAGTTTGCCATCGTCGCCGAGGATCTCGAAGCGCCGGAGGACGCCATGCGGCTCGCCCGCCGCGTCTGCACCGCGCTCGGTGAGGCCTATCATGTCAACGGCCATGAGGTGACGAGCTCGGCGTCGATCGGCATCGCCATCGGCCCGCTCGATTAGGAGACGAAGATACGCAAATCGCCCTCGGCCACGCGCAAATCGATGCCGCCATAGCCTGGGCAGATCAACACCGCGCCGTTGTCCTTGATCTCTTCCGGCGTCACGTCCTTGCATTGGTCGAGATCGAGCTTGGTATAGACGCTCTCGATCTCGGTGGCGCTCGAAGGCCACGCGAACAGCGTAAACGCAAGGGCAACCAGCAAGATCGGCAGACGGGGGCTTGTGAGCGGGGCGGCTTGCGGCATAGAAGGTCGCTTCCGAAGGGATTCGGCGTCGTTCTACCACGCCGTCCGCCTCCCTCCCATGACGTGAACGGTCTCGCCAATGAGCGACATGAAGATTGCCGTGCTGGGAGCCGCCGGGCGTATGGGCCAGGCGCTGACGCGGGTGCTGGTCGAGACGCCGGGCTGCGCGGTCGCTGGCGGCATCGAGGCCAAGGGCTCGCCCGCTCTCGGCCGCGACATCGGCGAGGTGGCCGGCTTGGAGCCTCTCGGCGTCGCCATCACCGACGATCCGCATGCCGTGTTCGCCCAGGTCGACGGCGTGCTCGATTTCACCTCGCCCGCTTCGACGATCGCGTTCGCCGCGCTGTCGGCGCAGGCGCGCATCGTCCATGTCATCGGCACGACCGGCCTCTCGGCCGCCGACGAAGCGAAGATCGAGGCCGCCGCGCGCCATGCCACCATCGTCAAGGCTGGCAATATGAGCCAGGGCGTCAATCTGCTCGCCGTGCTGACCGCGCAGGTCGCCCGCGCGCTCGGCCCCGAATTCGATATCGAGATCCTGGAGATGCATCACCGCCACAAGCGCGACGCGCCGTCTGGCACCTCTCTGATGCTCGGCCGCGCGGCGGCGGAAGGCCGCGAGGTCTCGCTGCAAGAGCGCGGCGTCAAGGTCCGCGACGGCGATGTCGGGCCGAGGCGCGAAGGCGATATCGGCTTTGCCGCGCTCCGCGGCGGCGACGTGGTCGGCGAGCATCGCGTGATCTTCGCCGGCCCCGGCGAGCGCATCGAGCTTGCGCATATCGCCACCGATCGCGGCATCTTCGCCCGCGGCGCGGTGAAAGCGGCGCTGTGGGCGCGCGGCAAGCAACCTGGCCTCTACTCGATGCAGGACGTGCTCGGGCTATGAGGGGCTACCGCCGGCGCGCGATGCTTGAATCTGGCCAAATCATGCGCAAATGCCTAAAAGGCGGGATCCCGGCGCCGGATTTGAGCCCGAAACGGAGGTCATTGATGAGGCCGAACTTAACGTTCTCTCGTTATGCTTCCATGTGGCACGCAACATGAAAGAGCCGCTTCGAGTTCAGCATCGGGACGAGCAATGACGCCGACCTCCGACAGCAAGGACCCAACCAAAGGGGACAATGTCCTCGTTCTCGTCCGCCATGGCGAGAGCGAGTGGAACCGGCTCAACCGCTTCACCGGCTGGAAGGATGTCGGCCTCACCGAGGAAGGCATGGCTGAGGCGCACCGCGCCGGCACCATGATCAAGGAGGCGGGCTATCGCTTCGGCTCCGCTTTCACCTCGACGCTCAAGCGCGCGCACAACACGCTCGACATCATTCTCGAGGAAAGCGGCCAGGGCAAAATCCCGACGCTCAAGGCCGCGGCCCTTAACGAGCGCGATTATGGCGAGCTGGTCGGCATCAACAAGGAAGAGGCGCGCAAGCGCTGGGGCGCCGACCAGGTGCATATCTGGCAGCGCTCTTACGACATCGCCCCTCCCGGCGGCGAGTCGTTGAAGGACACCGCGCTGCGCGTCGTGCCGTTCTTCGAGAAGTGGATCGTCCCCGAGTTGCAAAAGGGCAAGAGCGTGATCGTGGTCGCCCACGGCAACTCGCTGCGCTCGCTCATCATGCAGCTCGACCGCCTGGCTCCCGATGAGGTGATGCAGGTCGAGCTCGCCACGGCGAGCCCCCTCGTCTACCGGCTCAATGCCGACGGCTCGGTCGCCGAGAAGCACGCGCTGGCCGCCTAAGCCGCCCCCTGACTTCTTGTTGAAGACAGCGCGTTCGCCAGCGCCGCGGCGAAATCCTCGCGCTCCTCGTCGGTGAGGAAGCTGGCAAACACCAGCCGCTTGCCGTGCGAGGCGATGGACAGCTCGCTCGACCGGCCGTGCCGCGGCTGAAGGCTGAGCCTTACCCAATACGGACTGAAGCTCCAGGACTGCGCCTTGCCCGAGGGGGCGACGCGGGTGACGGTCAGCGCGTCAGGGGTGAGATCGACCGTCTCGTAGAGCCGCAGCGCGCGGAAATTGAGCCTGAAGGCGACGTAGATCAGTGCGACGTCGAGCCCCATGAAGCCAATCACCGGCCATGCGCCGAGCAGGTAGAAGAACAGCCCGGTGCCGAAGCTGACGGCGCAAACCGCCCCCATCAGCACCATGAAGCCCTTGGGCCCCAAGGACCGGTGCGGCGTGAGCACGGCGCTGAAGCGCGACGGCTCTTGTGGGAGGGTGTTGCCGTCTGTCATAGCAGCCTAAGAGCTAGTCCCCTGATGAGCGGGAGGCAAGACCCGTGGCGGTGCAAGCGAAAGGCGGCAAGGAGGCGCGAGCTAGGCCCAAGCGCGCGCCGGGATCGCGGTTGACGCAAGCCGAGATCGACGAGATTTTCCGCCGCTTCCACAAAGTCGACCCGCATCCCAAGACCGAGCTGCATTACCGGGATCCGTTCACCCTTCTCGTCGCCGTGGTGTTGTCGGCGCAGGCCACCGACGCCTCCGTCAACCGGGCCACGCCGGACCTGTTCCGCATCGCCGACACGCCGCAGAAGCTCGCGCAACTGGGCGAGGCCGGGCTCGAGGCGAAGATCAAGACCATCGGGCTTTATCGAAGCAAGGCGCGAAACCTGATCGCTCTCGCCAGAAAGCTCGTCGCCGAGCATGGCAGCAAGGTGCCCGAGACCCGCGAGGTGTTGATGAGCTTGCCCGGCGTCGGGCGGAAAACCGCCAATGTCGTGCTCAACACCGCCTTCGGCCAGAATACGATCGGCATCGACACCCATGCCTTCAGGGTCGCCAACCGCACGGGGCTCGCGCCCGGCAAGACGCCGCTAGAGGTCGAACTCAAGCTCGAGCGTGTCGTGCCGGAGCGCTACAAGCACAATGCGCATCACTGGCTGATCCTGCATGGCCGCTATGTGTGCAAGGCACGGAAGCCCGAATGCTGGCGCTGCATCATCGAGGACATCTGCCTGTTCAAGCCGAAGACGCCTGCACCCGGCTGCTAGCGGCGCGACGCATTGCGCCTACCCGATCAGGTCATCTTGCCTTAGATTCTGTGTCGCATCTGACTGCGGGGAACGAGGCCATGCGCGATATTGCCGTCGGCCTGATCGTAGCCATCTTCATTGCGCTGTTCATGATCTACGTCTATCAGCCGTCGCTCTTCCACACTTGGCTGCATCGCCTCTTCTACTGATCGGCTCGCGCGGCGGGACGCACGGCAATTCTTGGCCCGGCGCGTCGGGCGAGGTCCTTGTACATGTGCACCATGAAGGCGGTGGCGAACAGCGGCGTGATCAGGTTGAGGATCGGCACCGAGGCAATGCCGGCGATGAGCAGGCCGGCCAAGAACACAGTGAGCTGGTTCGCCTGCCTCAGCTTCTTCGCCTCGAGCGGCGGCATATGCCGCATGGCGGCGAGCTCGAAATATTCACGCCCCAACAGATAGCCATTGCCGATGTAGAACGCGATCAGGTTGACGCCGGGAACGAGCAGGAGAAACAGCGCGACTATGTTCACCAGCAGCACGACGACGAAGAATCTCAGCGCGAGCCCGATCGCGGCAAGCGTCGGCAGCTCTTTGCCAGGCGGATCCAAGGGATAGTTCGTGCGCTCGACCGTGGCCGCGATGTCGTCGAGATAGAGGCTGGCGATCAGCGAGGTGACCGGCGGGATCAGAAAGATCGATCCGACCATGAGGGCGAACCCACCGAGCCATTCGATCGCCTTCTCGATCCAGTCCGGCCACTGCACGAAATGGCTGAAGCTCCATTCCACCGCGATGATGAGCAGAACCAGCAGCGCGATGGTGAATCCCACGCATTTGAACAACACCGCCCGAAACGGCGGCGTGAACATTTCCCTGAAGGCTTGACCTGCGGCGGTTAGCATGACGTGTTCCGGTTCTGGCGGGTGAATATAGTGGCGCAAAACTGGGACACCAGGGCGAAGGGCAAGGCGAGGGACGCAAGCGAGATGGCTGAGAAGATCTACGACGTGGTCGGCATCGGCAATGCCATCGTCGACATCATCGCCCGCTGCGACGAGGGATTCCTCAGCAAGCACGACCTCGCCAAGGGCTTTATGCGTTTGATCGACGCGGCGGAGGCGAATCGGCTTTACGAGGCGATGGGCCCAGCAATCGAGCGCTCGGGCGGATCGGTGGCCAATTCCATTGCCGGGCTCGCCTCGTTCGGCGCGAAATGTGGCTTCATCGGCAGGGTGGCTGCCGACCAGTTCGGCGGCATCTTCCGCCACGACATCCGCTCGCTAGGGGTCGACTATGACACGCTGCCGGCCTCGGACGGAGCGCCGACCGCGCGCTGCCTTATCCTCGTCACGCCTGACGGCGAGCGCACCATGAACACCTTTCTCGGCGCGAGTGTCGACTTCACCGCCGACGACCTCGACGCGAGCCTGCTCGAGGCCGCCAAGATCGTCTATCTCGAAGGCTATCTATTCGACCGTGAGGAGGCCAAGGCTGCCTTCCGCGAGGCGGCGCGGCTCGCCAAGGCGTCCGGCGCCAAGGTCGCGCTCAGCCTGTCCGATGCCTTTTGCGTCGACCGCCACCGGGAGGATTTCAGGACTCTGGTGCGGGAAGGCGCCGATATCGTCTTCGCCAACGAGAAGGAGATCACCAGCCTCTACCAAGTGAACAGCTTCGAAGAGGCGTCCGACATGGCCCTTAAGGACTGCGAGATGGCGATTTTGACCCGCTCCGAAGCCGGCTCGGTCATCGTCGCCCAAGGCGAAACCATCGAGATCCCGGCCGAATCAGTCGCCCATGTGGTCGATGTGACTGGCGCCGGCGACCTCTATGCCGCCGGTTTCCTTTATGGGCTGACCAAGGGCGAGCCGCTTCCCGTATGCGGCAGCCTGGGCAGCCTCGCCGCTGCTGAGGTGATCGGCCATATCGGCGCAAGGCCCGAGAATTCCTTGCGAAAGCTCGCCAAGCAGCGCGGCTTGATTGCATAGAAGGCAAACATGCCCGCTTGTAGCTTTTCGGCCACGCAGAGCCAAAATCGTCTTGTGGCGCATGGAGATAACGCCCTCGCTGAATTATCTTGGCCGGACAATTTGATTGATGCATGCGGGGCGACGTGTACTGGCGTTGACCGCCATCGGAGCCGCGGCATTCGTGTCGGCTGCTCATGCCCAAGACATGACGCCGGCGCCGGCATCGAGACGGCGCTCGGCTTCTGGGGCGGCTATCGCGTGACTGGCGGCGTCAAGGGGTTCTGGACCAATGTCGACGATAACGACCGCCAGACCTGCCGCAGGGCTGACTGTATCAGTCGTCGATCCGACCGGCGAGGCTTTCGACTTCGGACCGCCGGATCTCGTGAACCGGACGAGTCGCGACGTCGACTATTGGGGCGGCGCCGCCGAGTTCAAGTTCGGCAGGCCAGCGCCCGTGTATGAGAAGCCGAATTTCTATCGCAACGACTATTTCATCGTCGGCGCGGATGTTCGCGGCATCGACCAGGATATCAAGATTCACGGCAAGTTCGATGGCGACCCGATCTTCGCCTACAAGGAGACGCTCGATACCACCTATTACGGCGGCTATATCGGGATCGGCGGCGAGTACAGCTTCGGCTTCATGCCGTTTATCGGCTCTGCCGTGAAGGGTGTCGGCGGCATTTATGATCGCCTCGGCCTGCGCACCTTCATCAATGCGCGGGCCGGCCTCTACAAGGCGGACACCGACTATGACGGTCGTTTCGCCTTCGACTTCTTCGACTTCAATTCCAAGATTTCCAAGTCGAACGACGATCTCGCCTTTATCGGCACCATCTCGCTCGAGACCCGCAAGCAGACTCGGCGCGCGCACCAGCCTGTCGCTGTGGTCCGACTATGAGTACATCTCCTCGGTTCCCGAGATGCAATATGCCAAGTATGACGGCACGACGCGGATCAGCGACGACGATGCCTTCGCCACTCGCACCATGCTGCGGCTGAATATTGGGCTTGGCTCGCAGCAGCTCTACCAAGAGCCGCTGAAATAATCCCCGGCTCCTCTCTGGCTACTAGTCTTCTGGCTTCCCCGTAATTGGCGCGCTCAGAGCTTTCTGAGCGCCACCGTCTCCACCGCATGGTCCGCGCCCTTGCGCAAAATGAGATCGGCGCGCTGGCGCGTCGGCAGGATATTCTCGTTCAGATTGACCAGATTGATCGAGCGCCAGATCGCCAAACCGGTGGCGACCGCTTCTTCTTCCGACAGCGTGGCATAGCGGTGGAAATAGGAGGCGGGGTCGCGGAACGCCGTCTGCCTGAGCCTTAAGAAACGCTCCACATACCAGCTCTCGACCAGCTCGGCGGCGGCATCGATATAGATCGAGAAGTCGAAGAAGTCTGAGACGAAGGGAATCGCTTCGCCGTCTTTGGGCAGCTTGGCGGGCTGGAGCACGTTCAGCCCCTCGACGATGACGATGTCCGGCCGCTCGATGCTGAGCTTCTGGTCGGGCAGAACGTCATAGATCAGGTGGGAATAGACCGGCGCCTCGACCTTGTCCTTTCCTGATTTCACATCGCCGAGGAAATTCAAGAGCTTGGTGAGGTCGTAGCTCTCCGGGAAGCCCTTGCGGTTAATCAGTCCGCGCGCTTCGAGCACCTCATTGGGAAACAGGAACCCATCGGTCGGCAGCAGCTCGACGCGCGGGTGGCTCGGCCAGCGCGCCAGCAGCGCCTGGAGCACGCGCGCCGTCGTGCTCTTGCCCACGGCGACGCTCCCGGCGAGCCCGATGATGAAGGGCATCTTGCCGTCGCTTTTGCGCAGGAATTGCGTGGTCCGGTCATGCAGCCCTTGCGTCGCCTCGACATAGAGGTTGAGCAGTCGGCTGAGCGGCAGATAGATGTCGACCACCTCGTTCGAGGAGACCCGCTCGGTCAGGCTCGCCAGATTGTCGAGCTCGGCCTCGGTCAGCGGCATGGGCGTATCGGCCCGCAGCCGCGCCCATTCTTCGCGCAGATAGACGGCGTAAGGTGAGAACGCGACGTGGGGACGCGGGTTCATGGAACAGCGCTCACCCGTCAGCGCGACGCGGCTTTCCGCCTCTTTTGTTCGAGGTCCGTCGCGCTCATGCGCCGCTCCAACTCCTCGAGTACATCGTCGAAGGCGATGCGCCGGGACTCGAGCACCACGAGGAGGTGATAGAGCAGGTCCGCCGTCTCCGCGATCAGCGCCTTCTTGTCCTGGGCAAGCGCGGCGATCGCCACCTCGACCGCCTCTTCGCCGAGCTTCTTGGCGGGCTTGATCGGGGCGCCGTCCAGCAGCCGCCGCGTATGCGAGTTTTCGGGCCTGGCAGTCCGGCGCGATTTGATGGTGGCGGCAAGCCGCATCAGCACATCATTGGTCATATCTTGGCTCATACACAACTAGGTCGAAGGTAGAACGCCCTTCAGGGTCAAGCAGTTAGCTTCGGCTGTCCAATATAGGTCCAATATTAGCGGCCGTCGCTTCTGGGACAACCGAATTGAGTTGTCGCCAGTCCTTATACCGTGGCGGCCGAGCGCACGGTCTGAATATTCTCGGTCCACAAACCTAACACTAAGTCACCAACCTCACCCCTGGCCCCTTGCCGCTGGTGAACCCCTTACGTCAATTAAGACGGCAAGCCGTTGCCCCTAAGTTACAGCATCGGATTGAAGGTCAGGCTACGATGCGAACACCCTAGGCTCTTCCCCTAGGGCGGCCCGAACGACTAATCCCCTTGTGCTCGGGTCAGACAACCCTGATTGACTTGTCTCCTGTACTCGGGGTCTCACGAAGGACCCCCTTTTTTTCCAACATACTAGGTCGATGAACTCGACGCCCCGGAACGCCGCGAGCGAGACGTTCGTTTTGATTCTCAGCCAGCCTTCAGGTGCAGGAGCCCCCCGGCTGGCTAGGCCCGGCGTCAAGTCTAGGTAGCCAACCGCACACTTGGCGCTGGGCCGCCTGGGTCGCACAACTGACTCCAATTTCCGGTCGGCGTTTGCCAAGTCCGCACTCGGGGAACAGAATTGGAGCGGCCCCGTTAACGACGCCGTAACTCCAGACATGCGAAGGGAGCGCCTCTCCAGAAAGCGGGAATAACGGGAAGAGGCGGAACGTGATGCAGACCACTTCCAAGGAGTGCCTTGAGCATGCCGAGCGGTATTTACAGCGGGCGGCCGAGGTCACCGATCCAGTACTCAAGAAGAGCCTTATTGTGGCTGCTCAACGGTGGACGCGTCTCGCTGCGGAATTTGAATCAGAAAACGAGTGAGTGGCACTCCAGCGAACTGCTTAGTGAGATCCCTTGGTCTCCAATCCGAAAAGCGCCTCGAAATCCTCAATTGATAGTTCGACGTTGAAGGCGCTTTTGTTACTGCTCCAGCAATTGCACTCGATGCAACCGGTCAATCGTTCGCCTTGACGGTCGATCTCGAAAAGCCGTTCCCCACAACGGTCGCAGTGCATACACCCGCGCTTTTTGTCGAAGCGTAATGAGCTTCCCAGGCCTGCGCTTCACCGCCTCGTCGTAGGCTCCGCAGGCGCTCGCGTAGTCGGAAGCCAGCGCAATCACTTCTTCTACATGCCGGTCAGCGTCGTCCCACAGCTCGATCTTGAAATGCAAGTCGTGCTCGTCTCCGCCCATTCTGCTAGTGGAACAAAATAGGAACTTAGTCAAGTTACTTGGAACCCTCGCTTCGAACTGCCCGTTTACGAGGGGCGAATGGAGGACCCTGATGAGAACCAGCCTTAAAAGTAGTGCGTTGGCGCTTATCTTCTTCGGTGGCGCAGCAGTTCTTGCCCCGCCATCGTACGCCGTAGAACCTGATACCGACTCCCCAGCTGGGCCTGAGCTGCCCGCCCCACGTTACGACCGGCCAGATTTCCAGCTTGATGACCAAACTGGAGCGCCGCGTGAGCGTGACATCGAGGGCACCGATAAACTCGGTGCAGCTCCAGAAATAGTCGTTCCGCCGGAGGACGATGTTCCAGCAGTTCCGCCGCCTGCGGTTCCCGAGCCCTAGAGCTAACAGCCGCGCGGGTGCGGGCGTCGGCTTCGGTCGGCGTCCCTTTTGCTGAACCGGGCAACTGACTCGCAATTTCCGAAACGCTAGGTATGTCTCGCGTTAATGGAAAACTCGGCTTCGTCGCGCCCCAACTTGCAACCCTTGTCGTGGTTGGAAATCGCCGTACCTGGAGTTGGGATGCAGAACTCGAACTACGCCGGGGTAACGGTCGCTCTTACACTCGCATCCGTTCCGGGTGAAAGCGCGGGCCTTACCTCGCTCGATAACGAGGATCGTGCGGTATCATGCTTGACCTCATGAATTCTTGATGACGAGAACAACACTCAAGACGAACACGGCGTCTCGGGCGTTCGATGCACTCACAGAGCGCGGTCGCGCCTAACCGGATGTCTATGGTTCGGACTGGAGTTGGCTTACCGCCATCTACGGAACCCGTAACCATAACGACGATATCCGTATCCGTACCCATAGTACGGACGACGATAGCCGTATCCGTACCCATAGTACGGACGACGATAGCCGTATCCGTACCCATAGTAGGGACGACGATAGCCGTATCCGTACCGTCGATAATAGTAGCCGACTTCCTCCGCCCCACTAGCACTCGATACCAAAGGTAATACGCTTGGCTGCGAGTTAGCTGGCTTGGGAGCGATAACAATCAGCGCGACTACACAGGCTAGACCAGAGAGGCTCAAACCTAGGCTACGCATATAAGGGAACTCCTCGTACAGCGTTAGAATTCTGCGGAAGGTGATGACAATCCTATCGCCTGTCGATGTTGAGAACGAGTCCAGAAAACTTCCAGGGTTAACCGTTCTCCCCTTTCTCGACTTCGACTGGCAAGCGCCCGTTGGGCGAAGCCACAGCTGATGGGGTCGCCTGCGCCATCTGCTGGCAAAAAACCGCCACGGGACGGGCGAACTCGCCCGCCGAAGAGAAACACATGAAAAGGGAGGGCGTCCTGGTTATAGAGCGCCCTTAGTCAACCAACTGGAGAACCTCCACTAAAGGAGGCGAGATATAAACTCCGAGCGCCTGTGATGGTTTCAGAAGCAGCTCCTAAGAGGCTGTGGTTCTGCCTTTGTAAGCACTCTTGCATTCTAGCTTGAAGGCCTTCCGCATCTTACGGTCGCTGGGAAACTCGAGCTTCGCAGCTTCCTTGCAAGTCATTTGACCCGCCGCGCCAGCCTTGGCTGCTGACGCTTCAACCGGAAGGGCGACTGCTATCAAACCGGTGAGTGCTACAGTAATCAGGACATGCTTGAACATGAGTCCGTCCTCCGTAGTTTGTCAGTGCTGCCACTGGAAAAGAACAAAGTTTGTGAAGTTAGGTTCCGACGGAAATCACCAGCAAACTCTGGACTTTTCCTTATCACCCTCGCCTTCTGCCGAAGCGCCGTCTTGCGCCCTTTTTCACATTCCGGACTCAAGTTTGGCCAACTTGCCTTCCCACGGCTCTCGACCAGACAAAGTTTAGGAGCAGCATTTTCAGGCCCGGGCAAGTCATCCGGGTGCAATTCCAACCAACGGGGGCCGTCTCATCCATCTCGGGGCGGCCCCCACACTTGACGATGCCGAATTGGTGATGTTCGTGCTGGGTTCCCGGCAATCTCCGTTCGAAAACGTACCGAAACCTTGCTGCGCTTTCTGCATTAAATCCCAAGTATTGCGTAGGAGGTCAGCATGTTCGATGCGATTGAGTGCCGCGAACACGCGCGGCGATACGCCATGATGGCGGCTGAGACAGACGACCCTCATCTAAAACAACGTTTTGAAGAAACCGCTGCAGGGTGGTTGCGTCTCGCTGCCGACTTGGCGAACCTCGACGCCCAATTGGCGAGGTGGCGGATCGACGAGAAAGATGTCGCTTAGCAGCCTAAACATCGCACTCGTAATCTCGCTCCTCGTGGGCGGAGCGTTGCTCCTCTCGGCACTGCGTTGATCGGAGAACCTATGAACGTGGTAGACCTTCAGGTCGAAGTCGAGGGTGATTGCATCATCGTGTCGATGCCAGGCACGTCATTTCGTGCCACGTATCTTAAATCGCAAGCCCGCGCGACCAGAGACAGCTAGTTGAGTCTCTCGCCATGTCACTAGTAATCTCTGCCATGTCAATCGACAAAGAAGCGCCTGTCCCCCGCAAAGAGTTTGAAGCAAAGGCTTGGGAGGCTGCGACCGCCAAGGCGCGCGAGTTGGGCTGGATCGTGTGAGGCGTCGGCTTCGTGAAGGCAAAAGGAACCGGGACCGCGAGGCGGTCCCAGTTCCTCCTCATTGCAGGGGACACCGACGGAACTAGTTCTGCTCCGTCTCCTGCTCTGCGCCTAAGCTCGGATTGGCTTTAGACGTGCTCGAAGCTGATGACCCAGGAGGTGCCGAGCTCTGCTCCTTAGCGCCGGTCGATTGGTCAGCATCGTTAGCTGGCATGGCGCTCTTGTCAGCGGAGTTCGTATTGCCTGCCGCTGAGTTTGGCCCAGCCGAACTTTGCTCGGCGGCGCCGCCTGACGTATCGGCGCTACCCGACGGAGGCACGGTCGCCTCTTTCGAAGCTTCCGACGATACGCCGGGCCCAGTCGGCTGCTTCCCTGAGTCCTCAGCAGCAAGCGCTGGCGCAAGGCCGAGCAACAATGCGACTGCAGTCGTTGCCAAAAGACAATTCATGGTTATCCTCCATTTCGTCGCGCAAAGCAGGCACAAATCAGCTCTACCTCGCGATGCGGCTCCTAGCCCCTCGTGACAGGAAAACGTCTCGCAATCGTGATCGGTTCCGGAAAACATCGCCATGTTCGTCGCGGCCGAACCGCAGTTTGGGTAGTGAAGGTCATCACGCGAAACTATGCCTGGACGGATATTCAGACCGCGCACGATCAGTGGCGGTCTTGATCAGGGCACTCGACAAGGGTGCTGGTGGACGAAGCTAGACGCAACGTCAGCAACATCGCCAAGCGAATCGGGTTGGGTTGGTCCTTCTTGGCTAGTATCTGCGCTCTTACAGATGCCCCGATTTCGAGGGTATGGGGGTCTTTGCAGCGTACTGATTTCCTTGCAGAAAAAGGGTCGAGTTTGATTTGTGTCGCGTGCAGTGGAAGCTGGTGTCGCTTTCTGCATCTGCCGGACGCTGCATCTGCGCTGCTCAGCAATCTGCGCGACGGCGCCTGCAATACGACGCAAGCATGTTAGCGATCGAGCCGCATGGGAAGCCCGGCGGCCGCCATGTAGCGCTTGGCCTCGCCGATCGAATGCTCGCCATAGTGGAAGATCGAGGCGGCCAGGACCGCGCTCGCATGGCCCTCGCGCACGCCCTCGACCAGATGGTCGAGCGTGCCGACGCCGCCGCTCGCGATCACCGGCACCGTTACCGCGTCGGCAATGGCCCTGGTCAGCTCGAGGTCGAAGCCTTTGCGCGTACCGTCGCGGTCCATGGAGGTGAGCAGGATCTCGCCCGCGCCGAGCGCGACCACCTCTTGCGCATAGCTCACCGCTTCGATGCCCGTCGCCTCGCGGCCGCCATGGGTGAAGATCTCGAAGCGCGGTCCCTTGCCATTGGCCGGCACGCGCTTGGCGTCGATGGCGACGACGATGCATTGCGCGCCGAATTTCTCAGATGCCGCAGCCCGCACCAAACTGCGATCCTTCACCGCCGCCGTATTGATCGATACCTTGTCGGCGCCGGCTTCAAGCAGCGCGCGTACATCTTCGACGCTGCGCACGCCGCCGCCGACGGTAAGCGGCATGAAGCAACGCTCCGCCGTGCGGGCGACCACGTCGAGGATGGTGCCGCGCTTCTCGTGGCTCGCGGTAATGTCGAGGAAGCAAAGCTCGTCGGCCCCCGCTTCGTCGTAGGCGGCAGCCGCCTCGACCGGATCGCCCGCGTCTCTGAGATCGACGAAGTTGATGCCCTTGACGACGCGGCCCTCTTTCACATCGAGGCAGGGTATGAGGCGGATCTTCAACATGGCTCTACTATGTCTTGCCTCGCCGGTCGCCGAGCCAACCGAAAAATACGATCGCTGCCGCGATGGCCCACAGCGCAAACAGCACGAGGCCTGCTGGAATCGACAGATAGGAGTACCAGATGGCGAAGCCAAGATTGTAGAAGGTCTCGCCATAGTCCTTGCCGCCGATCACGCAAGGGATCACCCGGTTGAGATCGACCTGGCAGCCGAACCCTTCGGCGATCGTCTGGCTCACCACCGCGATAAGCGCCGGCCCGAACGCCACGAGCAGAATGAAGATCAGCAAGAGGATAAAGACGGTCCGCGCGCGCATGCCGGCTATTCCCGGCTCTTCTTCTGCGCGTCGCGGCGATGCTTCAGCACCGCCAGCGCCTCGCGCGGATCGAGCCGCCCATCGTAGAGCGCGCGCCCGGCAATGGCGCCTTCCAGCATCTTGTAGCGCGGGTCGAGCAGCCGCTTCACGTCGTCGATCCCGGCAAGTCCGCCGCTAGCGATCACCGGAATGGTGACAGCGCGGGCGATCTCCGCGGTCGCGTCGAGATTGAGGCCTTGCAGCACGCCGTCGCGGGCGATGTCGGTATGGATGATGGCGGCAACTCCCGCATCCTCGAAGCGGCGCGCCAAGTCGAGCGCCGTCATCTCGCTCGTCTCGGCCCAGCCTTCGATGGCGACCTTGCCGTCGCGCGCGTCGATGCCCACGGCGATGCAGCCGGGAAAATCGCGTGCCGCCTCGCGCACCAGCGCGGGATTTCGCACCGCCGCGGTGCCGAGAATGACGCGGTCGATGCCCTTGCCGAGCCAGTTAATGATGGTGTCGAGGTCGCGGATGCCGCCGCCGAGCTGGATGGAGATGTGCACCGCGTCGAAGATGGCCTCGACCGCTTTCTCGTTGACCGGCTTCCCCTCGAAGGCGCCGTTCAGATCGACGATATGCAGCCATTCGAAGCCCTGTTCCTCGAACGTGCGCGCCTGGGCCGCGGGATCGGCGTTGAACACCGTGGCCTGCTCCATCTCGCCTTGGCGCAGCCGCACGCATTGCCCGTCTTTCAGGTCGATGGCCGGAAACAGAATCATGGCTTCCACTTCAGGAAATTGGCGATCAGAGCCAGCCCGAGCTTCTGGCTCTTCTCCGGATGGAACTGACTGCCGGCGACATTGTCCTTGGCGACGAAAGCCGTGATCGGCCCCGCGTAATCCGTCGTGGCGACCAGGGCATCGGCGCGCGCCGGCACGAGATGATAAGAGTGCACGAAATAGGCGTTGAGCCCCGCATCGCCGGTCGGGATGCCCTCGAACAGGGCGTGCTCGCGGGCGAGCTTGAGCGTGTTCCAGCCCATATGTGGGATCTTGAGCGAGGAGTCGCGCGGGGAGATCGCCCTCACCTCGCCCTCGATCCAGCCGAGCCCAGGCGTGAGCCCATGTTCGAGCCCGCGCTCGGCCATCAATTGAAGCCCGACGCAGATGCCGAGAAACGGCTTGCCTCGCGCCCGCACACTCTCCTCCAGGGCCTCGATCATGCCGGGAATGGCGACGAGTCCCTGCTTGCAGTCGGCAAAGGCGCCTACACCCGGCAGCACGATCCGCTCTGCCGCGCGCACATCCTCGGGGCTAGACGTGACTTTGACCGCGAGCGGCGAGCCGCTCTCCCGCGCCGCGCGCTCGAAGGCCTTGGCGGCGGAATGGAGGTTCCCCGAACCGTAATCGATGATGGCGACGTGCATATCGGATCAAGGCCGCGGGAAGAGCCCGATGACCTCCTCACCCTCTCCGCGCTGAACCGGCGGCGCCGCTTCCGGCTCGCGGCGAGGCTCGCCGCCACGCGCGGGCGTCCGCGCAACACTCGTTTGTCGCGGCAGCCAAGCGGTGAAGAACGAGCGCTCGGCTTCGGTCCGGTCGCGCCCGCTCGCCACACCTGCGAGCCGGTAGCCGCGCCGTTCGAGCGCGGCCGCGCGGAGATCGTTGGCCTCGAAGGCAAACAGCACGCCGATGGCGAAGCTCGCCCAGATCGCCAAAGCCTGGCCTTGCGTATCGGTGCCGAACACGACTTGCAGAGCGAGATAGATGAGACCGAGCACGATCAGCTCGATCCACATGCGGTAATAGATCAGCCACAGCAGCGGCACGAGCAGGGCATGCCAGGAGAAGCCTTCCTTGACGAAGGCGAGCCTGTCGGCGCGCTGCATAAGGTCGGGCGTCTCTGCGGGCGGCTCATAAACGGAATAGACGGTCACTCTAGGCGCTCACGCTGTTCCGCCCGCTCGGAAGCGGGCAAGGCCTCTAAAGCTGGCCCTTGGTCGAGGGCACGCGGGCTCCTTGGCGCTCGTCGATGGCAATGGCCTGGCGAAGCGCCCGGGCGAGCGCCTTATAGCAGGTCTCGGCGATATGGTGGCTATTCTCGCCGTACAGCGTCTCGACATGCAGCGTCAGCCCGGCATGTTGGGCGAAGGCCTGGAACCACTCGCGGAACAGCTCGGTGTCCATCTCCCCGATCTTGGAGCGGGTGAAATCGACCTTCCAGACCAGGAACGGCCGCCCCGACACGTCGAGCGCGACGCGGGTCAATGTCTCGTCCATCGGCAGATAGGCAAAGCCGTAGCGGGCGATGCCCTTCTTATCGCCGAGCGCCTTGGCCACGGCCTGGCCGAGCACGATGCCCGCATCCTCGGTCGTGTGGTGGTCGTCGATATGCAGGTCGCCCTTGGCCTTGAGCGTGATGTCGATCAACGAGTGGCGGGCAAGCTGCTCGATCATGTGGTCGAGAAAGCCGACGCCGGTCGCGACCTCGTAGGTGCCCGTGCCGTCGAGATCGACGGAGGCCGAGATCGCCGTCTCCTTGGTCTTGCGTTCGACCGTCGCCCTGCGGACTTCGGTGTCTTTGTGTCGCTTCTGCATGGTAAGAGACTACCTTAAGGCTCTTAGCAATTCGCTTCCGAGCGCCGCCAGCTTATACGGCAGCAGGCGCGCGAGTGCTATCAGAGCGTTAACGCGCTTTAGCTTGACGAACCGGGCCTAACTCCCGATATCGCGTGGCACGATGGGTTCCTCTCCCGCTTCCCCTGACACCTGGCACGGCACCACGATTCTGACCGTCCGCAAGGGCGGCAAGGTGGTGATCGCCGGCGACGGCCAGGTCACCCTCGGCCAGACCATCATCAAGGGCACGGCGCGCAAGGTGCGGCGCGTCGGCACGGGCAATGTCATCGCGGGCTTCGCCGGATCGACCGCCGACGCCTTCACCCTGTTCGAGCGGCTCGAGACCAAGCTCGAGCGCTTCCCCGATCAGCTGAAGCGCGCCTGTGTCGAGCTCGCCAAGGACTGGCGCACCGACCGCTATCTGCGCCGGCTCGAAGCCATGATGATTGTGGCCGATGCCGACGAAAGCCTGGTGCTGACCGGCACCGGCGACGTGCTGGAGCCCGACGACGCGGTGATGGGCATCGGCTCGGGTGGTGTTTACGCGCTTGCCGCGGCCCGCGCTCTGCTGGACAGCCAGCTCGATGCCGAGGCAATTGCACGCAAGGCCATGGCCATTGCTGCCAAGATTTGCGTCTACACCAATGATGATATGACTATAGAAACTATCCCATAAATTAGTGGCTTATAGCCTTAGCCAATTACTCGGGCTAACGCTGGGCTTTTAACGGCTCCGCTGGACTATGTACGGGGCTAGCCGCGAAGTCTCACGCCCTTGCCGTTGGTGAACAGGTCGCGCGGGCGTGGCTAGTAATGATTGGTTAACCAAGAATTGGCGATCTTGCCGCTTCGGACACCCTTGCTCCACGTGGTGCCCCCATTGCGCATCTAACGGTCCTGGCTCCTACTCCGGGGCCGTTTCTTTGCGCGGTCAGCGGAGCGGCCTGCGGGGTACTTGGTTTTAGCGTCGATTTCGCCGAGCTACAGAACCAACATTCCTATCCAGACAACTATTACAAACAGCGCGAAGCCGACCACGGCCAAGAAGTAAGTCCACACGCCGCGTTCATAACGAGAGAGTAGTTCGTCTCGCGACGGGTCATGTTGATGTCGCGTGTCCTTGATCATGGGTCTCCATCCTCGCGAGGATCGGGACCAGAGCAGCCGGTGGATGGCATCTACTCTGGCCCCTTCCCAACATGGCCACGCTTGGTCCCCCCAAGCGTGGCTATCAAGTTGGTTCGCGCAGGTAGTGACCTAGTGAGATCCTCGACAAGCGTTAAACGTGCCAAATTCTTGTCAGCGGGGGCCCCTTTTTCGTTTGGGTCAAACCGCCGCAGGACGAGGGGCCCTCTCAGGCATAGGCTCTGACATGCAGTGCCCCCTGCATCTTCTTTGTGCCAACTAGCCCCGCACCCAACGCGGGGCTTTTTCTATCGAGCTGCGAACCGAGAATGGTGGATGAGCCCCTCCAGGTCGTGGTCGATGGCACGAGCATCATCGTCACGATGCTCGCCACGGGCTTCTCCGTCACTTATCAGAAGCAGTTCGGCAGTCCACATCTCGTGTTGACGCACACGTCGATTACCGCGAGCGGGCCTGCGCCGGTGACTGAGGCCATCCATCAGTTTAGGGCGCGCGCCTTTCACGCAGCAGTCGAGAAGGCGCGGGAGTTGGGATGGATTGTTTGAGAGGTCTCAAAATGGGCCGACCATTTGGCCTTATGCGCTCGGTGCGGCGATAGCGTTCTCGCTTTTGGGGGCGTTCCTCTTTTGGGAATGGTCGTGCGACGGCGGGTGGGCCAGTGCGCATACGGTGTGCGACTTCTGGACTAAGCAATCGTCTTTCTACAAGCCCCGTCCAAACTGAAAACGTCGGCTTCGGTCGGCGCTCCTTTATTTTAGGGCAGTGTTGCAGGGGAACGACAGCCGATCTGCGGCAAAGCCTCTATGATTGTGGGGCTCCTTATTGGGAGTCTCCTAACTTGCAAACTCAGCCCCGTCCCTAGCGGGGCTTTTTTGTTTTCCTAGTAGCGCCAGCGCATTCAATGATGGGTTCACGGCCATGAAGTTCCCCGTCGATTTCATAGTCGAGAAGCGCGGAGATGTTTGGTACATCGAGGGCTGGACGAGGAGGGCCGCGCAATTCCTAAGCGGCGCTTCCCACAGCTAGCTAACATTCAGCGGGTGCTTGAGGCCAACGTAGAAGTAAGTCGCCATGATGGAGTCACCCTTCTTGCCGCGCTTAAAAGGCGCCGCTTCGTGATCCGCGAATGGCCAGCGGGGAGCGCCGCAAACTGAATTGAATGTTCTAACCGCTCAAGCCGAACATCTCCATTCATTCCGCAGCAGTCGGCCTCCGCACGCTATCAGATCTTCCCCGGCTTCAAATATCCGTCTGTCTGCCATTCGTGCGCGAAGCCTCACGGCCTCAATACGCATCGCCACCGCCCCAGCGCCCATGTTGCGCTTTACCTCAACCCGAAACTCAGCATCCTTCAGATGGTCAGCGTATCGGAGCCCGGTAACGGCATTCGTGTTGGCTCCATCGTGCGGAAGGTAGCAGGTGGCTTTCTGGTAGCCACGATGATGCAGTTCGTTCGTGTAATAACCTAACACCTGGCCTTGGCCTTCGATGTAGTCGAGGACTCGAATCTCCTGCCCAGCAAACTGCACAAACCCAGATCGCGCATGCGTCGGCTTTCGCTCCTGCGCCGCCAATGTCCCAGAACAACTTGATGGGAAGAATTGGATCTTGCTTCAGTTCGCAGAACCGCCCCTCGCGTCGTGCGTCTGCTAACACGCTCGCATAATAAGCGCCCTCGAATGCCTTGGCGTAATCACCACACCAGATATGTTCGAAGCGATCAGGATAACGCTGCCGGTCGAGCTGCATCTCCTCCTCAAGCACAGCGGGGAAGAACGGGTTGTCTGAGAAGTTGGCTTTGACGATGATTGCGTTGTCGGGCTTCTGACCGCGCAAGAACTCATCAACGGCATCCGACTTCCTGCGGGGGTTCCAGGTGAACCAAATCTCGCTTCATCCGCTCTAATGGTTGGGCGTAAGAGGGCGAGACTGCGGGCTGAGAGGGTCTGGGCTTCTTCGACCCAGGCGATGTTGTAGCCCTCCAGTGACTTGATCGACTCCGCGTTCTGGTCCCGCATGCCTTGGAAGATGATCAGACCACCACCGGGAGTCTCGATGGGTTCGAACAGAACCCTGAACTGAGAGCCGACACCAAGCTCCTGGATCTTGGATTCGATCAGGGCTTCGGCGCTTTGGTTGAGGGTCTTCTGCACCTCGCGGATGCAGACAACCTTGGAGCCTGGATTGAGCAGGCAATGCTCGACGATCATGGAGGCGAAGTGCCAGCTCTTGCCGCTACCACGACCACCATGAGCAGCTTTGTAACGGGAGGGTTGGTCTAGGGGCTTGAAGCATTCAGGGGTTGGGAGGGTGAGATCGGTCATGCAGTCCTCGGTGGGAACGGTTGTGGTGTACGGATCGTTTTCTTGATAGCCATCTGCTGGACTCATCCCGGCGACAGCGAATGGTTAGGCCTGGTACTCTGTCGTTCAAGCACGCTCGACAGCAGTGCTGGGCCGCTTATTGGCGTGTTAGGATGACCGCCGCCAGGCTCTCTAGGAGGTGAAAATGAGCAAGATCACCATGAGATGCATGGTCGCCATCTGCATAGCCGCATTGTTTGTGCTGATGGGACCCGCCTCAATGGCCCAATCGGGCCGGGTCGTCGGTGGGGGCACCACTGCGTTCGGCACCAATCCTGGTGGCAAGTACATCTCTCGCGGCGGTGCGACGTTCGGCACTAATCCTGGCGGGAAATACGTCTATAGCGGCGGCAATGCGAAGTTCCACACTAATCCAGGCGGCAAGCAGCGCTGGTACGGCAACTTGTCCCAGAAGCCCAATCGCCATGGCGGGAGATCCGGCTATTCCGACTGGTACGAGCAGTTGTCAGCTTGTCCAGGAAAGTGGGACGGTCGTCGCTGTGAATAGCAACGACTTGTGATTTCAGTCCGCATACCGGATTGCTCAGCATGAGCCTGACGCCCATTGGCAAGGAACGAGGCGAGCTGCATGCCCATAAGGTGGGACGAGACGGGTACGGGCGCAGGTTGGACGCGAAGAGGTCACGGTTTCGAACCGTTCTGCCCGCGAGAAAGCCCTTGGGGTCGCTATGACGGCATCGGCGGGGGAAAGGAATGCCTGCGCCGATTGTCCATCCATTCCTAAGAGGAGATTCTCATGAGGTGGTTGTTCGCAGGTCTGCTGGGCTTGGGGATCATGGTCTCCCCTGATATAGACAGGAGGATTGCTCTGGTTGAGTAGCTCGTTGGCTATCCTCTCAATCCTGTCGAGCCGCTTTGAGATGTTACTGACCACCGACAACCTTTAGCGGTGTGACCTTGCCTTGGCTTAGCTTCTCAATGAGGGCTTCGAGTTCAGCGATGCGTTTCTCCGCGTTCTCATACTCGATGAGGGTGCGCTGATTGACGAACATGCCGCTCAATCTTGTAGCGAGTTGAGGGTCGATCAATTCGCGCATGAGCTTCTTGAGTATCTTCCCCATGTTCATAGGCAATACCCCCTGCTGTATCTAACCGACCTATTCGAATGCGTTTCTGCTTCATAGCTTTGTTCAATCCTTATTGTTGTGTAAGAGCCAATTTGCGAAACTCCTGACTGACCAACCCTGGGATATCGGCCAGCGCAGTCCCCCCCCACGGCTGGTCGGCGGCGCGCAGAAGGCAGACCTAGTAGAGCGGACAGCAGCCTTGATAGAGGCAGGTATGGTCCCGGACCTAGCCGATGCCGTGATGGAACAGACCTCGGTCTCCTTCGTTAGCCCAAGAGGGGCTTCGAAAGGAGAGGGCGCTTGGATATGGCCGAGTTTCGCTCAATAAAAGACCTCTTTAGAGACCCCCTGATAATTGCCCTGGTCCTGGTCGGTATCACTGGCGTCCTTGCGGCAGTCGTCGGTTCTCTTCGGTCCAACTACCAAGGCAGCCAGGAATCGCGCGCAACAAATCAGCCGAGTACGCAGTCGTTGCCCGCCGACACCAAACCCCAATCCACGCAGTCGGACTCTCAAGCACCGGCTATCACGGAGCCAAGCACCCAATTGCCCGCTCAGTGAATCATGCGGCACCACCAGGGTGGTCAAGCAGACAACCTCTTGATTTGTCGCCCTAGCAACGAGTGACATCGTCGGTCGTTTTTTGGGAGTGGGCAACGCATCGATAAAGACGCGCAAGGGATCGAAGCCCGTTAGGGCCAAGACCGATAGGGCTTGGTGCGTAGCACGAGAGGCGCCCTAGTCACTGCTAACTTCCGGCAATGACGTAGGAGGTGGCGGAGGAGATTGAATTGCAGGCCAAAGCAGGAGGACAACGACGATGGTTAGCAAGGAACAAGAATAACACCGCCCAACTTCCGTTATTGGGGGTAAAGCGGACGTGGACCAATGCTGCGTACCGAACTCGATTTATGAGTACACGGCCTAATACGCACCCGGCGTGTCGCGTGGGTACCTCGGAATTGTTACGGCGCGCAGGAGGGCGGTGACCTACCAGTAACTCAGGACGTCGCCATGCCTTCCAAGCTCTTGATGATTGCCGCCCCCGTAGCGTTCGCGTTGCTCGCCTCAGTGGCATTCGCGGAGCAAGGAGAAGCGCCGGGGCTGGGTCCTTTCGTCTTCCCCCCGAGCGACATCAACGAAAACATCCAAGTTATTCCACCTGAAGTAGGTTCCAAATACATTTGCCTCCAGGGCTTTGGCACGATTGAGTGCAGCTCTATCCGCCTGGCCCCCGATCCGGAAGATTGTCAAGTTGGCGAGAGCTTGATCACGGTGAGGCGGTATGGCTATCTCAGCCACGTGTGCGCACCCTAGGCCATCCCCCGGCTACTGCGCTTCGCTGATCGGTGTGAGCGCGGCCTCAAGCTGTGAGCGGATGGCGTTGAGCTGGTCGTCGCTAACTTCTAGCTGCTCGGTATTGATCTCATCGGCCTGACGTGCCTGGGCCAGTATCGCGTCTAGCGGTGTTGACTCTGCAATCGCGTTCTCAAGTTCAAGTTGGATCTCTGGTGGTGGCGGTTCGGGTCGCTCAAACGGCATCGGTTCTAAATCATCAGTCATCAGTGCTCCCCCGTCAGTCTGTTGTACTCAGCCAGGGCCCGCTCTTCGTCGGTGCCGACTAACGGGCAATCGACAAAAGGCAGCGCCACACCATCAGGGCTAAAAATGCGGACATGATCATCAGTGAGATGGCGACCTACGGCCCACATTGTGATACTTGTTCTTCTCTTGCTGTTTGGTGGCGGCTGGTATGGTCGCGGGCGCTGGTATTAACCAACCCCTCAAAAATGAGGGGCGTCGGCTTCGGTCGGCGCCCTTTTTTGTGAAGTGTGGCGATGTCAAGTGTTGAGGGCGATTGGAGGCCAGATGAAGACGAAGCCGATGAAACGGTGGAGCACCACTGACCTTGAGACGGCTATTCATTCAGGCCTCCTGGACAACGTTCAAAGGCTTGAGGCCGAACGCATCCTCAGAGAGCGCGAGAGAGCACCTGATCGAAAACTCACACAGCGTGCTTACAACGCGGCTGCTTGGGCACTCGCTTTCTCGATGGGTACATTCATAATGTGTTTGGTGATCTTCTGGCTAATAGCTACCGGCAATGGCCTACCCTAGTGACCTCGCATTACGCGCGCCGCCCATCACGTCTGACATGAACTCATCGGTCGTCAGCCTCCGCACTCGCTTAATCTTCCCCGGCTTCAAATATCCGTCTGTCTGCCACTCGTGCGCGACGATGCGGGCAATGCTCATCTTGCCCGGCCCTTGATCTAGGGCGGGGGTCGGCCCTGCGACCGCTGTGAACAACGGCTTATCCACCACTACGGTGGGCAATCGATAAATTGCCAAAAATGTGGCAATTGCCACCGCGCCTAGTTGAAGAGGCGTGATGGAATCTCCTCTATTGTCTTGGGCCAAAGCTGCCGAAGGAGATTCACGATGCATCCGCTCACTCGAAATTGTCACCGAAGGGGGGGAACTGCATTGTCGCCACTAACAGAACGAGAGATAGACGTGCTGACCTGGATTGCTAACGGAAAGACGGCACGGGAGATCGGACAACTCCTCAACCTCTCTCACCGCACCATCGAATGGCATGTCCAACGGGTACTCGTGAAGCTGGACACAGCGAACACAACTCAAGCCGTAGCCAACGCCCTTCGCAATCACTGGATCGCCTAACGAACGATAGCGGCAGCGCGATGCGACCATCCTATTCGTCGTCACTGCAAGTTCGCTCACAAGTGCTGCTTATGCGTGGGAAACGACCATAGTGGGCGTAAGGAACGAGTCCAGTAAGGGGGCTTACATAAGATCGACTGAAATGAGCTTTGGGACCTGGATCCCTGCCGGACAATCGTCGTGGACCGACATCAAAGTTCCCTGGGCTAGGTATGCAGGTAGAGGGCCACTTGGCTTCGAGGAACATCATATTTGGATCGAACGCCCACGAGGGACCATCGAATACGTAATATGGCAAGGCGAAGAGGACGACGGCGACTGGGTTCGTTAGGGACAGAGTGGAAGCTGCATGGGAAGCACTTATCACGTGTCAATGGAAATCGTACCCTGACCATCACTCGCGAGGGCACCTTAGAAATGGACATCGTTCGGGGGGTTAAGGGTCGAAAGACAAAAGATAAGCATCGTTAGACTTAACTCCGGGATTGCAAACACATCAGTCGTGCCGCTCGGCAATGAATCGGATGGGGTTCTTTGCTTCGGGTCATTACACAACTCCCTTCTTCGGAAACACGATTGGCTTAGACAACCTTGGAGTGGTTTGCGCTTTAAAGACCGGCAGTTGAGAGGCGTGGCATTAGATCCGATGTAACGTGACTTTTACCGTGATGGGATAGTGCCAACTTATGCCTCTTATCTGGGAAGGAGTTGCGGGCGAAACATTAGCCCGTTGCTGCTCTATGGAGGTTAGTCATGTTACGCAATCTGGCATTCGTCGTCGGTTATGCCGTGATCCAGGTGCTTTCCACTAGCGCCTCAGTCTGGGCAGCTGACTTCGGTACTCCAGAGGAAGCCAAAGCTATGCTTGAGAAAGCAGTGGCAGCGGTGAAAAAGGACAAGGCGAAGGCTCTCGATATGTTCAACAAAGGCGAGGGCGGCTTTAAGGACCGTGATCTTTATGTGTTCTGCGCGAACGTCTCGGATGGCACTCTCACAGCGCATCCCTTCCCTAAAGGGCGAAAACCTGCAGGAGATCAAAGGCAAGAAAGGTGCTTCCGCTTGGGCAAGAGGATCATGAAGAACGCGACAGAGGGAAAGATAAAAGAGATTACCTACTGGTGGCCGCGCCCTGGCTCGGACGAACCGCTTGAAAAGACACACGTTTTACACGAAGGTCGGAGATCAAGAACTGTGGAGTGGGCTACTACAAGGAATAAACGCCAATAAACAGCGCCTGCGCATTTGCCCAAAAGTCCAGCTTCAGCTCTCGCTGTTGATCACCGGAAACAGCCGAAGCTGCGGTCGGGCCAAGCCCCTCTAGGACGAGACGATGTCGCCAGCAGCTGCAGTGTTATGGAGTCTCCTAATAAACGGGGGGATTACGGTCGTAGCAGTCGTGAGCGGATTGTTGGTACGCAGCTGGGTCACTGTGGAGGTTCTCGAGCGACACAACGAGGTTGCCGGTTACATTTATGCCGTGATCGGGGTGTTGTACGCGGTGGTGCTTGGCTTCACGGCGGTGATGGTTTGGGAGCGGTTTGACGAAGCGCAAACTAATGTCGAAAAGGCAGCCAATGAACTGGGTGACTTATTCCGAAATGCCCAAGCGTTTCCCGATGACTTCAGAGAAGAGTTGGAAACTAACCTGCGTTCCTATGTCCGGCTGGTTATTGAAAAAGAGTGGCCAGCGATGGCCGAAGGCAAATCGAGCCCCGAAGCCTGGGAGGCATATAACCAGATTTGGCAAACCTATTACCATTCAGGCCGCAGAACGAGTACGAGAGCGTTTGGTATGCCCAATCGCTCGCAAGACTGAACCAGTTTGGCGATCAGCGTCGGCTGCGACTTTTGAGCAGTCAATCCAGCGGCATACCCGCGGTGATGTGGGCCGTGCTGGTTGGTGCCGGTGCCATCACAATAGGCTTCAGCTTCCTATTCGGCACAAAAAACACGGTTGCCCAGGCCCTGATGACTGGAGGCCTTGCGATGACCATCGCACTCGTGTTGCTCTCTATTGTGGCCATGGAACACCCTTTTGCTGGCTTCGCACGTGTAGAGCCCGAGGCCTTCAAACAGACTAAAGAAATCTTTGATACCTGGAGCAAGCCAGGCGTTGGTCAGCCACGCTAGGGCACCCAATCATAAGACGGAATAGACGTAGCCTGTCCTGCTGGAGTTCGTCGCGCCAAATCGGCAACGGTCTCCAACAGGGCGGTGTGAGAGTGGTTGTTGATCAACTTGCGACACTCTGCTCTTCCATCCTGTCCATTGCTGCATGCAGCGATGAGCGGCGGGCGCAGAGGGTGCGGCCGATCTTGAAGAACGGAATCCCTCCTGTGCTCAACTAGGTGGTAAGCGGCGCGCTTGGTCACGCCCAAGTGTTGGGCGATGTCCTCGATGCCGTAGACCAAATGGGCGGATTTCTGCGGTTTTTGGGGAGGCTGGGGAACTGAGTTCCCCAGCCAAGAAATAGCCCCCAAAGGAGGCTAGGTCCTTGCTATGCAAGGGTTTTCAGGCGGCGAACGCCAAAGCTCTTTATTGAAAGCACCAATAAGGAGGTGCCTGTCACATCAATGGGTTAGCGGCCTTTTGTCCGCTATGTGTCCGCGCCAGCCCGCGCAGCAGCGCGCCGTTTCCGCATGTATTCCCGGTGATAGGCCCGACGCTTCTCCGGAGCCCATCGCTTGTAGGCTGTCGGCTTCAGCTTCATCGCCGCGCGAGCGGCTCGATCTCGGCAGGCATGTAGAAGTCGGCAATCTCCTGCACCGCCCTCTGCGATTCCACATCCTCTGGCAGCATGTGCGTGTAGCCGTCTGTCTGTCACGGTCCCGGCCACTGCCGCTGTGGGAGCAAAGGTAGCGGTCAAGTGGGCCCCGATCTTTGGTCGTGACAAAGGTGCGCATGGCGGCCTCAAACTCCCTGTTGCACGGCTCCTCGCTTGCAAGCCGCATAAGACGCCCCTTAATTATTTCACCCTGGGTGCGCCAATCCATCACAGCGCCTGCACGCTGGAGATCGACACCACATTGCCAACAGGCGGGTTGACGATCTTCTCAATCAGCGCCGCCAGACTCGCAGCGCGAAGGCCTTTTCCTCATCGTATTTGTGCCGGTCGTAAATCCCCTCGACGCCACCCATGACATGACCAAGCACCCGCTCGGCGATGTCCGGTCGGACACCGGCGCGGCTCATCAATGACCGTGCCGTTCTGCGCAGGTCGTGCAGTTGCCATTGTGGCATCTCAGGCAGCTTGGCGACGAACACGGCTTTGGCCACCGTGTGGTTCTGGAGTTGGGTGCGACCCCTGGCAGCGAACACATATGGGTTAGAAGCGAAGCGTGGTTGAGCCTCGATAATATCCAGCGCAACCTTCGGCAGCTTCAACTCGTTCGCGTTGCCCTTCTCCCGCTTCTCTGACGGAATAATCCACACCCCGTCCTTAATGTCCTCCCATCGCATGGTGGCAACTTTATCTCTGCGCTGTCCGGTTAGCAGTAGCAACCGAACGAGGGCACCGAATGACCCGTTAGCCTCGGCAGCTTTCCAGATGACCCGCAACTCATCGTCAGAGAATATCCGGGTCCGTGCGCGCTCCTTCGGATTGCGACCGGCGCATGCCCTTAATGATCGGGCGAGGAATAATCGTCGTGCCGCGTGGCATACCAGCCCATGATGCTGCTTATGTGCGCAAGCACCTTGTCGGCGGCAACGGGGCCCTGAAGATCCTCGACTATATCCAATAACGCCGTGACATCGCCGCGACGGATCGAAGTGAACTCACGGCCAGCCCATAGCGGCAGGATATGCCGATTGAGATAGAGCCTAGTATGAGGGGCAGAGCGCAGCCCCTTACCCTCGACGTGACGCTTGAACCATTCCTCGGCAACCACATCAAAACTCTGTGGTCCGCTCCGATCCTCACCCGCCTTGATTGCTTTGATGGCTAAGCGGGCAAGCTCGCGGGCGTCCTCGATCTTGTACAGCTCGGCACTGCCAATCGTATGCCAGACCTGCTTGCCACGAGGATCGCGCGCAACCGCAGCGAAGCTCTTGGAACCGGTCGGCGTCACCCTAATATAATGTCCCGCTAGCTGCGGATCGGGAACCGCATAGCGTGTAGCTTTCGGCTTCAGATTCTCAATCGTGTTATCAGTTAGGGTTCGGCGTGCCATGTGTTTGCCCCCATTTCTGTTAGCCCGGTCATTCTTGGGCTAACTCTGGGCTAACAAAAGCCCCACTAACACGGGCTAACGTCAGGCTAACATAGGCTAATTTTTGGCGGTTTACAAGGGCGTTCGTGAAGCCGATATGAGTGGGCGTTACCGGTAAGGTAGTCTACACCAATGACGAGGTTGTCGTCGAAACCCTCGACGCGACCAAGTAGCAGGGAGTCAATGACCAGCTTTTCACCCCGCGAGATCGTCTCAGAGCTCGACCGCCACATCATCGGCCAGCGCGACGCCAAGCGCGCCGTCGCCATCGCCTTGCGCAATCGCTGGCGCCGCCAACAGCTCGATGACGAGATGCGCGAGGAGGTGCTGCCCAAGAACATTTTGATGATCGGCCCGACCGGCGTCGGCAAGACGGAGATTTCGCGCCGCCTCGCCAAGCTCGCGGGCGCGCCCTTCATCAAGGTCGAGGCCACCAAATTCACCGAGGTCGGCTATGTCGGCCGCGACGTCGATCAGATCGTGCGCGATCTGCTCGAGGCCGGCATCGGCCTGGTGCGCGACGTGAAGCGCAAAGAAGTGGCCGCCAAGGCGCAGCTCAACGCCGAGGAGCGGGTGATCGACGCGCTGGTCGGCTCAGGCGCCGCCGTCTCGACGCGCGAAGCCTTCCGCAAGCGGCTGCCGCTCAGGCGAGCTCGACGACAAGGAGATCGAGATCCAGGTCGCCGACATGCCGATCATGCCGTCCTTCGAGATCCCCGGCATGCCCGGGCAGCCAGGTCGGCATGATCAATCTCTCCGAGATGCTGGGCAAGGCGCTCGGCAACCGCACCAAGCCGCGGCGCGTCACCGTGCGTGACAGCTTCGACATTCTGCTGAGCGAAGAGTCCGACAAGCTGATCGACAACGACACCATCGTGCAGGAGGCGATCAGGAACGTCGAGAATAACGGCATCGTGTTTCTCGACGAGATCGACAAGATCTGCGCGCGGTCGGAGCGCGTCGGCGCCGATGTCAGCCGCGAAGGCGTTCAGCGCGATCTCCTGCCCTTGATCGAGGGCACGACCGTCGGCACCAAATACGGGCCGGTGAAGACCGACCATATCCTGTTCATTGCCTCCGGCGCGTTCCACATCGCCAAGCCATCGGACCTTCTGCCCGAGCTACAGGGGCGGCTGCCGATCCGCGTCGAGCTTCGCGCGCTCACCCGCGACGATTTCCGCCGCATCCTCACCGAGCCGAAGGCCTGCCTCATCAAGCAATATGTCGCGCTGATGCAGACCGAGGGCGTCGAGCTCGAATTCACCCCCGACTCCATCGAGGCCATCGCCGACATCGCGGTGGAGGTGAACACCAATGTCGAGAATATCGGCGCGCGCCGCCTGATGACGGTGATGGAGCGCATCCTCGACAATATCAGCTTCGATGCCGGCGACCGGGCCGGCGAGAAGGTCGTGATCGACGCCGCCTATGTCGAGAAGCATATCGGCGACCTCGCCAAGAACGCCGACCTGTCGAAGTTTATTCTTTAATTGCGAGGTCGTCGCAGCCGCACATAGAGCGCGCCTTCGCCGCCTAGCCGGCGCGGCGCTTCCGAATAGCTCAGCACCACAGGCGCGAGGTCGGGCCGGCTCAGCCAATGCGGCACAGCCTGGCGCAGCACGCCGCGCTCATCGGACTCGTAGAATGGCCTGGTCGTATCGGCGGCAGCGCCCTTGCCGGTGATGACCAGCACATGGCGATAACCCTTCCCTTGCGCCGATTTCAGGAAGCGCCTGAGCGCCGCATGCGCCTCGCGCTGACGCATGCCGTGCAGATCGAGCCGCGCCTCGACGGGGAGCTTGCCGCGCTCGAGCTGCCGCGCCGTCTGCCGGTTTAGCGCCTCGCCGCGCGCGGCCGGAGCGGGCTTCGCCACCGGCTTGGGCGCTGGCTTAACAGGCGTTGAAGGTTCTTTCGCCGACGCCTTGGCGCGCTGTTTCGGCGCTTCGACGGTGGGAGCGACCCGGCCTTTTTCGATGGGCTTGGCGCTCCGGGCCACGCGCGCCCAAAGCTCGGCGTCGGTCTCCAGCTCCGTGTCGCGCTTGCCCATGCGGGCAGCATAGCGCAACGCGGCTTAACGGTTGGGAAGCAAGACGATAGAACCGCGCTTCTTCCCGCGTGCTGCCGGCGATCGCGCCCGCCGCGTCGCCGCTTCCCCAATAGATATCGCCGCGCTCCTTTCCGCGGATCGCCGAGCCGACATCCTGCGCGATCATCAGCCGCCGGAACGGCGCGCCCTCCGGCGTGGCGAGGTCCGGCGCGGCCACGAAGATCGGCGTGCTGAGAGCATGATAGGCGGTATCGACGGCGAGGCTGCGGCCGGGCGTCAGCGTAACGCCTTGAGCGCCGACCGGACCTTCATCGGCCTGGGCCTGCGGCAACTCGCGGAAGAAGACGTAAGATTTGTTCTCCCGCATGAGGCCTCTGCCGCGCAGGGGGTCGGCCCTGAGCCACGCCTTCAGCCCGTCCATGGTCAGGTCCTTCGGCCGCGACTCTCCCCGCTCGGCGAGAAGCTTGCCGATCGACGTATAGGGATGGCCGTTCTTCGCCGCATAGCCGAGCCGCAGCCAAGACCCGTCGGGCAGCTTGACGCGGCCCGAGCCCTGCACCTGCATGAAGAACAGCTCGACCGGATCGTCGAGATAGAGCAGCTCGAGCCCCTTGCCTTGAAGCGCGCCGGCGTCGATCTCAGCGCGCGTGTAGTACGGCACCAGCTCTTCGCCTTCGCGGCGCATCACGCTCTGGCTATCGTTGAAGAGCGCGCGTAGGAGATCCGGCTTGACCTGGACGAGATCGTCAGGCCGGCGGTAGACGGGAACCTGAAACTTGCCGTCTCGCTCGCGTGAGCCGTTTACCTCCGGCTCGTAATAACCGGTGACGAGGCCTGGCGGCTCCCCTTCGACGCGGTGAGGGGTGAAGTTCGACTCGAAGAAGCGCCGGGCGGCGGCGCGGTCCACCTTGTCCCCAAGCGCCAACGCCGCTTTGCACGCCGGGTTGCTAGCCGGCCGCTTGCGGCAGGACTTTAGCAACACAGCAAACGCCGCTGCATGATCGTCGCCGGCCCAACCCTCGATCTCGGCAAAGCTTACAGGCTCGAGCCTAATTGCCTGATCTTCCACTTCCCACCGCCAAACGATGAGCGCAATCGCGACACCGATTGCCGCGAGCGGCAATAACAGCTTTGCCAGATTAGAGCTAATTGGCGGCTTCGGTGGCAACCAGCTTCCAGTTCGGGTTCTTGGAAGCCACCTCGCGGGCGAAGGTCCAGATATCGGTCACCTCGCGCACCTTCTTCGGATCGCCTTCGATCACCTCGCCATCGGCGTCGCGCGTCACCGAGATCAGCTCGCTCACGAATTTAACCGTCACATAGGCGGTGCGATTCTTGATCTCGGTCTCGATGATATCGGCCTTGTCGATGCCGACCAGGCTCGACAGCACCTTCTCGCCGCGCGTGTCGCGCTCGCGGATGGCGCGCTGGAAACCCTCGAACACATCCGCGCCGAGCAGTTGCTCGAGCGTCGCCTCGTCGCCTTCGGCAAACGCCATGACGATCGCCTCATAGGCCATCTTGGCGCCGTCGAGGAATGCGGCCGGATCGAAGCCCGGATCGGCGCGCATCAGGCTGGTGAGCGATTGGCCGAGCGGGCTATCCTTGGTGGCGTAGCGCCCAAGACGCGTCTCGATGTCTTCCATCGACGGACCGGAGGCCTCGACCGGCGCGCGCGCCGAGCGGCCGCGCGGCAGTGCCACAACCGGCTCGTTGGCATCCGGCGCGCCGGCGCGCTTGGCGTCGGGCGTCGTGTACGGGTCGTAGGGCGGACGCTCATTGCCCGTGCGCCGCCCAAGCACATTACGCAGCCGGATGAAGATGACCACCGCGAGCACCAGGAACAGCAATGTGTAGATGTCGAAAGCTTCACTCATGCTTTGCCAAGACCCGCGTTCATGGAGGGGCCCGCGGTCATGCGGAATTCTCTAGTCGGGGATATGGTGTACCCCTAGAGATTTGCTAGCGGGAGTTTAAAAACTCGCGCATGGCAAGGATGTCCTACCCCTGCCGCGCATGAAGCTTAAGGCATTCACAGGCCCCAAGCCAACCCTAAACGCCTTTGCGCTTAATTCGTTCTTGCCGCAAGGACCCCAAGCGAGGGCGCCCGCCTCACGCGGAGTTTGCCGCAGTCGTCGCTCCCGTGCTAGCCAGCACGCCGGAAGGTTGGAAACCGAGATGGCGAAAAAAAAGGCTGAAGCCGAAACTCCAAAGACGAATGGCGACGGTCCATCCGAACAGCCGCCGCAGGTGCCGGACGCCGCTCCGCGCTCGGTCAAGCAGCCTCAGCTCACCGTGCTTGCCCAATATATCAAGGACCTCTCCTTCGAGAGCCCGAGCGCGCCCCAATCGCTACAGGGCCCCGGGCAGAACCCGCAGCTCAAGGTCAGCGTCAACGTGAATGCCGGGGGACGCGGCGACGACGCCTACGAAGTCGCGCTCCAACTCGAGGTGCATGCCAAGAGCGACCAGGGCGTCATCTACAATGTCGAGCTGGTCTATGGCGGGCTGTTCCGGCTGACTGGGGTTCCGCAGAACCTGCTCCAGCCGGTCCTGTTCGTCGATTGCCCGACGCTGCTGTTCCCCTTCTTGCGCCGCGTGCTGGCCGACGTGATCCGCGACGGAGGCTTCCCGCCGCTGATGCTCGACCCGATCGATTTCGGCCGGCTCTACGCGCAGAACGTCGCGCAGTCGCAAGCTGGCCAACAGGCCAAGAACTAATAGCGGAGCCAGAGCGCTTCGGCGCCGAGCGTCGCCACGAAGGCGCGATGGGCTTCGATTTCTGCCGCCGAAAGCCGCGGAGCCAAGGGCCGCGGCCGCGGCTGGATCGCCTCGGCATTGGCGCCAAGCAGCGCCGCCTGCGCCCCGTTGATGGCAAAATCGAGCCGCGCCTGATGCCCGCCTACCAGCTCCACATAGACGGCGGCGAGTAGCCGGCAATCGAGCAGCGAGCCATGCTTCTCGCGCTCGGAAAGATCGACGCCGTAGCGCTTACAGAGCGCATCGAGGCTGCAAGGCGCACCCGGGTGTCGGCGCCGCGCCAGCGCCAGCGTATCCACCACACGGTCCCATTTGAGCAGCGGCCGCGCGACCCTTTCCAGCTCGGCATTGAGGAAGCCGAAATCGAACGCCGCGTTGTGCATCACCAGCACCGCGCCCTCGATGAAGGCCAGCATATCGTCGGCGAGCTCGGCAAAGCGCGGCTTGTCGCGCAGGAACTCGGTGGAAAGACCGTGCACCTCGAAGGCCTGGTAGGGCACCTCGCGCTCGGGGTTCACGTGGCAGTGCCACACGCGGCCCGACGGGATGCAATTCACCAGCTCGACGCAACCGATCTCGACCACGCGATGGCCGTCGAATGGGTCGAGCCCCGTCGTCTCCGTATCGAGCACGATCTCGCGCAAAAAGAAGCTTCCCCGCTAACGCTGCCGTAGGCGCAATCGCTGCATGACGCGCCCCTCTCGCTTGTGCAGCGATTCGATAAGTTTATCGAGCGCTTCGTGCATGTCTTCGAGGCTCATGCCGCTGTCCACAACGTAGTCGGCGCGGGCCCGCCGCATCGGCGTCGGAAAGCTGGCGCGCGAGCAGATGTTCGAGCTTGTCCACTGTCATGCCGGGCCGCGCCAGCACGCGCTCCCTCTGCACATGCGCCGGCGCGGTCAGCGCGATCGTCACGTCGACGCGCTGCTCGGCGCCGGTCTCGAACAGCAGCGGGATCTCCAGCACCGCGAGCTTCGCGCCCGCATCCTCCTGCTCGATCAGGAAATCGATCTCGGCCGCAACCACCATCGGATGCACGATGGCCTCGAGCTCTTTGAGCCGGGCTTGCGAGCCGGCCAGTTTCTCGCTGAGCAGCTTGCGGTCGACCTTGCCGCCGCGCGTCGCGCCTGGAAAGGCCGCTTCGATCGGCCCGACTGCCTTGCCGTCATACAGGCGATGCACGCAGGCATCGGCGTTGAACACTGGCACGCCACGGCGCGCGAAATGCTCCGCCGCCGCCGACTTCCCCATGCCGATGCCGCCGGTGAGGCCGATGACCAGCATCATGCCGCCCCAAGCGAGGCAGCGACGTGGGCCTTCAGCGCAGGAGTGACTTCGGGACGTACGCCAAACCAGATTTCGAAACCCGGAACCGCCTGATGCAGCAGCATGCCGAGTCCATCGACCGCCCGATTGCCCCTGGCGCGCGCATCCGCGAGCAAAGCCGTCTCCAGTGGGCTGTACACGATATCGGCCACCACCGCGTCCTTCGGCAGCGCCGCCAGGTCGATGTCGAGTGGCTCCTTGCCGGTCATGCCGAGACTGGTCGCGTTGACCAGCAGGCCGCAGCCGGACAGCGCGGCGTTGCGATCCTCCCAATCGATCACCTTAACGGCCGGTCCGAAGGCCCGCGCCAGAGCCTCGGCCCGCTCGCGCGTGCGGTTGGCGAGGGAAATACGCGTGGCGCCTTCGGCCAAAAGACTGTGCAGGATCGCCCGCGCGGCACCACCGGCGCCAAGCACCATCACCGGCCGGCGTCCATCGTTCCAGCCAGGCGCCTCTTCGTTGAGATTGGTGATGAAGCCATAGGCATCGGTATTGCTGGCGCAGAGCCGCCCAGCCTGGTCGAGCCACAGCGTATTTGCGGCGCCGATCGCGCGCGCCGCCTCGTCCGCCACCGCCGCAAGCTTCAGCGCGGCTTCTTTGTGCGGCAGCGTCACATTGGCGCCGGCGTAGCCTTGTGCGCCGAGCGAGCCGAGGAACCGCGCGAGCGCCTCAGGCCGCACCGCCTGTTTCTCATAGGCGCCGTCGATGCCGTATTGCTCCAGCCAATAGCCGTGGATCAGAGGTGAGCGGGAATGCTCGACCGGCCAGCCGATGACGCAAGCGCGGCGCATGGATCAACCCTCGATAACGCCCTCGCGCCGGAGCGTATCGAGGAGCGGGATGAGAGGAAGCCCGAGAATGGAGAAATAGTCGCCGTCGATCTTCTCGAACAGCTGCACGCCGAGCGATTCAAGCTGATAAGCCCCGACCGAGTTCAGCACCTCGTCTCCGGCGGCGGCGAGGTAGCGGCCGATGAACTCTGGCGAGAGCTTGCGCATGGTCAACGTGGCGATGGTCGTCTCCGCCCAAATGGTCTCGCCATTGGTCGCGACCGCCACCGCGGTATGCAGCGTATGCGTCTTACCCCTGAGATCGAGCAGCTGGCGGCGCGCCGCCTCCATGCTGTCCGGCTTGGAGAAGACCGTCTCGCCGAGCGCGAGCACCTGGTCGCCGCCGATCACATAGGCCTGCCGGGCAAGATCGCTCACGGCTTCCGCCTTGGCCCGCGCCAGAACTTCGGCAACGTCATGCGGACTGAGCGACCTCTCACCGCTGACCGCCTGGCGCATCACGGCCTCATCGAGCCCCGGCGGCTCGACGATGAAGGCGAGCCCGGCTGCCTCGAGGATGCGTGCGCGCGACTTGCTGCCCGAAGCGAGGATCAGCGGCGGGCGACCCGAGTGCAAGAAGCTGCTCATGCCTCAAGCACCGGCGCTTCGCGGTCATGATAAAGGCGGAGGATCGCCGCCGCGGTCTCTTCGATCGAGCGGCGCGTCACGTCGATGATCGGCCAGCCATGCCGCGCGCAAAGCGCTCGCGTCTGGGCGATCTCAGCGGCAATTGTCTCGCGGTCAACATAGTCTTCGAGATGGTGATGCGCGTGCTCGATCACGCGATTGTGGCGGACTTGCGCGATTCTGTCGGCGCTCGCCACCAGTCCGACGACGAAGGCATTGCCCGGCGTTTCCAGCTGTTGCGGCAGCTCCCCGCCCGGCACCAGGGGGAAATTGGCGGTCTTGAAGCCGCGATTGGCGAGATAGATCGAGGTCGGCGTCTTTGACGTGCGGCTGATGCCGACCAGCACGATATCGGCGTCGTTGAGATTTTCCGGCAGATGCCCGTCATCATGCAGCATGGTGAAGTTGAGCGCCTCGATGCGCCGGAAATAATCGGCGTCGAGCACGTGCTGCCCGGCGATCGTCGGGGTCGACGGCGTGCCGAGATAGGATTCGAACACTTGCAGGATCGGCTTCAGCGCCGGCACGCAAGGGATATTGAGCCGCTTGCAGGACTTCTCGAGCTCATCGGCCAGCTCGCGGTTGAACAGGGTATAGAGCACGATGCCGGGCGCGGCCTCGACATCCTTCACCACCCGCTCGAGCTCGCGGCGGCTCCGCACCAGAGGATGCAGATGCTCGATCGCCCGCACCTGGGCGTATTGCACGCGCACCGCCTTGGCGATCGTGATCAGCGTCTCGCCGGTCGCGTCGGAGATCATGTGCAGGTGGAAACTTCGCGGGATATCCATGGCAATGCCTCTGGATAACCTTGATGCGTTAAGGGAGCAACTATCGTGCTCGGGGCTGCCTCTCCCCTCGACTCGCTGGGAATGGGTGCAAGTTCTGCACAGATTCGCCGATGTCGAAAAAATGACGCCTTGCGCAACAGGCCCCCGCAATACCCTGCTCGGTCCCCAGGGCCAAGCCCCACTCCTCCACAGGAGGTTCAGCCCGACATTGATCGCTTGGAGCAGTCCTAGGAGCTTGTGCTGCTTGGCTTGCTTGCGCCGCACAACGCAATTAGCCACAGCTCGGTCACCAAACCGACACGCGCATTTCGCGCCTGGTTGCGAGTTCTGTAGAGAGGCTGGTGACAGCGCGGAATGTCCGCTATTCACCCCATAACAGTAACAGTAGAAACCTATTAGAGAATCTCTCTTTTAGTATTTAGAGAGAGGCGATGTTGCGTATCCCGTCTTTGGACAGTCCCTTCCTTAAGGCACTTTCCGGCCAACCGACTACCCCATCCCCGATCTGGCTGATGCGCCAGGCTGGACGCTATCTGCCGGAATATCGGGAGGTGAGAAGCAGAGTCTCCTCGTTCCTCGATCTTTGCCGCACTCCCGAGCTCGCAGCCGAGGTAACGCTGCAACCATTGAGAAGGTTCGATCTCGACGCGGCGATCGTATTTTCCGACATTCTCATCATCCCCTACGCCCTTGGCCAGAAGGTCGAGTTCGTCGAAGGCGAAGGCCCCAAGCTTGAGCCGGTCAATGATGGCAAGGCTATTGCCGGATTGGATAAGTCGAACGCGGCCAAAGCCTTAGCGCCGGTCTACGAGACTATCGGGCGTGTCGTTGCCGAGCTTCCGAAGAATGTGCCGCTGATCGGCTTTTGCGGGGCGCCTTGGACGGTTGCGACCTACATGGTGGAGGGCGGCGGCAGCAAGGAGCAGGCGTCGGCGAGGCTGTTTGCCTATCGCGGCCGTGCAACGTTCCAGCGTCTCATCGACCTCCTGGTCGAAAGCTCGGCCGATTATCTGGTGGGCCAGGTCAAGGCCGGGGCGAGCGTTCTGCAGATCTTCGATAGCTGGGCGGGTAGCCTGCCCGAGGACGAGTTCGCCCGCTGGTGCATCGCGCCGACCAAGCGGATCGTCGAGCTGGTGAAGGCCGCGGTTCCGGGAACGCCAATGATCGGCTTCCCGCGCGGCTCAGGCCCTCTTGCCGAGCGCTACGCAAAGGAAACCGGCGTCGATGCCGTGGGTTGCGACACGAGCATGCCGATCGACTGGATCAAGGCGAAATTGCAAAGCCTGGTGCCGGTGCAGGGCAATCTCGATCCGCTGTTGCTTGTGGCGGGAGGGCCTGAGCTGGACGCCCGCGTCCGTGCGATCCTTGCGACACTTGGGCAAGGACCCTTCATCTTCAATCTCGGCCATGGCATTCTGCCCGAGACGCCCATCGAGCATGTCACGAGGCTGTTGGACCTGGTGAAGGGGCGTTCTTCCTAGCCCCAACCCCTGGCATTGCCGATGCTGCTCGCCTATATCAAGGCCTTCCACGTCATCGCGATCATCGCCTGGATGGCAGGGCTGCTCTATCTGCCGCGGTTGTTCGTCTATCACGCGACGAGCAAGCGAGGCTCCGAGCAGTCCGAGACGTTCAAGGTGATGGAGCGGCGGCTGCTCCGATACATCACCACGCCGGCGATGTTGGCGAGCTGGGTGCTCGGGCTGATCCTGGCCTTTTCCGGGGCGATCGACTGGTCGCGGGACGGCTGGTTTCACGCCAAGCTTATCCTCGTCATCGCGCTCTCGGCCTATTCTGGGCTGCTGGCGATGTGGACCAAGGACTTTGCCTTGGATCGGAATACGCGATCGGCGCGTTTCTACCGTATCGCCAACGAAATCCCGACGCTGTTGATGATCGGCATCGTGATTCTCGTGGTTGTCCGGCCCTTTTAAAGGACTCGGCAAGGCTATTCCTACCGCCTTCGGGGTCTGCTATAGATGAGTCGCATCCAATTCGGGACGCTGTCGCGGCCCGGCCTTTCCCACCAAAAGATCGGGTCACCCGGACTGGAGCAGGCGCGCGCTTTCGCCTTCCCGCCGAGGCCTTTCCTACCCCCTTCCCCTGAAGTCCGCGCGCTCACCCGCCCGGAATTCGAAACACCAAAGTCACCATTCCCATTTTTGGAGTAGCAGCGCATGCAGGAAATGAAGCTGCAAGATTTGAAGACCAAGTCGCCGACGGAGCTCTTGAGCTTCGCCGAGGAGGTCGCCGTCGAGAACGCGAGCGCCATGCGCAAGCAGGAGCTCATGTTCGCGATTCTGAAACAACTGGCGGCGCGCGATGTCGAGATCACCGGCACCGGCGTCGTCGAGGTGCTGCAGGACGGCTTCGGCTTCCTGCGCTCTCCCGATTCCAACTATCTCGCCGGCCCCGACGACATCTACGTCTCGCCCTCGCAGATCAGGCGCTTCGGTCTCAGGACCGGCGACACCGTCGAAGGCCAGATCAGAAGCCCGAAAGACGGCGAGCGCTATTTCGCCCTGCTCAAGGTCAACACCATCAATTTCGAGGATCCCGAGAAGCAGCGCCACAAGATCCATTTCGACAATCTGACGCCGCTCTATCCCGACGAGTGGCTGGAGATGGAAACCCAGGATCCCACCCGTAAGGACAATACCGGACGCGTCATCGATATCGTGTCGCCGATCGGCAAGGGCCAGCGTGGGCTGATCGTGGCCCAGCCCCGCACCGGCAAGACCGTGATCTTGCAGAACATCGCCCACGCCGTCACCGCCAACCATCCCGAGTGCTACCTGATCGTGCTGCTCATCGACGAGCGGCCCGAAGAGGTGACCGACATGCAGCGCTCGGTGAAGGGCGAGGTGATCTCCTCCACCTTCGACGAGCCGGCCTCGCGTCACGTCCAGGTCGCCGAGATGGTGATCGAGAAGGCGAAGCGCCTGGTCGAGCATAAGCGCGACGTGGTGATCCTGCTCGATTCGATCACCCGGCTCGGCCGCGCCTACAACACGGTCGTGCCGTCGTCCGGCAAGGTGCTGACCGGCGGCGTCGACGCCAACGCGTTGCAGCGGCCGAAGCGCTTCTTCGGCGCCGCCCGCAATATCGAGGAGGGCGGCTCGCTCACCATCATCGCCACGGCGCTGATCGATACCGGCAGCCGCATGGACGAGGTGATCTTCGAAGAGTTCAAGGGCACCGGTAACTCGGAAATCGTGCTCGACCGCAAGGTCGCCGACAAGCGGGTGTTCCCCGCCATCGACATCGCGCGCTCGGGCACGCGCAAAGAGGAGCTGCTGGTCCCGGCCGATCAGCTCAAGAAGATGTACGTGCTCCGCCGCATCCTCAATCCGATGGGGACCATGGACGCGATCGAGTTCCTGCTCGACAAGCTGAAGCAGACCAAGAACAACCACGACTTCTTCGACTCGATGAACACCTAGAACCGGCTGAACTATTTGTTTCCCCATCTAAGGCCTAAAAAGGCAGTTGTGCTGCCAATTGAGGAAGAACAACCAGCAATATCAGAAAGATAGTCGCAAGATTTGCTGCTAGAGTCTTCCTCGAGACGTGGGAGATCGATGCGGTTCGCTCTTCGCGGCAAATTCCCAAGCCTCTTCGTCGTCCTTCCTGTGCTGGGTGTCTGCCTGCGTCGCGAGCCTGGCCAAACCGCCAGGTGGGCGAGCGCCGATCGCTCGGCCCAGAGTGTTGGGTGGCGTCACCGGACTGCTCGCCGCCTCTTCGCATGGCCGTCAACGTCGAAGACATCAACGCCATCGCCGTCGCGCGCATCCTGGCGCGATCGGCGCTGCAGGAGTATCGCATATCGCGTCCGAGCCCGCATCGACCTGGCTGACGCGCATCGTGCAACGAGGCCTTGGAAAGCGCCGCAAGGCCGAGCGCGAACGCGGCTGCTGCGCAGCGCCGTCACCGTATCGACGCTATCGGGAGAGACTGATGCAGTCGGAACGGCCGCCTCGCCGGAGGCCGAGCGATGCGCCGACTGGTCGCTAGAGTGCTCGAGCGGGCGATCGGCAAGTTGCCGGAGAATTTCCGACGGTGATTCGTCGCGCAGGTCGAAGGCTCGAGGTGAGGACGCCACGGTCTTGCGGATTTCGAAGAGCGACGGGCTGAATACGCGGCTGCTGCCGTGGCGCGCCGCCGGCTCCAGTAGAGAGCTCGAATCCGGCAGCTGACTCGAGACACTGCATCGGCTGGCCGACGTTCGCGTCCCTGCTGAAATGTCTTGACGAGCTGTATTAGCGCTGATCCGGTTTAGGCGACGACGACCTGACGCGCGGCCTTCACCGTTTCCACCAGCTCCGCAGGCTCAGTCACCGGCAGAGAGCATTGCGGGCCGATGCAGACATAGGCCGTGGGCTTGCCGTCGAGCGCGGTCTTGCCATGCGCGGGCGATGACGCCGGAAGACGCACTCCCCTTCCCTCACCTCCTGCACCACGGCGCCCGGCAGCGACACATCGGCCAAGCGCGCGCGCGCAGCGCGTGCGTGCTCTCGCCTTTCGGAGCGATCAGCACGATATGCGCCGGCGCCATCAGATCGAGCGACGACGCGAGCAGCCCGGCATGCGCCAGCACGTTGGCGGTCATGGCGCCGGCGAAGCCGCGCAGGATCGCGTCGGCGCGATCGGCGGTAGCGCTCCTCCCCGGTCCACAGATCGAGCGCCACCAGGTTCGACACCATCATGCCGTTGGCGTTCGGCGTCGCCTCGTCCTGTCCGCTGAACGGCCGCACGATGAGATCGCTGGTATCGTCGGCGGTGAAATAATAGCCGCCGAGATTCTCCGACCAGTAGTGCTGGTCGAGCACGTCGGCCCACGCCTTCGCGCGCTCGATATAGTTCGGGATTGCCGGTGACGTTAGCCAGCGCGAGCGCCGCCTTGATCATGTTGGCGTAGTCGTTGGCGGTCGCCGGCGCCTTCGCCTCGCCGTTGCGATAGGCATGCAGCAGTCGCCCGTTGGCAGCTCATCCGTGTACAGACGAAATCGAAGGCGCGCTCAGCGGCCTCGAGCCAATCCGTACGCGTCGAACGCATCCGCGGCGTTGGCGAGCGCCGCGATCATCAGCCCGTTCCAATCGGCGAGCACCTTGTCGTCGAAGCCCGGGCGCACGCGCAACGCGCGCCGCTCGCAACAGCGTCTCGCGCATCGCGGCGAGACCGCGCCTCGGTCGCTGACATCGCGCAGCTCGATTGAGCCGAGCCGGTTGAGAATATTGTGGCCTTCGAAATTGCCGCCGGCCGTCACGCCGTAGATCTCGGCGAAGAGCTTCGCGTCGTCGGGCCCGAGCGCGTCTTCGATCTCGGCGAGACTCCACACATAGAACTTGCCCTCCTCGCCTTCGCTGTCGGCGTCGAGCGACGAGGCGAAGCCGCCGCCCTGGGGACTAGTCCCCTCGGCGACCATCTCGCGCAACAGCCAGGCGACAGTCTCTTCGATGCGCAGCTTGTAGAGCGGCGACTTCTTCTCGCGCCAAGCTTGCGTCATCATCTCGATGAGCTGCGCGTTGTCGTAGAGCATCTTCTCGAAATGCGGCACGAGCCATCTCTCGTCGACGCTGTAGCGCGCGAAGCCGCCGCCGAGATGATCGTAGATGCCGCCTTGCGCGATTCTGCGTGAGCGTGAGGTCGACCGCCTCGAGCGGATTCGGCAAGCCGAAGCGCAGGCCCGCGCGCCACAAGAAGCTGGAAGAACTGCGGCTGCGGGAAATTTCGGCGCGCCCCTGATCCCGCCATTCACCGGATCGACCGCCTGCACCAGCCGGCTCGCGAGATCCTTCGAGCAGCGCCTCGGGCGGCGGCGCGGCCGGGTCATGCCGGCGCTGCGGCTTGAGCCGGTCCTTCAGCACGTCGGCGTTCTGCCGCACCTTGTCCTGCTCGTCGCGATAGATGCGCGCGACTTCATTCAGTACACGTGACGAATGACGGCCGGCCGTAGCGCTCCTCCTTGGGGAAATAGGTGCCGCCCCAGAACGGCTCGGCGTCTGAGGTGAGGAACATGGTGAGCGGCCAGCCGCCCTGCTCGCCGAGCTCGTGCAGCGCGCCCATATAGATCGCATCGACATCGGGCCGCTCCTCGCGGTCGACCTTGATGTTGACGAACAGGTCGTTCATCACGGCGGCGGTCGCCTCGTCCTCGAAGCTCTCATGCGCCATGACGTGGCACCAATGGCAGGCCGCGTAGCCGACCGAGAGCAGGATCGGCTTGCCGGTCGCCTTGGCCTCGGCGAGCGCCGCTGGCCCCCAGGCGCGCCAATGCACCGGGTTGTCCTTGTGCTGGAGCAGATAGGGGCTCGTCTCCTGCCCCAGCCGGTTACCTTCGATCCGCTCCTGCATGGCCCTTCCTTCCGCACCGCCCTAGGATAACGCAATGGAGCCGCAAGATCGTCGCCCCAAACGACACCATCGCTGCGCTCGCGAGCGGCCCTGGCATCGCGGCGGTTGCGGTGATTCGCGTCTCGGGTCCGGGCACGCGCGATGCGCTCGAGGCGTTTTGCGGTGGCGCGCCCCCTCCCCGTCATGCGGCCTTGCGCGACATCGGCCCGCGCGGCTCGAAACTCGATCGCGGCCTGGTGCTCTGGTTCCCGGCGCCGGCCAGCTTCACCGGCGAGGACATGGCCGAGCTTCAGCTGCATGGCAGCCGCGCCGTGATCCGTGCGGTGCTCGATGCGCTGCTCACCCTCCCCGCCACCCGGCTCGCCGAGCCTGGCGAGTTCGCTCGCCGCGCGTTCGAGAACGGCAAGCTCGATCTCACCGAGGTCGAAGGTCTTGCCGATCTGGTCAATGCCGAGACCGAGGCACAACGGCGACAAGCGCTGGCGCAGTCAGAAGGCTGCGCTGCGGCATCTCTACGAAGGCTGGCGTGCGGAGCTGCTCGGCGCGCAGGCGCTTGTCGAGGCGGGGCTCGACTTCGCTGACGAAGGCGACGTGGCGACCGACGTCTCGGTCAAGGCCGGCGCCATCGTCGATCGCTTGCTCTCCTCGATCGCGCGCCATCTTGCCGACCATCGCGGCGAGCGCTTGCGCGACGGCGTTCCGCATCGTCATTGCCGGACCGCCCAACGCCGGCAAGTCTTCTCTGCTCAACGCGCTCGCCAAGCGCGACGTGGCGATCGTCTCGGAGGAGGCGGGCACCACGCGCGATGTCATCGAGGTGCATCTCGATCTCGGCGGCATCCCCGTGATCCTCGTGGATACCGCGGGGATACGCGAGGCGCGCGGCAAGGTGGAAGCCGAGGGGATTAGCCGGGCATTGGCGCGGGTCGAGCAGGCCGATTTCGTGTTGTGGATGGTCGATGCCACCGCGCCGGTGTGGACTGCTGCCGCCGGACATCGATGCGCGGAGATGCGCAGCAATGAGCGGAGTCGGCGCGCAGATTTGCATCGTGAACAAGATCGATGTGGCGCGCGTGCAGGGCGGGCCTCGAGCGCATCGAGATCTCGGCCAAGACCGGGCGAGGGGCTCGACCGGCTGATCGCGGCGCTCGAGGCGAGGGCGGCCGAGCTGGCCGAGGCGAGCGCCGGCTCGCCGTTGATGACCAGAGCCCGCCATAGGTTCGAGCTGGAGGCCGCCCAAGCTGCCTTGCGGCGCTTCGGCGATCCGGATCTGGGCCCGGAACTCAAGGCCGAGGAGCTCCGCATCGCCGCCAACCATCTCGGCCGGCTGACGGGCCGGATCGATGTGGAGGAGGTGCTGGGCGCCATCTTCGCCGAGTTCTGCATCGGCAAATAGGGCAGGGGCCTCCGACGTGATTCACGTGAAACAATGGACGCACGCGAGCGAACCCATTACCTACGGCGCATGAGCAAGGGCTTCGATGTCATCGTCATCGGTGGCGGCCATGCCGGCTGCGAGGCGGCGGCCGCGGCGGCGCGCATGGGCGCGCGCACGGCCCTGATCACCCATCGCTTCGCCACCATCGGCGAGATGTCCTGCAACCCGGCAATCGGCGGGCTAGGGAAGGGGCATCTGGTCCGCGAGATCGATGCGCTCGACGGCCTGATGGGCCGGGTCGCCGACGCCGCCGGCATCCAGTTCAGGGTGCTGAACCGCAGCAAGGGACCTGCCGTGCAAGGCCCCCGCGCCCAAGCCGACCGCAAGCTCTACCGCCGGGCCATGCAGGCGGCGATCCTGGCCACGCCAGGCCTCGAAGTGATCGAGGGCGCGGTCGAGGACCTCAGCGTCCAGCGCCGTATGGTTAACGGCGCGTTAACAGATATGGTTAACGGCGTGCTAACGGCGGACGGCCGTCATATCGCGGCCGGCGCCGTTGTGCTCACCACCGGCACCTTCCTGCGCGGGCTGATCCATATCGGCGAGCGCAAGATCCCGGCCGGACGCATCGATGAAGCCCCTGCCCTTGGCCTGTCGACCCGGCTCTACGGTTTGGGCCTGCGCATGGGCCGGCTCAAGACCGGCACCCCGCCCCGGCTCGATGGCCGGACCATCCGCTGGGACGGCCTTCAGGTGCAGCATGGCGACGATCCGCCCCGGCCGTTCTCGTTTCTGACGCGGGAAATCTCCACGCCGCAAGTGGCCTGCCACATCACCCACACGAGCCAAGCGACCCACGCCATCATCGCCGCCAATCTTGATCGCGCGCCGATGTACTCTGGCGCCATCGAGAGCGTCGGGCCGCGCTATTGTCCGTCGATCGAAGACAAGGTCGTCCGCTTCAAGGAGCGCGGCAGCCACCAGATCTTCCTCGAGCCTGAAGGTCTCGACGACGATACCGTCTATCCGAACGGCATCTCGACCTCGCTGCCCGAGGACGTGCAGCATGCCTTCCTCAAGACCATCTCAGGGCTTGAGACCGCGCGCGTCATCAGGCCGGGCTATGCCATCGAGTACGATTATGTCGATCCGCGCGAGCTGAGCTCTGGCCTTGAGACCAAGGCGGTCGCTCGGCTGTTCCTGGCCGGCCAGATCAACGGCACGACCGGCTATGAGGAGGCTGCGGGGCAGGGGGTCGTTGCCGGAATCAACGCAGCGCTTGTGGCGTCAGGCTCGACGCGCCGCTTCGGCGTGACCCGAGCCGACGGCTATCTCGGCGTGATGATCGACGACTTCGTAACGCGCGGGGTGACCGAGCCCTACCGCATGTTCACCTCCCGCGCCGAATACCGGCTGACGCTCCGTGCCGACAATGCCGATCAGCGCCTCACGCCTCTCGGCATCGACATCGGCTGCGTCGGCGCCACGCGCGGCGCGGCGTTCGTCGAGAAGTCGCGAGCGACTGGACGAGGGAGCGGCTCTCCTGCGCAGCCTGACGCTCACGCCGGACGAAGCCGCCAAGCACGGGCTGACCATCAATCGCGACGGACGCAAGCGGAGCGCATTCGAGCTGCTGTCTTATCCCGATGTCGATGTCGCGCGCCTCGCATCATGCTGGCCCGAGATCGGCAGGCTCGATCTTGACATCGCCGAGCAGCTCGCTGTCGATGCGCGCTACGCCGTCTACGTCAAGCGGCAGGAGCTCGACATCGCATCCTTCCGCAAGGACGAGGGCATTGCAATTCCCGACGGCTTCGCCTTCGCCGCGCTCCCGGGCCTCTCGACCGAGCTCCGCCAGAAGCTCGAGCGCCATCGCCCCGCAAGCCTCGGCCAGGCGGCGAGGCTCGACGGCATGACACCGGCCGCTCTCATGTTGCTCCTCGCTCACCTGAAAAAGGGCGCGACGGCCAAGAGCGCCTGAGCCCAGGAAGGCGAGGGGAGATGCCTGGCGATCAAGCCGCAGCCACCATCAGTGGACCTCAGGATTTCGCGGAAGCCTTTAAAGTTCCACGTGAAACAATCCACAGGCTGACCCGCTACGCCGAATTGCTATCCCATTGGCAAGCGCGCACCAACCTGGTCGGCTCCCTCCACCCTGCCCGCCCTCTGGTCCCGGCACTTCGCCAACTCAGCCCAGCTACGCGCTCTTGCGCCAAACGCGCAACTCTGGCTGGATCTCGGATCAGGGGCAGGTTTTCCCGGGCTGGTGGTTGCGATCCTCGAAGCCGGGAGGCCGGATTTCCGCATGCATCTCGTCGAGAGCAACCGGAAGAAATGCGCGTTTCTCGCCGAGGTTGCGCGCGAGACGAAGGCCGCTGTGGACATCCATCCCATGCGCATTGAAGACCTCGCCGAAAGCGCTCAGAGCCTTACCCCTGACGTGGTGAGCGCGCGGGCGCTTGCGCCATGCCCGCGTCTTTTCGACCTCGCCAGCCCGTTCTTCGGGCCGGCAACCAGGGGGCTGTTCTTGAAGGGCCGCGAAGCCGAAGCAGAGATCGAGGCGGCGAAGGCTGACTGGGAGTTCTCGGTCCGCCTGCATCGCAGTCTTACCTCGCCGGACTCGCATATCGTCGAGATCACGTCTTTGCGTGCGCGAGGGGCGAACGCGCCATGAACGCATACGGACCTCGGCGCACGCGGGTCATCGCGCTCGCCAATCAGAAGGGCGGAGTCGGCAAGACCACCACAGCGATTAATCTCGGCACGGCGCTCGCAGCCGTCGGCGAGCGGGTGCTGATCATCGATCTCGATCCGCAGGGGAATGCCAGCACGGGGCTCGGCGTCGACGAGCGGCCGCTCTCGACCTTCGACGTGCTGAGCGGGCAGGCGACCATCGCCGCCGCGAGGGTGCCGACGCATGTGCCACGGCTCTCCATCGTGCCGGCGACCATCGACCTGATGTCCTTCGAGCGCGAGTCCGGTGACTCGAGCGGCAGGCATTACCGCCTGCGCGATTGCCTTTCCGCCATGACGGCTAGCGAGGAGTCGGACATGGCCACCACCTATGTTCTGATCGACTGTCCGCCCTCGCTGAATTTACTAACTGTTAACGCTTTGGCCGCGGCCAATGCCGTGCTCGTGCCGCTGCAATGCGAGTTCTTCGCGCTGGAAGGTCTGGCGCAACTCCTAAGCACGGTGGAGGAGATCAGGGTCCGCCTCAACCCGAAGCTCCAGATCCACGGCGTGGTGCTCACCATGTACGATCAGCGCACCAGCCTGTCGGACCAGGTGGTCGATGACGTACGGCGCGTACTCGGCGAGAAGGTCTACACGACCATCATCCCGCGCAATGTGCGGGTGGCCAAGTCGCCCTCGCATGGCAAGCCGGTGCTGCTCTACGATTATCGCTGCACCGGCAGCCAGGCTTATATTCAGCTCGCCTCCGAGGTGATCGAGCGCGAGCGGCGGATGCATGCGGCGTGAGGTAGATGCGGTCTTTACGGGGAGGAGACCCGCCATGGCGGTAGGCGCGCAGAAGACAAGGCTTGGACGCGGTCTGGCGTCGCTGATCGGCGATCGCCCTGAGCAGGCATGGGGCGCCGACGAGGAGCAGCGGAGCGTTCCGCTCGCCGCGCTCAAGCCGGGGCGGTTCAACCCGCGGCGGAACTTCGCCGAGGGCCAACTCGAGGAGCTCGCTGCCTCGATCCGCGAGCGCGGATTGGTGCAGCCGCTCGTGGTCCGTCCGTCGTTGGGCGACACCTATGAGATCGTCGCCGGCGAGCGTCGCTGGCGTGCGGCGCAGCTCGCCAATCTGCATGACGTGCCTGTGGTCATCCGCGCGCTGTCGGACCAAGAGGCGATTGAGATCGCCATCATCGAGAACGTCCAGCGCGAGGACCTGAACGCCATCGAGGAAGGGGAGGGGTATCGGCTGCTGATGGACGGCCATGGTTACACGCAAGAGGATCTGGCCAAGGTCATCGGCAAGAGCCGCAGCCATCTCGCCAACACGCTGCGCCTGTTGAAGCTGCCCGACAGCGTGCAGGACCTGGTGCGCTCAGGCGAACTTAGCGCCGGCCATGCCCGCGCGCTGATCGGCCGGTCTGACGCCGAGGCGCTCGCGGGCCGCATCGTCAAGGACGGGCTAAGCGTGCGCGAGGTCGAGGCGCTGACGCAGGAGCATCCGCCCGCCAAGCCCAAGCATAAGAAAAGCAAGGACGCCGACACGCGCGCGGCCGAGTCGGAGCTGCACGATGCGCTCGGTCTCAATGTCGAAATCAAAAAGGGCAAAGGCGAGAAGGGCGAGCTCGAGAATCCGCTACACGACGCTCGATCAGCTCGAGGACGTCCGCCTCCGGCTGCTGCGGCGGCCGCGCTAGTCTCAAGCGACGGCGAGAAACTCCTCGGCGCGAAACAGCGATTTGAACGGGATGCCGGCCTTGGCATAGAGGTCGGCGGCGCCCTCGCCGCGATCGAGAATCGAGATCACCAACGCAACCGTCGCGCCGGCCTCAGTCACGGCTTGGACCGCATCCATCGCTGACCCACCAGTGGTGGTCACGTCTTCCAGGATGATGACGGACTTGCCGGCGATGTCGTTGCCATCGACGCGCTTCTTGGTGCCATGATCTTTCACCGCCTTGCGCACGAAGAAGCCGGGGAGGCGGCGGCCGAAGGCGACACTGCGCATGGCGACCGGCGCGATCAGCGGCACCGCGCCCATCTCCAATCCACCCACGCAATCTGCCTTAACATATTGAATTTCTTGAAGAATTAGTTCAGCCATCAGGCCAGCGCCGTCGGGATCGAGCATCGCCGGCTTCATGTCGAAATAGAAATCGCTCTCGCGCCCCGAGGCGAGCGTGATGCGCCCTCGCCTGAACGCCTTCTCCTTCAGGATCGCGAACAGCTTCTGCCGCGCGTGTGGATCGTGGCTGCGCTGGTTCAAGGCCGCACCTCATGCTTCAAGCAAGACATGCATACAACGGCAAGCGATGCCGTCAAATCCTCGAGGTGAGCGTCAGCACCAGCCGCTCGGCGAAGGCGACCTCGAGATCGGGCGAGCGCCGCGAGCGCTTGACCGCCTCCTGGATCAGCGGCAGCGCATGCGAAAGCCGCGTCGTGCCCCAGCGCCTGCAATGCGCGATGAACACCGGCTCGCGCTTGAAATGGAGACGCGGCTTCAGCGACTTCGCGGCCTGCTCGAGGCTGCCGCCCGAACCTTGCGCGGCGGCGACACGATGCAACTGCGTGAAGTGGCGTCCGAGGGCAGACAGCGCCGCCGACCTGTCGGTGCCGGCTGCCGCAAGCCGCTGGAGTTCGGACAGCGCCGCCTTCGCATCGCCGCCGCTGACCGCATAGGCGAAATTGTCGAGCGCCGTCTCGGCGGCATCGCCGACGATCGCCTCGATGTCTTCGTGCTCGATGCGCTCGCCGCCTTGCGCGTAGAGCGCAAGCTTGACGACCTCCGAGCGTGATAAAGCCTGGTTGGCTCCGAGCCGCGTCATCAGATAGTCGCGCGTCTCACTGTCGATGCTGAAGTCCCGCCTCGGCGAGCTCGGCGTCGATCACGCGCCAGCAACGACTTCTCGTCGCTGTAGCAGGGCAGCGCCGCGGCACCCTTATGCGTCTCGAATAATTTGCGTAAGCCCGAGTCGGGTCTGAGATTGCCGGCCTCGACGATCAGCGGATTGTCCGACGGCGTGGCGAGCAGCGCCTTGAGCGATGGCACGTCGAGCCGCGAGCCCGCGGTGACACGGATCACGCTCTGGCTTGCGAACATTGGCGCGGTCCTGAGCTCGACCTCGAGCCGTGCGGGATCCTCGGCGAGATCGCGATCGTCGAGGCGGACAATCTCGGTCTGGCCTTTGCCGCGCTTGACGAAGATCTGCGCAAGCGCTACCGCGCGCTCCGCCACGAGCCCCGCATCAGGTCCGTAGACGAGAATCGCGCGGCAGCCGGGCTCCGGCGATCTGATGAAGCTCGCGACGGCTGAGGCTTTATAGGCGACCATGGTTAGCTATAGAGGCAACGGCGACGCTTGAAAGATGTGAGCCAGGCGCCTAGGCGGCGTTGGCGAGAAACGCCGCGAGCTGCGTCCTGATGCTCTCGGCGACGGTGCGGGCGGCGCGGTTCTCGGCATCGTAGCGGGCGCGCACATTGGCGAAGATTTCCTGGAAGCGGTTATAAGGCGCTCGCGAAATTCCCTTGCCTTGATAGACGATCTTTCCGTTGGCGCTGTCGACCAGCTTGAATGTGGCGTCGAGCTGGTAAATCTGGCCGGTCGCGTCGCCGGTGATCTCGACCAACTGATCCGTCACGCTCTCCTTGATGACGATGTCGAGCTTGTAGCGGGTCGGAGCCGGGATGCCGCCGCCGGTCGTGGCGAAGATCAGCTCGTTGCGGAGCTTCTGGCCGACTCGGCCTGGGATGGGCGTGATGTCTACGCCCTTCATCACCTCGACAAGCTTGGCCCCGCCTGCCGTCGTCCCGCCATAGAGCGGCTGGAAGCCGCAGCCGGCCAGCGCCGAGGCTGCGAGGCCCGCGCAAAGCGCTGCGATCAGGGCAGGGCTACGCCACGACATTGACGATCCTCTGTGGCACGACCACCACCTTCTTGATTTTACGTCCCCCTATGGCGCGCACGACATTGTCGAGCTTTAGCGCCGCAGCTTCAATATCTTCCTTCGGGGCGTCCCGCGCAATCGTCAATTCGTCCCGTCTTTTGCCGTTCACCTGGACCGCAATTGTCACAGTTTCCTCCAGCAAAAGGGCCGTTTCTGGGACCGGCCAAGGCGCTTCGGCGACGAGGCCGTCATGGCCAAGTTCGGCCCAGGCCTCCTCCGCCAGATGCGGCACCATGGGGGCGGCGATTCGGGCCAAGAGTTCCGCCGCTTCCCGCAGCGCATAGGCCATGTCGGCGCCCGGTTGCGAACCGGCATTCTGCAAGCCTGCCGACAGCACGTTGGCGAGCTCGTAGATATGCGCGACCGCCGCATTGAAGCGGAGCTTCTCGATGGCGCTCGTCACCGCCGCCACGCTTCGATGCGCCGCGCGGCGAAGCGCTTCGGCCTCCGCGCCGAACTGCGCTGGCTTCGGCGCTCCGGGCTTGGCGCCCTTGGCGGCAGCCTCGCGAACCAGCCGCCAGACGCGCTGCAAGAAGCGATGCGCGCCCTCGACGCCCGCGGCGGTCCATTCGATGTCGCGCTCGGGCGGCGTGTCAGACAGCATGAACCAGCGCGCTGTGTCGGCGCCGTAGGCGGCGATGATGGTGTCGGGGTCGACCACGTTCTTCTTCGACTTCGACATCGACTCGACAGCGCCGATGGTGATCGCCTCGCCGGTCTTGGCGTGCACCGCCTTGCCGTCTTTGCGGCTGACCTCTTCGGGCAGCAGCCATTTTCCGTGTACGTCCTTATACGTCTCGTGCGTCACCATGCCTTGGGTGAACAGGCCCTTGAACGGTTCGTCGATGGTGACGTGACCGGTCTTGTGCATGGCGCGGGTGAAGAAGCGAGCATAGAGGAGATGCAGGATCGCATGCTCGACGCCGCCGATATATTGATCGACCGGCAGCCAGTAGCCGACGGCGTTCGAGTTCGATCGGCACGGCCGAGTGCGGCGAGCAGAAGCGCGCGAAGTACCACGACGAATCGACGAACGTGTCCATCGTGTCGGTCTCCCGCGTTGCCGGTCCGCCGCAGCTCGGACAGGTTACATGCTTCCAGGTCGGATGCCGGTCGAGCGGATTGCCCGGCTGTGTCGAAGCTCACATCGTCGGGGAGCTTCACCGGCAGATCCTCCTCCGGCACCGGCACGATGCCGCAAGTCGGGCAATGGATCATAGGGATCGGACAGCCCCAATAACGCTGCCGCGAGATGCCCCAGTCGCGCAGACGATATTGCGTCTGCCGCTCGCCAACCGCCCTGCCCTTCACTGTCTTTTTGGTGAGAGCATCGGCGATGGCGGCCTTGGCGTCCTCGACGCTGAGTCCGTCGAGAAAGCCGGAATTGATCAACGTGCCGTCGCCCGTATAGGCCTCCTCGCCGATGGCGAAGCTCGCCGCATCGGCATCTGCCGGTAGCACGACCGGGATGACAGGCAGACCCTTGGCGCGGGCGAATTCGAGGTCGCGCTGGTCGTGCGCCGGGCAGCCGAAGATGGCACCCGTGCCGTACTCCATGACGATGAAATTCGCGATCAGCACGGGAAGCTCGGCGCCCTCGATCACCGGATGACGCACGCGGAAGCCGGTGTCGAAGCCCTTCTTCTCCTGGGTCTCGAGCTCGGCTGCCGTCGTGCCGTGCCTCTGGCATTCGGCGATGAATTCGGCGGCGCCGGCATCCTTCTCGGCAACGGCCTTCGCCAGTGGATGATCCGGCGCGATGGCGACGAAGCTCGCGCCGAACAGCGTATCTGGCCGCGTGGTGAACACCTCGATCAGGTCGTGGCCCTTGGGCGCCGTGCCCGGCACGATCTCGAAGCGGACCAGCAGCCCTTCCGAACGGCCGATCCAGTTGGCCTGCATCAGCCTGACCTTCTCCGGCCAGCGCTCGAGCCCACCCAGCGCCTGGAGCAGGTCCTGCGCGTAGTCGGTGATCTTGAACACCCACTCGGGCTGCTCGCGCTGCTCGACCAGCGCGCCGGAGCGCCAGCCGCGCCCGTCGATCACCTGCTCGTTGGCGAGCACGGTCCGGTCGACCGGGTCCCAATTGACCTTCCGGGTCTTGCGGTCGACCAGGCCCGCCTTACGCATGTCGAGGAAGAGCCGCTGCTGCTGGTGGTAATAATCGAGGTCGCAGGTGGCGAGCTCGCGGCTACCAGTCGAGCGACAGCCCCATGCTTTTCAGCTGGCCGCGCATGACGGCGATATTGTCGTAGGTCCATTTGGCGGGATGCACGCCGCGCTCGATGGCGGCGTTCTCCGCCGGTAGCCCAAAGGCGTCCCAGCCCATCGGATGCAGGACATTGTGGCCCTTGGCGCGCATATAGCGGGCCACGACGTCGCCCATCGTGTAGTTCCGCACATGCCCCATATGGATGCGCCCGGAGGGGTAGGGGAACATCTCAAGAACATAATATTTCGGGCGCGGGTCGTCCTCAGAGGCGTGGAAGATGCCCCGCTTCTCCCATGCCGCCTGCCAATGCTTCTCGCGTTTCGGCGCGTCGTAGCGATCCGCCGCCATGATCCTTGCCTGCTGGTGCTCGTCTGCTCGCGGGGAATGAACCAGAATGGTGAGAGCGGTCAAGTTACGCATCCACGCGAGCCTTGCTAGATAGCTGTGATGAGCTCTGAGCCAACCGTCCCTATTGAGGTCCCCGCCCGGCTGCGCCTGGTGCTCGAGGAGATCACCCTCGCCGCCGAAGCCGCGGGGCGAGAACCTCAAAGCGTCAAACTTGTCGCCGTGACCAAGACCGTCCCCGCTCCCGTCATTGAGCAGGCGATCGCGATAGGTCAGCGCGTGTTCGGCGAGAATCGCGTGCAGGAGGCGCATGCCAAATGGCCGGCGCTGAAAGAGCGGCATGCGGGCATCGAGCTTCATCTGATCGGTCCGCTGCAATCGAACAAGGTGCGCGAGGCGGTCGGACTATTCGACGTGATCGAGACCATCGATCGGCCGAAGCTCGCGCGCGCCCTCGCCGAGGAAATGGCGCGCGTGAACAAACGCCCGCGTCTCTTCGTGCAGGTGAACACCGGCGAGGAGCCGCAAAAGGCGGGCATCGTTCCCGGCGAGACGGAAGCCTTCGTCGCGCTTTGTCGCGACACCTTCGGTCTCTCGATCGAGGGGTTGATGTGCATCCCGCCTTTCGACGAAGAGCCGGCGATGCATTTTGCGCTGCTCGCCAAGCTTGCCGAGCGTCTCGGCATCAAAGAGCTGAGCATGGGCATGAGCGGCGATTTCGTGCGCGCCATCCAGTTCGGCGCCACCTATGTGCGCATCGGCACGGCGATCTTCGGCGCGCGTTCAATCAGCGAAGAATAGCGACCTGCGTTCCGCGCTTGACCTCCGCAAGCAGCATCGTGAGGTCGTGTCGCGTCAGCGCGATGCAGCCATCGGTCGGCGTGAAGCCCGGCCGCGCGAGATGCACGAAGATCGCGCTGCCCTTCCCCTTGACGCGCGGCCGGTCGTTATAGCCAAGCACCAGCACGAGATCGTAGAGATGGTCGGCGCGCTGCAATCCTTCGGCGCTGCGCCGTGACGGCAATCTGATCAGCCGATTGTAGTTGCGGCTGTTGGGATCGTCGCACCAGCCGTCATGCGCGCGGATGGCATGCACTGGAAGCCGAGTGCGCGGCCGTGCAACGCGATCGGCGCGGTAGAGCACCTGGCGGACAGGAAAGCGGCCGAGCGGTGTGCCGCCGTCGCCTTCGCGCTTCAACGCGCGGATGCCGCCGCGGCCGAGCGCTCCCTGCCTCACGCCATGACCGAGCGCGATCCGCGCCTTTGCCGCACTCCCCGGCGCGACCCCGCACGACAATCGGTCGAGACCGCTTAACCCTCATGATGGCAAGCCTTTTCTTCGCCACGCAGGCTTCGCGACACGCTTGTCCTAGAGCTTGGCCCCGAATACAACTCTCAGCGCGGAATCTAAGCCTAAGGGGCCGCCGATGAGCAATGCGCGCAAGATCCTCATCATCGACGATGACGACGAGCTGCGCGAGTCCTTGAGCGAGCAGCTCAGCCTGCATGAGGAATTCGACACGCTGCTCGCCGCGACCGCGTCGGAAGGTCTGAAGCAGGCGCGGAGCGGCCATGTCGATCTCGTGCTGCTCGATGTCGGCCTCCCCGATCTCGACGGCCGCGAGGCTTGCAAGCTCTTGCGCCGCGGGGGATTCAAGGGTCCCATCGTCATGCTGACCGGGCAGACCTCGGACTCCGACACGATCCTCGGATTGGAGTCCGGCGCCAATGATTACGTGACGAAGCCGTTCCGCTTGGGCGTGTTGCTCGCCCGAATCCGCGCGCAGCTCAGGCAGCACGAGCAGAGCGAGGACGCCGTCTTCACCATCGGCCCTTACACCTTCAGGCCCGCGTCCAAACTCTTGGTCGACGGTAACGGTGGCAAGATCAGGCTCACCGAAAAAGAGACCTCGATCCTGAAATATCTCTATCGCGCGGGCGAGCGCGTCGTGACCCGCGACGTGCTGCTGCATGAGGTGTGGGGTTATAACGCCGGCGTCACCACGCATACGCTCGAGACGCATATCTATCGGTTGCGCCAGAAGATCGAGAAGGACCCTTCGCAGGCCGAGCTGCTCATCACCGAGACCGGCGGCTACAAGCTCGTCCCGTAAATTCGCTCACTCAAGCTCGAAATCGGCGATGACCGGCACGTGGTCCGACGTGCGCTGCCAGTCGCGCGTCTCGTCGAGAACCTTCATCGAGACGGCGGCGCCGTCGAGCGCCGGGGTCGTCCAGATATGGTCGAGACGCCGGCCGCGATTTGACACGCGCCAATCGCGATTGCGATAGCTCCACCAGGTGAAGAGCTTCTCCTCGGCCGGCACGTGCCGGCGCATCACGTCCACCCAATCATGCGAGGCCATCACGCGCGCGAAGCGCTCGGTCTCGGCGGGTGTGTGGCTTACCACTTTGAGCAGCTGTTTGTGCGACCAGACATCGGTCGGCAGCGGTGCGACATTCAGGTCGCCGACCACGATCATGCGATTCTTCGGCTTGCCGCGCATGCCACCGAACCACGCGCTCATCGCCTCGAGGAAATCGAGCTTGTGGCGGAACTTGTCGTTGAGCGCGGGGTCCGGCAGATCGCCGCCCGCCGGTACATAGATGTTGTGCAGCACGACAGGCTTCGCCTGTCCGTTCTCCGCGTCGAGCCTGATGGAGAGATGTCGCGCGTGGCCCCGGCCGCAAATGTCGCGACGCTCCTGCAACGTGAAGGGGAGCCGAGAGAGCGTGGCGACGCCGTGATAGCCCTTCTGACCCGCCACCGCGATATGCGGAAAGCCGAGCGCGCGAAGCTCAAGCTCGGGGAACTTGCCTTCGATGCATTTGATCTCTTGCAGGCACAGCACATCGGGCCGGTACGCCTGCACGAAGCGGCTGACGAGATCGAACTCGGAGTCTGACCGAATTGATGTTCCAGGTGGCGAGGCGGAAGCGCATGCGAAGGGCAAGATCGTTGCGGCAAGCGTCAAATGCAAGCCGCAGGCGAGCTTCCGTCCACTGAATGCTCAAAGCGAAATAGGGGGATAGGAAATGAAGAAGCCCCAGAGACGGGGGGACTCGGGGCTTCTTCGGGTTCCTATTGGGGGGAACCAGTGATGGGGAGGGAAGCCCATCACAGAAGCGGCATATCACTTATCGCCGAGCAACTGAGATGTCTTTTTGCCGCATCAGTAAATATTAACGGCGGCCAAGTCGCCGGCAAGCAGCCCGGAGGGTGAGAAGCAGTAGGCAAAAAGAAAGGCGCCCAACCGCTGCGCGTGGTTGGGCGCCAGAAGCGCGTTGTTTTTCGCGCGCGTGCCGGGAGGGAAGCCGGCACGAGCGAACCACATCTTCGGCTAGACGGGGGGCACTACCGATGAAAGCGATGTGGCTCGCTTCTAGACCCAAGAGATAAGTAGATTTCAAAACGATTTCAACCGGCGCTCCGCGAAAAATTTAACGCGGCGTAAATGGAAAGCCTTGCCCTTGAGACAAGGACTTGATTCGGCTTTGTTTTCCTTCAATTCCCGAGGGCTCGGGAAGCCTATGCCGCACCGGCTTTTCCAGCCAGATTTACGCGTTTTTGCCTCAACGGAAGGGCTGGAAGCTGTCCTTCGAGGTGAAAAAGTCGGTCGCGACCTTTCGACCGGAGACGATGTCAGTGACGTTCACCTGCGTCGTCAAGCCCTTGCGCGTCAGTGATCAACCACTGCTTCAACTGGAGCTCGCTGCCGCTGTCGAACACCAGCCTGATGCTTCCGGCCGCGTCGCCCGATTTGTCCTCTAGCGAGATGGAAAGCGTGCCTTCCTCGACTTTCGACCCCGACGATGCGAGCATCGCGCCCAAGATCGACCGAGTCCGACAATAGCAGCCTGAACGGCGTCGACTGGATGGGATATTTCTCGACCGTCCGCAGATCGGCATCCTCGATGGCGAGCGAAGACCCGTCGGCCACGATGCGGAGCCCGCTAGGCGGCGCATAATCGAATCTGATCTTACCCGGCCGCTGCACGTAGAAGCGTCCCGTGGTGCGCTTGTTGGTGGCATCGACCTGCTCGAAGCTGCCTTGCAGATTGGTGATGTTGTTGAAATAGGCGTTGATCCGCTCGACGGCCTTGGTCTGCGCTTCGCCGATCAGCGGCGTCGCGGCTTGCGCGGCCTCGACGGCGGCCTCCCAGCCCGCGCCTTCGTCAACGGCTGTCGGCGTGATCTCGTCGTCTGGAGGTGGCGCTCCGGTCGCCCCGGTCTCATCGCCAAGCGAGGGCCTAAGCTGATCCTCGGGCTCGGTCAGGCCTTGCGGCGTGGTGATCGGCGTTGGGGCAGCGGGGCGCTTGACCACCGTAGTTCCGCCGTCTTGGGCGGCTGCCGGGCCGATAGAGAGGCACAAGGCAATTGGCAACGCAAAGGATAGCCCGGCGGCACTGCGGCTTGTCATTAACCCCCTCCGTTGACCGGCGCGGCTCTAAGAAGCAAACCGATAGATGATTCAGGCAAATCTGGTCAATCTCTTGACGGCGTCACTGGCAGTTACCGCATGTCCCCGGGTGCCTGGATTTGTGCCGTTTCTGAGGCTACGGCGGGGAGGTTGATAACCTCTTATCACCCCTGGCTTCGGCATGTCCGGTGCCAACTCCGGTGCCAACTATTTCAGTACACGTTGCAACATCTCCTCGGCCTTGTTGGCGGCTCCGGCATCCTCGTCACCGAGGAGGTGTGAATACGTGTCAAGCGTGGTCGAGGCTTTCGCGTGCCCTGCCCTAGCCGATACGACATGCACTGGAACGCCGCTCTTGAGTAGATGCGTTATGTGAGTGTGGCGCAGGCCGTGGAAGGTTATCTGCTTGATGTCGAGTTCCGCGACCTTGTTGGCGAATGCCTCGGAGGTCACCGTAAAGTCCGACGTGACGTAGGCGTGCATCAGCGCCAGCATTGCGATCACGATCAGCGCGAATTCCATCAGCGCGCAGGACCGCCCGACGGCCATCCAGCCGGCATGCTGACGCGCAGCGCCCGCCAGCGGCACCGTCGCCTGGATGACAGCGACACACAGCGCCAGGATCAGCGCGAAATGACCGAGTTCAGTGATCATCGGCGCACATGATAGTGCAGGTCCGCGTGGTCGCCATGGCGGGGTCCCTAGCCGTGGGTGGGGCGGAGGCGCGGTCCAACGCCGGGCGTCTTAGGCCGCGCGGCGCAACTCCCGTGGGATGATAGCGGTCAGGGCACCAATCAGCTCTCCATCATCGCATCGGTGTGCATTGGGCCCGGGGTAAAGCGCAGACGTTCGTCGCCACGCGGCACGGTCGGGTAGTTGATCGGCGTTGCGTACATGCCGAACTCGTTCAACAGGCGCTGGCTGACGCGGGTGCAAAGCGCGGCCTCCCCAATGTGCAGCGGGACGATATGGCTGACCGAGCCGATCCTTGGCAGTCCGGCCCTGTCGAACCGCGTCTTCAACGCGGCCGATCGCTCGAACAATCTGGTTCGGCGGGCATGGTCCTGCCGCACATGCCGCACGCTGGCAAGAGCCGCCGCCGCGGTCATTGGCGGCAGCGAGGTGGTGAAGATGAAGCCGGGGGCGGTGGAGCGGATGAAGTCCACCACCTCGGCGTCGCCGGTGACGTAGCCGCCATGGCAGCCGAAGGCCTTGGCCAAGGTGCCCTCGATGATGTCCAGCCGGTGCGCGACGCCGTCACGTTCCGAGACGCCGCCGCCGTTGGCGCCATACATGCCGACAGCGTGCACCTCATCGAGGTAGGTCATCGCGTCGTATTTCTCAGCCAGGTCGCAGATCGCCCCGATCGGGGCGATGTCGGCATCCATCGAGTAGACCGACTCGAAGGCGATCAGCTTCGGCGCGGCGTCAGGGGCGGCGCTTAGCAGTGCGTCGAGGTGGGCCAGATCATTGTGGCGAAAAATATTCACCACCGCCCGCGAGCCCTTGATGCCGGCGATCATCGAGGCGTGGTTTTTCGCGTCCGAGAACACCCACCAGGGTTGCTCGGGACCTTTCGGGAAACTGTTCAGGATGGTGGACAGCGCGGCCTGGTTGGACACGAAGCCCGAGGTGAACAGCAGTCCCGCCTGTTTGCCATGCAGCGCCGCCAGTTCCGCCTCGAGGGCATCATGCATGGGACTGGTACCGCTGATGTTGCGCGTGCCACCCGCCCGGCGCCCATCGTCCGCGCCGCCTCGCAAGCGGCGTTCACCAATACCGGATGACCGCCCATGGCAAGGTAGTCGTTCGAGGACCAGACCAGAACGCGGGTCCCGTCCGGGCGCAGATAGTAGGGAAAGCTGTCGGCCCGCTTCTGCAGCGGGGTAAAAATCCGGTAGCGGCCTTGTTCGCGGATGCCGTCGAGAGACCGGCGGCAGTGCACTTTGAACGCATTCATTCCTGGCAGCCCTCGCCTCGCCAACCCAATATGGTCGACCGCCCGCTTCCTGGCCAATTCCCGATCGCGGACCAATGACCTGGATCAATGTCTACGCCTTGGTCGCTTGCTTCGCCAGCGTGGTTCTTGCCGCTTGGAGATGTCCCGATTAGCCCCGGGTCAACGCATTGCCAGAGCGGAAGCGCCATCGGAAAAGCCGAGGGGATGTCATGCCCCTGCCCGATTGTCTAGCCGTTCCGGCTGCCTCACCGCGGATCCGCACTGACCCGGATTACCCCTGCCCTCAGCCGGCGCGGGGCAGTCATGTCGCGGTGATACTTTGCATCCGGCTGTCCTCGGTGCGATACATCATGCTGCACTGCAAAAAATCAGATCACTGTTCAGACGAGGAGGCCGGTATGCCCTTGAGCCAGCCCGCCGAACGCGAGCGCCTGCATACCCGGTCGATCGAGATCAATGGGTATCACCGCACCGACGGCCTGTATGACATCGAAGCTCATCTGACCGACAGCAAGAGCACCGGCCAGACCAACTACGATCGCGGCTACATCGAGCCCGGCGAGGCGATCCACGACATGTGGCTGCGGCTGACGCTGGACGAACAGATGCACATCAAGGCGGTCGAGGCCGTCAGCGATCGAACGCCCTACGCGCTGTGTCCAACGGCCGCGCCAAATTTCGCCCGGCTGGTTGGCTTGCGCATCAAGTCAGGCTTCCTACGGGATGCAAACCACGCTGTCGGGGGCACCGTCGGATGCACGCATCTTCGCGAACTCCTGCAGCAAATGGCCACGACCGCCTACCAGACCATCAATCCCGCCAGGGCTCGCCGGGAAATGCATGCCGAGGGTGCGCCAGACGAGCGTGGCAGCGACGCCCTGGACAAGCGCATCACCGAGAAATGGGGCGGCGGCAACAGGATGCTGAACACCTGCCTGGCCTACGACGCCAACGGGCCTCTGGTGAAACGCCGATGGCCACATCTGTATACTGGCCCAGAAGCCGTAACCGAGCAGGCGGCTGAATAGCGATCGGCTGGATCGGCCTGATGCATAGCTGTCACAACGGATGGATCGCAGACGCGCAACGGTTGATTGGCCGTGATTTCGGCTTTCCCGGCCGCTACCTGAGTGTGGTGCGCCAGCGCGAACGATAGGCGCTTGGGCTCAGGCCGATAATCCGTCGAAAGCGGCGGTTGAACATGGAAAGGTCGTTGAAGCCGGCATCGAAGGCGATGGTGGAAACGCTGTCGCTCGTCCGGCGCAGGCTCACCGTGGCCTGATTAAGTCGGGTACGGAGCACAAACTGGTGCGGTGTCATCCCGACCACTGCCCGAAAGGTCCGCAGAAAATGGTAGGGGCTCATGGCGGCGTCGCGAGCCCGCTGCACGAGGGAAATCTGCTCATGCGGTTGTCGCTCGATCCGGCGCAGCGCGTCGGTGATCCGACGCTCCTCGCTTCGCCTTGGCGCGCGATGTGGCCTCATCCCCCCTTGGAGCGTGGTAGTGACCGCCTCAGCGGGACCCATCGCCACCTCTTCGAATTCGCTGTCATCGCCGCCGTCACGCGCGGCTTCGGCGAAGGCAACGACCGGGATCAGCGACGGCAACGGCGGTAAGCACGGCATCGCGAACGCGGTTCCCCCCGAGCCCCGGGCTGCGACGCCTTCGAGGAATTCCGGCGTGAAGTGGAACGAAAGAAACGGTCGCCGGTGCCGTGGTCATGACCGCACTCGAAACAGTCCCGGTCGTTGCCAAGCAACACCGCACCTGGCGCGAGCAAGGCGGACCCCTGGGCCGAGCGATACTGAAATGTCCCCTCCGTCACGAGGGCGATGCAGAAGCCGTCGTGCTGCTCCTGGAATGGCCGGTCGCCCGGACCAGCGCCGCAGACAATATCTTCGGCACGCCAGCCTACCCCTGAAGCGAGGAACCGTCCTGTCATTGTCATGGCCGAAAAATAGCGATTTTTCCCAAGCGTTGGCGAGCCCGACGGGTCTAACTCCGCCATCCCGTAGCTTTCCTCAGGCTCCAAATGCTCGCTTCTTCACGCTTCATCGACACGCTTCATGCCAACCGGCCGGCGCCTGATCGCGCGGATCAGCTCGCCCTGTACGGGTGGCTGATCGGTGACTGGACGATGGACGCCGTGGTGCATCTGGCGGATGGCACGCGACATCAGGGCATCGGTGAGATCCATTTCGGCTGGGTGCTCGAGGGTCGCGCCATTCCGCGGATGTCTGGACTTTGCCCGGTGTATTCCACGGTACGACGTTGCG
>CAVPZK010000017.1:0-214697 GCA_963710245.1 uncultured Alphaproteobacteria bacterium
GCCATCGACAAGGAGGCGGAGGCCTTCGCCACGCTCGAAGCGTTGAATCGCGGCAAGCCGCGCATCCGCGTCCTGCAGGACGAGATGCCGGCGGTTTCCGACTGCTTCCGCTTCTTCGCCGGCGCCGTGCGCAACATGCATGGTCCGAGTGGCCGGCGAGTATCATGGCCGGCCACACCTGGATGATCCGGCGCGATCCGATCGGCGTGGTGGGCTTCGATCGCGCCGTGGAACTACCCGCTGATGATGGCGGCGTGGAAGCTCGGGCCCGGCCCTGGCCGGCGGCAACACCATCGTGATCAAGCCGTCCGAGCAGACGCCGCTGACGCCTGCTGAAGCTGGCCGACGGTCATCGCGGGCCTGTTCGCCGAGGGCGTGGTGAACGTGGTCGCGGGGCGGGGCGACGAGCGACCGGCAACGCGCTGATCAGCCATCCGCAAGGTCGCGCTGGTATCGCTGACCGGCGAGCGTCGCCACCGGGCGAGAAAGTGCTTCAGGCCGCCTCGGCGCACGGTCAAGCGGACGCATCTCGAGCTCGGCGGCAAGGCGCCGGTGATCGTGTTCGACGACGCCGATGTCGCCTGCGGTGGTCGCCGGGCGTGAAGGTCGTTCGGCTACTACAACGCCGGGCAGGAGCTGCTACGGCGGCGTGCCGTGATCTATGCCGGCAGGAAGGTCTACGACAATCGTGGTCGCCGGACCTCGCCTGCGCGGTCAAGGAGCCTGAAATTCAACCGAGCCCAACGACGACGAGAACACGCGTCTCCCGCGCAGGTCGACGCCGCGGTGGAAGCGGCCGCGAAGGCGTTCCAGACCTGGTCGCGCACCACGCCGGCCGAGCGCTCCGCGCTGCTGTTGAAGCTCGCCGACGCCATCGACCGCGATGCCGAGGCGTTCGCCACGCTCGAAGCACTGAATTGCGGCAAGCCGAGGATCCGCGTGCTCCAGGACGAGATTCCGGCGGTCTCCGACTGCTTCCGTTTCTTTGCCGGCGCCGTGCGCAACATGCATGGCGCCGTGGCGGGCGAATATTTGGCGGGGCACACCTCGATGATCCGCCGCGATCCCATCGGCGTGGTCGGCTCGATCGCGCCGTGGAACTATCCGCTGATGATGGCAACTTGGAAGCTCGCGCCCGCCGTGGCCGGTGGCAATACCATCGTCATCAAGCCGTCGGAGCAGACGCCGCTGACGACGTTGAAGCTTGCCAAAACTATCGCCGAGATCTTCCCCGAGGGCGTGGTGAATGTCGTCACCGGCCGCGGCTCGACGACCGGGAATGCCCTGATCAATCACCCGAAGATTGCCATGATCTCGCTGACGGGCAGCATCGATACCGGCAGGAAGGTGCTCCAAGCGGCGTCAGCCACGCTGAAGCGCACGCATCTCGAGCTGGGCGGCAAGGCGCCGGTGATCGTGTTTGACGATGCGGATATCCCCTCTGTGGTCGCCGGGCTCAAGACGTTCGGTTATTACAACGCCGGCCAGGATTGCACCGCCGCGTGCCGGGTCTATGCCGGCAAGAAGGTCTACGACAATCTGGTCGCCGACCTGTCGAGCGCAGTGAAGGAGCTGAAATTCAATCGCCCCAACGACGACGAGAACGATATCGGCCCGTTGATCTCCTCGTCGCAAAAAGGCCGCGTGGAGAAATTCGTCGAGCGGGCGGCCAAGCAGAACCACATCTCGATCACCGCAGGCGGCAAGTCGCCCGGCGGCAAGGGCTTCTTCTTCGAGCCGACCGTCATCGCCGGCGCGCAGCAGAATGACGAGATCGTTCGGAAAGAAGTGTTCGGCCCTGTCGTCTCGGTGACGCGCTTCGACGACGTCGACCAGGCGGTGGCCTGGGCCAATGATAGCGATTATGGGCTCGCCTCGTCGGTCTGGACCTCGGACATCGGCAAGGGTATGGCGACCGCCGCGCGGCTCCATTACGGCTGCACTTGGGTCAATACCCATTTCATGCTGGTCAACGAGATGCCGCATGGCGGCCTGAAGACCTCAGGCTACGGCAAGGATTTGTCGATGTACGCGCTCGAGGACTACACGGTCGCGCGCCACGTGATGGTCAAGCTATAGGTCGCGAGCGCGCGGCGTGTCGCACCCGCCAGCCGCCAAGGCCCCGCTTTGACGGTCGGGGCTGACATCGGCCGTCGGCTTAACGAGTGTGATCGCGCAGCGCTTGAGGTGGGCGACGAGCTGTGGCGCGATGCGGGACTTCGGCAGTTGGTCTTGCCTCAAGACGCGGTTGACTGCGCGCACGGTTTCGACATTCTGCTCCCAGATGGCGAATAAGAGCTCGATGTCCTCGGCCTCACTCATCGCTGTTTGCAGCGCAGCTGCGAATTCACTTGGCTTATCAAAGGTGGCTTGGTCGGTACCGGACGCCGCGCGCAGGATCCACGGTCCTAGGGCAGGCGCCACCTTTGCGCCTCGACGTCTGCTGACGCCACCTTGCTCGCGATCGTAAAGGGCGAGCCCGAAGGGGTTGCCGAATGTGGCAAGCGCCCGCTTGGTGGCATCCGTCTCGGCGCCCTTTAGTGCGAGCTCGTGCGCCTGGCCTGGGCTGGAGGCTTTCGCTTCTCCGGTTCCTGATCCCTCGCGTAGAATTTTTGTGTCGCCTGCGCGTACGGTCACGCGGACCTTCGCGATGTAGGCGGCAAAATGATTTTGGCCAGTTGCGGAGCTGAAGACGCAGTTGGTTGAAAGTGTCCTGCGGTCCCAGGCATCGAAGCCGAATATGCGGTTGGCCTCCGCCATGACGTGCCAGCCTTCCACGTAGTGAAGCTCCGTTCCGTTGGCTTGGCGAGTTTTAACGTGCCTCGCATCAAGCTTCGCTCTTAACTGTTGAAGTTGCGTGTCGGTCAGCGCCATCACTTGGTCCTCACGGTGAGCACCGGCTTCGGGTTGCTGAGCTGAGTACCGGGAACGGGATCGCCGCGCTTGAGGACGCCGAGCAACACCTGACGATCGAGCCTCGGTGGCTGCGGAAGCCAGTAGACCGGGGGGATCGTGTCCTCGGAGATAACGACCAGCGCGGGCGTGCCCGCGCGAGCTGAGGCAGTGAAGTCCGGCTGCTCAAGTTTGCTGAGGCCAACTTCGGTCATGGCCTCTAGTGCAAGTGCTCGCTTCTTAGCTGCTCTCTCATCGAGCCTCGAGAGCCGCTGCTTTAACTCGTCGGCACGAAGGCGGAGACCGGCGCAGAGCGCCTCATCCACTAGCGCCGAGCGGATGACAGCGGCTATCATCTCATGCAGATTTGTGATTCCTTCCAGCGTGTCGGCGAGGGTCAGCTCATCGAGATTTAAGTCTTCAGCTTGAAGACGCCCTTTAAGCGTTTGATAGGTCGATACTTCCAGTCTTAAGATGCCGATTGGATCATTTGTCATACCATGAGCATCGTTATTGATGCGAAACGGTATCAAAGTAACGCCGGCAGGTCAAGCCGTATGATCATGGCGAACCAGATAAAGGCCGCCCGGGCACTGCTTGGATTGAGCCAAGGGGAACTTGCGGAAATCGCAGGTCTCGGAATCGCTACGGTAAAGCGTATTGAAACCGCGTCTGCTCTAAGAGGCGCCGCAACGACTATCTGGAAAATTCAGCGGGCCTTAGAAAAGGGGGGCATTGAATTTATTCAAGCGGAGGGAGGAAGGGGACCAGGCGTCCGCCTAAGGCACATTCCGAAGGTGGGGCGGTAGATCGCCCGGATGGCCGCGCTACAAGCCAATCATGCATTCTGCGAAACGAACCCAATTGCTGCGGTGCAGCAGCAAAGCTCTGAGCAAGCCTATTCGACCTGCTGATGCAGGTCGCAAGAGGCTGCTGCTCGGCACGGCCGTGGCGTCGACCAAGTCACAGAGCTGGCCTGCGCCGATGCCTCCGGATGGCCTTTAACCCTGCGAAGTTTCGCCCCGGTTCATCTTTAACCCTCGGTAAGGGTAGGACACTACCCTGGGGCCGTGAGCGCTTGGTCCAGCGCGATTCGCGCTGGCGCGGCGACGGACCGAGCCTTCTGATCGTGAGGGTCATCTGTAATGCGTACGCGATTGCACCAGGCCTTGGGCTTCGTTGCCGTGCTTACGGCAAGCGCCACGGCCTCAAGCCCCGTCCTTAGTGCCGACCTGCCGCCGCCAGCCCTGCCGCCCGCTTATGTCGAGGCGCCGCTGCCGCCGCAAGACGTGTTCGAAGGGTGGTACCTCGGCGGCACGATCGGCGGCGCCACGGTGAGCTACGACTTCGCGCCGGCCGGCGGCACGGGCGATACCAGCGGCGTTCTCGGCGGCGTAATCGGCGGTTACAGCTGGCAGAGCGGTCCGTTCGTGCTGGGCGTCGAAGGCGACCTCATGGCCGCCAACATTGACGGCAGCCAGAATTTCAATTCCGGCTTCAACCAGGTCAATCCGTCGATCGACGCGATGGCCGATCTGCGCCTGCGCGCCGGCGTCGCCGTGCGGCCGCAGGTGCTGCTGTTCGCCACCTTCGGCGGCGCTTGGGCGAATGCCGATCTGCCTGTCACCGGCCCCGGTGGCGGCTCGGGCAGCGCTGACTTCTTCGGCTGGAGCGTGGGCGGCGGCGCGGAAGTCGCTTTCACGCCGAATTGGGCCGCCCGCTTCGACTACCAGTTCACCGACTTCAACTCCGAGACGGTCAACTACCCCGGTGGCCAGATCGATTACGATCCCGACGCCAGCATCTATCGCGGCTCGCTGAACTACCGGTTCTGAGCCGGGAGCGCGGGCTGGAACCAATCTGGGCCCAAAATCCGCCCTGCCGATAGTTCCCGGTAGCTCTAGACGTTCCTATCCGAAGCGATACTATGCCCTTGCCAGGCCATCTTGTGACAGAACTTCCATTCGGAAGCCTGCGGATGGAGGGGGGCGGGATGAGCGTCGAGCATCGCTGCCCGGTCGTCGTGGAAAATCCGGAAGGTGCCGGACCCTGCGTGATCGTCTGCGATCACGCGTCGAATCGCATCCCTGACGAATATCAATCGTTCGGCTTCGCAGAGGATGCGCTTGCGACGCACATTGCTTGGGACCCTGGCGCGCTCGCCGTGTCTCGCCGCTTGTCGGCGCTGCTCGATGCGCCGCTGCTCTGGCCTGATGTCTCCCGTCTGGTCATCGACTGCAATAGGCCGGTCGACGCGGCGAGCCTGATCGTGATCGAGAGCGAAGGCCGCCCGGTACTGGCCAACCGCAATTTGAGCGAAACGCAGCGGGCACAGCGTATCAAGCAAATCCATGCGCCTTATCATGACGCGATCGACGCCTGCCTGAAGCGCCGACTTGCTGCCGGCGTGGAGCCGGCGTTGATCGCCATCCACTCCTTCACGCCGGTCTATCTCGGCAAGAGCCGTCCTTGGGAGATCGGCATCGTGTTCGGCGACGACCGCCGCCTTGCCGATACTCCTCAGGGGTAAATTGGAAGCCGATTCTGCCCTCACCGTCGGCATCAATGAGCCTTATTCACCGGCAGACCTGGTCTATTACACCGTGGAACGCCACGCCGGCCCGCACGGTCTGCCGGCGGTCATGATCGAAATCCGCAATAATGAGATCGGCGACGCAGGCAGCCAGCGACGCTGGGCGGACCGGCTCGCAAATATCCTAGACGCAGCAATAGGAAGCCTGCTCGAAACCGGTCAGGCCGTGGTATAAATCTTGCGATTAGGCACTGGGCCTAGGACAACTGGGGGGTTGGTGAAATGGCAGCGAAACAACATGAAGGCGGGGTCTCCTATCACGTCCCCGAAAAGGACTATTTCGAAAAACGTGAGCTGAGGCGCCACGCAGGCGTCTTCGCGCTTTGGGCGCTTGGCGTCGCCGCAGTTATCTCTGGTGACTTCTCGGGCTGGAATCTCGGTTTCAACGTCGGCGGCTGGGGTGGCATGTTCATCGCCACCATCATCATCACCATTATGTATCTCGGCCTGACTTACTCCATCGCCGAGATGAGCCCCGCGCTGCCGCACACGGGAGGCGCCTATTCCTTCGCCCGCACGGCCTTCGGACCGTGGGGCGGATTTATCACCGGCATTGCCGAGAACATCGAATACGTGCTGACGCCGGCGGTGATCATGTTCTTCATCGGCAGCTATCTCACCGGGATTTTCGAGACGCCCGCCGCGTTCCAGCCGGTCTATTGGATCCTCGGCTACATTATCTTCGTCGGTCTCAATGCGCGTGGCGTCGAGCTGTCGTTCACGGTCACCGTCATTGTGACGCTGCTTGCTATCGCGATCCTGATCATCTTCTTCGTGACCGCGATTCCGCTCATCGATTTCGGCAAGTATGCAATGAATATCGGCGCCGATCCGGCGACCGGGGCGGCGGTGGAGCTCCCGGGAGGCAACGGTCCGTTCCTGCCTTTCGGCAGCCATGGCATCCTCGCCGCGCTGCCCTTTGCGGTTTGGCTCTATCTTGCCATCGAACAGATTCCGCTCGCGGCGGAAGAGTCGGCGGATCCCAAACGCGACATGCCGAAGGGCATCATGCTCGGCATGTTCACCCTAATCGCGCTTGGATTCCTCGTTCTTTTCATCAATCCGGCGATCCCGATTCAACGCGAAATAACCGATGCCGCCGGCGCCACGACAACCGCCACCGGCGCCTTCGCCCTCGGCACCTCCGGCGAACCCATCCTCGACGGCTTCCGCGCGATCTTTGGGTCGGGCTGGGCGAAGGTGCTGGCGCTGATCGCCGTGGCCGGGCTGATCGCAAGTTTCCACGCGATCATCTTCGCTTATGGCCGGCAGATCTTCTCGTTGTCGCGAGCGGGCTACTTCCCGCATTTCCTGTCGGTCACGCACGGTACGCACAAGACACCGAACACGGCGCTGATTGCCGGCGGCTTGCTCGGCCTTGCCGTGATGCTGACCGTGTGGTTCACGATGGGCGGCGAGAAAGCGGGCTCGTTCATCGGCGGCACGCTCCTGAATATGGCGGTGTTCGGCGCTATGTTCTCGTACCTCTTGCAGGCTCTCACCTTCATCAAGCTGCGCCGGGATTTCCCCAATATCGAGCGGCCCTATCGCAGCCCGTTCGGTATTGTTGGAGCCGCGCTCACCGTGATCATCGCGCTGGTGACCATCGCCTTCCAGCTCGCCGATCCGGTCTATCGCACTGGCGTGCTCGGCGTGGCGATCTGGTATGCGCTCGCAATTCTCTACTTCGCGGCCTATGGCCGGAAGACGCTCGTCTTCTCGCCGGAGGAGGAATTTGCCGTGAAGCAGCGGGGAGGCGCCGCCAAGGTATAGCGGCTCGCGCAAAACCGAATCTTGATCGAAGCTGGCCCGTTTTAAACGGGCCAGCCTTTTTGTGATTAGCCTCTGTGCGCCAGATGGATCGCAGAAATTGGCCCGGCGAACAGACGAACGTTGCCGTTCAAACCTAGTTGAAATCGACTTGTCCCTAGCGACAGCGGTTAGGTTTGTAGGTCGACAGTCCTGTCACATGACCTTTGGAGCGCTTTCGACACTTACGCAGCGGCTGGCGAGCGTCCTCCGATCCCAGGCGTCATACCCGAAGATGCGGATCGTCTCTTCGGTGATGCTGCTCGCCAACTGGGAGAGCTGCGCACCGGCCATTGGGCGTCGAGCACTTCCTCCTTATTGCGTGGTCCCGTCAATTGAATGCCTCGGTTGGCGCTGGCCGTTGAAAAGCGCACGGAACTCTGATGGATCGCATGCAATCAAAGATCGATAATTCGCATTAAGCAATCTACAGTAATGGTCTCGATAGAATTTGCAAAACGAACCCAATTGCTACCAGTGCAGCAAGCTGTTCCGCCGTGCGTCAGCACCTTCATTGGTCCTCACTGCGATCTGCTGATACCTGTCCGAGAACAAGCGCTTCCAGGGCCCGCGAATCGGCGACATGATCAGGAAGTGCCAAGCCGAGATCCTGGCGGAAAAAGCCGTCGGCGAGATTTGACGCTGGCCAAAGTTGCGTAAGCCGCCCGCGCAGGCCGACCCCGCCGGGCACAATTTTGACAAAGGGAGAAAACCGGTATGGCCGGCATGTTGACCTCCAAGGAGCTGCAGCAAGCCGTGAGTGCCGGCGAGATCGACACGGTCGTGGCCTGCTTTCCCGACATGCAGGGAAGGCTGGTCGGCAAGCGCTTCCAGGCCGAGTATTTTCTCGACGGCGCCTACAAGGAAACCCACGGCTGCGACTATCTGCTCGCCAACGACATCGACATGGAGCCGGTGCCGGGCTACGCGGTCGCCAACTGGGAAAAGGGCTACGGCGATTTTGTCATGAAGCCGGATCTCGCCACGCTCCGGCGCATCCCGTGGCTGCCAGGGACCGCGCTGGTCCTCTGCGACATCGTCGATCACCATCATCACGAGCCGGTCGCGCATAGCCCGCGCGCCATGTTGCAGGCGCAGATCGCGCGGCTCAGCGCGCAAGGCATGTCGTCGTACTTCGCCTCCGAGCTTGAATTCTATTTGTTCGACGAGACCTACGAATCGGCGGCGGCGAAAGCCTGGAGCGGCCTCAAGACGGCCGGCACCTATATCCAGGACTATCACATCTTCCAGACCACCAAGGAGGAGGGGGTGCTGCGGGCGATGCGCAAGGGCCTGCAAGGCGCCGGCATTCCCGTCGAGAACTCCAAGGGCGAATGGGGGCCGGGCCAGGAGGAGATCAACGTCCGCTACGCCGATCCCCTGACCATGGCCGACTGGCACGTCATCCTGAAGAACGGCTGCAAGGAGATCGCCTACGGCCTCGGCAAGGCGATCACCTTCATGGCCAAATGGCGTTACGACCTCGCCGGCTCGTCGAGCCATATTCACGCGTCGCTGTGGGATAGCGCCGGCAAGACCCCGCTATTCCTGGATTCGAACGCGGAATACGGCATGTCGGATTTGATGCGCCGTTTCGTTGCCGGGCAGCTCGCTTATGCGCGTGAGATCACTTGGTTCCTGGCGCCCTATGTCAATTCCTATAAGCGCTTCCAGGTCGGCACCTTCGCGCCGACCAGGGCGATCTGGTCGCTCGACAACCGCACCGCCGGCTTCCGGCTCTGCGGCGCCGACAGCAAGGCCATCCGCATCGAGTGCCGTATTGGCGGCGCCGATCTCAATCCCTATCTGGCCTTTGCGGCGCTGATTGCCGCCGGGCTTGCCGGCATCGAGCAGAACCTGACGCTTGAGCCGGCCTATGTCGGCGATGCTTACCAGGACAAAGCGCTGCGTGAAGTGCCGAAGACGCTGCGCGAGGCGACGGCATTGATGAAGTCGTCCAAGATGCTTCGGCAAGCCTTCGGCGACGGGGTGATCGACCACTACGTGCATACTGCGGAATGGGAGCAATTCGAGTATGACCGCCGCATCACGGATTGGGAGTTGAAGCGCGGCTTCGAGCGCTATTGAGTGAAGGGTGCCATGTCAGAACGTGTAAAAATCATCTCCCCCGTCGACGGCTCAGTCTATGCCGAGCGGCCGGTCGCGCGGGACGCGGACATCGAGGCTGCAGTGTCGTCGGCCCGCGCCGCGTTGCCTGCGTGGAAGGCCGTTCCCGTCGCTGAGCGCGGTCGTTACATTCTCGCCTTCCTGGACGCGCTGCTGGGGATGAACGACGACATCGCCGTCGAGCTTGCCTGGCAGATGGGAAGGCCCGTTCGCTATGGCGGCGAAAAGGGAGGCGTCGAGGAGCGTACGCGCGCCATCGTGGCAATGGCCGAGGAGGTGTTGCGGCCTTACTACCCGCCGGAAAAAGTGGGCTTCCGCCGCTATATCGCGCGCGATCCAGTCGGCGTCGTGATGGTCATCGCGCCTTGGAACTATCCTTATCTCACCGCGATCAACACCATTGTGCCCGGTCTCCTCGCCGGCAATGCGATCGTCCTGAAGCACGCCGCGCAAACGTTGCTGGTAGGCGAGCGGTTGGCCGAGGCGTTTCGGCGCGCTGGCCTGCCCAAGGGTCTCTTTCACAATCTGGTCATGTCCCATGAGCAGACCGAGAAGCTGATCGGCTCTGGACGGATCGACCACGTCAATTTTACCGGCTCGGTTGCCGGCGGCCGCGCCATCGAGCGTGCTGCCGCGGGCACGTTCGCCTCGATCGGGCTTGAGCTCGGCGGCAAGGACCCCGCCTATGTGCGGGCCGACGCCAAGCTCGACCACGCGATCGAAAATCTGGTCGATGGCGCGTTCTACAATTCGGGCCAATGCTGCTGCGGCGTCGAACGCATCTACGTGGACGGAAAAGTCTATGACGAGTTCGTTGAAGGCTTCGCCGATCTCACCCGAAAATATGTCGTGGGCAATCCGCTCGATCAGGCCACGACCCTCGGTCCGATGGCGCGCGGCTCCTTCGCCGACACGGTGCGCGGCCAAATCGCGGAGGCGCGGCGCAAAGGGGCCACGGCTCTCGTCAACATGAAGCTAGAAGGCGACCGTGCGGGCTCACCCTATCTCGCGCCGGAGGTGCTGACCAATGTCAACCATCAGATGGAGGTCATGCGCGAAGAGAGCTTCGGACCTGTCGTCGGCATCATGAAGGTGCGCGACGACGAGGAGGCGATCACGCTGATGAACGACAGCATTTACGGGCTGACGGCCTCGATCTGGACCCGCGATCTTGATCGCGCCGCCGAGCTCGGCTCCCGTATCGAGACCGGCACCGTCTATATGAACCGCTGCGACTATCTCGACCCGCATCTAGTCTGGACCGGCGTCAAGGATACCGGGCGCGGCGCGAGCCTGTCGAAATACGGCTTCGACGCGTTGACCCAGCCGAAGAGCTTTCACCTCCGCGAAGTCTGACCGGCTTCCCATCTCGGACCATCACATGAGCACACCGACCGCCAATTGGAGCTACCCGACCGCCGTCAGATTTGGCGCCGGCCGCATCAAGGAACTCGCCGAGGCCTGCCGAAGCGCGGGCATCAATCGCCCGCTGCTCGTCACCGACGCGGGGCTCGCCAAGTTCCCCATCACCGAGCGCGCTCTTGCGCTCTTGAAAGACGCGGGGCTTCCCGTGGCGATGTTCGCCGACGTTCAGCCGAACCCGGTTGACTCAAATCTTGAAGCCGGCATCGCCGCCTTCCGCAAAGGCGGCCATGACGGGGTCGTGGCCTTCGGCGGCGGCTCCGGCCTCGATACCGGCAAGGTCATCGCCTTCATGGCCGGGCAGACCCGGCCACTTTGGGATTTCGAGGATATCGGCGATTGGTGGACGCGCGCCGACGCCGACAAGATCGCCCCGGTCGTTGCCGTGCCGACCACGGCGGGGACGGGCTCTGAAGTCGGCCGCGCCGGCGTCATCACCCAAGAGGCGACGCAGACCAAGAAGGTGATCTTCCATCCCAAGATGATGCCGCGCGTGGTGATCTGCGATCCCGAGCTGACCGTCGGCATGCCGCCCTTCATCACCACGGGCACGGGCATGGACGCACTCGCCCATTGCCTCGAAGCCTATTGCGCGCCGAGCTATCATCCGATGGCGGAAGGCATCGCTGTCGAAGGCATGCGCCTGGTCTTCCAGAATCTGCCCAAGGCTGTCGCCAATGGCAAAGACCTCGAGGCCCGCGCGCATATGATGAGCGCCGCGGCGATGGGCGCGGCCGCCTTCCAGAAGGGGCTTGGCGCCATTCATGCGCTTTCGCATCCGGTCGGCGCGCTCTATCACACGCATCACGGCATGACCAACGGCGTGTTCATGCCCTATGTGCTCGTCTTCAACCGTCCGGCGATCGAGGAGAAGATCGTCCGCTTGGCCGGCTTCCTCGGCATCGACGGAGGCTTTGACGGGTTTTTGAAGGCGGTGCTCGCGCTGCGCAAGCAGACCGGGGTGCCGCACGATCTTACCGGCCTCAAAGTCGACGGCAGCAAGGTCGAGACCATCGTCGAGATGGCGATCGTCGATCCGACCGCCGGCGGCAATCCGATTCCCCTGACCAAGCAAGGAGTGAGAAAGCTGTTTGACGCCGCGCTCAAGGGCGACGTTACAGCTGCGGCCGCCTAGGGCTTGACCGGCGGCACGGCGATATTGGCCGCTGGGCACAGCCGCTTCTGATCCTCGTTGACGCCGCAGGCGCGCGGGAAGAGATCGCGGCCGAAGCAGACCCTGATGTCGATGAGGTTCTGCTTCCGGCAGGTCACCGAGATCATCTCCGGCTTCAGCCAAGGATTGGCTCCGAGGAACTCGTGTTCGATCTCCTCTGGCGAGACCGCGCGATCCGTGTCTGGCGCAAGAAATCGCTCGGGCACGCCGACGCGCTCGTAAAGTTCGCGCGCCACGGCAAAATATTGCGATGGGTCGAGGCCCGAGCAGGTCCCGTGCACGCGATACTCATGGATCAGGAGGTTCTTGCTCGGCATGATGTCGCGCATCTCGCGGATGACGCGGTCCGGCACCCAAGGCCTCTTGCCGATGGGGCAGTCTTCTGGCCAGCCTTCCTCATATTGCGGCCACAGCCCGTGCAGCCGGAAGGCGGGACGCTGCGATCCCTCGCATTGCCCATCGTTCCGCGCCCGGCCTTCGTCCCGGCAATAAGAGGGCATCCAGCTCAGCACGAGCACGTAATAGTCGAACACGCCAGGCGTGTTACGCTCGGCTGCATCCGTAGCGCCTCCCCCAAACGAGCAAGCGAGCGCGACGAGAACCGGCAGGGCGCGCCTAACGCGTCGCATCGCCGTCCATCGCGCCAAGCTCAGCCAGGATGCGCGCCCAGCTGCGCGCGCCCTTGGTAAAGCTGCTGAGATTATATTTCTCGTTCGGCGAGTGGATACGGTCGTCGTCGAGCGCGAAGCCGATCAGCAGCAAATCCATGCCGAGCCGCGAGCGGAAAGATTCGACGATCGGGATCGAGGCGCCGCAGCCCATGATCACGGGCGGCTTGCCCCATTCGGTCGCCAGCGCGCGCGACGCGGCTTGGAAATGAGCTGCATGGGTATCGAAGCCGACCGCCGGCGATCCGCCTTCATGCGCGAAGGTGGCTTCTGCGTCGGCCGGCAAACGCTCTTCGACGAAGCGACGCAGTCCGGCGATAATCTTCGAGGCCTCCTGTCCGGGGACAAGACGGAAGGAGAGTTTGGCCGTGGCCTGCGCGGGGATCACCGTCTTGGTGCCGGGTCCGCCATAACCACCGATGATGCCGTTGATCTCGGCGGTCGGCCGCGCCCAGAGCTGCTCGAGAATGCTGAAGTCCTTTTCGCCTGCCGTCTCGCTCAAGCCGACGCCGCCGAGAAATCCGCTTGCATCGAAGCCAAGCGCGCGCCAGGCCGCGAGTTGAGCGGGCGAGGGGGCGCGAACGTCATCGTAGAAACCTGGGATGGTGACGCGGCCGGTTTCGTCATGCAGCGCCGCCAGGAGCTCTGACAGAACGCGCAACGGATTGAGAGCCGGCCCGCCATAAATCCCCGAATGCAGATCGCGCGACGGACCTCTGACGGTGATCTCGGAGAAAGCAAGCCCGCGCAGGAAGGCGGTGATGGCGGGCGTATCCGCGTCCCATTGCCCGGTGTCGCACACCAGCGCGATGTCCGCCTCGAGTTCATCGCCATGCGCGGCCAGGAAGGGAGCGAGACTCGGGCTGCCGGACTCTTCCTCGCCCTCGATCAGCACGCTGACATCGACAGGAAGCTCGCCATGCGCCTCGATCCAAGCTCGCGCCGCCTCGATGAAGGTCATCAGCTGGCCCTTATCGTCGGAGGCGCCGCGCGCGACGATCACCTTGCCGTAGCGCGGATCCTCGACCAGGCGCGGGTCGAACGGCGGCGCGGCCCATTCATTCAAAGGATCCGGCGGCTGCACGTCGTAATGGCCGTAAAACAGGACATGCGGGCGAGGGCCCTTGGCGTGCGCAGCGCGCCAATGCGCGACCACCATCGGCTTGCCCAAAGTGGGTTCGACCCGCGCGTCAAATCTGATCTCGCCGAGCGCGCTCGCGCACCATTCCGCCGCGGCGACGCAGGATTCGTGAAAGGCTGGGTCGGTCGAGACGCTCGGTATCGAGAGCAGCCTGAAGAGCCGCTCGAGCGCCGCTTCCTCTTCGCGCGCGAGCCGGTCGAGCACGCGTTGCAGCATCCCGCTCGAAATTTGCGACCCATTCATCGCCATGGCACGCCGCGCACGCCATCAGGCCGCCGGAGCCAGCGCGCAAGCCGCCGCTACCGGAGCCGATGCATGTCGAATTCGATTTTAGGGGAGTGCTATTCGCCCATCTGCACGTTGACGGCTTGCGGACCCTTGCCACGGCGGTCTGGTTCTGTCTCGAAGGATACCCGCGCACCCTCGTCGAGCGCGGGAAGTCCCGAGCGCTGCAACGCTGAGATATGCAAAAACACATCCTTGCCGCCATCGTCCGGCGTGATAAAGCCGAACCCTCGTGAATGATTGAAGAACTTGACCGTACCCGTCTGACGCATGGGAAGCTCCTTTTCCCCTTCCAAATGATCCGCCGGCTAGCGGCCGGGCGGAAATTCAGGCAAGTCTAGAAATCGGGACAAGAAGCCGCGTTGCTTCCCACGGAGCGCATGCGGAGTATCTCAACCCGGGTTCGCAATCTGCCCGCAAAACGGCTCACTTTATGGGCGCCGGCCCACTAAGCGCAAGAGCCATCTAGGCTTTCGCGCGCCGAGAGCACTGATGCGAAGGGCTTAATTCGGGTAGGGGTCGTGCAGCGGAGCGCCGTTGAGTGGCTCCGGCGGAAAATCAAAATGCGGCCCGAAGTCCTTTGGCGGCGGCGGCATTTTGGCCGGCCCCCAGATGTCGCTGAGCCGTAGCGAATAGCCGCCGACCCCGCCGCGTGGCCCCTGCACGTAATAGGGCCCTTGCTCGCCGTTATTGCCTTTGGGCTGTTGCTGCGCCTCGGCGCCGCTCATCGAGAGCAGCACGAACAGCGCGCTCGCAACGACCGTTGCGAGGGGGAGAGACTTGCGAAGGGCGGGAAGCTTAGCCATGTGACCTGCTAACTCTTTGAAGGCGGGGAAGTTTCGAATCGCCCGTAAAGTCTGCTTGAGCCTAGGTTACGATTGCGTCACCGGCCTTCGCAAGCCCGGATTGGTGGATTAGCTGCCGCACACCTTGGCAGCGACGGTGCAGTGATACAGCGCGCCCTTCTTCTTGCAGCTCGTCGATATCTTGCTGACCCAGACCTTCTTGTAGCCGCTCTTCTTGGCCCAATGATTGGCTTTCCGGTGCAATTGCTTGAGGGCTCGGCCGGAGGTCTCGGATTGCTTCAATCCGATTGCCTTCTCGCTGAAGCGCGCTGCAACTTCCGGCCTCGACCGGCTGGGATACAAACAGAAAAGCCGAAATAGCGGCGGCTGCCGCACTCGCAACCAGCAATTTACGCAGCATAATGTTCCCCATAATTGGTGACGCCGTTGGCGGAATTCTCCGCCCGGGCCAGGACTATGCTATCTTTGCTTTTCAGTGCCTAGCGCTTCTGGGCAACACCGGGACGCGATCTACAGCATCACGTTTCGTGTTCCCCATGTTTTTCGGGGCTTGCCCTTGCTTCGTGGACTGAGTGCGACTGCTCAAGACTCGACGTTTCTTGGCAGTTGTAACGGTTGTGGCTGGGGCCACGTTGGGCGGCCTTGCCGCCTTGGCCGCGCCCGTGGGGTCTCTGGCGGGTTGCCCGAAGCGGCCGGGGGCTCCTCGGTGATCGTGAAGGTCGGCTGGTGGAACTGCTGGTACAAATACGGCTGCAAATATTGCAAGTACTGCTACTACAAATACGGCGAGAAATATTGCGGCGACGTGAGCAAGACCTGCAAGAAGAGAGGCGGGTACTACTACTAACCGCTTGCGATCGCGGGTGTGGCATGACGCCCCCGCTGTCGTGTGAGATTGGCAAACGCCGGGCGCAAAGCCCGGCGTTTGTTTTTTGGAGCTCCCGCAGGACGACGGGAACGAACGGTTCAGCCTCGGCCTGGAGGCAACATTGATGGCCGGGACAGGCGGGTAAGCCTACCCGTCGGGCCGCTTTGATCGGTTGAACGCCGGACTAGCCGGCGCGGCGCGTCCGGGCGCGGTCCGGCTTCATGAAGCCCGGCGTGGTGCCAAGGATGGCATAGGGGTGGGCGGCCGCCACTACGATCACCCGCCTCGCTTGCAGGCGCGAGGCCTGCTTGGCGGCGGCGTGGATGCCCTTGCTGGAGGCAGCGACGCGGACGTACGTGCTCTTGCTCTTTGCCACGTGGCTCCGCTTGCTCGCGCTCGCGACCTTCACCTTCGCTTGAGCCTCAGGCTTCTTGGCAATGTGCTTCAGCCGCGAAGAGGCTTTCGCCGCGACCTGCTTGCCTTTGGAAGGCTTGACCTCAGCGGTCGCCTTGGGGGGCGTTTCTGGCGCAGCGATATCGGCCTTGGCCATGACGGCCAAAGCTGCACCGTCCTTGGCTTTGGCAGTGGCTTGGCCGAGCGCGGCGATGGCATTCTCGCTGCCGGCAGTGGTCACTCTGACCTTGGCGGTTCCGGCATTGAGCATGCCGATGCTGTCGGCGGCCGCCTTCGACAGATCGATGATTCGTCCGCCGATAAACGGACCACGGTCGTTGATTCGCACCACCACGGACCGGCCGTTAGAGAGATTCTCGACCAGCACCCTTGTGCCGAACGGCAGCGAGCGATGCGCGGCCGTAAGCTCGTCGGGATTCATTCTCTCACCGTTGGCGGTGATATTGGCCGGTAGCGAATACCATGAGGCGTGACCGAGTTGGTCCGCCTTGGCCAGATCGACAGGTAGCATCACAGCGGCGCCCAGAAGCCCCACCATAATCATCTTGGCTCGCATTTCGAACATGCGTTGTGCTCCTTATTCGATTGTCTGGGAGGTCAGAGACCGACGAAGACTCGAGCCGGTCGCACATGTTAGTGCGATGCCGTAACCTACGGAGCAATAAGGCGAAAAATCGGCACTGAGGGGGTCATTGGAGGGCGATTCATAGGCACCTGGATTCGCCGGGATTTATCTTTTGTTAAGGTTTATTTTCAACCTTAACGGGCGACTCAAATCAGGGAAAATCGCGGTCGATCGAAGCCGATTTGACTCGATCAATGACTGAGCCTGGTAAAGCGGGGTATGCGGGGACTGCGGGGGGATTGTCGAAAGGAGGGAGAGGAGCGTGTTTCATAGGCGCAACACTATCTGCCTAATTCTTTGTCATCATTCGCCTAATCCTTGCCCTTTTCTGCGAATACTGTATGAGGGAATTCCAGACTGAAACACACTAGGGACAACCCCAAGGAAGGACTTTAGGACCAACTGCGATGACGCAGAAAAAGAAGACTCAGGAGATCCAGGAGAGCCAATACCTCTCCCCAGGCACGTCGAACCCGCAAAGAGAGCCGATGACCGGCGCTCAGGCCTCCTACCTCAGAATGCTTGCCGATGAGGTCAAGGAGCCGGCGGCGTTCCAGCAGGGCTTGAGCAAGCGGGAAGCGTCCCGGCGCATCGATGCGCTGATGGAGCGGCTCCGGCTCGGCGATCTACCGCCGCACACCGACTGAACGATTTGCCGCCTCGCGCGGGGCTGAGGGGATTGGCGGCTCTCGCAAGGATGAGGTGATGGCAAATGCGCGCGGGGCGAGCATTCTCCGGGCGGCCTTTGTTGCGCTCGCCGTCCAAGCATTGTCCTCTGTCGATGCGAGCATGGCCATGGCTCTGACGCTGACATCGTCCGCCTTCCAGGCCGGAGGCAAGATCCCATCGCAATATACCTGCGAGGGCGAGGATATCTCGCCGCCGCTCGCCATCGACGGCGTGCCGAGCGGAGCCAAGAGTCTCGCGCTCATCATCGACGACCCCGACGCACCCGACCCTAAGGCGCCGAAACGCGTCTGGGTGCATTGGGTGGTGCACAATCTGCCGCCTGACACCAAAGGCCTACCGGAGAATGCGGGGAGCGAGGGATTGCCGGCGGGGGCTGTTACGGGCACGAACGACCAGAAGCAGAATTCCTATCACGGCCCGTGCCCGCCCATCGGGCGGCATCGCTATTTCCACAAGCTCTATGCGCTGGATACCACGTTGCCTCCCGCGCCGCTGACGAAGGCTGCGCTCGAGGCTGCCATGCAGGGTCATGTGCTCGCGCAAGCCGAGCTGATGGGGACCTATCAAAAGGGCGATCCGTAGGAGATCGAGGCTTACCGCCTCGTCACTTGACTGTGGCGTTCCGACTGGCTTGAGTGGCGGCCATGGCTAGACACCCCATGACCACGGTCATCCAATTTTCAGCGCGCGCCGGCGCTTTCGCGGCGATGCTGATCGGAGCTGCGCCCCACGCCTTTGCCGCATGCGCCAGTCCCGCCGAGTTCGGTAGGTGGCTGCAAGGGTTCAAGAAAGAAGCGGTGGCGCAAGGGATTTCGCCGAACACGGTGGCTATCGCACTGGATGGGGCGACCTATGACCCGGCCACCATCGCCAAGGATCGCGGGCAGGGAGTGTTCGCTCAGAGCTTCCTGCAATTCTCCGGGCGCATGGTCAATTCCAACCGCCTGCAAATGGGTTCGGCTCTGCTCAAGAAATATGCCGGTGTGTTCGACCGGATCGAGCAGCAATACGGCGTGCCGGGCCCGGTGCTCGTGGCCTTTTGGGGACTGGAGACGGATTTCGGCAAGGTAATGGGCAATATGGAGACGATGCGCTCGCTCGCTACTTTGAGCTTCGATTGCCGCCGTCCCGAGGAATTCCGCGAGCAGTTGATGTATGCGCTGAAAGTCGTCGAGCGCGGCGATCTGTCTCCCGACGAGATGCGCGGGCCAGCGCATGGCGAGGTCGGCCAGTTCCAGTTCCAGCCGAAGAACTATTACGAGCATGCCGTCGATTTCGACGGCGACGGCAGGCGCGACCTGATTAGGAGCGCGCCGGACTCGCTCGCTTCCGCGGCCAATTATCTGCAATCGATCGGCTGGCAGGCTAATCAGCCTTGGCTCGAGCAGGTGCGCGTGCCTGCGGATTTGCCCTGGGACCAAGCCGACGTCACCATCAAGAAGCCGCGCTCGTTCTGGGCGCAGCACGGCGTGACCTATTTGAACGGTAAGCCGATCCCCGCCGACAATGTGCAGGTCGGCCTGCACTTGCCGATGGGGCGTAACGGTCCCGCCTTCCTGACCTATCCGAATTTCGACATCTATCTCGAATGGAACAAGTCGCTGGTCTATTGCACGACTGCGGCTTATTACGCGACGCGCCTTGCCGGAGCGCCCGCGCTCGCGCGCGGCAATGCACCGGTCGAGTCTCTGAGCCTCGCCGAAACCAAGGAGCTTCAGCAGCTCCTAGCCAGACGCGGTTTCGATGTCGGCAAGATCGACGGCGTGGTCGGCGCGGCGACCCGCGATGCGATCCGTACCATGCAGACCAAATATGGGCTGCCGGCCGACGGCTATCCCAACGCCGACCTCCTCGCGCAACTGCGTGGCGGCGGCTAACCGGGCCTAGGCCGCTAATAGGCGGCGGCTATCGCGTCTATCGCCCAACGCTATTTCCGTTGCCGCCTGGGACTCTATTTCATCGGGCCACGCTCGGCTTGCCGAGTCCACCGCTTCAAGAACGGAGTAGCCACCGATGACGAACAAACACGCCACTGTCTCCCTTGCCCTTGCCGGCGCGCTTGCCGCGGCGCTTGCGAGCCTGACCGCGCCCGCCACCGCCCAGGCGGGCGACAAAGAGAAATGCTACGGCGTTGCGCTGAAGGGCGAGAACGATTGCGCCGCCGGCCCGGGCACCACCTGCGCCGCAACCGCCAAGGCCGATTATCAGGGCAATGCCTGGAAGCTCGTTCCCAAGGGCACCTGCACCACGATCGACACGCCGCTCGGCAAAGGCTCGCTCGAGCCGATCAAGCGGCCGACCTAGCCTCGAAGGAGATTGCGGAAGGGGCGGCATTTGCCGGCCCGATACCGTCTGCATCGCCGCCCCGCTCTTTTGCTGTCTGACTCTAGGCGGCCTCGACATTGCCCATGAGGGCGAAGAAGCCTTCGGCCAGCGTGGGATGGATGAACATGGCGTCCTTGAACAAGGTCCAAGGCGCATCGGCCAGCATCAGCGCCATCAGGATCTGCACCAGCTCGCCGCCGTCCGCTCCGAGGATGGTCGCGCCGAGAATGCGATCGTTGTCGGCGTTGATGACGATCTTCATCAGCCCGCTCGTCTCGCCACGCTCGATGGCGCGTGCCACATAGGCCATCGGCACGCTGCCGATCTTCAGCCGGTAGCCTTTGGCTCTCGCCTCCCGCTCGCTCAAGCCGATGCGGCCAAGCTCTGGCTCGGTATAGAGCGCGTAGGGAACCATGCGATTGTCGATGGTTCGGTTCTTGCCGTTCACGACGTTGTCGTAGATCACGAGATAGTCGTCATACGAAACATGGGTGAAGGCGGGGCCGCCCTTGACGTCGCCCAACACCCACACGCCGGGCAGGTTCGTCTCGAGCTTACCGTTATGCCGAATGTAGCCCGCCTGGTCGGTCTCGATCCCCGCTTTGTCGAGACCTAGATCGTCCGAGTTGGGCACCTGGCCAATACACACGAGAAGGTGCGAACCTTTCAGCGTTTCGGTGGTCCCGTCTTTCTTCTCGATGGTGATCTCGATGCCGTCTGCCGTCTTCGCCACCTTGGTGGTCTTCGACCCAAAGCGAAAGCGCATGCCTTCCTCTTCGAGCGCTTCCCTCAGGCTTTGCGAGATTTCCGGATCCTCGCGCGGAATGATCTGCTCTCCCAGCTCGACGACCGTGACTTCGCTGCCGAGGCGGCGGAACATTTGCCCGAGCTCGAGCCCGAGATAGTTGCCGCCGAGCGCGATGAGATGCGCCGGCACCTGTTTGAGGTCCATGATGTTGCGATTGGTGAGAAACTCGATCTTGTCTAGCCCCGGAATTGGCAGCACGCGCGGACGCGTGCCGGTATTGATGAAGATCTTGTCGCTTGTAAGCGTCTCGCCGTTCACCTCGATCTCGTGCGGGCCGGTGAAGCGGGCCTGCCCGCGATAGAGCGTAAGGTTGGCGTTGTTGTTGACCTGGTCCTCGATGCCAGACCTGAACGAATCGACGATCTCGTTCTTGCGCGCGACGATCTCGGCCATGTTCACCGTGACCGGGCCGGGGTGAATGCCGAACTCCGGCGCGACCCTGGCGTAGTGGGCGATGCGTGCGCTGGAGATCATGCTCTTGGTGGGCGTGCATCCGTAATTGATGCAGGAGCCGCCGAGCCGACCTTTCTCGATCAGCGCCACACGCCAACCCAGGTCGGCCAGATTGGTGGCGAGCGGAACGCCCCCTTGGCCTGAGCCGATAACGATCGCGTCGTAGGTCTTCATGGCTTTCCTCGGCGAAATGGCCTAGCGCGCGGGCACTGGCTCTGGCTGCATGCGTGTCCAGATCAGATGGTCGAGCGAGACGGCGCCGGGTCCCCGCGCGATGATGAGGAGCAGCAACGCGAACCAGAGAATGTGCTCGGGCCAGCCGTCGGGGTAGACGAAAAGCTGGATCACCAGCGTCATCACCATGAGGCCGAGAGCGGAGAGCCGTGAGGCAAGCCCAACGATCAGCAGGACCGGAAAGACATGCTCGGCGGTCGTCGAAAGATAGGCGGCAAGGTCGGGCGGCAGCAGTGGGACCTTATATTCCTCGCGGAACAGGAAGAAGGTGTTGTCCTTGATGTGGAGGAAGCCTTCGACTTTGGTCTGGCCGGAGCGCCAGAATACGCTCGCCACGGCGACGCGCGCCACCAGCGCCACCAGGCTGTAAGGAATCCGCTCCGCGAGCCGCCGGCCGGCTTCCACCCAATCGATCAACGTGGACATTGCTTGGGTCTCTCCCGTGTTTCTTGCGTGCCCCTAAGAGACAAGATCGAGGCGTTTCAAGGAAATGCCGATCGAGGATTGACACCATAGCCGGTCGCTATTGGACCGGCCGGTCAATTGCCGCTCATATCGGCTCACAAGCTGTTGAGATTGGGAGCCGCGCCGGCGGCAGAGGAGCCCTTGTATGAGCACTCCGGCATTCCCGAGCCTTACGGAGGCCTTCCTGTATTGCCGCGACATGGATGCTTCCCTGAATGAAAGGCTTGAGGCTTTTAGCGAAGCGACCCGCTATTTGATTCCGGGTTATCAGGAGGCCGTCGATCGGATGGTTGGGCGCCTGAAGGCGCACGATGCCGGTGCAGCGGCCCCCAAGCCGGGTGAGCGGATGCCGCTCTTTCGCCATGCCCGACGACAAGGGGCAATTGGTGACGCTTGACGATTTGCTAAAAGAGGGTCCGCTGGCGATGACCTTCCACCGCGGCCATTGGTGTCCGTATTGCCGGATCAATACGCGAGCCTTGGCCGAAGCCCAGACCCAGATCTCCTCAGAGGGCGGCCGGCTCGCGGCGATCATGCCGGAGCGGCAAGAATTCGCGGCTACCTTCAAAGCCGAGGGCGAGGTGCACTACCCCATCCTGACCGACATCGACAATGGCTACGCCCTGTCGCTGAACCTTGCGATTTGGGTGGGGGAGGAAATGCAACAGATATTGGAATCGGGTGGTCGCAAGGTCCCCGACTATCAGGGCAACCAGGCCTGGGTGATGCCCATTCCCGCGACCTTCGTCATCGCCCAGGACGGCCGTATCACGGCGCGCTTCATCGACCCCGACTACCGGAAACGGATGACCATCGAGGATCTGCTGACAGCGCTGAAAAGCGCGCAGATCCGCCCCGAAACTGATCCAAAATCGTGGTGATGCCTGCTACCCATTGCGACCATCGGATGGTATGAAAAGGGGTCGGGGAAGCTGGGACTCCGCATAAGCGTTTGGTTTGCGGCCCGGTGGCCGGTTGCCGGGGGCTGGAGGACTGTTGAATGAACTCGAAACCGCTCTCGCAACTGCTCGAAGAGGCCTTCGTTCAGTGCCGCGACATGGACGCGTCGCTTGCCGAGCGGCTGCAAGCTTTCGCCGAGGCGGTGCGGCGGTTCGGGCCGCAATTTCAGACCGCGGTCGATGGTCTGGTGACCGGCTGAGACAGCACGATGTCGGCGAGAACGCGCCGAAGCCAGGCGAACAGATGCCGAACTTCGTTCTGCCTGACGAAAGCGGCCAACTCATCAGTCTCGACAAGCTGCTGGAGAAGGGACCCGTCGCGGTGACGTTCCATCGCGGGCATTGGTGCCCTTATTGCCGGATCAACACGCGCGCTCTGGCCGAAGCGCAGGATCAGATCGCGGCTGAAGGCGGGCACGTTGCCGCCATCATGCCCGACCGTGAGCATTTCACGGCAGAGCTCAAGGCGGAATCGGCGGCGCCGTTCCCGATCCTCACCGATTTCGATAACGGCTATGCGCTCTCGCTCAATCTCGCTTTTTGGGTCGGGCAAGAGATGCAAGAGCTGATGACGCGCGCCGGCTGGGACGTGTCACGCTCGCAAGGCAGCGACACCTGGCTGCTGCCGGTCCCCGCCACCTTCGTCGTCGCCACCAACGGCGAGGTGAAGGCGCGCTTCGTCGATCCCGACTACCGCAAGCGCATGACCATCGAGGATCTCTTGTCGGCGCTCCGGACCGCGCATTAAGCGGCGGCGTAGCGCGACCAATCGTAGGCCCGCAGCATCTTCATCATGGCCGAGGCCACGGCTGTGCGTTGCCGCCCGGCGACGCCGTAGAGATTGATTGTGCGTTTGAGATCGATGTCCTGCACGACGATGCGCGCCAAGGTGGCCGGGCCTTGCGTGCTGCGCGGCAGGAGCGCCACGCCGAGGCCCGCTTCGAGCAAAGCGAGAAGATCGCCGTCGGCGCTCACCTCGTGGAAGCGCGTCACGTCGAACTCCCGCATGCGCAGGAGTTCGAGCATCTCCGGCGTGGTCTCGCAATAGGTACGGACCATCAGCCGCTCTTGCTTGAGATCGTCGAGCGCGACGGCCGGACGCTGGGCGAAAGCATGCATGCTGTTGACGGTGAGTTGGAATTCCTCGGTGAACAGCGGCCAGGCGTCGAGCCGCTCCCATTCCTCGCCGATCTGCGCGGCGAGCCCAAGCTCGACCTCGCCCTTCTTGAGATATTCGAGCACCTCAACCCCGGTTCCCCGCAGCAACTTCAACTCGAGTCCCTGGAACAGTTTGCCCAGCTCGACGACATGGGGGGTCACCAGCGATGGATCGATGGTGCGTGACAGGGCCAGCCGCAGCGAGCCGACCTCGCCTTTCTTGATGGCGGAAGCGAGCAAGCGGGCGCTCAGCGCGCTTTCATAGCATTGCTTCAGCAGCGGCAGCATGCGCTGGCCGAGCTCGGTGAGCTGGGCCTGCGGCCGCTCGCGCCGAAACAGATCGCCGCCAAGCTCGCCCTCGAGCTGGCGGATGGCGCGCGTGAGCGAAGGCTGGGCAACGTGGCACTCCTCGGCGGCGCGCGTGAAATTGAGAGCTCGCGCCACGGCGAGGAAGTAGCGGACCTGATGCATTTCCATGGGAGATGCGCTCCGCCGCCTAATCTATGCGTGAACGAGACATGATCGCGGCACGGGAGCAAGGTCCGCGTTTCAGCGGTCGGACTGGACGGAGTCCGGCCTGTTTCCTTACCCTGCAAACGATCATCGACAAGGAAAGTCCGGGTTCGCGCCGTTGTTGTGACCGGAGTTGTACGCTTGTGACCGGTTTCCCGTCGAGATGATTTGATGGCCAAGGCCGCTTTTTGGGCTGGCGGAACGTCGCGGGCGCCGCCTGAAAATCCAATTTTTTCCAGCCTAGCCAAGCCTTTAGCCGGCCATAGCGCAACCCTATCGAGTCCTTAGCCAAAGGGCATTTCCGATCCGTCGCCGGGCCTGGGCATGATCCTCGCCAACAGAAGCCTTCGCGATCAGCAAGGCAGAACGAGGAGTGCCCGGCTATGAATATCGCCATGACAGAGCGCGGGGCATCGACCGCGCAACTCCTCAAGGACAAGGTGTCCTTGGTGACAGGATCGACCAGCGGAATCGGGCTCGGCATTGCCCGTGCGCTCGCCGCGTCAGGCGCCGCCGTGGTTCTCAACGGCTTCGGCAAGCCGGAGGAGATCAAGGCGACGCAAGCCGCGCATCACTTCGGATTTCGGTGTGAAGGTCGCCTATTCCGGGGCGGACATGACCAACCCGGACTCCATCGCCGAGATGATCAAGATGACTCTCGACACGTTCGGCAGGCTCGACGTGCTGGTCAACAATGCCGGCATCCAACACGTGGCGCCGTTGCAGGAATTCCCCGCCGCCAAGTGGGACGCGATCCTCGCCATCAATCTCAGCTCGGCGTTCCACACCACGCGGCTCGCGCTGCCGTCCATGGTCGCCAACAAATGGGGTCGCATCGTCAACATCGCCTCGGCCCATGGCCTGGTCGGCTCGGCCTTCAAGGCGGCCTATGTCGCGGCCAAGCACGGCATGCTCGGCCTGACCAAGGTGACGGCGCTCGAGACGGCGGAGCAGGGCATCACCTGCAACGCGATTTGCCCGGGTTATGTCTACACGCCTCTCGTCGAGGCGCAGATCGAGGGACAGGCCAAGGCGCACGGCATCCCGCGCGAGCAGGTGATCCGCGACGTGTTGCTGGCGCAGCAGCCGAACAAGCGCTTCGCGACCACCGATGAGCTCGGCGGCATCGCAGTGTTCCTCTGCTCGGACGCGGCTGCGTCCATAACCGGAGCCGCTATCCCGGTCGATGGTGGTTGGACCGCGCACTGAGCGAAGAGCAACGAGCCCGGGAGGCAAACATGTCCAAGACCAAGACGCTCACGCCGCTCGATGCGGTCAATCAGATCCGCAACAACAATGACGGCCAGGTCGTGCTCGTGCTGCAAGGCGGCGGCGCGCTTGGCGCCTATCAGGGCGGCGTCTACCAGGCGTTGCACGAGACCGGCGTCGAGCCGGATTGGATCATCGGCACCTCGATCGGCGCGATCAACGCGGCGATCATCACCGGCAACAAGCCGGAGGACCGGCTCGCCAGACTCAAGGAGTTTTGGTTCAGGGTCGAGCGCGCGAGTTTCTGGGGCGCCTTTCCCGCCTGGGCGGGTGTCGCCGATGCGCTTGCGTCGTGGATGACGCTGACCAAGGGCATCTCTGGGTTCTTCGAGCCGCATACGCGCGCCTTCCTCGGCGCCCATGTGAATCTCGGCCCCGACCATGCCGGCTATTACTCGACCGAGCCGTTACGCAAGACGCTCGAGGAGCTGGTCGATTTCGATCTCATCAACCGAGGCCACCCGCGGCTCACTGTGGGTGCCGCACATGTGCGTTCGAGCATGATGCATTACTTCGATTCGAAGGAGATGGAGCTCTCGCCGAGCCACGTGATGGCCTCGGGCGCGCTGCCTCCCGCCTTTCCCGCGGTCCGCATCGATGGCGAGCTTTACTGGGACGGCGGCATTCTCTCCAACACCCCCACCGAGCGCATTTTCGACGACCAGCCGCGCCGCAACTCGCTGATCTTCGCCGTGCATCTATGGCATCCGACCGGCGACGAGCCGGAGACCATCTGGCAGATCCTCAATCGCCACAAGGACATCCAATATTCAAGCCGCATCGCCAGCCACATCGTTCGCCAGCGCGAGACGCACAAGCTCCGCCACGTGATTACCCAGCTCCTCGAATACGTGCCGGAGGCGGAGAAGAACGACCCGCTCTATCGTGAGCTCGCCGGCTATCGCTGCGACACGCGCATGCATGTGGTCCGGCTCCTGAGCCCGAAGCTCGACAACGAGACCCACACCAAGGATATCGACTTCTCGCCGTCGGGCATTCGCCAGCGCTGGGAGGCCGGCTACGCCGACACGATGCGCGCTCTATGGCGCCAGCCTTGGATCGGCGAGTTCGGCCTGCTCGACGGCGTCATCCTGCATGAGCCGGAGCCTGGCGCCGAGCCAGCAGCCGAGATCGAGCCCAGCAAGCCAAATGCTGAGGCGTCCGACCCCGGCCCGCACAAACTCGCCGCGGAGTGAAGGAGCGTCCGATGAATGTCTGTACCGGCATCTCGGCGATCCAGCTTAGCGCCGCTGCTTTCACCTTCCTGGTCATCGTGCTCTCGCTCGAAATATTCTGGGTCAGGATCGCGCAAGAGCTGCATGGCGGCGACATTGCCTTCGCGCTCAGGAAGCGGAGCTGGCTCAACGCCTTCGTCGCAGCCGGTGCCGTTGGCGCCGCGATCCTGCTGCTGTTCTGGGTGCATAGCTGCACCAATGGCGTGGGCTAAAGCCCTGCGATCGCCGTTCCGGCGCTCAGCCCAAAAGAAAAAGCCCGGCAGCAAGACCGGGCTTTTTTACGCGATACAGGAACGTCCAAACAGTTTCCAGTCCCGTGGCCATCTCGATCAGCCCGCCTAAAGGGGCGCTTGGGGCAGGTGATCGGCCGGTCCTGGAGGCCTGTCCGCCATGCCTTATTTGATGGGCGTGGAGATCGGTTCCGGCGGCATCTCAGCCGTGTAGATCTGCTGGGAATGATGGAAGCAACCGCCGAGCGCCAAACAGGCGGCGATGGCGGCGAGAGCAACGATGGTGCGCATGGCGGGATCCCTCTTACTTGGTACTGTCACTCAAATCGGTTACGCGAGACTTCGCCCATCTGACCGCGTTAGGCTTAGAAAAGCGTTAATGGCCGGACCATTTTAGAACTGTGCTTGCCGGGATCGCTTGCCGCGAAAGCAGTTCTCTCCTTACAAATTCCGCGTTGCAGGAGAAACGCCCTCGCTGATTTTGGTTCGATCGAGGTCCAAGGGCGCGAGGAATGGGAAGCCCGAGTTAAAGCAGGCTATTGGCATCAAGAAACCCTCACTCTTGAAATCGCTGAGGTCGAAGTCCGCTTAGGCGTAGCGTCGAAATTTCACTCCGTTTAGCCAACTCGCTGCGACTATCCGAGGGAAGGTATTGAAGTGCCCCCTTGTTGTAGGCCGGCGCTATCTGAGTGGCCTTTCTGCGTATTTCGGCAACCGTCACATCTGTCTCTTTTGCTTCGCGTTTCCACTTATAGTCATGCAGCAAATTCGATGATGAAGCTGAACCTGGAATCCGGTCAGACGTGGACGCCAATCGAGGAGTGCGCCGCTTGCCATGCGCTTGGAGCGGACTTGCGACCACGCCTTTCAAGATGCCAGGCTTTCCCAACCCATAGCGTTCCTTCGTTTTGCGCAAAGCCTTCGCCGCACGCTCCTTTGCTTCCTTCTTGCGTTGAGCTTCAGTTTTTCGACGCATTGCCACACCTGCCTGTAATTCCTCAATGAATTTAGGTTCATCAGGGGGGCATGCAAGATCTGGGGCATAGCCGGGCCGAGCTCGCTCGGCCATTTCCTCACTGCCGAACAATCATATTCGTTTCAGATAGAAGACCACTCGGTCGGATGCGTTGAAGCCTAGGGCTTCGTGCACTCTCTGGCCCACTTCGTTTTGCAAGCAGAGGCAAATTCGGTGCGGCCCATGCCTTTGGCCCAGTCTTCAACGGCACTGCAAAGAAGGCAAGCGAGTCCACGTTTTCGATATCGTGGCTCGACATAAAGTCCCTCGAGGAATCGTACAGGCGAGCTGTTGCAGCCATTCACATAGTCTCGACGCAAGGTCGCCTCGGCGAAGGCAACAACTGTTTCGTCAGCCTCGCATGCCAGATAGCCGACAGCATCACGCGGACGTTTAAGTAGCGACCTCGCATGACTACGATGTTCGTCTAAAGTCTCATCAGGCCACAGACGTTGTCGCAATCCCACCCAGCCATCTAAATGCTCGGAAGTGCATGGCCTGATAATCACCACATTAGGTTCCGTTGCTGATCGGAAGCGCATCTCGCAAAAAAGAGGAGACAAACGATGACGATCACAGGTGGATGCCGCTGCGGAGCGGTGCGCTACGGCATAGGTTCCAACCCATTGTTCGCACGTCATTGCTGGTGCCGCGACTGCCAGTATATCGGGGCGGGCAGCGGCACAGTGAACGTGTTCTTCCCGAGCGAGGCCGTCAAGGTGGAGGGTGAGCTCGCCGACTATCAGAGCCGAGCCGACAGCGGCACGCTTATGCATCGTCAATTCTGCCCGACATGTGGGACGCCAGTGTTTACCCAAGCCGATACAAGGCGACAATATATCGGCGTGCGCGCGGGCACGCTTGACGATCCTGATCTCGCCCAGCCTCAAATTACTATCTGGACTTCAAGTGCGCCAAGATGGGCCTGCTTCGATCCGGCCTTGCCGCGAGAGGAAAAACAGGCTCCGCCGGGCAAATAGACTGAACCGTTTGAGACTTGATGCCCGTTCGTGGCACTAGCGCAAAATGCACGTACGCACTCCGAGTTGTCGCGCAAATGCCGGCTGTCCACCCTTACGTTCGGGTGCTATTTGCGCGGGCGGCCCCATGGCGAACTATATCACTCGGCAACTCCTGCCCGCCACCAAGGCAAAGCCAGAACCGGAACTTTCCTCGAAAGTAAAAGGTTCTGTTTCGCGAGACTCGCTCTATTTCTGGGCAACGCAAGTCGCTTCATTTCTGGGCAAGCAAGGAGTGCTCGCATGAACAATCCATCCACCACGATTAAGAAGGGCGTTTGTCGCCGTTCCCTGTTGAAGACTGTACCGGCAATTGCTGGCGCCATCATCTCCACGACCGCTTTGGCAGAGAGCTTGTTCGCGCAAACCAAACTCACCCACGAAGCTGCCAAATATCAGGACAGTCCCAAAGACGGTCAGCAGTGCTCTGGTTGCGTTCAGTTCGTGGCACCAGCTTCCTGCAAAGTAGTCGAGGATCCAGTCGCCGCGAGCGGGTGGTGCCAGCTCTTCATCGCCAAACCGGCTTAGGGTTCATCTCCCCAGAAGCACGTTACGTAGCACCACGGCGTCGTTGTGCTCTTCATCGCGGGCCGAATAAACAAGAGTGAGCGGTCTACGCCGAGCGATCGAGCGGAGTTCAGTCAGGATGTGTTTATGGCAGCGTAGCTCCTTTGTGTAACGGCCTCGGAACTCTTGCCAACGTGCCGGATCGTGGCCGAACCATTCCCGAAGTTCGGAGCTTGGGGCAATCTCTTTCATCCATCGGTCAAGCGCCGTCGCCTGTTTCGTCACGCCGCGCGGCCAAAGCCTGTCAATTTGAGCAATGAGAATCCCCGCCGCCGTGCCGTTGCTTATGCCCCACGCATTGAATCCAGTGGCAATGTAGAGATTTGGCGCCCGAGATGATGCTCCGACAAACGGCAAACGACCTGGACTATCGTAGTCCTCATTGACCCAACGCCACGCGATCCATCGCGACCTTATGCCTTTTCGGAGTTGCTTCAGTTGTGGCGCTGAAATACCCGCTGGTTGGACTCGGAATATGTATTGCTTGCCTGATCGTTTATCTGAAACCCGATCCGTCGAGACCTAGAAATCGAATATCTCGTTCGGCTCGCGGGTGATGGGTTCAAGGCAATTCAAAAGGAAGCGAAAGGACAAACAATGGCCAAGAACACGATTTGCCTATGGTACGACAAGGACGCCGAGGCTGCTGCCCGCTTCTACGCCGAGACCTTTCCCGACAGCGCGGTGGGTGCCGTCCACCGTGCACCCAGCGACTACCCGTCCGGCAAGGAGGGCGACGTGCTGACGGTCGAATTCACAGTCGCCGGCGTCCCCTGTATCGGCCTCAACGGCGGTCCCGCGTTCAAGCATAACGAAGCCTTCTCGTTCCAGATCGCCACCGACGATCAGCAAGAGACCGACCGCTACTGGAACGCCATCGTCGGCAATGGCGGCCAGGAGAGCGCAGTGCGGCTGGTGCAAAGACAAGTGGGGCGTCTCCTGGCAAATCACGCCGCGCGTGCTGACCGAGGCGCTGGCGGCCGGCGGCGAAGAAGCAAAGCGCGCGTTTGATGCGATGATGGGCATGAAGAAGATCGACGTCGCGGCGATCAAGGCGGCGCGGCGCGGCTGACGTTCCATCGCGCAGATTTAGTTGAGTGGCTCGACAATTCCTATCGGCGTCCTTAAGCGAGATCGCTCAGCAAGCGCTTCCTTCCCGTCGAGCCTCAACAAGGGCCGACGCTCCTTCACCGCGTTGATCGTTGTCCCATGAACCTAAAAATATGCGATCTCGGCGATGTTTGACCACGGCCTAGGCAACGAGACATCATCTTGGGGCAGAGTAGAGCGTGATTAGAGAATAAGGGTCCGGATTCGAGTGAAGTACACGCGCTCGTCGCCCTCGTTCCGTTCTGGGGTTGAACGGTGTTCTAGCTCCGCAGCAAACTCGCTTAATCCCCTCGTGCTGGCTTGATCCCATTCGCTGGGGGACTCGGTCGAGGGAGAAAACAAGCGCGCGGCATCATCTAAGCTGATCCACCCCTTTTGGCCGGGTTTCAACGCTCTCAATGCTTTTGATAGCGCCATCTTCGAGGCAGCGTTCAGTCTGACTAACTTAAGACCCTTCTTCGGGGTCGCTTTTGGCCTATGCACCTCGCCGGCTCCCGTTTGGGTCGGATAAATAAATCCAAACAAAAAGCGGAGCCTTTCCCAAAAATGCATTGGCCGAAAACCAGGTGCGCTCACTTGCTGACCTCAGGTAGCGACGTAGGTGCAGGAGGAGGCGAGGACGGTTGAATGGCGGGCAAGAGCGTAAAAACAGCCATTACCAATATGGCGACTAGCAACAACAGAATGAAGATGCCGGCCAAAAGACCGCCAACTGAATCGTCTCGCTGCTAAGACCCGGCACGCGGGTCCCTCGCGACCTACGCACCGGGCCTCGCCATAGCTTCTGCTGGGAGCTTCGGCATGGCAGCCACATAACGAGTTTTTGCTTGCGGAGTTCCAGCGGCCCAGCGCATAGGGCCAAAGCGGCCGACCCATCACTACGCCGCCCAAGAGCGAAGTTTCAGCGCGCGAGGTAGAGCTTCGCAAGGCTCGATGAGATCCATTTCGCATATCGCACGGAACAGGGCCTCATCCGATTCAGTTTCGGCGGCTAATTTGCGCCATGTCGCTGCAAGCTCAATAAACGCCTGACGCGCTTCCGGTGCGCGTTCCGAAAGTGCAAGCATCGGGCGGCATTCGAGCGGAACTCCTCCGGGTCACCTGGCATGTGAAATTCCTACGCATCACACACCCCCGTCTGGTTAATCAATTCCGTCTAGGGGTAATCGTCAAGCACGAAGTCAGTACGCTTACAGACCGGAAAAAGGGCGCCTGCTGAAGCAGTCGCCTCTGAAAGATTCTAACAGCGAATGGTGCCTACATCTTTTTCTCTGAGCATACGTTCTTAGCAGCATCCAAGCACCGCCAGCCTTCTCGCAATCGGCGGCGTTCTTCGCTGTCGTAACGTCCCCGGCAAATGCGGGCATCGCAAATCCAAGTGCGAGCGCCAAAGCCAGTGTGGAGAGAAGCGTTTTCATGGCGATTACTCCTACACACGGTTACTCGGGGGAAGAAAAAACGCTTCTTGAAGTTGGCGGTTCCGGCGTAGACGCCGAAAAGATTTCGTACGATTTCGCACACGCAAATGCGTTTTGCAACGCACACTGACTATCTTGACTTGTACAGCAGCAATGCTGGAATCGAGCTGCTTTCCGACGGAGGCAGCCATGGGCTCATTCAAGAGACCCCACGCCTTTGACCCGCTGGATATGGAAATCATCGACTTGGTCTACGAGGTCGCTTGGGAGCAGGTCTCATCGCGCGAACCAGATCGCGATCTGGCTCAGGATGAAGAGCGACAGGCCTCGCTACGGAAGCGTGTCTTCGCCCTCGCTGGCAGCGGCGGGGTTGATTTCGACACTCTGCTCGACAGATTGCTTGCGAGCCTGCCGGAGCCACTCAGGCCCAAGCCGACTGATAGAGACTAAGTTTAGAGAAAAAAAAGAGCCCGTGACGTGCAATCTGTGGACGGATGGTAACGGGAAGGGCTGGACCCGGCTCTCTGAGGAAGACCTGCGCGCGCTGCACCAGTTGCGGCATGGCGGACACAGATAGGGCCTGCCAGGAAAGAAGCCCCGCATCCATATATGGGGGGCGCAGGGCTTCTCCGGCTCCGGGAAGGAGGAGCCTAGGGACAGGAGGCGGACCTGCCCACGAACGAGATAATAGCAAAAACCCAAGCACAAAGAAAAAAGCCCCGCCGCGAGCGGGGCTAGTTCGCATGCTCGGTGCAGCCTTGGGGGCTTGCACAGTGGAAGCCTACGAAGCAACGCCAAAAAAGAAAGCCCCCGCATGCTCATGCGCGGGGCTTGGAGGGAACTGCGGTTCGGCAAGACAGAGAAAGGGAGCTCGCAAACCCCATGCGAAAAAACGTATTCTAGCCGGTCTAGTTCCAGCCTGATTGTCGCAGGCTTCGCCCCAACGGGTTGACCGCCCCGCTTGAGGGTCTCAGCGCGGCATGCCGGAAAGAAAAGCCCCGCTAGAGCGGGGCTGTAAGAAGGCTAACTAGGCTTGTCGGCTTAGTAGTAGCCAATGCAGAGGTTATACCGCCTCCACCAATACGGGCTGCCAGTGATTTCCGCCCTATCCAGCAGCCATGCGCAGTTGTCGCCAGCGTAATAGTCGGGTCCGTACACCCAAACCCATACGCCATTGCGGAAGACGCGATGCCGATTGAAGTGATCATGGTTGTGATCACGATTGCTAAAGTGCCTATCGTCGTGATCGCGCGCAAACTTTCCATCATGGTCGTGCCGTCTCGAATAGTTGCCTCCGCCGGAATCGTCGCCGCCAGAGAATCTTCCGCCTTTGTAGTGAGCACCACCGTCCATTCATACCGTGGTCACCGCCGCCGCCGTCGCCACCGCGATTAGCCATATGGCCACCATCGCCGCCGCCGCCATCCCCACCGCGGGCAGCCATGTGGCCACCGCCGCCATCACCGCCGCCGCCGCCATGTGGCCACCGCCGACCACCATGGCCACCGCCACCACCATTGCCGCCGCCACCACCCCCGCCGGCCATGTGGCCACCGCCACCACCATTGCCGCCACCGCCACCACCATTACCGCCGCCGCCACCACCGCCGCCGCCAGCCGCCACCGCCGCCGCCCCCGCCGCCCTGCTCGACAAGCGTTATCGTGCCGGTGTTTCCAACTGCGGCTTTGAGGTTTGGTGCGTTTGTCGCTTGGGCCGATTGCCAAACGAATGAGGACATCAGCAGACTGCCCGCGAGGGCCGTTCCTGCCACTAGATTTATACGCATTGCAGTTCTCCTCGTTAAAAAGAGCCTGCGAATCGAACCTGATGGCGCTGCGATAGTTGCGCTCGTAGGTTCATTTAATCGTGAGGGTCGGCGTGAAGGGCGCACGCGCTTCTGTGAGCGCCCTTTTTTATTGGCGCACGCCGCCCTGGACTTAGCTCACGTCCATGCGTCAAACGGTTGCCGCATTGATTCTCGGACAGCAGCTTGGCATCTATGTTGGGCGGCGGGGCGTTTATTTGTTGGAGGTCATAAAGTGCCCGGAAGTGCCGAAGAGTGCCGTCTGCACGCGCTGGCATCGAGCTTTCGCAGCTCTCAAGCAATCCAGCCGAGTTCTCGTGCCTTGACGTTCGCAGCTTCCCAGGCAAGCGCCTCAAACTCTTTGCGGGTTTGAGCAGGCGCTTCCTTCTCAACTGACATTGTTGGCGACTGCATCAACCTGGGCTCGTCCGCGGCTTTGAAAAATGCGGCCCGAAAGGACGTACCCGGCATCGTGACGACGATGCTGGTGCCTTCCACCGTGACGCTGAGAGGTTCGTCGTTCATCGGGCCTGATGGTCTGTGAGGATCATGTTCTCGATTGCTTTGCGCCGCAGCTCTTTGGGATCAGTTATCCCTTCGACAGCGAGGGCGACAAGTGTGCGACTCAGGTTGCCGCTTAGCCGCGCGGCGTCGTCGTCATCGGGCGGCACTTGGGCATACAGCGTCGCCCACACGTCTTTGAAGGCGGTTGCGAGATCGTCAAGGACTTCGGGACTGAAGCGGGGGGGCATACATTCACCTCCTTGATCGCAGGCGGGAAGTCTTGAAGCTCTCAGCCACCGGAGCCTGTTGTTGTTATTGCCCGGTGATGATCCACCCTGCGCCTTATCGGCGTGATAAGCGAGCCTGTTGTGACGCACCGCCGCAGATAAAAGGGCTAACGAAGCGAGCGGTCCGGCGAAACTCATGGCTCGACAAAGGCCCGAACCGGCTGGCGCTGATCATTATCTAGCCAATTGCGAGGGACACACCAGAAGGGGTCGTCGTTTAGACCCGCATTGGCGTCTAAGCAGGCCTCTTGGGTTTTGTAGCTCCCGTCAGCCGCGTTGAGGATTGGTACGTTATTGATCACGGTCAGGTAGACGTAGACCCATTCCATAGGCGCCTCCAGGTCAGCGGCGCACGAAGGGCGTCGGCGGAAACCGACGCCCTTCCTTTCGACTAGTAACCGCCCTTCGAGCAGGTCTTCGATAAATCATCCCACTTCATGTGCTCTTTTTCGCACGCTGACTTGGTGGTGGGCGTCTTGTCGGCGGCGAGGACCGGCGCGGCGAAACCAACTGCGAGGCCCAAGGCAATCGTAATGGCTAGGAGCTTACTCATCTACATTTCCTCCTGTTAGCTAAGGCTGCATTGCAGCTAGGGGGAAACGCTCAGCCGATCCGATTGGCAGTGCGACAAACTGACTAAAGAAAAAGCCTCGCAGGTGGTGCGGGGCTCAGTTTCGCAAAGAAGGTGTGCAGCATGGTGGGACTGCACACGGGCACAGCTTATGCCTTTGCGGGCTCCGCGTCCTGCGGCGGTTTGACCGAGAATGAGAGGGCGACGAAACCGACGCCTTCATTATGGGGATCTCCTGGTATAGCCAGCAAAATTACCAGGAATGCCTGAACCAGTTAGCGAACTGCAGAGGTAACGTTATGCAGCAGTCGCGGCTAGCCCCGTACATCATCCAGACACCGCCGCGCTACCTAATGTGCAACCTTTTGAGGCTCGAATACCGAATGAGGTTGACTAACACATTGATGTAATAGGTAAATATGTTGTGGCAGAGCCATGGGGGCCTTGCCGCGAAAGCAAGAAGCCCGGCGGGACGGCCGGGCTTCTCACGCTGGAGGCCGTAGCACGCGGGCAGCGGCTATACTCAGAAGGAGTGGCGCGGCGCCCCCGCTCAGCGTTCGCGACTTCAAATTCAGGGGCGCCGGGGGCGGAGGCAGGAGACCGACTCTCAAATCCTTTCCACCCCGCCTTATAGCGTAAGCGGACGGGCGCGAACTCTTTGCGCTGGATCAAACCGCCGGCAGAAAACCGCGCGTGACGCTGACCGAGGTCAGTGCGCCAAGCCCTCGGGCGCCATCGGCGTTTTCAAGAAGATGGCAAGCAGCGCCGCCACGATGAGCGCCGCGGCCACGCCGCCCACGCAAGCCGTCCAGCCGAACATGTCGAACAGCACGCCCAGCACGGCGCTGCCGATCAGGCCGCCGAAGAAATAGCTGGCGAGGTAAAGACCGCTTGCCGCCCCGCGATCAGAGGTCGCGGCGCGACCGACAAAGCCCGTGGCGCAGGCCTGGGCGAAGAAGGTGCCGGCCCCGACCAGCACCATGCCGACCAGCACCGCCGGCAAGCTCGGCAGGACGAGAAGCGGAAGCCCAAGGCCTGCCACTGCCAGCGCCGCCCAGAAGGTGGGCCTGGTGCCGAAGCGCTTCACGGCGTGACCGGCCAGCGGCGTGGTTGCCATCGCGGGGACGAAGACGAAATAGACGAAGCCGAGCGTCATGGCGCCGACACCGAGCGGCGGCTGCACCAGCACGAAGTTGACGAAGGTGAAGGTGCCGATGAAGGCGAACAGGATGCAGAAGCCGATGGCGAAGCTCGCGCGCAAGGAAGGGTTCTTCAAATGCATGATCCACGCATCGAAATGCGAGCTCATTCCGGTGCCCATGTCATGCATGGGCTTCGTCTTCTCAACGGTGAAATAGACCAGCGCCGCGCCAAGCAGATTGAGCATGGCGAAGAAATAGAAATTCGCCGCCAGTCCGAAATGATCGGCCACGCCCGCCGAGATCAGGCGCCCGATGAGGTTGCTCGCCACGTTGCCGGTGATGTAGGCGGCGAAGGCGCCGGCCGAATCGGCGGCGCTGTAATGCTCGCCGAGATAGGCGAGCGTGAGCGTGAAGGCCGCCGCCATGCACAATCCTTGCGATACTCGCAACAGCGTGAAAGTGGTGAGGTCCGGCGCATGCGCGAGCAGCGCGGTCGGGATGGCGAGCACGATGAGGCTGATCAGGATGCCTTTCCTGCGATCGATCTCGCGACTGAAATAGCCGACGGCCAGGCCCGAAAAGGCCATACCCAGCGTGCTGGCATTGACGGCAAAGCCCATCTGTGCCGGTGTCACGCCGTAATGCTTGGTGAGCGAGGGCAGGATGGCCTGCGTGGCGAACAGATCGACGACGGTGAGGAAGGCGGTCAGGGCGATGACGAAGAAGCGGAGAGCGGCGCCGGCGGAATGATGCGCCTCGGTGTGCGGGGGTGCGACGGCGTGTGACGTGTCGCTCATGGCGCGTGCTCCTCGAGGCAAAAGAAGGGTGGATGTGACGTCCTTTCGGGGGGAGAAGGGCGTCACATCCGAGGGGGGAGGGGTCTTACATCGTGTGGTCGGTCGGGTCCTTAAGCAGGTCGGCGGAAAGCAGCACCACTGTCTTGTCACCGAGATTCTTCCACCAATGCGAAATGCCCTTGGTCTCGGCGACGACATCGCCGGCCTTGTGCACGATCGGCACTGCGCAGTTGCTGGCATATTCGTTGATCTCGCCTTCGATGATGTAGATGATCGCTGGCCGCTCCCCGTGGCTGTGCCACGGCACGATGCCGCCGGGCTCGACGACGAGTTTGCGCATGCGCAAGTTGCGATCCTTGATGCCTTGCTCCTTGTCCACGTCGATCATGGCGATCACCGTGTCGGTCACGCCGACCGGTTTCAGATCCACGGGCTGGCGTACGTCGGTCTTGGTCTGATCGGCTGGGCATTCGCCGGCTTGTGCGGCGGTGACGGCGAAGCTTGCGCAAGCGATGACGCCGGCAAGCAGGGCATAGCGGCCGAAGCGGCCTTGCTCTTTCGACAAAAACATCTCCGTTATCTCCTTTTGGCTAGGGCGTCGGCCGAAAGGAACGGCCGCTTTCGATAGCGTGAAGGATCGGCCGAAGCCGCGTTCAACGGAAATGCCGGTTGGCTTTTGACTCGATAGCCCAACGCTATTCCGCGCAGGAAACGCACGCGTTCGATAGCGACAAGGTATTGGCGGAAAAGGGTTATCCGCGCCTACCTTTCAGTGGTTCGAACGGACATCCACGGCCATCCGCTCGCGCAGAGCAAGCCGCGCTGTTCTTATTGATCAAGAGATTGCTGGTGTCGAAGCGAAGCACCTCGAATGTCGGTATAACCGAGCGCCACCGTTCCAAGACGCGTTGTTTGCCTGCGCAACTCCCCCCTGCCGGATAGAGCCCGGCGGGAAGATGCATGACATGCCAGAAATCGTCCGGCAGATAGCTCGCCAGCCAGTCGCGATCCTGTGCGCGCCATGCGTCGTAGATGTCGCCCAGGACAGTCTCCATTGTTTTTGTCATTGCCCAGTCCCCCTTTTTCTTATTGGTTCGGATTCCTACCATGGGGGCAGCGGGAGGGCACAAAAGAGGGATACGGACGATCCTTGGCTGTGTCTTTTCCGTCACAAGTCCCGGCGGCGACATAGACTGGGGATGACATAGCTCAGAGCCAAGTCGCCCGGGCTGGCCCGTGATAGAGTCCACGGGCGTGTTGCCCCGGCGCCTGGCCTGGCCAAGCTGCCGCAAAGGGCAGCAATGATGGATGCCTGGAGGTTCGGCATCCAAATCCTGGAAGGGGGAAATCATGGAAAGCTGGATGACGGACTTGCTCGTGCAAGTGGTGTCGGGTGCGGCCGGCGGGACCGTAGCTGGTTCGGTTCTCAAGGATTTGAGCCTCGGCAAGCCGGGTGACGCCATCAGCGGCGCCATCGGCGGCGGCGTCGTGGGTCAGATCCTCGGCTCACTGCTTGGCGGCGGGGGTGGCGGCGACGTCGCTGGCTTGGATGTCGGCTCGCTCGTGAAGGACATTTTTGGCGGCGGTATCGGCGGCGCGGTGGTGATGGCTCTCATCGGCGTGCTCCGCAACGCCATGATGAAGCGCTAGGCGGAGTTCGCCAGAGCGCTGCCGCCTTGGATTTGAACGTTCGCGACAGCGCTCTGGCGCCGTCAGACTTGCGCCGGGGTCAATGCCGCCAGGCTGGCGTTGAAGGCCTGGACGCGGTCGATATCGTGATACTCGGCGAGCCCGGGGCCAGCCGTCCTCGAAGGTCCAGAAGTTCACCATCTTGGTCTCGATCTGAATGCCCGTCTCTCGATGACGGTAGCGCAGCGGGATTTCGAGGCCCGCGCGCTCCTTGCGGATCATCAAATCGCTTGTGTCGAAGTGCAGGCAGTCGAACTGCACGGCGATCAGCTCAAGCCGTTCGAGCGCCGCTTCCTTGCCGCGGCAAAGCCCGCCGAGAGGATACACCTCCGTCGGGATATAGATCATGTGGCTGAAATCGTCGGGCAAATAGCTCGCCAGCCAGTCGAGGTCCTGCGCCCGCCAGGCATCGTAGATGTCGCTGGTGATGGTTTCCGTCTTGGTCATGATTGCGCCTCCCACGACCGACGAAAGCAAATTAGCATGAGTTGGGACGTATACTGACAATTTGTTGGGGGTGTCGTTCGGTGGCTCTCGGCGTGCTAGCGTGCGGACCAAGCCTCGCAAGCGAGCTGCACACCGACGGTGCCAGGATGCGACCCGATCTCCGCCCCATGCTCGCCACGCTCACTGACAAGCCGTTCGACGACCCCGCCTGGGTGTTCGAGACCAAGTGGGACGGCTTCCGCGCCATTGCCGTCGCCGCGCCGGGTCATGCCTCGCTCTATTCCCGCAACGGCAACGACATCTCGCGCAAATATCCTTCGATCTGTGCGGCGCTCGCCGCCATCAAGCACGAGGCCGTGCTCGACGGCGAGCTCGTGGCGCTCGATCAAGAGGGGCGTTCGCGCTTCCAGCTGTTGCAGAACGCCGAGCGAGAGCCGACACGTCTGCTGTATTGCGTGTTCGATCTGCTCTATCTCGACGGCAAAGATTTGCGCGGCAAGACGCTGCTCGAACGCAAGGCCGAGCTCGCACGCATTCTGCCGAAGAGTCCGATGCTGCTCTACAGCGCCCATGTCGTCGGCGAAGGGACTCAAGGCGTTCAGTCGCGCCAAGCGGGCGAATGAAGAAGGCGTCATGGCCAAGCTCGCCAGCGGGCACTACCACTCGGGCGTCCGCACGCGCGAATGGCTGAAGGTCAAAGCGAGCCAAGAGCAAGAAGTGGTGATCGTCGGCTTCACCGCGCCGCGCCGCTCACGCAAATATTTCGGCGCGCTGGTGCTTGCGGTGCGCGAGGGCAAAGGCTGGAAATACGCGGGCAGGGCAGGGACCGGCTTCAATGCCGAGGCCTTGCGCTCGCTGCATCGGATGATGGTGCCGCTCATCACCAAGACGAAGCCGGTTGAAGAGAAGGTCCCCGATGAAGCGAACACGACCTGGGTGAAGCCAAAGCTTGTCGCCGAGGTGAAATTCACCGAGTGGACCGAGGCGGGCGAGATGCGCCACCCGGTGTTTCTGGGCTTGCGCGCCGACAAGAAGGCGACCGAGGTCACCCGGGAGATGCCGAGACCCTTGAGCAAAGCCAAGCCCGAGGCCCGATCCAAGCGCCGTTGACGCATATCAAGGCGGAGCTTGCGCGGTACTTCTAGCGTTTGAAATTCCAGTATCAGCGGAAGGAGCGGCGTCCATGAGTGCCGGCCTCGATACTTTCGACAAGACCGTCCAGGAATCCAATCTCTGGCTCAAGGATGTGATGGAGCGGCTCGACACGCGCGATCGCCATCACGCCTATTCGACCTTACGCGCGGTGCTGCACGCTTTGCGTGACCGCATCGGGCCGGAAAGCGCGGCGCATCTCGGCGCGCAATTGCCGATGCTTCTGCGCGGCCTGTTCTACGAAGGCTGGGACCCTACGGGAAAGCCCAGCAAGGAGCGTCACGAGCCGGCGTTCCTCGCCCATATCGCCAAAGAGCTGCCGCGCGCGGCAGAAGGCGAGGTGGAGCAGGGTGTCACCGCCGTGTTCGATGTGCTGTCCAAGCATGTCGATCGCGCGAGCGCGGCGAAGCTCGCCGGCATGTTTCCCAAGGAGCTGCGCAAATTCTGGCCTGCCTTCATCCAGGAGGCGGCGCGGGAGCGGCAGCAAGGCGCGGCTTGAGAGGTGCTCCGGCCGGGTATACGGCTGGCCGTCGCCAGACCAAATATTGTTAGAAGGACACCGCGGACTCGGGGTAGGTGTAGTGCCGCACTGGCGCTACTTAGCCCATGAGGAGGATGTCGTGGCCAAAGGCCAACAGAGAAGCAATCGCGAAAAGAAGAAGCCGAAGCAGGACAAGAAGAAGGTGGTGGTTCCCTCTACGCCAATCGGGTCGACCGATCAGCGTGGTAAGCCCGGCCAAGGGAGCGGTACAAAAAAGAGGCCGTAACGCCTAGCGGCTCTTGCCCTTGAAGGCGTGCGTGCCGGGCTTGCCCGATTTCGAGCGCGGCTTCGCCCGCTTCAGGGGAATCTCGCGGTTATGCGGCCCCATCTCCTCGAGCGTCGGCTTGTGCGGACGCGTCATGACGACTGACTTCGGCCTCTGCCGCCGAGCGCTCCAATTCGCCCTGCCGTGCCAGCGGATCGTTGGCGACGGCGAGCTCCATCTGCCGCAAACGCTTGACCTCGTCTCTGAGTCGCGCCGCCTCCTCGAATTCGAGATCGGCGGCTGCCGCGCGCATTCGCTTCTCCATGTCGGCGATCACGCTTTCGAGATTGTGCCCGATCAGCGCCTGCTCGTCCTCGCCGAAGCCGGCGCCCGCGTCGACCAGCACATGGTCGCGCTCATAGACCGAAGCCATGATGTCGCCGATGTGCTTCTTCACGCTTTCCGGCGTGATGCCGTTGGCGACGTTATAAGCCGTCTGTTTCTCGCGCCGCCGCGTCGTCTCGGCCATCGCCCGCTCCATCGATCCGGTGATGCCGTCGGCATAAAGGATCACGCGGCCGTCGATGTTGCGTGCGGCGCGGCCGATGGTCTGGATCAGCGACGTCTCCGAGCGCAGGAAGCCTTCCTTGTCGGCGTCGAGAATGGCGACCAGCGCGCATTCCGGAATGTCGAGCCCTTCGCGCAACAGATTGATGCCGACCAGCACGTCGAACGCGCCGAGCCTCAAGTCGCGGATGATCTCGATGCGCTCGAGCGTCTCCACGTCCGAATGCATGTAGCGCACGCGGATGCCTTGCTCATGCATGTACTCGGTGAGGTCCTCGGCCATGCGCTTGGTCAGCGTGGTGACCAGCACACGGTAGCCTTGCAGCACCACCTTGCGCGTCTCGTCGATCAGGTCGTCGACCTGCGTGGATGCGGGACGCACCTCGACCGGCGGGTCGATCAATCCCGTGGGACGGATCACCTGCTCGGCGAACACGCCGCCGGTCTGCTCCAGCTCCCAAGCGGCCGGCGTGGCCGACACATAGATCGACTGCGGCCGCATCGCGTCCCACTCCTCGAAGCGCAAGGGCCGGTTGTCCATGCAGGAGGGAAGCCGGAAGCCATATTCGGCGAGCGTCGATTTCCGCCGGTAGTCGCCGCGGAACATGCCGCCGATTTGCGGAATCGTGACATGGCTCTCGTCGACAAAGACCAGCGCGTTGTCAGGGAGATACTCGAACAATGTCGGCGGCGGCTCGCCCGGTTTCCGCCCGGTGAGATAGCGCGAATAATTCTCGATTCCGGCGCACGAGCCGGTGGCCTCGACCATCTCCAGATCGAACAAAGTGCGCTGCTCGAGCCGCTGCGCTTCCAGCAGCCGCCCGGCGCCATGCAGCTCGTTCAACCTCTGCTTCAGCTCCTCCTTGATGCCGCGGATCGCCTGTTTCAGCGTCGGCTTCGGCGTGACGTAATGCGAATTGGCATAGACCTTGACCATGCTGAACGCGTCGGTCTTGGCGCCGGTCAGGGGATCGAACTCGGTGAGGCTCTCGATCGTGTCGCCGAACAGCGAGATGCGCCAGGCGCGATCTTCCAAATGCGCCGGCCATAGCTCTATGGTGTCGCCGCGTACGCGGAATGAGCCGCGCATAAAATTCGCGTCGTTGCGCCGGTAGTGCAGCGCCACGAGATCGGCCATCAGCTGGCGTTGCTCGACCCGGTCGCCGCGCTTCAGGCTGAAGGTCATGGCGGTATAGGTCTCGACCGAGCCGATACCGTAGATGCAGGACACCGAGGCTACGATGATGACGTCGTCGCGCTCGATCAGCGCGCGGGTCGCCGCGTGGCGCATGCGGTCGATCTGCTCGTTGATCGACGAGTCCTTCTCGATATAGGTGTCGGTCCGCGGGATATACGCCTCGGGCTGGTAGTAGTCGTAATAGGAGACGAAATACTCGACCGCGTTATCCGGGAAGAAGCTCTTGAATTCGCCATAGAGCTGGGCAGCCAGCGTTTTGTTGGGCGCGAGCACGAGCGCCGGACGCTGCGTTGCCTCGATGACCTTGGCCATAGTGAAGGTCTTGCCCGAGCCGGTGACGCCGAGCAGCACTTGGTCGCGCTCATGCGCGTTCACCTGCGCTACGAGCTCGGCGATAGCCTGCGGCTGATCGCCCTTGGGTTCGAGCTCGGACTGGATCTGAAGGGCCACGCCGCCTTCCGACTTGTCGGGGCGGGGAGGGCGGTGTGGCACGAACTCCGGTGCGCCGGCGCCGGTCACCAGCGGATGCTCCTGCATCAACGGCTGCGGCGACTCGCCGAACCCGGGCGGGCGGCGGTCGGCGCCGAGCGGCAAACCGCTTTGAGGCCCGCCGCTCCCCGGCGAGCCGGTCGCTTCGCCCGTGACGGCGCGCGGCTCGGCGCGGGAGCCGAAAGTCTTCGGGACACGATAGGGCATAGCCCGAATATGGCGGCGGAGAAGGCACTTGGCTAGGGGTTACCCATGCTCCCGGAAGCAACTTGGGCCTGCATCCCGCCATGCTACGGGCATGCTAGTCTGCCGTCGGTCTCAATGAGGGAAGGCGCCCGATGGCGAGGACGCGGAGCACGTTCTGCTGCCCCAATTGCTTCAGCCAGTTCCAGAAGGACAATTCGATCCTGATGCTGAGCTCGGGCGCGGCGGTCTCCGGCGAGGGGATCGGCTGGTCCGGCAAGCTCGATCGCGATATCGACAGGATCAAGCGCGTCAAATATTGCAAGAGATGCGGGCAGCCGCTCGACTTCCATGCGCTGCTTCAGGGCAAGCTCGACTACCACGCCTGGGGACCGTCATGGGCGGCGCTGGCGTTTCTGCTCATGCTCGCCGCGTCCTGGTTCTGGCTCGGTCATTCCTTTTGGGCGAGTCTTGGCCTGGCCGCGCTCGCAGCCACGGCCGCAGGCTTTGCCGGATCGTGGCTCGAACGCAAGCGGCTCGCGCGTTGGCGTCTCAACGAACGCGAGTTGGCGAAGCTCACCGTGCCTTAGGCTAATATCGGTCATCAATTCCGACGATCGGGTCCCCCCAAGATGCTGCTTCATCTCATGCATGACACGCCGTTATGGGTGACGGCCTTGTTTCTGACCGTCGGCGCGGCGCTATACAGCATCGGACTGACCCTGATTGCGCGGTGGGCTTACGGCGTCGACCGACTGAAGCTCAACAACGAGGTCGCCGGTTTTAAGTTTGCCGTCGTCGGGGTGTTCTACGCCGTCATGCTCGCCTTCGTGGTGATCGCCGTCTGGGAGGATTTCCGCAAGACGGAGGAAGCGGTGCGCGATGAGGCCAAGGCGGCTGTCGACTTGCACCGCATCACCTTTGCTTTGCCGATCGAAGCCGGCGCCGAGGTTCGCAGCCATCTCGTCGACTATGTCAATGACGTGCGCGAGCATGAATGGGAAACCATGGCCGTCGGCGAGCCGAGCGACGCCGTCGTCAAGCATCTCGATCAGTTGAGCCAAGCGATCTTCGCCGTGAAGCCGCAGAGCTTCCAGGAACTCGCGCTCTATCAAAACGCGCTCAGGTTATTGGCGGTGATGACCGACAACCGCAATGAGCGTCTCGACAGCGCCGACGGCTCAATGCCGTCGATCCTCTGGTTCGTGCTCATTGTCGGCGGCCTGATCACGCTCGGCTATCCGGCGTTCTTCGGCACGACGAATCTGTTGGCACAGATGCTCATGACCGCAGCCTTGGCTGAACTGGTCGCTCTCGCCATGCTGCTCGGCCTTGCCTTCGACTATCCGTTCACCGGGCAAGTGCGAATCTCCGCCTTCCCCTTCGATCACGCGCTGCGGCAGATGCCGCCCAACTGGCCCCCGCCCTAAGCCTCCGCGACGCTCGACTTTTCCGCTCTCGCCTCTATATCGGTATGCAGGGGTCGGGACTCAGCCTGACTATTGGACTGATCCAGATCGTGGCTGGCCGGCGGCAAGGTAAATCGTCGCCGGGGCCGCTCGTGCAGGAGGTGCTTTGACCGAGGCAAAATCACTCGAAGAGGCTCTTGCCGAAGCCTTCACGACCGCGGATTCCCTGGACGCCCCCCTCGACCGGAAGCTGCAATTCTACCTCGGCGAGTCGCGCAAGCTGCTTCCCGATCTGGAGGCAACCTACGACCAGCTGGTCGCCCGCATTCAGGCGAACGGCGCCGATATTCTCGTCCCCGCCATAGGCGAGAGGCTGCCCGAGTTTCTGATGACGGACAGCGACGGCCATCTGGTCGATCTTGCCTCATTGGTGAGCAAAGGGCCGCTGGTGATTAGCTTCAACCGAGGGCCGTGGTGCGACTATTGCGGGCTGGAGCTGCATGCGCTCGCCCGCGCCTATCCTGAGATCGTCGCGTTGGGCGGTGAGGTGGTGTCGATCGTGCCGGAAACCGCCAAATATGCCAGGGCCTTGCAGCAGACGAGGGGACTGCCGTTTAGGGTGCTGACTGACCTCGATCTGGCCTATGCGCTCTCGCTCGGCCTGGTCTTCTGGGTGGGCGACAAAATCAAGCAGACCTACCGCCAATTCGGCATCGATCTTGAACAATTTCAAGGTCATGGCGGGTGGATGTTGCCCATCCCCGCGACGCTGGTGATCGGCACGGACGGCCGTGTCAAAGCCCGGTTCGTCGACCCCGATTTTCGCCATCGCATGGCAATCGAGGACATTCTGCGCGCCCTCGCTTGAGCTTGTGACGGACGAGGAAAGGCTTCGTTGTTGATGTTCGCGCGCGAAGGGCACCCCAAATTGCCACTTTCGCTGCCGATCATCGTATAATGAAAAAAACAATTGACTCGCCTGGTGGGACGGCAAGCCTGGGCCAGTGAAGCGTGAGTCGTGCAACGGCGGTCCGTTTGAGCGGTCGAGAGCGGTAACAGAGCAGATCGGAGCAGAAGCCATGGCTACGAAAACGAGTGGGAAGAAACGCAAGACGACTAAGAAGGCCAGTCCTCGCAAGACGGTGAGGAAGGCCGCGCGCACCGCGCGCAAGACCGGGCGCGCGACCGCGCGGGCGGTGCGTAAGACGGCGCGCAAGACCGGCGCCGCCAAGAAGAAGGCCCCGGCGCGCAAGACTACCGCAAAGAAAACCTCCGCGCGCAAAGCGCCGGCACGGAAGCCGGCAGCGCGCAAAGCCCCGGCGCGTAAGCCCGCAGTGGCGGCTAAGCCCATGGCAGCGCCGAAACCCGCAGCTCCCGCGCCCGTCGCGGCAAAGCCGGCAGTGGCCCCGATGGCCCCACCGCCGCGCCCCGCAGCCCCGCCTTCGCCAGGCATGGGGAGCAGCTCCATGCCGCCCCGCCCCGCGGCCCCAATGGGTGGCGGCAGCGCGCCGGCTCCCTCTGCGCCGCGTCCGGCGACGCCCGCAGCCGCGCCAAGCCCACAGCCTTATCGGCCGTCCTGGGCGCGCGACGACGACGACATGTAATGCTAGGGGGAGGGTCGGCGTTTGATCGCCGCTCTCCCTCTTCCCCTAAGACTGCCGAGACCAAAGCGCTTGCAAGCTTCCCGCGCCGCGTCGGGTCGCGACTGACGTGCAAGTGACGTTATGCCGGCTCGCAATGCGAAGGGGCAGCCTCTGTCTCTCCCGCCCGTCGCAACTCACGCCATCTCGAGGCCCCTATGAATCCCGCTTCGATTGCCCCGGGGGTATGGCCCCATATTCTCCCGATCATCCTTCTCGTCTGCTCCAATCTGTTCATGACGTTGGCCTGGTATGGGCACCTCAAATACAAATCCGTTGCACTGGTGACCGTGGTTCTGGTGAGCTGGGGCATCGCCTTCGTGGAATATTGCTTCGCCGTCCCGGCGAACCGGATCGGCAGCGCGGTCTATTCGCCCGCTGAGCTCAAGACCATCCAGGAGGTCATCACGCTTTTGGTGTTCGCCGGATTCACGTGGATCTATTTCAAGGAGCCGCTCAGCCTGACACAGGGCGCGGGCTTCCTGCTGATCGCACTCGGCGCGATGCTGGTGTTTCGCGGCCAAGCCTGAACCGCGCAATGTTGCTGTGAGGGAGTTGTAAGGCCTCCGGATGGTTGTCACCCCCGGAGGCCGGGCAGAAACTAGACGCCTCTAAAGAGGTTGCCGACCGCCAGCACCACATAGGCGACGATGGCGACCCAGAAGCCATGGTCGGTAATGAACGGAATTGGCGCGAATTTGCCAATCACCGCTAAAGCCGCCAAAATCAGCGATACAATGAACACCACTGTTGTTGGTGGTGACAGATTCATCTCCCGCCCCTCCCTCTTTGTTGACGGGCGGACTGTAATCGTTTTTGCTGAAAATGCGAGCAGTTTACTTTTTCGATGCGGAAGGCCAACGTCGGGATAGCGGCCGTCGCGAACGCGACGAATAAGGAGGCGGGGTGATGCGTCCAATGACGCGATTGGTCTTGGGGCTTGTTGTTCTCGTTGGCATTTTGGGCGCTGTCGCCCTCGGGCTTCCGTCGCATGTGACGGTGACGCGCTCGGTGGTGATCAACGCGCCCGAGCCGATCGTCTTTCCCTATCTCAACAATCTGCATGAATTCAGCGAATGGTCGCCCTGGCAATTGCGCGACCCGAAATTGGCGGTCAGTTATGGCGGGCCGGAGCAGGGCAAGGGCGCGACGGTGCAATGGACCAGTGAGGTCAAGTCGATCGGCGCCGGTAGCATGGAGATTACCGAGAGCGAACCGAGCCGGCATATCGACCTCGCGGTGAATTTCAACGGGCTCGACGGCACGAGCTCCTACGACATCTCGCCCGCCGGTTCCGGCAGCAAAGTCACCTGGGCCTTCGGTTACGATTCCGGCACGAGCCCGCTCAAGCGGTGGAAAGCGTTGATGCTCGACGGCTTTGTCGGCGCCGAATATCGCGCCGGCCTCGACCGGCTCAAGGAGAAGATCGAGTCGGAACGCCGCCCGACGGCGCCGACCATCAGCGAGACCCCGCCCGGCGGCACCTCGACCGAAGCAGAGCAGCCTTCCGCCGCGCTTCCCCCTGGCGCAGTCCCGCCGCAAGGCGGAGCCGTGCCGCAAGGCGCTGCCGTGGCGCCTGGCCAACCTGCGTCTGGCGCTGCGGCGCCCGCAGCCGGCGCGGCGCAGACCGGGTCGACCTCAACCCCGCCGGCAGCGGCCGAAGTCACGCCGACGCCGGCACCGAAGCCGCCGAAGAAGAAGCGCCGCAATCAGTAAGGCGAAGGCAAGCGATTAGAGCTTCTGCTCGGGATCCGGTTCGGTCTCCGCCGGAGGATCCACCTTGGTCGCTTGGATGACGAGACTGAGCGAGCTTGCCAGCAACGGATCGAGCGGCAAGCAGGTCACCAGCGTCGCATCCACATCCGACGGCCCCGACTGCTCAGCCAAATGCGGATCGACCACCTTGCGCCCGGTGACGCGATAGTCGCGCGAGGCGCCGTCAGACGTGGTGACGGTAATGTGGTCGCCGACGCCAATCTCGCTGAGCTTGGTGCGCGGCAGATGCGGGTCCTCACCCGCGACCGGCTTTACCGTCGCCGAGCCAGGGCTCGTCTCCTTGATCACCGATGCGCTCAAGCCAAGCATCGGCACCTGCGCCGGTGCTGACGCGGTGCTGGCCCAGGGTAAAGGGGGGGCTTCCGGCAACCCGGCCAGTGCATGCTGCCAAGCGCTTTGGCGCAGCAGTTGCGCGACCCCTGTCCGGGTCAGAAGCGGAAATTCGCCGCCGGCCTGGAGCAGCACAGCGACGATCAGGGCGCAAGCGGCTGCTCCCATCATCCACCCGAGCCTTCGGCGCGAGCGGAGGAAAAGGAGGAGGAACTGCGCCGACCCCCGTGACGGCATCAGATCCTCCTCCCGATACGCCGCGGGGAGGCAATATCGCGGCGGCTGTAGCGCCACGCGATGAACGTCGCGGCGCTGAGAAACGTGAGTAGGAGAATGAACAGCATGGCCTGTCTCAAGGGTTCGGTTGAAGCGACTCGTGGAACGGCCAAGCTATCAGGTTGAGACGGCTGCGTCGCCTGCGGCGAAGAGGTATCCGCGTCGGGCAGGGTGTCGGCCGCAACCATTGATGTATCAGGCACTTGCGTGGGGTTGGGAACGGGAGGCGCGGCGTCGACGGTCTGCGGCGCCGCTTCCTGTGTCGCACCCGTACCGCCGTCATAGGCGAATTGGGGCAACGCGCTCGGCAGGGCATTGAGGAAGCCGCCGCCCGAGCGATTATAGGCAAGCGGCCGTGCGCCGACTTTCATCGCGTGTTGCGTGTTGCCCTGTGGCGCGAACACTTTGTCGTAGACCCAACCGTCGGGAAGTTACGGGCATATCGACGCTCGACACGCCTTGGCCGTCAGGCCGCGCTTGGCGTCGCATGGGCATCGACTTAAGCCTCGTCTGTCGGCACGAAGCAAAATCAACCATGCCATTTGGGCGGGGCTTTAGCCGGATTGTGGCTCGCTCACGCGCTTCCGCGTCACAACTGTGTCCTAATTGCGATTGAGCCAGCGCGCCCGCGCGCGCTGGACGGGCTGGAACCGAAGACGCACGGGAAAGTTAGCCCAACCAAGAACGGCGTCCGCGCGCTAGCCAGCGGCGCCGCGGACGTCTCCCGCTACCAACCGTCTGCAAGGAGCCAACAACCATGCCCGCCACGAAGTCATTGGAGGATCTTTTCGTCAACCTGCTCAAGGACATCTACTATGCCGAGAAGCAGATCCTGAAGGCGCTGCCGAAGATGGCCAAGAAGGCCGACTCGGACGAGTTGCGCCAAGCTTTCGAGCACCATCTTCAGGAAACGCAAGGCCAGGTCGAGCGCCTCGAGCAGGTCTTCGCGCTCTGCGACCTCAAGCCCACAGCCAAGAGCTGCCCCGCCATCAAGGGCATCCTCGAGGAGGGCGAGGAGGACATGAAGGAGGCCAAGGATCCCGACGTTCTCGATGCCGGCATGATCGCCGACGCCCAGGCCGTCGAGCATTACGAGATCGCCCGCTACGGCACGATGATCGCCTGGGCGAAACAGCTCGGCATGAAAGATGCGGCAAGCCTGCTCGAAGAGACGCTTGAGCAGGAATACAACGCTGACCGGACCCTGACGGAACTGGCCGAGGGCAGCCTCAATCGTCAGGCGGCCGCCTGACGGCACCTAGCGCTTTCTATTGCTCAGCAACACGGCAGGCGCGGGACCTAAGGTCCCGCGCCTGTGGCTTTTTGCGCCATAAGGCTTGCGGGCAATCGCGGCCTTGCTTAGGGTGCGCCCGCTTCCGCCGCTGCACTGCAACATTTTCCAGGAGATCGATATGGGACTGGTCGCCCGCACGCTCGAACGGGTCAAGCCTTCGCCGACCATGGCCATCACCAGCAAGGCGCGCGAGCTGAAAGCCGCTGGCTTCGACGTCATCGGCCTTGGCGCGGGCGAGCCCGATTTCGACACGCCGGACAATATCAAGCAGGCGGCGATCGAGGCGATCAAGCGCGGCGAGACGAAATATACCGCCGTCGACGGCATCCCGGAACTAAAGCGCGCCGTCGCCGAGAAGTTCAAGCGCGAGAACGGGCTCACCTATAAGCCGTCGGAGATCACCGTCGGCAGCGGCGGCAAGCAGGTGCTGTACAACGCGCTGCTGGCGACGCTCGACCCTGGCGACGAGGTGATCATCCCGTCGCCGTATTGGGTGAGCTATCCCGACATCGTGCTGCTGGCTGGCGCCGAGCCGGTGATCGTCGAGACCAAGGTCGAGGACGGCTTCAAGCTGACGCCGCAAGCCTTGGCCCGCGCCATCACGCCCAAGACCAAGTGGTTCATCTTCAACTCGCCGTCGAACCCGACCGGCGCCGCCTATACCGAGGACGAGGTGAGGGCGCTCACCGACGTGCTGGTCAAGCACGACAAAGTGTGGGTGCTGTCCGACGACATCTACGAGCACCTCGTCTATGACGGGTTCAAGTTCACCACGCCCGCCGCGGTCGAGCCAAAGCTGAAGGGCCGCACGCTCACGCTGAACGGCGTGTCGAAGGCGTATTCGATGACCGGCTGGCGTATCGGCTATGGCGGTGGCCCCGAGCCGTTGATCAAGGCCATCTCGACGCTGCAATCGCAGTCGACCTCGAACCCGTGCTCGATCAGCCAATGGGCCGCGGTGGAGGCTCTCGAAGGCCCGCAGGATTTCCTGAAGGACTGGGTCGCGTCGTTCCAGGAGCGGCGCGATCTCGTCGTCGCCATGCTGAACCAGGCCAAGGGGCTCTCTTGCCCGAAGCCTGAGGGCGCCTTCTATGTCTATCCGTCCTGCGCGGGCACGATCGGCAAGACCACGCGCGGCGGCAAGAAAATCGGCAACGACGAGGACTTCGCCACCGCTCTGCTCGAGGAGGAGGGCGTCGCCGTGGTGCACGGCGCGGCGTTCGGGCTCTCGCCCTTCTTCCGCATTTCCTACGCGACCGGGATCAAGGCGCTGGAGGAAGCTTGCCGCCGCATCCAGCGCTTTTGCGGCAACCTCAGCTGAGGCGGGAGCGAACGCATGGCCGACATGAAGTTCAGCACCGGCAACCAGATCAAAGGCAAGATCATGGAGATCCGCAAAGGTGCGGTGACGGCCATCGTCTATGTCGCGGTTCCCGGCGACACCACGCTCGAAGCGAGCGTCACCATCGCCTCGCTGGAGACGCTGAAGCTCTATGAGGGTAAGTCCGTGGTGCTGATGATCAACCCGGGCGACATCATTATCGGCTGCGAATAGGCGTCAGGCGGTCAGTGTCTGCGCGTTGCTGGCGATGCCCTTGGTCTTGAGCAGCTCTTGCAGCTCGCCCGCCTGGAACATCTCGCGCACGATATCGCAGCCGCCGATGAACTCGCCCTTGACGTAGAGCTGGGGGATGGTCGGCCAGTTGGAATAGGCCTTGATCCCGTCGCGCACGCTCATGTCCTCGAGCACGTTGATGTCTTTGAACTCGACGCCGAGATGGTTGAGGATCTGCGCGACCTGCATGGAGAAGCCGCATTGCGGCATGGTTTTGGTGCCCTTCATGAACAGCACCACATCGTTGCCGGCAATCTGCTTGCCGATCCAGTCCTGGACGTCCTGAGCGCTCATCGTCTTATCCTTTCTGGCGGACCTTTTAGCTAAGGTGCCGCGGTTTTCAGCGCAAGGGCGTGCAGCGCGCCGCCCATATTTCCCTTGAGCGCGTCATAGACCATCTGGTGTTGCTGGACGCGGCTTTTGCCCCGGAACGCCTCAGAGACGATGGTCGCGGAATAATGGTCGCCGTCGCCGGCGAGGTCCTCGATGCGGATATCGGCGTCCGGGAAGCGCTCCTTGATCATCCGCGCGATATCGTCAGCCGCCATGGCCATGGGTAAACACCTCGTCTTTCCGCAATCTTAGCCGTGGGCCATGAAGCGTGGCAACCAGTCCTCATGCACCGCGCTCAGCGCAGCCAAGGCAAGCGGGGGGTCACCGTTAAGCGTGATGCTGTCGCCGCCCACTTTGCCGAGCAGCCTGAGCGGCACCTTGGCGACGGCCGCAGCCTTGTGAATCGCGTCGGCCTTGTCCGGCGAGGCGGCGACCACGTAACGCGCCTGGTCCTCGCCGAACCACAGCGCGTGCGCTGGGATCGGCCCCGGCACCGGGTCAAGCTCGACCCCGCGCCCTCCGGCAAGCGCCATCTCGGCAATCGCCACCAACAGCCCACCGTCGGAGACGTCATGCACCGCAGACAGGCATCCACTGCGGATCAGCCCTCTGACCAGATCGCCGGTGCGGCGCTCGGCGTCGAGATCGACCGGCGGCGGCGCGCCTTCGCTCTTCCCCTGCATCAGTTGCATGTAGATCGATTGGCCGAGATGCCCGGCTTCCGCGCCGAGCAGCATGAGCACGTCGCCGTTCCGCTTCAGCGCGATGGTCGCCATCGTGGCGATGTCGGGAATGAGCCCGATGCCGCCGATCGCCGGCGTGGGCGGAATGGCGACGCCGTTCGTCTCATTGTAGAGCGAGACATTGCCGGAGACGACGGGGAAGGACAGCGCAGTGCATGCCTCGGCCATGCCTTCGACGGCGCTGGCGAACTCGCCCATGATCTCCGGCCGCTCGGGATTGCCGAAATTCATGCAGTCAGTGATGGCGAGCGGGTCGGCGCCGACCGCCGAGAGATTGCGCCAGCACTCGGCCACGGCCTGCTTGGCGCCCTCGAACGGGTCGGCGGCGCAATAGCGGGGCGTCACGTCACAAGAAATGGCGAGGCCCTTCTGCGTACCGTGCACGCGCACGACCGCGGCGTCGCCTCCCGGCCGCTGCACCGTGTCGGTCATGACCATGTGATCGTATTGTTCCCAGATCCAGCGCGCGCGATGAGAGGTGCGGCGAGCCCATCAGACATTCGAGCGCGCCGGTGAGGCTGTTCGGCGGCGGCACGACTTGCGGCGCGATCACCTGCTGCGACTCCCGCTTGGTGTAGGGCCGCTCATAGACCGGCGCGGCATGGGCGAGCGCCGCCAGCGGGATATCGGCCTCGACGATGCCGCGATGGCGCACCACGAGCCGGCCGGTATCGGTGGTGTAGCCGATAATGGAGAAGTCCAGCTCCCATTTGCGGAACACCCGCTCGGCGATCTTCTCCGAGCCTGGCTTCAGCACCATCAGCATGCGCTCCTGGCTCTCGGAGAGCATCATCTCGTAGGCGGTCATGCCTTCCTCGCGGGTCGGCACGCGGTCCAATTCAAGCTCGATGCCGACCCCGCCTTTGTCGGCCATCTCGACCGAAGAGGAGGTGAGGCCGGCCGCCCCCATGTCCTGGATGGCGACGATGGCGTCCTCGGCCATCAGCTCCAGGCACGCTTCGAGCAGGAGCTTCTCGGTGAAGGGATCGCCAACCTGCACGGTCGGGCGCTTCTCCTCGGAGGCTTCGTCGAACTCGGCCGAGGCCATGGTGGCGCCATGGATGCCGTCGCGGCCGGTTTTCGAGCCGACATAGACCACGGGATGGCCGACGCCGCTCGCCGCGGACTTGAAGATACGGTTGGCATCGGCAATGCCGACGGTCATGGCGTTGACGAGGATATTGTCGTTGTAGCGCGGGTCGAAATTGGTCTCGCCGCCGACCGTCGGCACGCCCATGCAATTGCCGTAGTCGCCAATGCCCGACACGACCCCGGCGACGAGGTGTCGCGTCTTGGGATGGTCGGGCGCGCCGAACCTGAGCGCATTCATGTTGGCGATCGGGCGCGCGCCCATGGTGAACACGTCGCGCATGATGCCGCCCACGCCGGTCGCCGCGCCCTGATAGGGCTCGATATAGGACGGGTGGTTATGGCTCTCCATCTTGAAGATGGCCGCCAGGCCGTCGCCGAGATCGACGACGCCGGCATTCTCGCCCGGCCCTTGGATCACCTGCGGGCCCTCGGTCGGCAGCTTCTTCAGCCAGACCTTTGAGGATTTGTAGGAGCAATGCTCGGACCACATTACCGAGAAGATGCCGAGCTCGGTCAGCTTCGGCTCGCGGCCGAGAGCGGTCAGGAGCAGCTTGTATTCGTCCGGGCTGAGCCCGTGCTCGGCCACGAGCTCGGGCGTGATGCCGTCAGCCGCTCTCTCCGCGCGTGCCGCGATGTTCAATGCAGCGTCTCCACGAGCGAGAGGAACATCTTGGCGCCGTCAGTGCCGGAAAGCGCGACATCGGCGAGGCGCTCGGGATGCGGCATCAACCCGAGCACGGTGCCCGTCTCGTTATAGATGCCGGCGATGTTGTTGCGCGAGCCGTTGGGATTGGCTTCCGCCGTGACGTTGCCGCCGCGCATCACAATAGCGGAAAGCGACGCGGCCTTCGCCCTCGAGCCGCGCGAGCGTCGCCTCATCGGCGAAATAGCTGCCGTCCTTATGCGCGATCGGGAACCTGACGACCTCGCCGCGTTGGTAGCGCCGCGTATAGATCGAGTCGTTCCGCTCCACGCGCAGTAGCACGTCGCGGCAGATGAATTTGAGCGTGGCGTTGCGCATCAGCACGCCGGGAAGTAGTCCAGCCTCGGTCAGCACCTGGAAGCCGTTGCAGATGCCGAGCACGGGCGTGCCGGCACGGGCGCGGGCGACGACCTCGCGCATCACCGGCGAATGCGCCGCCATGGCGCCGGAGCGGAGATAATCGCCATAGGAGAAGCCGCCGGGAAGTACGATCAAATCGCTCGTCGGCAGCACGCTGTCGCCGTGCCAAACCATGGCGGGCGCCTGACCCGTGGCGGCTTCGAGCGCCACGGCCGCGTCGCGGTCGCAATTCGATCCGGGAAAGACGATGACGCTCGCTTTCATGCTGCTCCAATCTTTGCCGTGGTCATCGCCTGGCTTGACCGGCCGATCCAGTGACCACCGACCGACGCTACCGGGTGCCCGCCTGCGCGGGCATGACAGTTGCTTCAATGACGAAAGGGTAGCAACGCCTGGGCTAAGCCGCCTCGAGCTCATAGGCGTAGTTCTCGATGATGGTGTTGGCGAGAAGCTGCTCGCACATGCGCTCCACCTCGGCACGGGCCTTGGCCGGGTCGCTCTCAATCACTTCGACCTCGATATATTTGCCCTGGCGCACATTGCCAACCGAGCCGAAGCCAAGCGCATGCAAGGCGCCGGCGATGGCCTTGCCTTGCGGGTCGAGCACGCCCTGCTTGAGCGTGATGGTGATGCGCGCCTTCATGTCCCCCTTCGTCCAACCTCTATTTTGAACGCACCAGCACCGGCCCGGTTCGCGCCCGGGTCGGGTTGTCCACATGCAGCCCGAGCCTGCGCGCGACCTCCTGATAGGCCTCGACCAGTCCGCCCATGTCGCGGCGGAAGCGATCCTTGTCGAGCTTGTTCTGCGTCTCGATGTCCCACAGCCGGCAGCAATCCGGCGAGATCTCGTCGGCCAGCACGATGCGCATCTGCTCGTTCTCCCACAGCCGACCGAACTCGCATTTGAAGTCGACCAGCTTGATGCCGACGCCGAGGAACAGGCCCGAGAGAAAGTCGTTGATGCGGAGCGCGAGCGACATCACGTCGTCGATCTCCTGCGGCGTCGCCCAGCCGAACGCGGTGATGTGCTCCTCGGTGACCATCGGGTCGCCGAGCTGGTCGCTCTTGTAATAGAACTCGACGATCGAGCGCGGCAGCGCTGTGCCTTCGTCGATGCCGAGCCGGGTCGACAGCGAGCCGGCGGCCACGTTGCGGACCACGACCTCAAGCGGGATGATCTCGACCTCGCGAATCAGCTGTTCGCGCATATTCAGCCGCTTGATGAAATGCGTCGGCACGCCGACCTCGCCGAGCTTCTTGAACAGATACTCGGAGATGCGGTTGTTGAGGACGCCTTTGCCCTCGATCTTGTCGTGTTTCTTGTTGTTGAAGGCGGTTGCGTCGTCCTTGAAATGCTGGACGAGCGTGCCGGGCTCGGGCCCCTCATAGAGGATCTTGGCTTTACCTTCGTAGACGCGCCGGCGGCGGTTCATGTTTGGTTCCTTCACTCACAACTGGCTTGACTGCCGACAAACGCCAAACGCGTGGGCGAGAGGCTCAATGAGGCCGCGCGCCATGTACAGATTGCCATTGCCGGAATCGATTCAAGGGGTCTTGAGGCGACCTTAGCCTATGGGGAAGTGGCATACAATGATTGGTAGGACGCACGGGGGTTATCCCCGCAATCTGTTGATTTTCGGGCCATTTGGGCGCTATCCCTCGGCCCGAGCGGGAACGAGTTTCCCCAGGATCTCCCAAAAGCATCCCCAAATCGAGAGGGGCCAAGGAGGCGGCAAGCCAATGACAAATTTCGAGGATCGCGAGAAGGGTTTCGAGCGGAAATTCGCCCATGACGAGGAACTCAAGTTCAGGGCGACGGCGCGCCGGAACCGGCTGCTCGGGCTTTGGGCAGCCGAGCAGATGGGGGTCACGGGCGATGCCGCGCAAGCCTATGCGCGCGAGGTGATCAAGGCCGATCTCGCCGAGCCCGGCGAGGAGGACCTGTTTCGCAAGATCAGGGCCGATTTCGATGCCAAGGGCGTCGGCCAATCAGACCATCAGATCAGGCGCCAGATGGCCGAGCTGATGGGCGTGGCGATCAGCCAAATCGAATCAGAAGCCAAAGGGTAGGGACGGCTTCATGCGTGAAGACCGCTTCCGCAAGGCGGCGAAACAGCACCGCACCCTGTTCAACGCCTGGCTCACGCTGAACAACCCCTTCCTGATCGAATTGATCGGCGAAGCGGGTTGGGACTGTCTCACTATCGACCAGCAGCATGGACTTGGCGGCAACGAGGCCTTGCTCGGCTGCCTTACCGCCGCCCGCGCCTGCGGCTTGCCGGCAATCGTGCGGGTGGCAGAGAACGATCCAGGGCTGATCGGGCGTGCGCTGGACGCAGGCGCTCAAGGCATCATGTGCCCGCTGATCGGCAGTGTCGAGGACGCCGAGGCGTTCGTGCAGGCGGTGAAATACCCGCCGCGGGGCAATCGCAGCTGGGGTCCTTACCGGGCGCGGCTCGACCACGAGGGCGATTATTTCAAGACCGCCAACGACTGGACCATCGCCTGCCCGCAGATCGAGACCAAAGGCGCGCTTGATCAGCTCGATGAGATCTTGGCGCTCGATGGGGTCGACATGGTCTGCTTCGGGCCTAACGACCTCTCGGTGGCCTTGACCGGCCGGCTCGACATCTGGGCGCCGGAGGTCAAGGACGCCATGACTCTCGTTCTCAGCAAATGCCGCGAGATGTCTGTGATGGCTTTGATTTTCGCCAACGACTTAGACTATGCCAAGCCCCGCGTGGCGGAAGGCTGGGACGTGGTCGCGGTCGGCACCGACGCGGGGTGGTTCTCCAAAGCCGCAGCCGAAGTCAAAGCTGCTGCCAAGAGCAACTCTTAGGCTGACGTCCTGCTCGCGCTGTGGCAAGATAGGCAAAGCGGGTAGGGGGGCCTCCATGCGGTTCATTCAAGGCTTGATGATTCTTCTTGCGCTCGGGCTTTGCGCCGGCACGGCCGAGGCCGGACCCGTTCGCGGGGTAGGCCAAGGTGGTCTCATCCCCGTCTATCCACCATACCCTTACCGCTCCGGCTACTATCCCAAGGCCGACTGGTACTACGATCTTCCGCCTTACGCGGCGATCAAGCCGAACTTCTATCGCAAGCGCTATTTCATGATGGCGCAGGAACGGAACCGCTATCGCTACATGCCGCATATCTTCACCGGCTATAGCGACGGCGACGCCATCGAGGATGTCGACATCCAGGACATCAGCACGGGCCTGCAGGGCAGCTACGGCGATTAAGCAACGCCGACGAAGCCGCGCTAGGCGCCGAACACGCGCTTGAAAATCGTGTCGACATGCTTGGCGTGATAGCCGAGGTCGAACTGCGCGCGGATCTGCTCGGCCGAAAGCGCCTTGGTCACGTCCTTGTCGGCGAGTAGCGCCTCGAGGAAATCGGCGCCGTCCTCCCACACCTTCATCGCGTTGCGCTGCACGATTCGATAGGCCTCCTCGCGCGGCACGCCAGCCTCGGTCAGCGCCAGCAGCACGCGCTGCGAATGGATCAGTCCGCCGAGCCGGTCGAGATTTTGCCGCATGCGCTCCGGGTAGACCACCAGGTCCTTGATGATCCCAGTTAACCGCGCGAGCGCGAAGTCGAGCGCGATGGTGGCGTCGGGCCCGATCACCCGCTCGACTGAAGAATGCGAGATGTCGCGCTCATGCCACAGCGCCACGTCCTCCAGCGCCGGCATCGCATAGGCGCGCACCACGCGGGCAAGGCCGGTGAGATTCTCCGCCAGCACCGGGTTCCGCTTATGCGGCATGGCGGATGAGCCCTTCTGGCCCTTGCTGAAATATTCCTCGGCCTCGAGCACCTCGGTGCGCTGGAGATGCCTGATCTCGGTGGCGAGCCGCTCGACCGAGCTCGCCACCACAGCAAGCGTGGCGAAGTAGGCGGCATGGCGGTCGCGCGGCACGACCTGCGTTGAGATCGGCTCGACCCTGAGCCCGAGCTTCTTTGCCACATAGGCTTCCACTTTGGGATCGACATGGGCGAAGGTGCCGACCGCACCGGAGATGGCGCAGGTCGCGACTTCCTCGCGGGCGCGCACCAGCCGCTCCCGCGCGCGGGCGAACTCGGCGTAAGCCACGGCGAGCTTCAGCCCGAACGTCGTGGGCTCGGCATGCACGCCGTGGCTGCGGCCAACGGTCAGCGTGTCCTTATGCTCGAAGGCGCGGGTCTTCAGCGCGGCAAGCAACGCATCGATGTCGGCGATGAGGATGTCAGCGGCCTCGACCAGTTGCACGTTGAAGCAGGTATCGAGCACGTCTGAAGATGTAAGCCCCGCATGGAGGAAGCGCGCCTCGGGGCCGACATGCTCGGCGACCGAGGTGAGGAAGGCGATCACGTCGTGCTTCACCTCCCGCTCGATCTCGTCGATGCGGGCGACGTCGAAGCCGCCGCGCTTCTTTACGGCATCGGCGGCGTGCTTAGGGATCAGCCCGAGTTCGGCCATCGCCTCGGCGGCATAGGTCTCGATCCTGAGCCAGATGCGGAACCTGGTCTCGGGCTCCCAGATCCGGGCCATCTCGGGGCGGCTATAGCGGGGGATCATCGACTTCGAAAAGACCTTTCCGCGAGGAATGCGCGAGAGGCGCTAAGCTCTATCAGAGCCCGCGCCACCGCTCAAATCGTCGACCCCTTCAAATATCGGCGGTCTTGGCCTCGCGCGGTCCGAACCAGGCGATATAGATCGCGGCGGCAACGGCCAGAGCGGCATAAGCCGGCCGGGGCGGCAACAACATATCGAGCAAGAATGTGTAGAAGTCGTTGAGCGAGGCGAGATACATGCCGGTCAGCGACCAATCCTGCTGGTTCGGATAGGTGGCGTGGATATAGATGAATCTGAGCAGCCCGCCGAAGCTGCAAAACGCCACCACGAAGATGAACAGGGCGAACAGCACGCGGACGACGAAGCCCCGCTTGGCGGCGAAGCTCTGCACCCACCAGGTGACCAGCGCGGCCAAAGCCCCGGCGAAGCCGACGATGCGCAGCGTATGCCGCGTCTGCTCGTTCATGAAGCTGTTCACGTAGTCGCCGAGCAACAGCGCCCACATCGAGACGCCGATCACCACCGCAAAGAGGATGGCGAGCACGAAGCCGACCACGTTGCCGAAAGATACCTTGTCCATTGGCCCCATCCCGCCCGTTTATGAGCCTTAAACTATGCAGGGGAATTGGCCTCGCCGCAATCGTAGCCGAACCGAGGGGAGGGGCTGCTTGCCGGGGCGCGGCATTTATGCTCGGATCGCCGCGAACCGAACGGGAATGGAGCATCCAGGCCATGGCATTTGACGACCTCGAGGCGGAGCTTGCTCTCCTCATCAATCAGATGGAAAACCAGCCCGAGGACGTGCACGAGCTTTATGTCCGCATCTTCGAGAAGCTGAACGAGTTCAAGGCGCTCGGGCTCCCGCTGCCCGACGATCTGGTGCGGGTCGAGAAGGAGCTCGAGGCCTATTTCAAAGCGCAGCAACAGGCCGCCAAGAAACGCTAGAGGCGCTCCAGTTATTGGAGCGCCTGCTCGCTGATCTCCTCATAGGTGCCGTTGGACCAGCGATACACGGCGTAAGGCGGCAGGTTCGGGTCGCCCTTCTCGTTGAATTTGAACTTGCCGATCACCGTGTCGAACTCGTTGTCGTTCAGCGCCTTCACCACATCGGCTGAGGCCACCGACTTCGCCTTCTCCGCCGCCTGCTTCCAGGCCTGGATCGCTGCGTAGGTGTAGAGCACATAGCCTTCGGGCTCGATGCCTTTGTCCTTGAAGCGCTTGACCACCTCGGCGGCCGCCGGGTTCTTGCGCGGGTCCGGGGAGAAGGTCATCAGCGTGCCTTCGCCGGCGGGTCCGGTGATCGACCAATATTCCTGGGTGATCAGTGCATCGCCGCCCATCAGCACCGTCGCCATGCCTTGGTCGCGCATTTGGCGGACGATCAGTCCGGCTTCGGTGTGATAGCCGCCGAGGAAGACCACGTCGATATCGGCCTGCTTCAGCTTGGAGACGAGCGCCGAGTAGTCCTTTTCGCCCGCCGTGATGGCCTCGTACATCGCCTCCTGCTTGCCGGCCGCGTTCAGCGCCTTCTTGACCTCATCGGCGATGCCTTTGCCGTAGGCGGTCTTGTCATGGATGATGGCGATGTTGCGGTCGGAGAAATGGCTGGCGAGATATTTGCCGGCGATGCCGCCTTGCTGGTCGTCGCGGCCGCAGACACGATAGATGTTCGGGCCCGCGCGCTCGTCGGTGAAAGCGGGATTGGTCGAGGCTGGCGAGATCTGCACCATGTCGCTCTCGGCATAGACCTTGGAGGCCGGGATCGAGGATCCGGAGCAATAATGCCCCGCGACCAGCGCCACGCCTTTGGCGGTCATTTGGTTGGCGACCGCTACGGCCTGCTTCGGGTCGCAGGCGTCGTCGCCGACATCGAGGTCAAGCTTCTTGCCGAGCACGCCGCCGGCGGCGTTGATGTCCTCGACGGCAAGCTCTGCGCCGTTCTTCATCTGCTGACCGAAGGAGGCATACTGACCCGTGACCGGGCCGACGATCGCGATCGGCGTCGTGTTGCTCTCTTCGCCCCCACCGCAAGCGGCGCTCAAGGCGGCCAGAGCGAGGGCTGCGAGCAGCCCGGCCATACGCTTCATTGTTACCTCCCTCTGAAAAGGACTTTGATCCAGTCTATAGCAGTTTGCGGGGCCCGCGCGCGATCCGCTCAACTCAGGCGCTCGCGCCAGGTGAGCGGACTGGTTCGCTCGTAAAGCCAGCGATATTGCGTCACCATCTGGGTCGTCCGCATCATGCGGTAGCCGAGGCACGCCGCCCCGAGCAGCACGACATAAGTGACGAGATAATAATAGAGAGACAGCAGCTCGCCGTCGAACAGCGCATAATGGAAGAAGCGGACCGCCGCGGCCAACAGCACCATGTAGAAGAAGATGCGCGCGAACGGCTTCCAGGAGCGCGCCAGCCCGCGTCCGGCAAGGAAGGCGGCGCCGCCGCCGATGATCACGGTGAGCAGGAGGAAGACGTGAGGGCTGTCGTCTGAGAGCCAGCTCATCCTTGCGCTCCGGGTTGTGCAGCGATCTGCACGCCGCCTTCGAGGTAAGCCGCCTGAACCTCGGGGCTGCCGAGCAGCTCCGCCCCCGAGCCGCTCATGGTGATCCTGCCATTGACCATGACATAGCCGCGATGGGCGAGCTTGAGCGCGTGATACGCGCTTTGCTCGACGAGAAAAACAGTCAGGCCATAATCGGCGTTGAGCGCGCGGATCGCCGCAAAGATCTGCTTCACGATCAGCGGCGCGAGGCCGAGCGACGGCTCGTCGAGCAGGAGCAGCGTCGGGCGGCCCATCAGCGCGCGGGCGATCGCCAGCATCTGCTGCTCGCCTCCCGAGAGCGTGCCGCCGCGCTGATGCTGACGTGCTTTGAGCAGCGGAAACAGCGTGTAGACATGCTCCAGATCCTTGGCGAAATGGGTGGGATCGTTGGCGACGATGGCGCCCATCTGGAGATTCTCCAGAACCGTCATGCGCGAGAAGATGCGTCGCCCCTCCGGCGACTGCACGATGCCGAGCCGGGCCACTTCATGCGTGGGCATGGACGGTAATATCGCGGCCCTGGAACAGGATGTGGCCGTCTCGTGCGCGCGGACGTCCGAAGATCGTCATCATCAGCGTCGTCTTGCCGGCGCCGTTGCCGCCGATCAGCGCGACGATCTCACCCTTCTTGATGTCGAGATCGACGCCGTGCAGGATCGGCAGCACGCCGTAGCAGGCGGTCACCTTGCGCATTTCGAGCAGGGGCTCGCTCATAGGCCCACCTCGCGCTCGACCACCGGGAGCTCTTCATCGGGCACGCCGAGATAGGCGGCGATAACCCGCGGGTCGTTACGCGCCTCGTCGGTCGTGCCGTCGGCGATCTTTTTGCCGTAGTCGAGCACCACGACATGGTCCGAGATGCGCATCACCACGCTCATGTCATGCTCGATGAGAAGCAGCGCGATGCCTTCGTCGGCGCGGATCGAGAACAGAAGCTCGTTCAGCCCATCGCTCTCGCGTGCGTTCAGCCCGGCGGCAGGCTCGTCGAGGCAGAGCAGCAGGGGCCGCGTGCACATCGCTCGCGCGATCTCAAGCCGTCTCTGATCGCCATAGGGCAGCGAGCCGGCCGGCTCGTCGGCGCGGCGGGTCAGCCCAACCCGGTCGAGCCAATGCCGCGCGAGCTCGATGGCGTCCTTTTCGGCTCTGCTGAATCCGCCGATCCCGAGAATGGCGCCGATGGTGAACCCCGAGGCGCGCATGAGCACATTGTGTTGCGCCACCATCAGATTCTCGAGCACCGTCATGCCTTGGAACAGTCGGATGTTCTGGAACGTGCGGGCGACGCGGGCGTCGCGAATTGATGTCGTGGTCGTCGAGCCGCTCGAGGTTGAAGCTCTCACCGCCGGGATGGGTGAGCTGCATCAGACCTTCGGTCGGCTTGTAGAAGCCGGTGATGCAATTGAACACCGTGGTCTTGCCGGCGCCGTTAGGCCCGATCAGCGCAGTGATGTCGTTGCGGCCCACCGAGAAAGAAACGTCGTCGACGGCGAGCAGCCCACCGAAGCGCATGGTCAGGTGCTCGACCTTGAGCAAGGGAGAGGTTTGCCACGGCTTCATGCGCTGCCTTCTTCAACCAGATCTTTGGGAATCGGCCTGGCCTTCTCGAGTGCGATCGAGGGCGTGCGCGTGCCGACGATGCCGCGCGGCCGCCAGACCATGATCCCGACCATGGCGACGCCGAACAGCAGCATGCGGTAGAGCGCGGGGTCGAAGCCTTCGCCGAAAAAGTCTTGTAGGTGCTCGGTGTGGCGCAGTGCCTCGAAGCCGCCGACCATGACGATGGCCGCGATGGCGACGCCGAGCTGGCTGCCCATACCGCCCAGCACGACGATGGCGAGGATGATGGCGGACTCGATGAAGGTGAAGCTCTCGGGGCTGATGAAGCCTTGCCGCGTGGCGAAGAAGCTCCCTGCAAGTCCACCGAACATGGCGCCGATGGCGAAGGCGGAGAGCTTGGTGATGGTGGTGTTGATGCCGAGCGAGCGGCAGGCGATCTGATCCTCGCGCAGCGCCTCCCAGGCGCGGCCGATGGGAAGCCGCCGCAATTTCAGTGTCACCAGATTGGTGATCAGCGCGAGGCCGAGGATCACGTAATAGAGAAAGATGATGCCCTGGATCGGATCGTATTTGAGCCCGAAGAACGAGCTGAAGGTCACGTCGCCGGTCGCCGCGAAGGGAAGGCCGAAGAAGGTCGGCTTGGGAATTCCAGAAACCCCGTTGGGGCCGTTGGTTACCTCCGTCCAATTGAGGAGGACGATGCGCACGATCTCGCCGAAGGCGAGCGTGACGATGGCGAGATAATCGCCTCTGAGCCGCAGCACCGGAAAGCCGAGAACGATGCCCCAGAGCGCCGCCGCGGCGCCCGCGATCGGCAGGCAAACCCAGAAACCCAAACCGAAATGCGTGGCGAGCAGGGCGAAGGTATAGGCGCCGACGGCGTAGAAGGCGACATAACCGAGGTCGAGCAGCCCCGCGAGGCCGACCACGACATTCAACCCCCAGCCGAGCATGATGTAGGTAAGCACCAGGATCGACAGGTCGAACAAATAACGGAGCGGCAGACCGAGATGGAATGCCTTCTCGAGGATATAGGCCGTGATCGGGAAGAGGACGGCGAAGGCGATGCCGCCTACCGTGAAGATGCGCCCATAGGGCAAGTTCGGGAAGAAATGCACGATTGTCCGGCGCAAGAGCCCGAGACCCATAAAGACGAGCACGCATATACCCACGAGCTTACAGGCCGCATTGCCGATGACCATGCCGACGATGAGGATGGCCACCGTGAGCACGGCAGAGATGCCGAGCACGCTGGTATCGCGTCGTGTGAACGTCGCGCTGCTGTAGAGCTTAGCGAAGGGCGTGGTGAGTGGATATTCGGCGTGCCAGACGAAGAGATTGAGCAGCAGCCGGCCGAAGAACACGATACCGACGGCAATCGCGAGCAGGGCCGGACGGCCCTGAAGCATGAGGCCCGTCACATTGTCGACGGTCCGAAACCCGAGCAGCAGGCTGAACAGCGCGAAGGTGATGATGGCGGCCAGAAGCGAGTCGAGAAGCGCAGGCCCGAGCCTCTGGCTGAACGATGTGCCGGGCTCAGCCAAGGCGCTCAAACCTTCTCCACCTCGGGACGGCCGAGCAGGCCGGTCGGGAAAAAGATGAGCACGATCGCGAGCATCGAGAAGGCCGCAACATCCTTGTACTCGATGGTGAAATAGGCCGACCAGAAGGTCTCGATCAGACCGATGACGAGGCCGCCCAGCATGGCGCCGGGCAGCGAGCCGATGCCGCCGAACACGGCCGCGGTGAAGGCCTTAATACCGGCGACGAAGCCGATATAGAAATCGATCACCCCGTAATAGAGCAGGTAGAGCAGACCGGCCACGGCGGCGAGCGCAGCACCGAGCACGAAAGTGAGCGAGATGGTGCGGTCGACATTCACCCCCGACAGCGACGCCATCAGCCGATCCTGCTCGCAGGCGCGCTGCGACCGGCCAAGCGCGGTGCGGGTGATGATCAGCCAGAACACCGTCATCAACACGAGTGTCGTGACCACGATCAGGATCTGGATATTGGAGAGATTGACGGCGAACTCGCCTTCCTGGAACAGCGTGTAGCCGCCGGTCACCACCGGCTGCAACGGCTTCACCCGCGCCCCTTGCGCAACTTGGATGAAGTTTTGCAGCACGATCGACATGCCGATGGCGGTGATGAGCGGCGCGAGACGGAACAACTCGCGCAACGGCCGGTAGGCGATACGTTCGACCGTCCAGCCCCACACCGCGGTGAGCGCCATGGCGACGATCAGCACGATCACCAGGGCGAGCGGGATCATCGTCATGCCGAGGCTCATCAACAGGAGAAAGGCGATCAGCGCGATGAAAGCGCCCACCATGAAGATGTCGCCATGGGCGAAATTGATCATGCCGATGATGCCGTAGACCATGGTGTAGCCTATGGCGATCAGCCCGTAGATCGAGCCAAGCGCGATGCCGTTAATCAACTGCTGAAGGAAATAGGCCATTGGCCTTCCCGTCCCCCTGGCGCGGGCCATTGCCCGCATACGCCCACGGCTTTTGGCTCAAACCTTGGTTTAAGTGCTTGGCCGAAAGCCCCCTAAGCCTTCTTAGCAAGAAGGGCTCGCCGCGCACAACGACGCTGATCTGCCGGTCGCGCCCAAATCAAAGTAGCAGATGCGAGCCGTCGCAATAGGGCGGATCGCCCGTATCCTTGCAGCCGCAGAGCAGCGCAAGCTCGGTCCGCTCAGCGGTGAACATCAACGGCTCGATCCCGGTGCCGGCATGCGAGCCGTCGCAAAAGGGTTGCTTCTTGCTCCGGCCGCAGCGGCACCAGGCATAGCGTTTGCCGGCCTCAAGCTCGACTTGATAGGGGTTGAGCTGCGGTCGCTCTGGCTCTGCCATGGTGATGTCCTTTGCCCAGTCGGCCTTAACGGCCCTCGTTCTTGGCGCCTTGCTTAGCCAATTCGCTCTGGCTGCACAAGAAAGTGTCGGAGAACCCTAGGATGTGCCCGAGGGAGGCGCGTTTCGCAGGAAGCTTGAGGGCTCGGTGGGCTAGCGTGATCTCTGTGGGCTTGGGGGAGGGGATTTTCATGCAGACTTGGTATCGCGTCGCCGCTGGGGCGATCGGCTGGTTCGTGATCGGCCTGCACTATTACCTGATCGCCAGCAGGCCGGACGTCGGTCTGGCCGAGGCCGCGAGCCGCATGCTGTCTTCTTCACCATCCTGACCGACATCCTGGTGGCGCTCGCCATGACGCTGCCCTGGCTCGCGCCGGAATCGAAATTAGGGTGTTCTTCTCGCGTCCGTCGTGCGAACGGCGATCAGCTGTTACATCGTACATCCGTATCGCCCTTCTCTGGATCGGTGAGGCAGCTCGGCTATGAGCGCGTGTTGCTCAACATGGGCGTGCTCACGGCGGCCTTTGCCGTGCTCGGCCTGATCCTTGTCGGCATCGACCGTCTGCTTGGAGCCGTCGAGCTGCGCAAGGCGAGCTGACGCGCGTTAATTCACTGGGAATCTGTTGGCGGCAAGATCGGCCTCGGCAATTCGGAAAATACTGAACTGCCACGGACGCGCGCAACGCGCGAAAAGAGCTTGAGTCGATGCACCATCCGGACCATAGAGGGCAAAAAGCCGTGCCAGGAACGCGTCGAGTCGGCGAAACGGCTAGCCCCAATAGGGCATTTCAGTCGGGGACAGGCGGGGGCCGAAACAGAGTCAGAGGCCGCCCATGGCTGAGCTGATTTTCACGCTGATTTTTCTCGCCGCCGTGTTCGGCTTGGCCATGAACCGCGCTGGGCTAAGGGCCTGGGCGATCGCCGCCGCCCTGTTCACCCTGAGCGCGCAGATGGGCCTCGTGCATGGCCATCTGCATTGGCCGCATTTCCCGCTTTGGTCGCTGCTTGGCTGGCTTGTCGCGCGGGCTTCTGTTCGCCGCGAGCGTCCCCGAGATCAAGCGCAAATACATCACGCTCCCCGCCTATCGCGCGCTGAAAGGCGCGATGCCGACGATCTCCGAGACCGAACGCGAGGCGCTCGAGGCGGGCACCGTCGGCTGGGACGCCGAGCTGTTCTCCGGCAAGCCGAACTGGTCGAAGCTTCGCCGCGTCGCCCCCATCACGCTCACCGCCGAGGAGCGCGCCTTTCTCGACGGGCCGACCACCGAGCTCTGCAAGCGGCTGAACGACTGGCGCATTCGCCACGAGTTGCACGACGTGCCGGACGATATCTGGCAGTTCGTCTGCGACAACGGCTTTCTCGGCATGCTCATCTCCAAGCAGCATGGCGGGCTCGGCTTCTCCGCCCAGGCGCAGTCGCTCATTCTCGGCAAGATCTCTTCGCGCAGCCCCGACGGCGTCACCATCGTCATGGTGCCGAACTCGCTCGGCCCCGGCGAGCTGATCGAGAAATACGGTACCGACGCGCAGAAGGAGCACTTCCTGCCGAAACTTGCGCGCGGCGAGGAGATTCCCTGCTTTGCGCTCACCGGTCCGTTCTCCGGCTCCGACGCCGCCTCGATGCGCGATGTCGGCGTCGTCACGCGCGGCATGCACGAGGGCAAGGAGATCGTCGGCATCAGGCTCACCTGGGACAAGCGCTACATCACGCTCGCGCCGAAGGCCACGCTGCTCGGCCTCGCCTTCCGCCTGTTCGACCCTGAGAATCATCTCGGCCGCGGCGAGGATGTCGGCATCACGCTGGCGCTGATCCCGACCAGTCATCCGGGCGTCGAGATCGGGCGGCGGCATCTTCCCGCCGGCGCCGCCTTCCCCAACGGTCCGACACGCGGGCGCGACGTGTTCGTCCCGCTCGACTGGATCATCGGCGGCAAGGAGCGGGCGGGTCAGGGCTGGCGCATGTTGATGAGCTGCCTCGCCGCCGGCCGCTCCATCTCGCTTCCCGCCACCAGCGCCGCCGCCGCCAAGGCGATGCTCAGGAGCAGCACGGCCTATGCTCGCATCAGAAAGCAATTCAATCTGCCGATCGGCTTCATGGAGGGCGTCGAGGAGCCGCTCGCGCGCATGATCGAGTGCGCTTACGAGCTGGAAGCCGCGCGCGCCGTCACCGCCTCCATGGTGTCGGCTGGCGAGAAGCCCGCCGTCATCTCGGCGCTGCTGAAATATGTCTCGACCGAGCGCATGCGGCAAAGCGTCAACGACGCGCTCGACATTCATGGCGGCAGGGGCATCTGCGACGGGCCGTCGAATTATATCCAGGGCGCCTATCAGATGGTTCCGGTCGGCATCACCGTCGAAGGCGCCAATATCCTGACCCGCACGCTGATCACCTTCGCCCAAGGGGCGCTCCGCAGTCATCCCTATCTCTTCACCGAGATCGAGGCGCTGCAAGACCAGGATCGCGAGCGCGGGCTCGAGCAATTCGCGCGCACCTTCGACGACCACGTGGCCTTCACCGTCTCCAACGCCGCCGGCGCCCTGTTCCACAACGTGACCTTCGGCCTGTTCGCCTCGTCTCCGCCGAATGCCGGCCGAACGCGCGGCTGGTGGCGTGAGCTTGCGCGCGCCTCACGCTCCTTCGCGCTGGTTGCCGATCTGACCGTGGCGCTGCTTGGCGGCGGCCTAAAGGTGAAGCAGAAGATCACCGGCCGCATGGCCGACGCGCTTGCCGAGCTCTACCTGCTCTCCGCCGTGCTCAAGCGCTATGACGACGACGGGCAGCCCAAGGAAGACGAGAAACTCGTGGATTATTGCGCCAGGAACTGCCTCTACCGCTTCGACCAGGCGCTGCTTGGCGTCTTGCGCAATTTCCCGGTGCGCTGGGCGGCATGGCTGATGGCCGGGCTCGTGTTTCCCTTCGGCACGCGGCGCGCGCCCGCGACAGACAGGGAAGGCGCTCAGCTCGTGCGCGCGGCGTTGCAGCCAGGCACATTCCGCGACCGTCTCACCCGCGACATCTTCATCTCCGACGATCCGGCCGACCGGTCGGGGCTGCTCGACTACACGCTGGCCAAGATCGTGGCGAGCGAGGAGGCCGATAAGAAGCTCGAACGCGCGATCCGCAAGGGCGAAGTGAGGCGCTTCCACGACAGAGACTGGATCGCAGACGCGGAAGCCAAGGGCGTGCTCAACGCCACCGAGGCCCGCTCGCTCGCCGAGCTGCGCGATCTCGTGGCGCGTGTCATCGCCGTCGACGATTTTTCAGCCGCCGAGCTCGCGCGCAATCAGGCATCCGTCCGTGCAGGCGGAAGCAACTCTGTCACCCGAGCCCGAACATATGGCTGCTGAGTAGCTTGACCCATGGCGACGACACTTCCCGATTTGCAGGACTGGCGCTTCACCGTCGACTTCGAGGGCATCGCCTGGGCGATCATCGATCGCAAGGGCGAGAGCATGAACTCGCTCGGCCGCGGCCCGACCGAGGAGCTAGGCGAGATCGTCAAGGCGGTCGAGGACATGGCCACGCGCGGCGAGGTCAAGGGCCTCGTGTTGATGAGCGGCAAGGAGTGGAGTTTCATCGCCGGCGCCGATATCAGGGAGTTCGAGAGCTTCGACACCGAGGCAAAGATCGCCGAGGTGGTGAAGCAGACGCTCGAGCTGATCAACCGCATTGACCGGCTCTCCGTGCCCGTGGTCGCCGCCATTCACGGTTATTGCCTCGGCGGCGGGCTCGAATTCGCCCTTGCCTGCGATTGGCGCATTGCCGATCGCGAGGAGGGCACCCGGCTCGGCTTTCCCGAGGTGAAGCTCGGCATCTTCCCGGGTCTGAACGGCACGGTGCGCTCGATCCAGGCCGCCGGGCCGACGGATGCCATGACGGCGATGCTGACCGGGCGCATGCTGCGACCGACGGCGGCCAAGGCCATCGGCCTGGTCGATCAACTCGTGCCGACCCGCCACACGCTGCGCTGGGCGGCGCGCAAAGCGGTGCTGCAGAAGCGCCACTCCAAGGGCGCGCCGTGGTGGAAGCGGCTGATGCTGAAGCAGCCGGTGCGTTCCATGCTCGCCAAGCAGATGCGCGCCAAGACCGCGGAGAAGGTGCGCGAGGAGCATTATCCCGCCCCGTTCCGGCTGATCGATCTGTTCGAGCGCTACGGCGACGACCCCGTGCGCATGAAGATCGCCGAGACAGAGATGTTCACGCCGCTGATGGCGAGCGAGGGCTCGCGCAACTTGCGCCGCGTGTTCAAGCTGTCCGAGATGCTGAAGGACGAGGCGCCCAAGGACGGCTTCAAGCCGCGCAAGGTGCATGTGATCGGCGCCGGCACCATGGGCGGCGACATCGCGGCGTGGTGCGTGGTGCAAGGCATGCAGGCGAGCCTCCAGGATCTCGACGAAGCGCAGATCAAGAAAGCGCTCGCCCGCGCCAAGGGCCTGTTCAAGAAGCAGCTTCGCGCGCCGCTTGCCGTCGAGGCCGCCGTGGCGAGGCTGATTGCCGATCCGGCCGGCAAGCAGATCAAGCATGCCGATGTGGTCATCGAGGCAATCGTCGAACGGCTCGACGTGAAGCAGGGCCTGTTCCAGAAGCTGGAGAAGGAGGTGAAGCCGGGGGCCGTGCTCGCCACCAATACCTCATCGCTGCGGCTCGAGGACATCGCCAAGCCGCTGGCCGATCCCGGCCGTCTCGTCGGCCTGCATTTCTTCAATCCGGTGGCGCAGCTGCCTCTGGTCGAGGTGGTGCGCGGCGGGCAGACCCGCGAGGAGGAAGTGCGCAAGGGCTGCGCCTTCGTCAGCGCAATCGCCAAGTTGCCGCTGATCGTCAAGGACTGCGCCGGCTTCCTCGTGAACCGCGTGCTGGCGCCCTACATGATGGAGGCGGTCCGCCTCTATCAGCAGGGCGAGCCGCGCGAGAAGATCGACCAGGCGGCGCTGAAATTCGGCATGCCGATGGGGCCACTCGAGCTGATGGACATGGTCGGCCTCGACATCGCCAATAAGGTCGGCGAGCAGCTTTCTCTGGCGCCCGGCACCGACAACGTGCTGTCGACGCTGGTGAAGCAGGGCAAGCTCGGCAAGAAGACGGGTGAGGGCTTCTATGTCTGGGAAGACGGCAAGCCGAAGCGTGAGGAGGTCACTTACGATCAGGCCGAGCTCGAGCGTCTCGGCCGCGCTTTGGTGAAGCCCATGCTCGACGAGGCCGATCGCGCTCTAGCCGACCATGTGGTGGCCAGTGCCGATCATGTCGATGCCGGCGTGATCTTCGGCACGGGGTTCGCGCCGTTCCGCGGCGGCCCGCTGCATTATCGGCGGACACAAGACCAAGCAGCCTCGGCAAAAGCTGCGGCCTAAGAGCAACGGGAGCCCGCGGGAATCATCATGGCGGAAACTTCGATGCGGCGCGTTGCGGTGCTTGGCGGATCGCGCATCCCCTTTTGCCGCTCGCATACCGCTTATGCCGAGCTCTCCAATCTCGATATGCTCACCGCTGCGCTCGGGGGTTTGGTCGATCGCTTCGCCCTGCATGGCGCGCATATCGACGAAGTGGTCGGCGGTGCGGTCGTCACCCACGCCAAGGACTGGAACCTCGCCCGCGAGGCGGTGATCGGCAGCGCGCTCGCGCCCACCACGCCGGCCATCACCATGATGCAGGCTTGCGGCACGAGCCTCGCCGGCGCTCTCGGCATTGCCGCCAAGATCGCCACCGGGCAGATCGAATCGGGCATCTCGCTCGGCTCCGACACGACGAGCGATGCGCCGGTCGTGTTCCAGCGCCGATTCGCCCAGCGCCTCGTGCAGCTCTCCCGCGCCCGGAGTCTCGGCCAGAAGGGCCGCGGCATTCAAGGGCTTCACACCCGCCGAGCTTGCCCCGCAGCCGCCTTCGACCTCGGAGCCGCGCACGGGGCTCAGCATGGGCGAGCATTGCGAACTGATGGCCAAGGAATGGGGCATCACCCGCGAGGCGCAGGATCTGCTGGCTTATGAGAGCCATAAGAAGGCGGCAGCCGCCTATGACGAGGGCTTCATGGACGACCTCGTCGTGCCTTGCGCCGGCGTGTTCCGCGACAACAACATCCGCGAGGACATTTCCGCTTGAGAAAATGGCCGAGTTGAAGCCGGTCTTCGACCGTGCCGGCGGCACCATTACCGCCGCCAACTCGACCCCGCTGACCGACGGCGCGGCAACCGTACTGCTTGCCTCGGAGGACTGGGCGAGCAAACGCGGCATTCCGATTCAGGCCTATCTCAGCCTGGGCCGCACTTCTGCCGTAGATTTCGTGCAAGGAGAAGGACTTCTGATGGCGCCGACCGTTGCCGTGAGCGAACTCCTCCAGCGAACCGGCCTTGCGCTACAGGACTTTGATTATTATGAGATTCATGAAGCCTTTGCTGCGCAGGTGCTGGCAACTTTGAAGGCGTGGGAATCAGAGGACTATTGCCGCCGGCGGCTAGGACGGGGCGAAGCCTTGGGGTCGATCGACCGGGCGAAGCTCAACGTCAAGGGCTCATCAATAGCTTTCGGGCATCCTTTTGCAGCGACAGGAGCACGCATCCTGGCGGTTTTGGCCAAACTCCTGCATAGTGAGGGAGGCCAGAGGGGTCTGATCTCGATCTGCACGGCCGGCGGCATGGGTGTCGCCGCCATCTTGGAACGAGGCTGACCTAGGTCAAAGCCAAGGCCGCGGAGCCGGCCGAATATAACGAATGAGCGCGCTTCAAGCGCGCCGTCGGGCGCAAACAGAGGGCCTCGTAAGAGGCGCGAGGGACAGGGGGCAAGAGCCGAACTGCCATGGCGCATAGGCGCTATTGGCGCGATTTTACGGAGGTCTCTTATGAGGCATCATGCGTTCGCCGCGGCGATGGGCGTTTTGACCGCTGCCGTCCTTGCTCCTTGCAGCCCCTCCCACGCGGCGTCGCTCGATCCTACCGGCTATTGGTACAAGCCGGATGCCGAGCGCGAATCCAAGATCCAGGTGTTCAAATGCGGCCCGAGCAAAAGCCAGCTCTGCGCCAAGATCGCCTGGCTGAAGGATCCCAACGACAGCAAAGGCCGCCCGCTGCACGACATGCGCAACGAGGCGCCCTCGATGCGCGGTCGCCCAATCGTGGGCCTCCAGATCTTCACTGGGCTTGCACCGAGCGCGCCGGGGACCTGGACCGGCAAGATTTACAATCCCGAGGACGGCCATACCTACAGCGCCACGCTAACGGTTCTGTCCCGCAAGGAAATCAAGCTCAGAGGCTGCAAGGCTTGGCTGCTCTGCGGCGAAAAGCAATGGCTGCGGACATCCGCGCCTCCGCCTGACGTGATCGAGCCTGCAGCGCCCGCCGAGGGCACGCCGCAGATCGAGGCGTCTGTCACGCCGCCGGCTCAGCCCGACGCTCAGCCGAAGGTCGAGGCTGTTGCGGCCGCCGACACGCCGGCGCCGAGCGCCCAGGCAACGGCCTCTGCCGCTCCGAGCGATGCCGCGCCTTTGCCACAAGAGAACGTGCAGGCCATGGCCGCTCCGGAAGCATCGGTCGAGCAATCGACCGAAGCCATGCCGAAGCCGGAAGCCGTGCCGGTTCAGGAGGTCGCCGCGCCCGCGCCGGCGCCAGCCGACTATAACGGACGCAGCGGCTACGGCTTTCTCAATTCCTCCGCCGACCCCGCCGACACGGCGCGGCTCTCCGGCGAGAACGTGTCGAGCATGATGGTGATGACCGAGCCGCTCGCTGCCGACGCCGTCGCGCCCGCAGCCGCGGCGTCCGCCCAGCCGGCGACGCGTTCGGTACATCCGGTTCCGCTTCCTGATCAGAAGCCGGCGGTGAAGCCGAAGCCGATCGCTACGGCTGCCGTCAAGCCGGCGCCGAAGCCTGCACCTGCACCGGAAGTCAAGCCCACCGAGCCGGCCGTGCCGCACGAGGCGACCGCCGAAGCAGGTTGACCCGCCGGCTGCGGAAGCAGCGACGCAATCGGCTGAAGCCGACCCGGCCCTGGTTGAGGAGGTGCCGCTGACGCGGAGGCAAAAGCGGCTTCTGCGCAAACAGCAGCAGCATGAAGGGGCCTTCCTTCCCTGGCTGCGGTAAACGCCGCGAGCGCAGAGCTTTCATCAATACGAGAACGGGCGGTCGCTTCGCGGCCGCCCGTTTCATTTATCCGGGTAGGTGCAAATCCGGCTAGCGCTTTGCTTCCGCGCGCAATTCCTTTCTCGACAGCTTGCCGACCATGGTCTTCGGCAACTCATCGCGAAACTCGATCTCAGCTGGCAGCTCCATCTTGGAGAGCTTGCCTCTGAGGAATTGCAGCAGCTCCGAGGCGGTCGCCGCCTTGCCCTCCTTCAGCTTCACGAAGGCCTTGGGTGCCTCGCCACGATACTCGTCGGGAATGCCGACCACGGTCACCTCGGCGACCGCATTGTGCTCGTAGAGCGCATCCTCGATCCGCCGCGGATAGACCTTGAAGCCCGAGGCGTTGATCATGTCCTTGATACGGTCGACGATGTAGATGAAACCGTCCGCGTCCATGTAGCCGACATCGCCGGTGCGGAAGAAGCGTCCGACGAAGCTCCCTTCCGTCTCTTGCGGCTTCTGCCAATAGCCGGTCATCACCTGCGGACCGGCGATGCAGATCTCTCCGGTCTCGCCCGACGCCACCTCGACACTCGGATCATCGAGCGAGCGGATCGAGATCTCGGTGGCGGGGAGAGGAAGCCCGATCGACCCCTCGCGCTCGATCTCCGGAAGGTTGCAGCACACCACGGGCGAGGTCTCGCTCAGACCGTAGCCCTCAACCACGCTACCGCCGCTCAATTTCTGGAAGCCATGCTTCACCTCGAGCGGCAGCGCCGCGCCACCGGACAGGCAGTATTCGAGCGAAGAGAGATCGAAATTGCCGATATGCGGGTGCCGCAGCATGGCGTTCAGGAGGGTCGGCACCGCCGGCATGACGCGCGGACGCAGTCTGCCGATCAGCTTCAACGTCGGGATCATCTCGAATTTCGGTACGAGAATCATCTCCATGCCGCTGGCGATGCCATAATTCATCACCGTGGTCATGGCGAACACGTGGAACAGCGGAAGGATGCCGAGGATGCGGTCGCCCTCATTGACTTGCAGGTTCCGCCAAAGCTTCACCTGATTGACGTTGGTTGAGATGTTGGCGTGGGTGAGCATCGCCCCTTTGGGCGTTCCGGTGGTCCCGCCGGTGTATTGCAGCACGGCGATCGCATCGGGCGTGATGCGGGGCTTGTCGTAGCGGCCGTCATTGGCGAGCAGATCCCGCTCGGCGACGATCTTTTTGGCGACAATAGAAGATCTTGGATCGGCGAGCTTCGTGCGTTGCAGAAGCTTGAAGCCAACCGATTTCAGGGCAGGGAGCAGGGAGGGGAAGCTCGCGACCACGGCCTTGTCGAGGACCCCCCGCCGCAGCATCGCCTCCACCTTCTCGAAGGTCATCGCAAGATCGAGCGTCACCATGATCTTGGCGCCGCTATCGCGAATCTGTCCCTCGATTTCATCGGGACTGTAGAGCGGGTTGAAATTGACGACAGTGCCGCCGGCTTTCAGCACGCCATAGTAGAAAATCACGAAGGTAGGCGTGTTGGGCAGCAGAAGGCCGACTTTGACGCCTTCGCCGACGCCAATCGCCCGCAGCCCCTTGGCCGCGCGGTCGGAAAGGTCGCCGATTTCGGCAAAGCTCAACCGCTTTCCCATGAAATAGGTGCAAGACCGCGCGCCGTAAGCCTGAACCGCCTCGTCAAGCAAGCTGTTGACGAGCGAAGGCCTGAACCGCGTGTCCCAATCCACGCCTTGCGGGTAGGAATTGAGCCAGGGCCGTTCGGCGTCCGGCGCCGCGCACGGCGGTCATCCGCAAGGATGAAGAATGGGGCTTCCTCGCCATTTATGCCGCTTTTCGTTTTGCTTTATCGCCGCTTAGCGGGCCGCGACTCGCTCCATTTATAGGGCGATTGGCCGCAACCCCATAGGCGCACTATATTACAGCACGGGGCGTTAACCGAGCATTGGGCCGCTGCGGTTATGCTCAGTCGCGAGAATATGCTGAAACAGTGGCGGGCACTGGCGCAAAAACGCCAATTTTCTTGGCGATGAGTGCGCCGAACTGAACATAAAACGGGCCGGGTCGCGGGTAAACTCGACAGGTTTTTAAGTCTATTCCAATGCCCGGCTTGCCCTATGATTAGCTATGATTTAGCCAGGGACACTAGACACGGACCCCCCAACGGGGCAGGGAGAGCGATATGGACGAGGTGGCTACCAAGATCATCGAGATTTTGCGTAAGAACATGAAGGACCCATCGAAGCCTGTTGCGCTCGAAACTCCCCTTAGCGAACTTGAGATCGAGTCGCTCGATCTCGCGGTGATCGTGTTCGATATTGAGGATACCTTCGGTATCGAGATCCCGTATAATGCAAACGAAGAGGTGGAGGCGTTCGCGACGGTAGGGTCCGTTGTCGATCGCGTGAAAAACATCATCGCAGAGACGAAGGCTTCCGGCGCAGCAGCTTGACCAGCCATTTTCCGCTCTGGGGCCTTCCCGGGACGTCGACCAGGCTTGGAGTTACGGCTTAGCACTACATGACACACACTAATGGGCGCAGACGCGTCGTGGTCACCGGCCACGGCGTCGTTACTCCTTTGGGAACCGGTGTAGAGAAGTTTTGGGCGGCGCTCAAAAAGGGCGAGTGCGGCATCCGCGAGGTGCAAAGCTTCTCCACCGAGGATCTCTACATCACCATCGCCGGCGAAGTGCCGGACTTCGATCCGAAGGAGCGGCTGCAAAGCAAGTCCCTTCTGCTCGCCGACAAATTCTCGCAATATGCCGGCTGCGCGGCGCAGGAAGCCGTCGCCATGTCGAAGCTCGAAGTCCCGCTCAAGGACAACGCTGCCTATCGCGCGGCCTGTATCATCGGCTCGGGCGTCGGCGGTCTCACGACGCTCGAATTCTCCTACAAGATGCTGTTCAAGGAGAATAAGCGCGCGACCCATCCGCTGACGCTGCTGAAGGCTATCGGTAGCTCGGCGTCAGCCCATGTCAGCATCGAATATTCCATCAAGGGTCCGACCTTCGGCGTGGTGAGCGCCTGCTCGACGGCGACGCATGCCATCGGTCTGACCTATCGGATGATTCGCGAAGGTCTGGTCGATCTCGGCATCGCCGGTGCGGCCGAGGCCTCGCTCAATTGGGGCGCGACCCGCGCCTGGCAGGCAATGCGGGTGTTGAGCCCCGACGGATTGTGGCCGTTCGCCAAGAAGCGCAACGGTACGGTGCTCGCCGAGGGCGCCGGCATCCTCCTGCTGGAGGAGTACGAGCACGCCAAGGCGCGTGGCGCGCCGATCTTTGCCGAGCTGCTGGGTTACGGCATGACGGCCGATGCCGCCGACATGGTGAACCCTTCGATCGACGGGGCCTCCACGGCAATGCAGATGGCGCTCGATGACGCCAGCCTCGCGGCCTCTGACATCGATTATGTGAACGCGCATGGCACGGCGACCGCCGTCAACGACATCAACGAAACCCGCGCCATCAAGCGGGTGTTCGGCAACGCGGCGAACAGGGTCTCTATCTCGTCGACGAAGTCGATGCACGGCCATTGTCTCGGCGCCGGCGGTGGCATCGAGGCCGTCGCTGCGATCAAGGCGCTGGGCGAAGGCTTCGTGCCGCCGACGGTCGGCCTTGATGAGCCCGATCCCGAATGCGATCTCGACTACACGCCGAATGTCGGCAAGAAGCGCGATATCAATTACGCCATGTCGAACTCCTTCGCCTTCGGCGGCCTCAACGCGGTTCTCGTGTTCGGCCCGCCACCGGCCTAAGCCACTCCCGGCTGCTTCCCTCCGTGCGGTCTCCACGCCGGCTTGTGGTACTCGGTCTTGCCGGGCTCCTGAGCGCGCTCGCGGCCTATTTCATCGTCAGCTATGTGCGGGGGTTGCGGCAGGAGAATGCGATCGCCGTGCATGCGGAAGAGATCTTCCGCTCTCCCACGAGCTTCGTCGCCGGCAATCCGAACGGCGACGTCAGCGTGGTCGCCTTCTTCGATTACAACTGCCCCTTAACGCGGAGTAAGCGAGTGAGGCAGGCGGGACGGAGAGGAAGGAGCAGCCCCTAGCAGCGACGCATGGTCACCGCTTGGGTCGACGTCATGCCGATCGCCCGCGCGGCCCCGTGGGAGAGGTCGAGCGTCATCCCAGCGGTGAATGGGCCGCGATCGTTGATGGTGACCCTGACGCCTTTGCCAGTGCGAGGATTGCTAACGTAGAGGCAAGTGCCGAACGGAAGCGATTTATGTGCGGCCGTTAGACCGTTGGGATTGAATGGCGCCCCTGACGCCGTGCGGTGGCCTCTCAGTTCTTCCCCGTACCATGTGGCCATAACGCGGGTGTCGGCTTGAGCCGCCGTGGAGAGGGCGAGCAAAGACAAACAGGACATGAAAAGACGGGTCATGCGAAATTCCTCCATAATCAAAGCGTTACGGGGGATAGACCGCATGAAATCGGCATTCGTTCGGCCTGGCCTGGGCCATACAGGGGCAGGGCTGCCTTTATTGGGGCAGCTAGATCAGGCCAAGGCCGCGGAACTCGCGTGGCCCTGCTTGCCGACGATGATTTGGTCGTGGACCAGCACGCCGAGCGGCTTGGCCGCCGCCACGATCTGCTTGGTCATTTCGACGTCGGCCCACGACGGCGTGGGATCGCCGGAAGGGTAATTGTGCACGAGCACGATGGCCGTCGCCGATAGCTCCAGCGCGCGCTTCACCACTTCGCGCACGTAGACCGGAGTATGGTCGACGGTGCCGGCCTGCTGCACTTCATCGGCGATAATCTGGTTGCGCTTGTCGAGAAACAGGATGCGGAACTGCTCTTTGCTGGCGAAGCCCATCGAGGCGCGGCAATAATCGAGCACCTGTGCCCAGGACGAGAGCACCGGCCGCTCCAGCACTTCGCCGCGCATCAGCCTGAGCGCCGCCGCGCGCACCAGCTTGAGCTCGGTGATGGCGGCTTCGCCGATGCCGGGAACCTCGCGCAGCAGCTCCTCGGGGGCGTTCAGCGCCTCGGCGAAAGTGCCGAAGCGGGCGATCAGCGCTTTGGCGAGAGGCTTGGTATCGCGCCGCGGCGCCGCGCGGAACAGGATCAGTTCGAGCAGCTCATAGTCGGGGAGGGAGTCGGGGCCCGCCTCGCGGAAGCGTCGTCTTAGCCGCTCGCGATGGCCGAGATAATGTGGCTTGCCCGCATCCTTGAAGCCCATTCAACCTTCGCTCGATTGACGCCCGTAGGGAGGCCGGTCCAGCCCCCGCGGCGAGACCGTGAATACCTCACAGCCCGTCTCGGTGACGCCGACAGTGTGCTCGAACTGGGCCGAGAGCGAGCGGTCACGGGTGACCGCCGTCCAGCCGTCAGACAGGATCTTCACATGCGGCTTGCCGAGATTGATCATCGGCTCGATGGTGAACAGCATGCCTGGCTTGAGCTGGAGCCCTTCGCCCGGCTCGCCGTAATGCAGAATGTTCGGCCGGTCGTGGAACACGCGGCCCAGGCCGTGGCCGCAGAAATCGCGCACCACGCTGCAACGCTCGCTCTCCGCATAGGTCTGGATGGCAGCGCCGATATCGCCGGTGGTGGCGCCCGGCTTGACGGCGGCGATGCCTCGCATCAGCGCGTTATAGGTGACCTCGAGCAGCCGTTCGGCGGCGCGCGGGATCTTGCCGACCGCATACATGCGGCTCGAATCGCCATGCCAGCCGTCGACGATGAGCGTCACGTCGATATTGAGGATATCGCCCTCTTTCAGCGCACGCGGGCCGGGAATGCCGTGGCAGACCACGTGGTTGAGCGAGGTGCAGATCGACTTGGGAAAGCCGCGATAATTGAGCGGGGCGGGGATGGCGCCATGCTCCATGGCGAAGGCGTACACCAATTCATCGAGCGCTTCGGTGGTGACGCCCGGCTTGACCTCATCGACCAGGAGATCGAGGACCTCGGCCACGAGCCGTCCGGCCTTCGCCATGCCGGCGAAAGCGTCAGCCCCGTGGAGCTTGATCTTGGTGTCGCGCGCCTGGGCGCGGGCAAATTCGAGATTGGACATGGGATGCGATTATAAGGAACTCGCGTTCACTTAGGTGGAAATCTCTCGTTGTGCAACGGGGGCGCCGGCCACGATTTTCCCGAATCAAGCCCGGAAGTGCGGCGACTCTAAGAAGCTGGCAGTTGGGCGGCAAGCCGCTAGACTTTCATTCTCTCTCAGCTCGCCGTTCAAGGCCATGGCAGACCAAGACCCGGCTCCCACTACCGTCACCGCCGCGCTGATCGTGATCGGCGAGGAAATCTTGTCCGGGCGGACCCGGGACGAGAACATCGCCTATATCGCGTCTTATCTCACCCGCATCGGCATCTTGCTGCGCGAGATCCGCGTGGTTGCCGACATCGAGGCCGAGATCGTGGCGGCCGTGAACGCGCTTCGCTGCCGCTTCACCTATGTCTTCACCACCGGCGGCATCGGGCCGACCCATGACGACGTGACCACCGACGCCATCGCCAAGGCCTTCGAGGTCGAGGTTCTGATCGATCCGGAGGCCGTCGCGGCCATGCGCAAGCGTTTCAGCGATCAGGAGCTGTCGCCGGCCCGGCTGCGCATGGCACGCATCCCGAAGGGCGCCGCTTTGATCGACAATGCGCTCTCGCGGGCGCCAGGCTTCATGCTGGAGAATGTGATCGTCATGGCGGGCGTGCCGCGCATCATGCAGGTGATGCTCGATGCGGTGGCGCCCCGTCTCGCCAAGGGCCGGCCGATGCTGTCCCGCTCGGTTCGCATCGACGTGCCGGAGGGTGACGTGGCCCAGGGGCTCGCCGAACTCCAATCGGCGCAGCCCGACGTGCAGATCGGCAGCTATCCGTTTTTCGAGAACAAGCGTCTCGGCACCTATGTTGTGCTGCGCAGCATCGACGTGGAGAAGCTCGCCGCCGCCGAAAACGCGCTGTGGATATTTATCCGCAAAGAAGGCTTTGCGGCCGCTTCCGCCGACAATGCTTGAACGATTTTAGCAAAAAGCGAATCAGCAGCGCTTTCGGGCGCCGCTAGAGGAACCGCGCACGGGCGCTCGCTTGCCGCATGCCGCGCGCGGTCGTGAGCAGCGATCGGCGCCGCTTCGCGACACGAACGAGGCAGCGATCGCATCGTGGCGCAATCGCCTGCGACGCGCCTCATCACGCGATGCGCGCCGATTGCCGCGGGATGATCAAGGGTGCGATGTTGCGTGAGGAAGCGATGCGAGCGCCGCTGCGCGATGCGGCAGAGATGCACGCAAGCGTTTAGCGCGGGCCCGATCAAGGTCCGTGTGCGCGGCTGTAAACGATTGTTTTGGAAGGGAAATAAAGAAGGCGCGGGGACTAAGCCCCCGCGCCTCATGAAAACTATCTCTTTTTGGTGGCCTTGCGGGCGGTCTTGCGTGCCGTCTTGCGTGCGGTCTTGCGCACTGTCTTCCGCGCCGCTGCCGCTGTCTTCGATGGTTTCTTCTTCTTCGCTACTGCCATGATATCCCTCCTTCGGGCTGGCTGGCTGTTAATTCACTCTAGCTACATCCGCTCGTCGAACCGCACGTATCGCATTTGAGACACGTGCCGTTACGTACGAGGGTAAAGTTTCCGCATTCTCCACAAGCCTCTCCTTCATAACCCTTAACGCGCGCTTCGGCCACAAGTTCTGATGCGCCTCGTTCAGCGAGCGCTTCGACGGCGCGGGCGACATGCTCGGCCGTCTCGGGTGAAGGTACTTGAGTGGACGCGGTGGCAAAGCTTGTGGTGCGCGGCTGCGCGTCGTCGCGGATTTCTGTCTGCAACGCACGCGCATGAGCACCAGTGCTCTGCGCTTTGCTCGACCCAACAAACTTTCGCTCGCCGAGGCGACCACGTGTGAAGCCTGGCGAGACGAGAGCTTCGGTGGAACGCTTGCTGTCGCCCGCGTCACCAGAGCCGAGTGTAGTACTGCCGATCTCACTTGGATCAACATGAGCAAGCTCGTAGCGCCCAAGATAAGAAACTGCAAGCTCCCTGAACAGGTAGTCAAGGATCGAGGTAGCGTTCTTGATGGCTTCGTTCCCGCGCACCGGGCCTGCCGGCTCGAAGCGCGTGAAGGTGAAGGCATCGACGAACTCTTCCAGTGGAACGCCATACTGCAAACCGACTGACACCGCGATCGCGAAGTTGTTCATGAGCGAGCGGAAGGCCGCGCCCTCCTTGTGCATGTCGATAAAAATCTCACCCAGACGTCCGTCTGCATACTCTCCAGTCCTTAAATAGACCTTATGACCTCCAACTACCGCTTTTTGCGTATATCCCTTTCGCCGATCAGGCAAGCGTTCTCGTTCGGCGCGCGCCCGCATGCGCTCGACCACGCGCTCGACGATGCGCTCGGCGACGACGGCTGCGCGCTGCACTTGCGGCTGATCGGAAGCGATGGCGGCGAGCACTTCGTCTTGCTCTTCCTCCTCGTCGGCGAGGAGCTGTGCGTTGAGCGGCTGCGACAGCTTCGAGCCGTCGCGATAGAGCGCGTTGGCTTTGAGCGCGAGCCGCCAGGAAAGCTGATAGGCCTCCTTGCAGTCCTCCACGCTCGCGTCGTTCGGCATGTTGATGGTCTTGGAGATGGCGCCCGAGATGAAGGGCTGCGCCGCCGCCATCATGCGGATATGGCTTTCGACCGAGAGGAAGCGCTTGCCCTTGCGCCCGCACGGCGAGGCGCAGTCGAACACCGGCAGATGGTCGGGATTCAGCCCCGGCGCGCCTTCGAGCGTCATTGCCCCGCAGGCGAATTCGTTGGCCGCCTCGATCTCCCGCTTGCCGAAGCCGATCTCGGCCAGGAGGTCGAAATCGGGCTGATCGATGCGCTCCGGCGAGAGGCCGAGCGTGCCGGTGAGAAAGTCCTCGCCCAGCGTCCATTTGTTGAAGACGAATTTGATGTCGAAGGCCGACGCCACCGCCTTCTCGACCGCGGCGATCTTCTCAGGCGTAAAGCCCTTGGCGGCCAGCGTCTCGTGATTGACGCCAGGAGCGCCGGAGAGCGTGCCGTGGCCCACGGCAAATTCGATGATGCGTTTGATGGCCTCCTCGGGGTAGCCGAGCCCACGCAGCGCCTCTGGCACCATGCGGTTGATGATCTTGAAATAGCCGCCGCCGGCGAGCTTCTTGAACTTCACCAGCGCGAAATCGGGCTCGATGCCCGTCGTATCGCAATCCATCACGAGGCCGATCGTGCCGGTCGGCGCAATCACCGTCGCCTGCGCATTGCGGTAGCCATGCGCTTTGCCAAGCTCTAGCGCCCGCTCGAAGGCATGGACGGCGTGCGCGAGCAGCCTGGGATCGGGGCAGGAGGCATGATCGAGAGGCACGGGCGCCGTGGCGAGACCCTCATAGCCGTCTTTCTCGCCACGGGCCGCGCGCGCGTGATTGCGGATGACCCTGAGCATGGCTTCGCGGTTCGCCGCATAGCCGGGGAAGGGGCGAAGCTCCCGCGCCATCTCGGCGCTTGTCGCATAGGACACGCCGGTCATGATGGCGGTGAGCGCGCCGCAGAGCGCCCGGCCCGCCGCTGAATCGTACGGAATGCCGGAGGCCATCAGCAGCCCACCGATATTGGCGTAGCCCAGGCCCAGCGTCCGGTACTCGTAAGAGAGCTGTGCAATCCGGTGCGAGGGGAACTGCGCCATGGTGACGGCGATCTCGAGCACGACGGTCCAGAGCCTGATCGCGTGCTCATAGCCCTCGATGTCGAAGCTGCCATCCGCCGTGCGAAACGCCATCAGATTGACCGAGGCGAGATTGCAGGCGGTGTCGTCGAGGAACATGTATTCGGAGCAAGGGTTCGACGCCTTGATCTCGCCGGCCGCCGGGCAGGTGTGCCAGTCGTTGATGGTGGTGTGGAATTGGATGCCCGGATCGGCGCAGGCCCAGGCGGCGTAGCCGATCTGCTCCCACAGCCCGCGCGCCTTCACCGTCTTCGCCACCTTGCCGTTCCTGCGGTAGGTGAGGTTCCAGTCGGCATCCTTCTCGACCGCGCGGAGGAAATCGTCGGTGACGCGCACCGAGTTATTGGAATTCTGCCCCGATACCGTCCGGTAGGCCTCGGAATCCCAGTCCGTGTCGTAGACCGGGAATTTGATCGAGGTGTAGCCCTGGCGGGCGAACTGGATCACCCGGCGGATCGCATTGTCGGGCACCTTGGCCTTGCGCGCAGCTTTCACCTCGCGCTTCAGCGCCGGATTGCACTTGGGATCGAAGCAATCGTCCCCATTGCCTTCGCAATTGACGCAGGCCTTGAGGATGGCGTTGAGCCGCTCGGCGAGGATCTTCGAGCCGGTGACGAGGGCCGCCACCTTCTGCTCCTCGTTGACCTTCCAATTGATGTAGTCCTCGACATCGGGGTGGTCGATATCGACCACCACCATCTTGGCGGCGCGGCGCGTGGTGCCGCCCGATTTGATGGCGCCGGCCGCACGGTCGCCGATCTTGAGGAAACTCATCAGGCCGGAGGACTTGCCGCCGCCCGACAAGGGCTCGTTTTCGCCCCTCAGCCTTGAGAAATTGGTGCCGGTCCCCGAGCCGTACTTAAAGAGACGCGCCTCGCGCACCCAGAGGTCCATGATCCCGCCCTCGTTGACGAGGTCGTCGTTGATGGACTGGATGAAGCAGGCATGCGGCTGGGGATGCTCATAGGCCGAGGTCGAGGCCTTCACCTCGCCGGTGGCGAAGTCCACATAATAATGACCCTGGCTCGGCCCATCGATGCCATAGGCCCAATGCAGCCCGGTATTGAACCATTGCGGGCTGTTGGGGGCGCCCATCTGCATGGCGAGCATGTAGCGGAGCTCGTCATAGAAGGCGCGCGCGTCCTCCTCGGACGAGAAATAGCCGCCCTTCCAGCCCCAATAGGTCCAGGTGCCGGCAAGCCGGTCGAACACCTCGCGCGCGTCGGTCTCGCTGCCGAACCGCTCGTTCTCGGGCAGCGCGGCGAGTGCCTCCTCGTCAGGGATGGACCGCCACAGCCAGGAGGGGAGGGTATTCTCCTCGACCCGCTTGGCCTTTAGCGGCACGCCCGCTTTGCGGAAATATTTCTGGGCCAGGATATCGGCGGCGACGCCGCTCCAATGGGCCGGAACCTGGAATTGCTCGAGCGAAAACACCACCGAGCCGTCCGGGTTACGGATCTCGCTCGCGCTTTCCCGGAAAGGGATGGCGTCATAGGGCGACTTGCCCGCCTCGGTGAATTTCCGTTCAATCCGCATGTTGCTCCCACCCCCTAGGAATGTGTCCCCGCGCGCGTCCCTCACGCGCAACGGACGAAGCTGAGGCGATTCGCCCCAACCATCAACATGTATGCACGCAAACCCTAACTTACCACTAAACCCTGTGGGAGACCACGAGAAGTGGCGGTGGGGAAGTCAGTGGATGATATGTGGAAAGGCGGTGGAGGAAAGGCGAGCTGGAGGGCCGGGAGATCGTCTTCCCAGGGCTTTTGACGGTCTATTTACGAGCCGTTCACTACGCTCCTTCCGACAGTGGACGTCGGGTCAGCCAGCGGCCTCAGGGTTCGTAGTTCCATGCTGTACCATCGCGCTTATGGCCGTGACCTCGACACGCTCGTCGTCGCCGTCATCGACAATCGCAAGCCCATGCTGGCGTTGATGCGGGGCATGCTGGCCGCCATCGGCATCGGGCGTATCGAGACTTATGAAAGCCCGATCGAAGCCTTCGCGGCGATGACCAAGGGCGTCCCGGACCTCGTGATTGCCGCATCGTCGATGCAGCCTTTGACCGGGGCTGGGCTGGTCAGGGCCATGCGTCATGCGCTCGCCGGCCCGCTCTCGCTGGTGCCCGCCATGATCATGAGCGCGCGCGCCAAGCCCGCGCTGGTCGAGGAGTCGCTCAGGGCAGGGGCACATCAGGTGCTCGTGCTGCCAATCTCGGCGAGCACGCTGTACCGCCGGCTCGACTGGCTGATAAACGACGACCGGCCCTTCGAGTTCAAGGGCGAGCATTATGTCGTCGCGGGGCTCGAGGAGCGTCTTTCGCTCAGCGTGCAGCGGCCGGTTTATGTCCCTGAGGAGCCCGGCCTGCCGCTTCCGCCTTCGCCCGACGAAGACCTTGCGCCGACTTTCGATATCGGCAGAAAGACCCGCGTCGCGCCGAACTAGGCCCGCCCTGGACAGGGGGCCACCTTCGGCCCATAGTCCCGCCGCAAAGCAATAAGCGCCGAACACGCGAAACAATGGGCATTTTCACCGAGCTGTTTGCCTGGTGGACGGGCAATACCATCGGCACGCGCCTCTATACCTGGCGTAAGGGCGAGCGCGTGGGCGAGGACGGGCTCGGCAACGTCTATTATCAGGAGCGCGACGGCAAGCGCCGTTGGGTGATCTATAAGAGCCTCGCCGAGCCGTCGCAAATTCCGCCCGCATGGCATGCCTGGCTGCATCACACCGTCGACGTGCCGCCGACGCTCGAGGACTATCAGCCTCGCCCCTGGGAGAAGGCGCATCGCCCCAATCTCACCGGCACTTACGAGGCCTATCGTCCGCCGGGCTCGACGCTGCGCGCGGGCGCCACGAAGCCGCCTCTTGACTACGAGCCGTGGCAGCCGAAATGAGCCGGGACACGCTTATCGATACCGCACCGCCGAAAGCCGTGCAGCGCTGGTCCGCCTCCGACTACGCGCGGAACGGCCGTTTCGTGCAGGAGCTGGCCGGACCCATATTCGGCATGCTCGGCGCCAAGCCTGGCGAACGGATTCTCGATCTTGGCTGTGGCGACGGCGCGCTCACCGCCGAGATCAAGGCTTCGGGAGCCGATGTGCTCGGCGTCGATCTCAGCGATGAGCTGCTGGCGGTCGCTAGGATGAAGGGCTTCAATGTACGCAAAGTCGACGGCCATGCGCTCGACTTCGTCTCCGAGTTCGACGCGGTGTTCTCCAATGCGGCGCTGCATTGGATGCGGAAGCCGCATTTGGTGATCGGCGGCGTGCATCGCGCGCTCCGCGCGCGGGGCCGCTTCGTCGGCGAGCTTGGCGGCCACGGCAATGTCGCGGCCATCGCCACGGCGATGCGCGCGGTCGGAGCGTTGCGCAACGGCGATCCGGCACTGGTGGCGCCCTGGTTCTTTCCCACGGTGGAGGAATATGGCCGGCTGCTCACCGAAGGCGGATTCACGGTGCGCGAGATCGAGCTTGTGCCGAGGCCGACATTGCTCAAGACCGGCATGGAAGGCTGGCTCAGAACCTTCGGCAGGTCCTTCTTCGATCAGTTTCCGGAGCCCGAGCGGACGCAAGTGGTCGGCGAGGTCGCCGAGCTGCTGCGGCCCTCGCTGTGCGACAGCAAAGGCACGTGGACCGCGGACCATATCAGGCTTCGTTTCTTCGCCGAACGCGGCGCTTGACGAGAGCCGCCACACCAATGCCCAATTCATGGACGAGGCGTTTGATGGTCAGGGAGCGCACCGGAGCGAAAGTCGGGAGGCCCGTTCACAAGGTGTGCGGCATGATGCAACGAAAGACGCTACGCGGCTGCCTGGCCGGCGCGATTTCCCTATTTATCGTGGCCTTCACGCTGGCTTCTGGGCTCGCGGTCGATCTCGCATATGCGGAAGTCGTCAAGAACCCAATCGCGGTGTTCGCCGCGCTCGACAAGGTAACGGGCCGCATCTCCCATCTCGAAATTCCGATCAATAAGACCGTAGCGTTCGGCGCGCTGAAAGTGACGCCGCGTGTCTGCGATACGCGTCCCCCGACCGAGGCGCCGGACACCGCATCCTTCGTCGAGGTGGACGAGGTGAAGCTGACGGGCGAGGTGCAGCGTATCTTCACCGGCTGGATGTTCGCCGAGAGCCCTGGCCTTCACGCCGTCGAGCATCCGGTGTTCGACGTTTGGCTCACGAGCTGCAAAACGCCGGGGGGCGTAACGCCCTCGGGCAACAGCGCGAAGGCCCCGCCCGCCGCGGGTGCGCCGGCTCCGGCCCCAGCAGCCGAGCCCGCTCCGGCGCCGCCGCCCGCGCCGCCGGAAGAGGCGGCCGCCCCGCCTGACGAGCCGTTGCCTTGGGCCAAGCCGCCGCCCAACGCGGCCTCCAGCAATCGCTGAAACTCCTCGCGGCTTACCTCGATCGCGCCGAACCGGGCGAGGTGCCCGGTGACGAACTGCGTATCGAGCAGGGTGAAGCCGCCATATTTGAGCCGCGCGATCAGATAGACGAGGGCGATCTTGCTCGCGTCCCTCGCTCTTGAGAACATGCTCTCGCCGAAAAACGCGCGGCCGAGATGCACGCCGTACAGCCCGCCGACGAGCGCGCCCTCCTGCCAGACCTCGATCGTATGGCAATGACCGAGCGCGAACAGTTCGCGATAGAGGCCTCTGATGCGCCCGTTGATCCAGGTGCTACGCCGGCCTGAGCGGGGCGCGGCGCAGCCTTCGATCACCGCCTCGAAATTCTTGTCGACCTTCACCTCGAAGCCGCCGTTCCTGATGGTCCGGGCCAGCCGCCTCGGCACATGCACGCGATCGAGCGGCAGGATGCCCCGCCGTTCAGGCTCGATCCAATAAAGCGCGTTATCCTCGGCGCTCTCGGCCATGGGAAAAATGCCGCAGGCATAGGCCTTCAGCAGCACCTGCGGCGTGATCTCGATCATGACATCGTCGATGGAGGTCATGCGATTACCCGCGCGTGTTGGCCTTGGCGAGATGATTTTCGAGCCAATGAATATCGTAATTGCCGTCGACGATATCAGGCTCCGAGATGAGCGAGGTGAAGAGTGGAATGGTCGTCTCGATGCCGTCCACGACGAACTCTCCCAGCGCCCGCTTGAGCCGCATCAGACATTCGTTGCGGGTGCGGGCATGCACGATGAGCTTGCCGATCAGACTGTCATAATACGGGGGAATGGTGTAGCCGGCGTAAGCGCCGCTATCGACCCTGACGCCGAGCCCTCCCGGCGGGTGGAAATGGGTAATGGTCCCGGGCGAGGGGCGAAAAGTATGCGGGTTCTCCGCGTTGATGCGGCATTCGATGGCGTGCCCGTTGAAGCGGATGTCCTCCTGGCGAAGCGTCAGCGGCGCGCCGGCCGCGATCCTGATTTGCTCGATGACGAGGTCGAGCCCGGTGATCATCTCGGTTATGGTGTGCTCGACCTGGAGGCGGGTATTCATCTCGATGAAATAAAATTCGCCGGCCTCGTAGAGGAACTCGACCGTGCCGACGCCTCGATAGTTGAGATCACGCATCGCCTTGGCCACGGTCTCGCCGATGCGCACCCGCTCGTTCTCGTTGAGCGCGGGCGAGGGGGCTTCCTCCCAGAGCTTCTGGTGGCGGCGCTGGAGCGAGCAGTCGCGCTCGCCGAGATGGATGGCGTTGCCCTGGCCGTCAGCCAGCACCTGGATCTCGATATGGCGGGGATGGGCGAGATATTTTTCGAGATAGACGGTGTCGTCGCCGAACGCTGCGCGCGCCTCGTTGCGTGCGGTGACGAGCGCGGGCTCGAGCTCGTTCTCAAACAGCGCGAGCTTCATGCCGCGGCCGCCGCCGCCGGCCGCCGCCTTGACCAGCACCGGATAGCCGATATCGCGCGCAATGGCCCTGGCCTCATCGAAATCGGTGATCGTCCCTGATCCCGGGACCACCGGGATGCCCAATTCGATCACGGCTTCTTTGGCCCTGATCTTGTCCCCCATCAGCCTGACATGCTCGGCGGTCGGCCCGATAAAGGTGATGTCGTGCTCTTCGAGGATCTCGGCGAAGCGGGCATTCTCGGCGAGGAAGCCATAACCGGGATGCACCGCGTCGGCGCCGGTGATCTCGCAAGCCGCCACGATCGCCGGGATATTGAGGTAGCTGTCCTTGGAGGGTGGGCCGCCGATGCAGACGCTCTCGTCGGCGAGGCGGACATGCATGGCGTCGGCGTCTGCCGTGGAGTGCACGGCGACGGTCGCGATGCCGAGCTCCTTGCAGGCACGTTCGACGCGAAGCGCGATCTCTCCCCGGTTGGCGATGAGAATCTTGTCAAACATCGCGCCCCGGCTAGCGTTGCTCGATCACCGCCAGCGGCTCGCCATATTCGACCGGCTGGCCGTCCTCGATGAGGATGGCGATGACGGTGCCGGCGCGGGGGGAGGGGATCTGGTTCATGGTCTTCATGGCTTCGATGATGAGGAGCGTCTGGCCGGCCGCGACCTTGGAGCCGATCTCGACGAAAGGCGGGGCGCCGGGCTCCGGCGAGCGGTAGGCGGTGCCGACCATCGGCGAGGTCACGGTGCCGGGATGGACGATGAACTCGTCCGTCCGCACGGGAGCGCGCGGGGTCTCGCGCGACGCCCGCTCGGTGACGTCGGCGGCATAGACGGTCTTGCCGCCACCGCGCGCGACCCTCACGCGACGCCCCTCATGCTCGATCTCGATCTCGGTCAGGCCGGTCTCGTCGAGGAGCGCCGCGAGCTCGCGGATCAGGTCCTTGTCGAAACTGCCTCCTTGCTGCGTCATGAGCGGCGTCCTCTCGCCTTCCGCCATCACTTGGACTTCCCGGCCGCGATGGAAGCGGCAAGCGCCTCGATCGCAAGCTCATAACCTATCGAACCGAAGCCGCAGATCACACCCTTCACGGCCTTGGAAATATACGAATGATGGCGGAACGGCTCGCGGGTGAAAATATTCGACAGATGCACCTCGACCGATGGGGTGGGGCAGGCCAACAGCGCGTCCAGCAACGCGATCGAGGTATGGGTGAACGCGCCGGCGTTGACGATCAGCCCGGCAGCGTCCGTCCTCGCCTCCTGGATCCAAGCCACTAACTCCCCCTCGTAGTTACTCTGGCGGAACTCCAGCGGAAATCCAAGCGCTGCGGCCTTCCGCTCGCATCTTGCGCGAATGTCGTCGAGCGTCTCGCGGCCATAGACCTCCGGCTCGCGGGACCCAAGCAGGTTGAGATTGGGGCCGTTCAAGACGTAGATCGGTTTGGCCATGGCGGCTAGAGGATGCCTAGTGCGCCGGACGTGCGCGAGGAGCCCGCGCGCTGGTTCCGGCAGGGGAAACGGGCCCCTTTATCAGCTTTTCTGCCGTTCGGCAAAGCGAGCCGCGGGGACGGGAAGGTGGGTCTTACCCGTCGCTAGCACGTGGCCTTGCAACCCTTCTCGCGAATTTGCGCGACGTCCTTGACGAACTGATCGTAGAGGTCGTCGGGCGCGCCCGGGATCACCTGGTCGCCGACCAGATAGAGCGGCGTGCCTTGCAGGCCGAGCTTCTGGGCAAGATCCTTGGCCTCGTCGAGCGCCTGCTTGACCGAGGGGTCTTCCATGTCCTTTTCCAGTTGCGGAATGTCGAGGCCAAGCTCACCCGCCGCCTTGAGCGCCTTGTCCTTGTCGGCCTTGCCGGGCTCGGTAAACAACTTCTGGTGCATCTCGAAATACTTGCCCTGTTTGCCAGCGGCCAGCGCGGCCTTCGCCGCGGCTTCCGACTCCTCGCCGAAGATCGGCAGCTCTTTCAGCACGACGCGCACCTTGCCGTCGTTCTCGATGAGCTTGACGACCTCGGGCAGCGCGCGCTTGCAGAACCCGCAATTGTAGTCGAAGAACTCGACCACGGTGACATCGCCATTGGGGTTGCCGGCGACATAAGCATGCGGCGAGCGGAACAGGGCGTCGGCATTCTCGCTGATGACCTTCTGCTGATTTGCCGCCTGCTCTTCCGCTTGGCGCTTGTCGAGCTCATTCGTCATCTCGACCAGGATCTCTGGATTCTTGGTGAGATAGGAATGCACGATGTCGGTGATCTTCTTTTCGTCGAGCGCCGCGGAGGGAGCATCGATCACTCCCGGGGCCGTGCGCCATATGACGAGGAGCGTCGCGGCGGTCACAAGCGCGGCAACGACGGCGGCCACTAGCGCTGTGGCAAGGCCAGTCTTGGGGGTCATGCTGAGATCTCCGGGGGCTACGATCAGTCGGGTCGGGGGATTTCGAAGGCTAGGATGTCGTCGGCTTTGATCCAGTTCGGGGTACCGTCGATCAACCCAGCTTTGGCGCGCTTGGCCTGCATCTTGGCAAGCCGCAGCTGCCCTTCATAGAAATAGGCTTCGGCGGATGCAAGCTCGGCCTGCGCCATATATTGCTTCTTGGCGCCTGCCGCCTTCACTGCCTCGGCCTTGCGGGCATAGGCCGCGGCCAGCTGGCGGTATCCCATGGCCGAGCTGTCCTCCCGGGCAAGAGCCGTGCGCAGATTGGTGATCGCCTCGTCCACGAGCTTTGGATCGTTGGCGCCGAGCATTGCCTGACCCAGCATGATGCGGATCAGTGGCTCGTCGGGACTGAGTCTCACCGCCTCGCGGAGCGGGGGGATCGCGGCGGCCGGCTTGCCGCTTTCGAACAGGAACTGACCTTTGATCTCGTAGAAATACGGCCAGTCGGGCTTGGCGGCGATCAGCGCATCGATCTGCGGCTCTGCCACCTTCATGCCGGACTGGCGATAGGTCGCGATCGCTCTCGCATACATCGCCGGCAAGCTCTGATCGGTCTCGGGGTAGCGGAAGAACACGGTCTTCGGCTCGTCGAGGAAGCCGTAGAGTTTGGCCTTCATCAAATCGTGCCGGAATTGCAGCTCGGGCGGATCGACGTTCTCGTAATAGGGGCTCGAGGTGACAAGCTCGCGGAGTTGCACGATGCGCTGCGCCGGCAAAGGATGGCTTTGCAAGTAGGGATTGATGCCCTGAACGCCGATCAGCTTGGCACCCAGCACCTGGAAGCTCTCCAGCATTCCCTTGCCGGATTGCTTGGTGGCGTTGAGAAAGGTCATGGCGGCCTGGTCGGCGGAGGACTCCTCGTCCTGCCGGTAGGCGAGCAGGCTGCGCAGCGCGGCGTCCTGGCCGCCATAAGCCACGCCCATGCCGGCCTGACCGATGCCTGGAGACCCCGCGAACGCGCCGCCCACCATGGCGGCAAGCCCGAGTAGTTGCAGCATCAGTGCCGCTGATTGCGCGCGCGACACCTGCGTGCGCAGTCGGGCGAGGTGCCCGCCCGTAATATGCCCGCTTTCATGCGCGATGACGCCGATCACCTCATTGGGTGTCTTTGCTGTCATCAGCGTGCCGGCATGCATGAACATGTTGTGACCGTCGACCACGAACGCGTTGAAGTTCTTATCGTTGACGATATGGATGCGGATGCCTTGCGAGCCGAGCCCGGCGGCATTGAAGATCGGCTTGGCGTAGAGCCTGACCAGCGATTCGGTCTCGGCATCGCGAATAAGCCCAGCGGCGTCGGCGGAGGTCGAGGTGACCAGCGCGGCCGCAAGCCCGCCGACGAGACCCGCGCGGAGCCGCCGTGGCACGGAGTTGATTCGCGGTTGAGCCAGAAGAGGCATGGATCGGCTGATCGTATATCTTAGCGAAGGCCGGGCAAAGCTGCCGGCGCCACGTTGAGGCGCAAGGCGAGGGCTCCCAACAGCCCGAAGCGACGTCTTTGCCAACGTCCGCCTGATTGGCGTTTGAATGCGGCGACAAATTGTCAGGGCGACGTTGAATCCCAAGCTTGCTGATTTGTAATGCGCCTCAGCGATTTAAGAGCCACGCACCACTTGCTCCTTCTCCCTCCAGTTAACGCCGCAGTTAACACCCGAGCCGATCACGCGCCACGCGGCGTCAAATACGTTCTCAATCCGCAGCTCGGTGGGAGTTCGGCTTTGGAGAAGTGATGGCAAGCCTCATTGAGTTAGGCCCGGGCATCAGTTCGGGAGGAGCCAGAGACCGTCCAATGCGAACGAGCTGCGCGCAACAAGAAATCTAACGATCGCTTTGTGCGTTTAAGCCTCATGTTCTATCGCGCGCCGCTCGATTGGCTAAACTTCTTTCTGGCTGATGTCCGCGGTGGTTTGGGTGCGTATGTCGGGGTTTTCCTGCTGACGCAGGCCCATTGGAATCAGGCGACGATTGGGGCGGTGCTTACGGTCAGCGGCCTGATCGGTATTACCCTCCATACCCCCATCGGTGCGCTGATCGATGCTACAAATTATAAGCGCGGTCTCATTATCGTAGGCACTTGCGCTCTAGCGGCAAGCGCACTGGCCATCGTGTGGGCGCCCACCTTTCCAGTCGTTCTCACCGCTGACATTCTGATGGCGGTCGCCGGAGCAATTTTCGCGCCGACGGTAGCCGCCATCACGCTAGGAATGACTCCGCAACAGGCTCTGCCTGCTCGACTGGGTCGAAACGCAGCCTTCGACCGGGCTGGAAACATTTTCATAGCCGTTCTAGCTGGGTTGGTTGGCTGGGCTTTCTCACAGCGTGCCGTTTTCTACCTTGTGCCGTTTTTTGCAGTTCTGACGAGCCTGGCCGTGCTCTCGATCCCCGCCCACGCTATCGACCACGATCGCGCACGAGGACTCGAACGCAGGCAAAGCACGACAGAACACGAGCAGCCTGTGAGATGGCGCGTGCTTTTCGAACGCCGCCCACTGCTAGTACTAACGGCAGCAAATGCATTATTCCATTTCGCCAATGCACCCATGCTGCCCCTGCTTGGACAGAAACTAGCGCTTGCTCATCCAGGCGTGGAGACCGCATTCATCTCGGCCTGCATCATCACCGCCCAACTCGTCACAATTCCCACGGCTTTGATGGTCGGAAGGAAAGCGAATAGCTGGGGACGAAAGTCCCTTTTGCTGATTGGATTTGGGGCGCTGCCGATCCGGGGTGCCTTGTTCACGGTCTCCGATAACGAAGTTTGGCTGGTGAGCCTGCAGGTCCTGGACGGAGTAGCCGCCGGAACTTTGGATGCGCTTATACCTCTAGTGCTCGCTGACGTGATGCTGGGAACCGGCCGGTACAATGTAGCCCGTGGTGTGCTTGGAACGGTGCAAGGTATAGCGGGATCGCTGAGCAATGCGGCGGCGGGTTTCCTTGTGATAAGCGCTGGATACAGTGCGACCTTCTTGGCACTCTCAACAGTGGCGGTAGTGGGCTGGTTGGTTTTGCTGACGGCAATGCCGGAAACTGGCAGAAACGCCCACGGCCGCAAAGGAGGCCTCGCGCCCTCAGGCTAAGACCGCGCACGGGGAACAGGCTGTGTTCGACGGAAAGCGTCAGCTTCGACCTTCGCTCGCCTTGTTAGACTTAATGGCGGGTCTGCTCCCGTAATAACGATCATCTGGGAGACCAGCCATGATGAGGAGAACAGTTCTCGGGACCGTCGGTTTGGTATTCACGCAGGTGCTCTGTTCAAGTGCGCCAACGTCGCACAGCCAGCGCCTGTCGCGGACGACTGGCGCCAGCAGTACGCTTATTCGGTCGGCGTGCAGGCTTGGTGGCGGGCGTCAGCAACAGGATCGTCAACGGGTGGCTTTTCCCGCCTCCCTCCGACCTTGGGGGCGACAGGGGCAGTGGACGATGATTTCCGTGGCCGAGCGATCTGCTCTATCGGTGGCATTATTTGTAACGACGCTACTGAGGCGGTTTATATCGTTGCCTTCGCTGATGTCGACGGTCAGAAGTTGGACGGTGCCAATCGCTACACTATGCGCTTTGAGAAAGGCGCACTTCCGCCAGCGAATGAATTTTGGTCGTTAACGATGTATGACCCTGCTCACAACCTCGTTGACAACCCGATCAATCGATATGCGATCCGGGATCGCACGCCCGGCGTCAAACAGGAAGCCGACGGCTCGTTAAGAAGGTGCAGTGATGTCCGCTAATGGCACTTTGCGGACATTGCCGCCGATGCTGAGCATGTCCGGCTCTTAGGGGGTAAAGCGGAAACCCCGCACACGTTCTGCTGACCCAAAACAGACCTAACGAACGCTAGGCAACACGCATGATGTAGCCCCAATGGTGATTTCGTCGCTAAGCGGCTAAGTTGATCCTCCTAAACACTGTTGTCGCGTCAACGGCTAATGCGGTTCGCACTTTGGATGTCTGCCTGGAAACTCGCCGGCCCTCTTACCGGGGCGCTCATATTGAGCCTAGCCGGGTCGAATGTGGCGTGGTCTCAGACGAAGGCGGCTCCCGCGATGTCTGTGACGCAGGATCAGCTTAACGCGGCAACTCGCGACGAGACCAACTTTCTTCATACCAACGGCAACTACGAGCAAACACGATATTTCCCGGGCGAGCAGATCAATACGTCGAATGTAGGCAAGCTTCGCGCCGCCTGGATTTTCCAAACCGACGTCAAGGAAGTGCTGGCAACATCGCCGATCATTGCCGGCGGCGTCATATATGTGACCACAGCTTTCAACCACGTCTATGCACTCAATGCCAAGACCGGCGAAGAATACTGGCACTACAAGCACGCGATGGCGCCGGTCACGACCTCATGCTGTGGCCCCATTAATCGCGGCTCGGCCGTGTATGACGACAAGATCTATATGGCCACCGTCGACGCCAAGCTCGTTGCACTCGATGCCAAAACTGGGAGCCTGTTGTGGCAGACCGAGATCGCCGATTCCTCGCGCGGCTACGCCGAGACGATGGCGCCGACAGCAGTCGACGGCAAAATTTTGATCGGCACGAGTGGCGGTGAGTTCGGGATTCGCGGCTTCGTGCGCGCCTACGACGCCCAGACCGGCAAGCTCATCTGGAATTTCGATACCATCCCCGAGAACTCGGTCGGCGTGTGGGCGACTCACGACGCCACCGGCCGCGACATGCATCGCGACATCGCGGCCGAAAAAGCTCAGCTCGCCCGAACCGGCGATCCTTACAAAACTCTGGGCGGCCCCGTCTGGCAGAACCCAGCTGTCGATCTGGAGACGAGGCGCATCTACTTCATGGTTGGCAATCCCTCACCTGGCCTCGACGGCTCAATTAGGCCTGGCGACAATCTCTACACGGAGTCGCTCGTATCGCTTGATCTCGATAGCGGCAAATATGTCTGCCACTTCCAATACATCCCACACGATGTGTGGGATCTCGACCCAGCGAGCCCCCCGATCCTGGTCGATGTCAAAGACAATGACGGCAAAGTAATCCCCGGCGTGATCGGAGCCGGCAAGATCGGACATGTCTACGTTCACGACCGCAGGGACTGTAGCCTCATCCGCTTCTCCGAGGCCACGGTGGCGCAGGAAAACATGTGGTCGCCGCCCACACCTGAGGGCACGCGTATGTTACCGGGTATGTTTGGTGGGATAGCGTCGCCTATGGCCGTTAACCCAGAGCTTGGGCTCGCCTACACGCTCAATATTCATCGGCCGACGACGTATCACGTCGAAAGCACGCCCTATCCCGGGGGCAAGCTATGGATGGGCGGCGCGTGGAAGGCAATCCCAGGCGAGGAGATGTCCGGCAACGTGACGGCGGTCGACTACAACACGGGCAAGATCAAATGGCAGGTCAAAACGTCATTGCCGATGGTGGGTGGCGCGCTGGCGACCGCCGGTGGACTCTTCTTCACGGGTGAAAGCGACGGCTGGTTCAGGGCATACGACTCCGCGACTGGCAAGGTCCTATGGTCGTTCTTTGTCGCCGCGGGCGTCAACGCACCCCCCGCGTCGTACTCGGTGGACGGCAAGCAATATATCGTTGTCGCCGCCGGCGGTAACACCAACCTTCCTTTCAAGCGTGGCAACGATATTATCGCTTTCACGATCGATTGACCACTTCAGTTACGAGGAGGAATTGTAGGCCAAGGCTATGCCCCTTCAATGTCTGCTTATGGCACTTTGCAGACATCGATGCCGACGCTGAGCATGTCCGCTTTTGGGGTGAAGCGGACATCTATGAGCCACGCTCTAAGGTCTGATAATGACCCAAAGCGGACGTCGTGGGATCCAATTTGACTTACCTTGCCTGTAAAAACAGAGCGATTGAAAAGACTGCTCCTATGGTGGTGTTCAGTTCCTTCTGGAAAACAGCGTCGTCCTCGCGGAGTAGCAAGGATGCGTAAAGCAGTTCCGGTCCACCACCAACGGCGCAGCCGGGCTCTTGAACCCTCTGAAAAGAACGCGGCATGACTGCGCTGAGAATTACCGTCGTGGCATGCGTGGCCTTGCTGGCTTCACGCCCCGTGCTTAATCCTGCTCAGGCCACCGAGGGCAAGGCAGATGTTGTTCTCCAGAATGGCAAAATTTACACCGCCGACCCGACGCGGTCCATCGCCCAGGCGATCGCCTTCACCGGCAACACCATCGTTGCTGTAGGTAAAGATGAAGACATGGCGCCGCTAATCGGGGCCACGACCCAGACGGTGGACCTTCAGGGTAGGCTTGTTTTGCCCGGAATGATCGACACGCACATCCATCCGATTTTCGGTGCGGTCGACCGTCTCAAGTGCAGCCTTGCCGGCGTTCCGGCCAGGATTGATGCGCTCACGCCGGTAATCCAGGCGTGCCTCGCCAAAGAACCTGGTGGCCCGGACAAATGGTTGGAGGCGGTGCAGCTCGACAATTACGGCTTCTCGTCGACGGCACGCGATCTCGACAGCATCGAATTCGCGCGGCCGCTCGTGCTCGAGGGCAATGACGGGCATACGGCGTGGGTCAATAGCCTCGGCCTAGAGCTTACCCGAGTTAGCGCTAATACGCCTGATCCTCCTGGTGGCAAAATCGCCCGCGATGCGTCCGGCGCGCCGATCGGGGCTTTCTTCGACAACGCTACGGCTTTGGTCTTGGACCGGATTCCAGAGCCCTCGGTTGAGGAACGTGTGGCGTTGACCGCGGCCGAGCTGAAAAACATGTCGGCCTTCGGCCTTACCTCTCTGATGGACGCCTATGTGACGCCGGCAGAGGCGTTAGTGTGGCGGCGGCTTTACGACACCGGCAAGCTCAGCATGCGCGTGCGCACTGCCATCTATGTGGGCGACCCCAGTGACAACAGCGATCAATCAGTGGCGCGGCTCGTCGCGGCGAGCAAAGCGGGTGACGTTGATCCAGATTTTCTGCGAGCCGGTATGGTCAAGGTGTTCGCCGACGGGGTTATGGAATACCCGGCTCAGACAGCCGCGCTCCTTTTGCCTTATCTCGACGCCGACGGCAAACCAACCAATAATGTCGGTGAGCTTTATTTCGACCCGCTACGCTTCGCCCGGCTGGTTGCCAAGCTCGATGCAGCCGGTATCGCCGTTCACGTCCACGCCATCGGCGATCGCGCGGTGCGAGAGAGCCTCGATGCCTTCGCCTTCGCCCGCAACGCGAATGGTGCGACCGACAACCGCCACCAGATTGCCCATCTGCAACTCGTCGATCCAGCCGATTTCCCCCGCTTCAAGGAGTTCGGCGTGATCGCCGACATGCAACTCGAATGGGCCAAGCGAGATGCTTCACTCGAAGCTCCGACCGAGCCTTATCTGGGACCTAATCGATACCGCTATCTCTATCCCGCCGGCAGCCTCCGCGCTGCTGGAGCCATGATCGTCGGCGGTAGCGACTGGGATGTCAGCTCCTATAACCCATTTCGCGCCATGCAGCATGCCGTCACCAGGAGCGAGCGCGGCATGGGCTATGGGCCGCTCAACATTGACGAGCGCATTTCTATAGGAACGGCGATCGACGCCTACACGATCAATGCCGCCTTCGCCATGAAGCAGGATGCCACTACCGGTAGCCTCGAGATTGGAAAACGCGCCGATCTCGTCATCCTCGATCGCGACATTCTCTCGGTCGAATCTGAGACTATTGAGGATACCGTGGTGCTGGCCACCTATCTCGACGGATGCCTCGTTTATTCCGCTATGCCGGGCGCTTTGTGGCACGAACGCGATTCATGTATCCGAGAGCGGCTCCGTCGCTATTGATTTCGTCAGCGCACGACCTTCGAATTTGCGCGCATGATCACCAGTGTCGTGGCCATCAAAGTCGCGTATTGGTATGTCCGTTAATGGCACCTAGCAGACATTGGTGCGGACACTGAGTATGTCCGCTCTTAGGGGCAAAACGGACATCCAAGATCCGCGCTCCGATGTCTGCTTCTGACCCAAAGCGGACATAGACTTTATTCACTCATCATCTGGCTATGGATCAGTTCAAAAGCTTTGGGCGACACCCCCACCTTACCACGAAATGGATTGTCAGCAGGACGATGAGGCAAATCATTGTGCCGAAGGCGCTCAATTCGCCTCGCTAGCGCTAACGGCGCTCGCCGGGGCGTCGCTACCCCGGGCGTCCAGTCCGTGCTTGGACTTGACCGACCGCCTAACCGTCGACTTGGCCCTGGCTACGCCACACACGCTGCCCCGCAGATGCGTAGGGCTGTCGCTCAACGAGGCTTGGATCGCGAGCCTATCGAGGCTCGTGCCGAACAGCGATTTCCAAAAATAGCGCCTGAAGCCCTTCTCGAGGAGATCGGTGGCGCGTTGGTTGCGCGATGCGACTGACTGCTCGCCCAGCACGACGGCGACCAGCTTGCGGCCGTCCCGGGTCGCGCTCGCCACCACGTTGAATCCGGATTCGCAAATGAAGCCGGTCTTCATGCCGTCGGCGCCCGGGAAGCTGACAAGCAGGCTGTTATGAGTGCGCATGGTCTTCTTGCCCACTTTCACTTGGATCGACGAGAAGAGATCGGCGTGCTCAGGAAACTCGACGATAATGGCGCGGGCGAGCTTGGCCAGATCGCGGGCCGTGGTGACCTGGCGTTCGTCGGGAAGACCATTGACATTAGTGAAGGTGGTGCGGGTCATGCCGAGGTGCTGCGCCGCCTCGTTCATGCGCGCGACGAATGCCTGATCGCTGCGGGCGACCGTCTCGGCGATCATCACGGCGACATCGTTGGCCGACTTCACGATGAGCACCTTCAGCGCGACGTCGAGGGTGATCGCGCCGCCGACGGGGAGGTCGAGCTTGGACGGCGCTTGCATCCTCGCCTTCTGCGAGCAGACGACCTTAGTGTCAGGCGAGACGGTGCCCGCTTTCAGCGCCTGGAAGGTGACGTAGGCTGTCATCAGCTTGGTTAGCGACGCCGGGAACCATTGGGCATCGGGATCCTCGGCGTACAGGACGGTGCCGTTATAGGGCTCGAAGACGAGGGCGGGCGCGGCGGAAGCCACCGAAGGAGCCATCAAGATCGCTCCGACGAGGAGGCCAAGGCCCGCGCGTCTCAGCATCGCTCCTGTTCCCTCATTCAATCGACGCCTTAGGCCTTCAAGAACGCCAGTCCTCCAATAGCCCAGGTCGCCGCTACACGACCCTCGTCATAAAAGATGTCGATTTCTAGGGCATCGGCCTTTAGCATGATGCAGCAACCTGATCAGAATACATGATTGGAGTTCGGAGAGACCGCCGCGAGGCGGTCTTTCCATTTGTATAGTTCGCTGCTGTCGCCTCTTGGCACTTAGCGGACATTGATGCGTGCGCTGGAGCATATCCATTCTTAGGGCGATCCCGACGGGCCCTTTGCATATCTGCCATTCGCGATCGGCGTTGCGGTTGCGGCCTCGTTGATTCTTTGGTGGCTTCTCGACTACGCCGCTTGCAGCAGGTCGGAGTTGAGGGGGATCGTCAACGTGGAAAAGGCGCTGGATGGTCTATCAACCTATTTCGATGAAGGAACGCAGCTCTTCGATGCGTCGATAACCGACGATAGCCAGTATGCCGACTGGGACGCACGGCGGTTGGCCTGGTATGAGAAGGTGCAGGAGCACTTGCAGGAAAACTTCGGATTACGCGAGCGGAATATGTTCCGCAATGTCGTGCTCATTAAGCCCCTGACTTTAGCCGGTAGTTACAATGACGAGCACAATCACAAGCGCTCCTTGATTGTTCAGCAGCTAGAGAAAATTAGGGACGCGATTATCAGATACAGCGATCTTGCGGCCAAACGCCGAGCTGACAACTACTGAGTGCAGGTCCAAACTCTCCGCCAGCAACTTCATATCGACATGGACGATGTCCGCTTATGGCACTAGCGGACGTACCGACCGCGCTGAGTGATGTCTGCTGTTGGGGGAAGACCGGACGCGTCGCAGACGCGCCTCTACTTCCGCTAGTGACCCTAAGCGATCATGAGCCGCACGCCAGTGCATTCAAGACTCATGGCCTAGTAGTCCATCCCACCCATCCCACCCATGCCACCGCCAGGCATGGCCGGAGAGCCAGAATCCTTCTTCGGTCTGTCGGCAACCATGGCTTCCGTTGTTACCAGCAGGCCAGCGACCGAACTCGCGTCCTGTAAGGCGACCCTCACGACCTTGGCGGGGTCGATGATGCCCTTCCCGATTAGGTCACCGTATTCGCCGGTTTGGGCGTCATAACCGAAGGAGGGCGACTTATGGTCGGTCACCTTGCCGACAACGATCGAGCCTTCGACGCCGGCGTTCTCGGCGATCTGGCGGATCGGCGCCTGGAGCGCCCGGCGGACGATGTTTATGCCGGCCTCCTGGTCCTCGTTGCGACCTTTGACCTTCAGCGATTTCGACGCCCAAAGCAGAGCGACACCGCCTCCGGGCACGATGCCCTCCTCGACCGCCGCCCGCGTTGCGTTCAGCGCATCGTCGACGCGGTCTTTTCGCTCTTTCACCTCGACTTCACTTGAACCCCCGACCTTGATCACAGCAACACCGCCGGCGAGCTTGGCCAGACGCTCCTGCAGCTTCTCTTTGTCGTAGTCGGACGTCGTGTCCTCGATCTGCTGCTTGATCTGGGCGATGCGGGCCTCGATATCGGCTTTCTTGCCGGCGCCATTGACGATGGTCGTGTCGTCCTTGGTGACGGTCACGCGTTTGGCGCGGCCAAGCATGTCGATGGTCACGTTCTCGAGCTTTATGCCCAGATCCTCGGAGATGAGCTCACCACCGGTAAGCACGGCGATATCCTGCAACATGGCCTTGCGGCGATCGCCAAAGCCTGGGGCCTTGACGGCCGCGACCTTCAAACCGCCGCGCAGCTTGTTGACCACAAGGGTGGCGAGCGCTTCGCCCTCGATGTCCTCGGCGATCATGAGCAGCGGACGGCCCGACTGAACCACCAATTCAAGCAGCGGTAGCATCGACTGCAGCCCGGAGAGCTTCTTCTCGTAGATGAGGATGTAAGGGCTCTCCAGCTCGGCCACCATCTTCTCGGCATTGGTAATGAAGTAGGGCGAGATATAGCCGCGGTCGAACTGCATGCCCTCAACCACTTCGAGTTCGCTTTCCAGGCTCTTCGCCTCCTCCACCGTGATCACGCCCTCATTGCCGACTTTTTGCATGGCCTTGGCGATCATCTGGCCGATCTCTTTTTCGCCATTCGCGGCGACCGTGCCGACTTGCGCGATCTCCTCCGACGACTTGACCTTCTTGGCCTGCCGCGCAATGTCCTTGACGACTTCGTCTACTGCCATATCGATGCCACGCTTCAGATCCATCGGGTTCATACCGGCCGCAACCAGCTTGATCCCTTCCTTCACAATCGCCTGAGCCAGCACTGTCGCAGTGGTGGTGCCATCACCGGCGATGTCGCTGGTCTTCGATGCCACTTCGCGCAGCATTTGCGCGCCCATGTTCTCGAACTTGTCCTCGAGCTCGATCTCCTTGGCGACAGTGACGCCGTCCTTAGTGATGCGGGGCGCGCCGTAGCTCTTGTCGAGGACGACATTGCGGCCCTTTGGTCCGAGCGTCACCCTGACAGCGTTCGCGAGGACGTCGACGCCATGCAGCATCTTGTCGCGAGCGTCAGTGGAAAATTTGACGTCCTTGGCAGCCATTTTGATTCTCCTAAGTTGAATTATTGGAAGGCTACGGCAAGCCTATGCGGCCTTCTTGCTGGCCTTGGCGCCTTCGAGCACGCCCATGACGTCGGACTCCTTCATGATGAGGAGTTCTTCGCCGTCGATCTTCACTTCTGTGCCTGACCATTTGCCAAACAACACTCGATCGCCTGCCTTGAGATCGATGGGAATGAGTTTGCCTGCTTCGTCACGCCCGCCAGGACCAACGGCAACGACTTCGCCCTCTTGCGGCTTTTCCTTGGCGGTGTCGGGAATGATGATGCCGGCCTTCGTTTTCTCTTCGCCTTCAAGACGGCGAATGACGACGCGGTCATGGAGTGGCTTAAATTTCATCGGGTTCCCTCTCGGGTGGGATTGGGGATAAATCGGCTTTAGCACTCGTAGAGGAAGAGTGCCAGTCTTAAAGTGGACGTGCTCCCATTACTGGCACTTGGCGGACGACCGCTACGCGATTTTGCGAAGCGTGGCGGGGGGCACAACTTGCGAAATTCCAAGCGAGCTCTCGACGATGCTGCCGATCAAGTCCTGGTAAGAAAGCCCAGCCTCTGCCGCGGCGGCAGCATCTTCCGTATCCGGTGTAAGATACGGGTTTGGATTCACGTCGATGATGAAGGGCGCGCCGTTCGAGTCGACGCGAAAATCGACGCGCGCATAGCCGCTGAAGCCGAACAGGTTCCAGGAGGCCCGTGCGAGCTTCTTGAGCGTCTTGGCAAGTTCGGGCTCGTCCCGTTCCAGACCGAAGCGGCGCAGTGTGCCCCTATAGGCCGCGCTTTCAGGAGTCCATTTGGCGTCGTATCCGAATATCTTGGGCGCGTGGGCCTCTAAGCCCCCAAACATGATCTCGGCGATCGGCAGCACCTCCACCCCCGAAATCCGCTCAAGCAAGGCAAGGTGAAATTCACGTCCCTCGATATAGGCTTCGGCGAAATGCTCAGTTTTAAGGTGCATAGTGCGTGCGGCAATGACCCGCGGGGCATCCGCGCAACGCATCACAGAGGTTTCGTCCAAGCCGAGTGAGCCGTGCTCCCACGTGGCTTTGACGATCACGCGGGCGTCACGGTTGAGCCCCGTCCCATCCGTAGACCATTCCGGGGTTGGCAAACCGGCATGGGCGAGCCTCAGCTTGCTCCCAACCTTGGAGAGCGTTTCGAATAACGCGCTCGTGCGACAACCCGTATAGGCAATCCCAAGGGTATCGAGCCGCGCCGTCACAAGAGGTGCGAACCGGCCGTCGCAATTAATCGCATCGACAAGATTGAAGACAAGTAAGGGGCGGCGTGGAGGCAGGGTCTGGATCGACGCGAGATCGAGCGCAAACTCCATAATCTCCGTGGTAAAGCCGAGGCCCTCAAGTGCCCCTGCTACCGCAAGCGCATCATCGGGGCGGCCCTCCGTCGTCGCGTACGCGACCGGGATGAAGCCGCTCGGCGACGAGCATCCTCGAAGTCTGACGATGGATTTGTCCCCCGCTCCCTCGTTGCCAGCAGACTACAACAACGGCGATCCTAGAGCGAGCCTGACGCCCCTTCCTCGCCGGGAATGTCCGCTATTGCTTCGGCACGGAGCTCGCGTTTGAACAGCAAGTGAGATGCGGACTTCGCATTGTCTTCGCCTGGGGCGTCGGGCACAGGGTGGCGAAATTCAAACAAGTCAACAAGGATCAGTCCGACGTTCATCACGACGCCCTTGAGTTCCCCGATGGAAAAATCGTTCTGCTTACGAACTTATGCAAAGGCCAACGCGCGACCGTATTGCAGTTACCAGCACAGGCGAGCGGTACTTTGAACGAGCTTCGATTGCAGGAGTTGCGTGTAAGGCAACAAACGCCATGGCCCGTGGGGGCCCTGTAAAGGTGCGGTATGCACCGAGAACTGGTTGAGGCGGCACAGTTCTTACAGGACATTGCTGCGGGCCGCTTACCAAGCGTCTTCGCGACGCCTTAGTGCTGCCGGTCATGCTGCCCACGCTGAGCGATTTGCGCGGTTTGGCTTGTTTTGTCCCCGCGCTCCTACAGCCAATGGCCCTCCACCGACGAGGCGAGGGCCTTTTTTCGTTTTGCTAATTAGACCGACTTACCCAGCATGCTTCTTCGAGTAGTAGGCCTGCGCCTTCGCGAGATTGCCCTCGGGGTCCTTCATGAACTCGGCCTTGGCCGCTTCGTTGCCGAAGCAGTAAGTCTTGCCCGCGATCGTCGCATCGACCGAGCAATCCGTTTGCACGTCTTTGCCCATGGCGAGACCTTCCGTGCACATGTTATCGAACTCACCCTTGGTGGCAGCCAACGTCGCCGTGGCTAGACCAACCACCAAAACGCCCGCGAGGGCAGAACTGATGTATGTTCTCATGCTCTCTGTCATCTCCTGTCAGTTGGGGGATCTGCGGAGATCCTTTCAGAATACGATTGTACGTTTAGTTAGTTCGCCCGTCGGTGACCCAAGTCACGTCTTCGTGACGGTTATAGGCACGAAGCTACAAAAATCAGGTCGTTTCGCACAGGGTGACCACCGTGGACGACGACGCCAGACGCGTGACGGGAAATGTCCGCTAATGGCACTAAGCGGACCTCCACCGAAGTTGACGCTTACGTCCGCTTCTGACCCGTAGCAGACATTCGAGCCGCTGACTCCAGCAGCCTCCGCGTGATGCTCGGCTATACGGCCTTAAGCGGAGTCAACGGCAACCGCTTACGATCGAACTGTCCCTGGAGTTAGGCGTTTTGGGACAATGACGACGGAAAGTCCTGTGTGTCCCGACACTGAGACTTGGGAGCCAATGGAAACCGCGCCTTTGGACGGCACGCCCGTTCGAGTGCGAAAGGACGATATTCAGGCGACGGTATCCTGGTCGGACGATGTGCACACGTGGGTGATCGGTCTTGCTACCGAGCCCAACCTACCTGATCGAATTTTGCCGTGGCACCCAACCTCATGGGCTCCGGTTCCGGGAGCGTTGAAATAGCTGAGAGACTTCGTCTCGCGGCAAAGTTTAAGGGGTTGCGCAGAGTTTATGGCGTCACTTGGAGATGTTGATGACTTGCCGACGCGGCCAGGAACAGCCTCCTTTATCTCGGCAAAACGCAATCTTGAGACCCTGGTGATCACAAGGCCTTCGAACCTTGGTCGCCGATCGAGGCGCGATCCTCGACGCCCATCCAGAATGAAACATCCCGGCGTGCGACTGATGAGCGGCAGTTAGCGGGAAACCCGACGCCACTTGTTGGAGTTTATACTAACCAGCCCTACGCATTTGCGGCGGGGCGGGTAACTTGCTGATCCATAGCGCGGCATCAGGCGATGGTTGGGAGCCCGGGTAGGAAAGAGCGACCCTTGAGTATCAGGACCAATAATCGATTGCTTAGTGTACTTCTGGCGGCTGTGCTCGTGGCCCTCGGCTGCTCGCATATCTTTACTACGAGAGGACTAGGCCTGTCGCCAAGATCGACGTCCCAGGTGTCTCCGGACAGATCACCAAGGAAGGCGTGGACATCGAGGTAGGCAAGCCAAAGAACTGACCTCCCACGCGAAAGCTTCCACGAGCTCGCCTCCCATGGTCAGTTGCAGCATCTGACAACGCTGCCAGACCGCCAAGGAAAGGCGACTATGTACTTCAGCGACGGAACTCGCCTAATTCGCAGTCGTTATTCTTTAAAAAGAGCCTTATGGAGCCCCTTGGCTCAGATTTGTTTCGGCGCAGACAGGAGGACCAGCAGTAGCCCGTCCGCACTTCACTATCATCGAAGCCCCGTCCGCCCTCGGATTGTTCCCGAAAGGTGTCGAAACGCTCCCCGATGCTTTGCTGGCCGAGGGTCTTGGCGAAAGATTGGAGGCGCAGCGCGCGGGGCGCGTTGAGCCGCCGCAATATGACCATCGCCGCGACGCGGAAACGATGCTTCTCAACCCGAGGGGCATTGCCGACTATTCCGTGGCACTCGCGGACGTTGTCGAACGAGTGATTGAAGCGGGGGAGTTCCCCGTCGTTCTCGGCGGCGATTGCTCGATCGTGCTCGGCTGTTTGCTCGCCCTTAGGCGGCGCGGGCGTCACGGGCTGCTGTTTCTCGATGGCCATGCCGATTTCTACCAGCCAGAGGCGGAGCCGAACGGTGAGGCGGCATCGATGGAACTTGCTCTCGCTACGGGCCGCGGTCCTACTATCCTAACCGACCCTGAGGGTAGGCGTCCGCTGGTTCGGGACGAGGACGTCGTGGCATTCGGGCGCCGCGACGCCGAGATTGCCGAGGCGCACGGCAGCCAGCGTATCGAAGACACCGCGATTACGGTTATCGATTTCGCCGAGGTTCGAAAATGCGGCGCAGGCGAAGTAACCTATCGCGCCATCGAGGACCTGTGCCGACCCGAGATCGTCGGCATCTGGGTGCACCTCGATGCTGATGTGCTCGATGACGCCGTCATGCCCGCTGTTGACTACCGCATGCCGGGTGGGTTGTCGTGGGAGGAACTGGCAACGGTCCTTCAAGTCGCGATTGCTTCGGGCCGAGCGATCGGCCTTAACATCACTATCTTCAATCCAAAGCTCGATAGCGAAGGCTCAATCGCAGCAGCATTCGTCGACACTTTAGTCAAGGGTTTGCGGTCGTGATTTGCGCAATCGTCTGCCCGGCAATGGGGAAAGCCCTCTGCAATTCGGGGCCGAACGCTCATATTGCCGCACGTTTTCGGCGGCTGGCTATCGGTCTTGCGCTCATACTGGTCGACATCGGCTTCCCTCGTTCGCCTGCCTTAGCCGATGACGCGAGCGCGTTGATTGGCCGCTGGCTCGTGCCGAGCCGCGAGCAGAAGAAGTCGAGGATGAGTTCGCAATGCCAGCGCTTCGTGGGGCACCGTGTACCAAAACGCACAAAACCGAAATCAACATTTCCGCTGGGGTCGCCTCCAAAAGGCCTTGGTTCTATTTGCCCTTCGTTGGATTGCGCGGTCAGTCGCCTGAAATTCCGGTCGCACTTACGTCTGCTTCTGGCACTTTGCAGACTGAATGCCGACGCTCAACATGTCCGCTTTGAGGGGTGAAGCGGAAATCCCTGATCTATGCTCTGATGTCCGCTGATGACCCAAAGCGGACATCCGATAGAGGCGTGCTGGTCAACGCCTTGATGCTATCGGCAACTGGCACGCGGGGCTTGTTTGGTCATCCGTAGACGTGGGTGTACAGGGGACCCGATGACGGGCAAACGCAATTGACACCGCACCCGGCCACGGCATCACGATGCCGCTACACCAACGTCAAGCGAAGCCAAACCGCCTGAACCAACCAAGTCTAGCGCTGCCACCATCCTCTGCGGCGCGGGGCCTCAGGCTCGGCCGGCCCCTCGACGCGGGGCTCGCTGCTGGCCGGCGATTTCTCGCTGGCCGTGGTGACGGTTGCGAACACGCGTTCAGCCTCATGATGCGGTTGCTGGACCTCTTGCGGAGGAGCCTCTTCGGAGCGCTTCTGTCGCCCGGCGCCGTTTTGCCGGCCTTCGCCATCACCGGACGGGCGAGCCTCTTTATGTTTAGGGGCCTCGGCCCGGACGTCGCCCTGCGCCTCCTCGCCAGCGGCCTGCTGCTGCCTCTGACCCGAGCGGCCACGACGGCCACCGCGCCGGCCTCTGCGGCGCGGACCTTTGCGGACCTGCCCGCTTTCGTCTCTCGGTTCGGCGGCTTTGGGCTCTTCGCCCCCACTTTCTGCGACGCTTTCCTCGCGCTCGTCGCGCTCCTCCTCGTCCTCATGCTCATGCGGGGTTGCGTGGGCATGCGAGTGGGGGTGGGTTGGCCGTTGGCCTTCGCCGCCACCTTCCGGACGCCGGCCTCTGCGCCGCCTGCGCCGCGAGCGGTGTGGCTTCTGCTCCCCGTCCGCTTCGGCCGCCTGCGGAGCAGCCGTCTGTACGGGAGGCGCGGCTGGAGGGGCCTCGTTATGATGCGCCCAGTCCATATGCACCACAGTACCCCCGCCATTGGCGATCTCGCCCTCGGCCGCGCGCTCGATCACGAATTGCGAGACATGCATGTCCTCATCGGCCGTGACCGTGATGGGGATGCGGTAGCGCATCTGGATGTCGTTCAGATGGGCGCGCTTTTGATTGAGGATATAGAGCGCAACATCGACTGCGGTGGTGGCGACGAGCGGCACCACGCCGTCGGTGATCAGCCGGTCCTCGATGGAACGCAAGATATCGAGCGCGACCAACTCGACTGAGCGCACCATGCCGGTGCCCTGGCATACCGGGCAAGGCTTGGTCGAGCCTTCGAGCATGCCGGTCCTGAGGCGCTGGCGCGACATCTCCAGAAGGCCGAAATGGCTGATACGCCCGACCTGGATCCGCGCACGATCGTTGCGCAGCGCTTCTTTCAGGCGCCGCTCGACGAGACGGTTGTTGCGCCGCTCGTCCATGTCGATGAAGTCGATAACGATCAGCCCGGCGAGGTCGCGCAGGCGAAGCTGGCGTGCGATCTCATCGGACGCCTCGAGATTGGTCTTGAGCGCGGTGTCCTCGATATTGTGCTCGCGCGTCGCCTTGCCGGAATTGACGTCGATCGAGACGAGCGCCTCGGTCTGGTTGATGACGATGTAGCCGCCTGATTTCAGCACGACTTGCGGCGAGAACATCGCCGCGAGCTGACGCTCGACCTGAAAGCGGATGAAGACCGGCTCGGGCTCTTTGTATGGCTTCACGTTCTTGGCATGGCTCGGCATGAGCATGCGCATAAAGTCTTTGGCCTCGCGATAGGCGTCGTCGCCGGCGACCAGGATTTCGTCGATGTCCTTGTTATAGAGGTCGCGGATCGAGCGCTTGATCAAGCTGCCTTCCTCATAGACGAGGGCAGGGGCCGTCGATTTCAGCGTGAGATCGCGGACGTTCTCCCACAGCCGCAACAGATAGTCGTAGTCGCGCTTGATCTCGGTCTTGGTGCGCTGGGCGCCGGCGGTGCGGATGATTAGCCCCATGCCTTCCGGCACTTCGAGCTCGCCCGCGATCTCGCGCAAGCGTTTGCGGTCGGTAGGCTGCGTGATCTTGCGCGAGATGCCGCCGCCGCGTGCCGTGTTCGGCATCAGCACGGTGTAGCGGCCGGCAAGCGAAAGATAGGTGGTGAGCGCCGCGCCCTTATTGCCGCGCTCTTCCTTCACCACCTGCACGAGGATGATCTGCCGGCGCCTGATCACCTCCTGGATCTTGTAGGGGCGCCCGCGACGTCGACGGGCCCGCTCGGGCAACTCTTCAAGTGCGTCTTCCGAGCCGACCGATTCTACGGTCTCGGCGACGACGTCGCCGTTTCCTTCTTTCATCGCCACCGGCTGGCCGACGGTCTCGCCCGCCTCGTCGGCGTCGTCGTCATCGTCCTCATGCTCCGGAACGTTGCGCACGATCGTTTCGGGCGCATCGTCGTCGGGGTCTTCGGATTGCTCGGCGCGCTCGGACACTTCATGCACGAGTTCGCTCGCCTCCATGGCGACGCTCGCGGCGGGATCCTGTGGCGTGGTGTCGATCTCGTCTTCCACCACCTCCAGCCGTGCCACCGAAATGGTTTCGGCTGCGGGTACGCTTCCGCGCTCAGCCTCTCTCGGCCGCTGTCCTTCATGGCGTCCGCGCCCGCGTCGTCCGCGCCGGCGGCGACGGCCAGCCGCGGCATCGTCCTCGGCGGCCTCTGCTGCAGACGCTCGACTCTCTTCTTCGGCCTCAGCCTCGAGCAGGGCCTGCCGGTCAGCGACCGGGATCTGATAATAGTCGGGATGAATTTCGGTAAAGGCTAAGAAGCCGTGCCGGTTGCCACCGTAATCGACGAAGGCCGCCTGTAAGGACGGCTCTACGCGGGTGACTTTAGCAAGATAGATATTGCCCCGAAGCTGTTTCTTACTCGCCAATTCGTAATCGAATTCCTCAACGCGATTGCCTTTTACCGCGACGACCCGGGTCTCCTCCGGATGCGCCGCATCGATCAGCATTTTGCTTGCCATGTTGTGTTTTCTCCGCCGCGCAGATCTCGGAGGGCGGGAAGTAAATCCGCCATTCCGGGTTCGCGTCCGAGCTTCGCGCGCGCCAATGACCAATAGACCATGATTCGCTGCGACCCCCCACGAGCGGCCTGACGTCAGGCGCCTGGGGCGCGGCCACGAATGGCCGCATCGTGATCAGCGCGGTCCTCAAAGCCTCACGATTTCCGAGGCTTAGACAAATGCTCTGATCTTCCATCGCAGTCCTCACCGCCGCGTCTTCAGGCGCGGCCTGAGAATTTCCACCTGGCGGCCTGATTTAGCTGGCCGCCGCTTCGTTTTGCGTTCCGGCCGTTCGAATAGGCCGGATCCGCGAGAAACAATTCCGCCCGTATCGCCGTTTGGCGTCCAAGGGCTGTGGCTCTGAGACGAGCCTAATCCTTATTACGGGCTTGGCGGGAGCGTTGGCAAGTGTCCCGGTGGCTTTTGCCAGCAAAGGGTCACAACAGTCGCTTAACGAGTGCGTGGTTAAGTTTTGGGGGAGATCGAGCCTATTTTGGCGCAGATCGCGATACCCGCGACGGCCGCCTTACCGGCCCCGGCGACGCCCAAAACCTTTTGAACTCAATGCTGTGGGGGATGATGCGAGTTGAGCGTGTCTTGACGGGGTTGGTACCCGCATGGGCTGTTGCCTGTGCCGTGCTGCTCGCGTCGCTCGGCCCCTGCGGCCTGGCGGCCAAGGCCGAGTCACCTCTCGCGGTCGCCAAGGACGCGCGCGTTGCCGGCGACCGCGAGCGGACTCGCTTCATCGCTGATCTTTCGAAGAAGGTCGATGTGCACGTCTTCGCGCTCGGCAATCCCTACCGGGTCATCGTCGATGCGCCCGATGTGAGCTTCCAGATGCCCGACGGCATCGGCAAGGAGAAGAGGGGGCTCGTCACCGCCTATCGCTATGGACTGTTTGCACCGGGAAAGGCGCGCATCGTCATCGATGTGAGCGGACCGTTCCTCATCGACAAGGCCTTCGTGCTTGAACCGCGTGACGATCAACCGGCGCGGCTTGTCGTCGACCTCGTGCCGACCGACGAGAAGACCTTCCTTGCCAAGCTGAAGGAGTCGAAGCCGCCGCAAGTGGCGAGTGCTACGCCGTCTCCGCTTGCGCAAGCTCCGGCGCGCCCCGCCAACGCGAAGCCCGTGGTGGTGTTGGACCCTGGCCACGGCGGCGTCGATCCGGGCACGAGCAGCGCCACCGGCATCACCGAGAAAGAGGTCGTGCTCACCTTCGCCCGCGCGCTTAAAGTCAAGCTCGAAGCGACTGGCCGCTACGAGGTGTTCCTCACCCGCGACGACGATACCTTCTTGCCGCTGCGCGCCCGCGTCGAGTTCGCCCAGAAGAAAGGCGCTGGGCTATTCCTCTCCATCCACGCCGATTATTTTCCCAAGCAGACCGACAAGGCGACCGGCGCCACCGTCTATACGTTGTCGGAGGAAGCCTCCGACGAGGAGGCGAAGGCGCTCGCAGCCAAGGAGAATTTCTCCGATGCGCTCGCTGGTATCGAGTTGCCGAGCGATTCCGACGAGGTGCTCGCCAATATTCTCATCGATCTCGCTCAGCGCGAGACGCAGAACCGCTCGGTGACCTTCGCCCGCTCGATCGTCGGCGAGCTTGCCGCCAAAGGGTCGCTGCACACGCGAAAACTCAGGTCCGCGGGCTTCCGGGTGCTGAAGGCCCCCGACATCCCCTCCGTGCTGCTCGAGCTTGGATTCCTGAGCAACCCCGACGATGAGAAACGGCTGACCTCCGATGCGTGGCGCGACAAGACCGCCGATGCGGTCGCTGAATCGATCGACGGTTATTTCGCCAAGCGCATCGCCCGCAACCCCTTCTGACGTTACCAAGTCCGCCAATCGGCCATTAAATCGGCGCTTTCCGGCGCGGCAGCTGTTTTGTTGCCATAATCTTCGCTAGGGTTGCTTGAGGTGCCCCGCGGGAATTAAAACCAGGGGCGGGACGGGTCCGAAAACATGGATATCACTGCAGTCAAGCCGCCGGAGCAAAGGCGGCGCCGCCGTCGCGGCGGGTTTTTCTTGCGCTTCCTCGGTTTCATGTTCGCCGCCGCGATGATCGTCTTTATCGCGGTCGCTGGCGCTGCGGCCTTCGTGCTGTGGAAGGTGTCGAGTGAGCTGCCCGACTACGAGGTGCTCGCCAAATACGAGCCTCCGGTGATGACCCGCATTCACGCCAATGACGGCGCGCTGATTGCGGAGTTCTCCCGCGAGCGGCGCATCTACGTGCCGATCACGGCGATCCCGGCCTGCATCATCGACGCCTTCATCTCGGCGGAAGACAAGAATTTCTATCAGCATGGCGGCCTCGACGTGCAGGGTATCATCCGCGCCGTCGTCACCAATATGAGCAATCTGCAGTCGGGCCGGCGCGCGGTCGGCGCCTCGACGATCACGCAACAGGTCGCCAAGAACTTCCTGCTCACCAGCGACCAGACGGTTGAGCGCAAGTTGAAGGAGGCGATCCTCGCCATCCGCATCGAGCGCGCTTTCACCAAGGAGCAGATCCTCGAACTCTACCTCAACGAGATTTATCTCGGCGTGGGCGCCTATGGCGTCGCCGCCGCCGCTCAGACCTATTGGGACAAGGCGCTCAACGAGCTGACGCTAGCCGATTGCGCCTATCTTGCGACGCTTCCCAAGGCGCCGAGCAATTACGATCCGTTCAAGTTCCCCGACCGGGCCGTGGCCCGCCGCAACTGGGTGATCGACCGCATCGTCGAGAACGGCCTTGCCACCAAGGACGAGGGCGAAGCGGCCAAGGCTCAGCCGCTCGGTGTGATCAAGCGGCAGGCCGGACCCAAGATATTCGCGTCGGAATATTTCGCCGAGGAGGTGCGCCGCGAGATTCTCGACCGCTTCGGCGAGGACAAGCTTTATGGCGGCGGCCTGTCGGTCCGCACCACGCTCGATCCGAGATTGCAGAAGCTTGCGCGCAAGGCGCTGATCGATGGCTTTGTCGGCTTCGATCGGCGACGCGGCGGATGGCGTGGTCCGGTGAAGACGATCGAGCTCAAGGGCGATTGGGGCACGACGCTCGCTGCCATGCCGGTGTGGAGCGACATCGCGCCCTGGCGGCTCGCCGTCGTGCTTGAGGCCACCAAGGACCAGGCGAAGATTGGGCTCAGACCGGGGCGGACACCTGCGGGCGTCTTGGTGAAGGAACGCGAGGTCGGAATTATTCCTTTCGAGGAAGTGAAGTGGGCGCGGCCCAAGCTCAAGCAAGGGGGCCTCGGTGGTGCGCCTGGATCGGTGACCGCTGTGCTCAAGCCGGGCGACGTGATCTATGTCGCGCCGCGTGAGCCCAAGGTTGCCGAGGACGGCACGGTGACGGGAACGCCGGAGGAATTGAAAGGCCAATGGTCGCTACAGCAGGTGCCGGAGATCGGCGGGGCGCTCGTCGCTATGGATCCGCACACCGGCCGCGTGCTCGCCATCGTCGGCGGCTTCAGCTTCGCCGCTAGCCAGTTCGACCGTGCGACGCAAGCGCGACGCCAACCGGGATCCTCGTTCAAGCCCTTGATCTACACGACCGCGCTCGATAACGGCTACACGCCGTCGAGCATCATCGTCGATGGCCCGATCTGCCTCTCTCAAGGGGCAGGCATGCCGCAATGGTGCCCGAAGAACTACGATGCGGGTTCCGCCGCAGGCCCATCGACCTTGCGCTTCGGCATCGAAAAGTCACGCAACCTGATGACGGTGCGGCTTGCCAACGAGATGGGCATGCCAATCATCGTCGAGTATGCGAAGCGCTTCGGCGTCTACGACAATCTGATGCCGGCGCTGTCCATGGCGCTCGGCGCGGGCGAGACCACGTTGCTGCGCATGGTCACCGGCTATTCCATGCTCTGCAACGGCGGCAAGCAGATCAAGGCCACCTTCGTCGACCGCATTCAAGATCGCTACGGCCGCACGGTGTGGCGTCACGACACACGCGACTGCGCGTCTTGCGCCGCGCGTGAGTGGAGCAATCAGCAGGAGCCCGTGCTGGTCGACGACCGCAAGCAGATCCTCGACCCGATGTCGGCGTTCCAGATGACCTCGATCATGGAAGGCGTGGTGCAGAGCGGCACGGCGCAAAAGCTGAAAGTGCTTGGTCGGCCGATCGCGGGCAAGACCGGCACCACCAACGACTACAAGGATGCGTGGTTCGTCGGCTTCACCCCCGACCTCGCCGTCGGCGCCTATCTCGGCTACGACCAGCCGGTCAGCATGGGTCATGGCGAGACGGGCGGCACTCTGGTCGCGCCGATCGTCCGCGATTTCTTAAAGGAGGCGCTGAAGGACGTGCCGCCAGTGCCGTTCCGCGCGCCGCCCGGCATCAAACTTGTCCGCGTCAATCACAAGACCGGCACTGCCAGCCGGTCCTGGCGACAAGACGGCCATCTTGGAGGCGTTCAAGCCGGGTCAGGAGCCCATGGGCTCTTCTGTTGAGGAGCCAGTCGAAGGCGAAGAGGGTGGCGCTCCCGTCGCGCAGGACGATTATGCCGCGCCGCCGCCGCCGATGGGCGGCCCAGGCCCAGGCCCAGGCCCAGCGCCGGGCGACGACCGCGCTTTGACATCGGGTACCGGCGGCCTTTACTAGACCCTATATTCAGTCGAGCCTGGTCGGGCGGCGGGAATTCCGCCTGACGGCCGTTCCATCCATGTATCGTGCTTGAGGAAAAGATGCGCGCCGAAACCGAGTCGGTCGTCAACGATATCCGAGAGTCCTTGTCGCTGCTCAGGAGGCATCTTTGACCCTGACCAGGCCAAGACGCGGCTAGCCGCGCTCGACCGCGAGGCCGAGGCTCCAGGCTTTTGGAACGACAGCCGCCGCGCGCAGAGCCTGATGCGCGAGCGCCAGCAGCTCGAAGCCTCGCTCACCGCCTTCGACCGCCTTATCCGCGAACTCGACGATAATGTCGAGCTGCTCGCCCTCGGCGAGGAGGAGGGTGACGATCACGTCGTCGCCGAGGCCGAGAAGGCTCTGCTCCGCCTCAGGCAGGAGGCGCACACGCGCGAGGTCGAGGCGCTTCTGTCAGGCGAGGCCGACGGCAACGATGCCTATGTCGAGATCCATGCGGGCGCCGGCGGCACCGAAAGCCAGGATTGGGCGCAGATGCTGATGCGCATGTATATGCGCTGGGCGGAAGCGCGCGACTACAAGGTCGAGATCATCGGCGAGCATTATGGCGAAGAGGCGGGGATCAAGTCGGCGACCGTGCTGATCAAGGGCGCCAACGCCTATGGCTGGCTCAAGACCAAGTCCGGTGTGCACCGGCTGGTGCGCATCTCGCCCTTCAACTCCAATGCGCGCCGGCACACGAGCTTCGCCTCGGTGTCGGTCTATCCCGCTATCGACGACACCATCGAGATCGAGATCGACGAGAAGGACGTGCGCATCGACACCTATCGTTCCTCCGGGTGCCGGCGGCCAGCACGTCAACACCACGGACAGCGCCGTCCGCCTCACGCATGTGCCGACCGGCATCGTCGTCACCTGCCAGAACGAGCGCTCGCAGCACAAGAACCGGGCCACGGCCTGGAAGATGCTCCGCGCGCGTCTCTACGAGGCCGAGCTGCAACGCCGGGAGGAGGAGGCACAAGCCGCGGCCGCCGCCAAATCCGACATCGGCTTCGGCCATCAAATCCGCTCTTACGTGCTACAGCCCTATCAGCTGGTGAAGGACTTGCGGACCGGCATCGAGAGCACCAATCCGTCAGCCGTGCTCGACGGCGACATCGATCGCTTCATCGAGGCGGCGCTTGCCGAGCGCATCCACGCCGACGCAAAGGCATAAGCCAAACCGGTGTTGTCCCGCGAACGGGCCTGTCGAAGACCGCAGTGTCGTCCAGTCAGCTATTCAGCGGCGCGCGGCGCACTTGCCTCGGGCTTCGCATCGAAGCTCACGGGCTTCTCGGCCGGCCGCGAACTGCTCGCGCTCGGCGTCGCCTTGACCTCCGAAAGCGGATCGTCCGAGCGGCGCGACTTTCCTTCGAAATAGGCGCCTTGCTCGATGGCGAGGCTCTGATGGAAAATGTCGCCCTCGACATGGGACTGGGCCTGAAGCGTCACGCGCAAGCCCCTGATCGAGCCGACCACGCGGCCGCGCACCACGATATCCTCCGCGATCACGCTGCCGATCACTTGCGACTTGTCGCCGAGCAGCAGCGAGCCGCAATGAATGTCGCCCTGGATCTCGCCGTCGACCTGGATCTCGCCCTTCGAGGTCACATTGCCGGTGATCGTCAGGTCCTCACCGATGATCGAGGGGACCATCTTGCTGGCGCTCGGGGTCGGGCTCTTGGCGGCATAGGTCGCCGGCCGCTCGGTGAAGGGAGTCTTCAGGTCGCTCCCCAGCCGTTCCCCCATCTTCGTGACGCTGTCTCCCGCGTCGGGCTTCTTCGTGAACATGACAAGTACCTCCCCATCCGCAACTGCTGACGCAGGCGCCTAAGACTTTCCCGACGCTAGACTTGCGGCTGCTTGCACAAACGAAGCCGCATCAAGGGATTGTCGTGGAGTTTCCCGTCAAAGGGCTAGAACCCCAGCGCCCACTCCTGCCCTGACAATATCGCCTCGCTTTCGGCTTGTCATGCAGGCTTCTCCCTCATCAGCCAGGCCTCGCGGCGGCGCCGAGCAGGGGCCTAGAACCCTTTGAACCGCCTTCCTTTAGCCGATTTTACCGCCTCTTATGCAAAGGCCCTTATCCTTTGCGTCGGGCGCCGCGATATCGGGGCTTGCCAGGGTTGGGGGCTTGACTTGGGGGATGCCGACTAGAGCCATGGGCAGACCGGGGCGTCGCTTTCCATCCAAAGCGGGGCCGCCGTCGCGTTGCATGCTGGCGACCTGCGAGGGAGCGCGCAATGAGCGCGTGCGCGGCCATCTCGTGTCGAGGCCATTGACAGCATGAACGAGCCGATCTCAGGGGCGCTCGACAGGCTGACCACCGAAGGTGGCAGGGTGATCGTGGTGCTTCGAGCCCAGGCTCGAAACCTGATGTTGCGCATCTTGGCGCCGGCACGCCGATGGATGCGCGCCGCTCCCGATGCGCGATACCCGCCGAGGGCGCGGCGGGCCCAGCCGGTCTCGGGTGCTCTCGTCAAGCTGACCAACGAAGGTCGCAAGGTGATTTTGGCATTGCCGGGACAGGGTCGCGCGCTGGTGCAGCGCGTCCCGCAGCCGGTGCAGAGTCGAGCTCAGGAAATTGTCCTCGCGCGGCGCCCATGTGTGCCGCGAAATCTTCGCCGGCATTCTCGTCGTCGGCCTGGTCGCCATCGTGCTCGGCTATGGACGGCTCGGCCGCGGCCCGATCTCGCTACAGAGCCTCGTCCCCACCATCGAGGCGGCGATCAACGGCGAGCTGTCCGACGTTCATGTGAAGATCGACGACGCGATTCTCCAGCGCGCGCATGACGGGCCCGGCGTGCTGTTCCGCTTGCGCAATATCAGGTTGGTCGACAAGGACGGCTCGATCCTGGCGCAGGCGCCGTTCGCCGCCATCGGCATGAGCGGCAGCGCGCTTCTGTCGGGGCGGATTGCCCCGGGGAGCGTCGATTTCATCGGCCCGCGGCTTCTCTTGTTCTACGACGATGCCCAAGGCCTATCGCTCAGCTTCTCGCGGCCCGCCGTGGCCGAGAGCGAGGCGCCGATTCGCGGCTCGCTGCCGGCTGGAGGCGTGACCGACCAGGCCTCGGTGCCGCCCGCGCCCACGCCCGGAACGGCGATCGCCAAGCGGCGGCTCGATTCCGCGCCGGGCGGACAGGTGCTCGACGTGACGCGGACGGTCGCGGAGGTGTTCGAGCGCGCGCGCAGCGGCAACACCTCTTATCTCACGCGGTTCGGCGTCAAGGATGCGCTGGTCGTGCTCAATCAAAATGGTGCCGAGACCTCGTGGCAGGTGCCGGACTTCTCCATCGATCTCGAGCATAAGAACGGGCGTAGGAGCATTATCGTCGGCCAAGCCAATTTCGCCTCGAGCAAAGGCGACTGGCAGCTCGACTTCCGCGCGGCGCAGCAAGTCCGCAAGCAAAGCCTCGGTGTCACGGCGCTGATCGAGAATCTCGTCCCATCGGGGCTTGCCGGTAATTTCTCCTCGCTCGGCATCCTCAAGGCTCTCGACATGGTGGTGAACGGCGAAACCACTGTAGAGCTGTCCAACTCGGGCGAGTTCTTGTCCGGCGAGGCGAAGCTCGACTTGGAGTCCGGACAGATCACGCCACCCTGGGATCCCGATAGCCCGCTGCGCATCGACAGGGGCGAGCTCAATGTGAGCTATCTGAAGGAAAGGGACGTGGTCGAGATTGCCCCGTCCACACTGCGCTGGGGCGGAAGCAAGGCGACCTTCAGCGGCGAGTTTCGTCCCGTACGGCATCATGGCTTGGCGCAGTCCTGGAACTTCACCCTGAAGGCCGACCCGGCGGTGCTCGCCATCGAGGAGTTCGGGCTCACCCCCATGAAGGTCGACGAATGGCAGGTCGCAGGCAGCATCACCCCGCAAGACGGCCGCGTGACGATTTCGCGGTTCGTCATCCGCTCGGGCAACGCCTCGATCGAGCTTGCCGGCAGCGTGGTCGATACGCCGGGCGCCGAGGAAGTCCGTTTGGCGGGCGTGATCAGCCCGATGTCGGTCGACGTGCTAAAGCGGCTTTGGCCGAAATTCCTCGCCGGCAAGGCGCGCGCGTGGGTGCTCGAGCGGGTGGCGGGCGGAGAGGTTCATGGCGGCAAGTTCACGGTCAATCTCGGTCCGGCCGACATTGCCAAGCTCGGCGCAGGTGGAGAGCTTCCCGCCGAGACGGTCAATGTCGAGCTGAATCTCAGCGGCATGAGTATCGTGTACGTCGCCGGGCTGCCGCCGGTGCTGACCAAACAGGCCAAGCTGACCGTGAGCGGCATGGCGTTTGCCGTCGATATCCCCGAGGGCAAGATCGTCGTCCCATCGGGGGGCGAAATCGCGCTTAGCCAAGGGCGCTTTTTCATTCCCGATCTCCGCGTCGACCCCCAGCAAGGCGAGATCACTTACACGGCGGCGGGCGCCACGCCCACGGTGCTTGAGCTGCTCGACCACGAACCGCTCGGCTACCTGCGAGCCGTCGGCATGAAGCCGGATTTCTTGGGCGGCACGGCCGAAGGGAGCTTCACGCTCAATCTGCCGTTGCTCTCAAATCTCGAGTTCAATCAGATCAAGCTCAAGGGTGCGGCGCGGCTCAACGACGCCATCGCCTCGAACCTCGTCGGCAATGCCGAAGTGACGGGCGGTACGCTCGACGTGAACGTCACCGAGCAGGCCGTCGAAGCCAAAGGCGCGGTCAACATCAAAGGGGTCCCGGCCGAACTTGCCTGGCAGCGCATCTTCTACACGCCGGACGACCGCCAGCCGCCGATCAAGGTGAGCGCCCGCCTCGATGCCGAGAAGCGCGAGAAGCTCGGGTTCAAGGTCAATCATCTGATACACGGACCGACGCCGATCACGCTGGAGATCGCGCACCTCGGCGAGGGAACGCCTGGGGGCATGCGCGTGCAGGCCGATCTCACCGACGCGCAGCTCCTGTTCAACGGATTGGGCTGGACCAAGCCTCCCGGCCGCGCCGCGACGCTCATGCTGGATGTCGTGCCTAAGCAAGACGGCTCGACCGATCTCGCCAATCTGAAGATCATCGGCGACGACATCAATATTCAGGGTGGTGTCGCGCTCGATGCCGCGCAGCGCCTCAAGGAGTTTTACTTTTCCGATTTCTCGGTCAACAGCCTGACCCATGTCGAACTCACTGCCACGGTGCGCGACGACCAGGTGCTCGAGATCAGGGCGGAAGGGCCGAGCTTCGACGGCAAGCAATTCTTCCAGTCGCTGTTCTCCGCCGGCCAGCTCGACGCCTCGGCTGAGCCCGCCGACCCGTTCGGCGTCGACTTGACCGCTGAAATCGCCACCGTCACGGGGTTCTACGACACCACTATCAAGGACGTTGAGGTGACGATGAAGAAGCGCAACGGGCGCCTTGTTGCGCTCGATGCCAAGGGCGAGCTGAACGGCAGGGCCCCCGTCGCGGTGCATCTGACGCAGAACAGCGGCGGCGCGCGGCTGATCAATGCCGAGGCGCGCGATGCGGGCGATGCGTTCCGCGTGGTGGGCTTCTATCCGAGCGTCAAGGGCGGCGAAGCGCTCGCTGGAGGTCAATCTCGATGCCGGCGGCGCCGACAACAAGAGCGGCACGCTATGGGCGCGCCAATTCACCGTGCTGGGCGATTCGGTGGTGAACGACGTGCTCACCGATCCTGACTCTGCCGCCGTGTTGGGCGACCGCAAGCAGCAGGTCACGCGTCAGCAGATTTTCTTCAATCAATTGCGCGCGCCGTTCTCGGTCGGCGCCGGCAAGTTCCGGCTCAAGGATGCCTACATGAACGGTCCCATGCTGGGCGCCACCTTGCGCGGTATGGTCGACTTTAAGGCGCAGACGGTGGATCTCGGCGGCACCTATGTGCCGCTTTACGGCTTGAACTCGGCGCTCGGCTCGATCCCCATTCTCGGCAAGGTCTTGGTCGGGCGCCAGGGCGAGGGGGTGGTCGGCATCACCTTCGCCATCAAGGGCAAGCTCGACGAGCCCAGCGTGCTGGTCAATCCCATGTCGGTGATGACGCCCGGCATCTTCAGGCAGATCTTCGAGTTCACCGGCTCCGTGCCCGACCAGAACGCTCCGCCGCCGCCGCCGTCCTCCTTCATGGAGCCTGGCGCGCATTACTCGGGCGTAGATCCACAATAGGGTTTTTCAGCCTATACCGGCCGGATCAGAGCGTGCCGCTTTTTGCCGAGCGAGAGCTTGATCACGCCGTCCTGGGTGAGATCGGCGGCGGTGAGCAGCCGCCGCTCGTCTGACACCGCCTCATCGTTCACCTTGAGCCCACCGCCTTTGATCTGGCGCCTGGCCTCGCCGGTCGAATTGACGAAGCCCGCAAGCAGGCTCGCGTTCAACACGCCGAGACCTTTCTCCAGATCGGCGCGCGGCACCTCGATGGTCGGCAGGCTCGACGCGGTCAGCCCTTCCTCGAAGGTCGCTCGCGCCGTCTCGGCCGCGCGGTCGGCGGCGCCACGCCCATGCACCAGGGCGGTCGCTTCGGTGGCAAGGATCTTCTTCGCCTCGTTCAGCTCGGCGCCTTTGAGCTTGGCGAGCGTGGCGATCTCTTTCAGCGGCAGCTCGGTGAATAGCTTGAGGAAACGCTCGACATCGGCATCCTCGCTGTTCCGCCAATATTGCCAATAGTCGTAGGGCGAGCACATGTCGGGATTAAGCCAGACCGCGCCGGCGGCGGTCTTTCCCATCTTGGCGCCTGAGGCGGTGGTCAGCAGAGGGGAGGTGACACCGAACAGCTCGATGCCGTCGGTGCGGCGGCCGAGCTCGATGCCGCTGACGATATTGCCCCATTGGTCAGATCCGCCCATCTGCAAGCGGCAGCCATAGCGGCGGTAAAGCTCGACGAAATCGTAAGCCTGCAGCACCATGTAGTTGAACTCGATGAAGCTCAAGGGTTGCTCGCGCTCGAGCCTGAGCTTGACCGAGTCATAGGTCAGCATGCGGTTGACGCTGAAATGCCGGCCGTAGTCGCGCAGGAAATCGATGTAGTTCAGCGTGTCGAGCCAATCGGCGTTGTTGACCATCACCGCGCCGCTCGCACCGTCGCCGAAGCTCAAGAATTTCGTGAACACGCGCTCGATGCCGGCGATGTTCGAGGCGATCTCGATGTCGCTCAGCAGTTTGCGCGCCTCATCCTTGCCGGAGGGGTCGCCCACCTTGGTGGTGCCGCCGCCGATCAGCACGATCGGGCGATGGCCGGCCTGCTGCAGCTTGCGCAGCATCATGATGCTGACGAGATTGCCGACATGCAGCGACGGCGCCGTGCAGTCGAAGCCGATATAGCCGGTCAGTCCCTCGCTCCGCGCGAGCCGGTTCAGTCCAGCCTCGTCCGTCGCCTGATGGACGTAGCCGCGGGCCTGAAGCTCGTGCATGAAGTCCGATTTCGCGGTGCTCATGGGCTGGGCCGGTTGTCGCCTTCCCTAAGCAGCGGACTCTTTGCGCTTCTTGCCCTTGCCGAGGCGCTTGTCGAGATAGGCATCGACCACCTCCATGAGCCCGTCCATGCGGCCCTCGAAGAAGTGGTTGGCGTCGGGGACGGTCTGGTGGTCGATGACGATACCCTTCTGGGTCTTGAGACGGTCGACCAGTCCCCGCACGGATTCCGTTGGCACAACTCGATCTTTCGCGCCGTTGACCATCAGCCCTGAGGAAGGGCACGGGGCGAGGAAGGTAAAGTCGTAGAGATTGGCCGGAGGCGCGACCGAGATGAAGCCTTCGATCTCGGGACGCCGCATCAAGAGCTGCATGGCGATCCAAGCGCCGAACGATACACCGGCGATCCAGCAGGTCTGGGCATCGGCATTATAGGCTTGCAGCCAGTCGAGCGCGGTGGCGGCGTCGGCGAGCTCTCCCGGCCCGTTGTCGAACAATCCCTCGCTCCGCCCCACCCCGCGGAAGTTGAAGCGCAACACCGAGAAGCCTCGCTTCTGGAAGGCATAATACAGGTGGTAGACGACCTGATTGTTCATCGTCCCGCCGAATTGCGGGTGGGGGTGCAGGATGAGGGCGACGGGAGTATTCGGCCCGCGCTCGTGATGGTAGCGGGCCTCGATCCGGCCTGCGGGACCGCTGATATTCACTTCAGGCATGGATGACTGGCCTCGACACGTTTACGTAAGGATCCCAGCGCTTAAAGGGCGTCGCGCAAGGTAGAGGGGAAACGCGGAACCGCCGCCGCAAAACTTGACTTTGCCGCTCCGGAATTCTACAAGTTAAGATTAGAATTGTTCCAAACAAGGCCGCTCCGGAACAGCTGGGCATTTTGGGGCGGCTCGGGCCGCGCTTCATAGCACGCGCGACGGGGGCTCGTGCAAGCGTTAACCGGCGGGGATTGGCCCGCGAGCTTCGGCAGAGATGAACCAGCGTTCCTATCTCGACTATAACGCCACCGCTCCGCTTCGCGATGAAGTCCGCGAGGCTGTTGCCGCGGCGCTGTCGCTTTACGGTAATCCGTCTTCCGTGCATGCGGAGGGAAGGGCGTCCCGCGCAGCGATCGAGGCGGCGCGCGCCAAGGTGGCGGCACTGGTCGGCGCGCAGCCCGAGGACGTGATCTTCACCAGCGGCGGCACTGAGGCCAACGCGCTCGCGCTTGCGGCGCAATCCGGCCAGGCCTGGCATTGCTATATGTCGGCCGTGGAGCACCCTTCGGTGCTCGCCGGCGGGCGCTTTTATCGCGAAACGACAACCGCGATCCCGGTCACGCCGGACGGCGTCATCGACCTCGAAATCCTTGCGAGAGAGCTTGAGAAACACCATCTAGGGGGTTGGAGGCCGTTCGTTTCCTTGATGGTCGCCAACAATGAGACCGGCGCGGTTCAGCCGGTCGCGGAAACTTCAAAGATCGTCCACGAAGCCGGCGGGCTTTTCCATACCGACGCCGTTCAGGCGGCGGGACGGATCAGGCTCGATATGGCCGCGCTCGGCGCCCACATGCTGAGCCTGTCGGCGCACAAGATCGGCGGTCCGAAGGGCGTCGGCGCTCTCGTGCTCGGCAACGGCGCCTCGGTCGAGCCACTGCATCAAGGGCGGCGGCCAGGAGCGGCGAAGACGCGCCGGCACCGAGAACGTCGCCGGCATCGTCGGGTTTGGCGTGGCGGCCGAGCTTGCCGCTGCCGACCTCGGCAATGCAGGAGCGATGGCGAAAGTTGCGGGACGAGCTGGAGCAGGGTGCCTTGGCGATCGCGCCTGATGCGGTCGTGCTTTCGGCGGCCGTCGAGCGGTTGCCCAACACGAGTTGCATCGCCGTGCCGGGCGCGAAGGCCGAGACGTTGGTGATCGGGCTGGACCTCGCGGGCGTTGCTGTGAGCTCGGGCGCGGCCTGCTCCTCCGGCAAGGTGGAGGCCTCGCATGTGTTGCGTGCCATGGGCGTGGGCGAGGAGCTTGCCCAAGGCGCGATCCGCGTAAGCCTTGGTTTTGCGACCAAGCGTGACGATATCGAAAGATTCCTGAGGGCCTTTGCTGAGCTGATCAAGCGGCTGAGGCCCAGGGTGGCGGCGTAAGGCCGACAAGAGAGGATTTGGAGTAGAGCCATGCCTGCTGTGCAAGAGACCGTCGCTCGCGTCAAAGAGATCGACGTCGACAAGTACAAATACGGCTTCACCACCGAGATCGAGTCGGTGCGGGCTCCCAAGGGCCTGAACGAGGAGACCGTCCGCTTCATCTCGGCCAAGAAGGGCGAGCCCGACTGGCTGCTCGAGTGGCGGCTCGAGGCCTATCGCCGCTGGCTCACCATGCAGGAGCCGACCTGGGCCAACGTCGTTCACCCCAAGATCGATTTCCAGGATCTCTACTACTACTCGGCGCCGAAGAGCACCGAGGGGCCGAAGAGCCTCGCCGAGGTCGATCCCGAGCTGCTCAAGACCTACGCCAAGCTCGGCATCCCGCTTTCGGAGCAGAAGGTGCTCGCCGGCGTCAAGGGCGCGCGCGTGGAAGGCCCGCGGGTCGCGGTCGATGCCGTGTTCGATTCCGTCTCGGTGGTGACCACCTTCAAGGAGGAGCTGGCCAAGGCCGGCGTGATCTTCTGCTCGGTGTCCGAAGCGGTGCGGAGCCATCCCGAGCTGGTGAAGAAATATCTCGGCTCGGTCGTGCCGATCACCGACAATTTCTACGCGACGCTCAATTCGGCGGTGTTCTCCGACGGCTCGTTTGTCTATGTGCCGCCGGGCGTGCGCTGCCCGATGGAGCTCTCGACCTATTTCCGCATCAATGCGGAGAGCACCGGCCAGTTCGAGCGCACGCTGATCATCGCCGACAAGGGCTCTTACGTCAGCTATCTCGAAGGCTGCACCGCGCCGATGCGCGACGAGAACCAGCTGCACGCCGCCGTGGTCGAGCTGGTCGCGCTCGACGACGCCGAGATCAAATATTCGACGGTGCAGAACTGGTATCCCGGCGACAAGCACGGCAAGGGCGGCATCTACAATTTCGTCACCAAGCGTGGCGATTGCCGCGGCAAGAACGCGCATGATCTCCTGGACGCAGGTCGAGACCGGCTCGGCCATCACCTGGAAATATCCGAGCTGCATCCTGCGCGGCGACGGCTCGCGCGGCGAGTTCTACTCGATCGCCATCTCCAACGGCTATCAGCAGGTCGATTCCGGCACCAAGATGATCCATCTCGGCAAGGACACGTCGAGCCGCATCATCTCCAAGGGCATCGCCGCCGGCCATTCCAACAACACCTATCGCGGGCTGGTCTCGGCGCATCGGCGCGCCGCTAATGCACGGAACTTCACGTATTGCGACTCGCTCCTGATCGGCGACAAATGCGGCGCCCATACCGTGCCCTATATCGAGGCGAAGAACGCGTCGGCGACCTTCGAGCACGAGGCGACCACCTCGAAGATCTCCGACGACCAGCTGTTCTATTGCCTGAGCCGCGGGCTTTCGGCCGAGGAGGCCGTGGCGCTGATCGTCAACGGCTTCGTCCGCGACGTGCTGCAGCACCTGCCGATGGAGTTCATGGCCGAGACGCAGAAGCTGATCGGCATATCGCTGGAAGGCTCGGTGGGCTAACGCGCACGTCGACGAACAGAAGTCAGCACCAAGGGATTAGAGAAGAATCGTAATGCTTGAGATCAAGAACCTTCACGTCAATGTCGATGGCCGCGAGATCCTGAAAGGTCTCGACCTCGCGCTGCCGGCCGGCGAGGTGCACGCCATCATGGGGCCTAACGGCTCCGGCAAGTCGACGCTCGCTTATGTGCTGGCCGGCAAGGAGGATTACGAGGTCACTGCGGGCTCGGTCACCTGGAACGGGCAGGACCTGCTCGCCATGGACCCTTCCGAGCGCGCCGCCGCCGGCGTGTTTCTCGCCTTCCAGTACCCGATGGAGATTCCGGGCGTCGCCACCATGACCTTCCTGCGCACGGCGGTGAACGCTGTGCGCAAGGCGCGCGGGGCAAGCGAGCTGTCGACGCCCGACTTTCTGCGGTTCGTGCGCGAGAAGGCGAAACTGCTCAAGATCGACCCCGAGATGCTGAAGCGCCCGCTCAATGTCGGCTTCTCCGGCGGCGAGAAGAAGCGCAACGAGATCCTGCAAATGGCGCTGCTCGAGCCGTCGCTCTGCGTGCTCGACGAGACCGATTCAGGCCTCGACATCGATGCCGTGCGCATCGTCGCCGAAGGCGTGAATGCGCTGCGCGGCCCCGACCGCGCCATGCTGGTCATCACCCATTATCAGCGGCTCCTGAACTACATCGTGCCCGACCGGGTGCATGTGCTGTCGGACGGGCGCGTGGCGCGCTCCGGCGGGCCTGAGCTTGCGCTCGAGCTTGAAGAGTCGGGCTACGCCGAATTCGGCGAAGCCACGCGTGGCGAGGCTAAGAGCGGCGCGGCCACGAGTGGCGCGGTCGCTAGGGGATAAGCGCATGGACTTGCCCGTCCAGCAGTTTCGCACTAAGGCCGAGCAGGCCTATCTCGACATGTTTGTCGCTGCCGAGAAGGCGCTTCCCGGCGCGCGCAACAACTGGGTGTCGGGTTTGCGGACCAAGGCAATTGGGGCCTATGGCCGCCTTGGCCTGCCGCACCGCCGCATCGAGGTCTGGAAATATACCGACCTCCGCGCCCGGCTCACCGACGTCAACCCGCTGGTGAAGGCGGAAGGCGTGGCCGTCAGCGAGGCCGAGCTCGCCCGCGCGCTAGGCAGCGAGCTCGCCAGCCTTTCCGCCCATCGCCTCGTTGTCATCGAGGGCGATCTGAGAGCGGACCTCTCGGATATCGCGGGCTTGAAGGGCGCCGGCGTCGAGTTGGTCTCTCTCGGCCATGCGCTCGAGAAGCCTCCGTCCTGGCTCAAGGCCGCTCTTGCTCAGGTCAATCCGCGCGAGGACGATCCTGTCGTTGCGCTTAACACTGCGCTGATGACGGGAGGCGCTGCCTTGCGCATCGGCGCCGGCGTCATCCTCGACAAGCCCATCCATCTCATTCAGCTCGACGGCAGGGGCGAGCCTGCCTCGACCGTCACGCGGAACGTCGTGATTGCCGAGCCCGGCAGCTCGGCCACGCTGATTGAAAGCTTCGCCAGCCTCGGCATCCAAGGCCTTCAGCGCAACGCGGTGACCGAGGTCAAAGTCGGCGAGAAGGCGGCGCTTCGGCATGTGAAGCTGCAACGGGAGGGAGAGGATACGATCCATCTTTCCACCTGGCTCGTCGAGCTTGCCGCCGACGCGCGTTACGACGTTTTCCAGTTCTCAACGGGTGCCTCCGTTGCACGCAACCAGGTCTATCTGCGCTTCGCGGGCGAAGGGTCGGTGCTCGATATTTCCGGCACCTTCCTCCTGCGCGGCCGGCAGCATTGCGACACGACGCTCCTCGTTGAGCACCGCGTCCCGCGCTGCACGAGCCGGGAGTTCTTCAGGGGCGTGCTCGACAACGAGGCGCGCGGCATCTTCCAGGGCAAGATCATCGTCTCGCCCGGCGCGCAGAAGACCGACGGCAAGCAGATGGCGGGGGCGCTGCTCCTGTCTGAGGCGGCCGAGTTCGATTCCAAACCCGAGCTTGAGATCTTCGCCGACGACGTGGTCTGCGGCCACGGCTCGACCTCCGGCCAGATCGACCAGGATCTCCTGTTCTATCTCGAGGCGCGTGGCATCCCTGAGACGCAAGCCCGTGCCCTGCTGATTCAGGCCTTTGTCGGCGAGGCGCTCGAGCGCGTCGAGGACGAGGCGCTGCGCGACGCCCTGGCGCACGCTTCCGCCGCCTGGCTCGGCGTCAAGGTCGAGTGAAGGAGCGGCCGATGACCGTGCTTACACCGTCGGCCAAGGATCTCCGGGCGATCAAGGCGCGCTTCGACGTTGACGCGATCCGCGCCGACTTCCCCATCCTTTCCCGGGACGTGAACGGTAAGAAGCTCGTCTATCTCGACAACGGCGCCTCGGCGCAGAAGCCCAAGCTCGTGCTCGACACGATCCAGCGTGCTTATGGCGAGGAATACGCCAACGTGCATCGCGGGCTACATTATCTGAGCAACCTCTCGACTGCCAATTTCGAGAAGGCGCGGGAGAGCGTGCGCCGCTTCATCAATGCGCGTTCCGAGGCGGAGATCGTCTTCACCCGCAACGCCACCGAGGCGATCAATCTCGTCGCCTCCTCCTACGGCGTCCCGCATATCGGGGAGGGGGACGAGATCCTCCTCACCATCATGGAGCACCACTCCAACATCGTGCCTTGGCATTTCCTGCGCGAGCGCCACGGCGCGGTGCTGAAATGGGCGCCGGTGTCCGACAATGGCGAGTTCCTGCTCGATGAATTCGTGAAGCTGATCTCTCCCCGCACCAAGATGATCGCCATCACCCATATGTCGAACGTGCTCGGCACCATCGTGCCGCTGAAGGAGGTGGTGCGGATCGCGCACGCGCGCGGCATTCCCGTGCTTGCCGACGGCGCGCAAGGGGCCGTGCATCTTCCCGTCGACGTGCAGGATTTGGACGTCGATTTCTACGCCTTCACCGGCCACAAGCTCTACGGGCCCACCGGCATCGGCGTGCTCTACGGCAAGAAGGAGCACCTCGAGCGGATGCGGCCCTATCAGGGCGGGGGCGAGATGATCGGCTATGTCACCACCGAGACTGTCACCTACGCCACGCCGCCGCATAGATTCGAGGCCGGCACGCCGGCCATCGTGCAGGCCATTGGGCTTGGCTCGGCAATCGACTATGTCGAGAGCGTGGGCCGCGAGGCCATCAAGGCGCATGAGAATGCGCTGCTCGACTACGCCATGCAGCGCCTGGGCGAGCTGAATTGGCTGCGCATTTTCGGCCGCGCCAAGGGCAAGGGCAGTATTATCGCCTTCAACATGGAGGGGGCCCACCCGCATGACGTGAGCACCATCCTCGACCATTATGGGGTGGCGGTCAGGGCCGGCACCCATTGCGCCGAGCCGCTGCTTGCCCGATATGGCGTGATCTCGACATGCCGCGCCTCATTCGCCATGTATAATACGTTCACAGAGGTCGATATCCTGGTCGAGGCGCTGCACAAGGCGCGTGAGATGTTCGCATAAGGTCATGGCTGAAATGTCTGAGAAGACTCAAAAAGATGAGACTGCCGGACGCGATGCCGGGCCCGAGGCGGCGGCTGAGGAGCCTGCCGAGATCAAGGCCTGTGTCGGCGCTGTCGGCGGCGGGGAGGGTGCGCCTTCCGCCATTCCTCCGGAGGAGCTTGAGCGGCTGAAGAACGATTTGGTCGCCGCGCTGAAGACTGTCTTCGATCCCGAGATTCCCGTCGACATCTACGAGCTCGGCCTGATCTATCGGCTCGATGTCGACGACGACCGCAATATCGAGGTGGACATGACACTGACGGCGCCCGGCTGCCCGGTGGCGGGCGACATGCCGGGCTGGGTGGAGAATGCCATCTCCGCGGTCCCCGGCGTCGGCCAGGTGAAGGTCAAGCTCGTCTTCGATCCGCCCTGGGACATGAGCCGCATGTCCGACGAGGCGCGGCTCGCACTAAATATGTTCTGAAGGCCGCCCTTGAACCGCCCCGCGAATTATCCCAAGTTCATGCCATGACCAACCGACCCCGCCCGCAAGTGATGAGTCTCACCGAAGCCGCCGCCGAGCGCTTGCGTGCTCTCCAGGCCGCCTCTGGCAAGGAGGTGGAAGGCGTGCGCATCGGCGTGAAGAATGGCGGTTGCGCCGGAATGGAATACACCATGTCCTATGCCGAAGCGCGCGGGCCGCACGACGAGGTGATCGAGGACAAGGGGGTCAAGCTCCTGATCGACCCGACCGCCGTCCTCTTTCTGCTCGGCACCGAGATGGATTACCGCGCCGACCGCATGCGGTCCGGCTTCGTGTTCAACAACCCGAACCAGACGAGTGCCTGCGGCTGCGGAGAGTCCGTTTCGCTCACGCCCGCCGAAGCCCCCGAAACGGCGTCCTAGCTCTAAGCTCCATACCTTCCCCTTGTGGGGAGGGATGGAATTCCCTGCGAAGAAGTTGAAGTAGCCCTGCCGCTAAGGCACCCGCACCGGCCGCATCATGAAGGCGGGGACGTGGTCGCCCATGCCCTGCTGCTTGCCGCGGGAAGACTGAGGGGCGTTGCCCTGAGGGCGCTCGGCCGGGGCGCCGTGAACGACGTGACCCCCTTTGCGCTCGGCGTGATGCTGATTCTGATGCTTGTGCTGTTCGTGCCGGACGTCGTTCCGGCGTTCATCCCGCGTGTTGCCGCCGTTCCCATTTTGAGGAGCCGCACTTCGTTGGGCGACCGGGGCTTGCTGCTTTGCCGGATGGCTTGTTGGCTTTTGATGGCTGGTGGGATGATGGCTTGTCGGGGCGCCCGAGCCTGACGGGCGCTTGTTACGTCCTGAGCGGTTGCCCCGCCGATGCTTGCCGTTGCCGTTCGGCCGAGACTCTGATGCTTCCCTCGGCGCCGGTTCACTGGCCGCGCCGTCGATCCACGGAATCTCGTGGTGGAGCATTTTCTCGATCGCCTTGAGCGCCTTGTGGTCCTTCGGTGTCACCAGCATGGCGGCGAAGCCCCCGCGTCCCGCCCGGCCGGTGCGCCCGATGCGGTGGATATAATCTTCGGGATGGATCGGCACGTCGTAGTTAAAGATGTGGCTGACATCGGGGATATCGAGCCCACGCGCCGCTACGTCGCTCGCTGCTAAAAAGGCGATCTGTCCGTTGCGGAAGGCATCCAGCGTCGCCGTCCGCTGATGCTGGTCCAAGTCGCCGTGCAAGGCTCCAACGCTGAAGCCATGGCGGAGCAGCGACCGGTAGACGATGCCGACATCCTTCTTGCGATTGCAGAAGATGATGGCGTTCTTGACGGCAACTTCCCTCATCAAGGCTCTGAGCGCCTCGCGTTTTCCCGCGGGATCGTCGGGCGCCTTCTTCAGGCGCTGCACGATCGTCGCCGCGGCGGTCGCTTGCGGGGCGACTTCGATACGCTCGGGGCTATGGAGGAATTTGTCGGCGAGGCGTTGGATTTCCGGCGGCATGGTCGCCGAGAAGAACAGCGTCTGCCGGGTGAAGGGGAGGAGCTTGCAGATGCGCTCGATGTCGGGAATGAAACCCATATCGAGCATGCGATCGGCTTCGTCGACCACCAGGATCTCGATGCCGTTCAGCAGCAGCTTGCCGCGCTCGAAATGGTCGAGCAGCCGGCCGGGCGTCGCGATTACCACATCGGCTCCGCGATCGAGCTTGCGGTCCTGGTCATCATAGGACACGCCGCCGATCAAGAGCGCCACGGTCAGCTTGTGGTTCTTGCCGAGAATCTCGAAATGCTCGGCGACCTGCGCGGCCAATTCGCGGGTTGGTTCAAGGATCAGCGAGCGCGGCATGCGCGCCCGCGCGCGGCCCCGCTCGAGCCTGGTCAGCATCGGCAGCACGAAGGACGCGGTCTTGCCGGTTCCGGTCTGTGCGATGCCCAGCACGTCGCGGCCGGTGACGGCCACGGGGACGGCTTTCTCTTGAATGGGAGTCGGTTTCTCGAAGCCCGCCGCTTCAACGGCGGATAAAACTTTGGGGCTTAGGCCAAGATTTGAAAAGCTCATGCGTTAGCAAAATTCCGCGTGACCCGAAGCGCCACGCGTATCTTCTTTCTTTTAGGCGCAATCAATTTGCTGCAACGATTCGCAGCCTTGCGCAAGATTCGACTGGAGCAGTGAGGCGATTATGCCCTGCATTGCTACCCATCAAATAAGGGGCTGGGCTTATTGGCGCAAGGGGCAAAAGCACGCAAAGCCGAGCATGACAAGTCCGTGACGGGGTTAATCCTCGATGCCTGGGGCCTCGTCCTTGCCCGCGCTGCCGTCTTTCGGACCACCTGCTCCTTCCTCCTCGCCCTCGGGCGGCGCTTTTGCCATCGTACAATTGCCGGGATTGGTGGCCTTCACGAGGAGCGAAATGTCCTTGTCCTCGTCGATGTCGTAGGAGCTGATGGAGATGGTGGTTTCGTTCTCCTTGTCGTCCTCGCCGCCGATCGTGATCGAAGCGTTGCCCAGCTTCTGCTCGTTGACCTCCTTGACCGGCAGGCTCTTCACGACCACCGGCTTGCCGTCGCCGAACGAGACCCATTGCAGATAGACTTCCGCGGTGCCGCCATTTTCTCCGAGAACGAACGCGCGGTAGAAGCCGCCTTTACCGTCGGCAGACCAGTGGCCGCCGCTCGCAATCTCGGAGATCTCGGGGGCGACTTGATCGACCAGCTTGCCGGCGTCCTCCGCGGCGGCGAAGGAGAGGGGCGCGCTGAGAAAGGCAAGTGCGGCTGCGGCACGGAAGCCAGTCATGACCATGATACACTCCCTCGTCTTTCGCGCCGGAAATCGAGCGCTTGTGAACTCATCTTAATGTAGCGATTTATAGGATATCGCGGCGTTTCGCGACAGGGGGAGAGGACTTGGCCATGCCAGCCAGCGACCATGCCAATGTAGCGATTAAGCCGCCGTTCCTGTTCCTGGGCGCGCTTGCTCTCGGTTGCCTCTTGAGCCTCGTACTGCCGATCGGACCGCGGCTGGCATCCCCGAATGGACTCGCGCTGGGCGTCGGCGTCACCTTCGTGGCGATCGGCTTGGTGCTGGCCATTCTCTCGATCCGCAGGTTCCGCCTAGCCGGCACCAGCGTAGTCCCGGGCGAACCGTCGACGGCGCTTGTCGTGGAGGGGCCGTACCGCTTCACGCGTAATCCGATCTATATCGGCTTCGTGCTGCTCTATTTCGGGCTCGCCATCATCTTGACCAGCCTATGGGTGCTTCTGCTGCTCATCCCCGTGCTGATCGTCTTGCAGCGCGGCGTGGTGGAGCGCGAGGAGATTTATCTCGAGCGGCAATTCGGCGACGCCTACCGCAAATACAAGGCGGGCGTGCCGCGCTGGCTTTAGCTCAAATATCCAGCTCGTCGGCCTTGGCGAATTCGGCGCGCTCCTGAATGAAGCGGAATCGGTCTTCGGGCTTGTTGCCCATCAGCTGGTCCACGACCTTGCCAGTGCTCTTGTCGTCCTCGGCGAGCGCGACCCGGAGGAGGGTGCGCACCTTGGGGTCCATGGTGGTCTCTTTCAGCTGTCGCGGCAGCATTTCTCCCAGCCCCTTGAAACGGGACACGTCGACCTTGCCCTTGCCGTTGAACTCCGCGGCAAGCAGCTTCGCCTTGTGCGCGTCGTCCCGGGCGTAAGCGGTCTTGGCGCCCTGGCTCAAGCGATAGAGCGGCGGCACGGCAAGATAGAGATGGCCGCCTTCGATCAGCCCGCGCATCTCCCGGTAGAAGAAGGTGATAAGGAGCGAAGCGATATGCGCGCCGTCGACATCGGCGTCGGTCATCACCACGACCTTCTCGTAGCGGAGATCCTCTTCGCGATAGCGTGTGCCGGTGCCGCAGCCGAGCGCCTGGATGAGATCGCTTAGCAGCTGATTGTCGGCGAGCTTGGTCGAGCTGGCGCTGGCGACATTGAGGATCTTGCCCCGCAAGGGGAGCACGGCTTGGGTCGCCCGGTCGCGTGCCTGCTTGGCCGAGCCGCCGGCCGAGTCGCCCTCGACGATGAAGATCTCGGTTCCTTGCGCGCCGCTCACCGCGCAGTCGGCGAGCTTGCCGGGGAGGCGCAAGCGGCGTGTCGCCGTCTGCCGGCCGATCTCCTTTTCCTTCCGGCGGCGTAGGCGCTCCTCCGAGCGGTCGACCACCCAGTCGAGCAGCCGGTTGGCTTGCGACGGATTGCCGGTCAGCCAATGGTCGAAGGCGTCGCGCACGGCATTCTCGACGATCCGGGCGGCCTCGGGGCTCGATAGCCGGTCCTTGGTCTGCCCCTGAAACTCTGGCTCGCGGATGAAGACCGACAACATCGCGGCGGCCGTTCCGAGCACGTCGTCGGCCGTCACTTGCGCGACGCGCTTGTTGCCGGTGAGCTCGCCATAGCCGCGCAGGCTCTTGGTGAGCGCCGAGCGCAAACCCGCCTCATGTGTCCCGCCATCGGAGGTCGGGACGGTATTGCAGTAGGAGCTCAAGAAACCGTCATCGTTGATCCAGGCGATCGCCCATTCGACCGAGCCCGAGCCTTCGGTCTTTTCGATGCGGCCAGCGAACAAATCCTTGGTGACCGGCTCCTGGCCTTCGATGCGATCGGTGAGAAAGTCCTTCAGCCCGCCCGGGAAATGGAAGACGGCGCTCTCCGGCGTCTCGCTGTCGCCCTGAAGTTGCGCCTTAACGCATGACCATCTGATCTCCACCCCGCGGAAGAGATAGGCTTTCGAGCGTGCCATGCGGAACAACCGCGCCGGCTTGAACGCACAACCTTTGCCGAAAATCTTTGGGTCGGGCCTGAAGCGGACGCGTGTGCCGCGGCGGTTCTTCACCGGCCCAAGGCTTTTCAGTGCGCCGTCGGGCGTTCCCCGCGTATAGGTTTGGCGGTAGAGCTTCTGCCCGCGCGCCACCTCGACCTCCATGGTCTCGGATAGAGCGTTGGCGACCGAGACACCGACGCCGTGCAAGCCGCCGCTCGTCTCATAGACCTTGGAGTTGAATTTCCCGCCCGCATGCAGCGTGGTCATGATGACCTCGAGCGCGGACTTCTTCTTGAATTTGGGATGCGGATCGACCGGGATGCCGCGGCCATTGTCGGTGACGGTGAGGAAGCCGTCTTCCTCGAGCGACACGCCGATATGATCGGCGTGCCCTGCCACCGCCTCGTCCATGGCGTTGTCGAGCACCTCGGCGAAAAGGTGGTGCATCGCCTTCTCGTCGGTGCCGCCGATATACATGCCGGGGCGCCGGCGCACGGGCTCAAGGCCTTCCAGCACCTCGATATCGGCGGCGGTGTAAGCCTCCTCGGAGCGGGCAGAAGACCTGCCGCCCGCGGCTGGTTTAACGGCCTTGATCGGTTTCCGCTTCAACTCGTCCTCGAGCTTGGCGAAGAGGTCGCGGGATGAGGCGGCGGCTTTGCGCATGGGTCTTTTCGACACCAACGGCTCCACGAATCTCTAATGCACAGGGAACGTTGTTAGCTCGCACGCATGTGCGGCTTTTTCAAAAGTCGTGGCAAGGAGGGGGTCCGGTCAGGCGATCTTGCCGCCGCCGTGCTTGGTGATGGCGAGGACTGAAGGCCGCGGCGGCCGGTCCTCTCTGAAGTCCGGCCAGCGCGTCACGGGGTCCTTGAAGGTCGACGGCCGGCCGAAGCCGATCAGAGCCTCGGCGCCGTCGGCGCCTGGATGCTGCACGGCGAGGAACAACGTTTCCCCGTCGGGCGTGAAACAAGGGCCACACATCTCCGCCCCGATCGGTACGCGGTAAAACAGCTTCGAGGTCCCCTTGCGCGGGCCGTCCGTCTCCAGAGCGTAAAGACCGTCGGCATGGCCGGTGCGCGCCCAGTTGTCGCCCTGATCGGTGGCGATCCACAGCCGCCCCCGATTGTCGACGGCGGCATTGTCGGGACAGGCGAACCAGCCGTCTTTCGACGTCGCGGGGTTCCATAGCGCCCCGACCTCGCCGATCTTCGGGTCGCCGCATCTAACCAAAATGTCCCAGGCGAAGCTGTCGGCCGCGTGGTCGCCGTCGGGCGGCGTCATCTCGATGATATGGCCAAAGGCATTATTGGCGCGCGGGTTGGCAAAGTCCTTCTCATTGTCCGCGCGATCGGCGTTGTTGGTGAGGATGACATAGACCTTGCCGTTGACTGGGTTCGGTTGCACGTCCTCTGGCCGGTCCATGCGCGTCGCCTCGAGCAGCGACGCGGCAAGCCGGGCATCGATTAGCACATCGGCTTGGCTCTTCAGCTTGCCGTAAGAGCCATCCTCGGTGAGCTTGCCCTCGCCGAATTTGAGCGGCAGCCATTGCACCGTTCCGTCGTCGCGGAACTTCGCCACCGACAATGTGCCTTCCGACAGCAAACGCATATTGGCGGCGCGATCGTTCGGATCGAAGCGCCCCGCCGAGACGAAGCGGTAGACATATTCGAAGCGCGTATCGTCGCCGCAATAGACGACCATGCGGTCGTCGTTGTTGCGGACGGTCTCGGCGCCTTCGTGGCAGAAGCGGCCAAGCGCGGTGTGCTTCACCGGCACCGAATTGGCGTCGAACGGATCGATCTCGACGATCCAGCCGAAGCGGTTCGGCTCGTTCGGCTCGATATCCACATTGAAGCGGTTGATGAACTTCCCCCAGGCCTGCCACATGCCGGGAAGCTTGTAGCGCTCGTAGCTTGCGGCCTGCTTGCCGCCGAGTCCCTTCGGGACCGCACCTCCCGGAATGCAGTGGTCGGTCCAAAAGTAAAAGTGAAAGTTCTCTTCGGCGGTCAGATAGGTGCCCCACGGAGTCATGCCGCCGGCGCAATTATTCAGCGTCCCGATGATGCGATTGCCGGAAGCATCGTCGCTGGTTTGCAGGCGTTTGTCGCCGGCCGCCGGACCGTCGACCGCCATCTCGGTGAGCGGGCTGATGCGTCGGTTATAGCGACTGTCGCGCACGACCTGCCATTCATCGCCGTCGCGGATGATTTCCACGATGGTGACGACCATGTGCAGCCATCTCGATATCGACAAGCTCCTCCGTCATGTCCTTGAAGCCGGTCGTGTCCTGACGTTCCTTCAAGCTCGGGAACATCAGTTCTTCATTGGTGTATTCGTGATTGACGCAGAGAATCCCGTGCTGGCTCGAGCCATCGATCGGAAAATAGGCGATGTAGTCGTTGTTGTAGCCGAACTGCTTCAATTGCGCGGCAGCGCTCTGCCTGAGCGGATCGAAGGGCGGGGAATCCGGGAACAGCGGATCGCCCCAACGGAGCAGGCGCCTGGCACGATACCCATCGGCGACGTGATCGGTAAGGTCGACGCCCGCCTCGATCTCGTCGAATTGGAAGCCGCCGGCTTGTGCCTCGCCGCTTGGCTGGTCGGCGGCGAGCGCGGCAGGACCGAACAAAGCGGCCGACGCAACCACACCGAGCGTGCCGCGCATCATGTCGCGGCGGCTGAAGCGTCGCAGAATGACGTCGCCGATCGTCTCGGCGTCTTCGGGACTACGGCCGATATCGTCCTGCGCCTCGCAGGCGGCGGCCCGGTTGCGGAATGTGTCGGAATTCGCCATATGCCCAGCCGGAGATTATTTTGCGGCCAGCCTACGGGCGGCCGATGACAGATTGACGAAAGCGTAAAATCTGATGGCGGAACAAACTCCCATTTGCGATTTCGGCTGGAAGGCGCCGTCCTTCGTCCTTCCAGCTACCGACGGCAAGACCTACAGCCTCGAGGCGTTGCGCGGCAAGAACGGCACGCTGGTGATGTTCATCTGCAACCACTGTCCATACGTCAAGGCGGTGATCGACCGCATCGTGCGCGATTGTGATGAGCTGCGCGGGCTTGGCATCGGCGCCGTCGCCATCTCGTCCAACGATGTGGTGCATTACCCCGAGGATTCCTTCGAGAACATGCGGCGCTTCGCCGAGGCGCATCGTTTTAGCTTTCCCTATCTCTATGACGAGAACCAAGACGTCGCGCGCGCCTATGACGCGGTCTGCACGCCCGATTTCTTCGGCTTCAACGCCGATCTTGAGCTGCAATATCGCGGTCGGCTCGATGCGAGCCGCAAAGAAGCCGCGCCCGCGACCGTCCGACGCGATCTGTTTGAGGCGATGCAGCAAATTGCCAAGACCGGCAAAGGCCCGCGCGAGCAGATCCCGTCGATCGGTTGCTCCATCAAATGGAAAGCCGCCTAGCCGGGCGGCCGTTAACCTCCGCTTAAGCCTACCGCTTTCCCGTTTCTTTACGTCCCGCGCCTAAGATTTATCTCAAAAGCGGCGGGGTTTAAGCGTCATGGTGATCCGTTACGCCATGTTGGTGGCGCTGGCAGCAGCTTCGGTCTGGGCGCTTTTCGATGTTAGCGCCGCACGGGCGCCGATGTTGCTGGTCGATGCGGGCTACACCGCAGCGGCCCCGACCGGGGCACAAAGCGACATCGCCTTCTGGCTGTTGGCCTCGATCGCCATCCTCATCACGCTTTCGCTGTTTCGCTTCGTGCTGTTCGGCCTGCCGTCGATGGTCGACGGCTGGTTCCAGGAGCACAAGTCTTGGATCTACACGCTGATCGGTGGAGGCGCGCTCTACGCGGTGTTCTATTTGATGTAAGCGGCCCGATACGAAATCCTTTTTGGGGGAGCCTGGCGGGAACCTTGCTGCCGCGACGACGGGGGACGCGGAGAAGGTTCGGCAGGCCGGGCCAAAGTGGGGCGGTCGCCAAATGCGGCCGCCCCATCTTTTTCGGCGGCGTCGTTAGACGCTGTAATACATGTCGAACTCGATCGGATGCGGCATCATCTCGAACCGCTCCACCTCTTCCATCTTCAGCTCGAGATAGGCGTCGATCGCATCGTCGGTGAACACGTTGCCCTTCTTCAGGAAGGCGCGGTCCTTGTCGAGCTCCTCGCAGGCTTGGCGCAGCGAGCCGCACACGGTCGGCACCTTCTCCAGTTCCTCCGGCGGCAGGTCGTAGAGGTTCTTGTCGATCGGGTCGCCCGGATTGAGCTTGTTCTCGATGCCGTCGAGCCCCGCCATCAGCATGGCGGCGAAGGCGAGATAAGGATTGGCGGCAGGATCGGGGAAGCGCACTTCGACGCGCTTCGCCTTGGGCCCCGAGCCGAGCGGAATGCGGCAGGACGCCGAGCGGTTGCGCGAGGAATAGGCGAGCAGCACCGGCGCCTCATAGCCCGGTACCAGACGCTTGTAGGAGTTGGTGGTCGGGTTGGTGAAAGCGTTGAGCGCCTTGGCGTGCTTCAGGATGCCGGCGATGTAATGTAGCGCCGTATCCGACAGATCGGCATATTTGTCGCCGGCGAACACCGGCTTTCCTCCCTTCCAGATCGACTGGTGGGTATGCATGCCCGAGCCGTTGTCGCCAAAGATCGGCTTCGGCATGAAGCAGGCGGTCTTACCGTAGGCCTGGGCCACCATGTGGATCACATATTTGTAGATCTGCATGGCGTCGGCGGTCTGCACCAGCGGCCCGAACTTGATGCCGAGCTCGTGCTGCGCCGCGCCCACCTCGTGGTGATGCTTCTCGGTGACGACGCCCATGTCGGCCATCACCGACAGCATCTCCGAGCGGAGGTCTTGCGCCGAGTTCGACAGGCGGCACCGGGAAGTAGCCGCCTTTGGTGCGCGGCCGGTGACCGAGATTGCCCATCTCATATTCGGTGTCGGTGTTGGTCGGCAGCTCGATCGAGTCGATCTTGTAGCCGCAATTGAATGGCGTGGCGGCGAAACGGACATCGTCGAACACGAAGAATTCGGCTTCGGGCCCGAACGTGGCAGTATCGCCCACGCCGGTCTGCTTCATATAGGCTTGCGCCTTGCCGGCGATGGAGCGCGGGTCGCGCTCATAGGGCTCGTTGGTCAAGGGCTCGAGCACGTCGCAGAACACGGCCAGCGTGCTCTGCGCGAAAAACGGATCGATCACCGCCGACGCCGGGTCCGGCATCAGCTTCATGTCCAACTCGTTGATCACCTTCCAACCGGCGATCGAGGAGCCGTCGAACATGATGCCTTCGGCGAAGGCCTCCTCGTCCATCAGCTTGGAGTCCATGGTCACGTGCTGCATCTTGCCCCGCGGATCGGTGAAGCGCAGGTCCACGAACTTGATATCGTCGTCCTTGATCTTCTTGGTCACAGTCTTAGCGTCTGCCATCGTACTCCCCTGTCATTGGCATTGATGAACGCCCGCCTTCCTTGGTTGGCGGCGGAAAACTCGCTCCGGCCCGCGCCGCGCCGTTCTTTTTCCCCATCCTTCTCAGATGGCGTCGTTGCCTGTTTCGCCCGTACGGATACGCACGGCTTCTTCCACATTCGACACGAAGATCTTTCCGTCGCCGATGCGGCCTGTCTTCGCAGAGGCGATGATCGCGTCGATCGCCTTCTCCACCATGTTATCGCCGAGCACAAGCTCCAGCTTAACCTTGGGCAGGAAGTCGACGACGTATTCGGCGCCGCGATAGAGCTCCGTGTGGCCCTTCTGGCGTCCGAAGCCTTTTGCCTCGGTCACCGTGATGCCCTGGAGCCCGATCTCCTGAAGCGCCTCCTTCACCTCATCGAGCTTGAACGGCTTGATGATCGCTTCGATCTTTTTCATTGTCTCGCTGCACCTCCCAGGACGCAAAGAAACGCTTAGCCGCGCGCTTCCGTCCGTTATCTTGGATGACTGTGGCCCAGCCAAAGCACGCCCTATGCCAATCTTTCAGTTGCAAGTTTCTGCCTGTAATTCAGTCCGTTACCGGCCTACTGCAAAAGCTTGCGGCGCTCGCCTTGGCATCGCTGCGCAACTTACAGGCATGCTGCATAAGAATTAAGCAGAATCGTCAGGCGTTGGTTTGTCTGCTCTAAAGGGAAGCACCGAGATAATGGATGCAGAGTTGATGCTCGAGCTTCTGACCGCCGAGGAGATGGGCCGAGCCGACAAGCTCGCCATCGAGGGCGGCGTGGCCGGGGCGACGCTCATGGAGAACGCGGGCCGCGCCGTCGCCGACGAGGTCGCCAAGCGCTTCCCCGAGGTGGAGAGCGTCGTCGTCCTTTGCGGTCCCGGCAATAATGGTGGCGACGGCTTTGTTGCCGCGCGCCATCTCGTGGAGCGAGGCTACAAAGTCAGGCTCGGCTTCGATGGCGACGTGGGCCGGCTTCCCAAGGATGCGGCTGCCATGGCCAAGCGCTTCGCCGGACCTCGCGAGCCTCTCTCTCCCGACATGCTCGAAAGAGCTGACGTGGTGGTCGATGCGCTGTTCGGCGCAGGTCTCGCGCGTCCCGTCGAAGGCAAGCTCGCCACGTTGATCGGCCGCGTCAACGACGCGGGCGTTCCCGTCGTCGCGGTCGATGTGCCGAGCGGCATCGACGGCAGCACGGGCGAGGTGAGGGGCGTGGCGATCGATGCCGCCGTCACCGTGACGTTCTTCCGCCTCAAGCCGGGCCATCTCCTCTTGCCCGGCCGCATCCATTGCGGAGTGGTGAAGCTCGCCGATATCGGCATCCCCGCGAGCGTGCTCGCTGAGATCGCGCCCAAGACCTTCGCCAACGAGCCCGCGCTGTGGCTCGCGCAATTTCCCTGGCCCAAGCCGGCAAGCCACAAATATGCGCGCGGCCATGCGGTCGTCATGTCGGGACCGCTCTATAGCACCGGTGCCGCGCGGCTCGCCGCGCGTGGCGCGCTCAGGGCCGGCGCCGGGCTCGTGACCGTCGCCTCGCCACGCGATGCGCTTCAAGTGAATGCCGCGCAGCTCACAGCCATCATGGTGCGCGAGGCCGACGATGCACGCGGGCTGAAAACCCTGCTGGCGGACAAGCGCAAGAATGCCGTGCTGATCGGACCGGGTGTCGGGGTAGGCGAACGCACCAAGGAGCTGGTCTATGCGGCGCTCAACTCGGAGGCCGCCATCGTGCTCGACGCCGACGCGATCACCTCGTTCGGCGACGATCAAGCAGCGCTGTTCGCCAAGATCGCCGCGCGCGCCGCCCCGGTCGTGCTCACGCCGCATGACGGGGAATTCGCCCGGCTGTTCAACGACCTCGCCACATTGCCGAAGCTCGATCGGGCGCGGCAGGCGGCCGCCCGGTCCGGCGCGATCATCGCCTTGAAGGGCGCCGACACCGTTGTTGCCTCGCCCGACGGGATGGCGTCGATTAATGCCACCACCAGCCCGTGGCTGGCGACCGCGGGAACCGGCGATGTGCTTGGCGGCATGGTTCTAGGCTTGCTTGCCCAAGGGATGACAGGGTTTGCCGCGACCAGCGCCGCGGTCTGGCTGCATGGTGCCGCGGCTAAGGCATTCGGACCTGGCCTGATCGCCGAAGATCTGCCCGAGACGCTGCCCTTGGTGCTGCGCGCGCTGGCGACAACCGAGTCGGGAGCAAGCGGCCGGAAGCCGGGGTCTTGAGGGGCTTGGCGTCGCGCGCAAAATGGGCGAAATAGGCTAACCACCAAGCCAAACGCGACCCTTTGTTGACATACTCCGGCCTTATGGGAGACATGGGAAAAGGGGCTTTGAGGGAAGGCCTGCCTCATCGTGGCCATGCACTTTTCACGACATGACATCGCTTGGTTGCTTGCGGCCTTTCTGGTCGCAGCAATGGGCTCGGAGGCTGCGGCCGAGGACACGACGCTTCTGCGCGCTCGCGAGGGCGCCGCTGCCCTTATGCGCGGGCAATACGATAAGGCGGTTGCCGCCTACGACGAGGCGCTCACCGCGCCTGAGATCGCCGACTTCATCGAAGCGAGCATCTATAGCGATCGCGGCGTCGCCAAATGGCGGATGAACCAGACCAAGGAGGCGATCGAGGATTTCAACAAGTCGATCCAGCTCTCGCCCGACAACGCCACCGTCTACAACAATCGAGGCAACGCATTGATGGACCTCGGCCATCCCGACGAGGCGGTGAAGGATTTCGACCGGGCGATCGCGCTCTCCGCCAGTTACGGCGCCGCCTACAACAACCGGGGCAATGCGCGCGTGACGCTTGGCCAATACGACGCGGCCTTTCAGGATTTCCGCAAGGCGGTCGAGCTGATGCCGCAAAGCGCCGTGCCGTTCAACGGCCGCGGCATGGCGCATGAGCAGCTCAAGCGCCATCACGCCGCGATCCGCGATTTGACCCGCGCCATCAGCATCAATCCGAAATATGTGGCGGCCTACCAGCACCGCGCCGACGCTTATCTCGCGCTCGGCATGTATCGCGAGGCCGTCGCCGATGCCACGCAGGTGCTGACCCTGCAGCCGGACGTGCCGCTTCCCGACATCTTGCTGCTGCGCGCCCGCGCTAATGAAGGCGACAAGAAGTTCAATGCTGCCTTGGACGATCTCAATAAGGCGATCGAGGCCAAGCCCGATCTCGTCGATGCCTATATCGAGCGCGGCATCGTCTTTACCCAGGCGCGCCGCTTCGACGACGCGCTTGGCGATCTGACCCGCGCTCTCGAGCTCGACCCGCAAAACGCCAAGGCCTACGCCATGCGTGCCTCGGTGAAACTTCAGGCCGCCCCCAATGTCACATCCAATGCCGAGGGTAACGCCCAAGCGAATGAGGACGCGCTGAATGATGTCAATCAGGCTCTCCAGATCGCGGCGAACGATCCGACGGCTTTGCGCATCAGGGGCAACATCCTAGAGGCGTTGAACCGCACCGACGAGGGAATCACCGACTATAAGAATGCTCTCGCCCAGGATCCGTTTCAGGCCGAAAGCCGCGAGGCGCTCGTGCGGCTCGGCCAAGAGGTGCCGCCCGAGGAGGGACAGACCTTGGGCGAAGAGGTCGCCGGCTGGGTGATCAAGGAGCCGCAACCCGGCCGCTATGTCGCCAGCAATGCGAAATATCCCGCGCTCAGGCCCGAGCTTGAGATGTTCGGCGCCGGCAAGCCGAAGATCCTCGAATGGAAGCTCTTGAAGGACGCGCTCTCCGGCATCGGACTCCTGAAATATTACGCGGGAGATTTCGGCGACGGCCAGGAGTTAAGCCTCGAATATGTCGCCATCGTCGATACACGTGCGAACAAGGTGATCTCCGTCGAGCCGCATGCCTGGGGCGCCTCGCCGGCGCAGTGGAACTGGCAGGCCGTCTCGGTCGTCGTCACCGACCCCGACGGCAATAAGAACGAGGTTCAGCTCCGCAAGGTGCGGCAGAGGGCGCCCGTCGCCCGCGACGATTTCTGGGGCTTCGAGCGCGCCGATACTCCGCCCGAAGGTCGCCGCGCCGCCCGCCGTGGTGGTGGCGCCGGTGGAGGCGGTGGGGCGGCGGGCGGAGCCGGGGGTGGCGGCGGAATGTTCAACTGGCTGTTCCGGTGACCCTGTTCCTCGCCAGCGTGCGCGACGCCGAGGAAGCCGAATTGGCGCTTCGCGCCGGCGCGGACATCGTCGATCTGAAAGATCCCGGCCAAGGAGCCCTCGGCGCGCTTGCCCCCGACACCATCGCGGCTTGCGTCAGGCATGTCGCGGGCCGCGCGCCGGTCAGCGCCACCATCGGCGATCTCCCTCTCGCAGGTGACAGCGTTCGTGCCGCCGTACGGGCAACCGCTTCCCTCGGCGTCGATTACGTCAAGCTGGGTATCTTCCCGGGCGGCGATGCGGAACGCTTCCTCAAGCAGCTTGCGGACGACGCCGGCAAACTCCGACTCATCCTCGTCCTGTTCGCCGACGCCTTCCCCGAATTCGATGCCATTGAGCTCGCCGCCAGAATCGGCGCGCATGGCGTGATGTTCGACACGATGGGCAAGCACGCCGGGTCTTTGCCGGAGCATATATCCTTCATGGGGCTTGCCGATTGCATCGCCTCCGCCAAGGCTGAGGGCCTGATCGTCGGCCTTGCCGGCTCGCTGCAAGCGCGGCACGTGCCGAGCCTGGTTGCGCTCCAGCCCGATCTGCTCGGTTTTCGCGGCGCCCTCTGCCATGGCGGCGACCGCACCCTCCCGCTCGATCCGGGGCGGCTTGCGGCGATCAGGGCGCTGATCCCGGAGCGACCGCGCATTTTCCATGAGCCGAACGTGGCCGACCGCGTTCCCCAGGCGTTATGCTAGGGATGGCGGCAATTGCCGTCTGGTAACGGAGCCTTGGGTCATGGAAGAGCGATTGCGGCGGACCGCGGCGAAGCTCGCGCGGAGCGAGGCTAAGACCCTCGACCGCGTTTTCATGCACGACCTCGTGCTCGACGTCGAGATCGGCGTTTACACGCATGAGAAGGGCGTGACCCAGCGCGTGCGCTTCTCCGTCGATGTCGACGTGCTGTCCGGCGAGCGTCGCACTCGACGACGATATCGGCCGCGCCTTCGACTACGACACGATCATCAAAGGCATCAAAGACGATCATCGCGCGCGGCCATATCAACCTGGTCGAGACCTTGGCCGAGGAGGTGGCGAGCCATTGCCTCTCCCATCCCCGCGCGTCCGCCGTCAAGGTGACCATCGAGAAGCTCGACAAGGAGCCCGGCGCGGTCGGCGTCGAGATCGTCCGCAGCAAGGGGAGCGCCTGACGATGCCAGCCGGACCCTTGCGCGCGCCCGCCGCTCTGGCGCCCGCCGTCAGCCGGCGCGGCCCATCGTCGTCAAGCTCGGCGGCAGCGTCGTCCGCTCGCCGGAGCTTACCTGCTTGGCTCGACGCGATCGCGCGACGCGCAGGTTCCCATTGTGGTCGTCCCGGGAGGCGGGGCCTTGGCCGATGAGGTCCGCGCCTGCCAGTCACGGCTTGGCTTTGGCGATGCTGCCGCGCACCGCATGGCGCTCCTCGCCATGGATCAGCTGGCCTGGGCGATCGCCGGTTTGCGGCAGGGTTTCACCGTGGGGGCCACCGAAGCCGAGCTGCGTGATGCGCTCGAGCGGGACAGCGTCGGCGGTCTGGGCGCCTTATGCCTCGATCGCCGGACGCACCGACATCGAGGAATCCTGGCGGCTCACCTCCGACAGTCTCGCGCTTTGGCTCAGCAGCGCGGCTCGGCGCCGCGCGCTGCTATCTGATCAAGTCGATCGCGTGCCCCAAGGCGCCCCGGCTCAGCGCGCGCCAGCTCGCGCGCGACGGCGTCGTGGACGAGGCCTTTGCCGACATGCTGGCGGAGACCGGCACGCCCACGATTCTGCTTGGCCGCGGCGACCATGAGTCTTTCATGGCTTCCGCCGCAGAGGGCCATTCCTGCGGCGCCGAGATCGCTTAAGCCAACCAAGCATTCAGAATTCGTCGTCATGCTCTCGCCCTTCGCCCGCCAAGCGGGTTAGAACGGCAAGGACTGAACAGCGCGAGCCCGCATCATGGCCTGAAAGCATCCTGTTCCTGACCGGACATCTGGCGCGGCCGCGGCTCGAGGCCGTGCTCAGCGGCATGAACGCGGGCTTCGACTGGAAGGTCCTGGATATCGGGGTGAAGGTCGCGGCGTTGATGACCGAGGACATCATCGCCCGGCGCCTGCCGAAGCCGGTCGAAGCCGACAAGATCCTGCTGCCGGGCCGCTGCCGCGCCGATCTCGACCGGCTCAGCAAGAGCTTCGGCGTGCCCTTTCTGCGCGGACCGGACGAGCTCAAGGACATTCCCATTTTTTTCGGCCGGGCGCGGAAAGCCTCCGACATGACCAAATACGACATCCAGATCTTCGCCGAGATCGTCGATGCCTCCGCGCTCTCCGTCGAGGCGATCCTGAAGCGCGCCGAGGACTATGTGCAGAAGGGCGCCAACGTGATCGATCTTGGCTGCCTTCCCGACACGCCGTTTCCGCATCTGGAAGAGACCATCCGCGCGCTGAAGGAGAAGGGCTACAAGGTGAGCGTCGACTCGGCCAACTCCGGACGAGCTGCTGCGCGGCGGCAAGGCGGGCGCCGATTTCCTGCTGAGCCTGAATGAGGAGACGCTTCACGTCGCGGACCAAGTCGCCTCAATTCCGGTGCTGATCCCCAAGGAGCACGGCGACCTCGCATCGCTCTACCGCGCCATGGATGCGCTCGACGCCAAGGGGCGCAAATATCTCGTCGACCCCGTGCTCGATCCGATCAATTTCGGCTTCATGCGCTCGCTCGAGCGTTACGCGCAAGTGAGGCGCGACCGCCCGGACGCCGAGATCCTGATGGGCACCGGCAATCTCACCGAGCTCACCGATGCCGATACGACCGGCATCACCGCCATTTTGCTGGGTATCGCCTCGGAGCTGCACATCAAGAACGTGCTGGTGGTGCAAGTGAGTCCGCATACGCGGCGCACCGTCGAGGAGCACGATCTCGCCCGCCGCATCATGTTTGCTTCACGCGCCGAGCATGAGCTGCCGAAGGACTATGCCGACGGTCTGCTTGCCCTGCATTCGCGCCGGCCGTTTCCGCAAAGCGCCGAGGAGATCGCGCAAGCCGCAAGCGAGGTGCGCGACAGGAATTTCCGCATCGAGATCGCCGAGGACGGCATCCACGTCTATAACCGCGACGGCCATCACGTGGCGCAGGACGCCTTCGCGCTCTACGAAAAGCTTGGCGTGGATAGTGACGGGCCGCATGCGTTCTATCTCGGCGCCGAATTGGCCCGCGCCGAGATCGCCTGGCGGCTGGGCAAGCGCTATGCGCAAGACGAGCCGCTCGACTGGGGCGTCGCCGCCGATGCGCCGGTGGACGACAGGACGCGGCTGAAAGAGGCCGGCCACACGCTGATCGCCAAGAAGAAACGCGAAGCCTCCTGAGAGCGTTACGAGTTACGCCGCCATGCCCATGATCCGCGAATGCATCGTCACCACCCTCAACGACCAGGGCATCGTGCATATCGCCCCGCTCGGGCTGATCGTCGAGGAGGGCGGTTTCATAATCGCCCCGTTCCGTCCCTCGACCACGCTCGACAATCTCCGCATCAACCCTTACGCGGTCGCCAATTTCACCGACGACGTTCTGGTCTTCGCGGGCTGTCTGACCGGCCGGAAGGATTGGCCGACACGGCCCTCCACCCGTGTCCCCGGTGCCGTGCTCGAAGGCGCGCTCGCCCACGCCGAGCTCGCGGTGGAGCATGTGCAGGAGGACGAGCAACGGCCGCGCTTTCACTGCCGTGTGGTGCACGAGGCGAGCCACGCGCCGTTCAAGGGCTTCAATCGCGCGCAAGCCGCGGTGATCGAGGCGGCGATTCTCGCCAGTCGCCTGCATATGCTGCCGCGCGAGAAGATCGAGCGCGAGCTCGGCTATTTGCAGATCGCGGTGGAGAAGACGGCCGGCCCCCGCGAGCACGAAGCTTGGCGGTTATTGATCGAGAAGATCGAGGACCATTACAAGCACGCCAAGCCGCCCTCCGGCTGACAGCCACCTTCACCGACCAACCAGCCAACGAGAATCGTGTAAGGAGCGAGGGCCATGAGCCCGATCAAGCATGTGACCGGCACAGCCTTTGTCGTGGCCGAGTTCCGCGCGCGCGAGAACGATGAGCCGCATCCGCTCTACGTCGACCGGGTCGTCCCGATTTTTCTCGATGCGCGGACGAAAGCCGCGGCCGACAAGATCTCAGCCGGCTTCGCCGCGGCGGAAATGAACGTCAGGCTCAGGACCCGCTACCTCGATGACCGGCTCGACAAGCAACTCGCCGATGGCTGCCGCCAGGTCGTCATCCTCGGCGCGGGCCTCGACACACGCGCCGCACGCAAGCGGTCCGACGGGGTCGCCTATTTCGAGATCGACGATGCGAGCACGGTGGACTTTAAGCGGCGGCGGCTTGCCGAACGCGGCGTCGAGGCGCCGACGACGTTCATCGCCGGCAACTATGTCACGTCGGGCGTGCTGCCGCTGCTCGAGGCCCATGGTTTCAACCGCGACCTCCCATCGTTTTTCATTTGGGAGGGCAATACGATGTATCTGACCGAGGCCGATGCGCTAAAGGTCTTGCGCGACCTCAAGGCGGGCGTGCGACGGTTCAGCATTTCCTTCGATTACATGGATAAGGCGGTGGTCGCGAAGACGACCGGCGAGACGGCGGCCACGATCTTCGTGGAGCGCTTCGCCGAAATGGGCGCGCCCTGGCATTACGGCATCGACGATCTGAACTCTGTCGCCGCCGAGACCGGCCTGACCGTTGCCGACGCCACAACCGTCGCCGGTCTGCACCGGAAGTTCTGGCCTAAGCGGCCCGAGGAGTCGATCATCTATCAGCATTACTGCCTTTGCACCCTGAAGCCGTAACGCGCTGTAAAGGCATTTGCCGTCAGGGCCCGCGACCGATTACCCTGAACCTCGGGTGTTGCCACCCCGCGCCGCCTTCTTGGAGGAGGCTGGGACGATGACGAAACTTCTCCGCCTTCTCGGCTGCCTTTCGCTGCTGACGCTCTGCGTCTTGGAGGCGCGCGCCGCCGGCACCGACGCGACCGAGGGTAAGGCGCTGCTCGAGAAGAATTGTGGCCGCTGCCATTCCCTCGAAGCGACCGGCGCTGGCCCGCTGCCGCAAGCACCGCCGTTGCGCGAGGTCTATCTCAAATATCCGATGGACCAGTTGGAGGAGGGGTTCGCCGAGGGCATGGGCTCGCGCCATCGCGACATGCCGCAGATCCAATTCTCCGACGATCAGGTAGCTGCCATCCTCAATTATCTCGGCAGCATCACCGGTGTAGACCCCGGGAAGCGGGCACCCGCCATGATCCCCGGCGAGACGCCACCTTAAGGCATGGCAGCTCGGCTGACTTCACCCTGAGACGCACCATGCAGCTGCAATCGATCGATTGGGTTATCGTGGCAGTCTACGGTGTTGCCTCGCTCATCATCGGTCTTTTGTTCACCAAGCGTGCAGGCCGCAGTCTCGAGCAATATTTCCTGTCGGGCCGCAAGTTGCCGTGGTGGCTGCTCGGCACCTCCATGGTGGCCACGACCTTTTCCACCGATACGCCAAATCTCGTGACCGACTTGGTGCGGACCGGCGGCGTCAGCATGAATTGGCTGTGGTGGGCCTTCCTCATCACAGGGATGCTGACGGTTTTCTTCTACGCCAAGCTGTGGCGCCGGTCGGGCGCGCTCACCGACATCAATTTCTACGAGTTGCGCTATTCGGGCGCGCCTGCCGCCTTCCTGCGCGGCTTCCGCGCCATCTATCTCGGCGTCTTCTTCAACGTGATGATCATGGCGACCGTCACGCTCGCCGCCATCAAGATCGCTGGCGTTTTGTTCGGTCTCGACGCCCACGTGACCGTCGTGCTGGCGGCACTGATAACGATGGTCTACTCGAGTACGGCGGGCCTATGGGGCGTCGTCGTCACCGATTTCTTCCAATTTGCCCTGGCGATGATTGGCTCGATCGCAGCCGCCTACTACGCCGTTACGCATCCCAGCGTCGGCGGACTGGCCAGGCTTGATGTCCAATCCGCTGGTTAAGGACAAGCTCTCGCTGCTTCCGGATTTCTCCGATCGAGCCGCCGTGATCGCGGTGCTGATCGTGCCGCTCGCCGTGCAGTGGTGGAGCACCTGGTATCCGGGCTCGGAGCCCGGCGGCGGGGGTTATATGGCGCAGCGCATGCTGGCTGCGCGCAACGAGAAGCAGGCCATGGCCGCGACGCTATGGTTCAACATTGCCCATTACGCGCGTGCGGCCTTGGCCGTGGATCCTCGTCGCGCTCGCCTCGCTGATCGTCTATCCGGAGCTCGCCGACATCCGGGCGCGGCTTCCCTATGTGGATCCCTCGATCATAGGCCACGATCTTGCTTATCCGGCCATGCTCGTGTTCGTGCCGCACGGGCTGCTCGGCCTGGTCGTGGCGTCCCTTGCGGCTGCGTATATGTCGACGATCAGCACCCACCTCAATTGGGGCGCCTCCTACATCGTTGACGACGTCTATCGCCGCTTCGTGCGGCCCGATGCCTCGCAATCGCATTATGTGAACGTCGGCAGGGCCGTGACCTTCGCCTTGATGATCCTCGCTGCGCTCCTCGCGCTCTGGCTCGACCACGCCATGCAGGCGTTTCAGATCCTGTTGCAGATCGGCGCCGGCACGGGCCTGATTTTTCTGTTGCGCTGGTACTGGTGGCGCATCAATGCGTGGGGCGAGATCGCGGCGATGGTGATCTCATTCCTGATCGCCGTGTACTTGCATTTTGGCCATGCGCGGCTCGGCTTTGCGCCGCTCGATCCGACTGCCGCGCTTGTAGTCGGCGTCATCGTCACGACTATCGGCTGGTTGGCCGTGACCCTGCTTACGCCGCCAACCGATCGCGCCGTGCTCCAATCTTTCTACGACCGCATCCGCCCTTATCCCGCAGGATGGCGACGCGCCGTCGATACCAGCGGCAGGAAAGAGACTGGCGACGATCTCGCGGCGGGGTTTCTCGCCTGGTTCTTAGGCTGCGTCGCCGTCTACGCGGCCCTGTTTGCGACGGGATATCTGCTCTACGGCCGCCTGGAGATCGGCCTCCTCTGCGCGGCCGTCGCCGTCGCATCCGCATACGGCTTGAAGCGGGTCATTCCCAAAGTGGGCTTCTTGACGGGCTGAGCTTCGAAGCGAGCCTCGTGCCTCACGACCCCATCTGTTGTATAGTTAAGCAGGCGGGGGGACCCAGCGCTTACCTAAGAGCGCACCCAACTCAATGATGGAGGTCCACCCATGAAAGTCAAAGACGTAATGCACAAGGGCGTCGACTGGGTCAGCCCGGACACTCCTGTCACCGAGATTGCAAAGCTGATGCGCAAGCATGACATCGGCGCCATCCCGATTGGAGAGAATGACCGCCTCATCGGCATGGTGACCGACCGTGACATTGTCTGCCAAGGTTTGGCGCAAGACGGCTTCAATGCCGCCCGCAGCACCGCGCGCGAGGTGATGACCCCGGGCATCCATTGCTGCCGGGAGGATGATGATCTCGCCAAGGCGGTGCGACATATGGAGCAACTGCAGGTGCGCAGGCTGCCGGTGATCAACAAGAGCAAGCGGATGGTCGGGATTCTCGCTTTAGGCGACATCAGCCGTTCGGCGCCAACCGATCTGCTGTCTGCCTGCGTCAAGAGTGTTTCGGCCCATCACCACTGAGCGGCGCGGGCACTCCGGCGACGAAAGCCGGAGGCGAGCGATCTCGATACGACTTAGCCTGACGGCTCCTCGAGACGATCGAGGAGCCGTTCAGCCGTGTTGTTGCGGCTAGCGTGGCCCGAGATACGGATTGTTGTAGCGCGCATCGACGCAACGCTCGCCGTCCCAGTAGCGATACTGGCCGCAGCTCACGGGGCGAGCGGGCACGATGGCAATCACGGGAGGTGTCTCGCCGGGCACAGTGACGTCCACGTCGACATCGACATCAGCATCCGGAATCACCACATCGGGTCCGTAGCGCCGCCAGTTGCGCCTCCAACCTGCCTCAATGACCAGTACGGGTGCGACGACCGCTGAGGACACCGCCGGCAAAGGTCCAGCGCCTGCGTCATGGGATGTGATGCCAAGGCCGAGGCCGGCGCCGATGAAAACCGCCACAAGGGTGAGACCCTGACGCATGCAACTCTCCATCATTCGATAGGCTCCTTCTCGAAGCGTCAAAATTGACCGAGCCATGGCTCGGCCGAACAAAGCTTCATTGGTCGTGTCCTGTCCTAAGTGTTACAGTTTTACCGCTGCGGCAACGCTGAAACGATCCTGGGGGGTGAGACGTTCTCGTTTCTTGCTAAACAGGAGGTTCAAAATGTCCAACATCTTCGGCTCAGAACTCCGGCTCGGCAGTCCCCGGCGGTAACCTCACGAAGCCCCTCGTCATCGCCCTCTTAGCGCTTCTCGCCTCGCGTTACATGAGCGGCGGGCAGAAGCAATCGGCACCCGCGCCAGACGCATCCAGGACTCCAGGATCTCCCCTGCCGGGTTCGGCGCAAGATGCGTCCCCCGGCAGTGTGCTCGATGGTCTTGGCGGCCTGATCGATCAGTTCCAGAAAAAGGGGCTGGGCGACGTGGTCGAATTCCTGGGTCAACCGCGGCACCAACAAGAGCGTCGCCCCCGATCAGGTGTCCGTGGCGCTCGGCCGCGACGTCGTCGACCAGCTTTCGCTGCGCACAGGCCTCTCGCGCGACCAGGTCGTGGCCGAGTTGGCCCGCATGCTGCCGAATGTCGTGGATAAGCTGACGCCCGACGGCAGACTGCCGACCCAGCAGGAGATAATGCGGCTAATGTCCTAGCCGCATATCGTCCCTAACCGAGTTCAGCCAAGAAAGGGTCCTCCATGGGGATCATTGCCTGGATTGTGTTGGGTCTGATCGCGGGCTTCATCGCCAGCAAGATCTATGTCGGCTCCGGCCAGGGCCTGTTGCTCGACATCGTGCTCGGCATCGTCGGCGCGGTGGTTGGCGGCTATCTCTTCTCCGCCCTCGGCTCCACCGGCATCACCGGCTTCAATATCTGGAGCATGATCGTCGCCATCATCGGTGCCGTCATCGTGCTGTGGCTGTATCACATGATTGCCGCCCGCGGATAATCCGGACGAGGAGGTGGGCGCGCAATGCGCTCACCTCTCTTCTCCTTCAGGCTGAGATACGCAGCTCGCGTTCGGCGAGCAGCCCTACGGCGACCGCGGGTGCGCACGTCGCCGCCATGTTGCGCGCATCCGGCGCGCAGTCGATCAGCTCGGCGAAATCGTAATAGGGGCGGCCCAGCCGCTCGGCGAGGTCCTTGGCGATGAAGCGCCCGCAGCCGGCGCCGATCACCGGCGCATCGGGCACGATCGCCTCGCGCGCAAGCACCGTGCGCGCAGCCTCCTCGATCTCCGCGACCTGGCAGTCGGCGAAATGGCGGGCGAGATCGGCGAAGGCGAGCAGGCCCGCCTCGTTCGCGTCGCGCCCGAGCATGCGGGCAAGCCGCGCCGCGCTCGCCTCGATGCTCTTGCCGGCAAGATCGGGGGTAGGGTAGGGGTCGGCATCTTCTGGCAGCTCGCCCACCAGGCGCCAGACATCGGCCATGGTGGCAAAACGCTCGGCGGCGATGCGTTGCATGCGGCCCTTGAACGGTGCGGTGCGCGCCACCGCCATCACCGGCGTGCGCACCACCCCCGTATAGACCAGCTCGCTCTCGGCAAGCCGGTCGCCGTCGCGATAGCCACGCACCGCGACGGCTCCGTCCTTGAGCGGAACGAGATCCGTCGTCGTTGTTCCGGCATCGATCAACAAGGCGTCAGGCAGCGCCTGCGCGATCAGCTCGGCGCTCGCATGCCAATTGGCCGACGCCACGTCGAGCGCGCGCTCGACCGCGCGGATGCAATCGAGAAAGCCGGACCTCGCGCCATAGAACAGCGCCTCTCCGTCGGTGGCGTTCCGCATCATGTCGACCAGGTAAGCGACGCCCTCGGCACGGTCTGAGAACACGTCCGACAGCTCGCCGGTCATGGTGACGGCGTGCGGCGGCATGCGGCGGGCATAACCGAAGCGCCTCCTCGAGTGCCGCGTCGAACTTGCTCACGTCTTGCCGGAGCGGGCAGGGGATTTGCGCCACATGCTCCGCGCGGCCTCCCTCGATGCGGGCAAGCTTCAGATTGGCGCCGCCCAAATCCCAACCCATCATGCTGGCCATTTTGTCCTGTTCCACGTCCCGGCCGGGCTTGTCCCGGCCATATCCGCAGTGCATCTAGGGGAGGCAAGGCGCATGAAAGTCACGGCTCTGCAAGAGCCAGAAGTGTTGGAGAGGCTGCAATGGGCGAATTCACGATTATTCCGGCGCTCGATCTCAAGGGCGATGCCGTCGTCCATGCCAAAGCCGGCGACCGTGCCGTTTATCGTCCGATCGAGAGTCCGTTCGGGCCGGCCAACGACCCTTTCGCCATCGCGCGCGGCCTTTTGAGCCATACCGCCTCGCCGTCCCTCTATATCGCCGATCTCGACGCCATCGCCGGCGTCGGCAATCATTTCGAGCTGGTCCGCGGGCTGAGCTATGGCGCTTCCCGGCACCACGCTCTGGATCGATGCAGGCTTCTCCGATGTCGCCGATTGCGCCTTCTGGCTGCCGCTCGGGGCGACGCTGGTGATCGGCAGCGAGAGCCTCGCCGGCGTCGACGATTGGCGCGAGATTCATGCGGCGTTCGGCGAGAGCGTCGTGCTGTCGCTCGATTTCGATGCCGGGGGACGGAGGGGACCCGACGCGCTGTTCGACGATCCCTCGCTTTGGCCCCAGCGCGTCATCGCCATGAATCTGGCCGGGTCGGCACCGATCAGGGTCCCGACACGGACGGGCTCAAGAGCCCTCATCGGCATGGCGGACGGCCGCGCCATATTCGCCGCCGGAGGCATCAGGGACGCGCGCGATCTTGCCGCGATCGCCGACTTGCAGGCGCGATGGCGCGCTGCTCGCCACGGCGCTGCATCGCAACGCCGTCACGCAAAATGAGATCGCCGCCCTCTTGCGAGAGCGGCGATCGTAGCCAGAGCGCTCACGCGCCCATTCGTCAGAAACCCAGTTTTTGGAGCCACCGCCGAATCGGGCCCGGACCACCTGATTTACCGGGTTGCCCCCGACCTGGGGGTTCTCCCTTTCAACCAGCCGCGAACGGGTGGTGAGCGGCGTCCTTCTTCGCGGTGACTTCGGAGGCCTTCGGCTCGCCTTTGACGGCGCGGGCGAGGGCTTCCTTGGTGGCGCGATAGTTGAAGTCCTGGATCTTCTTGTCGTCCTTGGCTTCCCAATGGATGAACACGCCGACGGTGATGAAGAGATCGTCGGCCTCGTTGGCCGGGATAACGCCTTCGGCGACGGAATCGGCCACCGCCTTGGCCACGGCATATTGCGCCGGGCCGAACATCTGCACGGCTTGGCGTGCATCCTTGATCGTCACCTTGTTGTAGAGGATCGTTGGGGGCTTGCAGAGAAGGTTCGGCGCGATCACCGCGAGCAGGGTGGTGAAGCCGTCCTTGTTGTTGGTCAGCGCATTGCAGAACGCCTGCTCGACGGCGCCGCCGCGCGGACCAATCAAGCAAATCGATATGAGCGACCTCGTTGCCGTCGCCGACAAGCGATTCGCCGACACAAGTACCACTGATTTTGGGCATGAAACCCCCTCCCTAATGGGCTGATTACAACGCTAAAAAGCACGAAGCGCCGACGGTAACACCGCCAACGGCAAGCCGATGGAAGCGGCTTTGGCTAAAGCGCTTCCGTCCGCAACTCCTGGTTAGAGCTCCGCGGGGAGAACATAAGCCGGGGGCTGAGAGATCGGCAAGTCGATTGTTCGCCGCGAGCATGGGCGGTTTTCGGGCCTATTCCGGACTGTCGAGGCCCAGAAGAGCGGTTGCGAACAATGTCGCCACGGTGAGATCGGCCGAGGTGCCGGGGTTCAGGCCACGTTGCTTCAAGGCCTGGTCGAAAGCGGCAAGCGGCGCCGTCATCGCCTCGGGCGACTGGCACGCGGTGAAGCTTGCCTCGATCGGTCCCGCCTCTTCGCGCACCAGGGCTGCCATGCGGGTTCCGAATTTCCGCTCGATCAGCGTGTCGGGAAGATGCGCGAGGAAGCCGAGATAGACGCGCGTCACGGCCCAAGACGGCTCGACCCAGCGCTCGCGCGCGTGCGCCAGCCATTTGAGGCCAAGCGTGAAGATATCGGCGAAGCCATGAGCATAGTTCCAGGCGATGCGGTCGCGCGTTTCCGCCGCGCGCATCGCCTCGAGCAAGGTGACGTTCGGCTCCGAGGCAACGTCGTGCTCGGATGCGTCGCCAAGCCCGCCGGGTTTCGTCTTGCGGATCGCCCGATAGGCTTCCCGTGCATCGTCGACGCTGAGCCCTTGCAAAGTATGGCGCAGCCGGCTTTCAAGATCGCCGTCGCCCGGCGTGAAGGCCGCGTTGGCGAGCGGCGCGGCAAGCAGCACGATGCCGAGATTGGTGTTCTGCCCGACGGCCTTCCGGGTCGCCTCGACCGCGAGCCTGATGCGCTGCCCCACCGCAAGCCCCGTCTCGCCCAATGATGGGCGCGGCGGCTTCCGCGCTCGCCACGAAGTCATCGACGGTCATGTTGTGGCCCGCGGCCAGGCGATGCACGTTGCCGGGCTTCAGCGCGTCGAGCTCGGCTAGGCAGGCGTCAAGGAAGCCCCGGGAGATCGCCTCGGGCTTGGGCGGCCGTCTCAAGTGCCCTCTTGGCCTTCGCGGCGCGCCGGCGGAAGCGCCGCGTCGAGAAACGCATCGACCAGATGGTCGGAGATGCGGATGTGGCTCACAAGCTGCAACCCATTCCAGGCCGGCATCGAATTGACTTCCAGCACGTAGAAGCGGCCGTCATGCGCCTGGATGATGTCGACCCCGGCATAATCGGCGCCGACGCAATCGGCGGCGCGCTGCGCGAGATCGACCAGCTCATGGCTCGCGATCGCCGCCTTGGCGCGGGCGCCCTGCTTGATATTGGTGATCCAGCTCGATCCGTGCCTGATCATGGAAGCGATGACGCGGCCTTGGCATACGAACAGCCGCCAATCCTGATGGTGCGCTTGCGCCGGCTCGACGAACTCCTGGAGATAATAGACCCCGTTCACCTCCTCGGGCGAGGAGAGATCGGCGAGCGAGGCAATCAGGCGTAACCCTTTGCCCTGCGCCCCGAATAGCGGCTTCTGCACCAGCTTCCGCCCCTCGGCGAGCAGCGAGGACGTAATCTGTTCCGCCTCGGCGCGGTTGACGCGGGCGAACGTGCGCGGCGTCGGGATGCCCGCGCGCTGCAAGAAGAAGGTCGTGGTCGATTTATCGACGCAACGCTCGATGGCGCGCGCATCGTTCCACACCGTGACGCCAAGCTCGCGTAAGCCATGCAGCACGCCGAGATAGAGCGTGACCTCCTCGAACGTGCCGCCCGGGACGAAGCGGACGAACGCGCCCTCTGGCAGGCGATCGCCAAGGCCGGGGATGGAGAGGCCTGTCGCCGTCTCGGTCGAGAAGCCGCAAGAGTTGAGCGGCACGAGCAGGGGCGTGATGCCGCGCCGCTTGAAGGCGCGACTGAGGCTCCGCCCGTGCCAATCCTTGCCATCGCCGAACATGACGATGGCCGCGTCGTTGCCTCCGTCTGCGCGCATGGACCTTTAGGCGAACGAGCGCGACAACACCGCGTCGTCGATGCGTCCGCCCTCGAAGCTCTCGCCGGTCTTGAGCGACGTCACCGTCACCATCGCCGGGCTGAACAGCATGCGGTCGATCGCATAGAAATCGCCCTTCACCGCGGCGAAAATATCGGCGAAAGGCTTGCCGTAATCCTTCGACTTCAGGCTCGGCAAATTCTCCGCGAGCGTCTTCGACTCCTTGGCGCCGCTCGACACGAAGAGTTGCGCCCGGCCGCCATAGATGATGGCGTCGTTGGTGCGGCCCATGGCGGCAATGAAGTCGGGCGCGGGCGGCGGCAACGGCGCGGTGGCGATGCCGTCGACGATATGGTCGAGCGGGAAATGCAGCTCATGCGCCTTGTGCAGCGCGACCTCGAGGCAGCGCGCGGCGATCTGCACCGTGCCGGCGAGACTTGAGGTCGGCGCGTAGATGAAGGTGAGATGATCGGGCTTGAGCTTGCAAGCCTTTGCCACTTGCTCGACCAGGGCGGGCGGCGGCGGCCGGTCGGCTTCGAGCACGAGAACGGCGCTCTCGGCGGTGTCGCGATAGTCGAGCTCGTCGAACAGCTTCTCGGAGGAGCCGATGGCGCGGGCCGGTCCGGAGCCGAGCACGCTGTATTTCTTGCCGTTGTCTTCGCCCGAGAGGCTCCAGCCGGCATATTGCGAGCCGAGGCAGGCGAGCACCGGCTGCGCAGTGTGCACGGTCACCATGAACGGCCATGAGCTGTCGGTGTCGGTCGTCTCCAGCGCGACCTTGCCAAGCCCGCCAAGGCAGATCTCGGCGATGCGGCGTCCGGCCTCCAGTCCGCCGAGCGCCCGTACGCCGCAATCGATGCGGCATTCGCCAAGCGAGCCGCGCGTAACGTCGACGCGCAACGCGTCGGCGTCATCGATCAGGGCTTTGACGAGCGGCGCGGCCTTGGCGTTGACGCTCGGCCACGCCTTTTGCCGCGCTGCGGCGATTTCTTCCCTTTTGTTCAACGTTTTCCCCCCTGCTAACGTCTTGAAATCCAGACAATATTTTGCAAATTCGCTCCTCAACCAGGCGCTTCGCCTGTGCTCTCGTGCTACCGCGGGCCCACACAGTGCATATCGGACGGTTTTTGTCGATCCGTTCCGCTGACTTAGGTCGGTCGGCGGACCAGTCGGGCCAGACCGTGCCGGCAGGCACGGAGACTCGGGAAGGGGCATAGACGATTGCCGAAGCCATGGCATCATCGAATTTCAGTCCGCTTGCCGGCAGCCGCTCCTCGCGGATCGCCTCCAGATGCAGCCGCATCAGCGGCTTTGCGCCGCCGTCGAAGATGTCGAGCGTGGCGCCGGGGCGAGGATTGATTTCGAGCAGAAACGCGTCTTTGCCATCCAGCAAAAAGTCGGCCGAGGCGAGGCCCACGATCGCGAAGGACCCGGCGATCGCCGTGACGGCTGAGGCTATCTGCCGCGTCCACGCTTTGCGTAAGAGAGGCCGGGCGCACCGCGCCGCCATAGCGAAACGGGCTGCGCGGCGTCGGCGCCGTCCATTGCTCGCTGAAGCCAAGCACTCGCGCGCGGAGGCCATTGGCAACGAAGAGTGCCGAGACCGCGCGTCCAGCGACACGCTCCTGATAATAGATCGACCGCGCATCCCGTTTCAGCCGGCTCGGCGCGATATGACTGCCGCCGGCGCCCCCCTTGCGCTTGGCGAGCCAGCCGGCAGCCTTCGCGGGCCGCTCGCTGGATGTCGCGGGATGCGGAATGCCGAGGCGGTCGAGCTCGGCAAAGAAGCTCTCCGGCGCCTTGAGCCGAGCGACCGTTGCGGCGTCATTGCCGAGCAGCGGCCAGTCCTTGGCGATCAGCGTCAACAATTCCGGCCGATCCTCGAAGCCCGCGCCATAGACCAGGCCGAGAATGGGCGAGGGGGCAAGCGCGGCAAGAGCGCGCAGCGCGGGAAGCAGAGTCTGGCGGCGCATGCCGCTTGCGATGTCGCCGCCGAGCTTGCGGCAGGCATGAGCCGCCGCTTGCGTATCGGTGTCGGCGAAGAAATCGGCAACGAGCGGGGCAAGACCTGCGCGCCGCGCGGCCTGCGCGAGCTGTCGTCCCGAGACGCTCGCGATCAGAAGCGAGCCAGCTTCAGCCTGCGAGCTTCTGGGCAAGGGCGTAAGCGTCGCGGAAGTCGAGATAGACCGGCTTTTCCGATTCGATCATCCTTTCGAACAGTCCGGCCTCGGTGCGATATTTAATATTGCCGACAGCGAGCGCGCCGATGCCGACCGCGTCGGTTCCCGGGATCGGCTTGGCATCGTCGTTCACTCCCACGCCTTCCACGCCCGAGGGAGGAACCGCGTTCACGTCGCTCGCGACTTTCAATCGTTTGGCATGCTCCAACTGGTCGAGCGTCAGCAGTCTTTTTCCCGCCGGCCCCGCCGCGAAGATGATGTCGGCGTCGCGCGCGATCTCGGTCTTCTGTTTCTCGGTGCTGCCGTCGGCATAGGTGATGTCGACGCCGAAGCGCGCTCTCGCCTCATCGGCAAGCTTGCGCACCCGCTCGGGCCCGTCATAGCCGATCAGCACGGAGGAGGCGCCGTCCACCGCCGCGATCACCGCCGAGGCGAAGGCGACGACGCCGGTGCCGCCGAACACCGCGATGCGCTTGCCCTTGAGCGTGGTCGAGAACTTGTCTCTGAGCGCCTTCTTGGCGAGCGCGACCATGGCGGCAGCCGTAGTGAAGGAGCCGGCGGGGTCGGCGAATACGGAAATCTCGAAGGGCGGCACCATTGCCTTCTTGGCGCGGTCCATCATGTCGAGCGCCTCGATGGCGCGCTTGCCGCCGATGAACACGCCGGTGCGCTTCACCCCTTCCGGTCCGCGCGAGAAGATCGCGTCCTGCACGAGCCCGGTGACGTCCTCGGTGGTGACGTTGGTGTAGGGAATGGCCGCGTCGAAGCCTGCGTCGAGCGCCATGTTCACGTCGAACGGGCTCATATGCTTGAGCGGCGTGATCATGTGCAGAATGCGGGGGTTCCCCATGCGTCGCGTCTCCCTGCTAAAGCGTGGGGCGCGTTTTACTGGATTTCGCTGGCGGTTGTCTCGATTTTCGCGCCTTCGTTGCGGCCTTGCGCCAGCTCGAAACTGAGCCCCCGATGCCGAATCTCTGCGCGCAAGCCTCGCAGCAGCGCCTGCCCTTCCGCTTCCGACGCGGCGAACGCAAATCCGGTCGGTCCCCATGAGCTCTGGCCAAGTCCGCTGACGCCTTGACCGCGCAACCAGTCGAGCGCCTGGCTGACTTTGGCGCTCGCATAGGGTCCCCCTTGCAGAGGCGCGAAATAGGCGCCCATGGCAGCTTGCAACTGCCCGACCTCGTCGCAGAACGTCGCGAAGTCTTGCGCCGCAAGCGCCGGCATCGCGCTCTCCGTGATCCGCCGATGCAGTTCGATGGCCTCCTTCTCCGGGAAGTCGGGGAGGGTGTCGAAGGCGTCCGTCTCGCTCTCCCCGGCGAGCCCGCTCGAACTGGAATCGAAGATCAGAAGCACCCGCCATTCGGCGGGGAAGGGGAGGCGGCTGACAAGCTGCGGCAGCCTGCCTCGGCGCGGCCCACTGTCGAGCACAACGCCGCCTTGGGCGAAGGTGGCGATGCCGATGCCGGACCTGGCGCCGCGCCCGAGCCGCGCGGCGATCTCCTGCGCGTCGAGGCGAAGGTCCTCGAGAGCGGCGAATGCCGAGCCGACCGCCAGCGCCAGCTGCGTGCCCGAGCCGAGCCCCGCATGCGGCGGGATCGCCTCCTCGATCTTGAGCCGGTAGAACGCCGCTCGCCCGGAGCTTGCCGCAATGCTGCGGAGATAGCGCAAGCCGCGCTCGCACTCGGGCCCGCTCGCTTCGAAGCGGTCCGCGCGCTCGAGCATGATGCGCGTCGTCGGCCGATCGAGCGAGAGCCCGAACGATCCGAACGGCCGTTTGCCCCGGCCGCTCGGGTCGAGAAAGCCGAAATGCAGCCGTGCGGTCGTGGTGACCGCTGCCTGGCGCGCTGGATGGCGAGCCTTGCTGGTCCTGCGTGATTCCGCGGAAACGGCCGCCATTGATCGGGTCGATGCCTCTGCTATGCTCGTCTGTAGCGGGGAAGCGTCACTTTTTCAGAGGACGGCGACGATGGCAACGTCCGAGCGTGTGTATAGCGACGCCGAAGTCGAGGAACGACTTAAGAAGGAGCTGCCCCATTGGTATCTCGAAGACGGCTGGATCAGGCGAAAATACAAGACGAATAGCTGGAAGGGCACGCTGATGGTGATCAACACCGTCGGCCATCTGTCCGAAGCCGCCTGGCACCATCCCGACATCACGGCGTCTTACGCCTGGGTCGAGGTACGGCTCAAGAACCACGCCGCCAAGGGCATCACCGACAAGGACTTCGCGCTGGCCAAGAAGATCGAGGACGTGGTGCATTGGCAGCCTGCCAAGGAAGACAGCGCGCTCGAAGGCACGCCAGCCGACGACATGCGTTTCGCCTATATCAAATACGATAAGCCTAAGGCCTGACGGCCGTAATCCCCTGCTTGCGCGGCTCAAGCCACCTGTTTAATGGTGCGCGGCTATGGCGCCGGTCCGTCCGGTTCGGCGTTCCCACCTTTAGCCTCGCGTCCAACCCGATTTGCCCATGGCTGAACTGAAGATCAAAGGCGTCACCATCGTCGAGACCTTCGCCGAGGCCTTTCCCATGGTCGGCACGCGGATCATCATCACCGCGCCGTCGCTCGAATGGGCGCTGGTCGCCGCCCGCACCATGACCGGCTTCGCCACCTCGGTGATCGCCTGCGGCGCCGAGGCGGGCATCGAGCGCACGCTATCGCCCGACGAGACGCTCGATGGTCGCCCTGGCGTGGCCGTGCTGCTGTTCACCATGGACAGCGACAAGCTGCAGCGGCAGCTGCGCAATCGTGTCGGCCAATGCGTGCTGACGAGCCCTGGCTCGGCTTGCTTCGCTGGGCTCGAAGGCGAGAAGAAGCTGAAGCTTGGCGCCTCGCTCAGATTTTTCGGCGACGGCTGGCAGATGTCGAAGCTGGTCGCTGGGCGGAGATTCTGGCGCATCCCCGTGATGGACGGCGAGTTCCTTTGCGAGGCGACGACCGGCCTGACCAAGAAGGCGGTCGGCGGCGGCAATCTGCTCGTGCTGGGCAAGTCGCACGCTGCCGTGCTGGCCGCCTGCGAACGCGCGGTGCGGGCGATCGACGAGGTCGAGGGCGTGATCACGCCTTTCCCGGGCGGCATCGTGCGCTCCGGCTCCAAGGTCGGTTCGAAATATAAGGGGCAGATCGCCTCGACCAACGACGCGTATTGCCCGACGCTGAAAGCCGCCGTGAACACCGAGCTTCCACTCGACGTCGAGGCCGTGATGGAGATCGTCATCGACGGACTCACCAAGGAGTCGATCGCCCACGCGATGCGTTGCGGCATCCATGCCATCGCCGAAGGCGGCGCCGCCCAGGGCGTCACCCACATCACCGCCGGCAATTATGGCGGCAATCTCGGCCCGCATCATTTCCATCTCAAGGAGATCATCGCGTGAGCGTGCTCAGCTTCGAGCTCAAGGGCAAGCCCGATCAGCGGCTCGACCTCTCGCCGCTGATCCCGTCGCGGCTGAAGGACCTGAAGCCGAAGGACATCGAAGCTCTCGCCATCGGCACGAACGCGTGAGCGGCTCACTGTCGGCGACGCCTTCAAGGTGAAAGGAAAGGATGCGAGCACGCTCCAATTTGTCGGTACCGACGCGCGCTGCGACAAGATCGGCGCGGCGCTCAGCGAAGGCGAGATCGTCGTCGACGGCGATGCGGGCGCCTATCTCGGCGCCGGCATGAAGGGCGGCACGATCGAGGTCAAAGGCAATGCCGGCGTGCTTGCCGGTGCCAGCATGGTGCGCGGTACCATCACGGTCTCGGGCGATGTGGGCGAGCGTGCCGGCGGCATTCTCGTCGGCGAGACGCTCGGCATGCGCGGCGGCGTGCTCGCCATCGGCGGCAATGCCGGGCCCATGCTCGGCGAGCGTATGCGGCGTGGGCTCGTGGTGGTGAGCGGCGATGCCGGCGATTACGCCGGCGGCCGCATGGTTGCCGGAACCATTGTGTTCAAGCGCGGCGTCGGCCGCTGCGCTGGCTATGGCTTGCGCCGCGGCAGCCTGATCTTCCTGGAGGAGCCGAAAGAGATCTTGCCGACCTTCGGCGATTGCGGCGTGATGGAATTCGACTATCTCCGGTTGCTTGAGCGCTCGTTTCGCGCGGCCGGCAAGGCCATCAAGCTCGGCGACCGCGCGCGCCGGCTGATGGGCGATATGTCGGTGCTCGGCAAAGGCGAGATGCTGATCCTCGCTTAGACTTCCAACCCTCGATGTTGACGTTTCGAACGCCCATATGGGCTATGCTGGCAACGCCGAGCGGAAAGCGCGTGACTGGATTTAGAACATGACCGCTTCCCCTTACGTCCTTCTCGACGACAGTCTGACGCCGGGCGGCAGGAGCCTGCTCTACACCGAGCCTGAGCGGGTCATTGCGGCCTTTACGCCGGAAGAGGTCGAGGCGAAGCTCGATGAGGTCTCGTCCGGGCTCGCGCGCGGGGCGCATGCGGCGGGGTTCTTCTCCTATGAGCTTGGGTATTGCCTTGAGCCAAAGCTGAGAGCGCTGCTGCCGGCCAAACGTGCCGTGCCGTTGTTCTGGATCGGGCTGTTCCAAAAGCCGCGTCCGCTCGACGATTCCGGCACGCGCGCCTGGCTCGAGGCGCATGGCGCCTCGGGACGCGCCAAGATCTCCGACCTCAGGCTCTCCTGGTCGCGCGAGCAATATGCTCGCGCCTTCGATGAGGTCGAGAACTACATCGCCGCCGGTGACGTCTATCAGATCAATCTCACGCTGAAATATCACTTCGCTTTCGAGGGCGATCCGGTGGCGCTCTATGCGGCGCTCCGGCGCAAGCAGCGCGTAGCCTATGGTGCGCTGATCCATGCGAGCGAACTCGACGTTCTCTCGCTCTCGCCCGAGCTATTCTTCCGGCGCGAGGGCAAGCACATGTCGACCCGCCCAATGAAGGGCACGGCGCCGAGGGGCCGCACGCCGCGCGAGGATGCGCGCTTGCGCACCTGGCTTGCCATGGACGAGAAGCAGCGCGCCGAGAATCTGATGATCGTCGACCTTCTGCGCAACGATCTCGGCCGCGTGGCGAAGATCGGCTCGGTCGAGGTGACCGACCTGTTCACGGTCGAGACCTACCGCTCCGTGCACCAGATGACCTCGGGCATCTCCGCCGAGCTCAGGTCCGACATGGGGCTCAAGGATATGCTCCGCGCGCTGTTTCCCTGCGGCTCGGTCACCGGCGCGCCCAAGGTGCGCGCCATGGAGATCATCAGCGAGCTCGAGGCGGGTCCGCGCGGCATCTATACCGGCGCGATCGGTCATATCGCGCCCTCTGGCGATGCCCAGTTCAACGTGGCGATCCGGACCGTGGTGCTCGCCGGAAACGAGGGCGAGATGGGCATCGGTGGCGGCATCGTCGCCGATTTCGAAAGAGGACTCCGAGTTCGAGGAATGCCTGCTCAAGGCGCATTTCCTCACCAAGGTCGATACGCCGTTCGAGCTGATCGAGACGCTACGCTTCGAGAAGGGCAAAGGCTTTCATCTGCTCGAGCGCCATCTCGCGCGGCTGCAAGCCTCGGCCGCGCATTTCGGCTACCCCTTCTCGCGCGAGGCCGTGCTTGCGGCGCTCGACGCGGAGGCGGCGCGCGTCGAAGCGCCGGTCGCTCTGGTTCGGCTCCTGCTCGGCGAGGAGGGGACCATCAGCGTCACCTCGACGGCGATCACGCTGCCCACCAAGGACACGGTTTGGCGCTTCGTCATCTCCGATCAGCGGCTCGATGAGAAGGATCCGTTCTTCTACCACAAGACCACGCGGCGGCAGTTCTACGACCGCGAAATGGAGCGGCAGAAGGCCCTGACCCAATGCGACGAGGTCGTCTTCCTCAACAAGAAGGGCGAGCTGACCGAAGGCACCCGCACCAATCTCTTCATCGAGATCGACGGGCGGCTCTTCACGCCGGCGCTGACCTGCGGGCTGCTTCCCGGCACCTTGCGCGAGGAGCTGCTCGATCTGCCGCGCGCTGCCGCCAGCGAGGCGATCCTGACGCCGCAGGACCTGATGAGCGCCGACCGCGTCTATCTCGGCAATTCGGTGCGCGGACTGGTCCGCGCCGAGCTGATCCAGCCGGGGCGCGAAGAAGAAACGGCGGCGCGTGAGCATGCCCACGCCGCCGCCGGTTCCTGAAATTAAAAAGGCGAGTTGGTTATGTCCGCTCGTGGCGATCGTCGGTCCGTGCCGGGACAGGCCCGTTCTGCGGTGAGGCTTGCGACTCGGTCTGCAGCCTGCCGGCAGCCTTGCCGAACGAGGCGCGCAGCTCGACCCAAGCGCGGGCCAGACCTTCGCCGACATCCTTGGCGCCTTGGCGCAGCGGCTCGGACTTTTCCCACATCTGCTTCGCGGCCTCGGTGGAGCGGGCGCGGGCGTCGCTGAAGGTGCTTTCGGCCTGGCTCTGCGCAGTCCGGCGCACCTGCTCCAGCTCGGCCTCTCGCGCTTGCTTGAAGGAGAGCGCGCGGGCTTTCACCTCGTTGAAGCGTGCCTCGAGGCTCGACACGAGATGCGTGCCGAGCGAGGCCGTATGAACTTGCAGCGCGGCAAGCTGGCGGCCGAGCGTATCGAGATCGCGCTCGAACTCAGACCATTCCTTGTCCGCTTGGGTTTCGCTTTTCGCCGACTGATTGCCGAATTGATCGTTGTGCATGTCTCGCCTCACTTGAACAGGGGTCAAACAGGGATTTCGGGGCGCTGATCCGACAGCGACTGATTGCGCATCCACTTGGCGATCCAGTCAAGAGCTTCGTGAGCCTGCCGCTCGACGTTGTCCCATGACGAGACGGCCGTCTCGCTTAAGTCCTCCCACATCGCTGACGCGTCCTTGTGGAGTGTCTTCAGTCTCTCTTTCTGGCCGCTTAACGCGGCGCGCCAGTCGGCGATGTGAGCGTCCATACGCGACTTTGCCGCGTCAATGGTGTCCTTATTCTCGCGGGCGATCCGCGCAGCCACGCGCGCCGCCTCGTTCGTCTCGGACTTGAGATAGGAGACGAAATCGTCGATCGTGGCCTGGAGGAAATTTGCTTGCGGTTCAACGGGCTGGGTTGCGCCGAGCGCGCTAGCCGCAAACAGCGGCAGCCCAAGGAGCGCGGCAATCAGAGTTGCGCGCAATGACGATAGGCAGTGAAGCGGCATCGAACTCCCCGTCTTCAAAGGGTGCCCTTAGCCGATAGATTTGGTTTCGCCGCCTCGGGGTCAAGGGGTGGCGCTCCAGGGCACGGAGATCCAGCCGAGGCCTAGAAGGAGCCCCGCGATCACGGCCAGCGTCAGCGAAATGATGAGCACCCAGAACATGGCCCGTGGCCCTGTGCCCTGTCGCGCTTCGGTGGTGGTGACTTTGGGTGGCATCGGGTCCGTCCTTTCTCACGAGGTTCGATTGGGGGGAGATGGACAAACGTGCGACGCAGGGCAGGCGTTCCCGCCCTGTTCGGCAGGTCGGCAAGACGGATGGGACGATGCTACTAGCCGCAGCAGCGATGCGCACTCTGCCCGCTGACCTCGAGCGACTCGATCGCCTCGTGCACGGCACGAAGCAGCTCCGCCGGGCTGCGGCGGTTGTCCGACGGCGGCATGCCTTCCTCAGTCGCCCTGAGCAACGCTTCGACATCGGTCTCCCAGCGAACCAGGATCGCCTTTTTGTCCTCAGGCGAGAGCCCAGGTGCGCCGAGCACGTCCTTTGGCGCGTGAAACACAGACTGCGGATCAAGCTTGGCTTGGTCGAGGTCGATTACGGTATGAGTCATCGTGGCGGCTCCCTTTGCGACGCCTAACCTTGCGAGAGTGCGAAGCGTTCCAAGCGGGACACTAACCGAGTTTCCGCAAACGATCGGTAAAGCCAAGTGACGTCACGCCGACTTGCTCAAGGTCTCGGCGGCAGCCTCATCCAGGGCTTCGAGGCCGAGCATGCCGGCCAGGCGGTTGCGCGCGCGATTGACCCGGCTCTTGATCGTACCGACGGCGCAGCCGCTGATCTCGGCCGCTTCCTCGTAGGAGAACCCGGCGGCGCCGACCAGCACCAGCGCCTCGCGCTGATCGTCGGGCAGCTTGGTGAGCGCGGCGCGGAAATCCTGCATGTCCATATGGCCATGCTGCGCCGGCTGGGTGGCAAGCCGTGCGGCATAAGTGCCGTCGGCGTCCTCGACCTCGCGCCGCCGCTTGCGCCGCTCGGAGAAATAGGTGTTGCGCAGAATGGTGAAGAGCCAAGCCTTGAGGTTGGTGCCTTCCTTGAACGAGTCGAGATGGTTCCACGCCTTGAACAGCGTCTCCTGCACGAGATCGTCCGCACGCTCCTTGTCGCCGCACAACGATACGGCGAACGCGCGCAGGCTACCCATTTCGCCTACGAGGGCATCTCGCAGGCTCGAAGAGACTTTGCGGGCCACTTATTTGTCTCCGCTTCGCTCAAGATCCTTCAACAGCCGTAAGAGATGCTCCGGAATCGGCTCCCTCGCGACTTCGTCGAAGACCGCACGCACATGACGGCCAATGTGAGCTTGCAGGGCAGGGGTCAGACCGCTATCCAACTCGACCCCTTGGGTGTCGCCGCCGACGTCGGGGGCGCCGTTCTCGACTGCATGGTCCATTTTTTTGCTTACGCCTGGCATTTTTCGCCGGCGGTCCTTCTTGTTTGCTTCGCGGTCCACGATCGGTCCCCTGTCAACCTGATAGGTGCAGCTAAGATACCGGATTCGTCCGACCTTGGGCTTGCAAAAACGTGCGACGCTTCAAATGGTTCCTAATAGGGAACCGAAATCGGCGGAGTTGCGTTTATTGCGCGCTAGTCTGTGTGAATTGAGTTGCCTCCCTCCGCCCGGTTTGTGACAAAGGGATGTTTCCCGGGCTCAGCAAGAAAGCCAACACCGGATGCCGATGTCGAAAGCGATCGCGCCTCACCTGCCTTATCTCAGACGTTTCGCCCGTGCTCTCGCCGGGACGCAAGCCGCGGGCGATGCCTATGTGGCGGCAACTCTCGAAGTGCTGATCGAGGATCCCTCGCTGTTCGACAATTCGCTGGACCCGCGGGTTGCGCTCTACCGCACCTTCGTCGGTTTGTGGAATTCGCTCGATATCAATCTCAAGCCCGAGGGACCGGCCGGCACGACAACGACGATCGACCGCAAGCTGGAATCGATCACGCCGCTTCCCCGCCAAGCCTTTCTGCTTTGCGCCGTGGAAGGTTTCTCTCCCGCCGAGGCCGCGCAAATCCTCGATGTGGACGTGGCCAAGGTGGATGAGCTGATTGACCTCGCCGGCCGCGAGATCGCGGCGCAAGTGGCGACCGATGTGCTCATTATCGAGGATGAGCCGATGATCGCCATGGATCTCGAAAGCATTGTCGAGGGCCTTGGCCATCGCGTCACCAGCGTCGCCCGCACGCACGGAGAGGCGGTGAAAGCGGTCTGTCAGCATAAGCCTGGACTGGTGCTCGCCGATATCCAGCTTGCCGACGGCAGCTCGGGTCTCGATGCGGTCAACGAGATGCTGGGCAGCTTCGCCGTGCCGGTGATCTTCATCACCGCCTATCCCGACCGACTGCTGACGGGCGAGCGGCCCGAGCCCGCCTTCCTCATCACCAAGCCCTACCAGCCGGACACGGTGAAGGCGATCGTGTCGCAAGCGCTGTTCTTCGAGCGCCGCGCGCATTTACGCGATCGCCCGCAAAAGCGCGCTTAGAAGTCAAGTTCGGTCCAACCCACGCGTCATGCCCGGACTTGATCCAGGCATCCGTTCCGGGGCATCTCAGCGAATGGTGAGGCGACTGGAGTGGATTGCCGGGTCAAGCCCGACAATGACGGCGCTGAATTCGCTTAGATCTTTCCGAGCAAGAGCAGAATGAGAAGGATCACGAGGATCAGCCCGACCACGCCGGACGGGCCGTATCCCCAGCCCCGGCTATGCGGCCAGGCCGGAAAGGCGCCAAGCAAAATCAAAATCAGAATGATGATGAGAATTGTCGTCAGCATGTTAGCCCCCTTCTAGAGAAACCCGTGCCCGCGGAGAAGCGCGCCCAGCAACTTGGGCGCGTCTCGCGAGTCGCGGCAAGCTAGATCTTTCCGAGCAAGAGCAGAATGAGGAGGATCACGAGGATCAGCCCGACCACGCCTGACGGCCCGTAGCCCCAGCCGCGGCTGTAGGGCCAGGACGGGAACGCGCCGAGCAGGATCAGGATCAGAATGATGATGAGAACGGTCGTCAGCATGTTGCCTCTCTTGGCTTCGTAGCGGCGAATTGTGCTCGCAGGCCACGTGCCGGAATTTTGGCAGGGCGACGCGATAGCGTGGTGCCTCCGCCTTTGGTTTTCTACGCTGATGGTCGCGGGACGCCAGGTTGCCCGCGAGGGACTTGAGCAGGAACGCAAGCGCCGCGGGACCGTAAGCCCCGCGGCTAAACTCATGCCTTACATATTGCGGATCCAGCTATCAACCTGCCGCTCGGCCTCGTCCTTGGCAATGCCGTATCTTTCTTGGATCTTGCCGACCAGCTCGACCCGGCGACCCTCAACGACCGTGAGATCGTCGTCGGTGAGCTTGCCCCATTGCTGCTTGGCTTTGCCGGTGAACTGCTTCCAGTTGCCTTCAATTCGATCCCAGTTCATGGAAGTTTACTCCTTTCGTTGGCCGCCCACTAGTTGGGCGGCGGCCTCGTCAAAAGGACAGACGCGCCGTTCGCAGCGCCTCTGCTCCACAGGTGGGAAAGCAACGCGCGCCTCTAGGCGAGGTTCCGCCCGCGAGGGCCTGCGTCGAGGGGCTTGATCGAACGAGGTAAATCAAATGAACTCAGGGATCGGGCCCGGTTGTGAACAGCATCGGGGGAGGGGCTAACAATGGCAGCGACACGCATACTGGTCGTCGAGGACGAATTCCTCATCGCCCTCGATATCGCGGGCGTGCTCGAACAGGCGGGACTTGCCGTGATCGGTCCGGCCGGCACGGTGGGCGATGCGCTTCAAGCGATCGAGCAGGAGGTTGTGCACGGCGCGTTGCTCGATGCTCATCTTGCCGGGGAGCCGGTCGGGCGCATCGCCGACGCGCTCACCGCGCGGGGTATCCCCTTCGCCTTTGTCAGCGGTTACGGGCGCGAGCAACTGCCACAGGCCTATCGGGGGGTTCCGCTCGTGAGGAAGCCGTTCACCGGCAGGGATTTGCTCGCCGCCGTCGCCCATTTCTAGGAAGGAGCGCGCCGCGCGTTGCGGCATTGCAACAAAAACGCCGCAATCTGCGTTTCGGGGCTTAGGAGGGGGCGGCAACCGCCCGGATCATGCAAAGCTTAAGGAGTTTCAGATGCTTTTGACCTGGGCGCTTATCTTTGCCGTTGTCGCGTTAATCGCGGGCGTATTTGGATTCGGCGGCGTTGCGTCCGCCGCTGCAGGCGTGGCGCGAATTCTCTTCTTCATTTTTCTAGTGGTGTTTCTCGTTACCCTTATCGCCGCCATTCTCTAGGAGCCGACGGCGTGTGCCCAACAGCGCTTATCCCGATCCTTTGCGCCAAAAGGAAACGCCCGCAACCGGGGGAGGACGGTTACGGGCGTCTGGTTCGAGTGCAGCAGGGGAGGGGCGGGGATGATAGTTCGCATGCCCTCGAACCCGCGGATAACGCGCGCAGGCCAGAAGAGTTCCGCGCATATCTTCTTGCGCGACCGGCAAGACATCAGGGAGCTTGCGCGAGGTGATTGCCGCGCCCAAATTTTACTCCCGGGACCTCCTTTCGTGAGAACTATGGGCGTTTATCGTGGTTAGAAGAGAGACGGGTGGGCGATTGACCCGCCGTCCGCCGTTCTCGTTATCGCCGCTACCGGCCGTTTGATCGACACAATGACATCTTGGCTATCATCTGGCACCGAGGGAACACTGCCCCAATCCGAAGCTGTGTCTTCCGGGCTTGTCATGCTCCACGCCATCTCGGATGGCTTCATCGCGGTGTCCTTCCTGATCATTCCTGCCGCCCTGCTGTATATTTATAGGAGGCGGGGCGAGAGCAATCGGGGCGAGTCGGCGCTGGTAACGTTGTTCTGCCTCTTCATCTTTGCGGTTGGCCTCGCCCATCTTGCCTCTGCCTTCACGCTGTGGCTACCGGGCGTCGCCAGCAAAGTACTGGAGGGGCTGCTGAAAGCTGCCGGCGCGCTGCTCGCGCTGACGACGGCCATCGTGATTTGGCGCCTCGCGCCGCAGCTGTTGCGGCTTCCCTCACGCGACCGGCTTCAGGCGGAAGTCGCCGCGCATTTGCGCACCTTCGAGGAGCTGAAAGACGCGCGGCATCAACTCGAGGAGCGTGTCCAGGCGCGCACCAAGGAATTGGCTCTCGCCAAGCAGCGCTTCGAGATCGCGCTGCGCGGCTCGCCGATCTCCGTGTTCAGCCAGGACAAGGACATGCGCTTCACCTGGGTGCACAACCCTCCGAGCGGCCTTTCGCCGGCGATGCTTATCGGCAAGCGCGACGATGAGGTGTTGCCGGCAGAGGCCGCCGAAAAAATCTTGGCGGCGAAGCGCAAGGCGATGGAGACGGGAGAAGCCCAGGAGCTGGAGACCCATTTCGAATTGTTTGGGCGCAAGCGTTCCTTCTATCTGTTGATCGAGGCGCTGACCGACGAGCAAGGCGAGGTCCTCGGCACGACCTCGGTCGCCGTCGACATCAGCGAGCGCAAGACCAACGAGGATCAACTTCGTCTCTTGCTGCGCGAGCTGACCCACCGCTCCAAGAATCTGCTCGCCGTGATCCACGCGATCGCCCGGCAGACTGCATCCCGCACGCGCTCGGTTGAGGATTTTCTCGATCGCTTCAGCGCGCGCCTCGTCGCCATCGGCTGCTCGCACGACCTCCTGATCGCCGACAATTGGCATGGCGCGTCGTTGCGCATGCTGGTCGAGCAGCAATTGGGCGAGCATTCCGATCGCTTCGGCGAGCAGATCGCCATCGAAGGCGAGGACGTGATGCTGAAGCCCGAGGCCGTGCAGAATCTCGGGCTCGCGCTGCATGAGCTCGCCACCAACGCGACGAAATACGGATCGCTGTCTGAGCCGCGCGGCCAGGTCAGTATCAAATGGCAGTTCTGCGAGGAGGCCTCCAAGTTGAAGCTCGTTTGGCAGGAGCGGGGAGGGCCCGAAGTGAGCCCGCCGCAGCGCTCTGGTTTCGGCCGGGCGATGATCGAGAACGTCGTCGGTCAGGCGCTCGAGGGGGATGTCAATCTGTCCTTCCCGCCCAAGGGGGTGCGCTGCGTGATCGTCATCCCCTCGGCGCAAGTGACCTCGCGCGGCTAGCCCTCGCTCGACTGGACCAGCCCGCGATGGTTCTTCGCCCGCTTGCGCGGCACGATCACGTTGAGCGCCTTGTGCGAGCGTGAACTCGACCGGCGTCTTGGTGGCGAGCCTGCCGTCGGCGTCGACCTCCGCGGCCGGTGCGTGGTTAGCTTCACGCTTACAGCCGAGTGACGATCGAGCACCTTGGGCTTCTTCATCAGACCGAAGTGGAGATGGGTCAGGCAGGCGAAGAGCTGCCAGAACGTGCCTGGATAGACGACATTGAGATCGAGCTTGCCGTCATCGATGGCGGCGTCCTCGGCGACGGTCAGTCCGCCGCCGTGATAGCGACCGTTTCGACGCTGGCCTGATAGACCGCCGCCGACCAGCGCGGCGCGTCATCGATTTCAAGCTCGACAAAGAAGGGCTGAAGTCGCCGCGTCGCCTGCATCAGGCTGATGGCATAAGCGAGCACCCGCCAGGTTCGCTTGAGCGCCTTCGACTGGCGCTTGATCACCTCTGAGGCGACCCCGACGCTCGCCACATTGAGATAAGGCTTGCCGTTGGCGAGGCCCACATCGATCTTGTGCTCGCGTCCGCCAAGCGCAATCTCGGCGGCCTTGAGCGGGTCGGCGGGAAGCCCGAGAGTGCGCGCAAAGTCATTGGCGGTGCCAAGCGGGAGCACTGCGAGCCGCTTCTTCAGCTTAAGCAGCGCAGGCAACGCCTTCGACAGCGTGCTGTCGCCGCCGCCAATGACGATGCGGTCAGCCTCAGGGCCATGCACCTTGAGGAGCGCCTTCAAGTCCCTCTTCTTGTGGGCGATCATCAGGATGGCGTTCGTGTTCTCGGCGAACCATTCAGTGAGCTTGGGCAACGCCTCCTCGGCGCGGGAGGCGTTAGGGTTGATGACGACGAGCAGGCTGAGCTTCTTGGCATTCATTGGGGGAGCCTCCGCTAGGCAACCGTTGAGGAGACCTGCTTGTTCGTCAACGGTCTCGTGAACGTCCGTGCGCGCAAGTTGAATTGCGGCGGGGCGAACAGCGCTTACATTTCAGCTCAAGATCTCAAGGAGAGACCGATGATGACGCGCCGTACGCTTGCCTTAGGCTCTGTCGCCGTAGCCGCCCTCGCGGCATCCGGCGTGCTTGCCCTCCGCTGGCGCGGCCGCGCGAGCGCCGCCGCCGAGACCTTCGAGGTGATCCATACGCCGGAGGAATGGCAGAAGCTCCTCACGCCGAAGCAATATGCGGTGCTGCGCCAAGAAGACACCGAGCGTCCCTTCACCAGCCCCCTCAACCACGAGAAGCGCAAGGGCACCTTCACCTGCGCCGGCTGCGACCTGCCCCTTTTTCTGTCCGACACCAAGTTCAACTCAGGCACCGGCTGGCCGAGTTTCTATGCCCCGATCGAGGGCGCCGTCAGGCAGAGCACCGACTATACGTTCGGCATCGTCAGGGAAGAGGTGCATTGCCGCCGCTGCGGCGGCCATCTCGGTCATGTGTTCAACGACGGCCCCAAGCCCACGGGGCTCCGCTATTGCATGAATGGCGTGGCGTTGAAATTCGTCCCGGCCTAAGCGGGCTGCCATTAGGACGCCCACGGATTTAGAGCCCAATCTGGCTCTGCCGACTTTTTCTTGACACGCGGTGGAACCTTCCGCCGCGGCTCGTGTTTCAGTAATTCGGTGGGGTTAGTGCTGCGTTCCCGCCAAGCCGTGCTACGGGGGTGAAGGGGTCGGGTCCGACCCTTTCACTCGACTTTCCGCTGCCCCCAACTCTCAGCTTCTATTAGCGGCCCGCGCAGCTTCGCGCGCTTCGAGCTCTTCTCGGAGACGCGTTCGGCGGTCTGCTTAGCCGTCGGAAGCGCCCTGGGTCAAACAGTCCGATTTACCGTCATCCCGCAGCCAAAGTCGGCAGGCAGTCTCCGGCAAACTCGAAACAAGGAGAGCCTCGATGAACGATCAATCGCCGCAAAGCCCGCTCCCGCCGCCGCTGGTGATGATGCAGCTCTTGTTCGGCAAGCAGCTCACTTATTCCTTGTCCGGCGTGGCGCGCCTCGGTGTCGCCGACCACATGACCGGCAAGCCCCAGCCGGTCGAGGAGATTGCCGCCAAAGCGGGAGCGCACGCGCCCTCGCTCTACCGCGTGATGCGGATGCTCGCGGGCTTCGGCGTCTTCAAGGAGGGGCCGCAGCGCCACTTTGCGCTGACGCCGGTGGGCGGCTTGCTCAAGACCGGCGTGCCGGGTTCGCTCAGATACATGGCGATGATGTTTGGAGAGGAATTCTCGACCCGCGCCTACGAGCATATCGCCGAATGTCTGCGCAGCGGCGGCGATGGCGTGACCGAGGCCTACGGTAAGCCGATTTGGGAGGTGTTGGCCGAGCGCCCGGAGCAATGCGAGACCTTTCAGCAGGCGATGACCAACTCCACCTCGGTCGCGGCGGACGCGATCGTCGAGGCTTACGACTTTTCCGGCATCGAGCGCCTCGCCGATGTCGGCGGCGGGCACGGCCTGCTGCTCGCCGCGATCCTGCGCGCCAACGCCCACGTGCAGGGCGTGCTATTCGATCGTCCCGAGGTTGTGGAGCATGTGCCGGAGCAGCAGTTCACCGGCTGCGAAGGACGCATAACGACCGAGGCCGGAAGCTTCTTCGAACGCGTGCCCGACGGATGCGACGCCTATCTTCTCAAGCACATCATCCACGATTGGAGCGACGAGCACTGCCGCACTATTCTTGATCCTCATGCGCGAGAAGCTGCCGAAACATGGTCGCGTGCTGGTCTGCGAGATGGTGGTGTCCGACGAGCCGGGCCCGACGCCCGCCAAGCTGCTCGACATCGAGATGCTGGTGATGACGGTTGGCGGCAAGGAGCGCACGCCCGAGGAGTTCCGCGAGCTGTTCGCATCATCCGGCTTGCGGCTCAACCGGATCGTGGCGACCGCCCGCCCGATCTCGGTGATCGAGGCGGTGCCGGCTTGAGCGCGTTCAGTGCGCTGGCGCGATCGCCTTCCACAGATCGGCGGGGAAGCCCTGCACATCGACCGTGAAGATCTGCTTGGTGATGGTGGGCTGCTTGCCCTTGCAGGTCCAGTCGTAGATCATCGGATTTTCGTGCTTCCCATCGTTTGGTATTGCCGAGCTTCACATTCAGCAAAAGCCGGGCGAGTTCTTCGAGCTTTGCAAGGTGAGCGGAAGGGAATGGCTGCTTGATTACATAGACGCAAGGCTTGAGCGCGGCCGAGCGCCAATGCGCGAACACTCGACCGGATAGACGAAAAACTAGCGACGGTGTGGGCTCGTTCCCCGCGAGTGATCCGGTATCAATCCGCGGCCGCCGCGACGTGCGCGGGGCGGCGCGCATGACTAGCACAGCCCGCACTCGCAAGTATCGCGAACGGCAACGGGAAGGCATGCGCACTTATCGCACCAAAGCCGATGAGGTGGACGCTTGGGCTTGAGCAAATGGGTTTTCTTGCGCCGACTATCGGCGAGCGGACCCATCCTGAAAATCAGCGGGCATGGCAAGCGCTTAGGGTGCTTCTGATCAGCGATGACGGCGAGCCGTTGCGCGTTTTCATAAAAGCATATCGGTCAACGGGAAGCGCTGACAGGAAGCGCGGAGGGATGAAGTCTGGACCGCTCAACTTGCGGCTTTCGTGGCGCTCGCGCTTCTTGCGCTGATCCTTCTGGCGCTCCCGCCGTCATCCGCTTTAGGAAGAGCGAGGACCGAGCAACAACTCTTCGACGCACCGTTTAGTTAACTCGTCGCTATCGGAGAAGCCCTTAGCGGCGAGCTTCTGGATGCAGCGAGATAGTTCCGCGCGCAATTCGGTCTCTCGAGGCGATCCAGCTTCGAGCCGTTTAGAGAGATGATGCTCCACGCGGCGCTGAAGGAACGCTCAAGCATTTCGACGCGCTTCGGATCGCAGGCGTCGAAGACGGTTTTCTTAGGAGGCATGACAACGGCTCTCCGCGTTTAGAGGCGGGAGCGTGGTGCGTCTCTCAGCCACCGATGCCTGGGCTACTCGTTACCGGTGATAGTTCAACGCTGCGCCTTTAGACTCCGGAAGGCCAGGCATTTGTTTGCGCGCCGGTAGTAATGCGTCGATCCGCGCAACTCCATTAGCGACTGCTAGGGGCCAGATTTTTTCCTTTGTCCGGAATTCGGCGCGCGGAAGAATCGGCAACTCAGGTCTCTCAGGGCTTATGCGAAGGAGCCACCCTTGGCGTTCCTTCTCTCCCTCGATCCTGTAGCCTCTGTAATAGGCTGCATTCTTGCCCATAGCGTCACTCTCGGGCGTAACGCGAAGGGCTAGAAAGAGTTCGAGCGAGGTAGGGGGAAAGATGGACGTATACCCGCGCTTGGCTGTTATCCGAAACAGCGGCCCGGCGGCCAACCCCTTCTGATGGACACCGGGCCTAACCAGCCCAGGTCCATGCACAGGCCTTCGCAAGCTGGCTGATTAGAATAACGGTCCCAATTTCTACGTGTTCCACCTGTCGGCATTTACGGGAACCCTAAAGCTTTCGAGTTGGTTTTACGAACTTCTAGACGGGACATGGAGGCTTCTTATGGCTGATAGACCCGTAGACACCCGCCAAAGCCGTGCCGACAATTCCGTGCTGATAGGAGTCGTGCTCGCCGCAGTGTTTGCTATCCTTCTGATAACTGGCTCGCGCATGTTCAATTCTGCTGAAAAGAGCGCGGACCTGAACAAGGCGCAGCCGAACATCGAACAACCGGCTACCGGTGATAAAAGCGCCTACTAGATTGTTTGGTTATCGTGGCGAGCCTTCTGCGATCGGGTGCGACCGATGCCTTCCGCGAACCAGCAGGCTGAATACGTAAACCGTGTGCCAGAGCCTAGCTGGTGGAACATGGTCATCCCGTTCATCATCATAATCGCGGGCATCGCCTTGGGATTTCTCGGCGTAGTGTAGCTAGTTTGGCGATGTTGCTCGCCACGCGCCGCCCTTCGTCCATCGTAAGCACCTTAGCGGATGACTATTCAGTTCTTACGGGCGAGGAACGCCATAAGTACGGACAGTAGACAAGCGGCATAGAAGCCGAGTGCCAGGGGCCAGCTCGGCAAATCAGACGGCCAAGTGGTGGCAGGCGGCCACGCCATGAGCACATAAGTGCCATAAGCAAAGGAAGCGACCGCTAGGGCGCAGGCCGCCCAGAACAACTGTGTTCTCTAAGGCCCATGATTTTACGGCTTCTCGCTTATGTCTATGCGCGAAGGGCTCCGAGCCGCGTGGACCGCAGGCCCGAACGCACACTCCGCCACTTACTTCCCCGCGATCATGTCACCCTCAGTGGCAAAGGGCGTTGGTGTGGTGTCCGATCTATCCCTTAGGTCCTTGCGATTGACGGCCAATTAATTGTGAGAACGCGCCAGAGGGAACACTCCCCACGCGGACGGTTCAGCAGCACAGCCAACCGCGCGACGAGCCTCGCACCGGCTGGTCAGGCTCGGCGCGGCCCGCTCCACCCAAGCATCAAGCGCCGAGCCGCCTGAACACCCCGCCTCTGGAATGCCGTTTTGAACTGCCACGCTGGGGACCAAGAGGGACACCAGCGCTTGGACGAGATTTCAGGGGCTGGTCAGGCTCCGGCGTCATCGTCGCCGAGGCAATGGGCGGGGACGCCGGGGCTGCTTTCGCCCTGGGTCAAGATGCGACAAGTCATCTCTGCGGCATCGTCGCGAGTGACCGGACGCCGCAATATTGGCGTCACAGCACAGTGCTATATTCACTGTTGATGGGCTCCCCTATCATTGGTCCCCCCAAACGGACCGGAAGAAGCCCCGCAACCGGTGTGTCCCCCGTCACCATCGGGGCTTCTTCTTTTTCAGGCCTGATAACAGGGTTACACGCGGTTAATCGTTACGCGTCATTTTGGCGTGATGACCCTGACGCCTGAACAACACTCACAGATTGCGGCGGTCTACGATAAGTGCGCAGCCGACTACATTGTGCCCGCGCCACAGGGGCAGCGTTTGCCCGCAAGGCGGAGATGTTTCGCATGCTTGCTCGCTTGGGAGCCAAGCCAAAATCGGCCCCGACGCCCCGCACGCCCCAAAAAGCTTCCGACCCTGCCAAGGAGAGAGGCGCTACACTAGGTAATTCCGGAATGCTCTCAGCAGCGAGGCATCTATTTGCGTGGCCCGACACCTCGTTGAAACATCCCCATGCGTTAGCGGGGCATCGGGCCAACCAGCAGGGGTGGCATGCTGGTGAAAAAACAGTGCGCGCAACTCAGGCCGTTCTTAGGGCAACCACGCACGATATCGCCGAGTTTGCCTTCCTTTCAACGCAATCAGATCGCCTCACTTTATTGGTTTTATTTCAATCTGCGGATAGACGTCCTTCAGTATGGGAGGTTTGTTATGCGTCGAACCAAGAAAGCATCGCAGAAACGCCGACAGGTGTTGAAGAAAGCTCAAGACACGGCCACAAGGATTGAGCGGCTATACCAGGACGCCGCAACGACGGGGTTGAAGGCATGACCAGCCGATCCGTCGGTGAGTTCAATGATGGCTTTCGGCACATCGCCAAAGAGATGAACACGTATTCTGTGCGGTCGCTTGAGCAAGTATTCCATGCATGGCAGCAGTTTCTCGACACGGGACCGCTTCGGCAGGTTTTTGAAATTCAGGCGCGGTATGCCCAAAATGCGCGGAACGCATACGAGGCTTACGTCGGCGAAGTCTCTCGACTCGGGGAAATGTATTTAGATATGACCCGGCGGGTCTCTAAACCTCTGGCGCAGGGGCGTAGACGGACAAGATGAGCTAGTTCGTACCAGTTGTCGGCATCAGCACCAGTCCCGCGTGCGTAGACGCAAGCGAGGCTTGGCCGGTCGCGTCTTTCACGACAAAGCTACCGGGGATGCGCGCAGCGGTCCAGGGAGGTTTGAAGCGGCGAGGCATTGATGCGAAATCACCTCAGGGCATCGACCAACAAAACTCCGCCCCGGTTAGGGCTACCGTGGGCCGCTACCCCCGCTGTACCCTGCGCTGTGTACTGTCTGGGAGTTATGACTTGGAAATAAAGCCTTGGAAATATTGGCTCCCCGGGCCGGACTCGAACCAGCGACCCAGCGGTTAACAGAGGGTATTTCTGCATTTCCATGCGACGGCGTGCCATTGGTGGCAACGTGAACACGTTGGGAAACCGTCTCTTTCCATAGCACCCTGTTTCAGCCTGTTGCACCCTAGCGCGTGCTTGCGTACGGTCGCGGTACGGAAAGGGGGCACGCCAGGCCAAAAATAAGCCTCACAGACAAGTTTGTTGCGGGCGTCAAGCCAAGCGACATTCAAATAGACTATTTCGACGCCAATTACACCGGCCTTGTGCTCCGCGTTGCCAGCAATGGCGTGCGAGCTTGGTGTGCCTTCTACACCTCGCCACGCGACGGCAAACGCGCCCGGGCCCCATTGTGCTACCCCCAAAGGGCGCTACCCCCAAAAGCGCTGAAAATTACTCGCAAATGGCTGTGCGTGTGCGCTCTTCGGCGCGCCTGTAGCAGCCGCGATGGCACGACCGAAGTCGGTAAATCGAGCGCCACCACCCCGAATGCCGCCCTGCCGAGATGCCCCGAGCTAGACTTAGCTCTTGACCAAATTTATTCATGGCGGGCCGTATTTCAAGGCTTTGACGCTGGTCAAAGTGACGGAGGCTGGCAAGCTATCGATCGCATACACACATCCGACACCACCTCCTCGCCACGGCAGATTTATGTATGGGATCCGTTTGTAAGGATCTTCCATTGGAGTCTGGTCGCAGCTTTCACCGTCGCTTACCTGATTGAAGATCCCCTCACCGTGCATGTCTGGGCAGGATACGTAGTCGGCGCGCTTGTTGCGGCGCGGATAATTTGGGGCTTCGTCGGGCCGACCCACGCGCGCTTCTCCGACTTCATATACAGCCCGGCCGCAGCACTGCGGTATATGCGCGATCTCGTGTCATTTTGCGCGAAGCGTTATCTTGGGCATAGCCCGGGGTGGCGGCACCATGGTGCTGGCGCTTCTCATCTTCGTAGCTGCAACAGTCGTGACGGGCCTCGTCGTGTATGGCGGCGATCAGCAGGCCGGGCCATTTGCGGGGCTGTTTAGCAAGGAAACGGGTGAGGCCGTAGAGGAACTCCACGAGGTCATCTCCAACATCACGCTAGCGCTGGTTTTGTTCCATATCGCGGGCGTGGCGGTTGCTAGCTTTGCCCATCATGAAAATCTCGTGCGAGCCATGATCACGGGTTACAAGCGTACGAATGCGTGACAATTAGGAATTTCGATGAGGCGCCTTCATACAGAGAGCCACCTCGTCGGGCGGATCGGCTGGCTTCGAGCAGCCGTCCTTGGCGCAAATGACGGCATTATTTCAACGGCGAGTTTCATCCTCGGCGTCGCTTCGGCGGCCGCTTCTAAATCAGATGTTTTGCTTGCCGGAGTTGCTGGGCTTGTGGCCGGGGCCATGTCCATGGCCGCGGGAGAATACGTTTCGGTTAGCTCCCAGTCCGATACCGAGCGCGCAGATCTTGAACGTGAGGAGCGCGAACTCCTAGAAGACCCAGCCTTCGAGAAGGAGGAGCTTGCCCGGATTTATTCCGCTCGTGGCGTGGAGCTTGGTCTCGCTCGCAAGGTTGCCGAACAACTGATGGCGAAGGATGCATTGGGAGCCCATGCGCGCGACGAGCTCGGTATTTCGGAAATCAGCACAGCGCGTCCGATACAAGCCGCTTTAGCTTCGGCTGCAACCTTTTCTCTTGGAGCAGCAGCGCCCCTGATTCTCACGCTTGTCTCGCCGTCGCCCTGGTTGCTTCCCGTCGTTTCGGTGGGCTCGTTGGTCTTCCTGGGGTTACTGGGCATGATCGGCGCAAGGACCGGTGGCGCCGCGATCCTTCGGCCAACAATAAGGATCGTTTTTTGGGGCGCGCTCGCCATGGCTTTGACTGCAGGGATCGGTGCCTTAGTTGGCAGGGCAGTGTAGCAACGGCCGGCTCGACGAAGGGAGGTCAGCCGCGCCGCGACTTTACAAGTGCGTGATCCTTTTTGCAGCGGCCGCCTAACACCCTTTGGAGGGCCGGGAATGGCGCGGCTCTCCAAGAGGAAGATCCTCGAGACGCGCGCGCGGATCATCGCCGACGCGGAGCGGGAATGATGGAGATGCCGACCACGAAGGGCGACGCATGAGCGCCCCCGAAAACAAGAAAGTCGGCCCCGAATGGCAAGGCTTCGTCGATCGGATCCTCGTTGCCTATCTCTCCGGCGACTTGCCCGAGCTCGAGCCGACGATCGCCGGAGAGCATCTCGAGCCGGTTATCATGATCGGTCACTTTCCGGGCTGCCCTGCTACGGACGGCGACCTATGCGAGTGCGAGCCGCTCATTCATTGGAGCCAAGGCGACACGACAATCGAGATCGACGCCAATCGGCTCTGTTTCGACAGTGGCCGCGAGGTTCCGATCATCTTGGCAACCGAGAGCCGCAGGGGCCTCGCGCTAGCAACGCCGATCGTCGACGCGCTCAAGGACGAGCTCCGCGCGCGCAAAATCGACGTTATGATCATCGATCCTTTCGTCCGGTGTCGCCTAGTAAGCGAAAGGCCAAATAAACGCCGTCGCCGAAGCGTGGGCCGGCATCGCCGATTTGCAACGCGGCGATTACGCGATCAGAAGCTATATCCGAAAGCGGCGATCTCACGAGCATACCATCGTCCAACGATGTCCCGGGTCCTGGGCGTGTAATAATCCCGCCACGGCCGTTCGGTTCGGTAACCGGATTTAGCGTTGGCCAGTTGGACGTTGGCCTCAATAGCCAACACCTTCAGAACATGTTCAAGATCTTTTTCTAAGGATTTATAGAGACAGACGTAATTCGCCGCTATTTTCCCATCGATTGCATAAATATCGAAATTTGGCGTGATCTTGCGGTGGAAGGGCGAGCGGATGAAACTGTCGAAGCTGGGCTTAGCTTTCCGACGCCGATAATGCCAGTGGTAGAGCGATACCTGCCGGTCCCAAGGATTACGCTCGATCGTAAATTTGAAGTATTTGCTCCAAATAGATTCTCCAGAGTCTCCTAATCTCCTTGGCGGGTATATGCGGGTAGTAGCCTCTATAACCGATGGCAGGCCGGCCGATCATTTCACCCCAAAGCCGCAGTAGCCTCGGGCCACGGCCTGGAGTGGAGAACCAAAAGTTGCGGCCGCTCGTGTCATTTCGCGACTTGTCCGGGCCTAGAGTGGTAAGTATGTCTTCCTCCCCGCAGAACTGCGACAGGAACATTTCGACGCTCGTCCCAGCGACCTTATAGGGCTTGATGAAGATAAAGCGGTGAGAATGCGACACAATCATCGGGCGGTCCCCTCTGATAGCAGAGCCTTTAACGAAGGCTCGTGACGCCGTATCGAAGCTTTGGATTTGACGGATCATTATTAACCATCCTGAGGCGTGGCTAGGTACGCAAAATCAGGAAGCTTCCGCCGAAGCTACCGAAAGCCGGTTGCCTCGGAGATTTTTCGCATGCAGGCGTGGGGGGTGCGTACAAATTCTTACTCAGCAAAATGCAGTTGGCTCGACCAAGAGTAGATTTATAGTCCCCTTATTCTTTCTTGGTCCTCTGATAACGTCGGTGATTCCCCGGCTGTCATGGCTTTTTCTCGCACTCACGGTCTTAGCATTCGTCGTTCCCTTGGTGCTGCGGGAGGGTCACGGCTGGCGGCAACTGGTGCGGCCAAGTGTGGAGTCCGTTTTCCTTCTCGTGGTTGGAATTTATATCTTTCTCGTCGCGCTGTCGGCCTCTGAGCCAAGGGCCGCCCTTGACAACTCAGGCCCTCTTCTAGCTACCGCCTTATTTGCCTCGGTCACATTCTCGGCTGCGAACTTCTTCGAAAAGCCGCAGCTAACTCGCGCCGCATTCGCCTTCGCCGCCGGCGCGGTTATTGGCGCGTTGTTTGTGTTATGTGAATTGCTTACCCATGGCGCCATCACGCGTTTCGTCGTTAATACGGTCGTTTGGTTGAAGCCAACGAGTGGGAAGCACGTCGCCATCGTCAATGGAGAGGTGACAAAATTTAAAAGTGCGGCATTTAGCCAACACGTTGCAATGCTCACGTTTTATCTTTGGCCTGCACTGTTGGCCTTGAATGCAATAGGGGACCGCCTGCGCCGGGCGACCTGCATCGGCCTCTTGGTTATTGCGGTAGCGATTCCTGTTAGTTTTTCCGAACGGATGTCATCCCAAATAGCACTTTTCGTCTCCTTGTTTGTTTTTCCACTAGCGTTGGCATGGCGCCGCAAAGTACTCGGCCTATTCGTAATTCTTTGGTGCCTAGCTTTTGCGCTTATGCTGCCACTCAGTTTTTTTGCGTACAAAAGCCAAGTACATTTGGCGCCCTGGGTTCCCTCTTCGGCTCGAGCCAGGATCATTATTTGGGAATACACTGCTGAGCAGGTATTAAAACACCCTTGGTTCGGAATCGGGCCTGCCTCCAATGAAACCCATCAAAAGCCAAACTCCTCGGCTGAACAGCCGGAAGGGTTCGTCGTGCCGCGATCTACGGCATCACACGCCCACAACTTCTTTCTGCAGGTTTGGTATGACCTCGGTGTTGTGGGTGCGGTCTTGATCGCCTTCGCGGGCGTCTTCCTTGTGCTAGGCACACTGCGTTTGCCGAATGGAACCCAACCCTACGCGATAGCCATGATTGCCACCCTATTCTCCACGATCACTTTTGCATGGAGCATTTGGCAAACTTGGTTGACCTGCGCCGTTGCGCTCATGCTGATCTATTTCATAACGGCGGCGGCAGGTCATCAAGATCGCGAAATACGCTGACGTTTGCTCTTACATCGAAATTCAAAAACGCCAAACAGGTCAGAACTGAAGCATCAAATCGAGAAGCCAATCTCCGACTGTATGCGATTGGTTTCACCAGCATCTAAAATACATAGCCCAACGCAGCAATTTCCGCGGCATACCAGTCAGCAACCATGCATGAGGCGCTCATGCTCGGCGGGTAAAACAGCTCTGGGACGCGATGCCAATATGGCTTCGAGAAAGTTTAGCTAGGCTCGGGGTTGCTGCAATAACACTATTCATATGGGCCTTCGCAATGGCCCTCGGTACGATTGTTGCCGTCGAGATCGGCGAGGGCGGCTTTTGGATCGGCGTGACAGTAGCAGTCTGTTTTTTGGTGTTCATTGTTTTGCCACTCCGCCTTTGGTGGGTCACGAAAAATGCTCAACGAGAATAAGTTGCAAGCAGCGGAAGCTTACTCGGCGTCGGCCAACAGACTGTCAATCAGACGGACAATTAGGAGCGAGATTGCTGCACCGAGCGTTGCAGCAATAAGTGAGTGCAGAAGACCGTCACCAGTAAGACCTACACTTGGCAGTAGGACGCTCGCGATTAGACCACCAAGAATTCCGATTAGGATATCGGCAACCAGCCCCATGCCAGTCCCTTGACCAAGCAAAATCGCCAGCCATCCGGTGCCGGCACCAGCGCTGAGAGTAACCAGAAGAGTTAGAAAATCCATATCGGGCAGAGAATGAGGAAAAGAGAATGGAAAAATCGCATTGCCAAACCACGGTGCAATAACACCTCAAAAACACCAGGGCCTGCGTGAGCCCTGGAAACCCGGCGAAAAGCGGCAATCCTGCGGGCCGGCCCAAAGGCTCACACGACAAACTAAGCGAGGAGTTTGTCGCTGAGGTTTACGCAGACTGGTGTGAGCATGGGGCTGCGGCGATCAAGACCGTGCCATGACAACGGTTGGATATGCCAGGGTATCGAGCGTTGGGCAGAATCTTGAGGTGCAGCTAGAGAAGCTCTCCGGCTGCGACAAGGTATTCAGGGAGAAGCGGTCGGGTGTGGATGCTGGGAGACCAGAGCTGAAGCGTTGCATCGAATCCGGGTTCGCATCTCCGGGCTTAAACTATCCAACCGAGCTCACGAGCCTTGCCGACGGCGGACTGAAAGGCCCGTGCTCGAAAGTCTGCTATCGCGGCCGGGGTGGTGTTAGCCGCGATTCGGCTCCGCAAAAGCTTAAGCTGGGGACTACCGGAGGGCTTTTGGTACGTGACTGAGAAATCCGTGCCGGTCATCGTTACGACGATGCTAGTGCCATCACTTTCGATGTTCAGTGGATCCCCGATCATTCCGACATGATACCAAAGAAGTCCTGGCCGCGAGGCGGTACGTCAAGCCGGGGTTACTAAGGGATAATCAACAGCCCACCGAAGCCGCGCCATCACCTTTGCGGCATCGCGTCTCGCGCGCATACACATAGGCCAGGGCCTGACCGTTGGCGTCTTTGACTTTATAGCCGCCCGGTATCTGCTCGACAGACCAAGGCGGCGGGAAGCGGCGAGACATGGTTATTCCGTTGACGGACGAAACAAAAAGAGCAATTTTGTCTTGGTGGGAATTCCCTCTCCCACCATTGGTCCCCCAAATCGGACCCGAAGAAGCCCCCGCGCGCAGGTGTCGCCCCCCGTCACCAGTGGGGGCTTCTTCTTGGTTTAGGCGAACGCCTTTAAATGGCGGGGGGTACCCAAGAACAGCGGCGCACCTTGGATGGCCTTTCCAAATAAGGTTAGGGGCGACCCGAAGGCCGCCCCCCTAATGCCCGAAACCGGTTCGGGTGTGTCAGTACCATTTACGGCAAACGTGCCCTGCACCCCATACCGCGCACCTGCGCACTTGGCGGCGGGCGACTCCATGGCCGTAGTGCCTGTACCCGTCGCGCCCATACCCGCCGTAGCCGTAGTGGCTATAGCCGCCCCGCGCGCGGATTGTGGACCGTCCAATTACCCTGCATAGTTAAGCAATCAGAGGTCGCGATGACAAACGGACCAAGTGACTTTCGGCCATGTGGTCGGCTTCGTGCTCGCCATTCTTTTTGCGCTGGTAATCGGCGTCTCCATGTGGGCGCTCCTGGTGGGCGAGTACATGAACACCTTCATGAACGAGCAGACCCGTCACACTGTGCGCATCGTCGGCTTCGCCGGAGTGCTTGCCGCGCTCGTCACTTGGTGGGTGCAGAACTTCGCCGCCAAGCGGGGTTTCCTCGTCCGCTTCATGTTTGCTTTCTTCGTCTTCGTGGTGGCGTTCTGCAGCTTCGGCGGATTGCTAAGGTTCATTTACATTCACGCCGCCTATCCCAGCCAGCAGGACTGGTCGCTGACCGGGATGTATCTCGCCTCGCTCAACGACTTCTACACATTCATACTGGATATGTTCTTGCCGCCGCGCCCAGCCTATGCCGCTCTCACCGTGGCTGCCGCGATCTATGTCGCTTGGTTCGGACCGCGCGAGGCTAGGACCGAAGACCGCTGAACGGCGCTGAGGGCAAGTCGCAGCCCGGACTAATTACGGTGACGCTTTAGCCGGACTTCTTCGTGGGCCCGAAGAGTAAGCCGTAGCGAGACCTGCCCGAGCTCCGCTGCGACCTCATCAAATTCTGCCGGGGAGATCCGGAGGTCTCGGTGGGCCTCCTCAAGGCCGAGCGGCGTCGCGCCGGGCTTGGTGGCCTTGAACTGATACGGCCCACCCGAAACGTCGCAAACCCACCGCGTCCACATAAACTTGAGGCCGGGCAGCCTTCCTAGATTCTTGGTGTGCCATTCCCGCAGCTGCGGGTTCTTGGCGCGCCAATCTCGCGGGCGAGCTTGAGCTTCACTCAGTACCCTGGATGCTGCGTGCTAGGTCTGCCGTATCTGTTGCGGTAATAACTTCTGCGGCCCTGGGGCGGCGGCGTTCCAGCCGTCCAGTCGGCTATGCAGTTGGTGATGTAGGCTTCCCTTTCGCGTGCACTAAGGTGGGGCGTGACGCGTTGCGCATATCGCCAACATGCATCCTCGACCGATTGTGGGGCGGCGAAAGCCGGGGTCGGGCTGAGAACGAAGCCAGCAATCGCCATCGTTGCGTACCTCAGTTTCATGGGACACCTCATCGGGGGGCTTGTTGTCCTGGCGTTTTATCGCACAACCTCTCGGATCAGCTTGCAACGATATTCCTCGGCAGGGTTAAATCACTCTATCGGCATGGTTACACAATTGAGGCGTTCGGGGGGAAATTCGCAAAGATCAACGCCCTGGACGTCGTGGCAACCTGAACCAACGTGCGATCTCAGCGAAACTCACAAAGAACACACCCGCTCGACGCATTGCTGTTACTCCCCAGAGAGGACGTAGCGGAAGGCTCGACCGAGGCCGTAGAGAAGTAGTGACGGCGCTGCTTCCTCACACCTAAGACGCCGCGAAGCCGCCGATGACCCAGCCTATCGCGCGAACGAGGCCATAGACGGCGATGCTGACTGCAAAAGTGATGGCAAGGCCTACCCACAGCTTGGAGCTGAACACAAGTTGGTCGGTCCACAAAACGGGTACAGGCTTTGTGCGCGCTTCCCCAAGGCTAATGGTAGCGGCTGGCCGATCTGAGCATCCGATCTGAATGAGATCTAATGTTGCACCATCAGGCGCGGACATGAGCCAGGAGTGATTGCTGTCGATGTACCGATGCGCACAGAGTAACTGTTGGTAGGCCTGCGATGCCTTATCCGCAGAGTCTTTGGCGACAAAGAAAGAAGCACCAATGCCCATCAGCAGCGGGATGGCGGCCAAGAAAAGCGCGAGCCGGTGGAAGCCAGAGCTTACTCGCTGCGACGTGCTCATTGGATCGCCCCAGCCGGTGAGCTTATCACCTTCGTGAGAGAAGCGTAGGCAGCTTGGCAATGTTGGACGCTATGCGGCGCGCTTCATCCATCCGTCAGGCTCGCCGAAGCGAGCGCGCAGACCCTCTCTGCCGAAGGATGAGCAGCGGAGTGTGGGGCTAGGCCCGTCACACGACTGGTCGAGTCATGCAGCCGATGTCGGCCTGATGGCGATCTCATACGAAGACCCAGTCCGCTCAGCGAGGTTCAATCGGAAGCTGACCTATGGTCCGTCGGGGATTTACTAAGCCAAGCGTTCAATAGGGCCGCCTCTCATGAGGCGCCTCCTCCTCTTCACGATCGGGGTTGCGATCACGCAGCGGCGCACTCGATCGGCGCAGCCTGAAGAAGGCGTAGAAATAACTGAGCCAGAGGACGACGGAGAGGCCGTAGAAGATGATGGTTCGCAACGACCACCACGGCCAGGAGCCGGATGGGCCGATGGCGATCGCGTTGGGGTACCAACTGAAAAGCGTGGAGCGCCACCAATTCCACATGAGGGTCATTTCCGTGTTGCGATCCTGCGCGGTCTTGGCCTCGTTGAAGACGCGCTCGCTGTTGCGTTTCAACCACCACCAGGAATCGTCGTTGGTCAGCTCGATACCCCTGTCGGACAGGTTGCGCATGTAGATGTATTCGATGTCGGTCGTATTGCCCTGAGCGTCGGGATTGCTGCGGCGCACTTCCGTTCCTGTGATGACGCCGGTTGTCCATGTTGGACGTGTGTATTCCCATCCAAACCAGAGAGGGATACCCAACACGAGTGCAGCGATGGCCAGAATGGGACTCTCCCTGCGCCATAAGATAAAGGCGAGCACGAGAATCGCGAGCAGGACGATGTAACCGATAGACAGCCAAGCCTGGAGCATGGATCAAACCTCACCGCAGATGAGACTCGAAACGGTCGAGGCAGTTTTCAATGTGCTCATTGGATTGGCCCCCGCCGCCCAGCATATCACGGTGGTGCGTTGACTGAAGCATCCAAGAAGCGGCCTATAGGGCCATGAGTGACCGCTTAAAACTCGCCCGCGAGATCGCCGCGCGCACCAAACCACGCTTCATCGAGATACCCCGTGAGCGTGGCGGCGTCCGGGTGCCCTTCACTGAGGAGCAGCTTACCATGATGCGGAGTGGTTTGACTGCCGAGGAATATCGGTGGAAGCTGATCCGAGAGTTCTTGAAAGAGTGAGACCTGTCGATCCCTAGTGTTTCATCAAACTCTCGGCGTCCATTCGATCCTTCCAGCCTTGTACATGCGCCTCCTGTAGCGCCTGCAGGAGCGCCCAATAAAAGCTTCACCCGAACCCCGTCACAGAACGGTCAACTTGTGCCTGCGGTATTGAGCAGTCTTGTCGGCTGATTTGTGGGAGGGGGAACCCATGAACATCGCTTGGATTTTGATGCTGCTCGTCGCGCTCGGGCTCTTTCTTGTAAATATCATGGCCGCGAAGGATTGATCATCCGACGACTGGCTAGCGCCAAAGGGCCGCTATTGGGGGAAGCGCGACATGACGACACTCTACGCTGTCGTGTTTATCGGAGTGTTTCCGGCGCTCTGGATTTTGGCAAGGGTGTTCGATCACATAATGCCGGACAATTCCGGTCGCCACTCGCCCAGAAAACGGACGGAGAGCGTCGCGAGCCACTGCTATAGGCTCCTAGCACATCTTCCATTCGCCACGGCTTGACCGAGTGAACTGCCCGCCGCACTTCGCACAGCGCAGCCGTGCTGACAGTTGCCCGATGAGGATGCCAATCTCAATCGCGTTGGTTCCCGGGTTGTCCCGCTCTAGGCGTCGGTTCTCCGCTCTCAAGCGCCGTAACTCTTCGTCAAGCGCCTTATTTTTTTCGTCGAGACGGGTCATGCGTGATTTCGGCTCATCGCTGCCGCGTAACTTTTCGAGTGCTTTGCCGACGCTGAGTTCTTTAGTCATGAGACAAGCCTCGCCGTTTGTTGATCGTTACAGGACCTTAATGGACGCCTATGGCCGAGCAATAAACATACTATAAGCCCCACGGAAAAATGCGAACCGCGCAATGAGGGCGACGATCTGAGCCGAACAATCAAACCTCGGCGTTGTCCGCAGCACCTAGCGGACATCACATCCTCCAATCGCCACGGCTTGACCGAGTGTAACTGACCACCGCAGTCGGCACAGCGTAGCCGTGCTGACAGTTGCGCGATGGTGAGGCCCAGGCCTGTGACGAAGCTATCGGTGGCCACCACGTACACGTTGCAAAACCCGTATGTTGGTGCGCTGAAAACGATCTATCGCGCCGCCTCTCTTACGACGGCAAACATGTTGATCGCCCCCCAAACCGGGGGTGCGTTCAACAGTGCGGGCGGAACCCAGGTTTTGGTTCTGCGCCCATCGACTGTTGGCGGCGAGGAAACCTGCGTCACGCTGATTGGCTAATTCACTGCACAGTGGCGCATCATCTCGACGTGGCCGCACATCTCCTCCCGAATTTCCTTAACGACCGGCGGCGTCGCAGTCACCACTTAGTTTAATTAGGGTTGGGGGGCTGGGGCTTCGGCCTGTGGCCCCTCTGCCTGTTGGGGTGACACATGAAAACCGGGAACCTGACTAATTCACAGAGCGTTGCGTAATCTCGGCGCACTGCCCCAGGGCCAGAGCCCGGCGGCGGAGGACTACCAATCAATCACGATCTCGCTGACGCACGAGTTGCCGAGCTTGAAGCGCGCGACATTATTTACATCCAAGACCTCGACAACGGCTTGGAAGATCATTTGTTCATGCCGCTGGCGCACATTCTCGCGTGGCTGTGCTGCGCCCGAGTTTGGTGCTGCATCCGATCAGGCGCTCGCTGCCCTGGCAACAATCGAGGCGAGACTGATGTTTCTTTGAGCGAGTAAATTGACCGCTCTCGAAACGTTGAAAAATACAACGGAAGACACATGCGGCACGATGGCGTTCGTGCTATTACCCCATACAAGGGATGCGGCATCGTGAACGCATAAACACTTTTCTAGGAAGATTTTTTCAATCAAGGTGAGATTTCCCTGATAAACGCGGCTCTCCGCTATTCGAGGCTTGCCAGTACTGTGAACCCTCGCGCCCCCGCAGGCGAACGACCTGCCCGCAGTTGGCGGGCTTTCGGTCCAACCTTAAATCAAGTTACGATTGTTCCGACATCGACTCGCTGGGTCGGTAGCCTGTTGACTATCTTCTGACTTGGGCTCAACGTGCGATCCTCGCCAATCCCCGGCTGCTGCAAACTTAAGGGCAGAGAAGAGTCGGGCCTAGTAATGTGGGGGGCTCGGCTATCTCTGAGGCAACCCCACGAGCTTAACGACCGGCTTCAAGATCAAAGACGACTCGGTCTCTTTTGCGTGGGCCTGTCCTCCAACGTTCAATAGCGCCGGGGGCTTCTCCAAGCAGTAAAGTCATTTTGGGGTTCTCCGACTCTGGCCGTTCTTGTGTGTTGGGTTTTAGCTCCCCCCCTTTTTTATTCATTGTTGAGTTGATGATCCGTTCTTCCGTCTGTTTTATATGTCACAAACTTAGTCGAATAACCAACTTATTTTCTTCCTCTATTTACCTTCCTCTCCACTACTCTAACGACAAAAACTAATACTCTAGAACATCTGCCATATTCTTACCCTAAAATTCGCTGCGAAACCACTTCCTCCTCCTCTCTGCGCCCTTCTGGTGGGTTTTTTCCTCCCCCATCACCGTCCCCCAAAGCGGACGGAAGGGGCCCCATATGGTCCCCCGCATTAGAAAGGGGCCCCTTCACCGCATTAGAAAGGCGAAGAGGCGTCCGAGCCGCGTGGGCCGCAGGCCCGAACGCCCACCCCGGCCACTAAGCGCGAACCACATCACAGTCAGTGGCAAAGGGCGTTAGTGTCGTGCCCGATCTATCCCTTCAGGTCCTTGCGATTAGTGGCCAATTAATTGTGAGAACGCGGCTGCGGCGGTTTGACCCAAACGAAAACCTTAAAGGGCGAAAAGAAGACGGGAGCCGACCGAAGCCGACGCCGCTAACCGCCTCCTTCTGGAAAATCCAGTTCCAACTCTTTCGGCGCGCCTAGCAACGTAGGCAGCTTTGCGATGTTGGTCGCTATGCGCCGCGCTTCGTCCATCAGACATGCGCGATGGCGGCGTCGGCCCGCGTCTCATGCGCATAGACATATGCGATGACTGGCCGTTCGCGTCCTTCACGACATAGCCGCCATCGATGCGCTCGCGGACCACCCGGTGTTGCCTATTGAACCACTCTCATCTTGCTCTGGAACTCGACCTCGATAGCTCCGTCTTCTGTATCTCTGACGGTGAAACCGGGTTCTAGGCTAATCCAGGTCTTGGCGTGCAGCGTACCGGGCTCGCCGCGCTTGGCGATCTTCACGCCGTTATAGATGACGAACAGCTCCTCGCCATCGAACTCGATTTTGCATGCTCTCATTTGGCACCACTAAGCACATAAGAAGGCCCTTTGGTGCATACAACGGTGTAAACCCTCCCCGTGCGACACAGCGGCCCAGCGGAGGGGCCAGCGCTAGGCCTAACCAGCCAGGCTTGGCTGGCTGAGTTCAAAACGAACGTCGCGCTCGTGGCGTTCCAGGTGAGTTCACCAACGGCAAGGGGCGGGTGTTAGGATAAGGGGCTAACGAAACCTGCAGAATGTTGCCCCCAGTGTTGCCCGGAAGCCTTATTCTTTTTATGTTTTTTGGCTAAGTTATTGGTTTATCTGGCTCCCCGGGCCGGACTCGAACCAGCGACCCAGCGGTTAACAGACAGAGGAAACGCAATTCCGCGCCTTTCGGTGCTACGCCATGCAACAAAGGCGCACGATCTGCTGAAGCAGACAGGTGACGAGCTGACTGATGTGCTGGACTACTTCACCGAACACGCGCACGAGAACCCCTTCCATCCGACATAGCACTGATAGATGGAGAGCGAGAGAGGTTTCCGCCAGCAGACTGCCGGGGGGAGGGGGTGCCAGGGGTGCCCGCTGAAGGGGAACCGCTACAGGGTGGCTTCCTTCCCATAAAATGCGAGAAGCCGACCAAAAGGCGAAGCTCGATGACATCCTGGAGACGTACCGCTTACCCAGACCCGCGCACGAGACCGGCGAGGCTCGTGAACTGCGCTGTAGCGTGCTGGAATGAGCTGGGGCGTTCGCAAGTTCTCGGATGGTCGGCAGTGGTATCGCACCGACAGGTGGCAGCGGTTGCGCAGGAGGGTGCTGTCTGAGCAGCCGTTCTGCGCGAGTGAGAAGCGGGAGCGGTGCCAGCTTGTGGCGACCGAAGTCGATCACATCAAGCCGCATCGAGGCGACCGGCGACTATTCTTTGATCGAGCGAACCTCCAGCCGATGTGCAGGAGCTGCCACGCGCAAAAGACTGCGCGGGAGGTTCTCGGCAAGGGACCAGGAGCGGACGAACACGGCATGCCGCTCGATCCCCATCGCCATGGAAGAGAGAGCGGAGGTCATTTTGCTGACCTCGGAGCGTCTTAAATGCGCTCGAAATCGGACGTGAGCGACGCCGCGCTAGCGACCCGGTTTACCACACGCCGGGGATTAGCCTGTAACGCACGCGCGCAGCATAGTCGGCGTAGCCGGGAAGTCCTTTGCGCAGGGCGTCTTCTTCGATGAAGATGCGCACCGATAGAGCGCCAAGGATCAGCGGCAAAACAAGAAGACTGAGCCATGATCCGAGCAGCAACGGTATTCCAATCATGTACAAAATACCGCCCGCATACATCGGGTGACGCACGATCCGGTAGGGACCTGTGCTGATGACACGTTGTCCACGCTCTTCCTGAATCTTGATCACCGGCGCTGCGAATGAATTCTCACGGAAAGTAAGCCAGACGATAAAGAATCCGATCGGGATCAGCACCGCGCCGGCATAGTTCAACGCTTCGGGCATGTGCGAAAGGTTCCAGCGCTTGGCATCAAGCGCCATCAGAACGAGCCAGCCAAACCAGACGACGATGATAAACGCCATGAACACCTTGTCCCAAAACGCTTGTCCCTTCTGGAACGGTCCGCCCATGCGCTCTTTGAGTAATCCGGGATCGCGCCACGCCAACCACAGCGTCACCGCGAGGCCGCCGATCACAAACTCTGCCATGAAGATCCATCCGCTTGGCCAGTCGAGTGTCCCAGCGGACAAGAACAGCAGCCCGCCAATGGACACAATCCAGAACAGAGCCTTGACGGAATCTGCCCACGTCACGCTAGGCCTCCCTAGTGCTCGTCAACCCTAAAGCAGGATGATCGTGGAAATTTTAGAGGCTAAGTGTGCGAAAAGAGAACAAGGTCGTAAAGGGCTGCTTTGGGTCAAAAGCGGACACTCTTTCACTCTATGTCCGCTTGGCCCCTGTCGTGAGGCCGCGTAAAGTGCGACTGATTTTCTCATCTTAGCTGACATACCGTCGTAGCTGAACGTCCGTACCAAGAATGACAACGAAATAACTTAAGCGGGCTTGGCGACAAAGAGTTGGCACCATCCGCTCGCAGCGACGGGATCCGCCACCACCTTGCAGGAAGCAGGGGGCCACGAACTGGACGCACCCTGAGCATTGCTGCCCATCTTTCGGGTTGTCATGATATTTCGCGGCCTCATGTGTGAGTTTCGTCTGCGCGAACAGGCTCTCCACCATCGCGTTCGTCAAAAGGAGCGCCCCGGCAATTGCCGGTACGCTCTTCAATAGCGAGCGGCGACAGACGCCTTTTTTGGCCGAGCTGGATGTATTGGTCATGCGAGCACTCCCATTGCCCAGAAATAAAGCGAGTCTCGCGAGACGCGTTGCAAACTCATCACTACGCTGATGTCCGCTTTGGGTCATTAGCGGGCCTCAGAGTGGGGAGATCAGCGATGTCCGCTTTACCACCCGAATGCGGACACCCATAAGCAGACGAGTTCCAGCTTCAAGTTCCAGCTTCAATTTCTGGGGGCGGTGAGCGACCGAGTGCAAGGACCACCGGGTGCCGCAGCAGGGCATATACGATCAGCGGCACCCCGATAGCGCTTGGCAACAACCAAATCGCGATTTCAGGAAGTTCCCTCCACAGGGGCAGGTTCTTGCCGTTGTTCACGTAGAACGCAGTTGTCGTTAAGACCCAAAGCCGCCTGAGCAAACCCCTGCGGACGGATGACCCGTGGAGGAAGGTACATGACCGACGGCCATGCCGATCGCCGTACCTACCATCAGCAAGAGGCCGCCTGAGGCCTCCGATTCGGCGGCTCAACCTCTCGGGGCTCGGTAACCGCCACCCCGTCGCGTGGCCATACTGAAGGCGTTAACCGGCTGGTTGGGCTTCACGATCATGTTGCTTGACCGTCATGAGCCTTGAGCGGTACTTCTGACAGGAAGCCATGAGCATTTTTCGCACGATTCTCGTCTCTTTCGTCGCCCTGGCGGTAGCGATGCTCCCGCTGGCGGGAGGATTTGCCTCCGCCAGCGCCGCGCATGGCTTCATGGTGAGTACCGTGTCGGCGGATTGCTGCGAAAAGGGCGGGCCGTGCGAGAAGCCGATGCCGGACTGCGGCTCCCTTGTCGGGTGCATGGCTAAGTGCGCCAGCGTGTCGGTTAGCGGCACCGAAACATTCGAGCTTGCTTTGACGGTATTTGCATCCGAACGGGCCCCATTGACCGCTCAGCAACCGCTTGCTCCCGCGGAGAGCCCGCCTCCACCGCCTCCTCGCCTCTAAATCCTCTGAAATCGTGCCCTCTCGCGTGGGCGTTGGCTCGCGCAGGCGCACGCGCTGATTCATCTGCCCGGCTTCGCTCGGGCGGAGATCGCCAATCGAGGATTCGGAGACGCGCCATGAAGCGTCTGCACAGCTTGATCATTCTCAGCCTTGGCATGGCCTTGGGCGCCGGCGGCGCCTACTGGTATGCGCGCGGAGCTGCGCCGCTCGCGTCGCCCGCCGTGGCCGAGCAAGACGAAGGTCAGCCGAAAGGCGACCGTAAGATTCTCTACTACCGCAATCCGATGGGCGCACCGGACACATCGCCCGTACCCAAGAAGGATTCCATGGGGATGGAGTACATCCCCGTCTATGCCGACGAGCAGGATGAGCCCGGCACCGTCAAAGTCAGCCTCGACAAGATCCAACGCATCGGCGTGAAGACGGAGAAGGTCGAAACGCGTGCCATCTCCCGCGCCGTGCGTGGCGTCGGAACCGTAGAGCACGACGAGTCGCTCCTCTGGATCGTCACGGTCCGCTCCGATGGCTTCATTGAGGATTTGATGGTCAACAAGACCGGACAGCATGTCGAGAAGGGCGAGCCGCTGTTCCGTTTCTACAGTCCGCAAATCCAATTGGCTCAGGCCGACCTCCTCGTGGCCCTACGCGCCGAAGGCTCGAAAGCCAAGTCAAGCCGAAATGTCGCCGGCGCCGTGCAACGCTTGCGCAATCTCGATGTCCCCGACAGTCGCATCGAGGAGGTCCGCAAGACGATGACTAACCCAAGGACACTCGACTGGGCGTCGCCCGCTACAGGCGACGTCATTAAGAAGGGGGTCATCGAGGGCCAGCGCGTGGTGGCGGGAGATGAGCTCTTTCGCATCGCCGACCACTCTCACGTATGGATCGTCGCCGAAGTTGCCGAGTCCGACATTGGGGCCATCAAAGTCGGCATGCCGGTTACCGTGACTTTGAGGTCCTCCTCGACGGAGCCTCGTGAGGGCGTGGTGACATTCATCTATCCGGAGATGATGAAGCCCGAAACGCGCACGATCTCAGTCCGCATCGAACTGCCAAATCCTGACGGACAGATGAAGACTGGAATGTATGCCGACGTCGTCTTCGACGGGCGCGCCGAGGCCGCGGTCACTGCCGTGCCCGACAGCGCGATCATCGACAGTGGTACGCGGCAAGTCGTCTTGCTTGCCAAGGGCGAAGGCCGGTTCGAGCCCCGTGCGGTGAAACTCGGGCGTCGTGGCAACGGCTATGCCGAAGTTCTCGAGGGCCTGAAGCCAGGCGAGGAGATCGTCACCTCGGCGACCTTCTTGATTGATGCCGAGAGCAATCTCCGCGCGGCGCTGCAAAGCTTCAGCCAGCAGGAGCCGCAGCCATGATCGCGAGCCTCATCCGCTGGTCGGCGCGCAACGTCTTCCTCGTCAGTGTCGCCACCATCTTCGTAACGCTGGCCGGCATCTATGCCGTCACGCGGGTGCCGCTCGACGCCATCCCCGACCTCTCAGACGTGCAGGTCATCGTTTACACCGAGTATCCCGGTCAGGCGCCGCAGGTCGTCGAGGACCAGGTCACTTATCCTTTGACCACCGCCATGCTCACCGTGCCGAAGTCGCGCGTCGTGCGCGGCTTCTCCTTCTTCGGCGTGTCCTTCGTCTATGTGATCTTCGAGGATGGCACCGATCTCTATTGGGCGCGCTCGCGCGTGCTCGAATATCTAAGCTCAGCTGCGCGACGGCTACCTGCAGGCGTGACGTCGAGCATAGGGCCCGACGCGACCGGCGTCGGCTGGGTTTATCAATATGTGGTGCGTGGCGCGCAATACTCGCTAGCAGAGCTGCGCAGCTTGCAGGATTGGTCGATCCGCTTCGGCCTAGCCAAGGCGGAGGGCGTGGCGGAGGTCGCGAGCGTCGGCGGCTTCGTCAAACAATACAGCGTGGTGATCGATCCACGCCGTTTGCAAGCCCTTGGCATTCCGCTATCGAAAATCCGTGACGTCATCCGCGATAGCAACATGGATGTCGGCGGCCGCACGGTCGAAGTCTCCGAAACGGAATTCGCCATACGCGGACGCGGTTACATCAAAAGCCTGTCCGACCTCGAGCAGATCGTTGTCAAGAACGACCGGGGCGTGCCGGTGCTGTTGAAGGACGTTGCCCGCGTCGAGCTTACGCCCGACGAACGTCGCGGGATCACAGAGATGAACGGGGAGGGGGAGGTCGTCTCCGGAATTGCGCTGCAACGCTACGGTGAGAATGCGCTCTCAGTCATTCAGCACGTCAAGGATCGTCTTGCTGAGATTGCGCCGAGCCTGCCAAAGGGCGTGACGATCGATAGCGTCTACGACCGTTCCGACCTGATCTACCGCGCCATCGACACGCTGAAGCGCACGCTATTCGAAGAAAGTTTCATCGTCGCGGTGGTCTGCATCATCTTCCTGCTGCATGCGAGGAGCGCGCTCGTCGCCATCATTACACTGCCGCTCGGTGTGCTAATCGCCTATATCTGCATGTGGCTCTTAGGGCTCAGCTCGAATATCATGAGCCTCGGCGGAATCGCCATCGCCATTGGCGCGATGGTCGATGCGGCGATCGTCATGATCGAGAACGCGCATAAGCGGCTCGAGCGCGCCCCGCCGGGCAAGCCTCGCTCTGAGATTCTCATCGAGGCCGCAGTCGAGGTGGGGCCGGCGCTCTTTTTCAGCCTGCTCATCATCACCGTCTCCTTCCTGCCGATCTTCGCACTGGAGGCACAGGAGGGGCGACTGTTTAAGCCGCTCGCCTATACCAAGACGTTTGCAATGGCGGCTGCGGCCTTCCTGTCGGTGCTGCTCGTTCCGGCGCTGATGACGCTTTTCGTGCGCGGCCGGATCATGCCCGAGCACAAAAATCCGGTGAACCGGTTCCTGATCTGGATCTATCGTCCGGTGATCGAGCTCGCGCTCCGATTCAAAGCATTGACAATCTTGATTGCGGTTATCGTTCTCGGCGTGAGCCTCTGGCCGGCATCGAAGCTCGGCAGTGAGTTCATGCCCAGTCTGAACGAAGGCACATTGTTTTACATGCCGGTCACGCTGCCTGGCATTTCCGTCACCAAAGCCGCCGAGCTGCTGCAAACCCAGAACAAAATCATCAAGTCATTTCCGGAAGTGGAGTCGGTATGGGGCAAGGCGGGACGCGCGGCAACGGCCACCGATCCTGCACCCACCGAGATGGTCGAGACGGTGATCAACTTGAAGCCTGAAAGCGAATGGCGTCCGGGCCTGACCGTCGATGGGCTCATTGCCGAGATGGACCGCTCGCTTCAGTTCCCCGGCGTGTCCAACGCCTGGACCATGCCGATCAAAGCGCGCATCGACATGCTCTCGACCGGCATCCGCACGCCGGTTGGCGTGAAAGTATTCGGCAAGGACCTCGCCGAGATCGACAAGGTCGCGCGCCAAATCGAGGCGGTGATCCGCAAAGTGCCGGGCACCTCGAGCGCCTTTGCCGAGCGCGCCATCGCCGGTTATTACCTGAATGTCGATCCGGACCGCGCGCAGCTCGCGCGCTATGGGCTGATGGTCGGCGACGTGCAGGACGTCATCGCCATGGCGCTCGGCGCCGAGCCGGTGACGACGACGGTTGAGGGCAGGGAACGGTACACCGTCAGCATCCGCTATCCCCGTGATTATCGCAGCGATCCCGAGGCGATCGCCAGCCAAGTCCTGATCCCGACTGCCGACGGCGGCACTGTCCCGCTCGGCGAGGTCGCCAAGGTCAGCCTCGCCCAGGGGCCGTCGACCATCCGCACGGAGAACGCTCAACTCGTCACTTACATCTATGTCGATCTGCGCGACCGCGATCTCGGCAGCTATGTCGCCGACGCGAAGCGGGCCGTAGCAAGCCAAGTGCAATTTCCGCCCGGTTATTATGCGACTTGGAGCGGCCAGTTCGAATATCTCGAACGCGCCGAGGCGCGGCTGAAGATCGTCGTGCCCGTCACGATGCTCATCATCTTCCTGCTGCTTTACCTGAACTTCCGGCGCATCACCGAGACCCTGATCGTCATGCTGTCGGTGCCCTTCGCCCTTGTCGGCGGTTTCTGGCTGATGTGGTGGCTCGGCTTCAACCTCTCCGTCGCCGTAGCCGTCGGCTTCATCGCCCTTGCCGGCGTTGCCGCCGAGACTGGCGTCGTCATGCTGATCTATCTCGACAACGCACTGAAGGAGCTGAAGGAGCAGCGCGAGAAGGAAGGGCGAGCATTTACGCGCGCCGACCTCCACGACGCGATCATGTCAGGCGCGGTGGAACGGGTTCGACCCAAGATGATGACGGTGGCGGCGATCATGGCCGGGCTTCTGCCAATCATGTGGAGCCACGGCGCAGGTGCCGAAGTGATGCAGCGCATCGCCGTGCCGATGATCGGCGGCATGGTCTCATCCACGCTGCTGACGCTCATCGTCATTCCTGCGATCTACGCTGTCGTAAAAGGATTCGGTCTGCGCAAGCACGGCGCACCGGAACGTCCGTCTCGCTCACCCGACCTACTAAAGCTACTGAACATGCATAGCCGGTCGTAACCATGAAGGAGATCACCATGAAGAAAGCTATTTCAATAAGCGCTGTCGTCTCGCTCCTTGCGCTTCCTATTCCGGCGTTGGCCGAACCGATCCAGTCAACGCTCTATAAGAACCCGCACTGTTCCTGCTGCGAGGACTATGCCGATTATCTGCGGCAGAACGGGTTCGAGGTCGATGTGAAGGAGACCAACGACCTTGAGGGCATCACCTTAAAAGCTGGCGTGCCCGAGAAGCTTGCGGGGTGTCACACCATGTTCGTCGACGGCTACGTCGTAGTCGGTCATGTATCGGCGGAGATCATGTCGAAGCTCTTGAAGGAGCGTCCGCCGATCGTCGGCATCGCCATCCCAGGAATGCCCACGGGCGTGCCGGGCATGGAGGGACCAAAAACGGGCCCGGTCCAAGTCTACGAGGTGAGTAAGGACAAGACTGAAAAGGCGCCTGCGGTCTACGCCGTCGAGTAGCGCACGGAGGAACCATCGGTTGCCGCCCTAAGGGCAGTCGCCCCTGGGATACCTGCGGATTTTGATCGAAAGGCCTTGCATTTGGCGGCCGCAGGCCCAAAATGGACTCTATACGGTTTTGGGCTCTGGTGATGCTCATCGAGCGCATCATAAGACTGATCCTTGTGGCCCTGCTCACCATGGGGCTGGGCGCGGGCCTTGGGTCGGGCGGTACACAAACTCTCCCCGTTAAAGGCCACCTCACCTTTTCGGCTGCTCCAGTCTCCGGCGACTGCAGTGGTTGCGAGGATTGCGCGGTCCCTTGCACTAAATCGATGGTGTGCGGCGGAGTGTGCATCTCGCTCGCTCTCACACCAATTGCTCGAGGCCCGGCGCCTCATAGCGATCAGCGGCGGCCGGCGCCTGGACCCGATTGGCAGCTTGCCTCCGCTGATTTGCTTACGCCTACTCCACCTCCTCGTCTCAGCCACTTCGTTTGAGCCAGCGCCATGTGGGCGCTGAGCAGATCGCTGTCCCTTCGACTTGAGGGACGGTCTCTCGTCCGTCGCCACAGACGGACAAACATCGAGATTGAGGAGTGAAAAAATGAAGACCTTACTAGCCGTCGCGCTTGCAGCAGCAGCGCTGACGATCGCTACCGCGACCGCACCGCCGATTTCCGGTACTGCCGTCGCAGGCGACGGCGGGCCCGATAAGTGGTGCGGGGCGCCCGTCTGCCGAACGCAGTATCCACCATGGACCCATCATCGCGGGCGGTAGCCGCGTTGGGAAAGTTCTGTTGCGGAGTCCTCTTCTGCCTATGAGCCATTTGGGCAGCAAGCCGCAACAGGCGCGTCAGCCGGTCTCTCCGCGCCGGGGAGGCCGGCTGGCAGCCCTTCGCTGTCTCAACAAGACAAAGATATGGAGGTCCCGAAATGCGGCGACCGATCCCTTATCGGATGAGAAACGATTTCGGAATGCACGGATAAACGTTGGGTTATGGGCATCTTGGAGCCCGTTCTTCTGCTCCTGGCCATCGCGGTCATCGCAGCCTATGTGGGGCTGTTCTAAAACGGCGTGCTTGGTTGTTTGCTAAGCCTAGCGTTATGTTGCGTTAATGGGAGCGAATTGCTGCGGAAATGATACGCGGTTTGAAGGCCTGTCGGCTGACTACAAACGTCGCCTGTGGCTTGTCATTGGCATCAACGCCGCGATGTTTTTCGTCGAGATGAGCGCAGGCGCCCTAGCGGGGTCGCGCGCTCTTCAGGCTGATGCACTCGATTTTTTGGGTGACACGTTCACGTACGGCATGAGCCTTGCGGTGATCGGTTCAACTTTGCGGGTCCGCGCCTGGGCGGCATTCATCAAGGGGATGAGCCTTACCCTCATGGGCCTGTGGGTGCTCGGGGCCACGGCCTACTACGTTCTGGTCATTGGCGCGCCCCGCGCGGAGGTTATGGGCCTGGTCGGTTTCCTCGCGCTTGTTGCTAACGTCACAAGCGTTCTAATTCTCATGCGCTACAAGGAAGGCGACGCCAACGTCCGGTCCGTTTGGCTTTGTTCTCGAAATGACGCGATCGGCAATGTATCGGTGATGCTTGCAGCCGCCGGTGTCTGGGTGACGGCAACCAGGTGGCCGGACTTAATCGTCGCCGCTATCATGGCATCCATCTTCATGACCTCGTCAGTCCAAATTCTGAGGCAGTCGATAAGGGAGCTGCGTAAATCGGAGGTCGCGGCTTAGTTGTTGACCCTAACGGGCGATTTGCAGTTAGGCTAACTACCATCCCCCAGCAAGACGTCCCCTTTGGGTCATTAGCGGACATACCGACAAGTCCGCGCCATGTCCGCTTTACCCCCAATAACGGAAGTTGTACGGCGCATTCAAGTTTGCAATTTGCTGCACTGTGAAGCCCGTTCACCGTCTTAGCGGTGGCGGGCTTCCGCACATTTGAGCGGGCCATAGATCACGGGCGTTAGGACGCCGCCACGTTTAGGGCCGGGTCAGTAAAGAACGCCACCCGGCCCCACAATGAAAAGCAGCTTCGACCGGAGCCCGTTCTCTTTAATATCCTCGCCAAGCTCCTCAAAGCTCGGCGTCCGACATCATGGGGAACACGTCAGCTCGCTAGTCGCCCGGTAGACCGGCATTTGGCTGTGGAGTAGGCACCTTCAGGTCAAAACATCGGACGAGCTGCAGGGTCTGCAACATGGGTGCCTCTCTTTACGAGCCAATCAACGTCTACAAGCCAGTCGCGCCGGACATCGGCATCGTCGATGGCCCATTCGAATATTTGACTGTCGGCGGGATCAGGCTGCCGCTTCCGTTCACGACCCGAATGACAGTGGTGCGCCTTTCAAACGGCGACCTCTTCCTCCATTCGCCGATCAAGTTCGACGAGAGACTCGCCAAGGAGCTGCGCGGGTTGGGGACGGTTCGTCATCTCGTGTCGCCCAACCAATTCCACTATGCGCATATCGGGGAATGGGCGAGGGCGTTTCCCGAAACGATTTCGTGGGCGTCACCACGTGTGCGCCAACGGGCACGGGCACGGCACGTGGATATCGACTTCACAAGAGACCTCAACGCCAGTGCGCCCGAAGAATGGCGCCTGGAGATCGACCAATGCTTTTTCCCGGCGGCTATTTCAAGGAGTTCATTTTCTTCCACAAGGCTTCAAGGACGCTGATACTCACTGACACGATCATCAACATCGAATTGGACAAGATTTCCGAGCCCTGGCGAACGGCCACCAAGCTCACTGGGATGTATCATCCCTATGGGCAAATATTCTTCGGGATGCGGCTGCCGCTACTCTTCCAGCGGCGAAAGGCGAAGGCGGCGATCGGAAAGATCCACTCATGGCAGCCGCAGCGAATTTTGCTCAGCCATGGCCGCTGCTTTGATACAGATGCCGATGAAGTCATCCGAAGGATATTCGGAGGGCCGCCCCATTGAGGCAGCATTTAGAGCACCATTGGGGACCGGCATTAACGGTCTGCCCTCGCATTTGGAGGGCCTGGGAACGTGCTTAACGCATGCCGGGTGTCCGCTATTGGCACGAAACGGACATGGCGGCAGGGAGCCCGAAATCAGCTTCTGACGCCGAGCGGAAGTGTCATCAACTGCGCGCCTCCCCCAGCGTTTTCGACACAAGAGCGCGCCTGCAAGAGCGATTAGATGATCAAGAGCGATTAAATGATATTGGCCGTGTTGGACACTCTCCCGAGCTTGCTTAAAGTCCTAGCGGTCGCCGTCTTCTCGCGAATGCCGCCGCTCTGTCAAGCCTTCCGAGCCGTACTGAAGCACCTGAACTTTTTCCAAGGTGACAAGTCCGCTGCCCATCATTCGATCCAACTCGGGCAAGAAACCTTGGATCTTCGCTTCGGTGTCCACAATCTCAATCACGATTGGAAGGTCATATGAGAGCCGCATTATATTAGCCATATGCAGTCGGCTGGAATGGCCGTAGCCGATAGGACCTCGGAGAACCGTTGCTCCTCCCAAGTGCAGTTCGCGAGCCTTCAGCACGATCGCTTCGTAAAGCGGCTGGTACCCAAATTTGTCATCCTCTCCGCAAAAAATGCGAAGCAGCATCGCGTCTTTCGGTATCTGCATCGCTCACCTCCACCGATCATTCCGCAGCCGTGCTCGACTGAGCGGCAGCGGTCGTTTCCTCCTGAACATCTTCCGGCAGCAAGTGCTTGGGTAAGTAAAAAGCATTTGCGATGAGCGTAGGCACAACCGCGCTGCCGATTACGGCGGCCACAAGTCCAGAGTACTGCGCCTGATCGATAATGCCGTGGGATAGCCCAAACAAAGATGAAATGGTCCCGAACGTCAGGCCCGTGGACATTAGCAAGGTGGTATACATCGCCTCCTTGCGCGGAGCACCAAACCCGAGCGTGACGGGATAAACCCCCGCGAATTTCGTAATCAGCTTCACAACAAGCATAAACAAGAATGCGGCTGGCGCGGCGATTAGCGCCGGAACAGACACGAACGAGCCCGCTCGAATGAAGTAGAATGGCGTGAGGAAGCCGAAGCACAGCGTGCGTAGTCGCCTGATGAAGATGTGATCCTTCCCTACGCTTCCGGCCAGGATCATGCCGATCAGATATGCGGGCAATACCGCTTCGCTGTCTGCCCAAGTTGCCAAAGCGCCTAATCCGAACAGCAACAGCAGTAAGTATTTGGTTTCGAGTTCGGAGGGACGGCTGCCATAGAGCCGAAAGAACTGTGCCGTGATCCACGGCAGGAAGATCAGCACCGCAATGCAAACGCCGACAAAAACTAGCGTCTTGAGCGTGAACGGAGCAAAGATAAGTCCTAGCGCAAGAACGGTGCCCAGATCGGTGACGAAACAAGCAGCAAGCATCACCTTGCCGTAGCCAGTGGAATTCAAACCTGTCTCCAACATCACGGCATAGACCACCGCCACTGATGTCGTAGACATCGCGACGCCCGCCAGCAAACTCGGCATAGGTTGCCAACCCAGCAAATAATATGCACCGGCAGCGCACCCGATGAAGGGTAGTCAAGAAACTGATGAAGCCGACTGCTCCAGCCTCTTTCCAACGCTCGCGGAAGACAACTGGGTCGAGCTCAGCACCCGCCAAAAAAGTCAGCAGGATGGCTCCCGTTCCGGAGAGAAACTTTATCCACGTCTGATCCGTGCCCAGAACCGCTGATCCCATAGCGGCCCCGATCACAAGCTGGGCAACCGTGCCAACCACGATCTCCGAGAGCGCCGTGGCTACGCGAAGCCAAATAGAGAGCAGGGTGGCGGCTAGAGCTAGGGCCATCCATAATGCAGCGAGTTCCCAGATTTCCGTCATCAGCCCTTCTCCCGGAGCGCGCCAAATAAAAACCCGCCTTGCGGCGGGTGGACTAATGGCCTCCGACCGCATGCTCATTCACGCGGCAGGAGTTATCAGCCTCTACGGCGGTTCTCGGGGAACTCCATCCCCATCGATACAAAATTAGCTGTAACTGACCGTCAGTCAACTCCTTTACGGGCGCGGCATATCGCGCCGTCCAGCTTTGCGCCAGCGCCTTTCGTAACGCTATTAGTCACGCAACGTGACCTCCAACATTGCCGCCAAGCAGCCCAGGCCGACGAACCCACACACAACCTCCCAATCCACGCCGATGAAAGCCAATGCTCCCCCTCCAGCGACAACAGTCGCGAGCAACTTGGCGAACAACGGCTCCTTCCAGAAGGCCCGCCAGAGGCTGCGAATTTCTATGATTGGTCCGTTCATGCCGGTAAGCCCTGTCGCGCGCGACGAAGATGGACTTGCGGCGGGTGGGAAACAAAAAGCCCCTACGGCGCACACACGCCCGGTAGGAGCTATCAGCCTTTCGGCGGTTATCGGGGAACTCCATCCCCATCCCACGGCACGATCTTACTTAATTCATACGCCGGCGCAACCTCGTTGCTGGTGGGTCAGCACAAATCAGCATGTCCGCTTTGGGTCATTAGCAGATCTCTCCACACCACTCCTATAAGTCTGCTTCACTCCCGAAAGCAGATGCTCGGCGCATTCTCTCGATCAGTCGGGAAAGCTGTGAAGGTTTCGAGCCATTTCCTTCGATAGTGGCAAGTTGCGGGCATAGAATCGTTCGATCTGATCAACGGACGTCCCTGCGTTCTTTGCCAGGTTAAAAATATTGACCTTACCCTCTGACAGAATGAGACGCATACAGATTGCAGTATGACGGAGTGAATAGAGAGTGTGACGTGAGCGGGAGATAAAATCCGTCTCTAACCCTGCCTGAGATAGGAGAATGTGAAACTGACGTTGAACGATCTTCGCGGCAGTTTGTCGTTGAAGATACTGCGGGAGAAAGATGTAATCCTCTCCTTTTGCATTGAGATAGCGCTTGCGAATTCGCTCGTAGACTGAAACTGCAGCGGGCATCGTATTTGAGGATCGAAAGCCTGTTTTTCCGTTGCGGACTGTGACGATCAAACGTTTCGGATCATCGGCAACCGTAATGTCATTGTGCTTGAGCGCATAAAGTTCGGTCACGATCGGTCGAACAAACGAATGCGTCACGAATAAAATGAGGTCGTAAAGTTCGTCTGTGACTGGAACCCCTCGTACAACGATACCCTCTTCCACCATTTCCTTAGCTGCTTCGATAGCTTCTAGTATGCATCGTTCTCTTTTGAGACGAGCGGATAGAAGCGAAAAAATGGTCGAGGATTATCGCGTTGTCGTGAGCGAGGGGTATCGGGAAGGCGGTCTAGCACACCTTCGTCGCGAGCGACTTTCAGCACATTGCGAAACGCAGCCAGGATCGTGTTCTTGGTCGAGGAGGAGAGGTGAGGGTGAGTTCGCTCTAGATGCTCGATGAAATTCCGAAAGTCGTGTGTCTTAATTGAGCGAACATCCTTTGTACCAAAACGTCTGACGAGACCCCAATCTTGATTTTGAATTGCCCATTGAATGACACGGGCGTAGTTGCTGTTCCGCTCACCCTTTTCGACGAGCGCCGAGCTGTTGGAGAGGCATTTCAGCGCGAAGTGTCGAAACGTGAATTCACGATCTACGGGTTTTTCAGACTCGCAGGAGTTCAAGGGCAAACTCCTTAGCGATTTCTCGTGCTTTAATAGCGGTACGAACACCTGTGGTCTTGACGATGTAGCGATGGTTTTCACGATCCCAAACTCGAACGTACCAATTGGCACTACCAGTCGACCTTATATATAGAGACGCCTCGATATACCTTGATTGCGCTTGCGGTCATGGTAGCCAATACGAGCGGCTGTCAAAGGAAAGTTATAAAGCCAAGTTATAATATAGCATGTAAACTTTGATTTCGCAAGCGTCCCATTTAACTCTTAATCAGCGGGTCGTAGGTTCGAGTCCTTCTGCGCCCACCACATTTCATAATAATCACGACTAGTTATATGGACGTTGCCCTTATGCAGACACGGGATATTTTTCGTGTCCGTGGCATGTCCGTAAGCGTCTCCTACCCAACCAGGGTTTCGAAACCCCTACGGGGCGCCATTAAAATCAAACTGATAGATGAAGTAGCGGCACTCGGGGCGACTTCGGGGCAACAACAACTCATACTTGAAAGTGTCGAGACCTGACGGCTCATAACCGTCTGGTTGGAGGTTCAGCCTTCCGGGCCCACCATTGATTTACAAGGCGTAGCGGGTGATTTTAGTTGGACATCAGCCTTAGAATTGCCGAGAGGCATTGCTGGAGGCATTGCGGCGGCTTGCACGTGAACCATTGAATTAAATGATGTTATAAGGCCGAGTCTCCACGGACCTCCAGGGAGGTCAGGGAACCTGCTTGGCCGGGCCGAACCCCCGGCCCGAATGAGGTGCGCTTTGGCCGCCACGGGGACGTCCCGAGTTACACCGTAGTCTGGTGCAGGCCAATATGATCAGGGCGAAGGTCCCGATTGCATAGGCTTCCAACAAAGCTCGCAGGCGGTGGTCGCTGACACTCAGGTATCGTAGGTGCAATTGTTGCGAAGCCATGCGCATCGCTCTTTAAGTGTCGGACCGTGCTGCTCTAGGAACACCGAATTGATAGTGAACGATGACTGCCCTGCTAAATGGTTGCTCAACCGCTGGCAAAGCACGACGGCCTCGGTACGTCTCGCCCACATGCAGTACTTTTCCGCGCGGGCCATAAATCACATACGACGCCGGGTTCAGTCGGCGCATCTAGTCGGCCTCGTCGGGCTGGGAATCGCTGCAGCTGGCAGTGGATAAGCTTGTCGAACAATACGCCGATGGTTCTTGCCTCACGCGACATGTGTTTGCGCCATTAAGTGTGAGGGGCGATGCTATAGCATCGGCTTGCGTCATACAGGATCCAACTTCGCGCGGATCGCCTTAGCTGCTGGAGCCGATCAATCCTCGCGAATGTTGCCCTTAGGGTTGGCAAGCCAAACTCAGCCTCTAAGGCGTCGAGAACTTTCATCAAGCCGCGCCGGAAATCGCCTAGCTCCCTGGCGGTTAAGACACACTCCCGTGAGCGATCATTCGTCTCGGCTAAGGTTTCGAGGGTCGCGTGAGGTGGATGGCAGTGTGGACCGGGACTTAAGCCAAGGCCAACGGCTTCTTTCCAATCGCGAACCTCTTGTAGTTTTGTCGACGAATTAGCGGAATGATATGACATGTAGGTAGTGGTAGCTCATCGCGCTGCCTATCACCTCCCCGAAGTAATATGGGTGATCGGGATCGTCATACCTTGGCATGTGTGCCCCGGGACGAACACGGCTCCGAAGGTGGAATCCCGGTCAATCCTCAATCAGCTGATCCAATTCACCACTTGTCGCGTACTCTATAAGTTCAGGCCCACCAACGCGGATGCTCAGAACACGCGTTTGAATGTCAAACTGCAACAACACAAGGTCGTCCGGCTCGGTGCCTAAATGTTCAAGTGGCTTCTTGAGGCGGTAAAGGAACGTATCTTTTGCAATCGCCTCTCCTGGCCGGGAACCATCTGGCAATCCCACGGTCCACTCGCCCTGACGTTTGACATCATCGATCGCGAGCGAGTTCAGCGAGCTTCGACGGCTTCGCGGATTTTCGATCAATCCATGGACTACCGGGTCCATGACGCGCCGGCCACCATTGGCCGCAGCCACTCGTCTAGCTTCGACCAGCGCTGCCGGCCAGAAACGTTGCGAACCGCGATGGCTATCGCTTTCTTCTGGCCAACCAGAACGACGAGGCGTTTGCCGCGGGTGATACCCGTGTAGAGGAGATTTCGGCGCAGCATGGCGTAGTGCTGGGTCATGATCGGGATAACCACGGCAGGGTACTCCGAGCCTTGGCTCTTATGGATGGTCGCGGCATAGGCCGGCACCAGCGTGTCGAGCTCACCAAAGCCGTAGGTGACCGAACGGCCGTCGAAGCTGGCGTTGAGTTCACCCGTGTCCGGGTCGACGTCGTCGATATAGCCGATGTCGCCATTATAAACGTCCTTGTCGTAGTCGTTCTCGATCTGCATGACTTTGTCGCCGCGCGCGAAGGTCCAGCCGAAGCGCTCGACCTTGCGATCGCCGGCAGGATTTAGCGCGGCTTGCAGTTCGATGTTGAGCGAGCGGGCACCGACGCCGCCGCGGTTCATCGGGCACAGCACCTGGATGTCATGGATGGGATTGAGGCCGAATCGCTGCGGAATTCGCGTCTTCACCAAGTCGACGATCCGCGGCACGGCCGTTTCGGGGTCGTCCGCCTGCACGAAGTAGAAGTCGCTGTCGCCCTCTGGCTTGGAGAGATCAGGAATGGAGCCCTGATTGATCTTGTGCGCGCTGGTGATGATCCGACTTTGCGCTGCTTGCCGGAAGACCTCGGTCAGCCGCACGACGGGAAACGCGCTGGAGGCGATGACGTCGGCCAATACCTGTCCCGGTCCGACGGATGGCAACTGGTCGATATCGCCTACGATCAGGAGCGCGGCATCGTCCGGCACCGCCTTCATCAGCGCCTGCATCAGCATGACATCGACCATGGAAGCCTCGTCGACGACCAGTAGGTCGCAGTCGAGTTGGTTGTCGCGGTCTCGTTTGAAGCCGCCGCCCTTGGGATCGACCTCAAGGAGCCGGTGGATGGTCTTGGCCTCGAAGCCGGTTGCCTCGGTCATGCGCTTGGCGGCGCGGCCGGTGGGTGCGCATAGAAGAAGCTTCGCGCTCTTTGCCGAGAGCACCTGCAGGATCGAGTTGACGATCGTGGTCTTGCCGACGCCCGGCCCGCCGGTGATGACAAGCACTTTGGAAACTAGCGCCAGGCGGATCGCGGTCTTCTGGCTCTCGGCAAGCTGCAGACCAATGCGCTGCTCGACCCACGGCAGCGCCTTGTCCGGATCGATCCAGGGCCAAGGGAGTTTGCCGTTCAAGAGCCGCACGAGCCGGTCAGCGATAACACGCTCGGCCTGATACAGACCCGCCAGAAACACGCACGGCGTTTCTCCGACGTGATCGGCAATGACCGTGCCATCGGACAGCTCCAGATCGAGGGCCGTGCGGATCAGTTCCGGCGGCACCTCGAGCAATTCCTCGGCGAGCGGAATCAACTCTTCGGTCGGCAATCCGCAATGGCCCTCGTCCATGGCCTCGGTCAGGGCAAAGGAGATGCCGGCCCGCACCCGGATCATGGCAGTCTTCTCGATGCCAAGCTTCATGGCGATTGCGTCGGCCGTCTTAAAGCCGATGCCGCGGATGTCGCGCGCCAGCCGATAGGGGTTTTCCGTCATGACCTGTACGGCGTCGGCACCATACGTCTTGTAGATACGCACCGCCCGCGCCGTGCCGACACCGTGGTCATGTAAGAACACCATGATCTCGCGCACGACCTTCTGCTCGGCCCAGGCGTCCGTGATGCGCTTGGCGCGGACTGGGCCAATGCCCGTCACCTCGCGCAAGCGCTCGGGCTCCGCTTCGATCGTGTCGAATACCTTCTCCCCGAAGGCCCGAACTAGCTTCTTGGCGTAGACAGGGCCGATACCGCGGATCATGCCGGAGCCGAGATACTTCTCGATGCCGTCAATCGACGTCGGCGCCGAGGTCTTCAGAAACCGCGCTTTGAACTGCTGGCCGTGGGTGCGGTCGTTGACCCATTCGCCGGACGCGGTGATCCATTCGCCGGCAGAGATCGTCGCCGCGTGGCCGACGACGGTCACCAGGTCGCGATGTCCGCGCGCCCTTGCCCGGAGAACGCAGAAGCCATTCTCGGTGTTGTGGAAGGTGACCCGCTCGACAAGGCCGGCGAGGACTTCCTGGGCCGATGATTGCGGCTGCGGCTTCATGCGGATTGCTTAATCATCCTGGGTCAACTGCGCGTGCCGATCCCATCCT